>JAHEXI010000022.1 GCA_023252195.1 Pseudonocardiales bacterium
TCCCGCGGAAACCGGAAGCCGGCGAACGCCGATGGTGGCGGGAGGACCGGACGAACACGGCGGATGCAGCGCATGAGCCTGAGCATGCCGAACGACGTCCTACCTCTGTGCAACAGTCCCGGCCAGGTTGGTGGCGGGATCATCGCGAGGCATCGACCCAGTAAAGCAGCGGCCAGCGGTCGCATCCGGGATCGACACGGCCAGACCGGTTCGCAGGGCCCACCGGGGTGCCGGCCCTCGACCGGTGCGGCTGCTCCCGCAGCGCCGGCGAACCAGCCGGAGGTCAGTCCCATGCTGCGCTGTCGGCGATGGTGTTCCAGAACATTAGCTCATAAGAATGAACCCAGCCGGCCGTAGGCCAAGGCCTCGTCGGTCTGCCGGCCCGCGTCGGGCCCGGCCTGCAGCGCGGCCATGGCCTGCTCTTCAACCTCCGGCACCGGGGGGCGAAGAGATCGAAGAACCCGCACCCCTGGTCGTCGAAGCCATAGTGCTCCGCGCATCGCACCCGCGATGATGGCGCAGCGGTCGCCCCACGCGGCGAAGGGTGGTTGTTTATCCGACCTGTTTGATTGGAATTGATTGGCCGGGGGGTCTAGTCGCTCTGCCGCCTTGCGGTTGAAAGCTTAATGTTCCGGATGCACCGGGTACTGCGTAGGACAGGTTTAGATTGCCGAGTTGGACAGTCACGTCCTGGGCAGTGGGCAGTTGTGTTGGTCTGCCTTGGGCGGCAACACGAATAGCTTTGGCTGCGGTGGCGAGTGCGTCGTGATGTTCGATGGTGTAGCCGTCTATGTCTTCTTCTTTAAATCCCAAGGTCTGGTAGGCCTTGAGAAAGTCTGGGTAACCGGAGGCGGCGGGATCTGCCGAGGTTGCGACGACTACCTTGACGTTGATACCTTGAATTACTTGCTGTACGGACTCGAGTACGCTATGAAACGCGCTCGTGGCGACCAGGACGGTCAGTGCTTGATTTTTGCATGTCCGGGCTGCCAGCGCCTCGGCAAATGCTTTTAGATCGACCGATCGCCCGGCATAGAACACCATATTTAGAGGATTTCTGGGGTCGTTGGCGGCGTTGCACAGGTTTGTCACGATCGGGACGAAGACATCGGGTTGTGCGGGACCTCGTTGGGTAGCTCCCCGGAATTCTTGGTCGGGGAACTTGACAGATCATCGCTGTGGTAGTCCTGCGCGAGGGTCTGTGTGCAGTAGTCGGGACCTTGCCTCCCCCAAAATGTCTCGCTCTCGCTCGCATTCGTCGGTGCTGGGAGGTCTTGGGTGGCGGCCCAGGTGTTCTCGGCGGTTCTTCATGCTCAGGTCGGCCGACGTGGCGTTCGTGGATCCCGGCCGCGACCGCGGACCGACCGATCGTCTGGGGCTCGCCCTCAAGCTCCGTACGTTGCCCTGTTGGGGTTCGTGCCGGACGAGGTCCGCTCGGTCCCGTCGACGGCGGTGACGCGGTGTGATGTGGGTGTCCCAGTTGACGGTGCCTCTGCTGACGCCCGAGCCGGCACTCCGCGGACGTAACTGATACCCAGCCTGATCCCAGCATGACCCGATCGGGTGATATGGAGGTCTCACATCCCTGCACGGGTATCTGAGGAGATACCCGCCGCCTCACATCAGCGTCCTGTGTCATCCCCACGAGATCAGCATGAGGCCGCCGATCTACGTCATTCTTGGGCTCGATTCGGGCTGTTGCTATTGCAAGGAGGAATTATGTCAATGCGTCATGGGTCCACAACTCGTGGGTTGGATGTACCGCGCGGTATGGATCCCCCCACGGGGCGCTTCGGTCGGATGTTTCCTACGCTGGAGGCTCGCCCTCCGACGGGCCTCCCGATGGCTGAGAGGTTCGGCCTGCCTCAAGGGCTGATGGATGGCGGGTTCACTAGTCATGGTCAGGACAGTCCAACGATGGATGCGGGTTTCACCTTCTTCGGGCAGTTCATCGACCACAACCTGACCTTCGACGCGACCTCGATGCTGGGCCGGCAGATGGACCCAGAGGCAATCCGTAACTTCCGGGTGCCGATGCTGGACCTGGACCACTTGTACGGCTCCGGGCCGTTCGCGAACCCACACCTGTATGACACGACCTCCGACAACACCAAGCTGACCCTGTCCGCCGACGGTGTGGACTTCGCGCGTACTCCGGCGGGCGTGGCGTTGATCGGGGACCCGCGCAATGACGAGAACCTGCTTCTCAACCAGCTACATCTGGCGTTCATCAAGTTCCACAACCAGGTCGTCGAGGCGCTAAAGACCCAAAAGATCACGGACGTGTTCGGTGAACATCTCCCACCAGCGCCGAACTCCGTCCCGCCGGAGCTACCGCCGAACGCCTCCATCGAGCAGCTGCTCAACGTCCGGACCTACTTCGACACGCTGTTCGCCAAGGCCCAGCAGATCGTGCGCTGGCATTATCAGTGGATCATCGTGCACGAGTACCTGCCCATCGTCGCCGGTCAGGACACCGTGGACCGGATCAATGAGAATGGGCTGCAGTTCTACCTGCCCGACGGTAGCCCGTTCATTCCGGTCGAGTTCGCCGTCGCCGCGTTCCGCTTCATGCACCCCACGATCCGCTCCGAATACATCATCAAGGACGACAAGACGCTTCCGCTGTTCCCGCTCGACTTCGAGGATCCCCTCCCGCCCGCCGATCAGCGCGCTGACTTGCGGGGCGGCCCTGTGGCGCCAGAGTTCGCGGTGGACTTCACCAAGTTCTTCGCGATCAACGGTAGCCACCCGCAGCGGGCGAGGCGGATCGAAGCCAGGATCAACCGGCGCCTGCTGGACCTGCCCCCGATCACGGACGTGCCGGCGGAGATCGCCCGGCAGTTGCGCTCACTCGCCGTGCGCAACCTGCTCCGCAGCGAGACCCAGGAACTGCCCTCCGGCCAGGACATCGCCCGCAAGATCGGTGAGATACCCCTCACCGACGCCGAACTGGGCACCACCGGCCCGATCTACCTCTGGTTCTACGTCCTCAGAGAGGCTGACCTGAAGCACAACGGCGGCCGGCTGGGACCCGTCGGCGCCCTGATTGTCGCCGAGGTCCTGCTCGGCGTCCTCGACGCCGACCCGATGTCCTACCGGTCCACCTTCCCGCGCTGGACACCGACTCTCGCCGATAGCGAAGGCCGCTTCGGCATCGCCGACCTGCTGTCTTTCGCCGGAGTCGTCAAATAACCGCGAACTGGCGCGTCAACTCGACTTTGTCAATCAAGGAGCCAACGATGACTACAGCAGGGCCCGAAACCGCCGGGGTTGTCTACGTCATGAGCAATCAGGACACGGGTAACTCCGTCACGGTTTTCAACCGGGCGGCCGATGGCGGTCTCACCCGGGTGAAAACATTCCCCACCGGAGGCGTGGGCGCCGGAAACAGCATCAACTCTCAAATCGATCCGTTGACGTCGCAGGGGTCACTCGCGTTAAGTGGCGATCGGCGCTTCCTGTTCGCGGTCGATGCCGGCAGCAACGAGATTTCCGTCCTGGCCGTCATGGATGAGACCCTGGAAGTGGTCGACCGGATGGGGTCCCAGGGCATCCGCCCGATCAGCGTCACCGTCCACGACAACCTGCTCTACGTGCTCAACCACGACGACTCGACCATCGCCGGGTTCAGCGTGGCCAATAACGGGAAACTGACCGCCCTGGCGGCTACCGCGACGCCGCTCGAAGGCACCAACACGGATCCCGCCCAGGTGAGCTTCACCCCATCCGGGACCCAGCTGGTGGTCACCGAGAAAGCGACCAGCGTGATCGATGTCTTCGCTGTCGATGGCAGCGGACACGTCGGCCCACCGATGAAGAACAACTCGAATGGCCAGGTGCCCTTCGGCTTCACCTTCGCCGGTCAGGATCTGCTGATTGTCTCCGAGGCCTCTAACGCCGCGTCCTCCTACCGGATCGAGAAGGACGGCTCGCTCACGGTGGTCAGTGGGTCGGTGCCCACGGAGGAAGACGCGGCGTGCTGGGCGGTGGTCAACAGCACCGCCGATCCGCGCTTCGCCTACGTGTCGAACGCGGTGAGCGGCTCGATCACGGGCTACCGCATCGACCCCACCGGCACACTGAGCCGGTTGAATCGAGACGGCCACACCGGCGTCACCCGGGACTCCCACGCCGCCCTGGACAGTGCGGTCAGCAGCGACGGCAGTTTCCTGTACGTGCTCACCGGGGGTTTTAATGTCCAAAGCGACCAGGCCGTTCCGTGCAACAAAATGATCATCAGCGCGTTCCGGATCGAAGCCGACGGCAGCCTTGACGCGTTGCCCGGTTTCGGTACTGCGGACAACGATCCCGGTCCCGCCCAGGGACTGGCGCCCGGCAGCACGGGGATCGTCGCGTTCTAATTCATTCCCAGCTGGTTCTTGGGCTCCTCGCGAGGAGCCCAAGAACCAGCGTCTCTCTTCGTTTCGCCGGGGTCGTCGAGATAAACCGGGAAATCCGGTCGACCCGGCTCGATCCATAAGGAGCTGACAATGACTACCGCAGGGCCTGGAAGTACCGGGTTCGTCTACGTTATGAGCGATCAGGACACGGGTAACTCCGTGACGGTTTTCAACCGAGCGACCGATGGTGGCCTCACCAAGGGAGGAACGTTCCCGACCGGCGGTCTGGGTGCCGGAAACAGTATCGACTCGCAGAACGATTCATTGACTTCGCAGGGGGCGCTGGAGCTGAGTGACGATCGGCGTTTCCTGTTCGCGGTCGACCCTGGCAGCGACGAGGTCTCCGTCTTCGCCATTAATGGAGATAAGCTGGAACTGGCCGATCGGGTCTCTTCCCGGGGTATCCGGCCGATCAGTGTCACCTCCCACGGTAACCTGCTCTACGTGGTCAACCACGACGGCCATCCGAATGTCGCCGGGTTCACCGTGGGCGACGACGGGAAGCTGACTGCCCTTGCGGGCGAACCGACGCCGCTGGAAAGCGACAACGCGGATCCCGCCCAGGTGGGCTTCACCTCGGATGGGACCCAGCTGGTGGTGACCGAAAAAGGGACCGACGTGATCGACGTCTTCTCTATCGACGCCAACGGGCACGCCGGGTTTCCGAGGAAGAACAGTTCGAGCGGCCGGATACCCTTCGGCTTCACTTTCGCCACCGTCGTCGGCCGAGATCTGCTGATCGTCTCCGAGCTCTCCAACGCCGCGTCCTCCTACCGGATCGAGAAGGACGGTTCGCTCACGGTGGTCAGCGGATCGGTGTCCACGGAGGAGCAAGGAGCGTGCTGGGTGGTGACCAACAGCGTCGCCGATCCGCGCTTCGCCTACGTGTCGAACGCGGTGAGCGGCTCGGTCTCCGGCTACCGCATCGACCCCACCGGCACACTGAGCCTGTTGAATCGGGACGGTCATACCGGGATCACCCGTGATTCCCACGCCGCTCTAGACAGTGCCGTCAGCAGCGACGGCCGGTTCTTGTACATCATCACCGCAGGCTTCAACGAGCTGAGCGATCAAGCCGTGCCCAGCAACAAGATGACGATCAGCGTGTTCCGGATCGAGGCCGACGGCAACCTTGACACGCTCCCCGGTTTCGGCACCTCCGACAGCGATCCCGGTGCTCCTCAGGGACTCGCGCCCGGCAGCCAGGGGATCGTCGCTATCTGATTCATTCTCACGTGCGTGCTGGTGAGTCGAGGATCGACTGGCCGTATAAGTGCACACGAAATGGATTACCGAGGGGCGTGGTCATGGCAATGATCGGAGGATCCGAGCGTGCGCCCACCGGGATGGCTGAGCGCGGTGATGTGCTGGGTGCGTTGGAGCGGCTCCTCAATGACGCCGGCGAGGGGCGGGGAGGGGCGCTGTTCGTGGTCGGGCCCGCGGGGTTGGGTAAAACCACCCTGCTTGAGCACGCGATCACCCTGGCGAAACCACGGTTTGTGGTTGGTGTTGGGCGTGGGGACCAGGTGGAGGCGGTATTGCCATTCGGCCTGATCGGACAGGCTCTCGATCAAGTACTTAAGGGGAAGCTTCTCGATGGCAGCGTGGCGCTGGACGCTGACGGTGGTGAGGCCGCCGACATCTCCCCGCAGGCCCGCGTCTACGGCATTCTCCGGGGTGTGCGGGAGGCGGCGGTGCGTCCGTTGCTGCTGGCGCTCGATGATCTGCATTGGTCGGATCCGGACTCGCTGACGGTGATCCATCTGATCTGCCGTCGCTTGGCCTGCCTGCCGGTGGCGTTGATTGCTACCACGCGCCCGTGGCCGGCGGAGGCGGTGACCTCGGCGCAGGATCTGGCCGCCCAGGGGTTGGCCGTGATCGAGCCGCTGGCTCCGCTGAGCACCGATGCTGCTCGGGAGTTGCTGTGTTCCCGGGTGAGTGGGCAGGTTTCGGCTGAGGTAGTCGACCAGGCCATCGAGCTGTGTGGTGGCAATCCGTTGCTGGTGGAACAGGGCGCTCTGGAGCTGAGTCGAAGTGGAAGCTTCGCCCAGGGGCAGGTCTGGTTCTCTCGGTTCGTCGGGGTGGGCGCGGCTGGGCGTCGTTATCTGCAGGCGGCGAGCGTGCTCGGTACGCGATTTCGGGCCGCTGTCGCGACGGAGGTGGCCGGGTTGTCCGCGACCGAGGCCGCCACCGAGATCGATGGTCTGTTCCGCGGCGGCCTGTTGCACGAGGCCGAGGGCGGGTGGGCGCGGTTCACCCACGCGCTGATCCGCCAAGGCGTCTACGAGGACATCGCACCGCCAGTGCGCAGCGAGCTGCATGCCGCCTGCTTCCGTGCCTTGATCTCCTTCCGGGCGTATCCGGCGGAGGCCGCCGAGCATGCCCTGGCCGCTCACCTGGCCGGTGACCCCAAGGCGGTGGCCACCGTGGCCCGGGCGGGGCGTGAGGCACTGCGGGTCGGCGCGGTCCGCGCCGCCAGAAGCTACCTGGAAGCAGGGATACGGCTCGCGGATCAGCCCGCGCCGCCAGAACTGCTCTTCGACCTGGGTGCGGCGTTGATCGCCGACGGTGCCAGCGAGGACGCGATCGCCGTCTACGAACAATTGGTGGGCTTTCCTGAGCTGTCCACGGCGGACCGTATCACCGTCTTGCGCCAGCTCGGACAGGCCCTGTTCATCACCGGCCGGATCGAGCGCGCCGCGGCCTGCTGTGAATCCGCGGCGGGTCTGGCCGAGCAGGACCATCCCGCCCTCGCCGTCGGAGCTCTGCTCGACCAGGCACTGCACTACCGAACACACTCCGGTCCCCAAGCCGCGTTACGGTGGGCGAACCGAGCCGCCGAGCTGGCCACGGCCCGGGGGGTCATGCAGGCCTCTGCGCAGGCGGCCTGGGGTGAGCTCGCCTATCGCTGCGGCGATCCCGAAGGCCTGGAGGCGGCAGCGGCCGCTATCACCCGCGTAGACCTCATCCCCACCTCGCCGCCCACCGACCAGCACAGATACCAGCATCCCGCGCTGAGCTACGCGATCCTGGCGGTACAGGCGGAGCGGTTCACCGACGCCGAACGACTCCTCACCGAGATCCTGAGCTCAACCGAACGCCGATGCGAACCACTGACTTTGCTCCTGGCAGCGATGGCGTGGATCGACGGCCTGTGCCGGCTGGGCCGGCTCAATGAGGCGCTTGCTGTCGCCGATCGCCTGACCGAGCTCGCCGAGTTGTTCCCCTACACTTCCCGGTTGGCCATCAGCTACCGAGCGTGGGTCCTCCTTGAGCAAGGAGAGCTTGAACAAGCAGCTCGCTGCTGCGCGCAGCTGCCGACCACGACCCAGCACGACCGTTACAGCCTGCATCGCGCCGATGGGTTGGAGTTTCACCTGCGAGCAGTCCTCGCCTACCGCCAAGGAGACGCCGAGACCGCGTGCTCGCTGTTCGCCCAACTTGAACAGTGGGCTGACCGCACCGGTGAGGCCGACCCGTCGTATCTGCCGTGGGCAGGCGACGCGATCGCCGCTCACCTGGCCTGTGGCCGAGACACCGACGCACGGCATGTCATCGACTGGGTCACCCAACGCGCCGTGGCGCTTCCCACCCGGTGGCCGAAAATCGTCGTCGCCACTGGACAGGCCGCCCTCGCTGAGTACGCCGGGGACCGAGCACTCGCGGAGACCTATTTCACCCACGCGCTCGATCTCCACGCCGAGCTGCCCATGCCGCTGGCCCGGAGCCAGACATTGACCGACTACGGCGCCTTCCTGACCCGCGGCGCCGAGCTCACCCGGGCGCGGGAACTGCTCGCCGAAGCGCTGCGTATCGCCGAGGAATGCGGAGCCGGTTGGCATGCCCACCGAGCGCGGGTCGAGTGGCGGCGGGCCGGCGGGCGCACCCGCACCCGCAAACCCGACGAGCTCAGCCCACAGGAAGCTAGCGTCGCCCAGCTCGCCCAGGCCGGCCGAACCAACCGAGAGATCGCCCAGCAACTCCACCTGTCCATCAAGACGGTGGAGTCTCACCTCGGGCACATCTATCAAAAACTCGGCATCCGCAGCCGTTGGCAGCTCACAAGCCCCAACACCGGCACCGATGGCTGACCTGGAGGGACGGATGAGGTCCGCCCCTCCAGGAACTACTGGTCCTTCGGGGGACAACGCCCGCCGTCGGTGAGAGTTCCACCGCGCACGGTGGTAGCGATCACCATGGCCACCGCCAGCAGGATCACGTCTTTGAGGACGTACTGGCCCTCCAGGGTGGGCATGTGGTGTGGTCCAGCGAACACCCGGCCAGCCAGCAGCACGGCTGGGGACAAGATACCGACCAGGTGACCCGCCAGCAGGCCGAGGGCCACCCTCAGCCACCGCCCACTGATCAATAACAGTCCGATGGCGCATTCCAGCGTCGCGATCAACGCTAGCGCGACGCCGTTGGGCACCACGGCGGGCACCAGCCCGAAGCTCAGCAGGTGCGTGGTCGCCAGGGCCAGGTCCTGGGCCGGGCTGATTCCGGGGAAGAACTTCAGGATACCGAACTGGACATACACCGCCCCCATACCGATGCGCAACGCGATAATGCTGTATCGCATCAGCCAGCGGTGAACGGCGGCTTCCCCGGCATCTACCATGGCCAACGTCCTGGGCGCGACCCCGTCTTCTCGACGGATAACTTCAGCGTGGGTGTCTTCGTCGCCGGGATAGGTCTTGGTCGGCATGCTCAACCTCCTTGCGAATGAGAATTACAGATGAATCCGAGATGGTGAATGACACCGGGTGTCGTAGGTGGTCGTCCACGGGATATCAGTGTGGACTGGACGCCGGACGGTGTCGTCAGGACAACCCTGAAAATTAGTGGCCGCAACGGGGGCATTGACACCGGTTTTATCAGGGTGTCCCGGAGATTAGGAATTACGATACGACAAGGGTGCCATTCAGGTTATACTATGATGTCAAGTCGATTACGACTATGTGAAGTCACGGGTTGCTGGCGAGGCTATTCGGATAACGTGGTCGCATGCAGGATGCCGGCGGGGCCAGCCCGTCGTAGGGCGGATGCCCGCGGCCATGCGCGTGGGGGGTGACCTCAAGCGGATGTGCAACCTGACCCAGCACATCGCCAACATTGCGCGACTGAAGCATCCGGTTGTCCCGATCCCGGCTGGTGTCCGGCCGTTGTCCGCGTGGATGGGCGTTCTCGCCGCCAGCCTGGCCCAGGACGCCGCGGCAGCGCTGGAGAGCCGAGACGCGATGTCCGGTGATCGGCTGGCGCACGCGGACGACGGGGTGGACGCGCTGCGCCGCCGGATCTTCCGGGTCCTGTTTTCTGCGGACTGGTCGCACGGGGTGGAACCGGCGGTGGACACCGCGTTGATCGGCCGTTACTACGAGCGCTTCGCTGACCACGCAGTGGCGCTTCTTCTGGAGGGGATCACTCGCGTGGAGATGAGCGATGTTTGGGTGCTGCAGCGGCTTCCGTCGCAGGTGTTCCGGCTTCTCGTTCCATGAGTTCGAGTTGCCGTCGAGTAGCCCTTGGGCGATCCCCACCGCCAATGCCGAGGATCAGGTCGGTAGCTCCCGCAGGGCGATGTTTCGGACCGCTGCGGCCGACCAGGACGCAGCATTGCGCGGACGTAAGCCCTCGCTGTCCAGGCTGGCCGCAATCGCCCGGTAGGTCTGCCCGGCGCGACGTAGCTCGACGATCCGTCCAACGGTCCGCTGCTCATCCTCTCGGGGCCCAGCGTCGCGCTCGCGGCCCCGGCCGGTCGCGGTGTAGCCGAAGGGGTAGGAGCCGGTGGCCTTGCGACCGGTTTCAGCCTTGGTCCGGATCCCGTCGCGCATCCTTTTGACCGTGGTCCGGCGGTCCAGCTCGGCGAAGACACCGGCCATCTGCCACATCGCGACGCGCATCAGGTCGTCCGGGTCGTCGCGAAGCACCTCGTCAGTGTCGGCAGTGAACACTCGAGTGCCTTCTCGCCAGCACAACGCCAAGATGGCCTCTTGCACCGTCAGTGCCCGCGCCAACCGGTCGAGTCGCGCCGCGATGATCCCGTCAGCGCGGGATCGCCAGCCGATCTACTCTAGCGCGTCGGACAGGCCAGGCCGGTCGACGGCATCGGTCGCACCGGAGATCCCGGCGTCGACGTACTCGGCGATGATCCGGTGACCATGGGCCTTGGCCCACTGGCGGACGGCTTTCCGCTGGACGTCCAGCCCGAACCCTTCGAGCTGGGTTGTGCTGGAGATCCGCAGGTACGCCACGAGCCGCATGCGAACAGCCTAAAAGGCCCTGACCTGCGACGTAAAATATCCGGAGGAATTATTTACAAGAACAGTTACCAAACGGCCGGGCTCGTCGACGCGGTAGCGGCCGCGCGCACCACCCGCAAACCCGGGTTTGCTGCCACCGGGCCAGGGCTTTGGGGCTGAACTTGTTCGGGTAGACCGCCTCCAGAGTTCTCAGGAGAGCGTCGCCTCCGGTAAACCAGCTGAGATCCGCTACTTCGTCGAAGCCGATTCGGATCATCTGTTCAGCTAGGCAGTCCGCCCAGAGTCGACCATTCTCACCCGACGCGATCTTGGTGACGGTGAGATCGCGAGCTCGTGGATCGAGGTAGGTTTCTAGGAACTAGAGAACCTGTTCCTGTCTCCAGCTACGGAACTCCGGCTCCGCCGCGATGAGCGTTTGAGCTGCCGGTTCAGGACTCACGAGGTCGCCCCGGGCGCCGGCGTACCCCTGAAGATCCGGATGAACCGCCGCATGTGGTCGGCCGAGTAAACCTGCAAGAAGTGATCCGGCGCGTAGATCGCCAAAGTCTTCGTGACCAGTGCCGGTCCCCAGCGCAGCAGCGGGAAGCGCTCGAAATTATCGACGTCACCCGCCTCGGCGTGGGTCGACGAAGCAAGACCGCGCTCGCGCCTACGCTGCTGATGTGGCAGGGCAACGGGGCGGCTGGCAGACGTTTGGTGAGAAGACGATCTATGACAATCGGTGGGTGCGCCTGGGACTGGTGGATGTTGAGGCGCCCAACGGGGAGCGGTGGGACTACCACGTCGTGCATTTGGGCCGGATCGCGGTGGCGCTCATTGTGGACAGTCAGGATCGAGCGCTGATGCTGTGGCGGTACCGGTTCGTCACGGAGCAGTGGGGGTACGAGCTGCTCGGAGGCCTGGTTGACGCGGGTGAGGATGCGGCGGGAACGGCGGCGCGAGAGGCGGAAGAGGAGAGCGGGTGGCGTCCGCTGGGGGAATCAGAGCGTCTGGTGAGTTTCGAGCCGCTGCCAGGGCAGGTCACTGCGCCGGTCGACGTGTTCTTGTGGCGGGGCGCTGACCGGATCGGGGAGCCGACCGACACGGAGGAAGCCGGGCGGGTGGAGTGGGTGCCGTTGTCGCGTGTGCCGGAGTTGGTGGCGCGGCAGGAGTTGCTGGGATCGGGGACGTTGGTTGCGTTGCTGTATTACCTGGCGTCAGGCGGCGGTGCCGCCCGGTAGCACGAGCCGGTTGAGCCGCCGTTGTTGCCGGTCGGATTTGATTTGCGCCGCAAGGCGACGTGCCTGCCGGGAATAGTCGAGGGCAGCGTCGCGGTCGCCGGCGGCTGCGTGGGCGTAGGCGAGGTCGACGAGTAGGCCGGTGCGGGCGCGGACGAAGTCGGCCGGGAGACATGCGAGGGCGGCGGTGAGTTGGTCGATGGCGTCGGGCGCCCCGACGCGGGCGAGGGCATTGCCACGCCAACGGTCGAGATGGGAGTCGCCGAGGAACAGGAAAGGCAGCGCGGGATCGACGGCGTCGCTTGGCAGTAGACCGTTCGCGATGTCAAAGGCTAGCCGCGCATCGTCAGCCTGGCCGGCAGCGGCGAGGGTTTCGCCGTGCGCGGCGGCCAACCAGGCCCCGAGAAGGGGCGTGGCGGTGCCGTTAGCGATGCTGCGGGCATGGACAAGCTGTTCGACGGCGGCGGTGGTTTCGTCGAGGTCGATGAGCACGAAGGCTTGCTCGGCTGTGGCGTGCGCGAGGAGCGCGGGCGATGCGGCTTCGCGTGCGGCGGCTTTTGCGCGTTCGTAATGGGTCCACGCTTGCCCGAGCGCGGCCCGGTCGAGTGCTTGCCATCCGGCAAGCGTGGATGCCTCCACCAGCACCGCAGCCAGCGCGAGCCGCTGCGGTCCGGCGCGGTAGCTGAGTAGTTGGTGCACCTGGTCGATTTGGGTGCGGAGCTGATCGAGTTGGGTGAGGGCGCCGAAGCGCCGGTCGACGTGGCGCGCGTGGTCGACCTGCTGGCGGAAGACGTCGACGATCTCGGGGTCGACGGTGCGGGCCATGGCGAGCCGGGATCGTAGCTCGGCTGCTTCGGGGTCTTCTTCCGGTTCGTCGGGGAAGCCGAGTTCAGCGTTGGTCCGGCCGTAGATGTCGCGGAAGAGCCGCCGGTAGATCTCGCTGGGTTGCTCTTTCCCGTTCTCCCATCGCGACAGCTTGGTCTTCAAGCTCGCCCGGTTCGCGATCGGCAGGTTCAGCGCGGCGGCGCGCCGGGTAACGAGGTCGATCACCTGGGCTGCGGTGTAGCCCAGGTGTCGGCGCACGGTTTGCAGCGACGTCAACATGGCCCGCTCCGCCGCCGAATAAACCGGTCCTGAGCTGCGCGGTTAATGGTGGTTAATGGTCTGACTGTTAACCGGCGCCAATTACGAAGCGACACCTGTTGGGCGTTTTGTAGTGCCATGCAAGAAATCACCGACACCACAAGGGACCGGTTGCCGGCTGGCCTACCCATCGCGGGGCGCCAAGTCATCAAGGCGCCGCTCGATGGCGGCGAGGCGACGGTCGATCGAGGTCAGCCGGGCCGTGACGGGATCAACCGGCGACGTCGCCGACTGGCCGCGATCGGGCGGAATTCCACCGCGCAGCACGGCGTCGAGGTGATCGGGATGCCAACCCAGCGCGATCGAGAGCGCTTCCAGCGTCCGGGCATTACGACGGCGCTGAGCGGTGTTGCGATGCAACTCGCGCACGATGGCCACCGATACCTGAGCCCGCTCAGCCAACTCGCGTTGCCGCCAATTGAGCTCGGCAAGCCTCGCATCGATCGCCCTGGCAACCGCCGCCCAGTCCTGTGCCACCCATTCCTCCGCGCTCCGCCCTGAGCGCCGAAGAGTATCGCCGGCCGCAGTTTCGGCATTCCGCACGCCATCAAGCACTGAAATCAGTTCAATAAACCGATGACATCATGCTTTCAATGGGAGTTCAGTTATGGACAGCAACAACAAGGGCACCGAGAGTCCGGCGTTCTACACCGTCCCGGAGGCCGCCCGGGTCCTGCGGGTGACCCCAGCGACGATCTACCGCGCCATCCGCGACGACGCCTTCCCGGCTGTGCGGATCCGCACCCGCTACGTGATCCCGGCGGCGGCCGTGGAGCGGCTCGCGGCCGAGGCCGCCGAGTCCGGTGGGTGCGTGGATGTGGCGCAGATGGCCGCGCAGCGGCGCACTGCACGCGAGATGGCCCGCGTGAGTGGAGGTGCGTCGTGGTGAACCCCGACGACGATGCCCTGGACTACGAGGCCATGGCCGCCGCGCTCGACCGCTGGTGCCAGGTCCCCGACGACGTGCTGACCACTGTCGTGGTGCGCCGTGGATTGTGCCTGTGGGGGCTCTGGCCGGCGGTAGAGCCCGACTGGGACGACTGCGCACCCAGCGACCGGGAATTGGCCGCCCGGTTGTGCGCCGGGTGCCCAGTCATCGACCAGTGCCGGGAGCTGGATCTCCGCACGGCCGGTCCGAGCACCACCGGCGTGTGGGGCGCACTGGCCGAAGACGACCGGCGCGCGCTGCACCCGATCTGGCAGCACCGCCGCCAGCAGCACAACACGACAGATCAGGAAGGAGGACCGCTGCCATGACCATCAACCTGAGCCCGACCGAAATAATCGCCGCGATCGGAGTGCTGCTGGCGCTGGTCATGGTGTGGCGCTCGGGCACCAGGCGAGCACGCCGGGCGGCCGACGCCGCCCACGCGGCCTCCCGGCTCGCCTCCCTAGCCGGGCAGGTATTCATCACCGCTGGGGTGATCGTCGGCGTCCAGTGGGTGGCGATGACCTACGCCGCCAACACCACGCTGTTCTGGGTCGCGCTCGCCCTGCCGGCGCTGATCACCGCCTACGTGGTCACCCGCGCCCTGGCGGTGACCTCACTGGATGTCACCTATCGGCGGGGGGACCGGCGATGACCACGTTTCACGAGGCACCGGAAGCGGCCGCGGCCCAGCCTTCGGCGGTGATCCCGGCGGACCCGGTGATCGACGCCGAGCTCATCGATGATGACGACCGACCCCACACCCGACAAGAGCACCACCGGCGGCCGTCGTGGTGGCAGCGCTCGCCACGCGTACCGGCCGCATTCAAAAGCCCCACCAACGCAGCACAGACAGCCAAGGACGCGGCCGTGGCCACGGTGAGCTCGCCGCGGCGATTCCTGCGCGCGGCCAGTCGAGGGACGGTGCTGGCCGTGCGGGCGTGGCGGCGGTGGGTGACCGTGCGCGACTACAGAGACGCCGCCGAACAATCGGAGAAGCTAGCGGATAAGTACGTCGAGATTCGGGAGCTGACCCTGTTGCGGTGGCGGGTGACCGGCGGCGTGACCGGGATCGGCGTGGCCGGTGTAGCGGTAGGCGACATGGTCTACGGCTCGCCAGCGCTGTGGATCACGGCCGTGATCGGCGCGGCCGTATTGGCGATCACCGGTCGACGTAAGGACGGCAGTCCCGGCCGCAAGCCGGTACTCGCCGGACCCCGCTCGCTGACCTGGACGATGGACCCGCAAATCCTGGTTGACGCCTTCCGGGACGCCAAACTGATCGGCAAGGACGAGACTCTCCGCCTGGTCGAACGGGCCAGCCGGGTAGGTGCCGGGTGGGCGATCACCGTCGACCTCCCAGCCACCCGCAAGGCCACCGACGTGGTCAAAAACCGCGAGGCGCTCGCCTCTGCGCTCGCCGTGGACGAGGTGCAACTGCTCGTCGAACGAGTCCGCGGCAACGGCGGGCACGCCGGGCGGGTCGCGATGTGGGTTGCCGACGCCGACCCCTACGCCACCCCAGCACTACGCACGCCCCTGCTTGACGTGGCGTGCTGGGACGCCTGGCGGGCAATACCGTTCGGCCGCGATGCGCGGGACCGCCGCATCACCCTCCCGCTGGTGTGGACCTCGCTGCTCGTCGGGGCGATCCCCCGCCAAGGCAAGACCTTCGCCGCCCGACTCGCTGCTGCCGGGCTGATCCTCGACCCGCACACCCGGCTCTACGTGGCCGATTTCAAAGCCGGTAAGGACTGGGACGCCGCCGCGCATGTGGCGCACCGGTTCATGTCCGGCGACGAACCCGCCCACGTCCTGGCCCTGGCCGCCTGGCTCGTGGAACTCGTCACCGAAGTCCAAGGCCGATACCGAAGAATGCGCGACCTCGACAACGACACCTGCCCCGAATCGAAAGTCACTCCCGCGATGTCCCGCGACCCATCCCTGAACATGCCAATCACGGGCATCTTCATCGACGAAGTCCAAGTCCCCCTTGAAGAACGCACACCCATCAAGGTGCAAGGCAAGATGATCCCCGCCGGGCAGTACATCGGCGAGCTGCTGACCTGGCTGGCCAAGAAAGGACCGGCCGCCGGAATCGTCCTCGTATTGGCGACTCAACGGCCGGATTCGAAAACGATCCCGTCGCAGTTGCGGGCCGTGCTCGGCTCCCGCTTCGCTCTGCGAGTGATGGACTGGCGGGACAGCAACATCATCCTCGGCGAGCAGATGAATACCCGCGGGTGGGACAGCAGCCGACTGTTGCCCTCGCATAAGGGCGTTGGCATCCTTCGCCCCGACGGCGAGACCGCGGCCGGTGCCGATGTGCTGGCCATGATGGTCCGCACCGATTACATGCCCAACGACGACTGGACCACGCTCTGCGAGCGCGGCCGGGGGCTGCGCGCGGCGGCCGGCACGCTCACCGGCCATGCGATCGGCGCCGCGTCCGTCCCCGTGCTCGACACGGCCATCGTGGCTCACGTCATCGGCCCCAGTCAGATCCTCGACGAGAGGCCGCCAGCCCGTGATGTGCCGGAGGATTTGCCGGAGCCGCTGGCGTCGGTGGTCGAGTACCTGGGCGCCGATCTCGACGACGGTGGCCGTGAGTTCGTGCCCACCGCCGAACTCGTCGATGCCCTCGGCGTCGAGCCCACTGCGTTCGGACGGCAGATGGGCGAACTCGGCTGCCGACCTCGCCCGGGGCGCCGAATCACCGCCGTGGACGGCACCAGCCGGCGGGCCCGCGGCTACCTCATCGCCGATATCCGGGCCGCGATCGAGGCCCATCGACACGACCCGGAACCCGACGACGGCCAGTCTGAATCCGTCACGCCAAGCTGGCAACCCGTCACATCAGGTGGTAACCCGTCGCAGCGCGTGTCACGGGTTACCATGCC
Organism: Pseudonocardiales bacterium; assembly: GCA_023252195.1. GTDB lineage: Bacteria > Actinomycetota > Actinomycetes > Mycobacteriales > Pseudonocardiaceae. The sequence continues at coordinate 16,849 of JAHEXI010000022.1, forward strand.
ATCTGAGCTGCCGAAACCTCTGGTGTGACGGGTTGGCTGACCTGTGTCCCAACCCGTCACACCCGTCACCAGAAGCCCCTGATGAGCCCACTTTTCGGGATGCGGGTTCAGCCGTTACGGGTTCGGTCACGAAACCGCCGCCAGGCGTTCGGACGACCGTGCCGTCCGTCGCGCCGTTGATTAGCCCGCCGTTGTACGGGCAGCCCCACGCAGCGCCCGCAGCGGCGCCCCGGTGGCGCGCTGAGAGCGGCCGGAATGAGAATCGCGCCGCACGCTGCCACCATCCGTCCGGTGGTGCGCGCCGAGTACATCTCCTCCAGCGTGACCGCGTGATCGAGACGATCCGACACCGACGTAACCCAGATCGGCAGGGCTTGTTTCACGGTTTCGGCTCCCAGGTCAGTACCTCATGGAGCACATCGAGCGCACTGCCATCGGTCCGGCGCTCCACCAAGCCACCCCCGGGAACGATCAGTGACGATGTGCGTTTACGCCAGGCGAAGCAGTCGCGACTGAATCCCTCGATGTGGATGAGGTCCACACAGCCGTCGGCCACCCGGCTTCCCATCAGCGGTCCGTCTTCGCCCGGTGCGATCCGGTGGAACTGAAAACCCTGCAGCTTGAGCTGGTCGAGCAGGCGCTGTGCGATCACCACATCCGAGGGCTCGGTGTGCTCGTCCACGTCTGCCCTTCGCGTCCGCGATCACTGGAATCACGGCCGGGAGCCCGGGGCTCATCGGGGTCCGCCGGCTCCCGGCCGTGACGGGGAGCCCCGGCGGCGTCTTAGGCGGGCGCGGCACCAGGGCACCCTGCTCGTTCACATTCGCGACGAGCTGAAATAATCTTTGCTCTGGCGCGGTATCAGCGGAAGGACACCAGCCCGCCATCAGGACGCCACGGACCCGCCGAGGAGTTGAGAGGGTTGGCCAACCGGCCGCCGCGGACGCTGCTCGAACAGCGCATCCGCCAGCGATGCATGACCTACGAGGAGTTCGTACAACACGCCGAAGCCTTCGCCCGCGACAATCACGAACCCGGCACGCTGAGCCTGCGGCACCTCCAGCGACTCGTCAGCGGCCAAACTCACAGCTCGCTTCGACCAGCCACAGCGCGACTGCTCGAACGACTCTTAGGTGAACCCATTGTGGCCCTCCTCGCACCGCCGAAGGCCGTTGCGGACGAGGGCGAGAATCCCGCCGACGAATTACGTCGGCTACTCGACGCCGCCCGACGCGTTGACCGCTGGACCATCACACTTCTGCACCAACAACTCGACGCGATCCGCCGACTCGACCGGCAACTCGGTGCCGTCGTCGTCCGAGACGAACTCAACACCAAGATCCGTCAAGTCCAACGGCTCGCCGCGCACAGCCTCGCTCCCGGCAGCAGGGAACCGCTCGCCGGGCTGCTCTCCGAGATGCACACCCTCGCCGGCTGGCAAGCACTCGACCTCGGCGACGTACCCAACTCCTGGCAACACTACGAACACGCCCGATCGGCCGCCGCACAATCCGAGTCCATCTCGCACGAATCGCACGCCGCTGCCGAACAAGCGTTCGTGCTCATCGACGCTGGAGCTACCGGTGACGCGGTCGACCTACTCGACGGCGCCCGACGCCGCGCCGACGCGACCACGCCCCGCATCCTGCGAGCATGGCTAACCGCCGCGCAGGGCGAAGCCCTCGCGGCCCACGGCGACCGGACAGCCAGCCTGCGCGCGTTCGACAGGGCGGCCGAACTGCTGCCGAGCGACACCGCTGATGAACGACCCTACGTGGCACTTGACGCCGTGCACCTCGCGCGCTGGCGCGGCCACACGCTCGCCCACTTCGGCGACCCTGATGCCACCGCTGTCCTCACCGACGCACTCGCCCAACTCGACCCGTCGTTCGTCCGCGCCGAAACCGCACTCCGCGTTGACCTCGCGACCGCCCTTGCCGCCAACGGCCACCGAGACGAGGCACGCACCCACGCCGACCATGCAGCCCGGCTCGCGACGCAAGTCGGCTCAGCACGCCAGCGTCGGCGCATCACAACTCTCTTGGCCGCCGTCTGCTAACCCGGCGGAGCACACCGATGCGATCATCAACTTGCGACGGCTGGTCCAAACGACGCCGAGGCCGGCGAGTGCCGGGGCGCGCGAACTCTCCGGGTCGGAGTCACTGAACCGTTCCGCACGGCCCGCTGACAGCTGTACGGATAGCGGGGGTAATTGAGAATCTCTCGCCTACCACCTATCTGAGAATGTGCTGGTCAGAGCTGTCCCAGGTCGTGCACGGGGTCTGGGTGGCCCCGTCCGGTGATCAGGTGTCCGGTTGGGGTTCGGCTACTGGGACTCGCCGTGACCGGTGAGGAGACGATCGACATCGAGGTGGTTGAGGGCCTGGGCCGGTGTGTGTCCGGTTCGATCAGGTGGACGGGCAGCGGTGGCCCACGTTCGGCCATCCTCATCGCGCACCGCCTGCCAGACCGCGAAATCGGCCGATCGAATTGTGGTGCTGGACCGGGGCCAGATCGCCGAAGTCGGGTCTCACGAGCAGCTACTCACGTCCGGCGGAAAGTACGCGTCGATGTGGCAGGCGTTCGAACTCGCCGACAGCTCCGGCCCGCACTGCGCGGGCACGGTCATCTAATGTCGATGAACGTGCCCGCCGAATCCCGGCCAGCGACTGAGTATCTGTTCGGGGCTGGCGATGAAGAAATCGCCAGGTTGCTCGAACGGGCCGGGCGCCGGCGGCTTGCCTCCGAGGTGTTGCTTGATCAGCTCGCGGTGGCGCCGGGGTGGAATGTGCTCGACGTCGGGTGTGGCCCGCTGGGCATTCTGGATCTGCTCGCCGAGCGCGTGGGCGACGCCGGATCCGTGGTCGGGGTAGACCGTGAACCGGCCATGCTGGCCGCCGCCCGCCGGGTGCTCGCCGAACGGGCCTTGAACCGGGTGCGTCTGGTCCAGGCCAGCGCCGCTGCGATGCCGCTGCCCGCCGACTCCTTCGACCTGGTTCATGAGCGGTTGGCGCTGGTCAGCCTGGCCGAGGCACCGGACGCGACAGCCGAGATGGTCCGGGTGACCCGCCCCGGTGGGTGGGTCGCACTGCAGGAGTACGACCACGTCTCGCTGCTCTGCCAGCCGCCACAACCGGCCTGGGATCTACTCATGAACGCCTGGCACCGGGTGCGCGCCGAAGCCGGGATGGACATCACGGTCGGCCGCCACCTGCCGGGCCTGCTGCGGGCGGCAGGGCTGGGAGACATCACCGTGGAGGTACACAGTTCGGTCCGCCGGTCCGGGGCGGACGGGCACGTGCTGCCCCTGTACATGGCAGCCACGCACAGGGACCGGATGACCACGGTAGGCGGGTTGACCGCAGCCGAGTTGGACGGGGCAGTCGCCGATCTCACCGCGCACCTCGATGATCCCAACACCATCGTGGTCAACCCGCTGCTGTTCCAAGCGTGGGCCCGCAAACAGTCCTGAACGCACCGTAGCTCCTCGCATGCGTGCGTTCGGCCGAGTCGGGCGATTACCGTTGATCGCACTGTCACGTGTTCGTCCTAGGCAAGGAGCGAAGCGGTGGACGTCTATCGGGGTGTGGAGGTCCGCGCCACCTTGGAGGAGGTCTGTGATCCCAGACGGATGGCATTGCTGGTCTACGACATGCAGGTCAGGGTGCTGAGCCAAATCGCCGGCGCGGATGCGGTGACGGCGCAGGTGTGTGCCGTACTGGACGCGGCGCGCAGCGTCGGGATGCGGACGTTCTTCACCCGGCACATGACCCTGCCGGTGGAGGTGACCGGGGCCGGCGGGCTGCGCACCGCGATGACCTGGCAACGCACCAAGGACGTGAACACCGTCGTTTCGACGTTCCCGCGGGACTCACCGCAGTTCCAGCTCGTCCCGGAGGTCGCCCCGCTGGCCAGCGAAGCGGTGCTGGACAAGATCGCCATGTCGGCATTCGTCGGTACCCCGCTGGACCTCGCCCTGCGCGATGCCGGCATCGAGGCGTTCGCCGTCGTCGGGGTGGCCCTGGAGGTGGGCATCGAACCCACCGTTCGGCACGCCCTGGACCTCGGTTACCTGCCAGTGGTCATCGTCGACGCCTGCGGCTACGGCAACCAGGAGGCGGCCCGGCGGGCGCTGGACCAGCTCGCCTTCTGCGGCGGCTCCGTGCAGACCGACACCGCCACCGTCTGCACCCTCCTCAAGCGGTAAGGCACTGCAGCGGGTCTCAGGTCGTGTTGCTGGGTAGCAGGAATAGTTCGTCGGGGTAGCACCAGGCCCAGTCCTCGCCCGGCTCGAAGGAACGGATCAGTGGGTGCGTGCTGGCCTGCCAATGTCCGGTGGCGTGCCGTCGAGGTGAGTTGTCACAGCACCCCACGTGACCGCACTCGAGGCACTCCCGCAGGTGCACCCACCGGGTGCCCTCGCGCAGGCAGTCCTCGCAGCCTTGGGTGGTCGAGGGCGTGACGTCGGCGATCCGGTCCAGGTGGCCGCAGGTCGCGTTGGTGGGATTGCTGTCGGCGCCGCCGGCAACGAGGTAGCTGGTCATATTGCCTCCCAGGGTAGGGCGCTCCCCATTGTCCAGTAGCTTCCTGGCTTCGGCCGGATCCACTTCGCCCGTCAGATGGCCCGGACGAGGTCAGGCGGAGCGGGAGAGCAGCGGCACCGACCGGCCGGTGCTGATGATCCAGTGCTCCCAGACATTCACAGTGATCAGGATGGCGACGGTGACGGTGAGGACGGCGAGGCCGGGCACAAGGTGGGCCAGGACGGCGACGGCGCTCAACAGGAGGCCGGCGGTGACCCGGGTGACGCTGGGGGCGCCGAACATCCGCCAGCGGTTGTAGCTGAAGGTGAAGGTGAACAACGCGGTGCCGGCAGGCAGCAGGAGCGCGGCCATGCCGTGTGCGGTGCCGGTGGGGTCGGTAGGCCCCGGCGAACACCACCGGCGCGCCGCGGGGCGTCCCGAGCGCGTGTGGTGCGGCCACCGCCATGACCAGGGTGAAGGCGCCGCAGGTGAACAGCAGCAGCCGCTGGGCGTGGGTCTCCTCGACCGCGTTGACCAGCAGGGTGACCGCCACCCAGACCCACCACAACGGGCCCAGCACCAGCAGGGTCTGGCCCAGTGCGGCCAAGGACGGGTGCTGGGCGAGCAGGTGAGCGGTCTGGGTGACGGCGAAGACCAGCACCAGGTCGAAGAAGAGTTCCGCCCAGGTCGACCGGGCGTGCGCCTCAGTGAGCTGCGACGCCTCGCCGGCTTCGGTGGGCGGGTTGGTCATGGCGGTGTTCCACCGTCGGTCCAGCGGGCGAAGACCTCGACCTGCTCCGCTGGCCAGACGCCGTCGCACGGCATCGACCCGGCCCGGACCTGCGCCAAGATCGCCCTGGCGTGGGCGACGACGTCGTCATAGGACCACAGATCGAAGGCGAAGCGCATCGAGTTGGCGAAGCTGACCTCCTCGTCCGGTCCGGGCAGTGCGACCGGTTGGGCGTCGTCGGAGGCGGGTGCCAGGGCCGAGATCCGGAACCCGGGGTGGCGTTGCAGACCCACCACCAGTGCGGCATCGGCATCGCCGCTGGTGGGTGCGCGGTGCTCTGCGAGTTCTCCACGGCCAACCGGGAACCCCACTGCAGGTAGCCGGTGAACGCGGCCTGGAACTCCGCGTCGTTGGGCAGCCCGGCGTCGGCGGCGGACTGCGCCAGCAGCGTCACCCAGCGGGCTCGCTGGGCTTCGGTCAGGCTCTTGCCGACGTGCTGGGAGATCATCCGGGAGTACCCGCCGTAGGTCTGGCTGTAGTTGGCCGGCCCGCCGAAGACCTCGCCAAGCCAGGCCGCGACCCGCTCTGGATGGTCCGGGGACATGGTCGCGAACAGCGGTGCGAGCAGCGGATCTTCCGGCACGTACTTCCCGTAGAAGATCTCGGTCATCCGCAGCAGCGCGGGCAACCCGCCGGCCCACTCGAACAACGTCGGCTCCTCGGCCGGCGCCGGATCGGCGAAGTTGATGTAGTAGTGCATCCCGGAGCAGAACGGTTTGTTCTGCGAGTGCCCGCACCGGCACAGGGCATAGTGCTCCGCCGAAGCACCTGCGGCCGGGGTTCGGGGTTGCCTTCGCCGTCGGTCAACACCGGCCCGCCGGTGATCCGGTAGGGGCCGTCGCGGGACACCTCGATCGCCGGCGCTCGGCCGGTCTGGTCGACCTGCTCGCGGGCCTCCCGACCGTCGATGGCGTAGCTCAGCGCCCCGGACGGGCAGGCCCGTACCGCGCGGGTGATGTCGTCCAGCCGGCCACCCGATGGGGTCACGAACGGTTCGCTGCCGGCGTGGAAGACGGTGGACAGCCGGTCGGTGCAGAACCCGGAGTGCTGGCAGATGCCGCGGTTGTCAAAGATCGTGGCCTGCACACCGTCGTAGCCGTCCCGCCGGTCCGGTGCCCGCTGGGGGTCCTTGGTGCCGGTGAACCCGTTGGTGGCATGCGTGCCGTCGCACCACGGTTTGCTGCCCGAGCCACTGCAGCGGCACAGCGCCATCGTCGGCGCCACCGGGAGCGCCTCGCCGAGGTGGTTGGTCACCGCCGCGGCGTTGGTGACCAGGTACGGGCCGTCAGTGGCGACCTGAATACCGGCGGGCAGGCCGGCCTGGAGCTCCTGCAACTCGGCGAGCCGGGCCGCTTTGTCTTCGGCTCCGACCAGCTGGATAGCCAGATCCTGTAGTGCCGCGGTGGCCTCGACCAGCTCGGATGGCGTGTCGGGGTGGGCGCGCAACCGGGTGGCTGCAACCGCCAGCTGCCACAGCAGCTCGGGCACCGACCCCGATGGGGCCTCAGCTACATCTACCGACCCGGTCACGCCGCCAGCCGGCATCCAGGCGGCCACGGCGGCCAGCGGGCGCAGCACGCTATGCACTAGTGGCTGCGCCACCCGTGAGTGGCGATACGAGCTATCACTCGTATCGCCACTCACGGGCGCGCAGCGCACAACCTCGTGTACGGCGATGAACAAACCGGCGACCGGGCCCGAAACCCCGGCCACGGCGGTAGCCAGCTGCCCGGCACGAGCCACTAGCGCCACCAACCCTGCGGGTGGCTCCGCTGCTGCGGGGGTTGGCGCAGCGGGCGTGGCACCGCCCCAGTCGCCGAAATGTGCGGCGAGTGCGTCGGCCATCTCCACCAGCGCGGCACCGCGGTCGCAGGCTCCGAAGGTCCTGACCGCTTCGTGGAAGCAGATCCCGCAGATACGCCCGTCGGGCCAGTGGGCCCGCAGCTTGCCGGCGGATCTCCGGCACCGGTCGCAGGTGTGCTCGCCGGTCGTGCGGGGGCGCCCGCGTGGTCGCCGCGACGCGATGGGCTTAGTGGTCAGCGCCGGAAGTCCCTCGGGGGTTGACACAAAGGTTGGGTATGTGGGCTGGTTCAGTGGCCGGAGTGTGTCAGGTGTAGATCGCAGGCGCAGTCGAGTGCGTCTTGGGGGCTGCCGGCGAAGGTGCCCGTGGGCAGGATCGAGTCGTTGTAGCCGTTGCTGCTGGCCAGGTAGATCGCGAATCCCCAGCGGACGGCTGATCCGCCGTAGCGCAGGCGCATCAGCGGCAGGGTCTCGCCGTCTGTTAGCTCGCCGTCGATGTAGGCGAAGGTGCCGCGGTAGCGCACCGTCACGCTGCACAGCTGGGGCCAGTGGTCGCGGGCGTGGGCGCTCAGGCGCTGGGCCAAGGAGGTCTTGGTGGACTCGGGGATCGCCGGCACGAGGTCTATCGTGCCGCCTCGGCGTGTCCCGCGGGTCAGAGAGCGGGTGATCGGACATCCTCCCGGATCATTCTTTGTGATCTTCGTGGAGGACGGTGCCGGTGCCGGCTTGGCGTGCTTGCCAGATCATCTTGACGGCGTCGGAGCGCCACCGGCTCAAGAAGCTGGTTCGGACCCATACCGCCGCCCAGCGCGACGTACCCGCGCGAGCATCGTGCTGCTGGCGGCTAGGTCGCTGTCGAACAACCAGATCGCGTCCCGGTTGGGGATCAGTGTGGACACCGTGCGCACCTGGCGTGGCCGTTACCCCGCCGAGGGTCGCGGCGGGTTGGCCGACCGGCCCCGGTCGGGCCGCCCGCCGACGTTCACCCCGGTGCAGGTCGCCGAGTTCAAGTCCCTGGCCTGCCAGTTGCCCGCCGAGCACGAGGTGCCACTGTTGGTGTGGAGTTGCCCGGAGCTGGCCCGCGAGGCCGTCACCGCCGGCATCGTCGAGGCGATCTCGTCCTCCACGGTGCGCCGCTGGCTCGCCGAGGACGCGATCAAACCCTGGCAGCACCAATCCTGGATCTTCATCCGAGACCCCGACTTCCGGCCTAAACCGAAGTTTCTTGATCATGGCCATGTGATACCGCGCTGACCAGGGCAGACTCAGAAATTGACCCGGTCCTTCTGTCTACTGCCGTGACCTGCGGAAACTGCCGCCATGGTAAGTACTGATCTATGCCACTGGAAGGTGGGACACGCCGAACTTTGTCCACAGGAATCGACGCGGCGGCAGTCCGCGTCGGCTACGCTGATCTACGAATTCGCAGGTCAAGCCCTTGTAGACAGAAGCTTCGGAGCTTGGCGCAGCATCATGCCTGGTCACAGCAGCGTACCACCGCCAAGATCAAGAAACTTCGGATTAATCAGCAGTCCGGAAAAAACAAGGCGGCCCACCGCAGCCCCGGGGCGTGTGCCCTCATGAGCGTGCGCTGGGGTTGCTGGGGGGCTGGTGATTGGTGGTGTGCTGGAGCTGGGCGATGTGCCGCTGCGCTGCGGTGAGTTGGTGTTCGAGGCTGACGATGCGGGTAGCGGCGGCTAGCGGCATGTTCTCATCGAGCAGTTCCCGCACCCGGATGGCCAGGGCGAGATCGGTGCGGCTGTAGCGGCGTTGCCCGCCGGCGGAGCGACCGGGTGTTAAGAGCCCGGCGGCGTCGAGGCTGCGCAGGAAGGCTGGTTGCACGCCGAGCAGGTCCACGGCTAGGCCCATGGTGTAGGCGGGGTAGTCCTGGTCATCGAGTTTGTCCTGCATGCCCTGCGGTGGTGTCACCTGTTCCCCGGAGTCGCGAACGGGGCCCTGGCCGCCGTCGGGTTCGCGGCGGCCAGGGCCCAGCGTTGTTGTGACCCCGTCCCGGTGCTCGACCAGGACGGAGAGCGCTCTCCGTGGGCGACGCTAACCCCCTCAGGGTGGGGCTATCGCCGCGTGGTCCGGATCACTCCCGGGCCGGGTGGTCGCGGTGCCAGAGCGCAACGCACCAGCGCCACCAATGTCACAGTCCGCGGCCATCACCTCCTTACGAAGGAAACAACATCGTGCTGTAGCGCGGGAAACCCTATAACAGCTCCGCACGAGTTGTCTACCCCCTCGTGGGCAGTACTGGGCCCCGACCACCGTGGACAAGCCGTGGTCAGGCCCGACGCGGCGCCGGAACACTGGAGGCACCAGGGCACCGGCTACCCGACACCAACCTTTCGTGACCAGCGCATTCACCCGATCTCCGGTGGCTTCCTGCGTCCAGTGGTATCAAGGACTATCGATCGTCGAGAACATCTTCACATCGTTGACCGTTGGCGGTATATTGCTGCACCGCTACCGCAGTGTGTACCGATCGCGTCGTGACGACGCTGGGGAAGGAGAGACCACGATGCTGATGCGTACCGACCCGTTCCGGGAGCTCGACCGGCTGACCCAACAGCTGTTCGGCGCCAACGGCACCACCACCCGCCCGGCTGTCATGCCCATGGACGCCTACCGAGCCGCCGACCAGTTCGTCGTGCACTTCGACCTGCCCGGAGTCGACCCCTCCGCAATCGACCTAGACGTCGAACACAACGTGCTCACCGTCAAAGCCGAACGCATCCCCACCTACCGCGACGACGCCGAGCTGCAGGTCGCCGAGCGGCCCCGCGGAGTGTTTTCCCGCCAGCTGTTCCTCGGCGACACCCTCGACCCCGACCGCGTCGAAGCCAGCTACGACACCGGGGTACTGACCCTGCGCATCCCCATCGCCGAAAAAGCCAAACCCCGCAAAATCGAAATCACCGGCGGCAACGCACCCAAGCAGATCAACGTCTGACCCGCACCCACTACCAACCCCCGAGCGCCGGTCAGTCCCACCACATCGGGGAGCCGGGGGTGTGCCACGCAACCTCGCGAGGCCACCCCCGGCTGACAGTCACACCCGCCCCACCAGTGCGGGATCGGCAGTCACCCACTTGGCAGATCCTCTGACGAGAACCGACCGGCACCGCACACGCGCGGGGAACCGACATGACCCACGCCAGCTGCCCACGCCCGCGGACGGCAACGGAGACCCACCATGTCGACCTCCATCGATGCCCACCAGTGGTCCACGCTGCTGCGCATCAGCAGTGAACTGGACATCATCGGCGACGTCACCGCCACCGTCACCCACCCCTCCGACCTACTGGCCTGGGCGCACGCGCTACCCGACCCAACCATCTGCGCCTGGCGCGCCGAGGACTCCGGCAACCGGTATGTCCACGTCACCGCCGCCTGCCACCGCAACCCCATCCACGGCCGGGTCACCGCCGTACTCCCCGGCGACGACCACCGCCTGTTCTGGGCCGTGCTGCTCCCCGAAGATCTGGCCGCCGGCGAAGAACAACTCCTGCCGCTCAGCGCGCTGGTCACCGCCTGGTCGGCCACCGCGCCAGCACCCAGCGTCGAGAACACCCCGCACCCCGGTGCCCCGCCCGAGACGGACAGCCCGTGACGCCAGGTGACGACCGCGACCTGTACGCCCATCGGTACCGGTGGGGTGCACCGAGATCCTCGCTGGGATGACGACGAACAGCGACATGTCATCGCGACCCTGGTCACCCACTACTGGGCCCATGATGGGTTCCTGACGCCACCGATCCTCGATCAGATGGACCACCTGCAGGGCATTCGGGCGACCTTGATCCACGGCCGTCGTGACGTCAGCGGTCCGGCGGTTGTCGCGTGGCGGTTGCACCGCGCCTGGGCGAACAGCGAACTGATCATCGACGAGAACGAAGGCCATGGTGGCGAGTCCATGGTGCAGTCCTGGTGTTTGGCCAACAGCCGCCACGCCGACAGGCTCGACACAGCGCGAGCTTGATTCTGCCGAGAGATTCAGATCGCTGGCCAACGCTAGGCGAGCTCGACGAGGTGTAACGGTTGAGGATCCTCTTCTGAGACGGCGCGAGCAGGGTTCTGAGACGGGTCTTAGATCCCCTCAGGGTCGACCTCGCCACACGCTAGCTCTCAGGCTCGGAACTGTGGTGGCCTTGGCAGTCGCGCGGCCAGTAGCCCGGCGGCCGTCTTGTCGGCGGCGGCCAGCCACGCCGCATAGACCCGAAGCGTCGTCGCTCCGCCACCGCCGTGACCGAGCCGCCCGGCAACGGTGCGGACGTCGACGCCAGCCGCGATCAGCTCGGTGGCGCTGTAGTGGCGCAGCGCATGTAGGTGCGTGTCGATGCCGAGATCAGCGGTCATCCTCGTGTACCGATGAGTAACGGCGTCGGGATCACAGTGCCGGCGGTGGTCAGGTGCGTAGGAGAACACGAAGGCGGCGGCGTCGAGCGTGGTGCCGAGTTCGGTGCAGTGGCGCTGCGCGCTCTGCTTGTGGACGGTCAGGATCGCGATGGTGTCCGGGTCGAGGCTGACGATGCGCATCTGGTGTGTCTTGGTGTCTTTGATGATCGCCTTGCCGTTCTGGCGGACCAGGTTGCGCCGGATGGTCAGCAACCCGGCGGACAGGTCGAGGTGTTCCCACGCCAGGCCGAGCAGCTCGCCGCGTCGCGCGCCGGTGATGAAGGCTAGCCAGACGAAGGTGCCCCAGTCGGCGTCCTGCTCCCACGCCGCACTCACGATCTTGGCCGCCTCCCCGGCCGATGGCGGATCGGGCTGCGGGTGCTGCTGACGCGGACGCTTGACCGCTTCCAAGGGATTGACCGCGATCCAGCCCCACCGCATCGCCGCATTGAGCGCACCGCTGAGCACCGCTGAGCACCGCGTGGCACTCCCGGACCGAGGATACCGAGAGCGGCCGACACTGATGCGGCGCGCACCGCTTGTCGCACTTGTGCTCCCGGTGCGTGCGGTGCTCGATGAACGTCCGCCCCTTGCACCGTCGACGGCAGACCCGCAGTTCCGCGTAAAGCTGCTCGAACGGGCGCGCCCCAAGCTGCGCCAGCCGACTCAGCGAGGTATCGCCAACCGCCGGCTTGATGAAGTTCTCGATCGCCACGCGATAGCTCGTCCGAGTGGTCTCCTCGACCTGGTGGCCGGCCAGCCACTGATCGAGCAGGTAGCCCAACGTCACGCTGGTCCGCGCGGACGTCGCCTCCGTGACCTGCCGCCGGAACTTGTCCCGGAGCTTGATCGCCGAGTCTTCGTCCTCGGCTGAACCGGTCAACATCACCTGCTTGCCGGTCACCGGATCTTGACCACCGAAGAGCCGAATCTGGTACCTGCCGCCGCGCGGCCGGATGCCGGTCAGGTCCTTCGGTGCCTGCTTCCTGCGTGCCATGAGGGGCAGTGTAAGCAGCGGAATTGGACAGTCAGTTGGACAAAGATCGATCGAAGATCATTAAAAATGACCATCTACACTGGTCAGAGGTGGTGGCCAGGGGCGGGGTCGAACCGCCGACCTTCCGATTTTCAGTCGGACGCTCGTACCAACTGAGCTACCTGGCCGTGCAGGCCGGACACGGCCCACAGTGTATCCCGGCGACCCAGACGGGACTTGAACCCGCGACCTTCGCCTTGACAGGGCGACGCGCTAACCAACTGCGCCACTGGGCCTGACTGTTCGTGCCCCCAACGGGATTCGAACCCGCGCTGCCGCCTTGAAAGGGCGGAGTCCTAGGCCGCTAGACGATGGGGACTTGGTCGTCCAGACCTGCCCGCAGCGGTTTCCCGTCGTGAGCAAAGCAAGCATAGGACATCCCCGTAACCAACCGCACAACGGGTGGGCAGGCCGCGCCTACCTGGACCGCCCACCCGTTGCGGTCATCGGCGCACCGGCGGGATGCCGTCCTCGCCGTCGATCAGTCCCAACATGTCCAGCAGCATCCGGCAGTCCTCGGCGCCGGTAGCCGACCTCGCGACCGACAGCCGAGCCCGATCCACCTGCTCGGCGGTGACTCGATGCGGGTCCTGCCCACGCTGCATGGGCACAGTTGCCCTGCTCAGTTCCGCTCCGGTCTCCAGACCGAGGTCGTAGGTGCTCGACAGACGACTCATTCGCCCCTCCTGAACTTCGCTTGACGTATCCAGGTCCTCACCGCTCGCCGCAACCTATCTACCGTTCATCGACAGCGCAGCCTCCCTCTGGGTGATAGCAGGGGGTTAACCTTCGCCAGCCGGTGTCGAACTCCGGCCGCTCGGCGCGCGGCCAACGGTCCCTAGCCCGCCCCGTCGCCGCCCACCCGAGCCAAGGCGTCCCCACCTCCGCCGCTCGACAACGCCCCATCACCCCGGCTAGCGCAGCTCGCCCACGCCCGAGCCATCTCCCGGCGCTCTGTGTCGTGAACTCGACAGCACGGACGTCTCAGTCGGGGCGAAACGTCCGTGCTGTCGAGTTCACGGCAATGGGTGCGCGGTGGACATTTCGGGCGGCAGCTCAGGCTCATCAGGCGCGGAGCCGAGCATGGGGACGTAGCGGCCTGCCCGACCGCCGGAAACCAAGGCGTCGACTTACTGAGGGGGCTGCAGCGTGGGTGTGTGGTGCGGGCGGATCAGCGCGATGTCAGCTCAACTGCGGGGGCACTGTGAGTTCGGAGCGCGCGGCGAGTAGCGCACTGACGGTGGCGCAGGCCTGGCCGCCGCGCATCAGATCGATCGCTGAGCGAAGATCGGCGATCGCGCCCGCGGGAATGTCGTCCCAGTACTCCACTGCAGCCGCGATCCGGTTCGTGATCTCTATGAGCTCCGCCACCGGGGCATCGCCCATCAGGGCGGCGACCAGAGCCTCGACGTCATTGAGGAGACTCTGCTGGGCTGTTGTATGGGATGCGCTCACGCGCGCTGACGGTACTCGGCCGTCGGGCCGCATCGGCAAGAGATAAGTATGACTGTCACTCACTCGTGCAGAGCACCACCCGCCCGGGCATCGGCCACGTCTGCGTTGGGTAGCCAGCGCCGCCGCGTACGCTCACCGCGTGGTGAACGGCAACGCGCTGATCCGGGTTCTCGGCCTGTGCTTGATCGCGGGCCTACTGGTGGCCGGCCTCCTGTTTCCCGCCGTGGGCAGTATCGGTCTGGCGTCCAACCAGGCCAGTGACACGGTCACCAGTGTCTCGTCCAACCTGGTCCAAAGCCAGGTGCCGGTGGTCACCACGATCACCGACAAGGATGGGGTACCGATCGCCTACCTGTTCGATCAGAACCGGTTCAATACGCCGCCCCAAGCCATCGCCGACACGATGAAGGCGGCGATCATCGCCATCGAGGACCGGCGGTTCTTCGAACACAACGGGGTGGACTGGCGGGGCACCGCCCGCGCCCTGATGACCAACCTGTCCTCCAGCGGCAGCGCGCTCGAGGGCCAAGGCGCCTCGACGTTGACGATGCAGTACATCAAGAACTACATGCTGTATGCGGTCGCCCAGAACGATGCCGAGCGCGCCGCGGCCGTGGAGAGCACCCCGGCCCGCAAGCTGCGCGAGATCCGGGTGGCCCTGCAGCTGGAGAAGCACCTGTCCAAGCAGGAAATCCTGGCGCGGTATCTCAACATCGTCTTCTTCGGCCACAACGCCTACGGCGTCGCCTCGGCCGCGCGGACCTACTTCAACACCACGCCGGACCGGCTCACCATCTCGCAGGCCGCACTGCTCGCCGGCATGGTGCGCTCGACCACCACCTACGACCCGGTAGAGCACCCCGAGCACGCATTAGAACGGCGCAACGTCGTCATCGACGAGATGACCAACGTCGGGTCGATCACTCCCAGACAGGCCGACGCGGCCAAGGCTGAGCCGTTGGGAATCCAGCGCCCGCTGACCGGGTTGACCAACGGATGCGTCGGCGCCGGTCCCGCGGATGGCTTCTACTGCCAGTACACCCTGGACTACCTCGCGACCGTGGGCTTCCCCGAGGACAAGCTGCGCCGTGGCGGGTACCTGATCCGCACCAACCTCGACCGCCGGGCCAGTGACATAGCCAAGCGCGCGGCAACCTCCGAGGTGCCAACCCAGACCCCGGGAATCGCCGACGCGATGGCCATCGTGGAGCCCGGTAGCGACAAGCACCCGGTCCGGGCGCTGGTGGCCAACCGCGACTACGGAATCGATGCCGACGCCGGCCAGACGTCCTACGCGCTGCCGTCGCTCGTGCAGGGGTTCGGCGCCGGGTCGATCTACAAGATCTTCACCGCCGCGACCTTGCTTGAGCGGGGTATGGGAATCATGAACCCGGTACCGGTGACGGATTCGTACACCTCGCGGGTGTTCCGCGACAACGGCGGCGCCTACACCGTCACCAACGCAGGCAAATACCGCAACGGTTCGGTCACCCTGCAGACCGCGCTGGCGATCTCTCCGAACACCACCTTCGTCGCCCTGGAGGACCGGATCGGATCGATCGACCCGGTGGTGAACATGGCCTACCGGCTGGGCATGCGCCAGAGCCTCAATTTCAAGGACTCCTCTGGCCGCACGATCGCCGACGCCGTCAAGAAGGAGCGTCGGGGCTCCTACACCCTGGGACCCGAGCCGACCAGTCCGCTGGACCTCGCCAACGTCGGCGCGACCTTGATGAGCGGCGGGAAATGGTGCCCGCCGACCCCGATCGATGCGGTGCTCGACCGCAACGGTCACCCGGTGCCGGTGCCTGAGGCACCCTGTGAGCAAGTCGTTCCGGCGGGACTGGCGAACTCCCTGGTAGTCGGATTGAGCAAGGATGACCAGCCCAGCGGCACCTCCTTCGCCGCCGCGCAGGCTGCGCACTGGACGCGCCCGATCCTCGGCAAGACCGGCACCACGCAGAACAACCGCTCGGCCGGCTTCCTCGGGGCGACGCCGCAGTACTCCGGTGCTGTGCTGGTGTGGCCGGACGGATCGCGGCCGAGCGGGATCTGCGACTCAGACCCACCCCGACTGTGCAGCAACGGCGATATCTTCGGCGGCAAGGTGCCCGCCCGCACCTGGTTCAACGCGATGGTTCCGCTGCACGAAGGCCTCCCGGTGATGCCACTGCCGCCCACCGACCCGCGCTACGTCAGCGGCGCCGGACCGAACGTTCCCAACGTGGTGGGGCAGGGCGAGAACGTCGCCCAGCTAACCCTGGAGCGGGCCGGTTTCCGGGTGAAGCGGGTGGTGTCGTCGTCGGATCAGCCAGCGGGCACGGTCGCGTCCGAGGCGCCCACCACCGCCCAGCCCGGCGACGTGATCACACTTTCGGTCAGCGATGGGACAGGTCGGCCGAAACCCGCCCCGAGATCACCTCCCGCGGCAGCCCCTTATCAGCCGCCACAACGGGCTGGTCAAGATCAGGTGGGTCAGCCGGGTCAGGCCACGGATGGGCAGCAGGGCCCCGATGGACAAGCTGGGCCGGCAACGGACCCGAACGCGGACCCGAACGCCAACGCGGACCCGAACGCGGACCCGACCACAAGGCCGAACCGTCATCGGGGTCGGCGGCATGGCGGCTAAACCGGTGTAACTAACCCTTCAGGGCCGCGAGCACCGTAGCGGCCAACCGCGAGCCCTCGGCGCGACCGGCCGCCTTGGCCTTCGCCGCCTTCATCACCAGGCCCAGCTGACCGAAGGTGGGGCGCTTGCCGAGCTGTCCGGCGACGTCGTTGATGGTGTCGGCAACCAGGGCGCTGAGCTCGTCGTCACCGAGTTGCTGGGGTAGGTAATGGGCGAGCACCTCACTCTCGGCACGCTCACGGTTCGCCAACTCATCGCGTCCGGCCGCGGCGAAGACCTCAGCGGACTCCCGACGCTTCTTGGCTTCGCGGACCAGCACCGCGAGCACCTCGTCGTCGGACAGCTCCCGGGCTTGCGAGCCGGAAACCTCCTCGGTGGTGATCGCCGTCAGCGCCATCCGCAGGGTCGCCACCGTGATGCTGTTCCGGGCCTTCATCGCCACGGACAGGTCCGCCCGTAGCCGATCCTTCAGCTCTGCCATGCGGTTGGACCTTACCTGCGCAGGCTGCGCTCTAGATCCCCAGCTCTTGCGACGACCCTCCTGCTCCCGAACTACACAGCAGAGTCCTTGGGGATCGCGCTGACAGCTCTGCTGTGTAGTTCGAGAGCAGGAGAGCACCCGGTTGCGTCCGGGGCCGGCCTGCGGGGTGGGGCAGGGGCCGTAGGATCGGTGCATGAACCGCTTGGGAAGCGCCGTCGTCGGCACCGCCGCGCTCGCTGTCGCAGGGACGGCGTACTCCGCCGGAATCGAGGTCCGCCGCTGGACGCTGCGCCAATCCACCCTGCCGGTACTGCCGGACGGGGCTGCGCAACTGCGGATTCTGCACATCTCCGACCTGCACATGACCCCGAACCAGCGCTCCAAACAGCGCTGGCTGGCCAGCCTGGTCGACCTACAACCCGATCTCGTGGTGAACACCGGCGACAACCTGGCACACCCGCAGGCGGTGCCGGCTGTGCTGCGGGCGCTGCAGCCGTTGCTGACGCTGCCCGGGGTGTACGTGTTCGGGAACAACGACTACTACGGGCCCAAACCGAAGAATCCCGCGCACTACCTGATGCGCACCGGCAAAAAGATCCGCGGCGCGCCACTGCCCTGGACGGATCTGCGAGCGGCGTTTTCCGAACACGGTTGGCTCGATCTGTCGAACACCCGCCGCGAGCTCACCGTGGCGGGCCGTCGGGTCGCGCTGGCCGGGGTGGATGATCCACATTTGCGGCGGGATCGCTACCAGCGGATCACCGGATCAGCCGATCCCTCCGCAGACCTGCGGTTGGGTCTGACGCACTCCCCGGAGCCCCGGGTGCTCGACGCCTTCGCCGCCGACGGCTACGACCTGGTGCTGGCCGGTCACACCCACGGCGGTCAGCTCCGGCTGCCCGGCTACGGCGCGATCGTGACCAACTGCGGGCTGGACCGCTCCCGCGCCCGCGGTGCATCTCGGTGGGGCGCACATACCTGGCTGCACGTCTCGGCCGGCCTCGGCACCTCCCCGTATGCACCAGTGCGCTTCGCCTGCCCGCCGGAGGCGAGCCTGCTCACGCTGGTTCCGCGCAACACCGGCACCGCGGTGCTGGCCTCCGCATGGGACGCCGCCGGCGTCGGCTAGACTCACGGTCGTCCATCCGGGGTGTGGCGCAGCTTGGTAGCGCGCTTCGTTCGGGACGAAGAGGCCGTGGGTTCGAATCCCGCCACCCCGACACCACCAAACCGCAGGTCAGGAGCCCTCATCGCTGGGCTCCTGTTCTGTTTTCGGCGTCGGTTCAGGGGCCGGAGTCAGCAGAAAGTCAGCAAATACTGACCTGACTCGTTGGTCCCGGTCCTGCGATGGGTGGGTGTAGCGGTCAAGGGTCGTCGAGGTTTGCTCGTGTCCCATGACCGCGGACACGTCGTTGATCGGCACTCCGGCTGAAACCAACCAGGTCGCGTACGAATGGCGAAGATCATGAAAACGGAGCCCGCCGTGGGCGTACCTGACAATGTGCTCGATCGCCTCCCGCCTGGTGGCGAACTCTTTCGAGCATTCAGCCTGTGCCGTCTTGCCAGTGCGCCATGAAGGTATGTTCGCCGACCTCGACGAGCTTGCCCAGCAGGCCGGCGCGAACCAGCGACGGCCGCCAGACCTTGGCGCGAAAGGTGGTGCGGCGGACCGCGGCGCCGCTGCGTGAGGTGAACACCAGGCCGCTGGCACCGGGCGGGTAGCGGCGCTGGTGTTCGGTCAGCAGCTCGACAACGAACGCCGGGATGGGCACGATCCGGCGGCCAGCCCTGGACTTCGGGTAGGGCTTGTCGGTGACGTTCCCGGAGACCTCGACCGCGACTCGGACCACACGAAGGGTTCGCGTCGCCAGGTCAACAGCATCCCACCGCAAGCCCGCACACTCGCCCCACCGCAGGCCAGTCCCACCGGCCAGCCCGACGAGTGCCCGGTACCGATCCGGTACGGCCGGGAGCAGCTGAGTGACCAGCTCGTGCTGGGTGATGACCTGATCGTCAGTGTCTTTACGACGCCGACGAGTGAGCCGCACGCCTTCGCACGGGTTGTGTCCGATGAGCCGGTCCCGGACCGCGGTTCGCAGGACGGCCGACGCCAGCCGGTGGCACTCAGCGACAGTGGCCGGAGACAGTCGCGCGCCGAGCTCGGTCACCCATTGCTGGACCGCCAGGTGATCGATCTTGGTGAGCGGTGTCGTGCCCCATCGCGCTATCACGTGGTTGCGCATGATCGACGCATCACGCGCCACCGTGGTGATCTCGTCGTTCCTCGCGTTGAGCCACCGGGCCGCATAGACTCCGAACCGCATGCGCCCGGCATGTGGATCAACATAGAGGCCACGGCTGACCGCGGTCTCGACCTCCGCGAGATATGCCTTCGCCTCGCGTTTCGTGGAAAAGGTTCTCGCCCGCTGCCGGCCGGCGGCATCACGCCAATTCGCGCGGTAGCCACCGGCCTGTGTTGGCACGATGTGACCCATCAGTGCCGCACTCCGTTCTGTACTTCATCGAGGCTGTCGAGCCAGGCGTGGAAACGGGCGCGCGGGACGACCCACCGACCGCCGAGCCGCAGCGCGGGAATGGTGCCGTCGCGGACCAACGCGTACGCAGTGCCGCGCGACAGAGAAAGGAGCTGTGCGACCTCGACCACGGTGTAAACGGCCCGCTCGGCAGGCTGTTTATCCGGCGTCAAGTCGTGATCTTGTGCCCTGGTAACCAGAGCGACCAAGTTGCCCATGGGGCGGAGGTTCCCTTCTGCGGAGGGGATTCAGGCTGCGTCTCGGGCGGCTTGTCGTTGTTCGCGTGCTCGGGCGGCTGCGGAAAGCGCGAGTGCGGTGTCTCCGGTGGTGAGGTAGCCGAGCCCAGTGAATTCCCAGTGCGCGATGACGAGGGTGGTGTCCTCGTCGAGCAGCTCACGGGCGTGTTCGGCGGCCTGTTGTTGGCGGTAAGCGCGGCGCTCACCGCGGATGGCACCGAGGGTGGTGGAGTAGCGCCGACTCTTGGAGGCGAAGTGCCCACGAAAGCCGATCATGTGGATCCATCGGCGTATGCCGAGGTAGACCGGGTGTTCGCCGAGTTGCCAGGCGGTGTGCACCAGCCGGTTCACGTGGTCGGTGACACCGAGCAGGGGCAGCGCTTCGAGGGTGATGCGACGCTCGCCAAGGCCGAAGTGTTCAGCGCTTTTGGTCGCGTATTTGGCGATGTAGCGGGCTGCGTGTTCGGGGGTCAGCTCGCCGGTCGGTCCGCCGTTGACGGTCTGGGTGTCAAGCTGCTCACCGAAGCGCAGCACCAAGTCGGATCCGTCGGGCATCTCGACGGTGAGCCGGACGTGCGCGGCGGCCTGGCGGATGGCGTCGGCGAGTGCAGTGGCGTCGATGCTGATCTGTGGTGGCTGGTAATCGTCGCCCGGACCGTCGAGCCGGATGAGGGAATGGAAGTGGACCACGCCGCGACGCTGGAATTCTGCGACCTTGACAAACGACACCCGGCAGCACCGGCCGAACTCAACCGCGGTCAGCCCGGTCTGGTGGGCCAGGATGCGGCGGACGGCGATGGTGAACCGGCGCCACAGTTCTGGTGCGTGCCAGTTGAAGGCGATGTGGGCGGGGTAGTCGTAGCAGTCCGGGCAGATCGGCTGCCCCAGCCGTGGGTCATCCCCGCTATGAGTCGCGGTGCACCGGGTTGTCCGCCCGTGAGGGCATAGCCGGGGTGTGCTGCGGATCGGCCGGCATTGACCAAGTCCGGTTCGAGTGGTGTGTACCGGCCCGAACCCGGGTGCGGTCAGGGTGGCAAACACCAGCGGGTGCAACCGGATGGACTCGGGGACACCCTTGCGACCGCCAGCGGCGCCAGCATACAGCAGTTGCCACATATCGCCGGCGTACTCATACGAGCAGGACGGGCATACCGCCGCCCGCCGGTTCCCGCATCGGATCAGCAGCACGCGATCCGGCTCACCGTCGGTCGAGTAGCTGACCCGCCGACCACTGGCCGATCGATGTTCAACACGGCCGCGAAGCCGTACCGGGCGGGAACAGTGCCCAGACCGCGTGACTTGCTCAGCCCACCGGTCGAAGTCCGACCGACCGGCTCGGGTAATGATCTCGTCCACCGTACGCGGCGGGAGGGTGGCGATCCGGGTCATCGTCGGACCCGGTGCGCATTGAGAACTGGGGAAGTGGCCATTCCGTGCCTCCATTGGTCAGTGGGTGCGCTGGAGGACGGGCAGCGCGGGGGTGTTGTCGCGTCCGGGATTTGTGATGAAGGCTTCGAGCTGCTTGATTGCCTCATCGGGGACCCAGCCGGCGCGGATTCGCAGGGGTTCGCGAATGCCCTCGCCGAAGACGTAGCCGGTGCCGGCTTCGGCTTCGGTGATCCGGTTGGCCCAGGCACCGCGTTCGTAGGCCTGGTCTCCGAGCACCATCCCCACGTGGGATTTCGCCGAGACCCGCAGGCAAATTCGGCGGGGGAACAGGTCCCGCACCGGAACGGTGTCCTTGGTGGGTTCCTGGACATAGCCGCGCACGGTGAATCCCAGTGCCCGGCCCTGAGTGGTCAGCAAGGCGATACGTTCGGTGATCGATTCGCGGGTTCGGCGGTCGGTATAGCGGGTCAGCGCCCCGATCTCGTCAAATTCCAACAGCTCCAAGGGGTGCTCGACGCTGATGGGCACGGTCCGGACCCGGCCAGCGAACTCGGCTTTCCGGGCCTGCATCGAGTCGATCAGGTCATCGAGCACCGCTAGCGCGTCGGTGCCGGTGACGGCGTAGCGGTGGAAGACTCCTCGCCCGTAGGCCAGCTCCATCCCCTTGGGGTCGATCCCTGAAACCCGCACCAGCCCGTCGCGGATCGCGGGGGCGATGGAGACCAGTGGGCACCATGTCACCGAGTTCTTGCCCGCCCCGGTCCCGCCCGCGGTCAGGCTGTGACTGGCCGGACCGGCCAGGGGCAGGTACCAATCCTGGCCGTACTCGGTGCGCCCGGCCCACACCCGCCGCAAATCCACCGATCCACCCGCAGCACCGGTAGCGGGGTCGGGGCAGGCCACTGGGTCGGCGAGCATGTTGCGACGCTGGAAGTCGATCGAGACCACGTTCGGCGTGAGTTCGCGGACCTGGCAGCGCGCCACCCCGCGAGCCGAGGCCAACGCCCGGGCAGCCTGGTCGAAATCCTCTGGTTTCTGTCCAGGTATCAGCCGCACCCGGACCTCATCCCACGAAGCACCCGAGCGAACCCCCAGCACCCGCGGTGCTAGCGCTTCCGGCCGGCGCCGCCCGCGTCGGAAGCTACGGCCCAGGGGAGATAGCGCCACCACGACGGGCATCGCATCTTGGCGGATGCCCAAGCCGCAGGCATGCAACCATTCGGGCAACTTCGGTGAGTACACCGTCCAGCGCAGCCACCACGACCGCAGATGCCGGCCCGCCCACGCGTCAAACGACCTCAGATCAAGCAGCCGCCATCCGGTGAGCACTCCCGCCACCGCAACGGCAGTGATCGCTAACGAGGGCCAGCCCGACCAGTGCCACCAGGCCAGCACTCCGATAAGGGTGAGGCTGGTTCGCCAGTGCGTGAGCGTCTGCCGCAGTGCCCAGCCCAGCGCCTTGATCACCAGCCATAGGGCGACAAGCACCGCGGCCGCTGCGGCGAGAGCCTCCGCGAACTTGATCAGGGCCCGGCCGATCTTGGCCAGCACCCACACGACGATGCCCAGCGTGGCGCCACCCGCGATCAGTGCGGCGATCATCTGCACATCCATCAGTGCTCACCCCCGGAGCACCGGTAACCACCCGCGTCGGAAGCACACACGCTGGTTGGCCGCCGGTGCTGGCGCTTCAGGGCGTGCTTGACCCGTCGTAAGCTCATGAGAGCTCCTCTTGTCCTCAAAGAATTGATGGGTGGAGCGGGCGCCCGGCCGGCCTTGGTTTCCAGGCCCGACCGGCCGGGCGCCGCACTAAGAGGCGATGGCCGTTACCCACACCGTCCACGCGGCAGAGGCCTCATCGCGGGCGACCTCGTACGCCCCGTAGGCCTCCTCCCAGCGCAGGTAAGCGGCCCGCTCGGCCTGGGCAGCCTCGTCACGAAGCTGCTCGGCCCGCTCGTGCATCTCTTTGAGTAGTTCCACATCGAGACTCACCAGTGGCGCGCTCATGACGCACCTGCCGAACTGGCGGCCCTGGCCGCACTAGCCGGCGTGGTCGGCACCGGGACGATCGCCTCAGCCCGAAACGCCACCCCGCCGCGACCGTCGATGCTCCACGGCGTCGCGACCAGCTTGACCACCGTGACCAACTGCCGCTTAACAACGTTCGGCTCACCGGCCGTGGTGACCTTGATGACCTCCGCACCCGACTGATCCATCGCCACCAGCTCAGTGACGTGCAATGGCGCACCGGTTTCCCGGTCCGTCTTTTGTCGACCGTCGTTGTCGTTCTTGTGCTGCGGAGCACGAGAAACAACGAACTCCACACCGTCGGTCTTGAGTTCCAACTGCATCTAGCTGTTCCTCCTTGATAGGCGGGGCCCGTTTGGCCCTCGCACCTATAGAACGGCAAGATGCCTGTTTTCTGGGGGTCCGCGAACTAGTCCGGAACTAGTCCGGTTGCTAGTCCCGTTTCGCGGAGGTGTCGGTGCGACCGGTTATGTTGAGCAGACAGGTAGCGTCGAAGGGAGCCCAGCCGGATGGATGAACCGAGACGGTCGGGACTGCGAGAAGCGCGCCGCGATCGCGGCTGGACACAGGAAGAGGCTGCCGATCAGCTCGCTCGCCTGGCGTGGGTACGTCGCGGTGAGCGGGTCGGGGTGAACGCCGACATGATCGCGAAGTGGGAGCGCGGGGACAAGAGCCCCAGCTCCCGCTATCGCGAGCTGCTGTGCCTGCTGTACGGGGCGACGCCCGAGTACCTCGGCATTGCCCGGGTGACCAAGAGCAGGGCCAGCGCTGTCCCAGTGCCAGCCTCGCCCGCGGTGACCGAGCGCAGTTTGGTGGATGCCCTGGGGGGAGCCGCCGCGATCCTTGATCAGCTCGGCGCCGCGGGAGGCATCTTGGCGCCGCGGATGTTCGACGCGTGGAAGGACGATGTCATGCAACGCCGAGCCATGCTCAAGCTGATGGGCATCATGCCCGCAGTCACCGTGCTGCCCTCAGCCACCGAGTCCGCCCGGCGATCCCGCTCCGGCAAGCCCACCCCGGACAACGTCCGGGACATGGACTACCTGGCCGATCGGTACCAGACGCTGTATCACTCCACGGCCCCGGCCGCGCTGATGACGCCCGTGGTGGCGCATTTGTCCACGCTCGGGGACCTGCTGCGCCAAGACCCCGGTCCGGCTGAACGACGACGGCTGTTAGCCAACCGCGCTCGGGTCGGCACCCTGGCCGGACGGTTGTCGTTTTTCGACCTGCAAGACTCGATGGCCGCCCGGGCCTACTACAGCCTCGCCCTGGAAGCAGCGCGAGAAGCCGACGATCACTTACAGGCCACCGCCGCGCTCGCGCACGTCGCGTTCATCCCCGCCGCGGAACACGGTTTCAGCGCCGCACTGGACTACCTGCACGGCGCCAGCGAGCATCTCAGATCTCAACCCTGTGGCCCGATCGCGTCCTGGCTGGCGGCGGTGGAGTCCGAGATGCACACCAACGCCGGCAACTCCACCACCGCGCTGCGTGCCATCGACCGGGCCCGGGACGCGCTGACCGCTCCCGGCCTGATTCCTGACCTGCCGTGGTTCGACTACTACGACGCCACCCGTCTGCACGGCTTCGCCGGATACGCCACGCTGCGCGCCAACCGGTACGACGACGCGCGCACCGAGCTGAGCACCGCGCTAGGCAAGCTCTCCCGCTCCGCGGTCAAACAGCGTGCGGTGTTCCTGGCCGACCTCGCGACCGTCGAGCTACACCAGGGCGATCTCGACCACGCCTGCACGATCGCTGCCGATGCCGCCCACCAGCTTCACCAGGCCGGCTACGCCACCGGCGCCGGACGGCTCCGCGATCTCCGAGCTGCCCTCGAACCGTGGAACACCACCACCCCAGTCCGCGCCCTAGACGACCAACTCGCCGCCCTCAACTGATTCCCTCGTAGAAAGGACATGCAGCCCATGTCACCGATCCGCGCCGTCTGGTTCGACGTCGGAGAGGTCCTGATCAACGAAACCCGTGAGTACGGCACCTGGGCCGACTGGCTGGACATCCCCCCACACACCTTCTCCGCGGTGTTCGGTGCCGTCATCGCCCGAGGGGAGGACTACCGCGAGGTGTTCCGGTACTTCCGTCCCGACTTCGACCTCGACGCCGCCCGCCAAGCCCGGTTGGACGAAGGCCTGGGTGAGTACCTCAACGGCAACGACCTCTACCCCGACGTGCGCCCCTGCCTCCACGCGCTCAAAGACGCCGGCTACTTCGTGGGCATCGCCGGCAACCAGACCACCCGCGCCGGGCATTTCCTGCGCGAACTCAACCTTCCCTGTGATGTTCTCGCCACGTCCGATGATTGGGGTGTTACCAAGCCTGACGTGGCCTTTTTCAGCAAACTCATCGCGGTCAGCGGCCACCAGCCCCACGAGATCGCCTACGTCGGCGATCGCCTCGACAACGACCTTCGCCCCGCCGCTGAGGCCGGTCTGTGCACGGTCTTTGTCCGGCGCGGACCCTGGGGCTACATCATCTACGAGCGCGGCAGTGCAAACCTCGAACTGGGCTCGCTCAGCGAACTACTCGTTGCGCTCCAGACCCTGCCCGCTGACTGACACGGACGCCTTTCAGCATGGGACCGGTCGGTCGCCGGGAGCGTCGGGGGTACTCAACCGGCGGCCGACCGGAGATCCGGGAACATCAGTCGGAAAGCATGCCGATGCGTGAGGTGCTCCCAGCGGTGAAGCTCTCCAGGAACATCAGCCGGCAGGGCTCGCATGCTGTGCCGGGCGGTGGCTGGTCGTGGATGACCTCAGTCGACAACACCTGTCCGCAGCGCGCCGTGAGTTCGTCTGTCGAATGCACACCGGCTGGTGTGAGGACGTGCACGCACGAATCACAGGTGGACATCGCAAATCGAGTCGAGCAGCTCATCGGGGTCTGCCCAGGTGTGCGCTGTCCCCAGTTTGCACCGGCGGGTTTCTCCCGCTGGCTCCGTGCGGCTCGCCACGGTGTACTTGCTCGCTGGTAACGTGCTGGTGCTCGGTCACCCGAGCCACTCGCCGAGGATGCCCAGCAGCGCCCTCGCGGCCTGCTCATCCAGCCGCAGCACGCAGCAGTTCGCCACGTGCGGGTTCAGCACGATGATCCCGTCCTCCCTGGTCACCAGCAGATTGGTGAAGCCGGTCGCGCCGTGCGCCTGACAGGTGGTCATCACCACCCGGCGATGGCTACCGCGCCCCGTGCACGGGGACATCGCGGGAACCTCGGTCGTGCCATCAGCTATTGGGTGCACGAATGACATGAACTAATCAAAACGATCCGAGAGATAACCCGGAAGGTCCCCCAACTAGTCCGCCGCCACCGACCACCGCTAGTCCGCGTCATCTGATTTCCTGTCAACGCGATGCCTCCGGCGGCCAGGACGCTGCCCTGGACCCGGCGACCACTTCGGGAGGATGGGGAACGTTCGGGTGGGGGTCTCCCTCGCGGCGCACCGATGGCTACCCGATGCCGCAAGGCCAAGCCGCTACGCGGTCGGCTTATGCCGAGCGTTGCCCCATCGGGTAGGGCAATGCCTGCGCCGCAAGGGAGACCCTCACCCTGGAGGTGGGCTGACCAGCCAAACAAGCTCCACGTGACCGCGGTACGTGAGCAAGTGATAGCAGTTGGTGAGGACTTTCCTTTCTCGTGTCAAGAGCGCCGCCTCCGGCGGCGTGGACCCGCCTGCGACGTGACTCTGTTGGTCGGGTGACTGGGACCACGACACTGCGCGCGGCCCTGGCGGGCCGTGCTCGGTCGCGGTCCCGGTCACCCGGCTAACAGCGGTTTGGGGATGCGTCGCCGCAGTGTCGCGAGAAGCACCAGTCACGCACGTGCGGTACTTCGCATACACAGCCAACGCCGGTCGCCATCGAGGGTCTTCGTCCCGTCACCAGTCCTCGGGACTGTCCTACGCCGTCCCGACGGCGTCAAGGGCGCCATGGCGCCGCTCCGCGATTGCTCCGCGATGGCGCAAGCGCCATCCTTGACTCCGGCGAGCCGGCGCAGAGTCGGGCCGGGTATGAGGGAACGGGGCAGAACAGGTCGAGCCCACAGACACGCCGTGCGCCTGGTACATGATCCAGCAGAGGCAGCAACGCCGCGAAGCGACGGTCATGGTGCGGTGGTCGGTTCTTTCGGGTTGTGGTGCAGTGCCGCGCGCAGCTGCACCGTGGTGCCGTCAGCGGTGGAGTGAAGGTCAACTTCGGTGGTGAGACAGCGCATCAAGGCCAGACCACGACCACGGTAGCCGGGTTCGCTGGGGATACGCCAGCAGCCGTGGTCGGTGATGGTGATCAGCAATTGATCGTGATCGAGGCGGGCCAGCAGGTACATCACCGGATGGGGGTGACCGGGGTGGTAGGCGTGATCAACGACGTTGGCCAGCGCTTCATAGACGGCCAGGGTGAGGTCGTCAACCAGATCGGTAGGAGCACCGAGTCTCCGCAGCCACTGCTGGAAACGCACCCGCAGCTCACGCGCATTGTCAGGGTTGGCCTCGGCGGCCAACTCCAGCGGCTCCCTGATCGTCATGGTGGTTCGCCCGACCTCCGCCGAGGACAGGACCGAGGCCGCACAGGTGGCAAGCATGACCGCCCCTCCTCCATCGTCTGTCGTTGACGCGCATCCGTTAGGGCATACCCGGTCGGACCCATCTCACACCTGATCTGGTTGATCACCATCGGTGGGGACTTGAGCCGCTAACCTTCTGAGTAGCGGTTATGTAGCTGGCGGCTTTCCACAGCACATGCTGGATTAAGAGCGCTGCTGGCACTTACGTCAGTGGTGCCTGCCGCGCTTGCCGCGTAGATGGGAGGCGCGCCAGGGCGCGTCGGTGACTCCTAGTCGTGGGCATTCTGGGACAGTGGATTATGGCTAACCGGCCGCACCGTAGTTGTCCGCCGCTGCGGGCGGTGGTGACGCGGGTGAGCGCGTTGATCGGTGCCAGCTCGTTGGCGGAGAAGTCGTTGACGGTGACAGCCCTGTCCTCCAGCGCGGAGGGGGTGCTGGTTCTGCGGGTGGTCGGTGAAGTCGACCTGGCCACCGTCGAGCAGCTACGGGGCCACCTGCACCAGCATCTGGCCGGCGCCCACCGGGGAGTGGTTCTGGACTGCACCGCGGTGTCCTTCTTGGCTGCCTGTGGGATCGGTCTGCTCGTCGAGATCGCCGACCAAGCCCGCGCTGACGGCAGGCCGCTGCGGTTGGTGGCGCACAGCCGACTGGTGCTACGCGCCCTGGAGGTAACCGGGACAAACGAGCTGGTGCCCTGCCCTGCCACGGTGGTCGAGGCGGTAGCGCAGTGCTCGACCTAACCACAGCGGGGCCGTCTGCCGCTGAACCCTTTCCTTGCGCACCGCATCGATGTCAGGCTGGGTAGCGCGGTCCCGGTGATGGCTGAACCCAAGGAGCCGTTCGATGTTGTCGCTGCCGCCCGAGCTGGCTGATCCCGTCGCGCACCTCCGAACGAAACTGCTAGAGATCAACGGCTCCGAGCAGACCTGCATGACCAACGCCGTGGCCAGCGCATCACAAACCAAAAGTCTCCCGGAAGTCCAGGCGATCATGGCCAGGTGTCGGCAAAGCGCAGCTGCCGCCACCACCACAGCGATCGACACCT
This sequence comes from Pseudonocardiales bacterium, assembly GCA_023252195.1. Taxonomy (GTDB): domain Bacteria; phylum Actinomycetota; class Actinomycetes; order Mycobacteriales; family Pseudonocardiaceae. The sequence goes on from JAHEXI010000022.1 coordinate 45,774, forward strand.
TCCGCAACGAGTGTTCCGAACTCGCCACGCGAGCCACCTCGATGGCAAAGGCGGCATTGCTTGCTGCTCCCGCGACAAGCGTCTCGGATTTCTGGGTTACGTCGGAGAGCGTCGCAGCGGCCTTAGCGGCTGAGGCAGCCGCCCAGCTCCCGGCCCAGGGACCCGACAAGACCATCCGAGCGATCAAGAGTATCTACAGCGATCGGGCATGGTCGATCAACCGCTACTTTGACCAACTCACCACCGAGCAACTCACCACCTGACCAGCCACGAGGAGCAGGTCGATAGACGCGCCGACGTGCAGTGCAAGGATCCCGCGCGCCGTCCACGTGCTGTTAATACCGGTCAGCCAGGTGCCGTGAACCCGCTGTTGGCGCGAGTGGTGTGTCAGACTGGTGGGTACTGAGGACGTTTTCGCGTCGTGGGACCTTGCTGCGCGCCGTTATTGTCGGACGAGCTATCACGCCGGGCGGCGTGCGGAAGTCGCGGGACGTGAGACGGGTGCGCCCGGAGTCCCGGATGCACCCGTCTCGGGAAGGGCACGTCTACTCGAAGGTGTCCTTGATTTTTTCGCCGGTCTGCTTGAGGTTGCCCTTGGCTTGATCCGTTTTGCCCTCACCCTCAAGCCCGGGGTCGTCGGTCGCCTGACCGGTGGCCTCTTTGCCCTTGCCCTTGAGCTCCTCGGCCTTGTTACTGGCCTTATCCGCTAGACCCATTGTGTTGTTCTCCTTCCGGCACCCCCGGGGTGGTGGGTGCGCGCGGGGATCGACCCTAGCCCGACCCGGCTGGAGCGCCCGTTTTGTTCGACGGCCCTTCCGACCATCAAAGCCTTGACCTGCGTCCTCCCAGCCGCGTTACCTCAGCTACCGCAGCCCGGCCTAAACAAAACGTGCCTCGCCGGGCGGTCAGATCTCCGGGATGGCCGGCTATAAGGCGGCCCGCGGCTGGGGCGGGTGGGCAGGGTGTGGCATTCCCGTCAACCTCGCCCAGGGCTACCACACGACGACCCGGGGACAGAGCTAACCGAGGCCCTCACCGGCCCCATCGAGAACTGTCCCCGGATCGCTGCGCGGTCGGGCTCGCCAGATCGACGGGATGCCACACGAGCCCCAGCGTGCAAGATCCGTGATCACGGTTCGTGCCCCTCGAAGTGCCGCCGCCCACCTAAAGCAACCCAACCGAAACCTCACGGGACAGGGAGGGACGGGACGGGAGCGGGAGTGGACGTCGGGTCCGGCTGATCTGAGCTCGTTCCCTGAGCCGAACTGCCGTCCGGACCTGCCGGCTGCGCCATAACAAGACTAGCGGCCATTACCCCCAAGCCTGCCACGCCCGATGTATGTCGTTAGCACAAGAAGGAACAAGGTCGCCGCCTTGATCAGCTTACGCATCGTGCTGTGATCCATGGTTACTCCTTGCTCGTCATGTGACCTCTTGGTCCCGTGCTTTGCGCGGATCGGGACACGCACTGCGGCCGATTGCTCCGGTGGTCCCGTGTGATCACCGCGTATGGGGTGGAATCCGTACCACTACGATTGTGGCGCGGCCAGGGACCGGCGCTACGGGGCACGGTTGTCAGTGAACGTGAAATGTTCCCGCAGTCCGGTGGTTTCCAGTGCCCAGTTGGCGGTCTGGGAGTGACACACCAACCGCAGGTCGCGGTCCTCTCGGGTAGCGAATTCGTTCGCCTCTAACAAGGCGCGCAACCCGGCAGATGACAGGAATCGCACGCCATCAAGGTTCACCACCACCACCTGGGCAGCGACCAGCTGCGCGGTCAGAAAGGTGGCAAGTTCAGGCGCGCTCAGCGCGTCGATCTCGCCCACCACGGTGACCACCCGAGCATCGTGACCGTGCTCGGCCACCTGCAGATCCAGGATGTCGGATGACAACGGTCCTGCCCTGCTCAATGTGCCCGGTAATAGCGCCATCTCCAGCTCCCTTCTACAACTCGGTGGCACCCGTAGGACGCCAGATCTACCTCGGACGGTCCGGCATCCGCTCCGGAAGCCAAGACCGTGGGTCGCACTCAGTTACCCGGCTCAGCTAGGAGTAAACCTCCGGCTCTCCAACGACCGCAACGGAGACGAGCAGGGCGAGCCCCTCGCGGGCCCGGAGGTTCCTCAGGCGAGAACGTCCAGCACACGCGCGTTCCCGGGGTAGCGCCCAGGGTCGTGGTAGGGGTCTACTTGAAGGCGTCTTTGATTTTTTCGCCGGTCTGCTTGAGCTTGGCCTTGGCCTGATCCGCCTTGCCCTCAGCTTTGAGTTGGTTGTCACCGGTCGCGCGACCTGTGGCCTCTTTGCTCTTGCCCTTGAGCTCTTCGACCTTGTTCTTGGCCTTGTCCGCAAGACTCATGTCGTTCTCCCTGTCCTGAATCCGCCAGGCGGTGGTGTCCTCTCGGTCCAAGATAGTCGGGCCGAGACGGTGGTGCCCGTCGTCGTTGCGCCGAGTTCGACGGTGAGGGAGGTCAGGAGCGGTCGAGACAGTCCACGTCGCCATGCAGGCCTCGCCCAGCATTGTCCGGGGCACCCTCACGGACCATCTCATCGATCAGCTGCGAGATCCGTTTCCAGCGTTGCACGAAGTCCTTGCGCGCATTGACCAAATTTGTACCAGCCTGACGCTGCCCACCCGACGCACCCCGGCGCCCCGGGGGAGATGGGGTGGTGGCACTACTGTGACCCGTCATGCGTGAATCGCTAGGCAGCGCGGTAGCGCACATCAATCGGTGGGAAGCCGATGCGGTGGCGCGGAGCACGGTGCTGCCCCCTGATGCACCTGCGTCCGCGGTGACAGTGTTGACCGAAGCCGCGCGCGGTGGCTTGTTGTGGGTCGGCATCGCTGCCGCGCTGACCGCTCGCCCAGACCGCGCTCGGTGTGCTGCCAGGGACGGTGTCGTGGCGGTAGCGGTGGCCAGCGCCAGCTCGCATCTGATCGGGCGCTGGTTACCGAGACGGCGTCCGGCAGCTGATCACCTACCCGCGTATCAGGCTTTGGTGCATCGGCCGACGTCGTCGGCGTTTCCCTCGGCTCATGCGGCCACGGCGGCGGCGTTCACCACCGCCATAGCGGGCGAAAGCCCCCTCACCGGGTTGGTGGTGGCACCAGTAGCGGTCGCAGTGGCCTATTCCCGACTGCGTACCAGGGCACACTGGCCCAGCGACGTGGTCGCTGGCACGCTGTGGGGAATCGCTGTGGGGGTGGCCACCCGACGCCTGCTACGACTACTGGCTGACGCCGACAGCATCCACATTGCCCGGTTTGTCGCGGGATTAGTACTGCAACGACACGTCGGCGTATCGGTGCAGTACTAAGGCCGGAGTGGCGAGGTGTCGCTGGGGAGGACTCGGACGAGGATCGCCGGTCTTGACCAGCGGGTCTCGCCAGGGCGGGAATCGGGTGTGTGTCCGCCGGGTCTAGATGCGGCTGCGGCCGACCCCGGCGAGCTGCAGCGCGAGGCACAGCAGCCCGGCCGTGATGAAGACGAGCCCATCCAGCGAGCCGAACCCGAGGCTGGCCAGTTCGAACACCAGCGCGATGAGAAACAAGACGGCGGCGACGATGGCGAGCATGGTGGTCTCCTTAGTCGATCCGGCGGCGTTGCACGACAGGCCACTCCGTGCGGCTACGGCTGATTCGGCCACACGTCAAGCAGTTCCTGCTGGCCAAACGGCACAGATCACTTACCGGGCCATATCCCGGTGACCTTGCGGAACCCGGCCGCTCCACCTCGGTCGAGCGTGGCTTTGACCACTCCGAAGACCGCACCCTGTACCCCCGCGGCGGCGAGGACCTCCCGCCAGCCGCGGTGCTGATCGGTGGCCTCCGGCGCGTCGTCCTGACCGGTGACCAGCGTCCAGACACGGGTAAAAATGGCACCCGCAGCGATCCCTCCAGCGACACTGATCAACAGACCCAGCGGCTTGTACAGCGTCTTCAGCACGGCCATCACCTCTTCCTACCGAGCAGGCGTCGCAGCACCAAACGCAGCACCAGCAGCACCCCCACCGCGACCGCCACCACGGGCAGCGGCCGTTGCCGAACCGGGGCCATCAGCGGCTCGATGCGCGCTGCCACCGGCGGCGGGAGCTTGTCCAGTGCCTGGTCAATCAGATGCTCGGCGTGCTGCGCCACCTCGACTGCCTTGGCTTGGAGTGCTCCGGTGCCCTCAAGGACCCGCTCGGTGACCTCTTCGGCCTTGGCTTGCGCCTGCTGTTTGACTTCTTCTGTCTTGACTTGCACGGTTTCCTTAACACGAGCTGGCACGTCGACCTTGTGGGCTAACGCTTCGACGGTCTCGCCGAGCTGCTCGCGGGTTCGTTCGATGTCCTGGCGTATCTCTTCCTCGCGTGCCGAGGTGGTCATCGGTGCATCCCTTCCCTAATGGTGTTGATGTCAGTTTTGACGCTCGCCGTCGCCGCCTCGGGCACCAGCGGGACCCACACGTTGGACCTGCTTCTTCCCGACCAGGGCGAACACACCCCCCACCCCCAACACGGCCACCCCAATGATCAACGCCGCCAACCCAGCCACGAACTGGGTAGCCAACCCCAGAATCAGAGCAGCGACCAGCGCCGCAGCGGCCGTAGAAGGCCAGCACACCATCCCCACCGACCAGGCCAACACCAACACCGAGACGCTTACCCTTGTGCTGAAGTTCGGTGGCGGCCAGGCGCATCTCATCACGCACCAGCCGGGTGATTTGTTCGGTCGCGTCACTAACCAGCTCCCCGACCGGACGGTCCTGAGGGCCCCGCACCAAATCCACCAGCATCCTCAGACATGATCAGTCCTTCCAGTCGCTCATGCCTCCCTACACCCCGCACCTGTGCTAATCAACCGAGCGTGACAGGCGGAGTATCTTTTTCTTTCAGGGCGCGTGTGTCACGGGGCGGCAGGAACGGTTCCTGTTCTGCTGGTTGGCCGGCTTCGATGCGTTGACCTCTGGCCAACTCGGCGTCGAGTTCCGCGCCCAGCAGGATTGCGATATTGGAGATCCACAACCACACCAGGAAACCGATAACCCCACCCAACGAACCGTAAATCTTGTTGTACGAACCGAAATTGGCCACGTAGAACGCGAACCCGGCCGAGGCCAAAGCCCAGACCACCACGGCGAGCACCCCACCCGGGGTCAGCCAACGGAACCCGGGCTGTTTCACGTTGGGAGACGCCCAGTACAGCAAGGCGAACGCCAGGCTCACCAACACGACGAGCACGGGCCACTTCGCGATGCTCCACACCAGCACCCCGGTAGAGCCGATCCCCAGCAGGTGCCCCGCTCGATCAGCGACCGCCCCGCTTGCGACTACCCCCACCGCGGACACGGCCAGCAGCACCACCAACCCGAGGGTCAGACCCAGCCGTAGCGGCACCGTCTTCCACACCGGGCGTCCTTCGGGCACCTCATAGATGGCGTTCGAAGCTCGCATGAACGCCCCGATGTACCCCGAGGCCGACCACAGCGCACCGGCAAGACCGATGATGGCCAACGGACCGGCCAGGCTCTGGGAATGTTGCAGTTCCCTGATCCCGGTGACCAGGACGTCCCGGCCCTGACCGGGGACCATAGTGTTGATGTTGTCAATCAGTGTCTGGGTCGCCGAGGGACCCAACAGACCCAACACCGCCATGAGCACGATCACCGCGGGAAAGATCGATAAGACACTGTAGTAGGTCAGCGCTGCGGCCCAATCGAAAAGACTACCCTCACTGAACTCGCGCACCGTGCGCTTGAGCACCGCCCACCATGAACGCTTGGAAAGCTCAGTAGGGCCCTCCGGTCCACCACCCGCGGCACATCCAGAAGCCACGTCGTCACGCTCGGGTGCGCCCTGTCCCACCATGTCCACCCCCCTCCCTGCCAGCGCCGGCCGATCGTCTCCGAAGTACCCGGCAGGACCGGACAACACACCCAACCAGACACACCAGCCTAGATAGACCACGACACGCGACAACGGGCTACAGCGCTCAAACGCGACTCACCGATCGCCACTGCCCCTGGTCCGCTCCGAGGCACTCGCCGACGCGACACGGGATACCCGCTTTCGCCCCCACCGTGCGTCAGGCCCCACCTCGCGAGCCCATGCGCGCCATTAGGGCCGGTCAGCCCACAGCAACAGCGCGAATACCCGGACCCGGCCGAAAGCACGTCGAGGCGTATCACCCGCGCAGGGGTGCGGCCTTCCACGCTGGGACTCACAGATGATCACCGTCACCCCTTGGGGCGCCACGCGTCGGGCAGCGGAAGACACTGCGATCTCCGGCTCGCCGTCGCACGGGTCGAGACCGGACGACCCTGCCACCAGCACAGACAGCCCGCTGCGCCGGACGGTCCGACGGAAAATCCGCGTTCGGGACGCAGAGCGCCGTTGCGGTTGGCTCAATGACCGCAGTTCTGACCGCGACGAGCAGCACCGTGCGGCACTCGAACACCACTCGGCGAACGCCGCATCCCCACGTCGGGAGGTCCGATCAGGGACCTGCCTGCATCTGTTAATCGCAGGATCTTTCTCCCCGCACCGAGTTCGCCAAGCCACGACAGCCAAGGAGCACAGCCACTCGGCGCATGCACCGATTCTGCGTTCAAGATCGCAGATCGGGGCCGTCTGTGGGCCGTATCAGCGGACGAAACAACGCTCAATAACGAGATACAACGCTGACCAACGACAAACGATGTTCGCTGGTCAGCGCTGCTCCCGAGGCCGTGATCAGGAGGCTTGTTTGGTCTCCCAGAAGATCTTGTCGATCTCAGCGACCGTGCCCTCGCCGGGCGGGCAGGTCTCGGGGATGGCCAGCCGCCAGGAGAAGTGCCGTGGTGGATCGGGTGGGCAGGGTGTGGCATCCCCTCGACCTCCCTTTAAGGACTACCACACGCCAGCCCGGGGGCAGAGCGGGATGGCGCACACTCCGGTTCCGTCGAGGGTTGCCCCCGGGCTGGCGTGTGGTCGGGCGCTGCCAGGTCGAGGGGACGCCACGCAACTCCGGCGTGCAAGATCGTCGGTGGTCGCGTTGAGCTGGTGATCGTTTGGACACTTTATGATCATGAAACCCATCCGGATAACCGCAAAAGACCACAGATGACGAGCGTTTGCAGTCGCGAAAGCCGCGGGTGATCGATTGTATCCGCGAACAATCACGACGACGGTCCGAGGATCCTTCCCGAAGGCCAGTCGACGGCGCTTGAGCATCGTCACTGCCCAGGTGGGACAGGGGAATGGCGCCCGATGACGGTCCTTTTCGTCTCGGGTTACGAGCGGTGGGCGTCGGTTAGAGTGCGCCAGCCCAGGCGGCGGACAATGGTACCTGGGTCGCTAACGCCCGCCCCATCATCGGCAACACCGAGCGTGGAGGAGGTTGGGACTACCGGCAGTCGCGCCAGCGGTCGTCCGACGAACGTCGTTTCAGGTGCCCTGGCGTCTCCGCTCCTCGTGCTCGAAAAGTTCAGCCTCGCGTTCGTGCTTCTCAGCCTGTGCGTGTGCCTCAGCCGCTTACTGCTCGTGGTGTCCCTTGTGCTGCTGTGCCTGGCCCTCTCTCCGGAGGTCATCACTGCCGGTGAGGCTCCCGAGTGCCTCTTTCAACTTCCCCTTGGCCTTGTCGCCGCTACCCATATCTAACCAACCTTCCTTCCTCAGATTGACGAGGAGGAATACCCCCTCTGCGGGCGTCCGAATACCTCTTGTGCTGTGCGCATCCTGGTCGCGCGTGCGGGTCCGCAGGCCGCCCACCCCGTAGACGGAATGACGCCTCCGGCAGGCCTGAGCTCCGAGTCGGGCATGCCCGATCTAGTGACCAGCTGTCGTCCAAACGGAGCACTGTCAATCACTAACTGCACGCCTAACCACGCCCTAGAGTCGGCGCAGTGCGTATGGAGCCCGCGGCGGTCTACTCCTCTCACCCTCCACCGCCGAAGTGTCTCCCCGTCGCACCGGCGGTCGAACCGACGGGATGCCACACCAACCTCAGCGCGCAAGATCGACTCTGGGGCCGTCGTCGGGCCGTCGGACGTCGAGAAGCTGTGAGAAGCCTGGAGAAGTAGCGAGAGCTTTCTCCTGGTCAATCCCGCTGCATCATCCCGTTGACGCTGGTCGCGACGCGCGGGGCGGACGAGCTGGCTGTAAGCCGGATCCTGTAGCTTCGCGAGCTCTCGCCCGCCCGGCGGGTCGACGGCGTGCCGCGAACCAGCTGATCCACCACCGTCCCGACACGCGGCGCCGATTGTACGGCGGGTGGTGCCGACCAAGAGCCGGAGGCCAGCGGAGCAACGAGGTATCGACGGTGGTTGGTGCTGGCTGTGGTGATGCTCGTCGGGTCGATGGGATGCGAACTGGTTGCGCCGCCGCCGGGGGTGATGGCGCGGGAGGGATGTTCAGTTGGTCAGGGCGGTGAGGGCGTGGGACAGGGTGGGGTAGGTGTTGAACCGTTCTAGGAGCTGGGTGATTTGGAGTGGGCGGGCTACGGCCCGGGTGACCAGGCCGGCGAGGTGCAGATGTGTCCCGGTGGTCTTAGCGAGTTCGCGGGCGTGGAGCAGGCAGTTCAGCCCGTTGGAGGCCATGAAGCGTACCGGTTGCAGATCCAGGATCAGATGCGTCGGGCCAGTAGCGAGTTGGTCACGTAGGCATGCTTCGAGCAGTGGTGCGGTGGCCATGTCTAGTTCCCCGTCCACTGCTATCACGCACACCCCGACGGCTGGGTGCCCTACGGTCAGTCCGAGTAGCTGCTCCGACATCCACAGCGAGGGATCGTCGGCTGGTCTGTCAACAGCCGAGGCGGCTGTGCCGGATGGGTCACGCGTGAAGTCGTTGGCGGTAGGCGGGTCTGCTCGTTCACCGGACGCGTCTTTCGTGGTCATCACCGTCCTCCTCGTGACCCGCGGCACAGCGATTGGAAGCTAGACCCCCTAAGCGCGGGATGCAGCCGGTCGTGCTTACGCAGCGTCAACGGCTGACTGGTGGGCCAACGGCGCCACGCTGCACCGTTCATTCGCAAATCTAGATCAGCGGGTTCGCCCGGTCCATCGTGGTGTTTCGGTGCCACGCAAATGGGGTATCACCGTCAGGGAAATCGCGTCACGCAGTAATCAGTAAGCGGTACGCAACGGGCAGGAGGGGATGGAGGTGTGCACCCCGCCCAACGCCCCAGGATTGACCCATTACGGGTTGATCCACTCTGCATCGGCAGATCTGACCGCCACTCTCGCGCCCATGGTTACCGAGCGACTCGTCCGCGGTGATCCGGTGCTCGCTGTGCTGCCTCCCACGACCGCGGCCGAGCTGCGTGCCCGGCTACCGACCGTGACCGGGTTGCACACCACTGACCCCTGCGAGCTTTACCGCCATCCCGGCCGAGTGCTCAGCCACTACCGGGCCTGGATCGCCGACACAAGCTCCGACGGTCGCTCGGCCATGATCGTGGCCGCCCCCGACCCGGGTGGTGACGACCCGCATCGCGCGGCGCTGTGGATGCACATCGAGGCCATCACCACCCAGGCCTTAGCAGAGTGCGACCTCACACTGGTCTGCGCCTACCCCAACAACTCCGCCACCGCCGACGCGGTCCGCCGGGCCCACCCCAGCCTCGTTGACGGATCGATCACACCCAGCCCAGACCACTTACCAGCCGAACAGTTCCTGGCCAACCATCCCCTGCCGCCACCGATCGAGTTAGGAAAACCCGACCTCACCCACATCATTGACCATCCTCGCGAGCTGGCCACGCTGCGCCGCATCGTGGCCGGTCACGCCATCCTCGCGGGGCTGTCCTCCGCTCGCTGCGACGACTTCGTAATGGCCGTTACCGAGATCGCCACCAACGCCCTTGAGCACGGCACCCCACCCGCCGCCGTGCTCCTATGGACCATCCCCGCCTCGGTCATTTGCCAGATTACCGACACCGGCCAACACACCCAGCCGCTAGCCGGGCTTTCGCCCCCGCGAGCGACCCAGCACCGGGGTCGTGGCCTGTGGATGGCCCACCAACTCTGTGACCAGCTCTACCTGTGGCCTCACCCCACCACCATCCGGCTGCAGATGGACCGAATTTAAAACAGAGGTTCAATTACCACCTGCGTCTACCACCTGCGTCGCGCCGTCTACCTTCGAGGGGCACGAACGACGGCCACCGAGTACCAACGTTTACAATCGATAGAAGACAAGCCACTCCGGTGGCGCAGAGCCGGGCAGGCCCAGTAAGTCGAAGCAGGTCCTTGCAGTTCGTAGCGGAAGCCCAGTGCGGTTGTCGGTAGCCTCAACGACGCCCTCAATGCACCAGGACGAGGGAACACGGGGAGTAGGACCGGCCGTTTGTGCTCCGTTCCGTTGCCGGGTTCCTACCACCACGCGCGAAGGTCTCCGCGAAGCAACCGGGCCCGGGTGGTCTCATCTTTGGTCTCATCCGTCTACGTTCGTATACGTTCATTGGCGTTCGGATTAATGCGGTGACGCAGGTCACGGACGTTAACGATATTTGGCGAACTGTTATCCCTACTTCTGAAAATCGGAGGGTCGGCGGGTTCGACCCCGTCCCGCGCGACGTGCACGGTGGCGTCTGATAGCGGCTGCTACGAGGAGGGAGCCTCGCTGTCGTCATTTAGTTGGTTGGATGGGGTGATCAGGGTGAGGTACACGTGTTCGGTGGTGACCTCCGTCGCGCAGCTCGCAGCAAGCAGGGCGTAGGCAAGTTCCTGTCCGCCGTTCGGTTCCGAGAGCCACCACGCGGCGGCATCGACCAGGGCGAGGCGTTGCACCCCGGAAAGGTGCGCCTCACGCTCGCCCAAGACCGCCACGGCGTGTGGGTGCCGGATAGTCGGCCGCTGCGTTGACCTGGGGTGATGTCAGTCCGGTTCATTCGGCATGATCGGCGTCCGTGACGTTGCGATTCGTGTATTTGATCTTCTGTCAGCTCAGCGCCTGGATTGGGCTCCTCGCGCGGTCGGAGACGTCCAAGACCGCGGAGATTCTGGTGCTGCGCCACCAGGTGAGCGTCCTACGCCGACAGGTCGCCCGTCCTCGCCCGTCCTGGGCAGACCGCGCTCTGATCAGCGCACTGGCCCGACTGCTCCCCCAGACCGGTCGCCGACATCTGTTCGTCACCCCCGGCACACTCCTGCGCTGGC
>JAHEXI010000006.1 GCA_023252195.1 Pseudonocardiales bacterium
CGACACGCTAAAAACCTGGATACAGATGACACGACCAATCTCAACGACCTAACATCCCCCACGTCCCCGAAACAGGGAATTTCGCTGAGCAACACCGCGGAATTTCGGCGAGCGTCATCACCACCTCCACTCAACTATCCAGACCGGGTCACCCACGCCCAGCTGCGCACCGCAGCACCGTTTGACCCGATGGTCTTTCGTGCTTTCTGGAAGATCATGGGGATGGTGTGTCGCCCCAATGATGTCTACACAGACCCCGCCGTCGTCGCCCGCACTCACGAGATCATCCGGCACCACGGCAGCAGCCCACTGATCGCACAACCAGCCGAGAACAGCTAACCGCCGCGCTCACGATGTGACTCCGTGGTGACCGTCCCAAGGGCGAAGACATAGCGCCTGCGTAGGGACCCTCAACGCCTCGGCGACGCTACTGCAATGCCCTCACTCCAACGTCCCAGTAGCCGATCCCGCCGCGAGACGATCATTTCCGCATCTGCATTGATGCCTGTGCTCTAAAAGATTTCGCCCTTGCGCAGCGACGGCACCAGCTCGATAACACGACCCTTCGCTGAAGACACACCTATCGAGTGACCGCGTCCACGCGGGCTGAGCTGCTGCGGCGGGGTCCTTGGTCGGCTCGGTTCGAGGGTGCGAACAAGGCACACCTTCGTGGACCCCCCGGTCCCGCGACCAGGATCGTGTCTCGCGTCGGCTGTGGACGCCCGTGGTTACCGTAATGTACTCATCTGCCGAAGACAGTGAGCGTCACCCACCGCATGCCGTGGGCCGCCTCCTGTGATCGAGGAACAGCACCCCACGGTGTCCGGGGGTTCGTCTATGTACCTAGAGCCTGGGGAAACGGTGGTGATCCGCTGACGTCAGTGATACCCCGCGCGGAAGTCAGCACCCTGGTCATAGCCACGATCGCAGCTGGCACACGTTCGGCAACCGCGGCGGCGTTCTCCTATTATGTTGTGCACTGTAAGGATCGCGCCGTGCCCGGGCTGGTCTTCTTTGATCGGCTTTCCAGGCCTGGCTGAGCCAGCACTGCCTATTTTCGCTGTGTATGAGGGAGGTCAAGCCGCTGTGTTGTGCGCGTGGGTTAGGCTTTCCTGATCATGTCAGCGCCAGATGAAACGCGTGATGCATCGACGGCTGATGAGCTGTTGCGCCGGATCGAGTCGGTGACCGATGTCGTGCTCACCCACCTCAGTGTTGAGGATCTTCTGGTTGAGCTGTTGGAGCGGGTGCAAGGACTCCTTGAGGTTGATACGGCAGCGGTGCTCTTGCTGGATCCCTCCTCTGAGTACCTTGTGGCGACCGCCGCGAAGGGGATCGAGGCGGAGGTTCGTCAGGGAGTTCGGATTCCGCTGGGAAGGGGTTTTGCCGGCCGCATCGCGGCAGACAAGCAACCGGTACTTCTGGAGCACGTCGATCACACCAACGTGCTTAACCCGATCTTGCGGGAGCACGGAATCCGGTCCCTGCTCGGGGTGCCGCTGTTAAGCAGCGGGGAGGTTATTGGCGTGCTCCATGTCGGCACGCTGGGTGCTCGCCGGTTCACCGACGATGACGTCACGCTGCTGCAGATCGTGGCCGACCGGGTGGGTTTCGCGATCCAATCCCGACGGGTCGAGATCGAACGGGCTGCAGCGACGGTGCTGCAACGCAGCCTGTTGCCGGCCCGGCTGCCGGTGGTGGCGGACCTGGAGATGGCAGCCCGCTACGTTTCCGCAGAGCATGGTGGGGTCGGTGGCGACTGGTATGACGTGTTCGTCCTTCCCTCCGACCGGTTGTGCATCGTGATCGGCGATGTGGTCGGGCGCGGCCTTGCGGCGGCGGAGGTGATGGGCCGGCTGCGTAACTCGCTGCGCTCCCACGCACTTTTCTGCAGTGATCCCGCTGAGGTGCTCGACAGACTCGACCAGCAGGTGCAGCACTTCGATCCGCACAAGATGCTGGCCACGGTGCAGTTGGCCATGTTGGAGCCCTCTCTGGAGCGGATGCAGCTGTCCTCGGCGGGCCATCTTCCCCCGGTGCTGGCGCTTCCCGGTCAGTCTGCGGCCTTGGTTGACGTGCAGGGTGATCCTCCTGTGGGGGTGCCGAGTAAACGACGGCGCCGGGTGACGACGGTGGAACTGCCGCCGGGTGCGGTGATCTGCTTTTATACCGATGGTTTGGTCGAGCGTCGAGGCGTCGTGCTTGATGTTGGCCTGGAGCGCTTGTGCAGGGCGGTGGCGGCGGGCCCGGTGGAATTGGTCTTAGCGAATGTGATGGGCCAGCTCATTGGGGATAGTCCACCGGGCGATGATGTTGCGGTGCTGGCGCTGCGGCATCAGCACAGCGGCAACGGCAGGGATGTCACTGCGGCACCGAACGAGGTCACCAGGTCCGCGGCACAGCAACCCTCTCTGGGGTTGACGAGGCGTCGGGAGTAGGTCTCGACCCGCCGACCCGGTAATCTTCAGACCGGCCAACGCGTAGCCGACCGAGTGTTCGTTTGAGGCTCGCCACCCGCCGGGATTGGCCGCCGGTTACGTCGCCACGTCCGTGACACGCACAAGCTGGTGCGACCACAGAACAGGACTAAATCAAGAGACAATCACCCCGCGGTGCCCGAGAGTGTGGCTATGTACCTTGATCTTGCCTATCGAGAGATTTCGACCGCCGCTTGGGTGCACTATCGCCCTCGCCGCTTTGCCTGGTCTTCTCGGGTCGGGCAAGCAAGTGACGGGAGCGGAATCGTTGGCGCTGCTCTCGTCGCTCCCGCCAGTTCCGCCCGGCTCGAAGCTGACCAGGGGCGGAGCGGTTAGTCGCCGGTCTTTGGTCGTGCCCAGGCCCCAACAATAAACCGGGCACCGTCAGAGTGGTTGCCGAAAAAGGGCTCCTCGCTGTTTTCAATGGGTTACTCAGCGTGAGAACATGTATGCGGGTGTGGGGTTGGTGAGGGTGGGTAGCTGGAGTTTGGCCGCGGTGAGGTAGACGATGGTGATCATCTTGGTTTTGTTGCGGTAGCCCCGGGCACGGGCCTTGGCGGCCTGGACCAGTGAGTTGATCCCTTCGAGCAGGCCGTTGCTGAGGTGGTTGTGGTGCCAGGCGATGATGCCGTCTCGGTGCTTCTCGACCAGGGTGACGAAGTCCTTGATCGGTTGCAGCCGGGAGCGTTTGGCGCCGTAGCACCAGTGCCGTAGGTACTCGGGTGCGTAGCTGGGGTGCTGGTCGTAGAAGGCTTGGAAGTCTTCACGCCAGTGCAGCGCCCGGGCGGTGGCCAGCTGCGCTGAGGGGCGCATCAGCTGGTGGAGTTCGCCCTGTTGTTTGGCCGAGAGGTTCGCGTGGTTCTTGAGCCACAGCCAGCGGGTGTGGGTGAGTTCCGGGCGGGTGGTGACCTCGGCGCGGCGACGGTGTCGATCGCCTCGCTGAGCTTGGCGGCCAGGTGGTAGCGGTCGAAGGTCATCGTCGCGTTGGGCAGGTGCTGGGTGATTGGGCTGATGAACGCCGTGCTCATGTCGGAGCTGGTGTCGGTGACTTTCTCCGGGTCGCCCCCGTGGCCGGCCAGATCAGCGGCGAAGCGGGCCACCGTCCGCGCCGAGCGCCCGTCGGTGGCGAAGATCACCCGCCGGGCGTCGAGGTCGGCGAAGATGCTGATGTTGTCCTGGCCCTTGGCCGCGGACGTTTCGTCCATCCCGACCCGGGTCACGCCGGTGCAGTCCAACTGGTCACGGGCGGTGTGCACGTGGTGTTCCACAATCCGCCAGATCCTGGTGTCATGCTCCCGGGTCATCGCGGCGACCTTCGCCATCGGCATCGCCACCGCGAAGCTGAGCACCAGCGCCTCGAACAAACCGACGGCGACATATCCCTGGCTGATCTCGCCGAGGAATACAGCGTCGGACGCTCCACCATCCACCGCATCATCCACCGACCCGAGCCAGAAGCGCACCGCCCAGCAGCACCTGACGGCGGCTGACAGCGGACGCAGGGTTGGCGGTTGGCCGTAGCTACGGGAGTCCCGGGCCATCGGGCACAGCCTTCCAAGCTGGGGCTCACGGATGATCATCTTCACCGCGGCGAGCCCGGGCAGAGTGCGGTCCCAGGGTCAACAGCGCCAGCGCGACCATAATGGCCAGCGGAACACCCGCTGTCACGAGGACCACCTCCAGAGACGTCACGAAATCACCGTAGCCGACCTACTCCCGCCGCCTCCACCTGTCATGATCGCTTGGGCACTTTTCGGTCACTAATACCCCTAGACAACGCCACATGACCACAAGTAACCAGCATTTGCAGTTGCGAAAGCCGAGTTAATCGGCATTATCTACGAACAACCGCTACCACGGCTTAAGAATCCTTGGGTTCTGGGTTGCCGTTCCCTCGGCCGGAAATCGTCCACGTTCCGTCGGCGGAGTCAACGGCGCCTGACGGCGTCGCGCTGCGATGGCGCAAGCGCCACCATTGACACCGCCGCAGTGACGAGCAATGCGGCCAGGACAAGGGAACGGGACAAGAGCAGGGACGCGTCCGTTGGCTCCTACTCGTGCAGCCAGTCGGTGGTGCACCAGGACCGCACGTCAATCATTCTAGGGAGTGCGAAGCCAATGCGAAAGTGCTCCGAGTCCAACCGCCGGTAGCCGAGACAAAACAGCACGTCAAACCATATGCACAGTCTGTTACTGACGAACCATTCCTAAACCATGTGTCGCAGGGGCAATCGTGTCGGATGGCGCTACTACCACGGGCGAAGGTTTCCGCGAGGAACGGAACCCTGGTGGTTCTCGTGGGTGGTTCTCGTGGGTGGTTCTCGTGGGTGGTTCTCGTGGGTGGTTCTCGTGGGTGGTTCTCGTGGGTGGTTCTCGTGGGTGGTTCTCGTGGGTGGTTCTCGTGTGTGGTTCTCGTGTGTGGTTCTCATCCTGGTGGGGACTGGCCGGTGTCACCGCGCGCACCCAGCCCGGAACTCACCAGGTCCTGCCCAGTGTGTATCGGGTCTGCTGGCGCGGTAGGAGTGGGCCCGTCTAGCTCGTGAAGCAGTGACTGGAAATAGAATGTCAATTGAATGCGGTATTCCTGCTCGAAACCCCGCAGGTCATCGATCGTGCTCTCCAGGACAGTCTTGTCGTGATTGAATACGGTCAGAGTCTCGGCGTGTGTGCGTGCCGCGTCTTGCTCCAGCGACGCGGTCTTGTCCCGAGACCGGCGGTACACAGCCTCGGCGGTGCTGCGGGCTTCCTGAAGCATCGCCTCAACCCGGTCCGTGGCCTCGTTGACCATGTCCGCACAGTGGGCCTGCGCCTGGTCAAGTGTCGTGACCGCCTCGGCGTGGGTGTGCGTGGTCATCTGATCGGTCATGCCCTGGGCGCCAACCAACACCGCGCTGGCCTGAACATCGTCATCAACATCCCGCGGTCTCTGGCCGATCAGTGACCGGATCCTCGTCATCACCTTTTCCCCAGACCGCCGCGGTCGGGGGCAGCGCCCGCTACTACCGGGTGCTGTGCGCAGCTGCCGATCGAGCTGCTCAACCTGGCCGCGCAGAGCGTCGTTCTCCTCCACCAACCTGGTCAACTCAGCGTGAACAACATCAAGGAACTCGTCCACCTCATCCGCGTGATACCCCAGCTCACCCACCGGCGGCTGGCTGAACACAACATCATGAACCTCAGCAGGACTCAACCGCACAGGATCACCTCAGCCTTCTTCTCCACGACTATCTTTACTGGCGTCCCGACCCCGACCCGTGCGCCACCCACACCACGGCCTGTCTGGTTTCGGCGTGGAGGTAGATCAGGGCGGCTCGCTGGCACTGGAGATAACGATCGGCGCCCGGTGAGCACAACACGATGGTGGTGGCCGGGAATGCGGCGAGTTTGGCGGTGGTGGCGTCCCCGATCGGTGATACCGATGTTGTGCTGCCACCACCGCTCAACTACGCCCACCAGCGCGAAGGTCGCCAGCACGTAACCCCAGCCCGCGAGCACGTCGACGACGTAGTGCTCGCCGCAGTAGAGCACGGTGAACGTCATCGCCAGCGGGTAGGCGAACAGCAGGGGTCGCCATCGCCGGGGCACTCTCGGGAAGAAGAACACCGCAAGGAACATCGAGAACGCGGCGTGCAGCGAGGGCATCGCGGCGACCGGGTTGGCCAGCGCCTCACCCTGGTCGAACAGCGGGCCAGTGCTATCCAGGCCCAGGGCGCCCCATCCTCGGGCGGAGAGCCGCTCGACATGCTCACCTAGATAGCCGTGCACCGACGCCCACCAGGGTGGCGCCGCGGGGTAGACGAGGTAGGTCGCTACGCCAGCGATGGTCAGGAACAGCCAGCGCCGTAAAAACGCTGACCACCTCTCTCGCCGGCGCAGCCACAGCAGCGCCGCGACCCCCGGCACCGCGACGAAGTGTGACAGGTAGACCGCCGACGCGAGGACGTCCCACCAGTGCACCCGCAGGGGGTCATAGAAATGCTGCTGCAACCACAGTGTCGGCAGCCGGCCGCCCGCCAGGAACTCGTCGGCCCTGATCATACCTGTGACGTGCGGCGCCAGCCCGTGCGCGGCGATCCCCCGGCTGTAGTCGTAGCCCACCAGCACGGCGAGGACCGGGCCCCAGTCGCGCACCCACAGCAGTGCCCGGCACCACGGCTGGCCGGCGTTCCAGCACAGCGCCCCGGCGGTGAGCCACCCGAAGATGAGCAGCGTGTCGGTCGGCCATCCCCACCACAGGCACTGTGCCGCGAAGCCCACCAGGTAGCCCACCGCCGCGAGCACCCGGATCGCCGGGGCTACGTCGATGGCACGCAAGTCCGAAACCTCCAACGCAGCGGAGCTGGACATGCCAACGACCCTGACCAGGGAATGACCCCCCACCTTCCATCCCTCCCTGCCACCTGACGCTGCCTGGGTCCTCATTCGCCTGCTCGATCCACCACACCTCTGGTACCGCGACCGCAATCACCGAAGCCCGCAACGTTCTCAACCTGGCCGGTAAGGAGGTCGAGGAGTTCGAGCTCGAAGTCCAACGAATAACCAAGACACACGTGACCGATACTGAGTTCGGCAAGATCGTTCGCCGACGGCGAGCACGACCGGTGCGCCGGAGCTGGTCAACCGGCCGCGCTGGCCTGGCCACAGTGGCCCGGCCGGCCCGCGGAACCTGCACGAATCCGCGAGCCAGGCCTCAAGTGAGGGATTATCCGACGCGCGTCGCGGATATGCTCACCGACGGTTCCACTGGCGGCCATCCCAACGGTCGTGGTTCCAACGGTGGCCATCCCAAGTCCACCGGTCCCCACGACAGTGCCCGTCGCCACGGTGGTTCCAGTCATCGCAGTACGCGGACCAGAAGTCCCCCCGACGGTTCCACCGCTGGCCATCCCAACGGTCGTGAACCCAGTTGCGGCCATCCCAATTCCACCGATCCCCACGACAGTCGCCACGGTGGTTCCAGTCATCGCAGTAGTCCCAGTCCATGCGGTACCCCGGGTGGCTGGAACTGAGTGCCGCCGCCTGCGGGGCCGGGGTGAGCGTGCTGGCCGACGCCGAGCCCACTCCGAGAGCCAGAGCGCTAGCGGCACCGAGCGCTAGAGCGCTCCCTCGACGTGCTGTCCTGCCTAACTGCATGTGAACCCTCCTCGATCGAGCGCATATGGACCTTAGAAGGGACGCTGCGGCACAAATGCGGTTGCGTGAGGTGCCTGGGAGTTCGCTGGGAGTAACTGAAGGTTCGCCGGGAACATTCGATCACTGCCCCCCGTTACCGAGCGAAGACTCCCGGTCATTGAGGCCGCGGTGAAGGCGCTGGCCCCGCAGGTTGTACGTGGCCGTCGCCCCCGGTGCAACGGCGGGCTTCCCGTCCGGGGTAAGCAGCGCCGCCTAGTAGGTCTCCGACGGCATCGCGGGTGACCTGTCGCCCTGCACCGCCTCGTACCAGAGTTGGGGTCCTGACCGCGTATCGGAGCAGCCGTCCCCGCGGGGCCTCAGGTGTGATCATCGTCAGCGAGCCGTCAACGGAAGTGGCGCGACGAGTACCGCACGGGCGGATACACACCGTCATGTAGCCGCAGTTCAGCGGCGCACAACGACGCTCCCCGCTACGGGGAGGCACGGCGAATCAGCGTTCACACCAAAGTCCCCCGACACCTTCCCGGGATCGTCCTACGGCGCCTTCACCCAGGGCAGTGGCGTCGAAACCATCGCCGTGGTGATCGTCCGTTCGGTAGGTCGGATTGCTAGCCGTCCGTAGTAAGGTTTGTCGCAACCTCCGGGTCGTTTGGTGGGCTCCGCTTGTTCACCTTCGGGGCGCAGCATCCTCTGCCATGACATAGTTGCGTGGCAGATTCGTCGATCGGCTCATGGCGGTGGCAGTCGTGCCGGTCGTGAGCGTGGCGGCGGTGTTGCTCTTTGGAGGGACTGCCAACGCGGTCCCCTCAGCAAGCGCCCTTGGCCCCTTGACCTCCCGCCCATCGCCGACGCCAGGAGTAACAGACACGACCACCACGCTCAAGGTGACCCCAAGCCACGCCGTCGATGACGTTCCGGTGATCTTCCTAACCAACGTGGCCCCGCTCGCCGCGGTCGGAGCCGTCCAGTTCATCATGGATGGACCTACCCCGCTGGCTGCGCCGGTGCCGGTGACTCCGGGGTTCGCCCTCCTCATTAACTCGCTGCCGGAAGGCACCCACTCGCTGACCGCGGTCTTTACGCCCACGAGCCCAGCCGCTCATGGCCCATCGATGTCACCACCTCTGTCGCTGACGGTTAGCCAGGCATCTGACACTCGGGAGCGCAGTCACTAGCCTGGTTGGGTATTCCGTCGCCGAGATACCGCACCGCGGGGGTAGCTCCCCAGCCGCCATCTGCGGGGTGAGAAATGAAAGTCGATCTCGGTTCGGGTTCCTCCCGTGCCCGTTCCCCCGGAGACTCACGGGGAATCACCGACAGTGACGGTCAGAATCTCGCTGAACGTACATAGAGTGCTTTCCCAGCGCACGCTCCGTGACAGTCCTCACCTTTGCAAGGCGGTACTCTGACCGCAGCTGACATAGCCAGAAGCGGCGTCAGATTTGAGGGTCCACGCGCCGACGGCCCAGCGCAAAGGATCACGGGGCGTGCTCTCCACGTGCTGTTAAGACCGGTCAACAGCGGACACTCAGGGGCCCTTCATGACCGGCTGATCATGTAAGTAGACGACCACACTCGCACGGTAGCGAGATTCTCAAGCTCACTACCAGCAGCTCAGCGCATCCGCCGGGCGTGGTGCGGCATCGAATTCTGGGGCCGTGGCGATGTCAACCCTGCGCGGCCCCGCCGTGGCGGCTCCACCTCAGCCCTGGGCGTCCCGGGCAGCGTTGCGGAGCATTGCCGATCGGACATGCGACGTCCGGATGCGCACGCGTTCGGGGAGCCGAGTCCTGACCATGAGCCCACGGAGCACAGTAGTACTGACACGTGACGCGCAAACCGCCCAAGCCAGCGTTGCTGGTAATCGTCGTCCTCGAAGTCGTCTCTGCCGCGATGGCCTGGCGCGATCTCGCCCGGCGCTCCGACGATCAGATACGCGGCAAGAAGAACGTCTCGCGAGCGTTCGTCACCATCCACCCCGGGAACTCGCTCGTCTACTGGGCGATCGGCCGCCGCTAACCCGTCCGGACATGCCGCAGATCGCGTTCTGCTTGGCGACGGAGCGGGGACGCCGAGCCTCACTTGATCGTCACCCAGTGTTCTGAAATGGGGTTATGCACAATCATCGTCCAGCAGGCGGGTCGAGGACGATGCGGGTGGTTAGTGCGCAAGTCCCCCCTCGGACACAGTCGTAGCGCCTCGTACAGGTCGTGCGGCCTAGACGGATCGGCCTGGTTCAGAGCGTGGCGACGTCGCCGAAGCGTCGGATACGTTTACCGTCGGTCAAGCTGCGCCGGTCCGAGCTGAAATCTGCAACCGCGGGTGCAGTTCGTCGAGCAGGCCACTCCGCGAGGACGCGTCGTGTCGGTGCCGACGTCGCTTCCCCGGCTGCCGATCGAGCAGGCCCTGGCCACGGTCGCCTTGCCTCTACACCTGAACTGGTCCGCACCCGCGCGACGGTTCTCCACGCGTGACCGATCCCAGCGAGCTCGCGTGTATGAGATTATTCTGCGCGAAGGTGGTCCCGGGATGTGCTCACCTACATCGACGGCGTCCTCCTGATCGATCTGTGGGACGCACTCGTCCTGCCACGAGACATCCGGGCTGCCTGGTCATCATCCTGCGCGAATTCGTTACTCAATGGGCGACAGAACTTCGTTCTGATTAACCACACAATCGGCGCGTCGCGTGGATCCGTCAAGTGATTCCAGAGGAACGCAAGCAAAAAAGGGCACGGCGTTTCGCCGGGCCCTCTCGGGAAGTGATCCGGATTACGTGATGCCCAATCCGATTAGGGACTTCGCCGCATTGCTGTCTGGCCGTCGGTTCGCCTCGTCGGACGGCGACGTGCCAGCGTTGTCGTCAAGGAATCCGCCTGACTGATGGTTCCAGAGCCGGGCGTAGGTGCCCTGCGCCGCAAGCAGCTCTGCGTGGGTGCCCTGCTCGACGATCCGACCGTGGTCGAGGACGACGAGCTGGTCCATTCGTGCCACCGTGCTCAGCCGATGAGCGACCACGAGCGCGGTCCGGCCGTCCATGAGCTGCCACAGGGCTTGTTGGACGAGGATCTCGCTTTCCGAGTCCAGCGCGCTGGTTGCCTCGTCTAGCAGCAGGATCGGCGCACCGCGCAGGATGGCACGGGCAATCGCGACCCGCTGGCGCTGGCCGCCGGACAGCTTGATCCCGCGTTCCCCGACCATGGTGTCGAGACCGTCGGGCAGGGCCTCGGCGAACTCGGTGACGTGTGCCGCTCGCGCGGCACGGTGGATCTCGGCGTCACTGGCGCCCGGTCTTGCGAAGGCGATGTTGTCGCGCAGCGTCCGGTGGAACATCGCCGGGTCCTGCGGCACGTAGGCGATCAGACTGCGCAGGTCCGCCTGGCGCAGCCGGGAGATGTCCTGACCGCCGATGAGGATGCGGCCTTGGTCAATATCCATCAACCGCAATAGCAGCCGGGTGAGGGTGCTCTTCCCGCCGCCGGAGCGACCGACGAGACCCATCTTGGTGCCGCTGGGTACGGTCAGGTCGAGGCCGGTGAACAGCGGCGGTGCGCCGGCGTGGGCAAAGGTCACCTGCATGAAGCAGACGTCCGCTGTCGTCGGTCGCAGTGGCTCCGGCGAGACCGGATCGAGCACGGTCGGCGGGGTGAGTAGCAGTTCGGTGAATTGGGCGGCTTCGGTCAGGGAGCTCTCCAGCCGCCGATAGATCTGGTTGAACTCGAACATGATCCGTGTCGCGTTCGAGTAATAAGCGAAGGTCACCACGATCGCCTCTACGCGGAGCCGTCCACCGCCGAGGCTGACGGCGAGAAAAAGGCCGAGTGCGTTGGTGAGCACGGCGACCGGCGCGACCAGGGTGTCGATGCGGTGCCTGGCGGCGACGAATAAGCGGCGCGACGATCAGTCCGGTGACGGCGATGAGGCCGATAAGAACGACGACGAGGAGCGGGTCGTAGCGCCAGAGCACCACCGACGTGAACGCCAGCGGCAGGATGCTGGCGACGACGGAGAACGCGAGCGTGTCGACGAAGTCCTCGAACCGCGCGGCGAAGCTCAGCGCGCGCTTGGTCAACGAACCGGCGAAGTTGTCGTGGAAGAAGGCCGCGTCCTTGGCAAGCAACTCGTTCATGCCGACCACGTACAGGCTCTCGATCCCGCGGCCGTCCGTGCGGTTCAAGCAGTGCACGCCGGCGCGCCACAGGACCTCCGCCAGCAGCATCAGGCCGGCGAAGCCGAGCACATAGGGCAGCACCGTCGCCACTCTGGTGTCCGCACCGCCGGCCAATCGGCCCGCCAGCTGGGCAACGATCAGCGGAGCGAGGTAGAGCAGGCCGATGTCTCCCAGCGCCGGCAGCAACAGCGCGGGGACGGCGACCCGTCGGAGGCGTGAAAGCTCGCGGCCGTAGTAGCGCAGAGCCAGCAACGCCGCCGTCTTGCGTGTGGGCGAACCGCGGCGCGGGGCCCCCGTGTCGCCGCGTGATTCGAGCGCAGCCATCCGTCCCTCTCCAAAGCACCTCCGAGCAGCCAGCCCGTCGATAATGCCGCAGGGGACACGGTCACCGCGATCGAATATCAGGGCCCCGCCGATTAAGCGACCCTGCTCCTGATGGAGGCTTTGTCCCGAGCGGAGGAGAGAGCGTTGGATCAGTGTGGGAGCGGCAGGGGCGCGCTGTCGAGTTCTATCTCGACTCGATTTTTTCGGTGTGTATTTGGCGAGCGTCAAGCTGACGAATCGGGGTGATCGATATAGCCCTAGTCCAATTCGCTCAGAACGGCGACTATGAGGCTTCGTGCCTCTCGTCCGTATACGGCTGCCGTTTTGAGGGCTTCGAACATGCGAGCGTATAGCTGGACCTCTTGGGGCTGGGTGACTTCGATACTTGCTGTTGGTGTCTCCAGTGCAACTAGGGAGTCGTCAAAAATCCAAAACCTAGTGGAACCGGCCGCTAAGCGTTCGGTCATCAACGGGATGATTCCTAGGGACAAGTTTGGTAGCGACATGAGCTCTAGGAGGCGACCCAGTTGTCCGGCTTGTGTTTCGGCTGTACCGAACCACGTACGGAGGGCTTGCTCTTCAAGTATGGCTACGAAACGCTTTCCGCCTCGATAGAGCACTTGCTGCCGTTCCATGCGGACGGCTACTGCCTCTTCCACGTCGTTGGGCGTACCCAGGAACTTAACCCAAAACGACAACATAGCGGCGGCATACTCTGCGGTTTGAAACATGCCGGGTATGACGTTGTGTTCATAGATACGAAATGATTTGGTTTTCTGGTATCGCTTGAGCGTGTGAGCACCTAGTACTCGTTTCATTCCGGCGCGGCTTTGCTGTCGAAATTCGAGGTAAGCCGACTCGACCGCGCGTAGGGTAGCGATCAAATCGGGTCCTTGGTTATCTGCGGAACAGACGTGACACCATTTGCGTATGTCTTGGTCGGTCGGTGCTTGTACACCATTTTCAATTTTGCTGACGCGCGTGTAGTGTTGCTCGGTCGCTGCTGCCAGTTCCCGGCCGGTCAGACCTGCGTCCTTGCGCAGGTCCCGAAGGCGGATGCCGAGCGCTTGTTGCGCTTGCTTAGCGAAACTAGAGGGGTTTGTAGTCACGGTGAGGTATTGCGAACTTCCACACCGCCTCGAACGCTGAGCGGCAAAGTCGGATATCATCCGGGTCTGTCGAAGTAGCCTTGTCGGTGGCCCGGCCGTTTCCCGCGTAAATGAGAAATACGACAAGACGGTCGTCGAACAGGTAAAAGTCATTTCCGGGAAGCGCGATTGACGACACGAACCGGCGAGGAACCCACCGTATATCTTCCCCTGCGTCCACCATAGGGTGCGCAATGCTGTGCGACCAGCGCTGATAATCGCTCAACGGTTCCGACACGATCCGAGCGCGACATACGGACTTACCAGCCTTCACGTGCTCTCGCAGCGTGGTGCACCAGCCTTGGAGCCATTCCAGATCGTCAGGTTCACCGCCGGCCCACTTCGCCATATGTGGAATTTCGACCGCGGTCCCATATGTGTCGCGGGTTTCTAGGTGGATTGATTCCCGTTCAAACTCGCGCAGTAGCCGGTCGAAATCTTCATCCATTATCGACGCCACGGTCTCCCTGCCCGAAAAACTGAATCATCTTGTCCGGAATCTCTACGCACGTTTCACCATTGGGTATGTCCATCTGGGCAAGCGCCTCGGAGTCGGTAACCTCCCATCCTTGCACCACCCAAGAACCCCGATCTGTACGATATACCGTAGGTGAACCGGTCGGGTTTGAATCCGGGTCCTTACCGATGAACGCTAGACGCACGCCGATCACCTGGCTCCCTAGTTGCGAAGAGTTGCGCAGCATGTGCTCATCTTCTCCCTACGGTCGAGGCACGTCAAGGCGCGCGTTCAAGCCGTAAGTGGCCGGTAGTCCAGAGGTAGTATGGGGTACCTGGTCCGGTTTATGCAGCTCAGCGCACCTACGCGCAGCCGCAGCCAGGCACGCGCTCGCAACCTTTCGCAACATCCTTCCAATGCGCGCGAGTCTGTCCCTAACGTCGTTACACATGACCAACGATCTTGGCGGCGTTGCGGGCCGCCACCTGAGCTGGGCTGGGTCGGTGGTGTCCCGCCCCGGAGGGCATCGCCGGGCCAGTCCTCGCACCACGTTCAGGCGGCGGTGTGTGGTGAGTCTCCCTGATCCCACGGCTCTGTATGAGGTGTACAGCCGGGAGCTCGCCTGGCTGTGGTTGCAGCAGCGTCACCGGGTAGACGAACGCGGCCGGTGTTCGGCGTGTTGGACGGTTTGCGCGTGGTGGTGGCCGTGGCCGCGAAGGTCTACCTGCACGGTGTACACCGCGTTGAGCTGTCACCTGCGTCGGCCTGACCGGTTGGTGCTCGCCGGCAACGACTCTGGGATGGTCGGTGCTCCTCATGACTGAACTAGTTCCGGAAGCTAAACATGGAGACATCGCGAACGGACAGGCCGGATACACCGACGCCGAGTTCGTGCACCGCAAGCTGTCCGTGAACGGCACCGGTGGGCTTTCGGCGACTGTCGTCATTACGGTGAAACATGGCCAGGTGTGGATGTCGATTCAGCCGCCATTCACCTGGGAAGCGATCATGGAACCCGGGAAAGTCGAGGAGCTAGTACGGACACTAACCCTAGCTGCTGAGGGAGCGATGAAAAGGACTCACGCAGTACGGCCTTGATTGGAAAGATCGCAGCGTGAACCAGCTCGGTCTCTTCACGATCTTGGCGGCGTGTCCCGGGCTTGGATGAATGAAAGTGCCCGGCTGCATTCGAGAACTGGGCTTGCTGAAGGTCCATGGTCCCGGGCAGGAGGGGCACTTTCGACGTGCAGGCTACATCTCCTCGACCCAAGATTACGGTTATCGCGGATGGTGCGGGGGTGGTGTTGCACGCCGGTTCTCGTCTGCTGGCGGATCTCGGGATCGCACGACGCTGACCGGGCAGCTGTCGCAGGCGCTGGATCGGGTCTGACCAGGTCGAGTTGTTCGGTCCGATGGCTTCGGATTCACCTGCTGGCGGATCCTGAATACGACCGGTAAGCCCGAGCTAGCCGCGATCGCGGCCGCGCGAGGTCGCCTGGGCGCAACAGGCGGAAGTCACGGGATCGGCCCTACCGCAGGGGCGGGCGCTACCTGGGCTGGTGATGACCTCGACGCCACCGCCGTGGTGTGTCACTCGGATAAGGAGCAAGCCGCCGGGACGTTAAAAGCACCTTTGGCTATCACCTCATGGTCGCCTTCTGCGACAACACCGGGGAGGCGCTGGCAGGGCTGCTGCGACCGGGCAATGTCGGCAGCAATACCGCCGCTGATCACATCACCGTGCTTGAGCTGGCCCAGCCACCCGATGAGCACCACCACGGCACCGATCCTGATCCGGGCCGATACCGCCGGATGCTCCATAGCATTCCTCGCGCATGTCTCGCAGTCTGCGCGAACCTGGTATGGCCGGTGAGTCCTCCGTCGGCTGGGCCGTTATCGACCGCGAACGCGCTGCGCTCGCCCTCGTCCCCGAGTTGGCCTGGACCCCCGAGATCGACGCCACAGGTAGGGTCTCATTCGAAGAACGCGACGGCTACCGCTACACCGCCCACGCCACCCCCACCGGTCAGCTCACCCACCTCGATGCCCGCCACCGCGCCCATGCCCGCATCGAGGACGGCATCCGCTGCGGCGAAGAAACCGGCCTGGCCACTTCCCCAGCAGAAGCTTCGCGATCAACACCGCCTGGCTCACCGTCGTGCTACTGGCCGCCGACCTGCTCACCTGGTGCCAGACCCTGTTGTTGACCGACACCGCCGACCTAGCCCGGGCCGAACCGAAAATCCCGCGCTACCGGCTGCTGCACACCGCCGCCCGCCTCACCACAGAACATCAAACAGAACACTCAGAGATCAACACAGATCACTCGTGAATCACTAGGGGCTAGCCGCACCGGGGAACTTGCCGCTTCCTGCCCATCGCGGTCACCGTAGACACAAACTGTTGGCCACTGCCGCCAACGGGGTGCTGGTCCGCTCCGCTGGTCAGGAGGCCTGTCTAGGGCAGCGAATCGTTGCGCTGTTGACCTGTCGAGCACCGTAGGTCGCCATGATGCGAGAATACTCAAGAATATTCTCTGGAGGCACGATGCGCGCTTGGTTCCTCGGCAAAGACCCTGCGTCCAATGTGGGCGACTCACCTACGCTGTTCGCGACGGATCGCACCGACCGTAAAACCTACATTGCCCAGGGTTGGGTTGTAAGGGACCCGCAAGCTCTCGCCGATGTGGGTCCACTCCGGAGGGTGAGGCGATCATTGAGATTCCCGAAGATGTTTTGAAGTTCTACGCGCGCCGCTACTCGGAGGAGGAGGGGCACTGAGTCAGCTCATTCAACCCGGCACTGAGTTCGGGCAACTTTTTCGCACGTTCGAGCACACGGCGTTCCGCCTGGAGATGAGGGCTACCTATGCCCCCTCCTACGAACGTGATTCTTTTCAAAAGTTTCTAGCTGGCGAGCCGTACGAGTTGCCATGGATGCAGGACTGGTTATCCATGGTCGAAGACGCGGCAAGGGAGGGGCGCCGCTTCGCACGTGTACGGGTGGTGAGGCTATCATTCAGCGATTACAACCGGTGGAGCTATGTCATCCCGCAGTACAACATTGCGGCGGGCGAAGATATCCGATACCTGATTAGTGAGCGGGCCCAGGAACTTAAGTTGCCCGACCACGATTACTGGTTGTTCGATTCGAATAAGTTGCTGCGGATGCACTTCGATGAGGCCGACCACTTCCTTGGGGGCGAAATCGTCGAAGACTCAGCCGAGATTGTGCGACATAACTACTGGCGAGACGCTGCTTGGCACTACGCCGTTAGGCGGGATGAATTTGCCACCAAAGAACACCCCCAGCGCAACTAACGTCCAAGAGACACGCGACGCGCTAGGTAGGCGACTCCGTGAGCTACGCCAACGGGCCGGTTTGACCGGGACACAGCTTGCGGAGTCACTGTCCTGGCCACAGTCCAAGGTATCCAAGCTGGAGACCGCGCGGCAGACGCCCAGCGAGGACGACATAAGAGCCTGGGCTCGCACTACAGGCAGCGAGTCGCAGACCGACGAGCTGCTGATCGCACTTCGTACCCTCGAAGCGCAGCACGCGGAGTGGCCGCGCGTCCTAAGCCCAGGGCTGCAAGCGCACCAAAGCACGCTTGCCAAATTGGATGCAAAGACGCGGCTCTTCCGCGTATTCGAGGCCACAGTAGTCCCTGGGTTGCTACAAACCGCCGAATATGCAAGGGCACGGCTAGCGCAAGGCGTCATCCTCTTCAATGCGCGAAACGATATCAACGAAGCCGTTCAGGCCCGGATGAAACGGCAAGAGTTGCTGTACCGACCGGACAAGCGGTTCCAGTTCATTATCACAGAGGCGGCATTGCGATTGCGTCTATGTGGACCGAAGGTCATGCTTGCCCAGCTTGATCGCCTAATATCACTATCGACCTTGCCGAACGTTCGGCTCGGCATCATTAGCTCCGATACGCGATATGTGGGTCGGTCCTTGGCACGGGCTTTTGGCTGCGCGGTAATGAGCGGGTATTGGTCGAAACGTTTTTAGCGGAGCTAAACCTCGTCCAGCCTCCAGAAATCGCTCTGTATAGCGAGATCTTCGCGCAATTTTCAGCCGCTGCTGCCTATGGCCGATCCGCACGGGTGCTCATCACGCGAGCGGCCGATGATCTTGCGGCTGAGGTGCCCGAACCTGACAGGTAGATTCTCTGCCCCAGAATTCTTAGACAGGGTCAAGAATATTTGCGAATAATTCTCGACTCAGCGAACGTTGTCGGATTACGCTCCACGTCGCTCCAGCGGCCTAGTTTCGGGAGTTCCAGTTGGCTAAGGTTGTTCGGCTGCTGAGTAGGGAGAAGGTTGATCGGCTTCCTGAGCGTGTGCGCGAGGTGGCGGAGTACCGCAAGTGTGGATTGAGTTTCAACCAGCGCCACCGGCTTGATTCGCCGGTGCTCAGGGATGGCTGGGCCCCTCATGAGTGACCTAGTCCCGAAAGCTAAGCCTGAAGAAATTCCCAATGGGCAGGCCGGAGACACCGGCGCCAAGCTCGTGCATCGCAAGGTGTCCGTGAAAGGCATCGGTGGGGTTTCTGCGACTGTCGTCATAACGGTGAAACATGGCCAGGTGCGGATGTCGATTCAGCCGCCATTCACCTGGGAGGCCATCATGGAACCCGGGAAAGTCGAGGAGCTGATACGGACACTAACCCTAGCTGCTGAGGGCGCGAAGAAAAGGACTTACGCAGTACGGTCCTCATGGAAGGATCGCAGCGTGAACTAGGCGGCCGTGCGCGCTGCCAGACCCCGCCGCCAGCGCATCCGACGGAGTGCGCCGTTAGGGCTGCCAGGATGGTGCGATGAGTGCGCAACGACGAGGGCGAAAGTCACCGCGGGACGAGTGTTCGGTTGCGGTAGTTCGGCAAGACTGGACGTTGGAGGTAGCGCGGTCCGCGGCGGTCGACGCCGGCGGGGTGGATCCCGAGTTGCTCGGCGATTTTCTGCATCGGCTTGCTGCTCACGGTCCGGGACACGACTGGGACCGCCACACCAACGCCGCCTTTGCGGCCTTGGGGGCACGTGCGGCGGAGCAGGGTGTGGCGCTACGTGCCCTGGTGGATCTCTATTTGTCCGCCGCGTGGCGGGCGTGGCCCCAGCTGCCAGCGGTTACCGGTGAGGACACCAGCGCCGTTCGGGCGGCCGGGCAGCGGGTGCTGCGCGCGTGCGACGACGTCGTTGCTGCACTGGCGGAGGGCTATGCCTCCGCCCGGCGTGCCGTGGTGCGCCGCGAGGAGGCGATGCGCCGCGAGTTCGTCGACGATCTGCTAGCCGGCACCGCGGAGCCGGCCGGCCTGCTCGTGCGGGCCCAGTCTTACGGCCTGTAGCTGGCTGGGCCGCACGCGGTGCTGCTCGCCCGTACAGCGGTCCGGTTTCAGGAGGCGAGTCCGTTGCTGGGGCAGGTATCCGCCGCGCTCACGGGTCCCCTCGGTGCGTTCGAAGCATTGATCACGACTCGTGATGGTGAGCTCGTCATTGTGTTACCAGCGCTGTCTGCGCAGGTCCTGGACGTCGTGCTGGCGGCGGCCCACGGCGTCTTGACTTCCGGCGAGCGGCGGACGCAGAAGGTGTGGATGGTGTTGGGGCGGCCCCATTCCGGACCGTCGGGAGTGGCCCGCTCGTTCACCGAAGCGCGTGACGCGCTGGCCTTGGCGGTGCGACTGCGGTTGTCCGAGCCGGTCGTGCGGGCCGAGAGCCTGCTCGTCTACCAAGTCCTGCTGCGTGACCGTGCCGCGCTGTGCGACCTCATCGAGACCGTGCTTACCCCCTTACGTCGGGCCCGCGGCGGCGCCGAACCGCTGCTGGCGACTCTCGAGGCTTACCTTGATAGCGGTGGAAACACCACTCGCACCGCGCAGCTGCTGCACCTGTCGGTGCGCGCCATCACCTATCGCCTGCACCGTATCGCCGCCCTCACCGGCCTGCACGTCGGCAACCCCGCGCACCGCTACACGTTGCACACGGCGGTCCTCGGCGCCCGCGCGCTCGGGTGGCCCGACAACACCGAGGTCATTGCCGAGTCTCGGCAATGAAAACACCAAGATCGTGACCGAGTACGGACGAGCGGCGAGGATGTACGGCAGCCACACTGGCTCTTGTCAGTTGTAAACGTCACTAGAGGAGGCCGTGCCATGGCGTCGTTGGTCGACCGCATTACCCGGCTGGTGCGTAGTCCGCAGGGGCAACGGCTTGCCGACCGTGCACAGCAGCTCGCCCGGGATCCAAATACCCGCCGCAAAATCGAAGACCTCCGGGCCCGGTTGATGAAAAAGCGTTGATCACCCGACTGGCAGCGCTCGCACCCTGACACCAACGCGTCGGCGGACGCGACCTACCATCTCCGGCGGCCCAGCCGCCGACCTGGATGGGTACCAGAAAAGGAGAAATACCTCGATGGGTCTGCTTGACAAACTTCGCGAAACCTTCGGGTCTCGGATCGGCGAGGGCACCGGCGGCAGTGCTCTGGGTGGGTTTGGTGGCGGCGCCGCCGAAGGTCCTACCGCGCAGCCGGACCACTCAGCGGCGCAGCACCAGGCAGCCGCCTCGGGGCAAGATCCCGATGAGGTGGCCGTGGAGCGTTACCGCTACATGCTGCGCACCGCACCGCCCGAGACCCTGGAGCAGGCTCACTCTGAAGCCTTCGCGAAACTGTCCCCCGAGCAGCGTCGCAAGGTGCTCGAAGGCCTCGGCAACGCCGTGCCTGCTTCCGAGCGCGCAGCCTCGGACGATCCGCAATCCCTGGCCAGAATAGCTACCCGCGCCGAGATGCGCGAGCCCGGCACGATGGAACGGGTCCTGGGTGGGGGCCGCGGCGGGATGGGCATGGGTGGGCTTATCGCCGGTAGCCTGCTTGCCAGCGTGGCAGGAGCGTTCGTCGGCACAGCGATCGCCGACGCCTTCCTCGGCGATGAGCTGGGAGGTGACGCGGGGGCCAGCGGCGAGGACATGGCCGTCGACGACCCTGGCGTTGATCCGGGTGGCGAGATGATGGGCGATCCGGGCATGGGCGGCGATTTCGGCGGAATGGACGACTTCGCTATCTGAGTCCCTGTCGCGGGCACACCACCACGCGCCCGCAGCTCGACCGGCCATGATCGTCGAAACTGAGTGATGGCCCCGCGATCCTGCACGGTTATCGCTCACTGTTGGCGATCTGGAGAACGCGGGCACGGCGACGAGCTGCCAGCCTCTAATGGGCACAGTCCTGATTGACCACGCAATCGGCGCGTCACGTGGATGCGTCAGTGATCTCGGGGTTGCCGCTCATCGATGAGATAGCACCGCTCAGCGACGCCGGCCCCGGTTGCGTGGTGCCTGCTGGTGACTTGTCGCTATATCGTGCGCGGATGAACAGCGCCTTCCCTGCAGATCTCGTGGATCTACGGGTGACCGAGCACAGTTCCGATGTACGCGTCGTCACCGTGACCGGTGAGGTGGACACGGTCACCGCGCCGGAACTGGCCGCCTGTCTGATCGCGCAACTGGCCACAGCCCAGGTTGTAGTAGTGAACCTTGATGATGTGCGGTTCCTGGCATCGGCTGGGCTGACCGTACTGTTCGAGGCGAACGAACTTGCCAAACAGAAGGGTCGCGATCTGCGGTTGGTGTGCAACTCCTGGACGGCCAACCGGGCGCTGGAGGCCACCGGACTGCGCAAGCACCTGCCCTTCGTCGACAACATGTCAGACGCCCTGATCACCTAAGTCTGACGGGCACGGCGACGTTCGAAGCCCATATCGCTAAGCAGCGCGGCGTCCGTCGAAAGGCGGGGTCAGATGTAGCCGTAC
This sequence comes from Pseudonocardiales bacterium, assembly GCA_023252195.1. GTDB lineage: Bacteria > Actinomycetota > Actinomycetes > Mycobacteriales > Pseudonocardiaceae. The sequence goes on from JAHEXI010000006.1 coordinate 21,518, forward strand.
GGTAGTGCCCGCTGGGTCGCTGTGCAGTTCGATGAGATCGCTGAACTGCCGGGCTATCCACAGCCCGCGTCCCCGCACAGCGATCCGGCCGGGAGGCAGGTATCCCGCCAAGGGGTCGCCCAACCCTGCACCGGTGTCGCTGACTTCGCACGTCATCGCCTGCGGATCAGCCCAGATCTGCAGCACGCCCGATCCACCGCCATGCTGGATGGCGTTGGTCGTGACTTCGTCGACCGCTTGCACAAACTGCTCGACATGCTGGGTAGCCGCTCCCGTCTGGGTGGCATGGGACGTCACGAACGCGCGCAAGGCGGCCAGCTGATCCAGTTGGCGGAACCTCAGCCACAGGGTCGGTGGCGGCAGCTCGGGCAGCGGTGACCTGTTGCATTCGGCGTTGAAAACCGCCGGGTTGGCGTAGCTTGGGCTGGGCTGCGAGCCGCCGTTGCCAACCAGCTCGGGGTGGGTCCGGGCCACGTTGTCCAGTACATCGGGATCAACAACGCAGGTATCGTAGGCGCACACGAGCGCGGCATTGGCCAACCCAAGCGCGGCGTTGACGATCGACTCGTGCCGAGCCCACTCTTTGCTCTCCTGCGCGGTGCAGGCCGTCCACCACGGCTCCCGGATGATCCGCAGGCGCTGACCGCCCGCGCTCACCGCCTGCACAACATCGTGCAGGGCCGCCAGCGCCCGCACCGGATGTCGGCACCTCTGGCTGCTATCACAGAACGCCACATGTCGGACATCCACACCCAGCGCCGCTCGCAGCCAGCCAGCATTACGGTCCGTGGTCGCGATCCGGATCGGGTCACCGCGCTCCACTCCATCCCAAATGAAGGGAAGAGTGCCCGCCAGGAACTCCTCCTCCGACCCGTACAGCAGCCCCCGGTGAACCAACAACTTGCCACCTCGGCTCGTGTCGCCAGCGCCTAACACCCCGCCCTCCGCCATCGCGGCCCCCTTGCTACCCGATGTTCCCGGACAGTCGACCTCCTCACCACCCCCGACGACGAAGACGAGGCATTCGGGGCTTCGGCTCGGGATGATTCCCAGGGCTCAGGCGAGGGTAGTCGGTCATAGGTCCCGCGGTCATCCCCTGCCCTGCGTCTTCAGCGCTCGGCGCCGAAGACCCAACAGACCAAGGATATCCAGGTGGTTCATACGTGCCGGGTGCCCGCTCTGAACCCGGCTCTGGCCGCTCCGAGACGGACACCTGGCCCGGCCACGGCGGGTCTCTGTGACTTGCGTTATACGTTCGTTATATTATTCGAGCGTGAACAGCGCCTTCCCTGCGGACATCGTCGGCCTGCGCGCCCTGTTCCAGGCGAACGAACTCGCTACCCACCAAGGAGCCTTCACAGCGTCCGCGCCAGTCGATCCGTCAGCAGGCGTATGAAACGTGCCGGATCGCTCAGTTCACCACCCTCTGCGAGCAGCGCCATCCCGTACAGAAGCTCGGCTGTTTCCGCCAGTCCGGCGTCGTCCTTGCGCTCGCCGTGAGCTTTCTGCAGTCCACTTACCAGTGGGTGCGTGGGATTGAGTTCGAGGATGCGCTTGATACGCGGCACGTCCTGCCCCATGGCGCGATACATTTTCTCCAGGGTTGGCGTGACGTCGTACGTATCTCCGACGATACAGGCCGGCGAGGTGGTGAGACGCGACGACAGTCGTACCTCCTTGACGTCCTCCGCTAACGTAGTCGTCATCCAGGCCAGCAGATCGGCGAAGTCCTTCTTTTGCTGGTCGCGTTCGGCTTCGGCTGTTTGTTTCTCTTCTTCGGTATCAAGATCGACCTGTCCTTTGGCGATCGACTGGAACCGCTTGCCGTCGAACTCGCCGACCGACTCGACCCACATCTCGTCGACCGGATCGGTCAGGAGTAGCACCTCAAACCCTCTGGCTCGGAGGGCTTCCATATGTGGGGAGCTCTCGATGGTCGACCGCGAGTCCCCCGTCATGTAGTAGATCTCCTGTTGTCCGTCTTTCATGCGGTCCAGGTATTGACGTAAGGTGGTCACCTGTTCTGAATGGTACGTCGACGCGAACGATGCGATGTCGAGGAGCGTATCGCGGTTTTCGAAGTCGTTGATGAGTCCTTCCTTGACGACGCGGCCGAACTCCGTCCAAAACGTCTGGTAACGCTCGACGTTGTCGGTCATCATGTCCTTCACCGTGGACAGTACCTTCTTGACCAGGCGTCGGCGCATCAGCTGGATCTGACGATCCTGCTGGAGGGTCTCTCGCGATACACTCAGCGACAGGTCCTGCGCGTCCACCACACCTTTGATGAAGCGCAGGTACTCAGGCATGAGCGCTTCACAATCGTCCATGATGAAGACGCGTTTCACGTACAGCTGGACGCCGCGCTTGCGATCCCGCATGAACAGGTCCAGCGGCGCGTGGGATGGGATGAACAGCAACGCCTGGTATTCGAACGTCCCTTCCGCCTTCATGCGGATGATCTCTAGCGGGTCGTTCCAGTCGTGGCTTACGTGTTTGTAGAAATCCTTGTATTCATGTTCTTCGACTTCGTTTTTTGAACGTGCCCACAGTGCCTGCATCGAGTTGATCGTCTCGATTTCGCGGGTGACCTGGCCATCCTTGTCCGTGCGCTCGACTTCCATCTTGATCGGCCATGCGATGAAGTCGGAGTACCGCTTGACGATTTCCTTGATCTTCCAGGCGTCCGTGTAGTCGAAGAGCTGGTCGTCCTTGTCCTCTGGTTTGAGGTACAAGGTCACCGCAGTGCCTTGCGGCGCGTCGTCCACTGACTCGATGGTGTAGGTTCCCGCACCGCTGGATTCCCACCTGGTGGCATGGTCTTCTCCGGCGCGCCGCGTCAGCAGCGTGACCTTGTCTGCCACCATGAAGCTGGAATAGAAGCCAACACCGAACTGCCCGATGAGGTCCTGCGCAGCCGTCGGGTCGTTCGACTCCTTCATCTTCTGCGCAAAGTCGACCGTACCGGATTTCGCAATGGTGCCGATGAGTTTCACCACATCGTCGCGGGACATGCCGATTCCGTTGTCCCGCACAGTGAGGGTCCGCTGCTCTTTGTCAACATCGATATCGATGTGCAGATCGGAGGTGTCAACCTGCAGGTCCTTGTCGCGGAACGCTTCCAAACGCAATTTGTCCAACGCATCGGAGGCGTTGGAGATGAGTTCTCGCAGGAAGGTGTCCTTGTTCGAGTAGATCGAATGAACCATCAACTGCAAGAGCTGGCGCGCTTCGGCCTCGAACTCGAGCGTTTCGACCTGCGTGTCCACCGGATTCCTTTCTGGAGGAGGTGTTTCCAGCCAAATAGTACGTGCCGTGCCGTCGAGGCTCAACGCCGCGTGTGGGGTCAGGCGAACACGCGCCGTATCCGTGCGAGCACGACGGAACGTCGCGTATCAGTGGGCGGCAGGAGGGTCGCGAGGGTCTCCAGCACGGCGAGGTCGTCGGCTCCGGTCTCGGTTTGCGCGAAACTCCACAGTGCACCGGCGTCGCGGCGGTGCACTGTGGAGTTTCGCAAGGCGACGATGAGGTCGTCACGTTCTTCGCGTACGCCGGGTGCGTCGGAACAGGGTAGCCCGGAGCTGGCCCTGCGCCAACTGCGCCGCCGCCGTGACCAGGGCCAGCGTCGCAGGGTGACGGGTGTACTGCGGCCCGGTCACATCGATCGTGCCGACCACCGCACCGCTGTCCGGGTCGACCACCGGCGCCGCCGCGCAGGTCCACCCGTGATACATACGCACGAGATGCTCCGCGGAATGGATCTGCACCGGCTTGCCGAGCGCGAGTGCGGTGCCCATCGCGTTGGTCCCGATGGCCGACTCGCTCCACTTCGTCCTCTCGGTGAGCAACACCCGGTCGGCCCGCAGGCACACGTTGGCCTTGCCCTCGCGCCACAGGATGTGACCATCAGCGTCGGTCACGATCATCATATGCTCGGCCTCGTCGGCGATGCTGACCAGGATGGCCCGCAGCAGCGGCAACACCTCGCCGAGCGGAGCCCCTCGAGGGTGTCGTGGTCGTATACCACCGGCGGCTCGTCATGGTCGGGGGTCGACATGCGCGGCAAGCGACCGTCGCCACGAATCGGAGATCAGCGTCCGCGGGCCGACCGGGCACCGGTCGCCCGCCAGTACGGCATCATGGACCCGGCCGAGCAGCAGCGGGTCCACCGCCGGGTCACCCCGTAGGTCCACCTCCCCGATGATGCGCGCGCACTGCAACGTGACTGCAACGTCGACCTCCCTAGCGTCGAGTCGACTTCAATCAACGATGCTGGAGGACCTCTCCAATGACCAGGTATGCAGCACCGGGCACCGACGGCAGCGTGGTGTCCTTCCAATCCCGGTACGACCACTACATCGGTGGCGAATACGTGCCACCGGCCACCGGCCAATACTTCGAGAACCCGACGCCGGTCACTGGGCAGGCGTTCACCGAGATCGCCCGTGGCACCGCCGCCGACATCGACCGGGCGCTGGACGCAGCACACGGCGCGGCACCCGCGTGGGGCCGCACGTCGGTCGCCGAGCGTGCCGCATCCTCAACCATATCGCCGACCGGATGCAGGCCAACCTTGAGGTCCTCGCGGTCGCCGACAGCTGGGACAACGGCAAACCGGTCCGCGAGACGCTGGCGGCGGACATCCCGCTGGCCATCGATCACTTCCGCTGCTTCGCGGGCGCGATCAGGGCGCAGGAGGGCGGCATCTCCGACATCGGGGACGGCCTGGTCGCCTACCACTACCACGAGCCGCTCGGCGTGGTCGGCCAGATCATCCCGTGGAACTTCCCGATCCTGATGGCGGTGTGGAAGCTCGCGCTCGCGCTCGCCGCCGGCAACGCGGTCGTACTCAAACCCGCCGAGCAGACGCCCGCCTCGATCCATGTGCTGCTCTCGATCATCGGTGACCTGCTGCCCCCGGGCGTGCTCAACGTCGTCAACGGCTTCGGCGTCGAGGCGGGAAAGCCGTCAGGTGGATGTTGCGACGGGAGCTCGCCGATGTGCTATCCGGCTGGCGAATTCCGGACTGGCGGCTCAGATGTGCTGCTCGACGATCTGCACATCGAAGGATTCCCCGAGCCGGTACCGGTGTGGATGTCAGTCTCGCAGTTCGAGTACTGGCGGCACACCCATCTGACCATCGACATCGTGCCCGGTCGCGGCAGCAGGTTCTCGCTGGAGGCACCAGAGGGCGTGCGGTTCCTGATCCGGTCCCGGCTGCTCACCGAGGAAGAACTACATTCCGCAGACCGCTCCACACCGTAACGAACCCTCGTGCCGTGAACTCGACACCGCGGACGTTTCCATCGCCGGGAATGTCGGTGGTGTCGAGTTCACGGGCGTGCGGTTTGCACGCCTGCGCTGCGCATCGTGAGCGCAACGAGGGCCCCTACGATGAAGCCGAACACGTGGGCGATGTAGGCGACTGATCCCGCTGAGGAGACGGCGTACCCGGCGGTGTAGATCCACTGCAACAGGAACCACAGGCCTAGCACGAGCCAGGCGGGTAGCCGTAGCGGGATGAAGAACAGCAGCGGCACCAGGCTCCAGACTCTGGCTCGCGGGTAGAGCACGATATAGGCACCCAACACACCGGCGATCGCCCCGGACGCCCCGATCAGCACCTCCGTCGAGTCGGCGTGGGTGAGCGCGAAGCCGTAGGTGGCCACCATGCCGCAGGCCAGGTAGAACAACAGATATCGGAGCCGGCCGAAGCGGTCCTCGATGTTGTTGCCGAAGATCCACAAAAACAGCATGTTGCCGAGCAGGTGTAGCCAGCTGCCGTGCAGGAACAGCGACGTCAACGCCGACAGCGCCGGGATCTTGGAGTAGTCCGGGCGGGCAAGGACGCAGCCCGGACCTCGATCGCCGATTGCGATCTGTCCATCCGGAACCAGGGCCTGCGGCTGGTTGTGCACCAGCTCGGTGGGGATCGCCGCGAAGCGGTCGTAGAACGCCTCCTGCTGGCAGGTCTGCGCGAGACCCGCCGCACCCGTCACCGTGGTCGCCGAGGCGGGCGTGAGCAGGAAAACGAGGATGTTCGCCGCAATCAGCAGGTAGGTAACCCACGGCGTGTGACGAACCGGGTTGACATCATGGACCGGGATTACCATCTCGCCAGCTTGCCCGGTCGACGCCGGAAGTCGCGAGCCGGCGACGCGGTGGGACTACGGGTTGCCAGACTTGTCGGGTCCGCCGCCGTGGCCGAATTTGGTGTCCAACCACCAGGTGTTGTGGCATAGCGGGCACTGGACGTACACGAGGTTGGCGTTGGACTTGAGCAGGTATAGGCCATCCGCGTTCGGGCAGTGGGTACAGCTGCGCCAGACCTTCCGGCCGATGTCAACTGATGGGTCTAGGGCCATCGGAACCACTCCTCTCTGCTCAGATATCAGCATCCGTCTCAACCAACATACCTGCGAGCCAGTGAGTGCCGTTGCGGCAGCTCCAGTAACCGCAACCCATGCTCCACATCGGACGGGACTACCCAACGTTGGCTGAGCACCCAGGGCATCGTGCATCCCGCTGCGCCTTCACCGGTCCGCCCGCCATTCGGCTCCGAACGGCGCAATTGTCTAGGCTCAGGAGCGTCATTCGGCTCCGAATGGCGATGGGCGGTGATCGTGATAGAGAAGGTGCTGGCGCGCGGGGTGGCCAGCGTGGAGGTGTTCTGCGACCCTCCCGACGCGGTGCTGTATCCAGGCGAAGCGCAGCTGATCACCCGTGCGGTGGACAAGCGGCGCCGCGAGTTCCGCACGGTCCGGCACTGCGCCCGGCAGGCGCTGCGTCAGCTCGGGCTGCCCCCCGTGCCGGTGCTGCGCGGTGAGCGCGGCGAGCCCAGGTGGCCAGCAGACGTCGTGGGCAGCATGACCCACTGCGCCGGTTATCGAGCCGCCGCCGTCGCGCACAGCCGCGACTTCCGCGCGGTGGGCATCGATGCTGAACCGCACGAACCCCTACCGGCAGGGGTACTGGCGGTCATCGCTCGCCATGAGGAGCAGGAACACCTACGTGAGCTGGCCGCCGCAGATCGGGCGACATGCTGGGATCGGATCCTGTTCTGCGCCAAGGAGACGGTGTACAAGACGTGGTTTCCGCTGACCCACCGCTGGCTGGGATTCGAGGACGCCACCGTCACCATCAACCCCGGCACGACCGATCCCGAACAAGGCTGTTTCTCCGCGCGCCTGCTGGTAGCCGGGCCCACCATCACCGGTCACCCCCTGATCCGATTGGACGGTCGCTGGCTGCGCAACCACGAATTCGTGATCACGACCGTCACACTGCCAGCCGAACGCCGAGCTTGATCCGTCGCGGCCACCAGACAGCCCCGATTCGACATCCGTTGTTCACCGGCCGTTTCGCTTGATCTGCGAGGCTCCACGCGCTGGACCCCCTCGACGACGAAGGGCTCGACATGGACGTCCTCGTCCTGGTCGTGATCATCACCGCGTTGGTCTTCGACTTCACCAATGGCTTCCACGACACCGCCAACGCCATGGCGACGTCGATCGCCACCGGGGCGCTGAAGCCGAGGGTCGCCGTTGCCATCTCGGGTGTGCTCAACCTCGTCGGTGCGTTCCTGTCGGTGGCTGTCGCCAAGACGATTTCCAGCGGGCTGGTCGATGACACCAAGATCAGTCCGGTGGTGATCTTCGCTGGTCTGATCGGGGCCATCTTGTGGAACCTGCTGACCTGGCTTGTCGGGTTGCCGTCCAGCTCGTCGTACGCGCTGGTGGGCGGGTTGATCGGGGCCACCTGGGTAGCTGCGGGCGGCGACGCGGTGCACTTCGCCTCGGTGGTGTCCAAGGTCTTGATCCCGATGGTCCTGGCACCGGTGGTCGCCGGCGTGGTGGCGCTGGTCGGCACCTACCTCGCGTACCGGATCACGGCGCGAGCCGACCGAGACGCGGTAGGCCGCGGCTTCAAGGCCGGCCAGGTGATCTCGGCCTCGATGGTCTCGCTGGCTCACGGCACCAACGACGCGCAGAAGACGATGGGCGTCATCACCCTGACACTGATCACCGCCGGGTCGCTGCCATCCGGCTCCGGACCGCCGTTCTGGGTGATTCTCACGGCGGGGCTGGCTATCGCCCTGGGCACCTACCTGGGTGGCTGGCGGATCATCCGAACGCTCGGCAAGCGAGTCACCGAGATCGAGACACCGCAGGGCTTCGCCGCCGAGACAGCCAGCACTGGCGTCATCCTGGTCTCCGCGCAGCTCGGGTTCCCGCTGTCGACCACCATGGTGGTCTCGGGCGCGATCTTCGGGGTGGGGACCGGCCGACGGCTGGCTTCGGTGCGGTGGGGACTGGCCGGTCAGATGTTGCTCGGCTGGCTGTTGACGTTGCCGTCCGCGGCCATCGTCGGTGCTCTGGCGGCCCAGGTGGCCCAGACCGGAACCACCGGGACTGTGGTCGTCGGTGTGGTCGGTGCGGTCATCGCCGGCGGTATCTACGCGCTGTCCCGACGTGATCCGGTGGGCCCGAACAACGTCAACGACGTGCCCGCGAGGCGGCTACAGTCCGCTGGGGCCGAGGTGTAAGCATGAATATCGACTGGAGTGCCCTCGGCGAGGTGTTCGTCGTCTCGTTCGGGGCCGCCATCACAGTGATCGTGCTGTTCTCCTTCGGCATCAGAGCGCTCGCCGGACCAGCGGCCGATCCGACGTCAGCACCACGGCAGACCGGGGCGGAGGTGACCCCGCGACCGGCGCTGGCAGTGCTCTGTTTGCTCGCCTGTGCCCTCGTGGTCGGCTACGGCTTGTACCTGATCATCGCTAAGTGACCGTGCGCTACGATTTCCGGCCTCCTGCTGCCTCAAACGGATGGTGGTAAGCGCATGCTCGGCGCGCTCGAAGTGCCCGATCCCGGTGTCGTCGTCGATGACCTCAATGAGCTGGCGAGCCGATGGTGATCGAGCAGAACCAGTTCGCCGTAGAACCATGGGCAGTTCGGGAGAACCGCCTGGATCTGGCCGCCATGGGACAGACAGAGTCGGTTTTCGCACTGGCCAACGGACACATCGGACTGCGCGGAAACCTTGACGAGGGCGATCCGCACGCGCTGCCCGGCAGCTACCTCAACTCCTTTTATGAGCTGCGGCCGCTGCCCTATCCTGAGGGCGGCTACGGCTACCCCGAGTCGGGGCAGACGATTGTCAATGTCACCAACGGTAAGCTGATCCGGCTGCTGGTCGATGACGAGCCGTTGGACGTGCGATACGGGGAGCTGCGCTCGCATGAACGGGTGCTCGACCTGCGGGCGGGGACGCTGCGCCGTCGGGTGGAGTGGGTGTCCCCCGCCGGTAAGGCGGTGCGGGTCGCCTCGCAGCGGATGGTGTCGCTGGTCCAACGAGCTGTCGTCGCAATCCACTACGAGGTCGAGCCGGTCGACCAGCCGGTGCTGCTGGTCGTGCAGTCTGAGCTGTTCGCCAACGAACAGCTGCCCGTCACCACGCACGACCCGCGGGTGGCTGCGGCGCTGTCCGAACCGCTGGTCGCCGAGCAGCACCGGTGCAACGACACCGGCGCCACGCTGCTGCACAGCACTCGCAATTCTGGGCTGCGGATGGCCGCGGCCATGGATCACGAGGTAATCGGACCGTCCCGAACGGAGTTTCAATCTTCAGCGACCGAGCACGTCGCACGGACCACAGTGATCTGCCGGCTGCAACCCGGTCAGCGGCTTCGGGTGGTGAAGTACCTCGCCTACGGCTGGTCCTCGCAACGGTCGGTTCCGGCGCTCAACGACCAGGTCAGAGCGGCTCTGGCAGCGGCGCGCTACACCGGTTGGGCCGGGTTGACCACTGAGCAGCGGGGGTACCTCGACGACTTCTGGGCCGCGGCCGACGTGGAGGTCGACGGCAACTCACAGCTCCAGCAGGCGGTCCGGTTCGCTTTGTTCCACGTGCTGCAGGCCGGGGCGCGCGCCGAGGGGCGAGGAATCGCGGCCAAGGGCCTGACCGGCCCCGGATACGACGGCCATACCTTCTGGGACACCGAGACCTTCGTGCTGCCGGTGCTCAGCCACACGGTGCCGGACGCGGCTGCCGACGTTCTCCGTTGGCGCCAGCAGACCCTGCCACTGGCGCTCGAGCGTGCCGGCCAGCTCGGCCTGGCCGGTGCGGCTTTTCCGTGGCGCACGATCCGTGGCCAAGAATGCTCCGGATACTGGCCCGCGGGTACCGCGGCCTTCCACATCAACGCCGACATCGCCGACGCGGCGATCCGCCATGTGACGGCCACTGGCGACGCCGACTTCGAGCGCGATATCGCGCTGGAGCTGCTGGTGCAGACAGCACGACTGTGGCGCTCGTTGGGCCATCATGACCTGGCGGGTCACTTCCGCATCGACGGTGTCACCGGGCCCGACGAGTACAGCGCGGTGGCCGACAACAACGTCTACACCAATCTGATGGCGCAGCGGAATCTGCGGGCGGCCGCAGATGCCGTGGGGCGGCACTTGGAACGTGCGGCCGCCCTGGGCGTCGACGCTGAGGAAGCCGCGTCCTGGCGTGACGCGGCGGCTGACATGGTGGTGCCCTACGACGAGAAGCTCGGTGTGCACCCGCAGGCTGAGGGGTTCACCGAGCACGCGATGTGGGACTTCGCCGGCACCACGCCGGATCAATATCCGCTGCTGTTGCACTTCCCCTACTTCGATCTGTACCGCAAACAGGTGGTGAAGCAGGCCGATCTGGTGTTGGCCATGCACCTGTGCCCGGAGGCGTTCACCGATGAGCAGAAGGCCCGCAACTTCGCCTACTACGAGCGGATCACCGTCCGTGACTCGTCCCTGTCGGCAGCGACCCAGGCGGTGCTGGCCGCCGAGACCGGGCATCTCGACCTCGCGTACGACTACCTCTGCGAGACCGCGCTGATGGATCTGGCCGATCTGGCGCACAACACCAGCAATGGCCTGCACGTCGCGTCGCTGGCCGGTGCGTGGTCTGCGGTGGTGGCCGGGTTCGGCGGGCTGCGCCATCTCGATGACGGCGGTCTGGCATTCGCGCCCCGGTTGCCGCAGACACTGACCAGAATCACTTTCCGGTTGCGCTGGCGCGGTCGGCGGCTGCGGGTGGAGATCACCCCCGGGCACACGGAGTACCAGCTTCTCGAGGGCGCCGGGCTGGAGCTGCGGCACCACGGGCAGCCCGTCACGGTCACGATGGACGCGCCGGTCATGCAGACGATCCCGCCGGTCCCGTCGACGGATCACGTCGCGCAGCCGCAAGGGCGGGAGCCACTCGCTCGCCGGTTGCCCGGCGACGCGGCCAGTTAGTCAACTGTGGGGATCTCGGCTATCAGGGTGCGCAACCGCTGATCGCCTAACCACGCCCGTGGACCGACGTGCTGCACTCGCAGTGCGGCCACCGCGATGCCGAAGCTCAAGACGCGCTCCGGGTCGGTCACTCCCCGGGCCCGGGCGAAGGCGACCGCGCCATGCAGCACGTCGCCGGCTCCCACGGTGTCTCGGACCGCAACCCGGGGCACCATCAGGGCCCCACTGTCCTGCCGTGTCCACCAGCGCACCGGCGCGGCACCCGCTGTCATCGCTACCAGCCGAGCGCCGTCGGCCAGCAGCGCTGCAGCCGCTGCGTCGGATCGGTCAGCGTCGGCGACGAAGCCGGCCGAGCACACCACGGCGTCGGCCAGCGGTACCAGCTCCGCGTACACCGGCTTGGGACTGCCGCAATCGAGTACCACCGGGATCCCGACGGCCTGCGCGGCGCGTGCGGCGGCCACGGCGAGCTCTGGATGGTGCCCGTCGATCAGCACGACGTCGGCGTCCCCGACCAGCGCTGGCAGGTCGGCGGGCGGCACAGCGGTCAGGTCCTCGGCATTGCGGGACACCACCGACCGTTGCCCCGTGTCATCGACCACGGTGATCGCCGAGATACTCAGATCGGTTCCGGCGGCCCAGGCGTCGACGATGTGCACGCCGGCACGGTCAAGCTCCGCCGCCGCCAACCGGGCGACCGGGCCGGGCCCCAGCGCGGACAGCAGCACGCTGCGCCCTCCCAGCGCACCGAACGTCACCGCGGCAACCGCGGCCGGCCCCCCGGCGGCGATGTCGCTGCGCTGCGCGACGACCTTCTCATTCACCCCAGGCCGCTGCGCCACCCGCTGCGCCAGGTCCAAGGTGGCAAGCCCCACAAACAACCCACACAGCGTCATCCCCCCAGCAAACCTCGCCCCGCATGGAGCGGGCTCAGCGGGGTAAACCAGGTGCCGATAGCCCCGCTGAATGCGAGGTGGGCGACTAACCTCGGCGGGGTGCGATTCTTGGAGGGATGTGGGTGCGGGGTTGGTTATGAGCTGACGTATGACGATGTTTTCCTGCTGCCGGCGCGGTCGGAGGTGGTGTCCCGGTTCGATGCGGACCTGTCCACGGTGGACGGATCCGGGACCACTATCCCGCTGGTGGTCGCCAACATGACTGCGGTAGCGGGGCGCCGGATGGCTGAGACGGTGGCCCGTCGTGGCGGGCTGGTGGTGCTGCCCCAGGACCTGGACCCGGCGGCCGTCGCCGAGACAGCGACGTGGGTGAAGTCGCGGCACCTGGTGCTGGACACAGCGCTCACGCTGGGCCCGCAGAACTCCGTCGCTGACGCGATCAACCTGCTGCCCAAGCGGGGCCACCGGGCCGCGGTGGTGCTCGATGAGGCCAGCCGCCCGATCGGGCTGGTCACCGAGGCCGAGCTGAGTGGGGTGGACCGGTTCACCCGGCTGGCCGATGTGGCGCAGACCGACCTGGTGGCCGTATCCGCCGACACCGAACCGCGCAAGATCTTCGACCAGCTGCATCACCGCCGCCAGGAGATAGCGCTCGCGGTGGACGCCAGCGGCCGATTAGTCGGGGTGTTGACCCGCACTGGAGCGTTACGTGCCGAGTTGTACCGCCCTGCGTGCGATGCCGGCGGCAGGCTGCGAGTAGCCGCGGCGCTCGGCATCAACGGCGATGTCACCGCCACGACCGAAGCACTACTGGCAGCGGGTGTCGACGCGCTGGTCGTCGACACCGCACACGGCCATCAAAGCAAGATGCTCGACGCGGTGCGCGCGGTCCGATCCTGCCGGCCGGACGTGCCGGTGGTGGCCGGCAATGTGGTCTCCGCGCAAGGCACCCGCGACCTGCTCGAGGCCGGCGCCGACATCGTCAAAGTCGGGGTGGGACCAGGAGCGATGTGCACCACCCGGATGATGACCGGAGTCGGCCGGCCGCAGTTCTCTGCGGTGGCCGAATGCGCCGCCGCGGCCCGCGTGGCCGGTGGTCACGTCTGGGCCGACGGCGGGGTGCGCCACCCGCGAGACGTCGCCCTGGCGCTGGCTGCCGGAGCGGCGAACGTGATGATCGGCTCCTGGTTCGCCGGCACCTTCGAGTCGCCGGGTGAGCTGCAGCGCGACGAGACCGGCCAGCCGTACAAGGAGTCCTACGGGATGGCCTCCAAGCGCGCCGTTGCCGCCCGCACCTCCTGCGACGACACCTTCGACCGCGCCCGCAAAGCACTTTTCGAGGAAGGCATCTCCACCGCTCGGATGTATCTCGACCCACACCGGCCAGGGGTCGAGGACCTCATCGACTACATCTGCGCCGGTGTGCGCAGCGCCTGCAGCTACGCCGGCGCCCGGACACTGCCCGAGCTATCCGAGCAGGCGGTGATCGGGGTGCAGTCAATCGCCGGCTTCGCCGAGGGACGCCCGCTACCCCGAAGCTGGTGAAGGCCGCGGACCGACTAAGGGATGCGGCCGCGACGAAGCAGATCCTGCAACGCTGCGGCCGCCGGTTCGCAGGCCGCGGTTTCGCCCAACGGGTGCGAGACCGCGCCGGGAACGACCGGTTGGGGGCCGTCGGCCCGGTAACAGCTCACCCGCCGCCACCCGCCGTCGGTGTCCGGCACCATCAGCGCGGCCACCGGGTGCAGCCGCTCTGGCCGCAGCGGCACCGAACCACCCTGTAGCAGACCAAATTCGGCGATCACCCGGCTCAGCGCCACGGCGCCTCGCTCGCCCGATCGGCGCGGACCGCCGGGCAACCGCAACCCCGCAGGGGTGGGCAGCAGTGCCAGGTTGGAGTCGCTGATCCGCAGCCACGCGACCTCGGCACGTACGTCGCCGCCTCCGGTGGGCCGCCAGGCGGCGAGTTGATCCAGCAGGTCGGCCGGATTGCCGGCCCGCAGCAGCCGCGCGGCAGGCAGCCCTGCTCGGACCAATGCGTCGAGCTGTTCGGCCATCGGGTCGAGCAAGCCGGTCGGGTCCAGCACGCCACACGGTTTGTCGCTGAGCCCCAGCGCCTGCTCAGTGAGCAGGGTGAGCAGATCGGCTAACACATCGATCCCGCCGGGCAGCACCACAACAGCGTCAGACAGCAGCCGCACCGCATCCATCCGTCCGACCGGCCCGTTCACCGCCCGCCGGTCGGCGGCACGGGTTCCTGGTTCGGCGCCCCGCGGTAAGACTTCCACGACGTCAGATTCCGGCCCGATGGAGTCGAATGGGACCGGCCCAGCGACTCCGAGCACCAACCCCCAGCCTCGGCGATCGAGCTCGGTTTCCAATTGCCGGACGGCGCCGGCGAACTGCGCAGCACCTCCGAGAATGCCGATCCGCACACAGACACGTTAGCCCGAATGGCGGTGCACTGGCGCGCAGTGCGCTCGACATAAGCCAGTACGCCCGTAGAATTGACCAAATCCGGCTCACGAGGACGGTGACGAACTCGGTGCCTGCCGCATCGACGCCCGGCTGCTGTAGGTCCCCGGGCTGCGGGCCCGGCCACCCCCACTCGCTATCCGTGCGGACGATGTGATGGGCGTCCTGCGTGCCATCTGGGACTTCTTGGGCCCATTGTGGGGCCTGTTCGGGCTCGCTGCACTGACCGCGGGCACCTTCGTCTTCGTCGCCGGTGAATTCGCCCTCGCCACCCTGGAACGCAGCACTGTCGACGCACACGTCCAGCAGGTCGGCGACCGTCGGTCCCGCCAGGTCCAGCATGCTCGCAGCACGCTGTCCTTCCAGCTCTCCGGCGCTCAGGTCGGCATCACCATCACCACTTTGCTCACCGGGTACGTGGCGCAGCCGGCCATCGCCGGGTTGATTCGGCCCGCTCTGCAAGCGGTCGGACTGTCCGCGAGCTCCGTCGACGGGGTCTCGCTGGGAGTCGGGTTAACGTTGGCGACCGCGTTGTCGATGATTTTCGGCGAGCTTGTGCCGCAGAATCTGGCGATCTCCAGGCCGCTGCAGACGGCGCGGCAGGTCGCTGGGGCGGTCAATGCGTTTTCCCGCGGCTTCCGCTGGTTGATCTCCATCTTGAACGGGACGGCCAACTGGATTGTCCGTCGGCTGGGGATCGAACCGGCCGAGGATTTGCGCTCCGCTCGTTCACCGCAGGAGCTCGGTTCGTTGGTTCGCAGCAGCGCTGCACAGGGCACGTTGGACGAGGGCACCGCAACCTTGCTGGATCGTTCGCTGCGCTTCGGTGAGCGCACCGCTGAGGAGTTGATGACCCCTCGGGTCCGGGTGCAGGCGCTGCGGGCGGACGAGTCGGTACTTGCCCTGGTGGACGCCGCGCGGCGGACCGGATTGTCCCGCTTCCCGGTGTACGGCAGCGACCTCGACGACGTGCGCGGCGTGGTGCACGTCAAGCAGGCCTTCGCGGTGCCAGCCGGCCTACGTGCGGCGTCCCAGGTCGGCGCGCTGGCCAGCACGGTCCCCACTGTGCCGAGCTCACTGGACGGTGATGCGCTGCTCGACCGGTTACGGGGCCAGGGTCTTCAAGTCGCGATCGTGGTCGACGAGTACGGCGGTACCGCGGGGATCGTCACCCTCGAGGACTTGGTGGAAGAGATCGTCGGTGAGGTCCGCGACGAGCATGATCCGCTGGAGGTTTCCCCGGTCCAAGCGCTGGACGAACAGAGCTGGATCATCTCCGGGCTGTTACGGGCCGACGAGGTGGCCGATGCGGTGGGATTCGTGATGCCCGAGGGCGACTACGAGACCGTGGCGGGACTGGTGCTGGAACGGCTGGGCCGCATTCCTGACGTCGGCGACGAGGTTGCGCTCGACGGGTGGCGGCTGACCGTGCAGCGGATGGACCGCCGTCGCATTGCGGATTTGCGACTCACCCAGACTGCGCTCGCTGAGCAGGCGGTGCCATGAGTGCCGTCGTGCTGCTCGTTGCGCTGTTGCTGCTAACCGGTAACGCGTTCTTCGTCGGCGCCGAGTTCGCCCTGATCAGCGCCCGGCGAGACCGGTTGGAGACGATGGCCAAGCGCGGTGTACAGCGGGCTGCCACGGTGATCCGCGCCGGGCAGCAGCTGCCGTTGATGCTGGCCGCGGCACAGCTCGGCATCACCATCAGCTCGCTAGGGCTCGGCTCGCTCGGTGAACCCGCCGTCGCCGTCCAGCTGGAGCGGCTGACCGATCCGCTCGGCGTCCCCGACGCAGTAACTCATACCGCCGCCTTCATCATCGCGCTGGGCATCGTCACAGTGGCGCACATCCTGCTCGGAGAGATGGTGCCGAAGAACATCGCCATCGCGGGCCCAGAGCGCACAGCGCTGTGGATGGTGCCCCCGCTGGTCGCCTTCATGCGACTGACCCGACCGGTCATCGCGCTGTTCAGCCGGGTCGCACGGCTGGTGCTGCGTCTCTTTGGGGTGCAGCCTCGCGACGAGCTGGGCAGTGCCTACAGTCGCGAGGAACTCGCCAATCTGATCGCTGACTCCAGCCGGGAAGGGCTGCTGGACAGCCAAGAACAGCGCAGGTTGACCCAAACGTTGTCGACAACGCAGCGCAGCGTCGCCGACGTGCTCATCCCGATATCCGGGCTGACGACGGTTCCTGCCGAACCCACCTTGGGCGACATCGAGCGCGCGGTAGCCCAGACCGGTT
Source organism: Pseudonocardiales bacterium (assembly GCA_023252195.1). GTDB lineage: Bacteria > Actinomycetota > Actinomycetes > Mycobacteriales > Pseudonocardiaceae. The sequence continues at coordinate 38,412 of JAHEXI010000006.1, forward strand.
TCTCTCGCTTCCCGCTTCGCGCCGAGAGCAAGATGGGCGATTCGCAGCTGGTGGGCTACCTGCACGTCAAAGACGTGCTCGGGTTGCTCGGCAAACCCCCGGACACACCGGTGCCCGCGGGAATCGCTCGTCCGCTACCTGATGTGGCGTCCACGGCCAAGCTCGGCGAGGCACTGGCGCTGCTGCGCCGCTCCGGTAGCCACCTCGCGCGGGTCATCGGGCCCGACGCGAGCACCGAAGGCGTCGTCGCATTGGAGGATCTAGTCGAGGAGTACGTCGGCACGGTTCGCGACGCGACCCACGTCCCGCGCTGATACAACGTGATCTCCCGGGTACTGGCAGCACCACGAAGCTGCCCGACGCCGGTCCGGTCAGGCGGCGCCCCGCGACCGTAGCTGGGTCTCGTCGTCGAACTGGTGCCAACGACGGGCGGCGGTGCGGCTCAGCCGAGTGAGGATGGTGAACCAGCGTGGCGGCGGACTCGTCCGATGTCCCGGACTGGGACCGGGGTTTACCGTGGCCGGGAGCAGCCGGTTGACGCCGGTGAGCACCCGCAGGGTGGTGGCCGGGGCGAGGCCATGCAGTCGCATGCCCAACTTCGCCGCCGGAGTGAGCACGACCTCGGGCCGCCCCCGCAGGGTGGCATCTACGAGCTTTCGGGCGGCGCGTTCGGCATTCATGGAAAGCAGCGGCAGGCTGTCCGCGGTCGCGAACCACCGGTACTCGGCGTCTCGATCGCCGGTGAACATGGCGTTACGAGGTGACCCGGTACGCATCAACCCCGGCACGCCGACGGTGACGGACACGCCCTCGCGCGCGACTTCGACTCGCAACCCCTCGGCGAATCCGACGGCGGCGTGCTTAGCCGCGCAGTAGGGCAGCAGGTGTGGGGCAGGCAGTTTGCCGCCCACCGAGGTGACGGCCAGGATCCGACCGCCGGTGCGGCGCAGCGCCGGGAGCGCGGCCAACACCGGATGCACCAGCCCCCAGAACATCACGTCCATCGCTTGTGCATAGTCGTTGGGCCGCATCGCCGCCGCAGGCCCAACCTGGATCAGCCCTGCGTTGCACACCAAGACGTCCAGCCGGCCGAACCGGGTCAGCGCCGCGTCGACTACCCGCCCTGCCTCGGCGGTCATGCCGATGTCCGCGGGCACGCCAAGTACTTCAATCCCGTGGCGCTCCAAGTCGGCGCGGGCGGCGTCGAGCCCGGCAGCCGATCGCGCACACAGCACCAGGTCGTGCCCGCGTACGGCAAGCTCGCGCGCGAGCAGGAAACCCAAACCGCGGCTGGCCCCGGTAACCAGCGCGACCGGGCGTCCTTCGGGCCTGCTGGTGTCCTTGCTCATCTCTCGGGATTACCCACTGTGCAGGGCGTGCATACCCGAGCCTGGTCACAACCTTCGATTGATAGACCGCGATTCGGCTCCGAATGGCGGCGTCGGGCACTTGCTAGGCCGCCATTCGGAGCCGATCTGCGTAGGCGCTCGGCGCGCTCAGGAGCTGAGTTCCGCTACCGGGGGACAAGAACACATGAGGTTGCGGTCCCCGTAGGCCTGGTCGATCCGCCGAACTGGCGGCCACACCTTGGCTACCGTCCGGCCTGTCGGGTAGGCGGCGAGTTCCCGGCTGTAGGGGTGGTCCCACTTGTCGGCCAGACAGCTCGCGGTGTGCGGCGCACAGCGCAGCGGATTGTCGTCGGCGGGCCATTCCCCCTCGGCGACCCGGTCGATCTCGTCCCGGATCGCGATCATGGCATCGCAGAATCGATCAAGCTCGGCAAGGTCCTCGCTCTCGGTGGGCTCGACCATCAGCGTGCCGGCCACCGGGAAGGACATCGTCGGGGCGTGCAGGCCGTAGTCGGTCAGCCGTTTGGCGACATCCTCGACGGTGACGCCGGTCGCCTTGGTGATCGGCCGCAGGTCCAGGATGCATTCGTGCGCGACCAGCCCAGCGAGGCCGACTTGCGGGGTCGAGCCATCAACACAGCTGCCGGTATAGAGCACGGGAAAGTGCGGTTCGAGGCGTCGGGCAACGTAGTTCGCAGCCGCCACCGCGGTGAGCGTGGCGCGGCGCAGGCCGTCAGCGCCCATCATCCGGATATAGGCCCAGCTGATCGGCAGGATCGACGCGCTGCCCCAGGGTGCCGCGGACACCGGTCCCACCGCAGCGTTGGGGGCCGTCTCCGGGTGCCCAGGGAGGAACGGGGCCAGGTGGGCCCGCACCCCGATCGGTCCCACTCCCGGCCCGCCGCCACCGTGCGGGATACAGAAAGTCTTGTGCAGGTTGAGGTGGCTGACGTCGGCGCCGAAGCGGCCCGGACGGGCCAAACCGAGCAGCGCGTTGAGATTGGCCCCGTCGACATAGACCTGTCCCCCGGCATCGTGCACCAGTCCGCAGACCTGCGTCACAGCGCGCTCGTATACCCCGTGCGTGGACGGATAGGTGATCATGATAGCGGCCAGCTCGGCACCGTTCTTGACGATCTTCGCGCGGAGGTCGTCAAGATCGACGTCACCGTTGCGGTCACACCCGACGACCACGACCCGCATCCCGGCCATGACCGCCGACGCCGCATTGGTGCCATGCGCGCTCGACGGGATGAGGCAGACATCCCGACCGGTCTCGCCGCGGCTACGGTGGTAGGCGCGGATCGCCAGCAGACCCGCGAACTCGCCTTGGCTGCCCGCGTTGGGCTGCAGGCTCACCGCGTCGTAACCGGTGAGTGCGGCCAGCCAGCGCTCCAGGTCGCTGACTACGTCGAGCAAACCCTGCGCGTCTTCCCGCGACGCGAAGGGGTGCAGCTCGGCGAACTGTGGCCAGCTGATCGGCTCCATCTCGGCAGTGGCGTTGAGCTTCATCGTGCAGGAGCCCAGCGGGATCATGCTGCGGTCCAGCGCCACGTCCCTGTCGGCCAGCATGCGTAGATAGCGCAGCAGCGCTGTTTCACTGCGGTGGGCGGAGAACACCGGGTGGGTGAGAAACGGCGAGGTTCGCCGTAACACGTCAGGTATCGCGTCCGGAATCTCGCGATCGAGGACGTCCGGGTCGCCGGCCGGTACGCCGAAGGCCTCCCATACCACCCGAAGGTGCTCCCGAGTTGTGGTCTCAGCGCAGTTGATCCCGACGTGATCGCGGTCGGCCTGCCGCAGGTCCACACCGGCCGCGCGAGCGGCCCTGACCACCTCGGCGGCCCGGCCTGGCACCCGGGCGAAAACCGTGTCGAAGAACGCGTCGGACACCACGTCGACGCCGCCGTCGCGCAGCCCAGCGGCGAGCACCGCGGCCATCCGGTGCGCCCGCCGCGCGATGTCGCGCAGCCCCTCCGGGCCGTGGTACACCGCATACATAGCGGCGATCACGGCCAGCAGCACCTGCGCGGTGCAGATATTGCTGTTCGCCTTGTCCCGACGAATGTGCTGCTCACGGGTCTGCAACGTCAGGCGCAACGCCGGCGAGCCGTCTGCGTCGCGGGACACCCCGACCAACCGGCCAGGCAGCTGGCGCTCCAAGCCGCTGCGCACCGCCAGATAGGCGGCGTGTGGCCCACCGAAACCCATCGGCACGCCGAAGCGCTGAGTGGATCCGATCGCCACGTCGGCGCCGATCTCTCCCGGCGCTACCAGCAACGTCAGCGCGAGCGGGTCGGCCGCGACGGCTACCGCTGCGCCGAGTTCGTGTGCCTGCTCGATCAGCAGCGCGTGGTCGCGCAACGCACCGGAAGCACCCGGATATGACAGCAGCACTCCGAAGAAGTCGCCGCCCGGCAGCCCGCTGCCCACATCTGCGGTCTCCAGCTCGATCCCCAGCGGCTCAGCACGGGTAGCCAGCACAGCCAGCGTCTGCGGCAACGTGTCGGCGTCGACGACGAATCGCGATGAGGTGGTCCGGCTCGCCCTATGCAGCAGGGTCATCGCCTCGGCGGCCGCGGTGGCTTCGTCGAGCAAAGATGCATTTGCCAGTGGTAGACCGGTGAGGTCACAGATCATCGTCTGGAAGTTGAGCAGCGCTTCCAGCCGACCTTGCGAGATCTCTGGTTGATAAGGCGTATAAGCGGTGTACCAGGCCGGGTTCTCCAGCACCGAGCGGCGGATCACCGGTGGAGTCACGGTGCCGTGGTACCCCATCCCGATCATCGGCACCCGCGGATGGCACCGAGCGGCCCGCTCGCGCAGTTCGGCCAGTGCCTGCACGTCTGTGGCCGCCGCTGGAAGGTCTGCAACGATGTCCGAATCCGCAGCTTGGTCCAGGAGGCCGGGCGGGAGCGCAAGCCGGGCGAGCTGCTCCAATGACTCAACGCCGATGACATCCAGCATCCGGGTCACCTCAGCCGGACGTGGCCCGATGTGTCGATCGGCGAACGGGGTGCCGTGCTCCAGGTCGGACAGTGAGCGACGGTCGGCTGTATTCATTGCGAAGGTTCGCTCCTTCGACGCCAGGGCAACGACGGTATCCGGCACGGGCTTGGCGACCACTCACCTACCGTACCTGTGGAGTATTTCGACCTTTGCGCTCCCGGCACCCGCTGTGACCGGCTACACAGCTGCGCTTCAGCTGATTCGACGCGTCCGTCGACGCTTGGTCAGCTCGTCCTCTGGAGCTGTCGCGACGTGCCCACCGTCGGCGCGTTCCGGGGGGAACTGCCTGATCGATCCTGCGATCTCCTTCATCGCACCGCTGACGGCGATGCCGAATACGCCTTGGCCGCCCTGCAACAGATCCACCACTTCCTCGGGGGAAGTGCACTCGTAGACCGTGGTGCCATCGCTGAACAGCGTGATCCGTGCCAAGTCGCGAACTCCGCGGCGGCGCAGGTGCTCGACGGCCACCCGGATGTTCTGCAGCGAGACACCGGTGTCCAGCAGCCGCTTGACCACTTTGAGCACCAGGATGTCTTTGAACGAGTACAGCCGTTGGCTGCCGGATCCGGAGGCGCCGCGAATCGAGGGCACAACCAGGTTCGTCCGTGCCCAGTAGTCCAGCTGACGGTAGGTGATCCCGGCGATCTGGCAGGCCGCTGGACCTCGATAGCCGAGCAGTTGGTCGGTCAAGCCATGCGGATCAGCCAGAACGGAATCGGGGAACAGGGTGCCTTGCGCCGCAGGCTCGCCCGCTGCGCCCTGCGGTCCATCGACCACCCATGCCTCCCACGCCTTGCGTCGGTAGCTCGTGAGCCACGCGGGCCGTGACGGATCCTGCGGCCGTTCGGGGCGAACCACACTGGCCCAACTTGCTGTGAGGGTCGACGGTAGGCGTCGACGGGTGGTGGGTCAATGCGACGCGCGGAGTCTCACCGTCAACCTCAACTTAAGGGTAGCGCCCAGCAGACGTCCGCTCCGCGTCAGCTGTCATGTATCCGCTCCGCGGAAGTCCTCCGGGGACACCGAGTCGAGGAACTCCCGGAATTTTTCGACCTCGTTCTCCTGCTCATCAGGGATGATCAGGCCAGCCTCGGAGAGCACCGACTCCTCGACGTGGATTGGCACCCCAACCCGCAGCGCTAGGGCGACCGAGTCGCTGGGCCGAGCGGAAACCCGCACGTTGCCGTCGAAGACCAGCTCGGCGAAGAAGGTGCCCTCTTGCAGTTCGGTGATCCGAACCTGCTTCAACTCCCTGCCCAGCGCGCTGATCACATCTTTGAGTAGGTCGTGAGTCATGGGTCGGGCCGGTTGCACTCCCTGCTGCTCCAAGGCGATGGCAGTCGCCTCCCCCGAACCGATCCAGATCGGCAGGTAGCGCTCACCCTCGGTCTCCCGAAGTAACAGGATCGGCTGGTTCGCTGGCAACTCCACCCGGACCCCGACGACACGCATCTCGCTCATCGCGTTGCGCCTCCCTCCCGCCGCACCCTGCGGTCCGGGTGCCTCGAGGATCGTCGTGCTCGGCGGTGGATTTGGGTACCGGCCGTTCTCTGCCAGCCCAGTCAAGTCTCCACCATCGCTACTCTAAGACGCTACACGCGGCACCCTCCCGATGCCGAGTCCCGCAGCAATCCAATTCGGTCAGTTCCCGATGACGCCACGCAGCCCGATCTTCACAAGGAGCGCATGCAGCCGCAATGACAGCACCGCCAACTCCCGAACCACCTCGTCGGCGCGAGCTCGCGCGTCGGGATCTCGCTGCCGGCTCATCGGAGTGACGATCTGCGCCAGCAGGCCCACCTCCCGGTCAGCCGATGCACGGAAGGAGCGTAGGTGCCGCGGTTCGAGCCCGAAGTCGGTCATCGCCCGGGCGGTCTTTGCCACTAACACCGCATCGGTGTCGTAAAAGCCGGCTGAACCCGGCCGAACCAGACCGAACTGCTCGAGCTCGGTCAGCGCCGCGCGTCCGATGCCGGCGACGGCGAGCAACTCCTCCTGGGTGACACGCGTGGTATCGACGGTGTCGAGGTTCTCCGACCAGGCCGGGGCCGACCGTGGCCAGCTCACCTCAGAGTGTCTTTCAGACAGACTCTCAGGGCCACCGCGGTCCAACGAGTCAAGGTGCTCTTTGATGACCCTCAACGGGAGGTAATGGTCGCGCTGGGCAGCGAGTACGTAGCGCAGCCGTTGCACGTCCGCCGGCGAGAACTGCCGGTAGCCAGCAGCGCTTCGTTCCGGCTGGACGAGCCCCTCGGACTCCAGAAACCTGATCTTCGAGATGGTGACGTCGGGAAAGTCCGTCCGTAGCTGCGCGAGTACTGACCCGATGCTCGCCCCGGCGAGATCCCCGGAGCGGCCCGGAGCTGTCACCGGGACCCCTGGTCAGCCCCTCGGTCCCCGGCGCGCGGACCGGTCAAGAACACCAGCCGGAACTTGCCGATCTGCACCTCATCACCACTGGCCAGCAGAGCGGTGTCCACCGGCTCGCGGTTGACGTAGGTGCCGTTGAGGCTGCCGACGTCCACCACCACGAACTCGCCGCCCTCGCGACGGAACTCGGCGTGCCGGCGAGAAACCGTGACGTCATCAAGGAAGATGTCGCTTTCCGGATGCCGGCCTGCGCTCGTAGTGGACCGGTCGAGAAGGAACCGCGAACCGGCGTTAGGGCCACGCTTGACCACCAACAGAGCCGAGCCGGCAGACAATGCATCGAGGCCGGCAACTGGCGGCGCCGGTGCCTCGACACCCTCGACCTCGGCGAGGAAGTCCGCCCGGAACGTCGATGTCTGCTCCGGGCCCCGCTCCGGTGGTACACCGGGCCCGTCGTTGGTGCTCACGCTGGGCTCTCCTCACGGGGTGGTCGTCGTTGATCGGATCACAACCTATCGTGCCACCCGCAGGCCTGAGGACGGAGGTCAGCTGTCCTCCTCGATGAGGATGCGGTAGTCCTCGGCATCCATCAGTGAGTCCGTCGCTGATCGCTCCGCCAGCTTGACTTCGATCATCCAGCCCACCCCGTAGGGGTCTGAGTTAACCAGTTCAGGATTGTCCTGCAGAGCATCGTTGCAGGAGATGACCTCACCCGCGACCGGCGCGAAGAGCTCCGACACACTCTTGGTCGACTCTACCTCGCCGACCGGTTCTCCTGGCGTCACCGAATCCCCGACTGGCGGCAACTGCACGTAAACGACGTCTCCGAGTTGCCGCTGCGCATAGTCGGTGATGCCGATCCGCACCGTGCCGTCCGCGCCGGCTAGCACCCACTCGTGCTGCGGGGTGTACCGCAGCTCCTTGGGGACCACAGCGGGCTCCTCCACATCATCCCCCATTCATTTCAACCGGTGGCAGCCCTCGCTGCGCGCACCGTCAGCCGAACTTGAAGTAAGTACAGGACTCCCGACCAGACGTACAGCCCACCGCCCCATCCGGTGAAGGCCACCGCGAACGCCTGAGCCACCGCGCCCACCCAACCATGCGCGTCGTGGGCGAGCAGCAGGAATGGAAAGGCATAGAGCAGGCAGAGAGTCGCTGCCTTGCCCACGTAGTGCACCGGCAGCGGACCGTAGCCGTAGTGCCGCAGCACGGGCAGACTCAACAGGAGCACCACGTCTCGGCCGAGCAGCACCGCTATCACCCACCACGGTAGGACGTCCCGTATACCGAACGCGAGCAGTGTGCTCAGCGTGTACAGCCGGTCGACCGCAGGATCAAGCAACGCGCCCAGCTTGCTGGACTGGTTCAGCCATCGGGCGAGTTTGCCGTCCAACCAGTCGGTGAGACCCGACAGGGCTAGCACGAGCACCGCGAGCAGGTCATCGTGCGGGCCCAGCAGCAGCCACAGGAACAGCGGGACACCCGCCAGCCGGAGCAAGCTGAGTACGTTGGGCACGGTAAGCAGCCGGTCTGCCGGATCCGGTGGAGGTTGGCTCGGGCGCCCGGCGCTGGGCTGGCGCTGCATGCTAGCTACTTTTGCATACGCCGGGTTCTCAGCTCGCCAACATCGAATCTCTTCCGCAGTGGAGGACTGGAAGTCGTCAGATCGCTAGCTGTTCGACAGCGATCATGGCGTGCGGCACGCCGTTCGCACCGAGGAGGCTCAAGATCGCCGGTAGTGAGCGCCAACCGTGCAGGATCGCACTGCCATCACTCAGTTGCGGCGATCATGGCACGTACCATCGCCCCGAGGGGCCGCCTCGATCCATCAGAAGTTGGTATGCGCTAGCCAGTGCTCCAGTACGCTGGCGTCGCCGAGCACGTCGATGGGTGCCTCGTTGGGTGGGACGCGGCGCATCAGCACTAGTAGCAGGTACAGCACCGGACCCCGCACCGCGACATCGCCTTTGGTGTGGCCGTGCTCCCAGACCGGACCCGACGGCGTCCGGCGCACGATCCACTCCCCCGCCTCGCCAAGCCCAGGGTCGGTGGAATGCAGGTGCAGGATCTGGCCTTGTCCGCGTAGCTCGGCGAGCTCTGGGCGGTGCTCCACGGCTTGCGGCCTGCTGAGGAAACCCAGCCATTCCGAGATCGCATCAGCGGCGAGATCAGCCTCCAGGGTGAACTCGCGACCCAGCGCGAGCTCGGCGTCGGCACGGTGCACCGCGGTCTCATGCGCCATCCGTCGGCCCCAGAAACCGACGCTGTGGTCATCGGCCCAGCTCCACACGGGCGTCCGCGGGTCAGCCGCCCGAATCGCGTCCACCAACGCGCCAGCACCATCGCGCAACCAGGCGGCCAGCTTGTCGGCGTCCGCGGGTGCCGCGGTCGCGGTCAGCTCGCTGCGGTCGGGTGGGGTGGTGGTCGGTCGACTAACGATCGCGGTGGCCCACCGGTGGGTCTGCCCGAGATGCTCGGTGAGCTGGTACAATGTCCAGTCCGGGCAGGTCGCCACCCGCTGCTGCAGATCGGCGCCGACCAGCGCCTCAGCGAACAGCGCCGACTGCGCAGCCAGCGCGTCGAGATATCGGTCCTCGCTCAGCGGAGCCATCGAATTGCCCTCCCCGTAGTCGTTTGTCGCGGGTCCTGGCGAGTGGTCGTCGGGGACTCGCAAGCAGAGCACTTGTTACCTTGGTAGTGCGGCGCTGCACCAGGTGGTGTGCACTGTGCTCTATGGCCTCGCATTCTGCCTCGCATCCGCAAGACCCCGTCCAGCGCGCGCTCGGTGGCGGCTGGGGCACCTTTCTCGCGGCGGCAGCGCGGTCTCCTCGCGATGTCGGCACCCTGCTGCCCTCCGGTCCTGAGCTGGCCCAGCGGCTGGCCGCTGTGGTGGCTGGAACCGGCCACGCTGGGCGTCCCGCGGTCGTAGTAGAGGTCGGTGCGGGTGGCGGGGCGGTCACCACGGCGATCGTCCGGGAGGCCGACCATGACGCGGTGGTGATCGCGGTCGAGAAGGACCCCGGGCTCGCCGACCGGTTGCGGTCCCGCCAGCTCGGGGTGCGAGTGGTCACCGCGGATGCCGCCACGCTTCCGGCCATCCTCGCCGACCACGGCGTAGACCGCGCCGATGTGATCGTCTCGGTGCTGCCGTGGACCCTGTTCGGACCGCGGCAACAGCGCGAGTTCTTGACGATCTTTGCCGCTGCGCTGCAGCCCGACGGGGTGTTCACCGCCGCCGCTTACAGCGTGGGCTACTGGACAGCCGCTGCGCGCAGGTTTCGCAGCGAGCTGGAGCGCACCTTCGGTGAGGTGCTGCCCACCCGCACGCTCTGGCGGCACCTGCCGCCAGCCATGACCTATGTCTGTCGGCACCCGATCGTAACCCGCCCGGTCATAACCGACGGCATCACCGCGGATCCGAATCGATGAGTAGCTGGCCATTGAGCCGGGTGACCCGCAACGCACGCTTCACCACCTGGTTGGCGCCGTTGTTGTAGGTGACCTCAACGGGTACGCGAACCGAACCGTCGGAATTATCCGTGACCCCGAAGGCGTTGCGGGCGCTGACCGAGGAGTACTGACTCCAGTACGACCGAAAGTCCGACTCGCTGGCGAAGGCAGCCTGCGCGGTGGGTGACAGCAGCTGCCAGGCCGTCGACACGTCGTTCATCCCGTTGTAGTAATCGATCACAAGTTGGCCGGCGTCGCTCCATCCGATCGGCTGGGCGTGGTCCACCCGCTGTACCTGTGGCGGCGGGGGAAGGACGCGGGTCGGCGTTGCCGCCGGCGCAGCCGGCTGCCCGCCGGCGTTGGCCCCCTGTTGCCCGGCTAAGCCTCCAGACAGCAGCGCCTCGACTCCGGTGAACACCAGCACCGCCAGGACAGCTCCGGTGAGCAAGCCCACCCTGAGCCGTCGCTGCCTGCGGCTGGTACGGGGACTGTCGGCGGACCTACCGGGTAGCCACGATGCCGCCTGCGGTGCGGAATCGACCAGCGGGACGGACGCCATGGTCGGCGTCGGGTCCACGCGCTCGATCCTGGTCACTCGGGTCGGCTGCTGCGCGGCACCTGACGTGGAACCCGGGCGGGTTGTCCGTACTGCGGCGAGTTGCTCGCTCGCGCTGTGCATGTCGGGACGCTGCGTCGGGTTCGTCGCCAGCAGCCTCATCAGCACCGCCGATAGCGCGCCTGCCTGCCAGGGAGGTCGCACCTGGCCGCCCGCCACCGCGTGCAGCAGCGCGAGCGGGTTGTCGGTGTCGCCGAACGGACCGCACCCCTCCACTGAGGCGTAGAGCGTGGCGCCGAGGGAGAAGACATCCGACGCCGGCGTCGGGACCTGCCCGCGAGCCACCTCCGGTGCAAGGTAGGCTGGGGTACCGGCCATCATCCCGGTCTGGGTGACCGTGACATCACCCGCAGCGCGCGAGACGCCGAAGTCGGTGATCTTTGCGGTGCCGTCGTCGGTGATCAAGATGTTCCCGGGCTTGACGTCGCGGTGCACGATCTGGGCGGCGTGCGCGGCGGCCAACGCCGAGGCGATCTGCCTGCCGATCGAGGCGACTTCCGGCACTGGGAGGCAGCCACGCTCAGCCAGCACCGCCGCGAGGCTGCGCGACGGCAGGTACTCCATTACCAGGCAGGGCTCACCCTCGTGCTCGGCCACGTCATAGACGACGATGGCGTTCGGGTGATGCAGGCGTGCGGCGATGCGCGCCTCGCGCAGCGCCCGGGCCCGGGCTTCGTCGGTCGCCCGAGGGCTCAGGTTCGGCTGCACCAGCAGCTGCTTCACCGCCACCAGCCGCTGCAGCCGTAAGTCCATGGCCCGCCAGACGACGCCCATGCCGCCAACGCCGATTTGATCGAGCACCCGGTAGTGACCGGCGATCAGCTGACCCATGTCGATATGCAGTCACCCCCCTTGGCACCGAGCTTGCGCACGGCACGCAGCATCCCCGACCGGGGACCAGATTATCGCGCCGGAGCCCGGTCGGCACGTCCCACCGAGCTGTCCCCCGCTTCGCCCTGGTCGGCCCCGCTTCGCCTCGGATGACGGCCCGGGGGCACGATCGTGGTCACCATGACGCTCACCGCGACGCTACCCGGCGCTACCGGGCCCGACGAGCTCTTCGACGCCTTTGTGGCCTGGGTCTCAGACCAGGGCCTGGTGCTGTACCCGGCCCAGGAGGAGGCGCTGATAGAGATCGTGTCGGGCTCGAATGTGATCCTGGCCACGCCGACCGGGTCCGGTAAGAGTCTGGTCGCGACCGGCGCGCACGCGACCGCACTGGCGCAGCACAGGCGCAGTGTTTACACCGCACCGATCAAGGCACTGGTGTCGGAGAAGTTCTTCGCGGCGTGCGACGTTTTCGGTGCTGATCAGGTTGGGATGCTGACCGGTGACTCCAGCGTCAACGCCGATGCCCCCATCATCTGCTGCACCGCTGAAGTGCTGGCCAACATGGCGCTGCGCAGCGGAGCGGATACCGATGCGGGCCTGGTCGTGATGGATGAGTTCCACTACTACGCAGACCCGGACCGGGGCTGGGCGTGGCAGGTGCCGCTGCTCGAGCTCCCGCAGGCTCAGTTCCTGCTGATGTCCGCGACGCTGGGAGACGTGAGCCGCTTTCAACCGGACTTGACCCGGCGCACCGGTCGCCCCACCGCGGTGGTCCACTCCGCGCAGCGACCGGTTCCGCTGCACTTCCGGTACGTGACGACACCGCTGCACGAGACGCTGGAAGAACTGCTGGCCATCAAGGCGGCGCCGGTCTACGTGGTGCACTTCACTCAGGCGTCGACTGCCGAGCAGGCGCAGGCGCTGACCAGTATCAACGTCTGCACTCGGGCAGAAAAGGACGCCATCGCCGAGCTGATCGGTGGCTTCCGGTTCACGGCTGGTTTCGGACGGACCCTGTCCCGGCTGGTGCGTCATGGGATCGGGGTGCATCACGCCGGGATGCTGCCGCGGTATCGCCGGCTCGTCGAGCGGCTCGCCCAGGCCGGCCTGCTGAAGATCATTTGTGGTACCGACACCCTCGGCGTCGGGATCAACGTGCCGATCCGCACGGTGCTGCTCACCGCGCTGGGCAAGTACGACGGCACCCGCACCCGCCACCTCACCGCCCGGGAGTTCCACCAGATCACCGGGCGCGCCGGCCGGGCCGGCTACGACATTGCAGGCGATGTCGTCGTGCAGGCCCCGGAACACGTGGTGCAGAACACCAAGGCCGTGGCCAAGGCCGGAGACGATCCCCGCAAGCGCCGCCGGGTGGTCCACAAGAAACCTGCCGAGGGATCGGTGTCCTGGAGCGATCGCACCTTCGACCGGCTGGTCGCAGCCGAACCGGAACCGTTGACATCCAGCTTCGCGGTGAGCCACGCCATGCTGCTCAACGTCGCCAACCGGCCCGGTGACGCGTTCGCGGCGATGCGCCACCTGCTTACCGACAACCACGAGGAGCGCCCCGCGCAGCGCCGGCACATCCGTCAGGCCATCGCGATCTACCGAGCGTTGCTGGCCGCCGGCGTCGTGGAGCGGCTGGCGGTCCCGGACGCCCAGGGCCGCACCGTGCAGCTCACCGGAGATCTGCAACTCGACTTCGCGCTGAACCAGGCGCTGTCCCCGTTCGCGCTGGCCGCGATCGAGCTGCTCGACCGGGAGTCGGTTGACTATCCGCTAGACGTGCTGTCGGTGCTCGAGGCCACCCTCGACGATCCGCGGCAGGTGTTGAGCGCGCAGCTGTCCAAGGCCAAGGGTGAGGCTGTGGCGGCGATGAAAGCCGAGGGAATCGAGTACGAGGAGCGGATGCGGCTGCTGGAGGACGTCAGCTACCCGATGCCGCTGGCTGAGCTGCTCGACGCCGCGTTCGAGATCTACCGGGCAGGTCACCCTTGGGTGGCCGACCACCGGCTGTCCCCCAAGTCAGTGGCCCGGGATCTCGCCGAGCGGGCGATGACCTTCACCGAGTACGTCGGCTTCTACGGCCTGGCTCGTTCTGAGGGGCTGGTACTGCGCTACCTCGCCAACGCCTACCAGGCGCTGCGCCGCACGGTGCCTGCGGACGCCAAGACCGACGAGCTTCGTGACCTGGAGGAGTGGCTCGGCGAACTGGTCCGCCAGGTCGACTCCAGCCTGCTGGACGAATGGGAGAAACTGCGAGACCCGCAGGCGCAGGACGCGGTACCGGCATCGATAGATCAGCGACCTCCGCCGGTGACAGCCAATGCGCGGGCCTTCCGGGTGCTGGTTCGCAATGCGCTGTTCCGCCGGGTGGAGCTGGCTGCTCGCCAGCGGTGGGAGGAGCTCGGGGAGCTCGACGCGGACGCCGGGTGGGACGCGCAGTCCTGGCGCCAGGCCGTGGAGCCATATTTCGTCGAGCATGCCGAGATCGGCACCGGCGCTGACGCCCGCGGCCCGGATCTGCTGATCATCGACCAGCAGCCGGACCGGTGGGTCGTGCGCCAGATTCTCGACGATTCGGCCGGGCATCACGACTGGGCCATCAATGCCGAGGTCGATCTAGCGGCGTCCGACGAGTCCGGGACCGCCGTAGTGTGGGTGACCGCAGTAGGCCAGATGTAACCGGGCGCAGCAGCGTGCACAACGGTCAGGACGGCCCGTTGCCCGGCTTCCACTTGATGCCGCACCCGATGCTGGGCACCTGCGGTTCGGGAACCGGCTGTCCAGCCAGTACCAGGTCCAGCGCCTCCCGCAAGGCCTTGCCGGTCACCGGAGCGTCGTTGCGTGGGCGGGACTCGTCGAACTCGCCCCGGTAGACAAGCCGGCGCTGGCCGTCATAGATGAAGAAGTCCGGGGTGCACGCGGCCTGGTAGTCCCGCGCGATCTGCTGGCTCTCGTCCAGCAGGTACGGGAAGGTGAACACCGCGCGGTGAGCCTGCTCAGTCAGCCCTTCGACACCATCGTCGGGGTACCTCTCGGTGTCGTTGCTGCAAATCGCCACCGCAGTCACGCGGGGTGCGTACTCGGCAACCAGCGCGCCCAGTTCTCGCTCGAGGTGCCGGACATAAGGGCAGTGATTGGACAGGAACATCACCAGCAGTGGCCGGCCAGCGGCAAGACCATCAGAGGCCACGATCTCGCCGTCCAGGGATGGCAAGGCAAACGGCGGGGCCGGCGTGCCGAGCGGGACCATCATCGAGTTCACGGCCACGGTGACCAGTGTTCCAGTTCAGCCGCCGAACAGGCCACCGGCAATGCCGCCGATGCCCTCGCGCGGCGTGCGTCCCGGTACCGTCGCCGCGACCCACTGCTGGAACGCCTCCGGGTTGCGCGACTGAAGCAGTACGCGACCTGGACCGGAGAAATCGAACACCCAGCCCTCGCCGCTCTTCACGGACTGGACGCTTCTGCCTTCGACCGCGCGGCGCATTCTGAATTGGATGGCGAGGTCGTAGGCGACGACGTGGCCGGTGTCGATCGTGACGAGCTCCTGCGGCTGCAAATCGATATAGTCGACAGCGCCGTAGACGCTCACCAGCGCTTCGCCCTGACCGCTGGCGCGGAACCCGAAGCCACCTTCGCCACCGAACAGGTTGGCCATCCCACCCCACTGGGTGTCGATCTCAACGCCGTAGCAGTTGGCGATCCAGCTACCGCGGCGCAGGAAAACCCTCGACGCGCAGCGGCTCCCCCGGCGCGAGAAGGCAGCGAGCAACGGTGAATGACGGGTTGTGGCGCAACTGAACCTGCATGGCAGGCGACCCTAGCCGGACCGCATCGCCCAAGTCTCGGCGACCTGATGCTCGCCACGCCCTCGCTGGGACACAGGGTGAGGAACGGTCTACGAGGTCCGCGGCAGGCCCGTCGAACAGGTCGCCATGGTGGACCGGTTCGACGGGCCCGACTTCGGACCCTGATCGGGGTGCCTGCGTGGACTAGCCTCGGCCAGTGGTGTCCTGGACCTTGCGCACCGCGCCGTCGATCTGGTTGCTGAACTTGCCCTTGGTGCACTGGTCGACGAGACGACCGGCCTGGTCTGCGATCTTGCCGACCGCGTCGGGGTTGGTCTTGGCGTACCGGCGGGCGGCCTCCACGGCCCCCGCCAGCACAACGAGCTTCCCCAGTTTCCCCAGCATCGCGCTTCCTCCTTTGGCTGACCAACCACAATCACCACTAGTCACAGCGGAATGGCGAGGATACCGCGCCCGATCATGGCGTGGGAGGACGGTCGCAGGAAGCGGGTCAGCGCAATGATTCCGTCAAAATCCCATCGCCTGGGCCCGGCGCTTCACCTCGCGCCCTCGGTTGGTTCGCAGCGCGCCGATCGGGGTACCGGGCAATGAATCCTCCGCGGTGAACAACCAGCGCAGGATCTCTTCGGCGGAGTACCCGGAGTCGCGTAACAAGGTGATCGTGCCAGGTAGTCCCTTGACAACCGCATTGCCGCTGAGGAACTCCGCGGGGATCAACACCACGCCGTTGCGGCGTATCCCCATCAGTTGCCCATCACGCATCATCTGGTGCACTCGGGTTACCGGCAGTCTCAGCCGTTGCGCGACATCAGGTAGCGGCAGCACCTCCACCTCAGGGTCGAGCACGTCCAGGGCGATGGCGAGGTCGCTCACGGTGGTCACCATGCCATACCGGCCAGCCGGTGCCCTTCCGCCGTTCGGGGCGCGCCGGTCCGTACGATCCACAGACTGTGGAGCGACAGGGGCCCGATTACGGCGGCAACCTGGTCGGCGCGCTGCTGGAGGGGCGCTACCAGGTTGGTCCGATGCTGGCCCACGGCGGCATGTCCACCGTCTATCGGGGCACGGACACCCGCCTGGAGCGTCCGGTCGCTATCAAGGTGATGGCACCGCGGTTCGCCGCTGACCCGCTTTTCCTGCAGCGCTTCGAGCGGGAAGCCCGCGCTGCCGCGCGGTTGCACCACCCTGGGATCGTCGCGGTTCATGACCAAGGTGTCGACTCCTCCCCCATTGGTGACTCCGTCTTCCTGGTGATGGAACTAGTGGACGGCGGAACCTTACGGGACCTGCTGCGCCAGCGCGGGCCGCTGCCGGTGCCGCTCGCGCTGTCGGTGGCCGACATGGTGCTCTCAGCGCTGGCCGCGGCCCACTGGGAGGGGCTGGTACATCGCGACATCAAGCCGGAGAACGTCCTTATCGGGCCAGGCGGTGTGGTCAAAGTGGCCGACTTCGGATTGGTCCGCGCAGTGGCCGAGGCCAGCAGCAGCACCGGAGACGTCATCCTCGGAACGGTGGCCTACCTTTCCCCCGAGCAGGTCGCGACCGGTGCCGCCGACGCCCGCAGCGATGTCTACGCCACCGGAGTGATGCTCTTCGAGATGCTCACCGGAGCACCCCCCTATACCGGCGAGACCGCATTGTCGGTTGCGTATCACCATGTCAACGACGACATGCCGGCCCCGAGCGCAGCTGGTGTCGCGGTGCCCGCGTCGCTGGACGACCTCATCGTGCGAGCCACCCGGCGGGATCCGGACGCCCGGCCGCCAGACGCCGCAGCGTTCCTGCGGGAGTTGCAATCAGTGCGAACCGACCTGGGAATCGAGCGGGTACCCGTACCGGTACCCGCGGTCCCCGCTGGGTTGACCGGCGCCACGGTGGTCCGCCCGCCCGAACACGGACCGCAGGTGACTCGAGCTCTCGCCAGGGACGAGATCGCACCAGCTGTTCCCGCTCCATACGACGATCCTTACCTCCACGAGCGCGCTCGTAACCGGCGGGCCTTCATCGCCTGGATGGTGGTCGTGTTGATGCTCGCGGGCGCGGTCGGGGTGGGCGCATGGTGGCTGGGCAGCGGCCGGTGGACCGTGGTTCCCAATCTCGTGGGTCTGCAACGTGGGGCGGTGGCCGGCGCGCTGTCCGCCACTGAACTGAAGGCCGATCTCACCGACGACCACAACGACACTGTCCCTGGCGACACGGTGATCCGCAGCGACCCCGCGCCGGGCCAGCGCGCGCTACGCGGCTCGGACATCACCGTGGTGATCTCGCTGGGCCATCCGGTGGTGCCCGACCTGGCGACAGGGAGCACACCGGAGGAGGCGCAGCGGGCAGTCCAGCAGGCGGATCTGAGTCCACGGCTGGACTCCGACGCCGCGAGGTTCGATGACGACGTGCCGGCAGGCGCCGTGCTCAGGCTGCAGCCGCCGTCCGGAACCATGCTCACCGTCGGCGCGCCGGTGACTGTGGTGCTCAGCAAGGGGCCCGCCCCGATCACAGTGCCGGACGTGCGGGGAATGGGTCAGACGCAGGCGCTCTCGGTATTGGCCCGCGCCGGTCTGAAGGTGCAGGTGCAGCGCCAGTTCGACGACCAGGTCGCGGGTGGACATGCGATCGGCACCGATCCCAGGGCCGGTACTGGCGCCGCCCGTGGAACCAACGTCATCTTGCTGGTGAGTACCGCGCCAGTCGTTCCGAATGTGGTCGGGCTCTCGGTCGCGCAGGCCCGCCAAGAACTCGCTGACGCGGGGCTCAACAGCACGGTCAGCGGCTCCTTCGGCGGATTCGGGTTTCTCGGCGGCTTCTCGGACCGGGTGATTTCGCAGTCCCCGGAGGCCGGCCAGCCGGTTCGCCCCGGGGCTACCGTGGCGCTGTCGACGTTGTGAGCGTCGACAGCGCTCGTGAGTGGGAAACAGTGTTATAACACTGTTTCCCACTCACGAGCGAAGCATCTCGGCTACCAGGAATGCTAGTTCTAGGGCCTGCTGGGTATTGAGCCGCGGATCGCACGCGGTGTCATAGCGACCGGAAAGGTCGGCATCGGAGATCTCCTGGGCGCCGCCGAGGCACTCGGTTACGTCCTCCCCGGTGAGTTCCACGTGGATGCCGCCCGGGTGAGTGCCTAGTGCGTGGTGTACTTCGAAGAAGCCCTGCACCTCATCTACTACCCAGTCGAAGTGCCTAGTCTTGTAACCGGTGGACGACTCGATGGTGTTGCCATGCATCGGGTCGCACTGCCAGATCACCTGGTGCCCAGCGGCGGTGACCTTCTGCACGATCCCAGGCAGTACATCGCGGACCCGTTGCGCCCCCATCCGGGAGATCAGGGTGAGCCGACCTGGCGTGCCGTGCGGGTCGAGCCGCTCGACGTACTCCACGGCCTTATCCGGGGTGGTACTCGGACCCAGCTTGAGCCCGATCGGGTTGGCCAACAGTTCGGCGAAGGCGATGTGTGCCCCATCCAGCGCCCGGGTCCGCTCCCCCACCCAGAGGAAATGTGCGGACAGGTCGTAGAGCTTGGGCGTGTCGCTGCTGCTGTCCAGCCGGAGCATGGCCCGCTCGTAGTCCAGCACCAGCGCCTCGTGGCTGGCGTAGATCTCGGTGGACAGCAGCGATGAGTCGTCCACGCCACACGCCGACATGAAGCGCAGGCCCCGGTCGATCTCGCCGGCCAGCGCCTCGTAGCGGGCCCCGGCCGGAGATCGCCGGACGAAGTCCTTGTTCCAGTCATGCACCTTGTGCAGGTCCGCCATGCCGGCCATGGTCAGCGAACGCACCAGGTTCATCGCTGCGGCGGCGTTGGCGTAAGCCCGGATCAACCGCGACGGGTCGTGCACCCGCGCCTCAGGGATGGGGCGCTGAGAGTTGATCATGTCGCCGCGGTAGGAGGCGAGCCCGAGCACGTCGACCGGCGCGGACCGCGGCTTGGCGTATTGCCCGGCTACCCGCCCCACCTTCACCACCGGCATGCTCGACCCGTAGGTGAGCACCACCGCCATCTGCAGCAGCGTGCGGATGGTGGCCCGCAGGTGCGGCTCGGTGTTGTCGGCGAAGGTCTCGGCGCAGTCCCCGCCTTGCAGCAGGAACGCCTCGCCCCGTGCGACGGCCCCGAGCTGCTCGCGTAGCTGGTCCACCTCAGGCGGCACGGTGATCGGCGGGACACTCTCCAACACGGTGCGGATGCTGCGCACCGCGTCGGGGTCAGGCCAGCTCGGTTGCTGCGCGGCGGGTCGGGCCAGCGCGGCGTCCAGCCTGGTACGGAGATCGGCGGGTAGCGGCGGTAGCTCCGGCAGCGCGTCGACCGGAACATCCACGGTCCAGTTCACGGTGGTTGAGCGTATGCCGTGATTCTCCAGACCGTTGCGGCGGGCCGGTCAGCCGAAGAAGACCTCGGCCTCCGCGTGACGTTGCCGCGGCACGGTCTTGACTGCTGCGGTGGCTTCGGCCAGCTTCACCCGGATGATGTCGGTGCCGCGCAACGCCACCATCACGCCACCGTCGCCCTCGTGCACCGCATCGACCGCGTGTATACCGAACCGGGTGGCGAGCACCCGGTCGTAAGCGGTAGGCGTGCCGCCGCGCTGGATGTGCCCCAGCACCACAGCGCGGGACTCGGCACCGGTGCGACGGGCGATCTCGTCGGCCAGCCAGATGCCGACGCCACCGAGGCGCTTATGGCCGAAGGCATCGACCTCCGCGGTGGCGAGCAGCTCCGCGCCGCCGTCGGGTACTGCACCCTCGGCAACCACGACGATCGCTGCGTCTTCCCGCTCGAGGCAGCGGACGACCCACTTGCACACCGGGTCCAAGGAGAACGGCCGTTCCGGCATCAGGATCACATTGGCCCCGCCGGCCATCCCGGAGTGCAGGGCGATCCAGCCTGCGCTGCGGCCCATCACCTCGACGACCGCCGCCCGGTGGTGCGATTCCGCGGTGGTGCGCAGCCGGTCGATCGCCTCGGTGGCGATGTGCACCGCGGTGTCGAACCCGAACGTGTAGTCGGTGGCGCTTAGATCGTTGTCGATGGTCTTGGGTACCCCCACCACGACTATCCCGTCTTCACTCAACCGACTGGCCACCCCGAGGGTGTCTTCGCCGCCGATGGCGATCAGCGCGTCCACGCCGTGGTCGGCGAGGGTCTGCTTGACCTGCTCGGCGCCGCCGTTGCGGTACGGGTTGGTTCGCGAGGTCCGTAAGATGGTGCCACCGAGAGGCAGGATGTGCTCCACGTCAGCAAGACCAAGCGGTTGGACCAGCCCTTCCATCGGACCCCGCCAGCCGTCCCGGAACCCGATGATCTCGTGCCCGTAGACCTCGATGCCCTTGCGGACCACCGCCCGGATCACCGCATTGAGCCCGGGGCAGTCACCGCCCCCGGTGAGCACACCGATGCGCATGTCGATTCGCCTTTCCGCTCCATATTGGATTGACGGGCGAGAGCCTGGCACGAGGAGGATCGATACGGCAAAGCGACAGGTCAACGGGGACGGTGTCGCTGCGCCAGACGGTGCTGCTCGATCACCCGCCATCGGGCGAGGTTGTAACGAGCATCGGCCACCGCGTCGTGGGCGTCACTGGGCGGCGGGGGCAACGCCGGCTTACCGGCATCCTCCCAGCGCTGCCGCAGGTCCCGGGTAAACCGAGGTAAGGTCCGCGGCAACGCTGGCATCGGGCCCCACAGTTGGGCAAGAGCGACGTGGTCGTAGGCGGCGAACCAGGCCCACAGTTCCACCCGCTCGCCCGACGAGGTGAGAAACTCGAGCAACGTGTCCCGAATAGCCGTGCGTCCGCGCCATGCCTGGTCTGCCGGCGACGGCAGCTTCGGCAAAACGTGTGCGCGCACCCAGTCGCCGGCCCGCTCCGGATTGAACTCGGTGGATACCGCGTAATACTCCCGACCCTGCTCGTCCACCACTCCGATCGAGATCAGCTCGATGGTGACGCCGTCCTCGATGAACTCGCAGTCGTAGAAGAACCGCACGTGGACCCATCCTCGCTTATCTGACCTGCGAAAACATCACGATGATCTCTCTGTTGTCCGCACAGTGCCCGCAGGAGCTGACAGCGCGCTCCGACAGCTTGCCGTGTTCGGTCGTCGAAGTCCGGCCACAGGTGGGTATAAGTGTCCAATGTGGTCGCCGACGACGAGTGTCCCATCCGGCGCTGCACCGTCTTGACGTTCTCGCCGTGGCGGATCAATGCCGAGGCGTAAAAATGTCGCAGCGCGTGCAGCCCGGCGTCAACCTGAGCGCGTCGTGTGTCACAGCCGGGGCTGCCGTCTTGTCTTATGGGGTGCAGGTAATCCTCGATCGAAGGGGTTCATGATGAGAGTGTTTGTGGCAGGTGCGACGGGAGCGATCGGAAAGCAGCTGGTGCCGCGTCTGGTTGCCGCGGGTCATGAGGTTCATGGCATGACGCGTAGCGCGTCGAAGCAGGCGATGCTCGACGAGTTGGGCGCTGTTGCGGTGGTCGCGGACGCGCTTGATCCCGATCAGGTCGCGGAGGCCGTCGGGAGGGCGAGGCCAGACGTGATCGTCCATGAGCTGACCGCGATTGGAGCGGTGGACATGCGTCACATGGATCGCGATTTCGCGCTGACCAACCGACTGCGGACCGAGGGCACGGACTACCTGCTCTCGGCCGGGCAGGCGGTGGGGGTGCGGCGGTTTGTGGCGCAGAGCTTTGGCGCGTTTTCGTACGCGCGCACCGGCGGGCCGGTGAAGAGCGAGGAGGACCCGCTCGACCCCGCGCCGGCACGCGAGATGCGCGAGAACCTGGCGGCGATCCGACACCTCGAGGAGGCGGTCCTGGGTGCGCGATGGACCGAGGGGATCGTGCTGCGCTATGGAGGCTTCTACGGGCCAGGCACATCCATCGCGCCGGGCGGGGAGACGTTCGAGATGATCCGCAGGCGCAATTTCCCGCTGGTCGGCGACGGTGGCGGCGTGTGGTCTTTCATCCACATCGCCGACGCGGCGGAGGCGACGGTGGCGGCGGTCGCGCACGGCAGTCGCGGGGTCTACAACGTGGTCGACGATGATCCCGCCCCGGTCGCCGAGTGGCTGCCGGCGCTGGCTGCCGAGCTCGGCGCCAAGAAGCCGATGCGCGTGCCGCGGTTCATTGGGCGGCTGTTCGCCGGGGAGGTCGGCGTGGTGATGATGACCGACGCCCGTGGCGCGTCCAACGCGAAGGCCAAGCGCGAGCTTGGGTGGCGCCCGGCGCACCCGAGCTGGCGGCAGGGGTTCGCAGCGGCATGACCGATCGTGAGCGACTGCTTGGCGAGCGGGCGAACGCCCCGATCGTCAACAACGCCATGACCGCGATCCTCCTCGTCGCCGAGCACAGCGCTCAGCGACGTCTACGATGTCGCTTGCCCCTTGGACAAGGTCAAGACCCGCACAGCAGGTGCTCAGGTCTCGGTGACTAGAGGCCGCAGGAACCGCTCTGGTCGATCGGCGATTTCCAGTTCACGGCGCAGCTGGACGCGGTCGTGAGTGCCGCCAGGGCACGCTCCGTAGCGGCCCTTGCGCAGCCGTTCCTCGGCCCTGTCGATGGCGGCCGGCTCGGCCCGCAGCCCCGTCGTCGTGCGTGGTGAGGCCCCGTTCCTCGGTCAGTTCGTGGATCTGGCGTTTGCCGCCGCCCGGGACGGCGACACCATCGTCGCGCACACCCTCGACTGACTCGGCCGCAACCTACCCGAGGTCCTCAACCTCCTCCACGAACTGGCCGGCAAAGGCATCGGCGTGCCGCGCACTGGCCGACCCGCTGCCGATCAACACCACCGACAAGGGCATGGGCCCGCATCGCGTTCCTGCTGCTGGCCCCGTTCCCCGAGATGGAACGCACCTACCCCGCCGAACGCGCCGCCCAAGCCGCCGCGTCGGACGCCCGGTCGCCCACCCGGCCGACAAGATCGAGTACGCCAGGTTACTCAAAGGCCAGGGGCCAGCCTCGGCCAGACCAAACCGGGTATCCTGAAGACATCCCTGCACCGCTACCTCTATCAGGTGCCAACCGGGACGCCGTCCTGCATCGAATGAGGCTACCTGCCGACCGACGGGGTCCATCACTGCGCGAACTGCGACGCGGAACTCGTTCATGCCCAGTAGCGCGGGAGATCACGCGATGGAGCGCCACTCCTACGTGCACGGGAGTTCAGGCCGCCGCCGTGCGGTCGACCTGACATCGCCCCTCTCGCGCCCGAAGATCATAGCCAGAGCCATCGCCAGTCTTGCCGGATAACGTAAGTTATACCGCGACGTGTTCTATCGAAGATAGTGGCAGGGAAAGGGTCCTGACCGATGTACACCGATGTCGCCGACCACCTCGTCCGTACTGAGCAGCAACGCATTCAAGCCCTGCTCAACGTTGATAAAGCCAGGTTCAACGAGCTCCACGAAGACGGCTACCTGCTGTGAACGCCGCCACCGCGTGATTGCCTATCGGCCACGCGACATACTCTATCCTGTGGTCTGTCGTTAGCTTGACAGACCTGCTGAAAATGAGGACGAGAGAGGAGTGCGGACTGATAAGAGGAGGATGCCGGACGTGGCCAAGCTGAGGGTGCACGGTGACGAGCTGGTGGTCTGGCTCTCCCCGTTGGAGAAGTTGGGTGCGTTTCGCGGTGACGTCCATGTCCCCCTGGCCGCCGTGAGATCGGCTCGGGTCAGCGACCGGCCCTGGTCGGAGCTTCGGGGCATCCGGGCTCCCGGCACCGGCTTCCCAGGAATCATCTCGCTCTGCACTCGCCGGGGATCAAGAGTCGTCGACTTCGCAGCCGTCTACCGAGGCGGCCCCGCTGTCGTGGTGGACCTCGAGGGTGCCCACTTCGACCGCCTTGTTGTCACCTGCAACGACGCCGACAATGTGGTCCGGTGCATCGAGCAGGCGGTACCACCCAGGGCTTGAGCACAGCCCCGAGCATCCGGACCTCCCACAAACCCACCCAGTAAACAATGAGCGAACACCGGAACGGGTAGCTCGATCTATTCAGATTACTGAATATCCAAGTGCCTCAGAAGTGGGCTGGCGCGGCTGTCGACAATCATGCCGGGCATTGCTATCGCAGCCGACGTTCCGGCCAGCCCGGAATCGTTTGCGACCCAACCAAGAACGATCTTGGACAATTCAGTTCGCCCAGGTCCCTGTTGGGTCATAACGGCGTGCGGAAACAACGAGTCGCAACCACGTCGCCGTCGCCCGGCAGAGGTACGACGAGGAAGGCGCGGCCAGTCCGCGGCCAGCAAAGCCGCTTCCCCACCGTAATGGTCCGCACCGTTCGGCGGCCAGTCAGGACGCCTTCAGCTCCAACGGCGGCGGAGGCGGCTCGCGGTCTATCACCGAAGTCGCGTACCTGTCGACGTATTCTTGTCCGGACAGTTCCATCAAGGAGTACATGATCTCGTCAACCATGGATCGTTCGACGAACCGGTCACCAGCCAGACCCGCGTAGCGAGAGAAGTCCAGCGGCGCGCCGAATCGTATTTCGACTGGATGCGGACGCCACATTTTAGTGCCGCGGGGGCTGACTCTGTCGGTGCCCACCATCACGACCGGGATCACCGGGACGCCGGCCTGCAGCGCCGTCCGGGCAACACCGGTCTTTCCCTTGTACAACCGGCCGTCCGGAGACCGAGTTCCTTCCGGATAGATGCCGAGCAACTTCCCCTGAGCCAGCAACCGCACTCCAGTGTCCAACGCGGCCTGCGCGGCCGACGCGCTGGAACGGTCGATGGGGATCTGGCCGGCGGCGCTGAAGAATTGCCGCTTGAGCCATCCCCGCACCCCCGGCGTGGTGAAGTACTCCCGCTTGGCTAAGAACGTCAGCCGGCGACGGATCATTAGGGGCAGGAAGAAGGAGTCGGCGACCGCGAGGTGATTGCTGGCGAGAATGGCGCCACCGCGATCGGGGATATGCTCGGCACCCTGAACCTTCGGGTTGCAAGTCAACCGCATCAACGGGCCGAGCAGCAAATGTTTGAGCAGCCAGTAGAACACCGCCAACCGATCCTTCCCTTGCCCTCGCGGGCCGCGTTGCCAACCAGCGTACGGAGCACGGTATCCGGGGACAACGGCCGCTCTCCACCCTGGCGTACGGAGCTCGTCAGCAGGCGGGTTCGATAGAGCATGCAGTGCATGCCGGACCCGGTACCACCAGCCCCGCAACGAACCCGCCTGAGCACGGAGAGTGGTGTCTTAGAGTTGTCCTTCACCGAGCCGGAGCAACCACACTGGCCAGCGAGAGACGCCCATGAGGACCATTTCGAGCCGCCGGAGCCAGCACCACTGCCGATACCGCGGACCCGAACGGTAGCCGGTGTGCTCACGATCATCGTTGGCGTGCTGTTGCTGGCGTTGCCGAATGTGCTGGATCTCGGTGAGCGGGTGGCGACACCGCTGGGACTGCTCGCCGTCACAGCCGGGATCGGCTGGCTGGTGACCGGGCTGCGGTCCGACGCGGCACCCGAAGGACCCGACGACGGAGCGCAGCTTTAGCCCTCACCACCCGGCAATTCACGCCTCCACCCGGCGCTTGAGCTCCTTCAGCGCGGTGTCCATGATGACCCTCTCGGCCTTTCGCTTGATCATTCCGAGCATGGGAATCGCGAGGTCGACCGTGAGGCTATAGGTCACGTTGGTCGCCGCGCCGACGGGTTGCAGCACATAAGAGCCGTGCTGCGCCTTCTGTAGCTGGCCCTCGACCAGTTCCCAGGCGACCGTGAGCCCGTCCAAAGACCAGACGTAATCAAGCACGTACTCGTCCCTCACCAGGCCGGCGTCCAGCGAGAATCTGACCCGCTCCGCGCGATCGTCGGCGCCGAGAATCACCACCTCGGCCGTCTTCACCGCCAACGCCCATTGCGGGTAAGCGGAGAAATCAGCAATCACATCCATGATCGCCTGAGGAACGGCGTTGATGACGATGGACTGGGTTGAATGGTCGGGCATGCCGCGCAGATTACCCGCACATCGCCACCGGGAGTGGTCACCATCGCAACACGTGCGGAGACCCGGTCCGCTGGAAATGCCCGACATTGACGCATTCAGTCCGTCCCACCCGGACCCGCCGGGCCAGCGGCTGATGCACATGCCCGAACACCGCGATCCGCGGCCGGTCCCGACGGATCACCATCAGCAGCTGCTCGGAGCCGAGCTCGGGCCGTCGGGCCTGCACGTCGTAGAGCAGCTCAGGAACCGCGGGCGGAATGTGGCTGCACAGCATGTCCACCCGCCCGAGCGCAGCGACCGCCCCTGCGTACTGCTGCGGAGTACGCAGGTAAGAGCGAAAGACCGGGTCGCGCCGCAGGGCGACGCCGTCCGGTAATAGGCCTCCGCCCACGAACCCGCATCGCAGGCCGCCGATTTCGACGGTCTGCCCGTCGAGCAGGTGGAGTCCCGAGCGCGCGAACCGCGGCCACAGCTCGGGCAGGTCCACATTGCCGGGGGTGACGTACGCCGGGCTGGGCAGTACAGCGAACAGCCGCTCATACTGCTCGACGATGGCCTCACGGATGACATCGCGGGAATCCGGGAGCTGGCTCCACAGCTGCTGCACGAACGCGTACGCCTCGCCCGGTGCTCCGCCGGAGCGCAGTTCCGCGAACCGGCTTACTGCAGCAGGCCCGAACACCGAGCCGAGAATCCCAGCGGAGTGGTCGTGGTAGTTCACGAAGTCGATCAGGTC
Source organism: Pseudonocardiales bacterium (assembly GCA_023252195.1). Classification (GTDB taxonomy): domain Bacteria; phylum Actinomycetota; class Actinomycetes; order Mycobacteriales; family Pseudonocardiaceae. The sequence continues at coordinate 65,538 of JAHEXI010000006.1, forward strand.
CCCGAGCACCAGCAGCGCATCGGCGCCCGCGCCCGCGCGGGCCAGCGCGTCCGCGTTACCGTGCACGTCGGACACCACGTGGACCCGCACGATCAGGCAGGCTACCCGGCGCTGGTATAGGCGCGATACGTTGCCGAGTAGTACTGGGCAAGGCCGAGCTGCGGAGGTACCCGTGCGGGAGTTCACGGTTCCCGCCACCACTACGGTGGATGACGAGGAGAACCTCACCGATGCGGTGTGGGCCAATGCCGAGCGCTTCGCCGGCAGCGCCAGCTTCCGCCGCCGGATCGACGGTGGCTGGATAGACGTCACAGCGCGGGAATTCGCCGGTCAAGTGACCGCCGTGGCCAAGGGCCTCATCGCAGCGGGCATCGAGCGCGGGGATCGTATCGCGCTAATGTCCAAAACCCGCTACGAGTGGACCCTGCTGGACTACGCGATCTGGGCCGCCGGGGGGTCCACGGTGCCGATCTATGAGACGTCTTCGGCCGAGCAGGTGGAGTGGATTCTTTCCGATTCGGGCGCCAAGGCGGTCGTAGTCGAAAGCCCCGCTCACCACGAGATGGTCCAGGGTCTGGTTGACCGGTTGGGCGCGCCGGCTTTGGTGTGGCAGATCGACCCGGAGACGGGCACTGGCAAGCCGGCTGCAGCGATCGACCAGCTCATCTCGCTGGGCGCTGAGGTCAGCGAGAGCGCTGTGCGTGAACGCGCTACCACGGTGGGCGCCGAAGACCTCGCAACATTGATTTACACCTCAGGGACCACGGGCCGCCCGAAGGGCTGTGAAATCACTCACCGCAACCTGCTCGCCGTAACCCGGTCCGCGGTGTCAGAGTTCACCGGCTTGATGCAACCGGCGAACTCACTGCTGCTGTTCCTTCCGCTGGCACACGTGTTCGCCCGGATCATCCAGTGCTGCTGTGTGTACGCTCGGATCACCCTCGGCCACACCCCGGATGTGAAGAACGTGGTCGCCGAGTTGGCTGATTTCCGGCCCACGTTAGTGCTGGCCGTGCCTCGAGTCTTTGAAAAAGTTTACAACTCGGCGAGGCAGACGGCACATGCCGATGGCAGGGGCCGCATCTTCGACATCGCCGCTGCCACCGCCGTCGAATGGAGCCGTGCCCAGGAAACGGGCGGAGCTGGGCTGGCCCTGCGCGCCAAGCACGCCCTGTTCGACCAACTGGTCTACTCCAAGCTCCGGGCAGTACTCGGCGGCCGGTGTCTCGCAGCCGTCTCCGGTGGCGCCCCCTTGGGCGAGCGGCTCGGACACTTCTTCCGCGGTGTCGGGGTGCTGGTGTTCGAGGGCTACGGGCTGACTGAGACCAGCGCACCCGCCACGGCGAACACCGAGAAACACGTCAAGATCGGCACCGTGGGTCAACCGTTGCCCGGCGTCACGATCAGGATCGATGACGACGGCGAGGTGCTGGTCAAAAGCCCCGGTGTGCTGCGCCGGTATTGGCACAACGATCAGGAGACCCAAGAAGCTCTCATCGACGGCTGGTTCCACACTGGCGACCTCGGGGAGCTCGATGAGGACGGCTTTCTACGGATCACCGGTCGCAAAAAGGAGATCATCGTCACGGCGACAGGCAAGAACGTCTCCCCGGCGGCGTTGGAGGACCGGATCCGGGCCCATCGCCTGGTCAGCCAGTGCATGGTCCTGGGCGACAAGCAGCGCTTTATCGCCGCGCTCATCACCCTCGACGCCGAGACTCTCCCGGCCTGGCGCGCCGAACACCGCAAGTCGGTTGGTAGCTCGGTCACAGATCTGATCGATGACCCAGATCTGCGCGCCGAGGTGCAGCGCGCGGTCGACGATGCGAACAAGACCGTTTCCAGGGCCGAGGCGATCCGCAAGTTCCGCATCCTGCCAGGTGACTTCACCGAGGCCGGTGGCCAACTCACCCCGAGTCTGAAGGTCAAGCGTGCCGTAGTGGCCAAGGAGTTCGCCGCCGACATCGAGGCGCTTTACGCCTAACCGCCCAGCAGCAGCTGCTGCAACTGCTGCTGGCGGCAACCCCAGTCCCAGCTCTGCAGCATCCAGCGTCGTCCGCGGCGGCCCATCGCCGCAGCCGCCTCGGGATCAGCAAGCAGGGTCGCTACGGCCCGAGTTACCTCCGCTAGGTCACGGCCGTTCACCAACTTGCCGGTGTCGCCTACGCGGACCGTCTCTGCCGCCCCGCCGGCGTTGCCAACCACCAGCGGCAAGCCGGTAGCCGAGGCCTCGAGGAACACCAGACCGAACCCCTCGACATCCAGCCCGTGCCCACGCGTCCGGCAGGGCATCGCGAAGACGTCGCCAGCGGCGTAGTACGCGGGCAACTCCGCCCACGACACCGCTCCTGTGCACACCACGGCGTCAGCGACGCCGCCCGACTCCGCCAGCCGGTGCAAAGCTGATCGCCGGGGTCCGTCCCCAACGAGCAGGAGTATTGTCCCCGGTACCTGCCTCCGGATTGCAGGCAATGCCCGCACCAGCATGTCTTGCCCCTTGCGGGCCACCAGCCGAGACACGCACAGCACTACCGGGGCATCGCCCAGCCGGTGGCGTCGTCGGATCTCCGCGCGCGCCCCGGGGTCCGGGTGAAACGCTGCGCAGTCCACGCCCGGCGACAGGATCTCCAGGGCAGCCCGGGGCCCAAACGCCGACGCAACCCGGCGACGGGTGTACTGGCTCACGGCCGTGACCACGTCGGCGTCCACGCCGATCCGGCGAAGTGCCATCCGTCCAGGCGGCAACATCGACCAGCCCACCTCGTGTCCGTGGCTGCTAGCCACCACTCGTCGTGCTCCGGCGCGGCGCAAGGCCGGCCCCAGTAGGGCCAGCGGGGCTGCTGCGCCGAACCATGCGGTTTCGCAGTGCAGCTCCCGGAGCAACCCGGCGGCTCGTCGAAGTACCGCGGGCGTGGGAATCATGAGAGGTCCGTGATGCCGGAAAACCGGAAACGGCAATCGCGCGTCGAAAGCCGCCGCGTCCGGCCAGTCCGGCGCGTAGACGGCGATCTCGCCCGGGGGCAGCGCCAGCGCCAGTTGGTGCAGGTACGCCTGGATCCCACCGGGTCGGGGTGGAAAGTCGTTGCTCACCAGCAGGATCCGTGGCATCAGTCGGAGAGTAGCGGTGACGTCGCGCGCGGTATGCAGCTGGTGCAGGTCAGCCGATGCGGCTCATCGCGGTGACTTGCCTCCACGGCACCGGGACGACTTTCACCACGTCACCGCTTTGTGGTGCGTTCACATAGAAGCCGTCACCAACGTAGATGCCGATGTGGCTGATCGGGGAATACAGCGCAATGAGATCGCCCGGCCGCAGATCGGGACGATCGACGCTACGACCCATCCGCGCCTGTTCCTCAGCTGAGTGCGGCAGTCCGGGCATCCCCGCCTGCTCGAACGCCCACTTCACCAGTCCCGAGCAGTCGAATGTGATCGGGCCGTCGCCGCCCCAGACGTAGGCCGAGCCTTGCTTGGTCAGCGCAATCCGCGCCGCTTGGACCGCGGTACCGGTGCCGACCAGGTTGATCGGGAAATGGATGTTGCCGCCGAAGAGGTAAACGGCGCGCTCTTGACGGGTCAGCTCCGCGAGGCGTTTCGTGACAACTTGAATCTGGCGGTCCATCTCGACGCGGGAACGGGTGAGATCGCCTTCGAGCCGTGCGGCATCTCGTTCAGCTTGAGCCGCCCGCACCGCTGCGTCGCTCGTCGAGTGCTCTGCATGCTGGGTTTGCGCGACGGCGCCGGTGAGCCGGTCTAGGGCCTGCTTGTTATCCATCGCCAGCATATCCAGCGCCGACATCTGGTCCAGGAAGTCCTGGGGAGAGTCACTGACCAGCAGAGCGGACAGCCGGTTGAGTCGCGCACCCTGAAATGAGGCTTTGGTCAGCAGGTCAACTTGACCGCGGTACTGGCCCTGGACCGCCTTGGCGCGATCTGCGGCGGACTGGGCCGCGGTGGCGTCCGCCCTGGCCTGTTCGAGGTCGGCACGGCGGGCGTTCAACTGATCGCGGGCGTAGTGCCACCGTTCTGTGAGCACCTCAGCCTGCCGATTCAGCTCGGAAAGCTGCTGCGCGGCATCTCCGGGAACCGCGGGGTCGGCCGTGGCTGGGGTGGGCGCCAGAGTGACCAGCGCAACCACGGTGGCGGTGGCCATCACGGCCGAGACGCTGCGCTTGACAACACTGCGCTTGCCTACACCGCGCTTCCGATGATGCGGCCACACGTCGCGGCTATCTCCTCTCCTAGACCGCCTACCGTGCCGTCCAGGTCGAACGGCACCTACCGCAAAGTCTCGGGAAGATTACGAAAGGTCACCAACGTTGTCACCACCAGCGAGCGAGGTATGGGGCAGAGCGGCAGCTGGGCACGATAGGCGTCTCCGTGACCAGCGCGATGTTCGGCTCGGCCGATCAGCCAACGTGTCGTCCTGACCGTTCACAGTCAGTTGCGGACCGCTCAGCGCCATCGCGCAGGTGACCCTGAACACGGGTGTCCCTTCCCGTCATGTGGCGATCTCCGTCCCGATCCACCAGCTGCAGGTGGGGCACCATGCCGGCCTCGGCCAAGGTGTCCAGGGCTAACCGTTCGGTGCCGTCCAACTCCACGCCGCTCGGTGGGGCTCCGAGTAATACGGTGATGACGCAGTCCTGGCAGGCAAGGCCGCGCACCTCGCACCGGTCGCAATCGACGATCATGTCGGGCTCCGTCTCTGTCGTGATCTAGTCACTACCGACGGTAGACGGCGACCCTGACAATGCCGGATGACGCGACGTTCCGAGGTGCCGAGGTGCCGAGGTGCCGGTTGCGCCCCTTGTTCCGGTATCCGGGACGCTGGCATCAACCAATCCGGCGGACTGCCGTGACATCCCGCCACGGGACTCTGGAGACTTTGACGACATCGCCGCTCTGCGGAGCGTTGAGGTAGAGCCCGTTGCCTACGTAGATACCGATGTGGCTTACCGGCGAGTACAGCGCAATGAGGTCTCCTGGTAGCAGGCCGGAAACCACCGGGGTACCCACTCTGGACTGGTCATAGGCCACTCGCGGCAGGCTGACTCCGACCTGACGGTAGGCCCACATCACCAAACCTGAGCAATCGAAGGTGGTCGGGCCCTCCGCTCCCCAGATGTACGGTGCTCCCTGTCGGGTCAGGGCAACCCGAAGGGCCCTGATACCGATGGTGTCACCGGCTATGTCGAGCGGATAGTCGGTGAATCCTTCGGCGGCATAGTGGGAGAACTCGTCAGCAGTGAGCTTGCCGAGGCGCTCCTGCACCAGATTGATCTGGCGACCCATCTCAAGCCGCGCTTGAGCGACGTCACCCGCTATTCGAGCGGCGTCGAGTTCGGCGACGGCCGCACGTGTCTCGGCGTCGGTGGCGGCAAGCTTGGCCTGCTCGGTGCGGGATACGGCGGCTGCGAGCTTGTCCATCGCTGCCCTGTTGCTCGCCGCCAGCACGTCCAAGGCGGACATCTGGTCCATGAATTGCTGTGGCGAGTCGCTGATCAGCATCGCGGTCAGGCTGCTGACCCGAACACCCTCGAAGGTGGCGCTGGTCAGCCTATCCACCTGCGCACGGAACGAACTCTGAGCCGCCCGGGCCTGATCGGCGATAGCCGTGGCGCCAGCTGCGTCGCTGTGCGCTCGGTCCGCATCGGCCCGACGGGCTTCCAGCCGGTCGGTGGCCAACTTCCACTGCTCGGTGATCACTTCGGCCTGGCGGCTCAATGCCCGAACCTGAGCAACGGTGCCGCCAGGATCGGGCGCAGGGCCAGGGGCTGGATCGGCAGCTGCGAGTGCTGGTGGCATGCTCAGCACGGCAGCGAAGGCCACCGCAGCCGCCACGCTTTGAAGCACGCGGTTCCGACGATGAGACACCACCCGCGGCCATCTCCTGTTCTCGGACCATCACGTCCGGCGGCGTGACTGCAAACGGGAGAGGTCCCCCCGCATGCCACCTAACGGTCCCCAGGATGCATCGGCCCGGATCTTCACTCCAACGACGGCGGTAAGCCGCCCAGCCGTGCGATTTCGCCGCAGTCGGTTACTTTGCGTTACCATCCTCGGGATTCCCGGTACGGGCAGTGACAGCGCGGCCGGCGTCCGGGTTAGCGAACAGCGTCGGACAGCTCGGTGGTCAGCCTAGTCCAGCGCTGCAACATCGCGGCCGCAGCGCCAGAGTCAACAGCCTCGGTGGCGCGCTGGACCATCTCGCGAACATCGGCGACTAGATCACCTGTCGAACCTCGGTAGGCGACAAGCGCCGCGCTGGCGTTGAGCAGCACGGCGTCTCGCACCGGTCCGGGATCGCCGGCCAACAGACGCCGCACCGCATCGGCATTGACCGCCGCATCGCCACCGCGCAGGTCCTCGCCGCCGGCCACCGGCACGCCCAGCGCGGCGGGGTCCAACTGGTCACGCCGCACCGTGCCGCCGTCGACCACCCACACCGAAGTGGTGGTCGTGGTAGTGATCTCGTCGAGCCCATCGTCGCCACGGACCACCAGGGCGCTTACTCCACGATCGGCGAGCACCTGGGCCATCACCGGCGCCATCCGAAGATCCGCACAGCCCACCAGAGCCGCACCCGGCTGCGCCGGATTGATCAATGGGCCGAGAAAGTTGAAGGCAGTCGGGACCCCGATTTCCCGACGCACCGCCGCTGCGTGCCGCATTGCGGGGTGATAAAGCGGTGCGAAGCAAAATCCGATGCCCGCCTCGGCGACGCACTGCGCTACCTGATCCGGTCCTAGATCAATCGCCACACCGAGCGCCTCGAGCACGTCCGCAGCGCCGCACTGTGATGAGGCCGCGCGGTTGCCGTGTTTGATCACCGGTGCACCGGCAGCGGCAGTCACCAGCGCGGCCATAGTGGAGATGTTCACCGTCTGCGCTTGGTCGCCACCGGTGCCGACCACATCGACTGCCCGCTGTGCGACCTGCACCCGGTGCGAATGCGACAGCATGCCGTTGGCCAGACCGGCTATCTCCGCCGGAGTCTCGCCCTTGATCCGCAGCGCTACCACGAACGCGGCCAACTGCGCCGGCGTGGCCAGACCTGACATGACTTCGTCCATCGCCCACGTGGCGTCGTGGGCGTCCAGATCTGTGCCGGCGATCAGTTGGCCGAGCAGTCCTGGCCAACTGCGGGAACGGGTCGGCGCCACCATGCTGCGCGGCCTCAGCCGTTCGCTGCCTGCGGCCGGCGGGTGCGAAGCACCTCGGCCACCGTCTCGGCTGCGATCAACGGATCCAGCGGATGGACGATCACCGCGTCGGCCTGCGACCACACTGCCAACCAGCGGTCGTCCCTACGCCGTACGGCGATGATCACCGGCGGACAGTGCGCGATCTCGTTCTTAAGCTGGCGGGAAAGGCCCATCCCCCCCGTCGGTTGTGCCTCACCGTCAAGGATCGCCAGGTCCACGCGACCCGCGTCGACCTCGGTCAGCACCTCAGCGATCGTTGCCGCCTCGACGTAGCTCACCCGGCCGACGTCCGCCGCAGGGCGCCGTCCAACAGCGTTGATGATCGCCTCGCGCACCTCTGACCGGTGACTGAAAACCAGCACGGTGGTGGTCTCGCTCGGGGAGTTCATGAATTGGTCGAGGTCCTCGGTGTCGGGTGTCCCCGGACGGCCTCGCAGGTGCCCGGGTGCACCACGCGGCATCAGCGGGTCGGATGGCTCGCTAATGGTATACGGGCACTGTCGCACGCAACGGCCGGCTCGCGTGCCGTGACTCTGTGTGCCACGATGTGCGGTTGTATACCGCCGTTCGAAGGGCGGCCTGCGTTAGCCTCGTCACTCTTCGCCGTAACCCGTCGGCCCCGGTCCCGGCGCTGCCGAGACCGTTCGTCATAATGCTTAGCGTGCCCCCCTCGTCCAGCCTAGCTGCGCCCTCTATCAGCCAACGGGTGCACTCGCTGAACCGGCCCAACATGGTCAGCGTGGGCACGATCGTCTGGCTGTCCAGCGAGCTGATGTTCTTCGCCGGTCTGTTCGCGATGTTCTTCACGGTGAAGGCGCAGCATGACGGCCCGTGGCCGCCGATCCTGGCATCCACTGGGGAGCCGATCCACCTCGACGTGCCCTACGCGCTAGTGATCACAATTATACTGGTCGCCTCGTCGTTCACTTGTCAGTGGGGCGTGTTCAAGGCGGAGCAGGGCGATGTCTTCGGGCTACGGCTGTGGTACTCGATCACGTTCGCCATGGGCCTGTTCTTCGTGCTCGGCGCCGCCAACGAGTACCGCATGATGATCGGTGAGGGCATCACCATCCCGTCAGGAGCCTTTGGGACGGTGTTCTACCTGCTCACCGGGTTTCACGCGTTGCATGTGACCGGTGGGTTGATCGCATTCATCTTCCTGATCGTCCGGACGAAGCTGAGCAAGTTCAGCCCGGCACAGGCCACCTCGGCGATCGTTGTGTCGTACTACTGGCACTTCGTCGACGTGGTGTGGATCGGGTTGTTCGCCGTTATCTATATCTTGCCCTGATACCGGAGTGAGGGGCGCTGGGGAGGCCCCGATCCGGCTAGCGCACCGAACCGGAACGAGACAGCAGGGGTAGCCGAGACCGATGAGCAGCGACACACCCGACGGCCGATCGGGCCCCACTGGATCGAACCTACCTAGGGCCTCGGACCAAGGCGCGCAACGGGGGGGACATAGCCGCTTGCGTCGGAGGTTGTCGGCGATGCTCGCACTCGCCGTGGCGCTGCTGTCTGCCGGCGCCCTGTATGCGGTATTCGCTCCGCAGGCCCAGACCGCGCACGCCCAGGAGGATCCTGCGTTGGTGCGCCAGGGTGAGCAGCTCTTTAACAACGCCTGCATCAGCTGCCACGGAATGAACCTGCAGGGTGTCAATGCTCGCGGACCAAGCCTGATAGGTGTCGGCGAGGCTGCGGTCTACTTCCAGGTATCCACCGGGCGGATGCCAGCAACCCGGCAGGAGGCGCAGATCGGCGAGAAGCCGGTCCGGTACACCCCTGAAGAGATCGACGCGCTGGGCGCCTTCGTGCAGGCCAACGGCGGTGGCCCGGTGGTGCCGTCGAAGGGCAGCCTCGCCGGCGGTGACCTGGCTCACGGTGGTGATCTCTTCCGGCTCAACTGCGCGTCCTGCCACAACTTCACTGGACGCGGGATCGCACTGTCCTCTGGCAAGTACGCTCCAGCGCTCAAGAACGTGGAACCCCAGCAGATCTACAGTGCGATGATCAGCGGACCGCAGAGCATGCCCAGGTTCTCCGACCGGCAGCTGACTCCGCAGGACAAGCGAGACATCATCGCCTACGTGCAGTCGGTCACCGGCGACCGAAATAACCCGGGTGGCTACTCCCTCGGTGGCTTCGGGCCGGTCCCGGAGGGTCTGATCTCCTGGATTGTGGGTATCTCGGCGCTGGTCGGAGTGACCCTGTGGATCGGATCGAAGGCATGAGCGACCACGGGAGCGCTAGCGGTGGGTCAGCTGGGCAGCGAAAGCTCCCGAGCGGTGCCGACCTGTCGACGGCCAGCCGTGAAGAGCTGGTCCGGCTGGGCTCGGCGCTAGACGGAGTGACTATCGAGCACCGGGAGGACCCCTTCCCGGTGCCGGGTACCCGTGCGGAGAAGCGCACCGAACGCAAGGTCGCGCAGTGGTTCTTCATCGCTGCGTTGGCCGGATTGGGTTTCCTGGCGGCCTACCTGTTCTTGCCCTTCGAGTACGCCCCGCCCGGACCGGGCAGCCGGCACCTGCTGTACCAGCTCTACACGCCGATCATCGGGGTGCTCTTCGGGTTGACCGTATTCGCCATCGGCGCCGGGACGATCACTTACGCGAAGGATCTGCTGCCGCACGAGACCGCGGTGCAGGAGCGCCACATCGGTGGCTCCGCAGAGGTCGACCGGCTGACCACCACCGCGATCCTGGCCGACTCCGCCGCCACCAGCCACATCGGCCGGCGATCCATGATCAAACGAGCGGCCGCGCTCGGTGGCGGAGTTTTCGGTATAGGACTGGGAGTCTTCTCCCTGGGCGGTCTAGTGCGAAACCCGTGGAAGGGTGGGGACCGCGCCGCGCTCTGGGTCACGCCGTGGGCCTCCTACAACGGTGAGCCGGTGTTCCTTCGCTATGACTCCGAGCAGGTCACCCTGGCGCGTCCCGAAGACCTCGCCGCCGGCTCCATTGCGACTGTCTTTCCGTACAAGCGATCCTGGTCGGAGCAGCAGGCGCACGATGCGCTGCGCGCATCCGACAGCCCAGTGATGCTTATCCGGTTGCACCCTGAGCAGGCAACCCAAGTAATCCAACGCAAGGGCCAGGTCGACTTCCACTACGGCGACTACTACGCGTACTCGAAGATCTGCACCCACCTGGGCTGTCCCGCCTCGCTGTACGAATCTCAGGACGCTCGGTTGCTATGCCCATGCCACCAGTCGCAGTTCAACATGCTTGAGTACGCGAAGCCGATCTTCGGTCCAGCTACCAGGGCCTTGCCACAGCTGCACATCGCCGTGAACGATGAGGGTTACTTCTACGCAAAGGGCGACTTCATCGAGCCCATAGGACCAGCGTTCTGGGAGCGGAGGTCATGAGCGCGATGACGACGCCGACTAAGGCGGGCAAGGCAGCCGACGAGCTCGATCAGCGATTTCACCTGGCGGCCGGCATGCGCCGGCAGGTCAACAAGGTCTTCCCGACGCACTGGTCGTTCATGCTCGGCGAGATCGCCCTGAACACCTTCATCGTGCTGCTGCTGTCCGGGACGTACCTCACACTGTTCTTTGACCCCTCCATGGAGGACGTCAAGTACAACGGCGTCTACCCGGGCCTCCGTGGGATCGAGATGTCCCGGGCGTTCGAGTCGACCCTGCAGCTGTCCTTCGACGTGCGCGGTGGACTGTTCATCCGCCAGGTTCATCACTGGGCGGCCTTGCTGTTCGTCGCCGCCATCGTGGCCCACATGTTCCGCACCTTCTTCACCGGCGCCTTCCGCAAGCCCCGGGAGACGAACTGGACGATCGGCGTCCTCATCGCGATCCTGGCCGGGCTGGAGGGGCTCACCGGCTACTCACTGCCCGACGACCTGCTCTCGGGCACCGGGCTGCGGATCATCTCGGCAATCATCATGTCGCCACCGGTGATCGGCACCTGGATGCAGTGGGCGATCTTCGGCGGCGAGTTCCCCGGTACCTTGATCATTCCTCGGTTCTTCATCGTCCATGTACTGCTCATCCCGGGCATCCTGCTGGCGCTCATCGCTGTGCACCTCGGGCTGGTCTGGTACCAGAAGCACACGCAGTTCCCAGGGCCCGGACGAACCGAGCGCAATGTGGTCGGTGTCCGCATCCTGCCGGTCTTCGCGACGAAGGCCGGCGGCTTCGCGCTGACGAACATCGGTGTGATCTGCCTCATGGCGGGATTGTTCCAGATCAACCCGATATGGAACTTCGGTCCGTATAACCCTGCTCAAGTTTCGGCGGCCTCGCAGCCAGACTGGTATGTCGGGTGGCTCGACGGCTCGACCCGGTTGTGGCCGGCCTGGGAGATCTACCTCGGCAACTACATGATCCCCGCGTCTTTCTGGCCGACGATGGTGATCCCCGGCATCATGTTCGGCCTAGCCTTCGCGTATCCAGGGATTGAGCGCAAGCTCACCAAGGACAACGCCTCGCACAACCTGCTGCAGCGGCCGCGGGATGTGCCGGTGCGAACGGGCTTGGGCATGATGGCGGCCTCGTTCATGTTCGTGCTACTGCTTTCCGGTGGCAACGACGTCATCGCGTACACGTTCGATATCTCGTTGAATGCCACCACCTGGGCCGGTCGGATCGGTTTGCTGTTGCTACCACCGATCGCGTACTACATCACCTACCGGATCTGCCTTGGTCTGCAGCGCGCCGACCGATCGATCCTGGAACACGGTATTGAGACCGGCATCATCAAGCGCCTGCCACACGGTGAGTTCATCGAACTTCACCAGCCCCTCGGCGGAGTCGACGCGCACGGCCATCCCCTTCCGCTGGACTACCAGGGTGCGCGGGTGCCCAAACGGATGAACCAACTGGGCTCCGCTGGGGCTCCGGTACCTGGATCCACCTTCCGCCCAGATCCTGCGGAGCAGACCAGGGCGCTGGAGGAGGCTCGTCACAACGCCGCCACCGGCAACGGGGTCAGCCCCAACGGCAGCAAAAACGGCGCCGGGCGAAAGGCGTCCAGCCGTCCCCGCCAGCTCAACGACTAACCTATCCCATGGCGGTTTCGCGATGGCCCGCCTGGGCCAGCCGACGACACAAGGTGGCCTTTGTGGTCGGCCACTCGGAGGCAATTACCGAGAACATCGCGGAGTCGCGCAGGAGCCCCTCCTCCCCGGGCGTGTGCGACTGCGACCAGTGCCGAAGGACCCCCTCGAATTGCGCCCCCAGGCACTCGATGGCGCGCCGGGATCGCTCGTTGCGGGCGTCGGTCTTCAGGTCGACCCTGACCACGCCCAATGTCTCGAACGCATACTCAAGGAGCAGCAGCTTCGCCTCAACATTGATGCCCGTTCGCTGAGCCGACGCAGCCAGCCAGGTCCAGCCAATCTCAATGGCATACAGCTGCGAGCGGCCCGGCCAAAACCGGGGATCCCAGTACGCCGTGCACCCGACGGCGCGCCCATCGCCTCGGCGGATCAGGGCAAACGGTGCCAGCTCGCCGCCTTGTGCCCGTTCGAAATGGGCGGCGAGGTACTTCTCTACCTCCCACGAACGAGGAACGCGGGTGAAGCCGTACGCGCCGCGATCTTCTTCCGCTGCGACCGCCAAGTCCTCACCATGACTCATCGACAGCGGTTCCAGCCGGACCAGGGGCCCGTGGAGTACCGGAACGTCAGGCAGAAAATTCATGACTGTTCCTCATCGATCCTGGCATTGGCACCTTGCGGCAAGCGCAGGTTGCCGGACCGTCACCGGGCCAGGTCCCTCAGGTCCTCTGGATGATTGCTTACTCTGATCTGGGACTGACGTGGTACTCGAAGACCAGGCCACCGACCGTGCCGAGGATCAGTGCGATGCCGATAGCCACCATCCACCACAGGTCGAAAGCCAGTGCGAGCCCGATCACGCTGGCCGACCCGGCCATCCCTATTGGCCAGTAGCTGCCTGGTGAGAAGAAGCCGAGCTCACCGGCACCGTCCGAAATCTCGGCTTCGATGTTGTCTTCGGGGCGCATCCGGACTCGTCGGGAGACGAATCGGAAGTAGGTGCCGACAATGAGCGTCAACCCGCCGGTCAGCGCCAGCGCCACAGAGCCGACGGCCTCGCCATGCGACCACAGACCGTAGATCACCGCGGACAGGAAGAAGAACGCTGTGATGATCTCGAAGATCCGCGCCTCGACCTTCATGGTGCTGCCTCACTCTCGACGCTGCCGATGGACCCGTTCGATACTGAAATTTAATGGCCCTCCTGGGCCTGGTGAACCTCGCGGACGCCGCGGTCGGTGTTGAACGGGAAGGTCGTCACTGCCTCGGGGGCGCACAGTGCGCCACAGTTCAGCTGCGCGAGCGCCTCACCAGCCGTGTATGACCGGTGGGTCTGCAGATTAGTCTGGGCCCGCAAGGCCAGGTAACGGTCGAAGAGGTCCGGGGGCAATGCCCGAAGCTCGAAGTTCATCATCGAGTGGTAGGTGCCACACAGCTCGGCGCAGCGGCCCACGAAAGCGCCTTGACGCTGCACTGTGGTCTGGAAAACGTTGTCGGTATCGTTTTTCTCAGGGCGCGGGAAAACGTCACGCTTGAACAGGAAATCTGGGATGTAGAACGAGTGCAGCACGTCTGTGGACTCGACCCGGTACTCCACAACCCGATTGGTCGGCACTACCAGCAGCGGGATGATGCTTGACGAGCCGACGGTGGACAACGGTTCGCCGTCGGCGGTCCGCCGGACCTGGTAGTTGCCACCCCTACCCGGTTTGTCCTGGAGGTACTGGAATTCCCAGTTCCACTGGAAGCCGACCACCTTTACCCGCAAGGCGGGGTTATCGACTTTGGCCATGACGAAATTCTGCGCTGTGACCGTGTAGTAAAAAAGCACTGCGACAATAACGAAGGGGATGACCGTGTAGATGATCTCCAGAGGCAGATTGTACTGGGTCTGCCGGGGCATATCGTCAGACTTCTTGCGGTGAAAGATAACCGTCCAGGCAATCAGCCCCGCGACGATCGCTCCGACCGCCAGCGCGGCCACGGTCGCCCAGATCCACAGGTCGCGCATCCGCTCGGCCTGGGGAGTCACCCCCTCCGGCCATCCGAACGAGAAGGCCTGATATACCGAACACCCGCTAGACAGGAAGGCAACCATCCCGGCAAGCGCGGCTACCTTCAGTAGCCGAACCGCTCGGGACCGGACCACACCGATCACGCTTCGTTCCTCCTCGTCGCCCCATGCGGCCAGGCATCCCACTCGCTGGAGCCTAAACCAGCGCGGCCGCCAGAGCTCGCCCGGGGCGCACGGTTCGACGACCCAACGCCATACTGGGCCGCCGTGGCTTGCTGGCCGAACGACGGGTCGCTGATGAGAGGGCGGAACGCGTATGCGGGTTGCTGGCACTACTCACGGCGCGGCAGGACGCGGCACAGTGGCCGGCGGACGTGATCGCTGCGCTGCGCTGCCAGCGGCATCGCGGACCCGACGAGACCGGGACCTGGCACGACGCTGACGTCGTACTCGGCTTCAACCGCCTGTCCATCATGGTCGTGCCCGAGCCGCGCTATCCCGTGCACGTATAGCGCGTGCACGGGAGCCCGACAGTCGAATTAGTTGAACGAGTCCCCGCACGCACAGGAACCACCTGCGTTGGGATTGTCGATGGTGAAGCCCTGCTTCTCGATCGTGTCCACGAAATCGATCACAGCACCCTGCAGGTACGGCACGCTCATCCGGTCGACAACGACGCCGAGACCATTGAAGTCCCGCATGGCATCGCCGTCCAGCGAGCGCTCATCGAAGAAAAGCTGGTAGCGAAGACCGGCACAGCCACCCGGCTGCACCGCGATGCGTAAGTGCATGTCGGCGCGGCCCTCTTGGTCGAGCAGCGCCTTCGCCTTGGCGGCAGCAGCGGTGGTGAGCTCGACACCATGAGTAGACACCTCGGTGCCGACGGTGTTCTCGACGGTCATGACTCTCCCTGGGGATTTCGGCGCTCGGCACGGACGGGTGTTTCTACCCTACTCGAACGTCCGCAACCGACGGGTGATTCCGTGCCCCCCATGGTGGCACAGTCCGCGTTCATCGCCCGCCCCAGCAGATGAAGGCTTACTCCGGTACTTGGCCTAGGCTGGCCCCCGTGAGGTTCCTGCGCGGCAACACCGGCTCTGAAGCCGCCGAGCCTGAGCCGGAGCCAGCGGTGGAGGCAGAGGCCGACCCAGATGACATAGGCCCGCGAGCCCGCAACGCCGGCAAGGGCAGGCCCACCCCGAGCCGCCGAGAGGCCGAGGGCCGCAAGCGCGGCCCGGCGCCTCCCCCACCGCGTACTCAGCGGGAAGCGTTACGCCGGATGCGCGGATCCAAGGAAGAACGGCGCAACGCCGCGGCGGACCGCCGGGAACGCATGATGGCGGGGGACGAGAAGTATCTGCTGGCTCGCGACCGCGGCCCGGTCAAGGCCTACGTGCGGGATCTGGTGGATTCTCGGCGCCATCTCGCTGGCGCGTTCATGCCGCTGGCCCTGCTGGTGATCGTGGTGATCCTGGTGCCGGCGCCGATAGTGCAACAGTATGTGTCGCTAGTGTCGATGGCGATGCTCCTTGCCATCATC
Source organism: Pseudonocardiales bacterium (assembly GCA_023252195.1). Taxonomy (GTDB): domain Bacteria; phylum Actinomycetota; class Actinomycetes; order Mycobacteriales; family Pseudonocardiaceae. The sequence continues at coordinate 81,316 of JAHEXI010000006.1, forward strand.
GTCGAGGGAGTACTGCTGGGCCGGACAGTCACGCGTCGCGTCCGCGAACGGTTCCCCAACACGTCGGAGTCCGCGACGAGCCTCGGTTTTTATGCGATGACCCGAGCGACCCAGCTGCGCCGGCTGCGAGTGCCCAAGCCTCGCATCGGTCGCGGGGACCCGATCCCGTAACGGGCTCCGCGCTCGGGTCCGCCGTGCTGGGCTGACTACGGTCGCAAGCTCATCGGACCGTAAACGACAGACTCTCCGTCGAGCAGGGTGACCACCCCAACGCCACCGTCGAGCAGGTTTTGCCATTCGAGGCTGAGCCACTCCTCGGCATCGGCCTGGTCGCTGAAGGTGATTTCCGGGCCGGGTGCCTGACCGCCGTGCATGCCCTGGTACCGCCACCGCAGGGTCATCGCATACTCCCGTCTGCTGCCGTCGATTCAGGAGGTTTGACGGTAGCGTCAGGCAGGTGCGGACGCTGGTGCTCGGTGGTGCGCGATCAGGCAAGTCCGGCTACGCTGAGAGATTACTGCGCGATTCGCAGGTGGACTACCTGGCAACCGCCCGGCGCCAGCCTGACGACGATGACTGGGAAGCGCGAATCTCCGCGCACGTGGCCCGCAGACCGCCGGGCTGGCACACCGTTGAGCCGGCCGACCTTCCCGCCGTCCTCCGCGCCGCCAGCGGGGTCCCGGTGTTGGTTGACGACATCTCCACCTGGCTGACTGGAGAACTGGACGACGCGGGCGCCTGGGAGGGCGCCGCGCAACCGCTGCTGGCCTGCCGCGCGCGGTGTGCTGAGCTGGTGTCGGCGGTGGCGGGATGCCGAGTCCGGCTGGTGCTGGTCAGCGCGGAGGTCGGGCTTGGCGTCGTACCGCCGACCCGCGCCGGGCGGCTGTTCCGCGACGAGCTGGGTGCGCTCAACGCCGAACTCGCCGCGGTGTGTGACGAGGTCGTGCTCGTGGTGGCTGGGCTGACCGTCAAGCTGCGCTGACGGGTATCGCCCGGGACCGCCAGAACCAAGAGGGATGGGGAAGGATGGGCCGGGCGACGGACCCCGAACACCCAGGAGAACCGAGTGCAGTTCCCCGTGATCACGCCACCCGACCAACAGGCACATCGGGAAGCGGTGGCCCGCCATGGGCAGCTCACCAAGCCGCCGGGCTCGTTGGGCCGCCTGGAGGAGTTGGGAGTGTGGGCGACCGCCTGCCAGGGGGCCTGCCCACCGCACCCGTTCGTCCGCCCGCAGGTCGTGGTGTTCGCCGGAGACCACGGTGTCGCCGCGCACGGAGTGTCCGCCTACCCCAGTGAGGTCACCCAGCAGATGGTGGGCAACTTCCTCGGCGGTGGGGCGGCGGTAAACGTGCTCGCCGCGGTGGCCGGGGCGGCGGTGCGGGTGGTCGATGTGGCGGTGGACTGCGACCCGGCCGCTGTGAGCGCACCGCCGCTGGTCGCGGGACACAAGGTTCGCCGGGGCAGCGGTGCGATCCACCTGCAGGATGCGCTCACCGACGCCGAAGTGGCTGAGGCATTGGACGCCGGCGTGGCGATCGCCGACGAGGAGGTCGACCGCGGCGCCGACCTGCTGATCGCGGGTGACATGGGTATCGGCAACACCACCCCTGCTGCGGTACTTATCGCGGCACTCACCGGGACCGAACCGGTGGCGGTCGTGGGCCGCGGCACCGGAATCGACGATGCCGGCTGGATGCGCAAAGCTGCGGCGATCCGCGACGCATTGCGCCGGGCCCGCCCGTTCATCGATAATCCGATCGCGCTGGTGCGCACCGCCGGCGGTGCCGATATAGCGGCAATGGCCGGGTTCTTGGCCCAGGCCGCGGTCCGGCGCACCCCGGTGATTCTCGACGGCGTGGTCGTGGGGGCAGCAGCGATGCTCGCCGAGGAGCTCGCGCCGGGAGCGCGGCAGTGGTGGGTTGCCGGGCACCGGTCCGCCGAACCCGCGCACACCTTGGCGCTGGAGCATCTGGAGTTGACACCCGTCCTCGACCTGGGAATGCGATTGGGCGAGGGTTCGGGGGCGGTGGTCGCGTTCCCACTGGTGCAGATGGCGGTGCGGGTGCTCGCCGAGATGGCCACGTTCGCCGACGCCGGCGTCTCCGGGCCTGCGGGTGCGCCGTTGCCCACGGGGTGAGCAGTGGATTGCGACTCGCCGTGTCCTGGTTGACGATCTTTCCAACCGGTACGTCTGTCGAGGTGGATAGGGCAGTGGCGCGCCGGGCGCTGTACTGGGCACCCGTGGTGGGTGCCGCGTTGGGCGTGCTGGCCGTGGGGCTGCTGACCGCGCTGCATGCGGTGGGCACTCCGTCGTTGCTGAGCGGGCTGGTCGTGGTGGCGGCGCTAGCCGGGCTGACTCGGGCAATGCATCTGGATGGGCTGGCGGACACCGCTGACGGACTGGGCTGCTACGGCGCGCCGCAGCGGGCTCTGGAGGTCATGCGCGACGGGGCGACCGGGCCGTTCGGAGTGACCGCGCTGGTACTGGTGCTGATGACACAGGCAGCCGCGCTGGGCGTACTCGCCCAGACCGGCCGGCCGATCGCGGTGGTGCTGGCGCTGGTCGCCGGGCGGGCCGCCTTCGGCTGGTGCGCCCGGATCGGGGTGCCACCGGCCCGTCCCACCGGGTTGGGAGCGTTGGTGGCAGACAGCCAGCCACCCGCCGTCCCAGCGGCCTGGGCGGCAGTCCTGCTGGCCGTCGGTCTGGTAACCGTCCCAGGACGCCCCTGGCAGGGCGCGCTTGCCGTCGCCGTCGCCGCCCTGGTGGTCGCAGCAACCTCAGCACACACCCGCCGCAGATTCGGCGGAGTCACCGGCGACGTACTAGGCGCCGCCGCGGAACTAACCACCACCCTGATCCTCGCCATCTGCGCGATGGGCTGATCCCGACATGGAGACATATAGGGCCTATTCGTACGCCGTTTACCCCGATATGTCTCCATGTCGGGGTAAACGGCAGCAGGTTTAGGTGAGGGAGACCATCCAGTTGTGCATGTCCGGTGCGGCGCCGCGTTGGATTGCGGTGAGCGAGGCACGCAGCGCGGTGGTGATGGGGCCGGGTGTGCCGTTGCCGATGGTGAACTCGCCGCTGGCGTGCGCGACGCGCCCGACCGGCGTAATGACCGCGGCGGTGCCGCAGGCGAAGACCTCCGAGATGTCCCCGGTCTGGACGCCCTTCTCCCATTCCTCAGTGGAGATCCGTCGCTCCTCGGCGGATAGCCCGTGGTCTCGGGCCAGGGTGAGCAGGGAGTCGCGGGTGATCCCGGGCAGCAACGCGCCGGTGAGCTCAGGGGTCACCAGCCGGGCTTGGCTGCCCTCTCCGAATACGAAGTAGAGGTTCATCCCGCCCATTTCCTCCACCCAGCGCCGCTCCACCGCGTCGAGCCATACGACCTGGTCGCAGCCCTTGTCAGCGGCTTGCTGCTGGGCCAGCAGCGAGGCGGCGTAGTTCCCGGCGAACTTGGCGGCGCCGGTGCCGCCGGGGGCGGCCCGGACATACTCGCTGCACAGCCACACGCTCACCGGCTTGAGCCCCCCGCGGAAGTACGGTCCGGCCGGGGAGGCGATCAGCAGGTACCGGTAGGACGTCGCAGGGCGAACCCCGAGACTCACCTCCGTGGCGAACAGCATCGGCCGCAAGTACAAGGAGTCCTCACCGCCGGCAGCCGGCACCCAGCCGATGTCGGCGCGCACCAGTTCCTGCAGTGAACCGAGGAACAGCTCGTCAGGCAGCTCTGGCATCGCCATCCTGCGGGCTGAGGCGCGGAGCCGGGCGGCGTTGGCCAGCGGCCGGAAGCAGGCCACGGTGTCATCCGGCTGCCGGTAGGCCTTAAGACCCTCGAAGACCGCCTGCCCGTAGTGCAACACCATGGTGGCCGGGTCCATCACAAGCTGCCGGTAGGGGCCGATCTGAAGGTCGTGCCAGCCACGCCCGGCAGTCCAGCAGATCTCGACCATGTGGTCGGTGAAGTAGCGCCCGAAACCTGGCGCGGCGAGCATCTCCGCCCGCTGTTGCTGCGTCGTCGGAGCCGGGTGCGGCAGCCGGGTGAACAGTGGTGCGGCGCTCATGACCAGCACGGTATCCCGTCGTGCGCAGGAATGGTAGGACGTCCCACTACTTTACTGCGGATGGTCGGAGTACCGCACTCCACGCGCTGGACAGGCTGGTCAGCGCACGTGGGAAGCGACGAAGGGGGGTTTGATGATCTCGCACGGCAGCGCCCGGCCACGGACGTCGACCTCGACGCGGTCCCCGAGTCGCACGCCGGGATCGAGTAGCGCTAGCGCGATTCCGGTGCTCAGAGTCGGCGAGAAGGTTCCCGAGGTGGTCTCCCCCACTGGCACACCCGCCGCAGACCGCACCGCCATGTGCGGCCGCGGCACGCCGCGCCCAGTGGCACGCAGGCCGCGCAGCCGCCGCGACGGACCCCGCTCTCGCTCGGCGAGTAACGCCTCCCGTCCCCAGAAGGTCGGCTTGTGCCAGCCGATCGCCCACGGGACACCACCCTGCAGCGGGGTGACGTCGGGTCCCAGGTCCAGGCCATGTAGGGGGTAACCCATCTCGGTGCGTAGGGTGTCCCGGGCGCCGAGACCGCACGCCCGGCCACCGAGCGGGCCGGCGGCGGCGAGCAGCGCCTCCCACAGGGCTGGCGCGTGTTCCCAGGACGGCAACACTTCATAGCCCCGCTCGCCGGTGTAGCCGGTGCGGCCCACGCGCAACACCGCGCCGTCGTGGTCGACGTCGGCGAAGGCCATGTAGTCCAGGCCGGCGACGGTCAACCCCACGGTGGCGAGTAACTCGGCCGAACGTGGTCCCTGCACGGCCAGCACCGCGTACTCCTGGTGCTGGCCGAGTACCCGCACCGGCCGGGGCGCGGCGGCGGCCAGCCGTCGGCCGACCTCCATGGTGTTCCTGGCATTCGGCACGCAGAACACCTCATCCGGACCGACCAGGTAGACGATGAGATCATCCACCACGCCGCCGTCCTCGGCGCAGCACAAGGTGTAAAGGGCCTGCCCTGGGGCGATTTTGGCGAGGTCGGCGGTGAGACAGGAGTTGACGAACTCCGCCGCGCCCGGCCCGACGACATTGATCTTGCCCAGGTGGGTGACGTCGAACACACCTACTGCCTCACGTACCACGGTGTGCTCGGCGACGACGCCTCCACCGGGGTAACTGATCGGCATTTCCCATCCGCCGAACGCTCCCATGGTGGCGCCGCCCTCGACGTGCGAGGCGTGCAGGGGTCCGCGGTGCAGGTCGGTAGTCACGGCTATGGAACGCTACCTCTACTGGGACACCGCTCCACACCCGATGCGTTCAATCCTCTGACGAGATCAACGAGGAGATCACCGTGACCACCCCGACGCTGCGCCTCGCCGATGACTCGGTGACCACCGCGACCGTCGATGCCCTTGTGGTCGGAACCATGTCCGGCAAAGGGGGTCCCCGACTCCTACCGGGTAGCGCTGAGGTCGATGCAGCGTTCGACGGGGCGCTCACCGACCTGCTGGCCATGCTCGGTGCCAAAGGCAAGGCCGACGAGGTGATCAAGGTACCGACTCGCGGAGCCATCAGTGCTCCGTTGCTGATCGCCACCGGCCTCGGCGAGGTCGACGGCCAGCCCACCAGCGAGCAGGTGCGCCGAGCCGCTGGCGCGGCATCCCGGGCGCTGGCCGGCACCGCTCGGGCCGTCACCACGTTGTCCCGGATCGACCTGGCCGCCGCCGCGGAGGGCACTGCGCTGGGCAGCTACGCGTTCACCGCCTACCGGTCCCGCAACGGCGACGGGCCGCTAGGCCAGATGGACCTGTCGGTGCCGTCGGCCAGCAGCGCAGGGGCGAGAGCGGACCTTGCCCGAGCCGTCGCCATTGCCGAAGCGGTGACCGCCGCCCGGGACCTGGTCAACACCCCGCCCAACGACCTCTACCCGGCCTCGTTCGCCGATCGCGCCGTGACGATGGCACAGGCGGCCGGCCTGCGCACCGAGGTGCTTGACGAGAAGGCCCTGCGGCGCCACGGATACGGTGGCATCCTCGGCGTCGGCGGCGGCTCGTCTCGTCCGCCGCGGCTGGTCCGACTGCACTACGCGCCGGCCACGTCGAAAGCGAAGGTGGCCCTGGTCGGCAAGGGAGTCACCTTCGACACCGGCGGCATCTCGATTAAGCCGGCGGCGAAGATGGAAGAGATGACCATGGACATGGCGGGCGCGGCCGCTGTAGTCGTCACCACGGTGCTCGCCGCCCGGCTGGAACTCCCGGTGGAAGTGATCGCCACCGTACCGATGGCTGAGAACATGCCCTCGGCCACCGCTTACCGGCCCGGAGACGTCCTCACGATGTACGGCGGCACCACCGTCGAAGTGCTCAACACCGACGCCGAGGGCCGCCTGATTCTCGCTGACGCACTGGTTCGAGCGGCGCAGGACGCCCCGGACTATCTCATCGACACCGCTACCCTCACCGGCGCTCAGATCGTCGCACTGGGCAACCGCACCCAGGGGATCATGGGCACTCCAGAGTTTCGCGACCGGATCACCGCGATCTCCCAGCAGGTCGGCGAGAACGGCTGGGCGATGCCGCTACCCGAACACCTGCGTTCCGATCTGGACTCCAAGCTCGCTGACATCGCCAACGTGGCGAGCCATCGCTGGGGCGGCATGCTCACCGCCGGGGTATTCCTGTCCGAGTTCGTCGCCGATGACATCCCCTGGGCACATCTCGACATCGCCGGCCCCGCCTACAACAGCGGCTCACCGTGGGGATACACCGGCAAAGGCGGCACCGGCGTACCGGTGCGCACTCTGGCCGCTGTCCTCGCCGATATCGCCGACCGAGGCTGATCTGGTTCCCGAGGTGCTGCAGATGCGCCTTGCGCGCCAATCCCGCCAGCTCAAAGCACCTAGCGAGGCCCATCACCGGTGATATCGCCCACGTCTGCGGCGGTCGAGCTGTGGTGACAAGATGGCCGTGGCGCGCAATTACGACCTCACCGACGTCTGTCCCAGGAGTATCTCAGTGACAGAGACTTCAGCAAGCACCGCCGATCTGGTGATCCTCGGTGGCGGCTCGGGCGGCTACGCGTGCGCCTTGCGTGCTGCCCAGCTCGGTCTGTCCGTCGTCCTGGTGGAGAAGGACAAGCTGGGCGGCACCTGCCTGCACCGTGGCTGCATCCCCACCAAGGCGCTGTTGCAGGCTGCTGAGGTCGCCGACGCTGCTCGCGACGGCCATAAGTTCGGGGTGAAAACCGCCCTGGAGGGCATCGACATGGGAGGCGTCAACAAGTACAAGGATGGCGTCGTCGCCAAGATGTTCAAGGGCCTGCAGGGGTTGGTGTCCTCCCGAGGGATCCGCTACGTCGAGGGCACCGGCAAGTTCGTCGCGCCAGACACCGTCGACGTCGATGGGCAGCGCTATACCGGCCACAGCATCGTGCTGGCAACCGGTTCCTATGCCAAGTCCCTACCCGACCTCGAGATCGGCGGCCGCTTCATCACCAGCGATCAGGCGCTGAACCTCGACTTTGTGCCGGACCGCGTGGTGGTGTTGGGCGGCGGCGTCATCGGTGTCGAGTTCGCCAGCGTGTGGCGCTCCTTCGGGGCCGAGGTGACCGTCGTCGAGGCGCTGCCACGGCTTGTCCCCGCCGAGGACGATTTCTGTTCCAAGCAACTGGAGAGAGCTTTCCGGCGTCGCGGAATCACCTTCAAGACCGGAGTTCGGTTCACAGGTGCGACCCAATCCGCATCCGGGGTCACCGTGAGCCTGGAGTCCGGGGAGCAGCTCGAGGCCGATTTGCTGTTGATCGCCGTGGGCCGCGGACCGAATACCGCGGAGGCCGGGTATGCGGAGGCCAGCCTGGCGATGGACCGCGGTTTCGTGCTCACCGACGAGCGGCTGCGTACCAACCTTCCGGGGGTGTATGCGCTGGGGGACATCGTGCCCGGGCTACAACTCGCCCATCGGGGGTTCGCTCAGGGCATCTTTCTCGCCGAAGACATCGCTGGGCGTACCCCTGCCCCGATCGACGAGGACGGTATCCCGCGGGTGACCTACTGCGAGCCGCAGGTAGCTTCGGTGGGCCTCACCGAAACGCTGGCCAAGGACCGCCACGGAGACATCGAGACGATCATTTACGACCTGGCCGGCAACGGACGCAGCCAGATCTTGCAGACCAGGGGCGCGATCAAGCTGGTACGCGCCAAGAACGGTCCGGTAGTGGGAGTGCATATGGTCGGCGACCGAGTCGGCGAGCTGATCGGCGAGGCCCAGTTGATCGTCAACTGGGAGGCCTACCCGGAGGACGTCGCTGCGCTGGTGCATGCCCACCCCACGCAGAACGAGGCGCTCGGTGAGGCGCACCTCGCCCTGGCCGGCAAGCCGCTGCACGCGCACGGCTGAACAATTACCCGCGGATACCTGCGGAAAACTGAGGAGTCGAGGCAACCGATGGCGTACTCCGTGGCGATGCCTGCGCTAGGCGAGAGCGTCACCGAAGGAACGGTGACGCGCTGGCTCAAAAACGAAGGTGACACCGTTGAGGTGGACGAGCCTTTGGTCGAGGTGTCCACCGACAAGGTCGACACCGAGATCCCCTCGCCGGCGGCCGGCGTGCTGCAGCGGATCGTAGTACCCGCGGACGAGACCGTTGAGGTCGGCACGGAGCTCGCCGTGATCGGTGATTCCGCCGATCAGCCCAAGTCCGCACCGGCCGAGTCCTCTCAGCCAGAGAGTCGTCCCCCGTCGACGCAATCACCCCCCCGACCCGCCGCGCCGCCACCGCCGTCGACTGGCTGCGGGACAGCCGTGACGATGCCCGCGCTGGGCGAAAGCGTCACCGCGGGAACGGTGACCCGGTGGCTCAAGCAGGTCGGTGACACCGTGGCAATGGATGAACCTCTCGTCGAGGTATCCACCGACAAGGTCGACACCGAGATTCCCTCGCCGGTTGCGGGCACCGTACTGGAGATCATCGCTGCGCAAGACGAGACCGTTGCCATCGGCGCCACCCTGGCCACGGTGGGCGACAGTGACGCTCCGAGCGGGGCGCCCGCACCAAACACGCCGGATCCGTCCCCACAAAGCGCCGAGCCAGAGCAGCCCGCCGACCGCGCCGCCGCATCAGGGATCGGTGGATACGACGGAGCGGCGGGAGGCGCGCCGTATGTGACACCCCTGGTCCGCAAGCTCGCGAATGAGCACGGTGTTGACCTGTCGACAGTGCAGGGCACCGGGGTCGGTGGCCGAATCCGGAAACAGGACGTACTCGCTGCGGTCGAAACGCCCGACCCCGAGCCGGCTGCGCCGCAACCACCGCCGGCCACGCCCGAACCGCAGCAGCCGCCGGCCGCCGCGACACCGCGCTCGGCCCAGCCACCCGCGACAGCCTCCGAGCCGCGTGGCAGAACCGAGAAGATGTCCCGGATGCGCAGCGTCATCGCCAAACGGATGGTTGAGTCGCTCCAGATCTCCGCGCAGCTCACCAGCGTGGTGGAGGCTGACATCACCCGTCTCGCCCGGCTGCGCGATCGGACCAAACGGGACTTTGAGGTCCGCGAGGGCGCCAAGCTGTCGTTCCTGCCGTTCTTCGCCCAAGCCACCGTCGAGGCGCTCAAGGCACACCCGAAGGTCAACGCCTCGATTGACACCGATAAGGGCGAAATCACCTACCACGGTGCGGAGCATCTCGGCATCGCCGTGGACACCGAGCGCGGCCTGCTTGTGCCGGTGATCCACGACGCGGGTGATCTCAACATTGCCGGGCTGGCCCGCCGGATCGCCGACCTCGCCGAGCGGACCAGGACGAACAAGATCACCCCAGATGAGATGAGCGGCGGCACGTTCACCCTCAGCAACACCGGCTCGCGAGGGGCTCTGTTCGACACCCCGATCATCCTGCAACCGCAGGTCGGGATCCTCGGTACGGGCAGTGTGGTCAAACGGCCGGTCGTCCTCACCGGCGAGGACGGCGACACGATCGCGGTTCGCTCGATCATCTACCTGGCGCTGTCCTACGATCACCGGCTCGTCGACGGCGCCGACGCCGCCCGATTCCTCAACACCATCAAACAGCGCCTTACCGACGCCATATTCGAGTTGTAACCCTCCCCTGCACAAGAACCCCGCCATTCGGCTCCGAATCGCGGTTTTGGGCTCTTCAGGACCACCATTCGGAGCCGAATGGCGGTCGGGTAGGAGAAGATGCACATGCGCGTTGCGATCGCGGGGTCGTCGGGGTTGATTGGTAGTGCGTTGGTGGGGTTGCTGCGGCAGGCTGGTCATGACGTGGTTCGGTTGGTGCGGGGGCGGGCGCGTAATCCGGACGAGCGGGCTTGGGACCCGTCGGCGGCAACGATGGATGCGGGCACGTTGGATGGCGTCGACGCGGTAGTCAACCTGTGCGGCTCGGCGATGGCCGACCGGCGCTGGTCCGGGGAGTTCAAGCAGGCCATCCGGGACAGCCGGATCGCACCCACCGAGGTACTCGCCGCCGCGGTCGCCGAGCATCGGGTTCCGGTGCTGGTCAATGCCTCCGGGGTGGGTTACTACGGCGACACCGGAGACCGGGAGGTCGACGAGACCGCCCCGGCAGGTGCGGGGTTTCTCGCTGGAGTCTGCCGCGACTGGGAAGCAGCCACGGCGACCGCGGAACGGGCCGGGGCACGGGTGGTGCGACTACGCACCGGCCTGGTGATCTCTCCATCCGGCGGCTTGATGGGGCAGCTCAAGCCCCTGTTCGCGGTCGGGCTGGGCGGCCGGCTGGGCAGCGGAGCGCAGTACATGCCGTGGATTTCGCTGGACGACGAAGTCGGTGCGATCCGCTTCGCCGTGGAACACGACGAGCTGTCGGGTCCGGTCAATCTCAGCGGCCCAGAGCCGGTGACCAACCAGGAGTTCACCAAGGCGGTAGGCGAGGCGATGCACCGGCCGGCCCCGCTGGTGGTGCCTGGTTTTGCGCTGCGTCTGATCCGCGGTGCAGAACTCGTGGACGAGATGGTGCTCACGGGGCAGCGCGCGGTGCCTGCGGTACTGCGCAGACACCGCTACCCGTTCCAGCATCCGACCCTGCCGGCGGCGCTGGCAGCTGCGCTGAAGTAGCCGATGGATACCCCTGACCGGCGTAACCTCACGTCCACGACGTCGCTACCCAATGGTCAGGTACACATGGAAGGTGCCGGCAGTGAGCGGATGGAGCGCGGCCGATGTGCCCGATCAGGCCGGCCGCACAGTGCTTGTTACCGGAGCCAACTCGGGTCTGGGCCTGCAGACCGCCATGGTGCTCGCCGGGCGCGGAGCGACGGTGCTGATGGCCTGCCGCGATCCGCAACGCGGGCAGGCGGCGGTGGACCGGGTGCGGGCCAAGTCCGGCCGGGCGGATGCCACGCTGATCCAGCTCGACCTGGCGGACCTCACCTCCGTCCGCAAGGCCGCAGACGAGGTCCGCGCAATCACCGGGGACCGGTTGGACGTGCTGGTGAACAACGCCGGAGTGATGGCGTCTCCGCCGCGGCTCACCGTGGACGGCTTCGAGTTGCAGATCGGCACCAACCACCTCGGGCATGCCGCACTGACCTGGTTGCTGGCCCCGGCCCTGCAACCCGGTGCCCGGGTAGTCACGGTATCCAGCCTCGCGCACCGGGGCGGTGGCCTGGACGTCGGGGATCTGAACTTCGAGCACCGGCGATATAACTCGGTCGCCGCGTACAGCGCGTCGAAACTAGCCAACCTGCTGTTCACCTTCGAGCTGGACCGGCGGGCTCAAGGAGCCCGGCGGGACCTGTGCGTGGTCGCAGCCCATCCCGGCCTCACCGACACTGAGTTGGTGCCCAACGCCGCCCGGATGCGGCGAGCCCGGCGGTTCGCCGAAGTCGCGCGGTGGGCCAACAAGCTGATCAGTCAGGGCGTCGTCGCGGGTACGTTGCCGCAGCTCTACGCGGCCACTGCGGCCGACGTCCGCAGCGGGGAGTACTTCGGTCCGACCAGCCTCGGGCAGACCCGGGGAGCCCCCGGCCGGGTTGCGGCGAGCCACGCCGCGCGCAACGAGCACACCGCCTGGCTGCTCTGGGAACGCACCGCGGAGCTGACCGGCGTGACACCGGACCCCGCGTAGGGTGGCACTGGTGACCACGGCACCCTCAAAACCCGACCCCGGTGGGCGCAAACTGCTGCGTCTGGAAGTTCGCAACAGCGCAACACCGATCGAGCGCAAGCCGCCGTGGATCCGGACCCGGGCCACGATGGGCCCGTCGTTTCGCGAGCTGAAGAGCCTGGTGCGCAGGGAGGGGCTGCACACGGTCTGCGAAGCCGCCGGCTGCCCCAATATCTACGAGTGCTGGGAGGACCGGGAGGCCACTTTTCTCATCGGCGGCGATCAGTGCACCCGGCGCTGCGACTTCTGCCAGATCGACACCGGCCGCCCCGCCCCGCTGGACCGCGACGAGCCACGACGGGTCGCCGAATCGGTGCAGGCGATGGGGCTCCGGTACTCGACAGTGACCGGGGTAGCCCGGGACGATCTGCCCGACGGTGCTGCCTGGCTGTACGCCGAAACCGTCCGGCAGATCCACGCGCTCAACCCCGGCACCGGGGTGGAGCTGCTCATCCCGGACTTCACCGGCCGACCCGAGCAGCTGCGCGAAGTGTTCGACGCCGCACCCGAGGTGTTGGCGCACAACCTGGAGACGGTGCCCCGGATCTTCAAGCGGATCCGGCCGGCGTTTCGCTACCAGCGATCGCTGGACGTGCTGCGGGCTGCTCGCGATGCCGGGTTGGTCACCAAGTCCAACCTGATCCTCGGTCTTGGTGAGGAGGGCGAGGAGGTCACCGCCGCGATGGCCGACCTGCATGCCGCGGGATGCGAGCTGCTGACCCTCACCCAGTATCTGCGTCCCTCGGTTCGGCACCATCCGGTGGCGCGCTGGATCCCGCCCGCGGAGTTCGTCGAGCATGCCCGCGCCGCTGAGCTGATGGGTTTTACCGGGGTGCTGGCAGGACCTCTGGTCCGATCGTCCTACCGGGCCGGCCGGCTCTATGCGCAGGCCGTCGCGCACCGTGGAGGTCGGGTATCCACGCCTCGGTGATCTGCACGTATTCTAAGAGCCATGCCCGCCAAACCGCCCCCAAAGCCGGCAGCCGCGACTAAGAACAAAGAAGCGGCGAAGGCCGCCAAGCAGGAGGCCCGCGCCGCGTCCAAGCAACGCCGGGCACAGGTCCTGGAAGCCTTCACTATTCAGCGCCGCGAGGACAAGGTCCTGCTGCCATTGATGATCGGGGTGTTCCTGGGCATCACTGCGGTGGCGTTCGGCGTGGGTTTCGTGTTCGGTCAGCAGTGGATCTCCCTACCGCTGGGAGTCACGCTCGGCGTGTTCGGCGCGATACTGATCTTCGGGCGGCGCGTTCAACGCAACGTGTTCGCCAAGGCGGAAGGTCAGCCAGGCGCTGCGGCCTGGGCACTGGAGAATTTGCGCGGTGGGTGGAAGGTGACACCCGCGGTGGCGGGCACCACGCAACTCGACGCCGTGCACCGTGCCATTGGGCGCCCCGGAGTCGTACTGGTCGCCGAGGGAGCCCCGCACCGGCTCAAGCCACTCCTGGCGCAGGAGAAGAAGCGAGTAGCGCGACTGATCGGCGACGTTCCGATCTATGACGTCACGGTGGGCAGCGGCGAAAACCAGGTTCCGCTCGCCAAACTGCCCCGGCATCTGGCCAAACTGCCGCGCAATGTCGAGAAGGCGCAGATCGCCGTGCTGGAGAACAAGCTGGCGATCCTGGCCACCCGTGGCGCCGCGATGCCCAAGGGACCAATGCCACCGGGCGCCAAGATGCGCAACGTGCAGCGCACTGTGCGCCGACGCTGAACGCTCAGCGAGTCCGCAGCACAACTGTCCCCGCAGCGCGGTCGTGCAGGCCGCGGCCATCGATGTTGTACACCACCGGGGGAATCAACAGGCACAGCAGCACCGTGCGGATCACCGCGGCACCGAATCCGGCTCGGCGCCCGTCCAGCAGCGCCACCCTTATCCCCGCCGCGGCGTGCCCAACGGTACGACCGGCGATCGCGACCGAGACCACGGTGATAACCGCAAACAGCGCCATGGCGGAGAACGCCGGATTCTTCGTGAGCAGTTGCGCCGCCACCGAGCAGGGCAGCCAGTCGATCACGATGGCCACGATGCGGGGGCCGAAGCCGGCAGCCGAGCCTGGTCCGCGCTCGGGCAGCCCGAGCCGCTGACCGGGGTAGCCCGGTCCGTCGGTGTCGGTGGTCGGGTTCTCCGGGACTTGCTCGGCCGGGCCGGTCAGCCAGCTCTGGGTCCATCTACTCACTCGACTAGGGTATGCCGTCGATGGGCTAGCGTCGCCCACCACCTGCCCTTTAACCTTGGCGAAACATCGAGGTAATGGTCGCGCAACACCGCGCTCTTAGGTTCTCCGCGAGCGACCTGACCGATCACGCCGATCCACCACACAGCGCACGAAGGAGTGAACGACGGTGTTCTCCAACTCCGATGAGGTCCTGCGCTTCATCGCCGATGAGGATGTCGAGTTCATCGACGTCCGCTTCTGCGACCTGCCGGGCGTCATGCAGCACTTCACGGTCCCGGCCGCGTACCTCGACGCCGACGTCATCGAAGAGGGCCTGGCCTTCGACGGCTCCTCGGTGCGCGGGTTCCAGTCGATTCACGAGTCGGACATGCTGCTCATGCCCGATCCCGCGACCGCACGTATTGATCCGTTCCGGGTGCAGAAGACGCTGAACATCAACTTCTTCGTGCATGATCCGTTCACCCGGGAGGCCTACAGCCGGGACCCCCGTAACGTCGCCCGCAAGGCCGAGGAGTTCCTGGCCTCCACCGGTATCGCCGACACCGCCTACTTCGGTCCTGAGGCCGAGTTCTACTGCTTCGACTCGGTGCGCTTCGACACCACGCCCAACAGCGCGTTCCACGAGATCGACTCTGTCGCCGGCTGGTGGAACACCGGCGCCGAAGAAGACGGGCGCAACCAAGGCTACAAGGTCAACTACAAGAGCGGCTACTTCCCGGTGCCGCCGACCGACCATTTCGCCGATCTGCGTAACGCGATGGTGACGCATCTCATCGGATGCGGTTTCAGCGTGGAGAAGGCACACCACGAGGTGGGCACCGCGGGTCAGGCGGAGATCAACTACAAGTACAACACGCTGCTGCACGCCGCCGACGACCTGCAGCTCTACAAATACATCATCAAGAACACCGCATGGGCCGCCGGGAAGACCGTGACATTCATGCCCAAGCCGCTGTTCGGGGACAACGGTTCCGGGATGCACACTCACCAGTCGCTGTGGACCGACGGTAAACCGCTGTTCCACGACGAGTCCGGCTATGGCGGCCTGTCCGACCTCGGGCGGCACTACATTGGCGGCATCCTGCACCACGCGCCGTCGCTGCTGGCGTTCACCAACCCGACGGTCAACTCCTACCACCGCCTGGTGCCCGGGTACGAAGCACCGGTGAATCTGGTGTACTCGCAGCGCAACCGGTCGGCCTGCATCCGGATCCCGATCACCGGCAACAACCCCAAGGCCAAGCGCATCGAGTTCCGTTGCCCGGACGCCTCAGGCAACCCCTACCTGGCCTTCTCCGCGATGATGATGGCAGGGCTGGACGGGATCAAGAACGCCTACGAGCCCGCCGCACCGATCGACAAGGACCTCTACGAGCTGCCGCCCGAGGAAGCCAAGGACGTGGCGCAGGTGCCGGCGAGTCTGGGCGCAGTGATCGACCGCCTCGAGGCCGACCACGACTACCTGCTCGAAGGTGGCGTCTTCACCCCGGACCTCATCGAGACCTGGATCGCCATCAAGCGAGAGAACGAGATCGATCCCCTGCGACTGCGCCCGCACCCCTTCGAGTTCGCCTTGTACTACGACGTCTGACCACTGAGGCGTTCTGACCTGCGGTTTTGGGTCGGCAACACATGATCAGGCCGTCACCAGGCCGTCGAAGGTCCGGAGTCCTCGCCTTCCAGCGCGGGTTCCGGGCCTTTCGACCGTTGGCGTCTCGCCACCGACGCGGGTCACCGCCGGCATTGAGACAACGTCGGTGTGTATGAGTGGTGGTTCAGGCGCCGAAGGAGCGCTCTACGACGGCGCGGGCTCTGCGGGTCGTGCGGCGGTACTCGTCGACTACCTCGCCGGGGTCGCTATCGGCGGAGCGCCCTAGCGCCCTGGCCACGGCAGCCAATTCCCGGCCGGATGTGGGCAGTTGGTCGACCTGCTTGCCTCGCACCAGGGTGAGAACGTTGCGGGTCTTGGTGACGAGCTTCCAGGCGGCCAGCAGAACCCCGGCATCGGCCTCGGCAAGCAGCCCGGCATCGGCTGCTGCCTGCAGGGCGATCGTAGTGGATGGGGTGCGTAGCGCCGCGATCTCGTGAGCATGCTGCAACTGCAGCAGCTGGATGGTCCACTCCACGTCGGCCAGGCCGCCGCGGCCGAGCTTGGTATGGGTCGTGGGGTCGGCGCCGCGGGGTAGTCGCTCCGAGTCGACTCTGGCCTTGATCCGCCGGATCTCGGTGGCTTGGCTCGCACTCAACCCGCCGGCGGGGTAGCGCACCGGGTTGATCATCGAGATGAACCGCTCCCCCAACTCCCTATCGCCAGCTATTGGGCTGGCCCGCAGCAACGCCTGCGCCTCCCACGTCTGGGCCCACTGGGTGTAGTAGGACCGATACGACGACAGGGTGCGTACCACCGCGCCTGAACGCCCCTCCGGACGTAGCCCGGTGTCGATTACCAGCGGTGGATCCTGGCTGGGTGAGCCAAGCAGGTTGCGCACCGACTCGGCGACTGAAGAGGCGAAACGCACCGCGTCGGTCTCCGAGGACCCAGCTAGCGCCTCACAGACGAACAGCACGTCGGCGTCGGAGTTGTAGCCCAGCTCCGCCCCGCCGAGCCGACCCATCGCGATCACCGCGATCCGGGCCGGCTCGGCCTGCCTGCGTTCGATCTCAGCACGCACCGCGACGTCGAGGGCCGCTGCCAGCACCGCCGCCCACACCGAAGACAGCGCAGCGCATACCGCGTCGACGTCGAGCAGCCCCAGCAGGTCGGCGCTGGCGATCCGGAACAGCTCGTAGCGGCGCAGCGCCCGGGCGGCCGTCACCGCGGCGCCAGGGTCGCGGTGACGGCATGCGGCGGAGCGCAGCGATGTCGCCACCTCGGCCGGATCGCGGCCTGCCAACTCCTGCGGGTCGGCCAGTAGCTGTAGCGCCTCCGGCGCCCGCACCAGCAGGTCAGCCACCATCCGTGAGGTGCCGAGCAGGGCCATCAGCCGCTGCGCCACGGCACCCTCGTCGCGCAGCAACCGCAGATACCACGGGGTATCGTCGAGCGCCTCAGACACCCGGCGGTAAGCGGCCAGCCCACGGTCGGGATCTGGGGTGTCGGCGAGGTACTCCAGCAGGACGGGCAGCAGCGCGGACTGGATCGCCGCGCGCCGCGAGACCCCGTCGGTGAGCGCTCGCAGATGCCCCAGCGCACCCTGCGGCGAGGCATAACCGAGCGCCGCCAACCGCGCCTTCGCCGAGGTCTCCGTCAACCGGTACGCCTCGGTGGGCACCCTGGCCACAGCTTCCAGCAACGGCCGGTAGAACAGCTTCTGGTGCAGCCGGCGGGCCCGGTGCGACTGCCGGGTGTGCTCGATTCGCAACACCTCGAGCGCATCGTGGCGACCGTCGGGCCGCATCCCCGCGGCGCGGGCTAGCCAGCGCCACGCCGCGGTGTCATCGTCGGCCGGGAGCAGGTGGGTGCGGCGCAGCTTCTGCAGCTGCAACCGGTGCTCCAGCAGGCGCAGAAAACGGTAGGAGGCCGCCAGGTTCGCTGCGTCGTCGCGACCGACATACCCGCCTTCGGCCAACGCGGCCAACGCCGCCACGGTGGGCGCGACCCGCAGCGACTCGTCGGTGCGACCGTGCACCAGCTGCATCAGTTGCACGGCGAACTCCACGTCGCGCAGGCCCCCGGGACCCAACTTCAGCTCTCGGTCGACCAGCTCAGCGGGCACGTGCTCGGCGACCCGGCGGCGCATCGCCTGAACCTCGGACACGAAGTTCTCCCGCTCCGCCGCGGTCCACACCATCGGCCCGACGGCCTCCAGATAACGCCCGCCGAGCTCGACGTCGCCAGCGACCGGACGGGCTTTGAGCAGCGCTTGGAACTCCCAGGTCTTGGCCCACCGGCGGTAGTAGGCCAGGTGCCCTTGCAGGGTGCGCACCAGCGCGCCGGCCTTGCCCTCGGGACGCAGCGCCGCGTCGACCTCGAAGCATGCCGACGCCACCCGCATCGTCGCCGAAGCCAGCTTGGTGGCGGCACCCAGTTCGTCCTCGGAGTCACCCACGAAGATCACGTCAACGTCCGAGACGTAATTGAGTTCGGCCGCACCGCACTTGCCCATCCCGATCACAGCGAGTCGGGGTGGTTGACAGCCCGGAGTCACCTCCGCCATCCCGACTGCCACGGCAGCACGCAGCACCCCAGCGGCGAGTTCGGCGAGCGCCGCTGCGACCTGTTCGAAGGGCACCACCGGCAATTCCGGCTCCACCACGGCAGCTAGGTCGGCGGCCGCGAGCTCGGTGATCAGCTCGCGGTAGGTTACCCGCAACGCTCGCTGGGCCGAGACGCCAGTCAGCGTCGCGCGGTTGGCTGCAGATATGGGATCCGCACCGACCGCAACGAGCAACCGCTGCGCCGCCTGCTCTGCCCAGTCCGGGCTGACCGCCTCTGGACTGGCCAGCGCATGCCAACCCTGCGGGTTGGCGACCAGATGATCCCCGAGCGCGGTCGACGAACCCAACACCCCGAGCAACCGCCCACGCACCCCACTGTCCCGGCGCATCAAGCCGTCGAGCTCGACCCAGCCGTCCCCGACGGCATGGCCAAGCCGGGCCAGGCTGCGCAACGCCAGGTTCGGGTCTGGCGCCCGGGACAACGCCCACAGGGTGTCCTCGGCATCTCGGCGGACCTGACCGTTATGCCACCAGCCCAACCGCGTCAGCGTCTCGGCGGCGCGGCCGTCCGTAATCCCCAGCCGCGCCAGGGAAACTGCCGTCCGCCTGCCTTCGGTCACCAGCGCGCTCCAGACGCTAGTGGCCCAGCAGCGGCAGAGCCGCACGGTCCCCGGCTGGGGCCAGCTCACCTGCGGCCAACGCCACGAACCGAGTCACCAACGGCTGCCATGTCTCCGCGATATCGGCGTGCACCTGCTCCAGATGATCAGCGTCGAGCTGCCACATTGGGAAAACCCCCGCGCCGTCACGGCGAGCCCAGGACAGCACAGTGGCCGGCGAGGTCTCGATATGAAACTGGAGGCCATAACCGGCGGTCCCGACGCGGAAAACCTGGTTCACATGCCGTGGGGAAGACGCGAGCAGGGTGGCTCCCGGCGGCAGCCGGTGTATCTCGTCGTGGTGGAACTGGATGACGTCGGGGGTCAGGGGCAGCTGCGCGAACAGCGGGTCATGTGCGGCAGCGTCCCGCTTGGCGATGAGGAGCGTGCCGGCCTCAGGACCGTCAACCGCCCGGCGTACCGCGCCACCTGTGGCCGCCGCCAGCAGTTGACCGCCAAGGCAGACCCCGAGCACCGGCAGCCGGCGAGCGACCGCGCCCGCGAGCAACCACCGCAACCCGGCCAACCACGGATGATCGGCGTCGTCGTGCGCGCCCATCTCCCCACCCATGCAGACCACCCCGTCGAAACCATCGAGGCTCTGCGGAACCCCGTCGGCCGCGGGGCGACACCCCATGAGATGCGCGCCGGCGTCGGTCAGCCAATCGCCCAGCCGCTCCGGCGGGTCGACTTCGGAGGGCTGCAACACGAGCAGGCGGGTCGTCACCTTCGCCAGGCTAGCCGCGGTCTGGCGACAGAACGCAGAAAACCTTCCCGGATCGTCGGCGATCTCTCCGCGCGACAGCTCTGATTCTCCCGAACTCCACAGCGGAGTAGTTGGGGTGCGCTTCCACAGCTCTGCTGTGGAGTTCGGGAGCCTGAGCGTCACGGGGCGGGTGTGAAGGCGATCTCTGCGGTGTCATGTACTGGGCGGAAGCCGATCCTCGGGTAGATCGCATTGCTGATCGGGTTCGCCACAGTCCGCCGCGTCGACCGAGTTAGAGCACGGGCAGGTAGGTGCGTAGCTCGTAGGCCGTGACGTGACGTCGGTAATTGTCCCACTCGGCACGCTTGTTGCGCAGGAAGAACTCGAACACGTGTTCGCCGAGGGTCTCGGCGACCAGCTCGGAGTTCTCCATCTCGACGAGCGCTTCGGAGAGGTTCTGCGGCAGCGGCGCGTAGCCTGCGGCCCGGCGCTCACGCTCGGACAACGACCAGACGTCGTCCTCGGCGGGGGGCGGTAGCTGATAGCCCTGCTGCACGCCACGCAACCCAGCGGCGAGAATCACCGCATAGGCGAGGTAAGGGTTGCACGCCGAATCCGGGGTCCGGATCTCCACCCGCCGGCTGGATGCTTTGCCTGGCGAGTACATCGGTACCCGGACCAGGGCCGAGCGGTTGCGGTGCCCCCAGCACACCGCGGTGGGGGCTTCCCCGCCGATGATCAGCCGCTTGTAGGAGTTCACCCACTGGTTGGTCACCGCAGTGATCTCTCTGGCATGCGCCAGTACTCCCGCGACGAACGCCCGACCGGTGTCGGAAAGCTCGAAGGGGTCGTCGTCGTCGTGGAAGGCGTTGCGGTCGCCCTCGAACAGGCTCATATGGGTGTGCATCGCGGACCCAGGATGCGCGGTGTAGGGCTTGGGCATGAACGAGGCGCGCACGCCCTGGGTGATCGCGACTTCCTTCACCACATACCGGAAGGTCATGATGTTGTCGGCCATGGTGAGCGCGTCGGCGTAGCGCAGGTCGATCTCCTGCTGCCCCGGTGCGCCCTCGTGGTGACTGAACTCCACCGAGATACCCACCTGTTCCAGCGCCTCGATGGTGTGTCGGCGGAAGTGCGGAGCGACATCGTGGCTGGCCTGATCGAAGTACCCGCCCGAGTCGGCGGGCACCGGTTCGGAACCGTTGTCGGGCAGGTCCCGCAGCAGGTAGAACTCGATCTCGGGGTGCACATAGCAGGTGAAACCCGCCTCGGCCGCTCTGGACAGGGTCCGAGTCAGCACGTGCCGCGGGTCGGCCCACGACGGCGAGCCGTCAGGCATCGTGATGTCACAGAACATCCGGGCCGAGTAGTGCTCGCCCTTGGGGTTCTCCCACGGCAGCACCTGGAAGGTGGAGGGGTCCGGCTTGGCGATCATGTCGGATTCGTATGCGCGTGCGAAGCCCTGGATCGCTGATCCGTCGAAGCCGATGCCGTCGGCGAAGGCTCCTTCCAGCTCAGCCGGTGCAACAGACACCGACTTCAGGTATCCCAGCACGTCGGTGAACCACAACCGAACGAACCGGATGTCGCGTTCTTCCAGCGTGCGCAGCACGAACTCCTGCTGGCGATCCATGGGCGAAGGGTAGTGGACTGTCGGTGACTGCGCTGTGGCCTGCCCCTACGATGACGGGATGCGATTTTCCGTCTTCATCGCCGCGCTGATCATCGCGCTGGTCACGTCGTGTAGCAGCGGCGGCGGGCAGCAGGCCGACCTACCCCAAGGCGCCGCAGTACTGGCCGATTCCGCCAAGGCGATGCGGGAGGTGACCAGCACCCACTTCACTCTCGACGTCGAGGGCAACTCCCCCGGTGTGCAGCTGCGCTCCGCCGAGGGTCAGCTCACCCGCGCGGGTTCGGCGAAGGGTGTCGCCAAGGTGGACGAGGGCGCACAGCTCCTCGAACTACAGTTCGTGATCATCGGCCAGGACCTCTACCTGCGGCCCCCGACGGGCCCGATCCAGAAACTGCCGCTGTCCTTCGCCGGTACGGTGTACGACCCGTCTGTGATCCTCAACCCGGACCGCGGCATCGCGGGGGCGCTCGCCAGCGGTACGGGGCCCACCACCGAGACCCGCGAGCAGGTCGACGGCGTGGACACCTACCGGTTACAGGTGAAGTTCCCAGCGCAGCCGCTCGGCTCGCTGGTACCTGAACTGGCTCAGGACAAGACCAGCGAGATCTGGGTCGCGGCGCAAGGCTCGCGGCTGATCAAGGCGCAGTTCCCGACCACCTACGGTTCGGCCACCGTCCATTTCTCTGACTTCGACGCCCCGGTCGACATCACCCCACCGTCCTGATCTCAGGTCTGATCCGATGATCGCGACGGCGACCACGGTCCGGCGCCGCGGGTTGGCGCTGGGCGCTGGCGCGCTGGTCACTCTCCTTGCCGCCCTGGATGCTTATGTAGTCGTCAGCCTGTTGGTCGACATCGTCCGCGACCTGCAAGTGCCGATCAATCATCTGGAGCGGGCCACCCCGATCGTCACCGGCTTCCTGCTGGGCTACGTCGCTGCGATGCCGCTGCTGGGTCAGGCGTCTGATCGCTTCGGCCGGCGGGCGTTGCTGCAGGCTTGCCTGGTCACCTTCGCGGCCGCGTCGGTGGTCACCGCCGTCGCGGCGACCCTGCCGGTACTCGTGACGGGGCGGACCCTGCAAGGAATCGCCGGTGGCGCTTTGCTACCGGTATCCATGGCGCTGGCCGCTGACCTGTGGCCCGACCGTGGCCGGTCCACCGCACTGGGCGCGCTGGGTGCTGCTCAGGAGCTGGGCAGTGTGTTGGGACCGCTCTACGGGGCAGGGCTGGCCGCGCTGGTCGGCTGGCGCGGCGTCTTCTGGGTGAACGTCCCCCTGGCGGTCGCCGCTGTGCTGGCGGTCCAACTGGCCGTTCCGGCTAAGGCTCGGTCCGAAGATATCCCCCGGCCACCGCTGGACCTGGTTGGCGGCGGCCTACTGGCACTCACCCTAGGACTGCTGGTGGTCGGGCTGTACAACCCCGATCCTGACCGTGGGGCGCTGCCGACCTGGGGATGGCCGGTGCTGGGCGCGGCGGCGGCCACTGGGGTGGCGTTCGTCATGTGGGAACGCCGGGCAACGGTGCGGCTGCTCGATCCCGTCGGCGTGCACTGGCGGGTCTTCCTTGGTTCGCTGGGGGTCAGTTTGGCGGCGGGGGCGGCATTGATGGTGACCCTCGTCGACGTCGAGCTTTACGCGCAGACGGTGCTGGGTCGCAACCCCGCCGGGGCGACCGCGATCCTGGTCCGGTTCCTGGTCGCGCTGCCGGTAGGTGCACTGGTGGGGGGTTTGGCGGCGAGCAGGCTGCGCGAGACGGTGGTGACGCTGTTCGGGATGCTGCTGGCCGCCGCTGGCTACCTGCTGATCGCGGGATGGCCCGCCGATATCATGGCTGCCCGGCATGACTTCGGTCTGTTCACCCTGCCCAGACTCGACACCGATCTGGCGCTAGCCGGCCTGGGCCTCGGTCTGGTGATCGCGCCGCTGTCCACTGCGGCGTTGCGCGCGACCCCGCCCGACCGACATGGAGTGGCGTCCGCCGCGGTAGTGGTCGCCCGGATGACCGGGATGCTGGTAGGTGTCGCCGCGCTGTCCGCGTGGGGCCTGCACCGCTTTCGCGAGCTCACCGCCGAACTCGCTACCCCACTGCCCTTCGGCGTCAGTACTCAGATTTATCAACAGCAGCTTGCCAACTACCAGCTCGCGCTGCAGGTGGCGCTGCGCATTCAGTACAAAGAGATCTTTTTGCTCACCTCGGGGATATGCGTGATCGGCGCGGTGGGCGCCCTGCTGATCAAAACTAAGCGGCGCACAGTGTCGACCGCTTCGGCAGAATGAGCCGCAGCAGATAATTCGACACTGCGTCGTCCACGCACTTCACGCCCTGCAGGACGACAGTGTGCTGGTTGCCCTCAAAGGTGACCAACTTGCCGCGAAGCCGGTGGGCCAGCTCCACTCCAGACTGGTACGGCGTGGCCGGATCACCCGTCGTGGACACCACGAGCACCGGTGGCAGACCGTCCACCTGCGGGTCGCCGGAATCGCCGGTCGGCGGCACCGGCCAGAAAGCGCAGGCATCCCGGGCCGCCGACGGTGGGTGTCCGTCATCGAGGAAGGGCGCGGCCTCCCGGTAGAGCCGGTCGGCCTCCTGCACCATCGCCGGATCTGTCACGGGAGGGTCGTCCACACACCGGACCGCTTCGAAGGCATCCTGGCTACCGGAGTAGCCGTGCTCATCGCGCTGGTAATAGATGTCAGCCAATCTCAACAGGGTGGAACCGTTCCCGTGGGCCAGTTCGGACAGACCCCGATTGAGCACCGGCCAGAGCTGGTCGGTGTACAGCGCCTGAATCGTGCCGATCGTAGCGTCGGTATAGGACAGCTTGCGGTCGCCGACGGGCCGCGCCGCGGTAGTCAACGGCAGCAATAGCAGCTGGAAGGCCTGGTTGGCCTGATCTTTCGGGATGGTGCCCAACCAGCACTGGGATTGTGCGAGACACCAGCCGACGAACGCGTCGAACGACTGCTGGAACCCGGCACCCTGGTTCACCAAACTTTGCACCAGGTTCTCATTCGGATCCAGTGCGCCGTCGAGCACCATTGCCCGCACATTGCCCGGGAACTGCTCGGCGTAGGAGGTCCCGAGCCGGGTGCCGTAGGAGTAGCCGAGGAAATTGAGCTTCGCGTCCCCGAGAGCGGACCGCAACACGTCCATGTCCCGCGCGACGTCCCGGGTGCCGGCGTTGGCGAGCATGTCCTTGCCCACCCGCTGGGCACACAGCTGCGCGTAGGCTCGGTTCTCGCTCTCGGTCTGCGCAATCCCTGCGGGCGAGGTATCCAGGTCAACATCGAGCCGCTCGGCGTCCTCCTCCCGAGTGTTCCGGCAAATAATCTTCGGCTGGCTGGCGCCGATTCCGCGGGGGTCGAAACCGACCAGGTCGAACCGGCGGCCCAGGTCAGTTCCGGCTACCGCACCGGCTCGCGATGCGACTGCCGTCATCCCCGAAGCGCCGGGACCGCCGGGATTGACCAGCAGCGAGCCCAGCCGCTCTTGCTGGTTGTCGGCGGGGCGGCGGAGCACTCCGATCCGCGCGGTGGGCCCCTGCGGGTGGGCATAGTCCAGTGGCACCTCCACCCGGGTACAGCGCAGCGTGGGGTCGGTGAAGGACTGCCGGTCGTAGTCTGTGGTGGCAAAGTCCTTGCAGCCGCTCCAGGTCAGTTGCTGGGCGTAGAACCGTTCGAGGCCCGGGGGCACCGATCCCGCCGGGCCAGCCTGGTACCGCGAAACGTCCGCGCCGAGTTGCGACCCCCCAATGGTGACAGCCGGGCGGCTGCTCGCGACAGTGCAACCACTGAGGGCAAGCACGATCGCCAGGGCAGCGGTCGGGCGCAAGGGGCGCGACATCCGGCAGAGCCTAGTGATCCCCCGGATGGCTCTGAGCGGGCGCTCCGCGCCCAGAGGCGGATGATGAGCGCATGCCGCAGTTGCGTCTGGCCCTAGCCCAGGTGAATCCGTGTGTCGGTGACATCGTGGGTAATGCCACGATGATCGCCAACCGCTGCCGGGAAGCCACCGCTGCCGGTGCGCACATCGTGGTGTTCGGCGAGATGGCGCTGACCGGCTACCCGGTGGAGGATCTGGCGCTGCGGGAATCTTTCGTCGCCGGGTCGGTGCAAGCGCTCGAGACGCTGGCCACGCGACTCGCGCAGGACGGCTGTGCGGAGCTGGCCGTTGTCGTCGGATACCTCGACTCTGACACCCACGGCTCTCGCGACGCCGCGGCGGTCTTGTACCGCGGGCGAGTGGTCGCCCGCCAGTTCAAGCACCACCTGCCCAACTACGGGGTGTTCGACGAACGCCGCTACTTCATCCCCGGCACCACCTTGACCGTGTTCCGGCTGCACGGCCTGGAGATCGGGATGGTGATCTGCGAGGACATCTGGCAGGTGGGCGGTCCGATCACCGCGCTGGCCCAGGCCGGGGTGGACCTGGTGGTCGCGCCCAACGCGTCGCCCTACGAACGCAACAAGGACGACACGCGGTTGGCGCTGGTGGTGCGCCGGGCGATCGAGGTGGGCGCGCCGCTGGCCTACGCGAATTTGGTGGGTGGACAAGACGAGCTGGTCTTCGACGGCGACTCAATGGTGGTCGGCGGACGCGGGGAGCTGCTGTTGCGGGCGCCGCAGTTCACCGAGCACATCGTGACGCTTGACCTGGATCTGCCCGGCGGCTCGCCCAGGGCGGTGGGCCACTACGCCGGACTCGACGTGCACCGGATCATCCTGAGCAACGATTCGCTGCCGCCCTACCCGGCTGCTGCCACTGGGCCTCCCACCGGGCCGGCGACCGAGCCGCTGTCCGACGAGGCCGAAGTGTGGGGCGCGCTGGTGACGGGCCTGCGGGACTACGCGCGCAAGAACGGATTCCGCTCGGTGGTGCTGGGGCTATCCGGCGGGATCGACTCCGCGGTGTGCGCGGCGCTCGCGGTGGACGCGCTGGGCGCTGATGCGGTGTATGGAATCTCGATGCCCTCGTCGTATTCCTCGGCGCACTCCCGGTCCGATGCTGCCGACCTCGCCGAGCGCACCGGGCTGCATTACCAGGTACAGCCGATCGGAGACATGGTCGACGTCTTCGTGCACCAGCTCGAGCTGTTCGGACTCGCTGAGGAGAACGTGCAGGCCCGCTGCCGTGGTGTGACTCTGATGGGGCTGTCCAACCAGTACGGACATCTGGTGCTGGCGACCGGCAACAAATCCGAGCTCGCCGTGGGGTACTCGACGATCTACGGTGACGCCGTCGGTGGCTTCGCGCCGATTAAAGACCTACCGAAGACGGCAGTGTGGGCGCTGGCTCGGTGGCGCAACGCGCTGGCCGAGAAGCGGGGTGAGACCGCACCGATCCCGCCGAGCTCGATCAGCAAGCCGCCTTCGGCCGAGCTTCGTCCCGACCAACTCGACACCGACTCGCTGCCCGATTATCAGCAGCTTGACGAGGTGCTTGACGACTATGTGGAAGGCGACCGCGGGTTCACCGACCTAGTGGCGGCTGGGTTCGCGCCCGAGCTGGTCGAGCACATCGTCCGGCTGGTGGACGCCGCGGAGTACAAACGACGACAGTATCCGCCCGGCACGAAGATCACCTTGAAGGCTTTCGGCCGGGACCGGCGACTGCCGATCACCAACCGCTGGCGCGAACGCGGCCTCACCGACGACGAACATTAGCCACCTCTTGATCATCGAAACTGAGCCGTAGCGGTGCGGGGTTGCCCGGCTATGCCTCGATTTCGGCGATCACCCGGGATCTTTGACGCGTGGCTGTGAGTCTCGTCGCACACTAATGCCAGGTCCTCACTTCGGTGCCAGGCTGTATACCAGCGATCCGACATGACCCGGGGACCGGCGAACAGAGGCCGGCCTCGAGGGAGGACGGTCGATGATGGCCGCAGCTCGTGACCAACCCGCGCTATACGGCGGGCCGGTGGGATCCGACCAGAAAATGAGACGCGTCCGCGTCCAAGAGCTCACGGCGGCCAAATCCCGCGGCGAGAAGTGGGCGATGCTCACCGCGTACGACTACTCGACGGCCAGGCTGCTCGACGCCGCAGGAATCCCGGTGTTGCTGGTCGGCGACTCGGCGGCCAATGTCGTCTACGGCTACGACACGACGCTACCGGTGACCGTCGACGAACTGGTGCCCTTGGCACGCGGCGTGGTCCGCGGGGCCCGTCGTGCGATGGTCGTCGCCGACCTGCCATTCGGCTCCTATCAATCCTCCCCAACCCAGGCCCTGGAGACTGCGACCCGTTTCCTCAAAGAGGCCGGTGCGCACGCCGTGAAGCTGGAAGGCGGTCGCCGAGTGCTGCCCCAGGTGGAGGCGCTGGTCGCGGCGGGAGTGCCGGTGATGGCGCACCTCGGGCTCACCCCACAGTCTGTGCACGCGATGAGCGGCTACCAGGTGCAAGGCCGGGGCGAGCAGGGCGAACGGCTGCTCGACGACGCGAAGGCCCTGGAAGCCGCCGGAGCGTTCGCCATCGTGCTTGAAGTGATTCCGGCCGAGCTGGCTGCGCGGATCACCGCGGCGGCGAGTGTGCCCACCATCGGGATCGGTGCCGGACCGGCATGCGACGCGCAGGTCATGGTGTGGCAGGACATGGTGGCCTTCCACGCTGCCAGCGGCCCGGTGCCGAAGTTCGTCAAGATCTACGCCCAGCTCGGCAACGGGCTGCGGGACGCCGCGAGCCACTTCGCCGACGATGTCCGCTCAGGCGCCTACCCCGGGCTGGAGCACACCTACAGCTGAGCAGTCCCGCTACACCGGGCGAACAGATCGCGCGATGGGACGTGTGATCGGGGTTGGGGCAGCGATCACGGTTTGTGTGCACTACGCGACAAAGATTGTCGTCTAAGGCACACAAGCGGTGATCACAAGCAGGCTTCGTCGATCAGCTCGGGAATCATCTTCGGTTTGCGGCCGATGTAGCGGGCCCGGTCCGTGCGGGGCCGGTGAAGGTGCGTTCCGGGACCAGGGCTCGGCGGCGATCCAGTCGCCCCTGTTGGGCAAGGGGCCTACGGTCGAAGCACGAGCAGGTGATCACCGATCGGGGAACGGAAAGGTTGGCGCTCGTGCTCGCTTTGAACGTGTACGTGCTGCTTTCCACGCACGTGAGCTATCGCGGGGTAGCCGCAGCGGCGTCTCCGATCAACCTGTGGGCTGCCAGAGAGCAGATGGCGATCTCACTGGGTTGGCACATCATTCTGGCTTGTCTGGGAGTCGGGATGCCCGCACTGACCCTGTTCGCCGAGTGGCGGGGCTTGCGCACCGGCGAGGATGCCTACCGGCTGCTGGCCCACCGGTGGGCCAAGGCCATGGGGGTGCTGTTCGCCGTCGGCGCGGTGTCGGGGACCATCCTCAGCTTCGAAATGGGGTTGTTGTGGCCGGGCATGATGAGCCGCTACGGCCAGGTCATCGGGCTCCCGTTCGCGTTGGAGGGGATCGCGTTCTTCATCGAAGCGATCTTTTTGGGCATCTACCTCTACGCCTGGGATCGGCTACCACCGCGCCAGCACCTGCTCTCCGGTATCCCGATCGTGGTGGCCGGGGTGTGTTCGGCGTTCTTCGTGGTCACCGCCAACGCCTGGATGAACCAACCGCGGGGATTCGACCTCACTAACGGCACCGTCACCGCAGTCGACCCGTGGGCGGCGATGTTCAACCCGGCTACCCCGCCGGAAACCACTCACATGATCCTGGCTGCGTTCATGGTCACCGGGTTCATCATCGCCAGCGTCTACGCGGTAGCCCTGCTGCGGGGCCGCCGGGATCGCTACCATCGGCTCGGTTTCCTGATCCCGTTCACCGCCGCCGCGATCATCACGCCAGTTCAGATCGCCGTCGGTGACTACGCAGCCCGGTTCCTGGCCACCAACCAGCCCACCAAACTCGCCGCCATCGAGGGCGTCTACCACACCGGCTCACACATTCCACTGACCGTCGCGGGCATCCCGATGGATGGGCAGCTGCGCTACGGGCTGGAGATCCCCAACGGACTGTCGCTACTGGTGGGCTACAGCCCGAACACCGTGATCGCCGGCTTGGACCGGGTACCCGTAGCCGACCGACCGCCTGTCGGAGTCGTACATCTGTCCTTCGACATCATGGTCGGCATCGGCTCCGCTTTCCTGCTGCTGGGTATCTGGCTCGGACTGAGCTGGTGGCGGCGCCGCGACCTGCCCCGGACCCGGTGGTTTCTGCGGGTCGCCAGCGTCACCGGGATCGCGGCCTGCTGCGCTCTGGAAGCGGGGTGGGTCACCACCGAGGTCGGCCGCCAACCTTGGATCGTGTGGGGCCAGATGAGAACCGCCGACGCGGTCAACCCCGCGCCAGGTCTGTTCGTCGGCCTTATTGCGGTGCTCGCGGTCTACCTCGTGATGACCATCGGTACGGTCTACGTCCTGCGCCGGATGGCCCGCTATCACCGGCTGATGGCTCCGCAAGAGCACGACGCCGGAGCCGGAGGTGCACGGTGAGCCTCGCCCAGTGGTCGATCGCCGTGCTGTGGATCGGACTGACGCTCTACGCGCTGCTGGCCGGAGCAGACTTCGGCGCCGGCTTCTGGGATCTGTTCGCCGGGGGAAGCCAGCGAGGTCGTCCGCAGCGGGACCTGATCGAGCATTCCATCGGGCCGGTGTGGGAGGCCAACCACGTCTGGCTGATCTTCGTCATCGTGCTGCTGTGGACGGCTTTCCCGACTGTGTTCGCGTCCGTGATGTCCACCTTGTACATTCCCTTGACGCTGGTGGCACTCGGCATCATCGTGCGGGGCGCGGCGTTCGCCTTTCGCAAGGCCAGCGACCAACTTGGGCAGCAACGCCTGTTCGGCGCCGCCTTCGCGCTGTCCTCGGTGCTCACCCCGTTTTTCCTCGGCACCGTGGCCGGCGGCATCGCGTCGGGCCGCGTTCCGCTCGGGTTGGCCGCCGGTGACCTGTTCACCAGTTGGTGCAACCCCACCTCGGTGCTGGGCGGCACGATCGCGGTGGGTATTGCCGCCTATCTCGCGGCGACCTACCTGTGCGCGGACGCCATGCGCGAAGGCCACAGTGAGCTTGCCGAGGCATTCCGACGCCGCGCGCTGATCACCGGCATCGTGCTCGGTGTCGTGGCATTGAGCGGGATCGCGGTGCTGCACGCCGACGCGCCCCGGCTGTTCGACGGTCTGACACACCGCGCGTTGCCGCTGGTCATTGTCTCGGCCATCGCGGGCGTGGCCTCGCTGCTGCTGGTGCTACGCCGCCGCTACCTGCTGGTACGGGTCACTGCGGCGCTGGCGGTCACCGCGGTGTTGTGGGGATGGGCGCTGGCCCAGTACCCATATCTACTCCCACCCCCCGCGACGGCGAATGTCACCATCACTGCCAGCGCAGCGACTCCGGCCGTACTCTTGGCCACGCTCATCGCACTGGCCGTCGGCGCAGCGCTGCTCATCCCCTCGCTGCTGTGGCTGTTCGTGCTCTTTCAGCGAGGCCAACGCGCTGACGAGCAGAAGCAACTGAGTGTCAGAGGCCGGTGATGCGGATCCCGGCGTGCGTATGGTGTCGGCGGTTGACCGCGATCAGGTTGGCGACCAGCGCCTCCACTTGCCCGGCGTTGCGTAACCGCCCGCCGTAGATACCACGCATGCCAGGTACCGCGTCGGCTAAGGCACTTACCAGGTCCGTGGCTTCCCGGTCGTCGCCCAGCACCAGCACGTCCGTGTCCAGCCGGCTCACCTCGGGGTCATCGAGAAGCACCGCGGAGACATGGTGGAACGCGGCGATCACCCGGGACTGCGGCAGCAGCGTCTGGGCCTGCTCGGCGGCGCTGCCAGCAGGCACGTCGAGCGGGTACGGACCCCGACTGTCGAAGCCGAGCGGGTTCGCACAGTCGATCACGATCTTGCCAGCCAACGCCGGACGGAGCGAGGTCAGCAGCGCGGCGTGGCCGTCGAAGGGCACCGCCACCACGACCAGGTCTGCCTCGGCCGCGCAGCCGGCGTTGCCCGCACCGCGCACCCGCAGGGAACCGGCCCGCTCCCCCACTAAGGCCGCCGTCTCCTCGGCCCGATGAAGTTCCCGGGAGCCAATCACCACCCGCAGCCCACACAGTGCCCATCGGTAGGCCAGCCCCCGACCCTGCGGACCAGTGCCGCCGAGCACGCCGATCGTCAGCTGGGACAGGTCCGCCTGGATCACGGGCTGATGGCCGGAGGATGGCGAGGTATCGGATCCAGGCACGACACCAGAACCTCCCGGCACTGCGGATCCGGTACCACCACGTCGTTGCGGTCCCGGTACACCAGCTCTCCAGTGGTGTCGATCTCGAGCAGGTAACCGGCCTCGGCCAGCTGGCCTTCGTCCAGGTCAACCAACCGTTCGATGCGGCTGGGCACCACTCGATAGATGGGCCACGCCAGATCGCCATAGGTCCGATGTAGCTCATCGATGAGGTAGGCCATCTGCTGCTGCCAGGGCAAGGGCATCTCTTCGGCCAGTGACCGGGGCAACACCACATAGCCCTCGTCGACCCCCAGCTTGGCCCCCTCGAGGTGGTCCCGTAGCGGAGTGGCCGAAGCCGGCCGACGGGTTGGCCGCGGGATCGGTTCTGACGCGTACACCTACACCTCCGGATCTCAGGCCTTCGCGACCGGCACCCCTGGCCGGACCGCGAGCGGCATCAGTTCGTGCTCATCGAAGTTCACCGCTCGTTGCCGCAGCGGCACCGTTTGATTAGCCGCCTCGACCATGCGGCCGTTACCCAGGTACATCGCAACGTGGTGGATGGTATCCGGGTTCGACGTGTCATAACCCCAGAACAGCAGGTCTCCGGGTTGTGCCTGGCGCACCGGCAGCTGGGTGCCGGCCCAGTACTGCTGTGCCGCCACTCGGGGCAGCGTGACCCCGGCAGACTGGTAGGCCCGCAGCATCAGCCCTGAGCAGTCGTAGGAATTAGGGCCGGTGGCGCCCCAGACGTAGGGCTTGCCGACTTCGCCCAGCGCGTACTGAATTGCCCGTCCGGCAATCTCGGATGGCGCCGGCAGCGGTGTGGAACAGGAGGCTTTGACGAACTCCGTGACGTCCCCGCCGACGGCGCCGATCACATTGACGGCCAGCGGTTCCCATTGGTGGTAGCGCGCCGGGAAGGCCGATCTCTCGATATCCTGCGCCGAATCCCCGGGACGCTGGGTTTCCCAGCCGGGAACCATCAGCAGCTTGTCGTAGAACTTGTTGATCTCGTAGACCGGATCGGTGACCTGGGCGACGCTGCCCCAGCCTTGGGAGGGACGCATCTGGAAGATGCCCAGCGAATCCCGGTCGCCGTAGTGCAGGTTATGCAACCGGGACTCGGTCATCCCAGCTTGGATGGCGATCTGCCAGGCCCGTGGCGGCAGCCGACGCTGCTTGCCGATCGCGATGATCTGCTCGACGATGGCGCGCTGCTCGGTATCGAGGTCGCTGACCCGGACGGCCACTCGCGGCGCTTCCCGCGGGTCGGTTGTCGCGAGAACCGAGCCGCACGGCGCTCCGAACATGAAATCGTCGGAACCGACACCGCCGA
This sequence comes from Pseudonocardiales bacterium, assembly GCA_023252195.1. GTDB lineage: Bacteria > Actinomycetota > Actinomycetes > Mycobacteriales > Pseudonocardiaceae. The sequence continues at coordinate 114,329 of JAHEXI010000006.1, forward strand.
GCAGCGTGGAGATCGCGGCCAGCGCGATGAGACCGCCGAGCACGCCGATCACCAGGAGCCCGACCAGCCAGCGGCGCATGCCTCAACCCGCCCGCTCGTAACTGGCAACCCGCCAGCCAGCGGGCGTGGACACCAGCAGCAGCCGCACCACTACCGCGGTGGTGGCCACGTCGACCTCAGCCGAGCTCGCCCCCGCGCTGACGGTCCGCGGCGCGTCGATGATCTGCGCCGCGGGGACGTTCGCCGGGTCAATCGACTGAAGTTGGGGAAACAGGTCGTCAGTGGTGTAGGGCCGCAGCTGCTCAACCCAACGCGCAGCGGTGATGCCCTTTGGGACGGTAAGAAACCCAGTGACCCAGGAGCGCGCGACGGTGAGTGCGGCGGCTGGCGCCGGGGCGCTCGGGGCCAAAGCGGGAGCCTGCCGGGCAATGCCAGCGTCGGCTGGCGCCGAGCGTGACCCCGTACCGAACGGGCTCGCTGCGGCCTTACGCTCAGCGCTGATCGACGGCGCCGCGAAAGTCGCACCACTGCGGTTGTCAGGCAACACCCGTCCGAGTCCGAGACCGATCGCGACGAGCGCCAACACGGTACCGGCGAGGTGCTTGGGAGAACGCACCGGCCAGCCCCAGAACCTGCGGTAGACGGCTGCGCGGCCGCGGTGGGTCCGGATCGGCACGGCGCGTCCCCCGGTCAGTCCACGAACCGGGCGTTGGCACCGTCAGTGGTTTCCAGGCGGGCTTCAGAGCCGGCTTCCGAGCCGACTTCCAGGCCGGCCGACGGCCGGTACACCACCCACACCGGGCGCCCGGCCACCTCGTCCAGCCCCGCCTCCTGCGGTGCGCCCCGGGAACTGCTGACCGCCGAGGGCACATACACCGGATCCTCGCCGACGCGGGTGCGGCCGCGTGCAGGCGCGCTGAATCCGGTCGGCACCGCAGCCAACCCATCGGGCCGTAACACGCTGCTGCTCGCCCCGGTCAACACCGCCTCGTCGTACCCCAGGCCAGGACCACCAAGGGCGGTAGGACGGCCCGCGCCGAGCGCCGGCGTGGCCGCCGAGCCAGCACCTCTGCGATCCATTCGCCCGGCCGTGACGATCACCGGTGCGTCAGCCTCTGGACGCACCCGGCTGCCAGCCACCGAGCCTGCCGCAGCTGCCGCCGGATCACTCTCAGCGCCGCGGGCCTCCTCCCAGAACCGCTCCGAGGGACTGGCGTCGACATCTGCCCCGCGCCGGCGCAGCCGGGCCAGTACACCCGGCGGGGGTGCGGGTAGCGCACCACCTACCGCACCGACCGCGAGCTCGGTCATCTGCCACATCCGCCGAACCGGCCGAGCCACCAGCAACAACACCACGGTGATCATCCCGGCGAGCAGCATCTGCGCGAGCACCGACATGTTGCGGGTGGGGTCGAAAACCCACACCATGACCAACGTGTGCAGTGCGGCCAGCGCTGACAGCATCACGATGTTGAGCAGCGCGGCGCCGACCGCGCGGCCGACGCCGCGCAAAATGTCGTGGTACAAGATTGCGATCAGACCGATGATCGGGCCGAGCAGGATCACCACCCGCAGCAGCACCTGAGCCAGCAGCAATGCCGCCTGCGCGAGCAGTTGGAACAGTCCGAACATCACCGCCTGCAGGGCAGCCAGGAATCCGACGCCGATCCGGTTGCCGTCCACCCCCTGGAAGTAGCCGTAGGCGCTGCCGGTCCGGTCGGCGATCGCCTTGTACTCCTGCTTCTTGCGATCCGCAACACCGGATTTCGGATCGTCCGCGCCGTTGGCGATCTCTTGCTTGGTGTAGGCCTGCGCCCGAAGTAGGTCACGGCCGAGCTGGGCAGCCTGCGGACCGTCCGGAGAACCGAATTCCCCGCGTAGCCAGTTGCGGTAGATGATCTGGTCGTGCAGCAGGGTCGGTAGCGCATCGCGCTGCTCGATACCGACCTCGTGCAGGAACCCGCTGCGCACGTCATTGCTGCCCTCGACGAGAACGCCATCGAGCACCTGGGTGTACAGCAGTGGGGTCAGGTAGGTCGCGGCCGCCAACCAGATGCCAGCCAGCGCCCACGCCGCGCGTTTGCTGACCGCGGCGAGGTCGCCGCGCCAGATCGATCGGAATAGCACGATTGCCAGCAGCACCGCGACCAGCCCGAACCACGGTGCGTAGACGCTGTCGTACAGCGCGACCGTGCCCGAGACGATCAGATCGTTCAACGGAGCCAGCAGGCCCCCATCGGACAGCGCGTAGTGCAGCCCGTTAGTAGCGCCGACGATCGCCTTGCCGATGTCGAACAGCAGGTTGCCGGTCCAGGTGTCGATCACCGCATTCGGGTTGCGCAGGCCCGAAGGACCACAGCCGAGGTCATAGGTGTGCCACACCAGTCCGGCGTAGCCGACCTCGTGGTACGCGCTGTTCGGCGCGCCGGCCTGCAGCGGTGTCGGATCGATCGCACCGACCATGCCGGACCCGGGCCGCTCCGGGTTGGGTGCCTGTTTGCAGTCGTCGGCTCCGGGGACCTGCGCCAGCGCTGAGGACCCCCAGGCACTCGACGGACTGAGCAGCGCGATGGCCGCCATCAGCCCGAGCAGCGCCAACAACGCCGCGATCCGCCGGCCGCGCAGCACCTGGAGGATCATGCTCGGGTCCTGGCTGCGGCCGCCGGACCGATCCCACTGGGTCCTGGGCTGCGGCCCTCTTCAGGCGCAAGATCAGCTGTGCTGGGCAGCTCCACAGCCGCCGGACCGCCGCGCAGCGCATCCGGAGTGGTGTCCAGCGCGGTGCACAGATGCTCCAAATGCGCGCCTGAAAGGTCCACCCGTACCCGCTCGACGCCGCCAGCGCCATCACCGAAGATGAACTGCCGGGGTGCCCGGTCTCGTTCCGTGGCCATCCGGTCACCCCCTGGGCGACGCCCCAGCGAGGCCACCACCTGCTCATATCCGACCCCGATGGGAACCTTCAGCAGGCGCAGCGCGTCGGCCTGTGCGGGCCCGTCGTCGAGCCTGCCGACGAAGACCGAGTCCAGCAGCGATACGAAACCTTGGATTTTCAGGAAGTCCGCCGGGACCTGCGACGACAGCAGCACCCGCACGTTCCACTTGCGGGAGTCCCGGGCGAAGCGGTTCATCAACACCCGACCGGTGGGGACCTCAGACAGGAAGAACGCCTCATCGATCCATACGCCTTTGCGCTCGTCACGGGGGCGCTCGTAGATCGACCGTTGGGTCAGCCAAGCGGCCAGGTTGAGCAGCTCCACGCCGAGCGACTCGGCGTCGGTCCAGTGCTCCCGACCGATGGCGTCCTTGGGCAAAGTCAGGCCGGACATCGTGAGCACGGTCAGCCGGTCATCGCGTACCTCGGTGTAGGGGTCGGCGCCCTTGTCCGGAATGAGCAACGACATGCGTTCCCGCATCTCGTCGAGGAAGTCGGCGACCACGATGGCGTGCTCATGGTGCTCGGAGGGATCACGACGCAGCATCTCGAAGACCTGCCCGGGATGCGCGTCAGGACGCCCACCCACCGCCCGGACCGCACGGAGCAGCACGATGCGGGTCTTCGCCATCCGGGCGACCTCGAACGGGAGCACTCCGGTAAGGACGTCAAGTACCAGCCGGCGCCGGGTGGCTGCGGTGAGCGCCTTCTCCCGCCGCCAGGCTCGCTCCGGATCCTCCTCGTCGAGGAAATGCGAAAGCTCGGGCTCACCGACCACCCGGTAAGGATTGAGGATGCCGGGCTGGGCGTTGAGCAGGTTGATCGGCCGCGCGTAGGGCCGCAGCTCGGGCAGCTCACACAGCTTGGCCAGCGGACCGGAGGGGTCCAACAGGGTCCAGTACGCGCCGGACCGCAGCGTTTTGTACACGATGCCGCCGCCCAGAAAGGACTTGCCGCCACCGAGCCCGGCCACCAACGCCGTTAGCCCGGAGGAGTCCCGGATCTCCTGGGCCATCCACGGATCCCAGGCGACCGGGCGCCGGGTGGCGGTGCACGTCTCGCCGAGCAGGATGCCGCGCCGGTCCCCCACCTCCGCGGTGGCGGTGGGCACCGCGGAAGCCGCCCAGATCACCGAGCCGCGGCGCAGGTAGGCACCCGAGGACAGCGGCTCGCCCGGGATGAACTCGCGGGCCAGTGCGTACTGCGACTCCGGATGCTCGATGGCGATCTTGGGCTTGTACAGATCCAGTAGCTGCTGCGCCAACCGGAGTGCGTCCCGCTCGGTAGGTCCCGAGACCGCTACCCGCCACCAGGACCGGACCCGGGTGCCCAGCGCGGTGAAGCCCGAGGTCATCTCGTCGTCGATCTCCAGCACCCTGGTGGCTTGGCGGACCAGGCTCTGCGGCGGCTCGAGGTCGTGCTCGTCGGTGTAGTGCCGCACCTGCGAACGCACCTTGTTCATCTGCCGCTGCAGTTCGCCGGCCACCTCCTCTGGCCGGCGCACATAGAGACGCGCCGACCATTCAACCCCGGCCGGCAGGCGGTCCGAGCGCTGTACCCACGGATCGTCGATCTCCGGGATCCGCAACCCGTGCATCTGCCCCACGGTGAGGACTACGACGTGCCGTGCGACGCCGGCGTTGGAGCCGGTGCGGCCGCGAACGGTGAGGGTGGGAGCGTAGGGCTCGGTGTGGAAGTCCGCGGCGTCGGTGAAACTGGCCAGATCCTCGGGTTCCCAGGTGGCGCCGGGGGTCGCGGGCAGGTTGCGTGGCGCGGGCAGACCAAGCGAGCACGATCGGTGCATCAGCCAGGACATCTCCCCGGCGGTCACCGGCCGACCCTCCAGCCCGGCCACACCGATCACGCCGTCGAGGTGCTCCACTTCGGCGTCGATCGCGACCAGCTCGGCATCGACGGCGGTGGGAAAAACTCGCCGCAGCATCGGCGCGGCCCGCTCCACGACCCGGTCGACCATGGAACGGGTCTGCACCTGCACGCCGAGATAGACTTCCTTCTCGGCCATCGAATGCCCGAGCAGTTGCTGCTGCTCACCGATCATGTAGTCGTCGAAGGACAGCGCTCCGGGAGTGTCGGGCAGCCTGCCTACCGCGTTGCGCACGTGGGCTTCGGCCCACATCCGGATCGGGTATGGGCGGGCGGTGACCCGCAGGTGCATCCACCGGCCCTGCAACTCCGCGTACTGGCCTGCGATGGCATGAATCAGGTCTTGACGTTGCGAGTCCGAGCGGAACGACCAGCGCTGCGACGCGAGCCGGTACCAGGCGTAGACCTCCTGCCCGTTGCGGACCAGGTGGCCGTCAATGGAGCGCAGCGCGATGGACGGGGTGTACGTGGGGGCGACAAGCTCGCCCGGGAGCTTGTGGCCGCGCCGGTTGGAGCCCTGGTGCTGGTCGTCTTCACTGCTGCTGGGAGGACGTCGGAGCCCGAACACCTGTGCGCTCCTTCCTGCGACCCCAGCGACGGCTCGGCCGTTGGCCGGGCCGAGGGCGGTCGCGTTCGACCCGGACCCGCGATGCGGTGGCGGCGCCACCGCGCCCCGCGGTCACCTTCCGGGGGGCCGTAAGCTCCCGCACCCACATCGCCGCAACGGCGGTCAGCGGGCGCTCGTGGGTAATCCGAGAGCCGATCACCCGGGTGAGCAGGATGGTGATGAGCAGGGCCCAGCCGGTGGAGAAGAAGCCAAAGCCGATGCCCAGCTGACGCTCAAGGCCTAGAACAACCAGAAACGTCACCATCCCGACACCCCAGGCCACGTACCGTGCCCGCCACGGGAACGTCGCCTTGGGGGGGCCGAGCCAGACCGCGTCTACTCGGTAAACATCGTCATCAGTGCGGATCCGCAACGTCGCGTCACCCCCCGCTCAGCCGGTGAACAAGCCGGCGATCCACGTCCCGAGGTTCACCCCTGCGCCGGACACTGCTAGCCCGACGACGCCCAACGCGATGATCACACCTCCGACCCGTCGCATGACCCCGGCGTTGTCTCCCTTACCGCCGCCCAACCACAGCAGCAACACCGCCACCGCCAGCAGGAGCAGCGGCACGACGTTGTCCAACATCCAGGTACGCAGGTTGTGCGTGCCCAGTTCGGTTGCCTGGGCGACTACGGTCAACGCCGTCATCGCAACCCCCTGGGGGTCTGATCATGGTTGCGCGCCGAGCGGCCGCCCGGCGGGTTGTGAGTAGACCATGCCAGGGTTGCCGCACAGTACCCGGCTCGCCACGCCCAGTGGTCACTCGGACAGTTGAACGGACGTCATCGCAACCCAGGTAGCCGCCAGAGCAGCACTCTGGGCCGTCCTCCTTACTCCGTTTACACACCCTTGCGGAGTGCGCGCGCCGCCGTCCGTGGCAGTCGCAGCGTGCGCCGATTACGTACTGTAAACCGCCCAGTCGGCGCAGCGTCACTGCCGGTGGCAGTGCGGCTGTTGCCTTGGGTCGGCGTGGGCGACCGAGTAGTCTCGGGACGACGGCTGGGCCAGCTTTCGAGAGTTGGTTCTGGCGCCGTGTATTCGGGAGGGACTGGTTGACGTGAGCGATAGCTACACCGCGGTATACGAACGAGACGGCGAAGCTTGGGTGGTGGAAATCGCCGAGGAGCCTGGAGTCCGTTGCCTGTGCCCAAGCGTGGCCGAGGCGCGGGAGAGCATCCGAGGAGCTCTCGGCCGCTGGCTCAAGACAGATCCGGCACAGCTTCACGTCGTCGATGATTTCCGTTTTCCGGCCCAAATTAGAACCGTCCAGCAGTCGGTGAAAGCGACCCGGACAGACGATGATCGCAACCAGATGATGGCCAGCATGACCGATTCCAAATCGGCTATGAGCTGGGCCGAGGATCTCGGACTGTCCATGCGGGATCCCGTGACCGTCGAGGCGCTCAAGAGCCTAGGCGGCCGAGAGGTCTCGATCGACACATTCTGTCATACGATTACGATGGCGGAAGAACTGTCGAGGCTCACTGCGGCCGAGGATCGCGTTTCGGACCGCGTCGGCCAAGAGGACTAAGAACTCCGCTATACGGTCGCGCACGTTGTCCGACAGATACCTGAGCCTGCGAGCTGACGGCCTGCGTTGTGTTGTGTCGTGCCGGCCTTCTCAGCCTCTGCGGACTTCGCGATCAACGAGCACGCCGGGCGGGCCTGTCCCAATCTGAAGCACTGACGCTGCAAGCAGCTTGCTCGATCCACGGTGAGCTCAGCCTCGCGCTGGACGAGATTCACGAGATGATGGGGTCTGCATCCCAATCTGCCGTTGCTGGAGTTCGATGACGACTCGCCAGCGCTCATTGACCCTTTGCCGCTCACTACGACGGGTGAGGTGCCCGAACATGCGGTGATCTGTTTCTTCCAGGAGGTCATCGCCGAGGCATGCGGGGAAGGTCGGGCCGATCGCATCGGGATCTTCAAATGGGAGCATGGCCACCACCCCCTCTACCGGCTGCACCGTTCCGGGATTGGCGCTCGGTCACGTCGTTGTTCCCAGCGCGGCAATACGCGACGAAGGCACTTCCTGTCACTACCTTCCAGCGGGTCGGGAGATCAGCGCCGACGTCGATGCGGTCACCGCCGGGTGGCGGTGCTCCAGGAACGCGGCGGCCCACATGTCATGGGCAAGACCTGGACCACCGATGCGCCATACCGCGAGACGCGATCCAAGATCCGGGCCCGCCGCGGCGAGGGATGTCTCACGGTGGAGATGGAGACAGCGGCGTTCCTTGCGGTCGCCCAACATCGAGCGGTGCGCTTACGGTGCGGCACTGTCTACTGTACTAGCTATCCTGCTATTCCCGACGCTAGCTCGCGAGCGTCGTCCAGCCGTATTAGTGTCCGTTGCGCTCGCCACCGCAGCGGGACCAGTTGCGTGGAACGCGATCCTGCGAGCCACCAGGGCCGACCAGTTCTTCACCGACGCGCCGATTCCGGTGTTCCCGATCAGCTGGCAAGACACCGGATCACTGGTGTTCGCGGTAGCCACCGTCGCCTTGGTACTCGGCCTTGGTGCGCTTCGAGCGGATACCGGGCACCGCGTCGGCATGCTCTGTGCACTGGGCGGTATCAGCGCACTGCTTGTGGATATCTACCTGTACTGACCAGTCGCATCGTACGGCTCGATGCGCGTTCAGCCAGTGGGTTGATCGGAAATGTGATCAACTATCAACACCGGGCTAAGCCGGGTCGACGATCTCATCGGAGGACAGTGTCGTCTGCGGCACCGAAGCGAGCACTCCATCGCGGGTCAACTCCCGCACCGCCGGGACCGGGTTGGGGTCGGAGAACAGCGTGGGGTCGCTGTAGTCGGCCATCCGCCCCGTCGGGTCGACGACCCACCACGAGGCCTCCAGCGCGATCCCGTTGGGATCGTTGAAGTAGATGGAGCGCACAAAGCCGTGGTCGATGACGTCGGTTACCCCGCAACTATGCGACTTCAGCCGGCTCTGCAGCTCCTCCAAGGCGTGCTCATCGGGAAGGTTGAACGACAGATGATCGAACTGCATCTTGCGCTGGTCCGGCACCCCGGCCGGTACCTGAAACCGTTCCACGACGACGTCTCGGTACTCGAAAAACGCCACGGTCTGCTCATCACCGAACTCGAAGAAGTAGTGCCGGAAGGATTCGTTGCCCAGGTGCGCGACGAGCCGCGCCCCGAGCACGCCGTGCCAGAACCGCGTGGTGGCGTCCATGTCGTTCGTGATCAGGGCGAGGTGGTTGATGCCCCGCCAGAAGGGCCTAGCGATCTCGGTCATAGGCCAAGTCTAGAAAGCACACCACACCTATGTCGAGATCGACGCCTGTGGATCTACGCCGAGGAGGCTGACCGGAAAATAGGTACCGCTTGGCCTCATGGTGTTGGTGTGGCGAATTTTCACCGCGGAACGCGCGGCCACACAGGGCCATCAGATGCTGTTGCCTAATCGCCCTTCTCGCGTTCTCAAGATCGCCAATAGTGAGCGGTCACCGTGCAGGATCGCACGGCCATCGCTCGGCTTCGGCGATCATGGCAGGTCGTTGAGCCGTCGGCCGGATCCATGAGCGGATCCTCCCAGAACACGAGGTCCGCAACCGGCCCCAACTATGCGGGCGTCTCGCGTTCGCCTGGCGGACCGAAGGCGAGCCGGGTCGATGTACTCCGGCGGCACCGACGACGAAAACAGTGTCCGAGACAGCCTCCGGGGAGCCATTAACGCGTCCCGGATCGCCGGAACGTCGTCATGCTTATCTTCGTCCTCCAGCAGGACGGGCTCACCAAGCAGATCGCTGAGCGTGACTCGGAGCTCCCGCGCCACGTCCGCGAGCACATCAAGCCGGCGAACTCCGATCTTCCTGACCGCCTGTTCGGCCGAGGCACGGCTGCTAGTGGGTCCAGATAGATGAGCAGGGTGGTGTCGACGATGTGAACGGTGACTTCCCGGTGGCGTGCATACGACCGAGAGCGACTTCTGTCCGGCGGCCATGATCACGCAGGTATTGCCGTCTCGGCGTGGGCGGTGCCGCCTTGCGGTGGGGTCTTCGCACTTCCGCTGCTGCTTGTCCGGGCGCTGCTCCGGGACCGTTTCCGGCAACTGAGCTGACCTGCGTCGTGTTGACCTCGCGGTTCTATGCCGTTCTGCGGCTGGCAGCTCGCTTTCTGCGTACCTCGTCGATGTCCAGTGCGGTGGCCTGATCCACGAGGTCCTCCAGGTCTCCCAGCGGAAGGGTGCCCGATCGGGCATAGATCACGAAACCTTCTTTCATGATCACTAGGGTGGGAAGGGACATGACGCGGAACATGGCGGCAAGCTGGCTATGCGCTTCAGCGTCGACCTTGCCGAACACCGCATCGGGGTGGCGCTGCGATGCTTGTCCGAAAACAGCTTCGAACATGCGGCACAGTCGACACCGCGGTCCCCAGAAGTCGACCAGCGCCAATTTGGCGCCGCCCACGACGTCGGAGAAGGTCTCCTTTGTCAGCTCAATCGTCGCCATCTTCCCCTTCGTTGAACCCTTCGGTGATATCGAGAAGGCATCTGCTGTTTCCGCGGTTTTGTGAAATTCGTCTTGTCCGCGTCCGCCCGCTGGCGCAGGTGGTGAAGTGCGGGGCGGACGAGCTGGCCTGTAAGCCGGATACAGCCGTTGTCCCTGATTAGAGGCCCGTATCGTGGTCTTGGGCCGTCACGGGGCCGTCAACGTCCGCTTCCCCGTTACCGAATAGACCGTCGATCGCGCGTTGAGTTCGGGCCGTGCTGGTCGGCATGAGGTGGGTGTAGGTCCGGAGGGTGAAGCCGGGGTCGTGGTGGCCGAGGTACTCCGACAGGGCCTTGATGCTCTCCCCTGCATCGAGCAGCACCGAGGCGTAGTGGTGCCGTAGCGCGTGCGTCCCGTCCTGCCGGGTCGGGTGAGTGATACCGGCCGCCCTCCTGGCCGGTGCCCAGACCCGGTCATTGAAGCGGCTGCGCAGGAGCGCTCCACCCACGGGAGTGGTCAGGAGCAAGCGCACCGTGACGGGATCCCCACTCGGGATGCGCCATGGCAGCGTCACCGGCACAGGCGGGAAGCGCTCCATATGCTCATCGAGCAGCCGTAACAAACTGCGCGGAAGCGGGACGTCCCGAGTCTTGTTGCGCTTGGGCAGGGCGTACACCTGCTGACCGTCGATGATCCGCACTTGCCGAACGACATGCACGACCAGGCCCTCGCGGTCGAGATCCGCTGGAGCAAGCCCGAAAAACTCCCCTTGCCGCAGCCCACAACCAGCGCCGAGCGGAATGGCGATCTTGTAGCGGTCGGCCAACGCCAATCGCATCGCGTTGACCCGAGCACGCGACCAAGGCACAACTTTCTGTGAGACGGGCCGAGGTCGGACCACTGTCCGGGCATGGCACGGGTTCTCACGGATCAACTTGTCATCAACGGCCGCGCTGAGGATTGAGGACAGGTGCGCGAAGCAGCCCGATTGGTAGCTCGCGGCCACGTTGCGTTCCTGCATGCTCCGGATCCACGCCCGGACGTCGGTGGGCCTTATCGATCCGAGCTCGCGTCGTTCGAAAAAAGGCAGGATCTGCGCGTTGAGCCGCCACGTCACGCTGTTCCGCGTGGAGGCATCAAACGTTTGACTATCGAGCCAAGTTCGCACGAATCCGCCGAAAGTAAGCCTGCCCGCCTTCGGGTCGATGTAGGCCCCCTGGCGCTTATCGCCCTCGACTCTGACGAGGAAGTCCTCTGCCGCCTTCTTCTGGCGGTCGGGGAAGCTAACGCTGCGCTCGTGGCCCTCGGGGTCGAGGTAGCGCACCCGATAACGCTGGCCCGTGCCGTGCCGCGCCGCCTTGACCCGGGCTCGCTTCTTCGTCACCGGGTCCGCGACGACCTTACACCAGCGATCCTCGATGTGGCCCATGAGGTCAGGCCACCTCGGAGCTGAGGCCAGCAAACCAGTTCCGAACCTCAGCCGGGTCGTACCGAAGATGCCTGCCGACCTTGCGAACCGGCGGACCCTCGCCCCGCCACTTCCACTGATAGAGCGTCTTCACCGGCACGCGGAGATACAGCGCCGCATCATCGACCGTCCACAACAGATCGATCCTCGCTACATCACCCATCACGCTGCCTCCTCGATTGCCGAACGGTTCTCGGGTGGTGATCCGCTCGCGGCGAGTTGGGCGGCGGTGTATTCGGCGTGCCATCGCTGTCGTTCGGCCACGGCCTGCAGTAGCAAGACGGGACGTGGTGGGACGTCGGGGTCGGCGGGTGCGGGGCGTTCCCACCGATACGGTCCGTCGTCGGGTCCGTGCGTGGGCTGGATGCCGACCTGTTCCAGGAGTTGCCGAACAAACGCGCCACGCTCGGCCCGGTGGTCATCGAGGGTCTTGTTCGACCATTTGCGGGAGACCAGGACTCGTCGGCCGGCGATGCCGAGGTGTTCGGGTTTGTGTGCTTTGCCCTTGCAGTGCCCGGGGGTGATGGAGTGTCGGGCGCCGTGGGGTTGGATGCCGTAGAGCAGCCACACCGCACAGCGGGTCGAGCAGGGGGTGACCAGGAGTTCGGCGTGGAGCCGGTGGGCGTGGTCGCGGTGGGCGTCGGTGGCGTGCTCGCCGAGTCCGGCCGCTTGGCTTACAGATTTCGTCAAATATTTCGTGAGGTAACCGATGTGGCGGCCGGCTTCTTCGGTGCCGCCCAGGATGCCCTTGACGTGTACTTGGGTCCCGAACCGGACGACGTGCGCGGGCTCGGCTAGTTCGTCGCAGGCTTGGTCGAAGGTGGGCAGTGGTGTGCCGGTGTCGGGGTCGGTGAAGGCCTTGGCGCGGGTGTCCCATACCGGTAGCCGCTGGTCGGTGTAGAGGAGCTGGTCGTGGTGGGGCCACCAGACTTGGTGGTACGTGGCGGCGGTGATGGCTCGTAGTTCGGTGCGGGGGATGGCTCCTCGGATGGCGGCGTGAAAGTGCGGGGCGCCGCGTTTTTGGGGTTCGACGGTGCCGAAGTACTGCACCTCCCAGCCGACACAGCGGCGGGTGTTTTGCCAGAACCGATCCAGCAGCGCGGGGAAGTGGATCGCGTCTCGGGCGGCCCGCTGGTAGTCATAGCGCTCCGGGTCCACCGCGGCCCCCTCGCCATCGACCCGGCCGTAGGAATCCAGGGTCAAGGTCAGGAACGTCGACGGCCGGTAGCGACCGGCGAAGACCCGCCCGAGGGTGCGGTTCTCGACGGGTCGCCGGGGAAGGTCCGGGGCGTCTTGGCGACGCCGGGTGGACCGCTTGACCGGCTTGGGTGGCGGGTCTAAGGGGGTGAGTCGTCCGCGGACTCCTGCCGCGCGGAGTTCGGTGTCCAGTTCGGCGACCGACTCTGCGATCTGCTCACACGTAACCTCATCACCCACGGCGCGGCACTCGGCGTAGACCGCGACGAGATCAGCCCGGGTGGCCATCAACTCCTTGTGATCCTCGCTGGGGGTGTCTCGGGCGTTGACCGGTTCGGCGTCGAGGTGCCAGCCCTGGCGGCATTGGACCATCCGCAGCCGCCGCGCCTTGTCCGCACACGGCGGACACTGGTCGGCCCGGGTGGACCCACACGGGACCGGGACGACCTCGACCCGGCCGGTGGTGGTGTCGATGCGGCGCATGGCCAGCGGTCGGATGCAGACGCCGTGTTGTTCGGCCAGGGCTTGGGCGACATCGGCGCTGAGCGGTAGCGCGGCCCGCTGCGCCCGGGTCATTTCCGCGATTCCCACCGCGGCGGGTTGGGTGGCTGTCATCAGTCCCTGACCTCCCGGAAGGTGGTCGCGCACCGGAGCGCGCCGAGTGGGATGGTCGTGGTGGCATCGGGTGCCAGATCGGTTAACGCCTTACCGACCTTGGCCAGTACCCACACCACGACACCCAAGGCGCCGCCACCCGCAATGACCGCAGCGATCAAACCGATGTCCATCATCGACCACCGCCGACCGTGACAACGATGGTCGCCATGATGCTGTCCTCATTCAGACCGGGTAGGGGACTTGCGCCGCGCCCCGTCGTTGTGCGTATCCTCACTACTGTTCACTCCTGACTCGGGTGGACAGCGCAGAAGCGGATAGGTTGGTAGCCGTAAATTCCGCTTCTGCGCGTACGTCGGTCGTGCGATTGATGAGGGCGTGCGGCATTACCGCACCACCCCGATGCGTTGAAACTCTCTTCTCGACTTCTGTGTGGCGTCTGTCAGCGCAGGCTGCGGCAGCTACCGCACAGCTGATCTCCCCCTGCCGGTACGAACGAAGAGCTTCCGCATCGACGGCAGATCTGCCAAGTCAGACGCACTCGCCGTCTGCGTACGCCTCGTCGTGCGAGCAGCGCACTCCACCTTTTGCCCCCAACCCAGGATCATCACCTCCTTTCCCCTCCGACAGCGTTTGGTCGCTTCCGCCTGCCCGCGAACTCCGCTCAGTCGGTATCCTTCAGCTCCAGCACAATCACGTCGCTAGCGTCGCAGGTCTGCCATATCAAGTTATCGAGCCGTACCGGGAACAGACCGAGCAGACCTAACGAAGTCTCACGCATACTCGGCATCACCGTGCCCTTGTGTCTTACCCCGTCTTTGAGTTGCACCCGGGTGCCCGGTGGCAGTCCTAGGTCAGTGGTAATTCCCGTCGTGATGGCTGTCGCTTTCGTCGCCTGTTTCATATTTACGCGCCTGTTCCTCGAACGCCGCTGCGGCGGATTCGATGGCCGCGAGCGTCCACCACGGCAAGGTGGTGGTAGTCTCGATCTGTCGCCAGGCCGCTGCCACCGCCCAGGACGCTGCTGCCATCTCCCGCGCTGCGGCTGGATCTCCCTTGGGAGAGCGAGCGGTCAGCTCCCAGATGTGGCCGTAGTGCCGATAGGCCGCCTCCCAGGCACGCGCGCACTGCTCGGAGGCCATCACGGCATCGTCAGTGGAGCCACCAGGTGGCTGGCGGGCTGGACGACCTTGTCGACCAGTGCCCCGAACCCGGGCGAACTCGGCGGGACCCACCACCAGACTCACGCGGCCCGATGCTGCTGATCACTGCCTCCCGCGGTGCCAGCATGTTTGTTCAATTGCGGTGAGCGAACCCCGCTAGCGCTAGGTGCTGCCGCGAACCCGCTTGCTCGATAGATGTAGGACTGGTATTTGAATTCGCCGTTACCGGCCACCCGCGGTTCTGCCGTCAGCCCCTCTAGCGTGATGGGGCGCATACCCGGCAGGACTTCACCGGTCGTCGGCACCGGTTGCACCTCGGCGACGAACGTGATCTCAAACGATGTGCGCTTGGCGTTCGGTTCGTCCGGGTCGGTGACGGTGGCTTTCCACTGCCGCTTCCCTGTCAGCGGGTCAACTTTTTGTCGGACCGGTCGACCAGCGGCTTTGTCCTCGCGTGTCTGGTATTCGTTGTCTGGTGTCACGTCGCCAATCAGGACCAAGCCCTGAGGAAACGCACCATCAAAGTCGATGGCGAACCGATGACCCCTAGCAATAGCCACGATTCCTGCCTCTTCCTGTCTGACTGTCTGTGTGGTGCCACCCCTCAGTGGGTGACACCACTAGCTTCGGCCAGGTCAGGGTCTGGTCTCGACCTCATGATCGTCTCTTCTCCACCCTCTGTAGCTCGTGTCATCTCGCCTTGTCTCGCCGACGTGCTAGTCTCATCTCCTCTCGTCTCATGCGAAGGAGGGTCGGCCCATTGACCGCAAAGCCGATCGTGCTGAAGATGCTGCTTCAGCGACGCCATCTGCAAACTCACAGCGCTTTCTGTCGCGAGTACGACAGGGTTGCAGCCGCTGTTGATCCGACCCTGAGGAAAGGTTGGCCGAGCAGGGCACAGTTCTACCGGTGGCTTTCCGGAGACTTAATCGGACTTCCCTACACCGACCACTGTCGCATACTCGAAGGTATGTTCCCGGACTGGAAAGTCGATCAACTGTTTCAAATTCACGATGAGGGAATCGATTACATACCCGAACCACCCGCGTCGCAGCCACAGACGTTGACTCCCCCGCCAACCGAGCCAGCCGTTCAGGAGACAGATCAGGTGGTAGCGTTTTATCCGCACAGATCGGATACTCCGAAACGCCTTTGGATGGACCTTTTAGTGCGCGCCCAAGAAGAGATCGACTTATTTGCTAATGCTAGCTTGTTTCTACCTGAGGAAAATCCAGAAGCAATAGATATTCTCAAGAAGAAAGCTGCTAAGGGTGTACGAGTCCGAATCTTGCTCGGCGACCCAGATCATCCGGCCATGGAACTGCGTGGCCGGGAAGAGCGACTCTTCGAGGCAATCCCAGGCAGGATTAGGATGGCGCTGGCGTATTATCGACCTCTGGTTGATGTTGAAGGTATCGAATTCCGCCTACACGGGACGTCGTTATACAATTCGATATTTCGTTATGATGATCATATGCTCGTTAATCAGCATATCTACGGGACGTACGGATACATTGCCCCGATTCTGCATCTTCGAAAGGTAGAAGGTCGCGACCTGTTTGATACATACATGAGAAGCTTCGAACTGATCTGGAGTGAAGAGTCATACAGTATTCAAGCCGAAGAGGCAGCGCCTACGAACTGAGTGGCGGTTCGTCACTTCGCAGGCGGACCAATGCGGTTATGAAATGATCGAGGCTAGCGAGGCTGGGTAGGACCAGATCGGCGCCGGCTTCAAGCAGTTGCGGGGCGCTATATACGCCACTGGCTACCGCCAGTATCCGGGCGTCTCCGTCATGTGCTGCCTTGATATCGAATAAGGTGTCGCCAATTAAAATTGTCGACGATCGATCAAACGTTTTACCATACTTCTTCGCGACTCTTCGTCGGGCAGCATCAACCAGATTCGAGCGGATCTCGTCGTCCGTGCCAAAACCGCCGACGTCCAGATCAAGCCACGAGTTTAGGTTAAAAGCATGTAATTTTGCGCACGCGTTAGAGGCAATGTTACCTGTGAGGACGGATTGAATCACAGTCGGCATGGCCGACAAACACGTGAGCGCATTGATCACGCCCGGGAGGACATGGCCGCGTTGCGGAAGCTGTGGCGCGTACCGTTCCATGGCTTCGATAAGAACGCTTTCAAACTGTGCAATTTCGACGTAGTTGTCAGTGTCGATAAAGTTAGCAGACAGAAGTTCATGCATTATCTGAAAATCAGTGCGTCCGTCGGTGGCGGGACGTACCGAAGGAGCACATCCAGTTAGTAGCTCAAAAGCCAGGGAGTATGTATCCTTGCTGACGCCGCCGTTCTCAATGAGTGTGTGATCGATATCCCACAAAATGAGGGTTTCCGGGAGATGCGCAACGGTATCCACTGACGCATCAGTCATGAAGTTATCGTCTCACATCGACCTCGACGAGCGAACGTCGGACGGCTACATGCGGTGAGCCTCAGGATCATCTCCCGACGATCGAGCCCGAGAAGCCCCCCTGCTAACGCGCGCAGCGGATGGCCGATCAGCAGGGCACTCTGAGGAAGACGATCGCCGATGCTGCGGGACGTCATCACATAGCCGGCCCGGCGACCAAGCCGACGCGATCGGCCTCCTATCGAGCGTCGCCAGGCCCGACTGTTGACAGGCCAGATAGTGATGCCACGCAGCGTCACCTGGCGGCTACCGAACGTTGCTGCCGAATTCCCCTCTATGGGATCAAGTGCGCCGCCTGAGGCGGCGCGAACCTGCCTCGTTAAGTAGCTCTCCTGGTCGACCGACCGGAACCACGACACTGCGCGCGGCCCTTGTGGGCCGTGCTCGGTCGCGGCCCGGTCGGTCGACGGGCCGCCAGCTGAGGGTGCGCCGTCGTGGTTGTGGCAAGGAGTTCGGAGATCAGGGCGACGCGCACCGACCGCCGGCGAGTCCAGCCGAGCCAAACCGCTGCCTCTTGCCGCACGAATCCCGCCATGTTGCCCGGGATCGCCCCGCCGAGCACTTGTTGCGGACGCCAGATGCGATTTTCGTGTCATCTCGTCGATCTCCCGAAGGGCTAGCACACCGCGGGGTGTGGCCTATCGGTGGGTCGGTGCTCCTGTTATTGTTTGCTACCAGCGTTCATGCCCGCAGCCCGCTCGGTTTCGAGGGAGTGCGGGGCGTGCGCGGTGTCGCCCCAGACCCGGTGACTGATAGGTGTCGGCCCGGGGAGAGCAGATGGCGACTATTGAGGATCGGGAGCAGCGGCGAGCTGGCTTTTGCGGTGGGTCACTGGTCAGCGTCGGTACTTGCCCCGGTGCTGGGGTGGTAGTACTGGACACGGTCATCGATACCGATTTTCTCTGCCGGTTTCAAGCGTGCTCTGCGGCATCCGACGCTGTCTGGCAAGTCGGTTGGCTGGCGTGTCGCACTGATGGCGAACGTGACGCGTGGATCGAGCGCTATGCGGACTACCTGGAGGACAGGCTGGACGGCTGAACCGTCGTTCGGTCCCGATACCCGATGCGCCTTCCCGCCGGTTTGATCACCGTTACGGCAGTGCCCGCTGTTACGGTCCTGGTCAGTGATTTCATCGGGGTCGAGTTCGTTGGCGCCGCCGGTCTGGAAGTGCTCGTCGAGGTCGGCGACCGCGCCAAGCCCTGTGGTGTGCCGCTGCGCTGGGTGGTCAGCTCAGGGCCCCGGTGTGGCCTTCGGTGCGGTTCACCGGGCGGGTTTGGCTCGGGATCTCTGAGAAGCGAGTGCAGGCCGACACCGTGGCGCTACCGGGCGGTAAATCGGGTAGGGGGCGGTAGCCGGTGACGGAGACCACCCGGGCCGATCGGGTGTGGGGTGTGGTGACCGCCTACGCCGAGGCGCTCGGCGTCCCAGTGTCGTTGCGCTCGCTGTGTCAGGCGGCGGCCGCTCGGTTGCCGGTTAGCGCAGTGGCGGTATCGGTACGCAGTGGCCGGGTGGTCTCCGAGGTGCTCTGCGCCAGCGGATCGCTAAGCCGGGAGCTGGAGGAACTACAGCTCACCGTGGGCGAGGGCCCGTCGCTGCAGGTGTTGGTCGGTGGCCCTTTGGTGCTGGTGGGTGACCTGGATTGCGCCGAGTCGCAGGCTCGCTGGCCATTGTTCGTCCCGGCTGCCGTCCAGGCTGGGGCCCGGGCGCTGTTCGCGTTGCCGCTGCGTGTCGGTGTGATCCGGGTCGGAGTCTTCATCCTCTACGCCGACCACCCGGGCCAACTGCCGGCCGAAGAGTTGGCTGAGGCGTGGGTCTTCGCCGAGTTTGCTCGGCGGTTGGTGCTCGATGAGCAAGCCGGCATCGGCACCCCGGAGGGCTACCCGGTTGATTGGTTGTCCGACAGCCGTCCCGAAGTCCACCAGGCCACCGGAATGATCTCCGTGCAGCTTGGTGTCGGGATCGCTGAGGCGTTCAGCAGGCTGCGGGCGCGGGCGTTCACCGAAGGGCGCCCACTATCCACTGTCGCGGCCGAGGTCGTCGCCCGCCGACGACGGTTCGACCCCGATCACACCGCACGAGAAGGCGTGTAGCGTGATCGGTCCGCGCTATGTTCATGTGGGGATAACCACCGATGGCCGATGATCGATTGACCCGGACCTTTGTGGAGCTTGCCGATACCCTGGTCGCCGGCTTCGACGTGGTCGAGTTCCTGCACATGCTGGTGGATCGCTGCATGGAGCTGCTCGATGTGTCCGCGGCCGGGTTGCTGCTGGGCGACTCCCACGACCAGCTGCGAGTGATGGCCTCCTCCGCCGAGAACATCCACCTGCTGGAGCTGTTTCAGCTGCAGAACCACGACGGACCCTGCCTGGACTGCTACCTCACCGGTGAACCGATCAGCCACCCCGACCTGCGCGTGGCCGCTGACAGGTGGCCGATGTTCGCTCCCGCGGCCACCGAGTCGGGATTTCGGACCGTGCACGCCGTGCCGATGCGACTGCGCTCGCAGGTGATCGGGGCGCTGAACCTCTTTCACACCGAGCCAAATGCCCTAGCCCCCGAGGTCACCCAGATCGGTCAAGCCATGGCCGACGTGGCCACTATCGGCTTGATCCAGGAACGAGCCCTGCACCACCAGCACGTCCTGGTCGACCAACTGCAGACCGCGCTGGACAGCCGTGTGATCATCGAACAGGCCAAGGGCATCATCGCCGAACGCCACGGCATCGACCCCGGTGCGGCCTTCACCCTGATGCGCGTTTACGCCCGCAACCACGGGCAGCGGCTCACCGAGTTTGCCGCCGCCATCATCGACGGCACGACCGCCATCACCAAATTCCTCCCCAGCGCGCCGGCTGCCACTCCCGGGGTGTAACCCGAACCGAAGCCCGACGCGAACACCGGCAGGGGAAACCCTCGTCAGGCAGCACCAGACCCGTGCCGTCTCCGCGCGTGATCCAGTACAAATCGGGTACAGATCGCGCCACCCAACAATGACCAACGTCGACCAACATGGGCATTCGTAGATGGTGAACTGGCGTCGTGGGCGGGCGACGGGGACGACGACCGCGGCGGGTGGGTTCTGGTGACGGCAGTGGAACGCGGTTTTCCGGCATGCGCTGGTGCAGTAGCGCTGCCGGCCGGTCGGGGTGAAGTAGCGCTGGCAGACGGGGCAGGTCCTCGTCGTGGGGTCGTCTGGCGACGGGGATGGGGTGGTCATGGTGTGCCGTGCCCGCGGCGGAGTTTGTCGGCGCGGGCACGGTGGGTGCGCATTGGGTAGGACTCGCCGGTGATGTTGAAGACCACAGATCTGTGCAGTAGTCGGTCGAGCATCGCGGCGGCGACCATGGGTCGTCGAAGATCCGTCCCCAGGACGGGATGCCCAGGTTGGTGGTCAGCGCGATGGAACCTTTGAAGTGGCGTTGGGTGATGACCTGGAACAGCGCGGCGGCGGCTTCGGCGGCCATCGGCAGGTATCCAAGCTCATCGATGATCAATAACCGGGGGCCGGCGAAGAGTCGCATGGTGGTGGCCCAGCGGCCTTCCAGGGCGGCGCGGTGACAGCGGGCGGCCAGGTCGGCGGCGGTGGTGTAGTAGGTGCGGTAGCCGGCGGCGACCGCGGCATGGCTCAGACCGACGGCGAGCATCGTCTTGCCTGTGCCGGGCGGCCCGATGAGCAAGACGTTGGTGGCGTCGTCGAGGAACCGCAGCGTGCCCAGTTCGGTGACGAGCTTGCGGTCGACCGAGGGTTGGGCGTCGAAGTCAAAATCTGAGAGCTGCCAGGGTGCGGGTAGGCAGGCGAAGCGGGCCAGACTGGCCTGGCGGCGTTGGTGGGTGGCGGCGGCGACCTCGATCGCGAGTAGGCGTTCCAGCAACGCGGTGTGGCCCAACTGTTCGGCGCCGGCGCGGTCGAGCTCGCCGGGCAGTGCTTGCGCGCCGCGGATAGCCGCAGCGCGGCGAGATGCCCCCGCAGCCGCTGGTAGATCGAGTTCTGCTCGGTGGTGGTCATCGGGTCGCCTCGGTCCCAGTCGCGTCGGTTCCGGTGGCGGCGAGTTCGCCGTAGCGGGCCAGGTCGATGACTACCTCGGGGCCCAGGTCGGCGAGCAACTTCACCGCTTCGGCTTTCGCGGTGGGACCCGGTGGCCGATTGGCTTTGCGCTCACAGGGCCGATCGGTGGTGAACGCTGAGAGCACGACGCGCTCGGGCTCGGCCCGGTGCGCGGGGGTGCGTACCAGCGCGCCGGCGCCAGGCGGGGCGAGGCGGTGGCTGAGCAGCAGCGCGCCGGCCGGGCCGTGGACCTCCACAGTGGCGGCGCATGACCGATGCGCGTGCACATTGACGGTGAACAGCCGAGCTGAACTCCACACACGCGCCAGCTGGGAGCAAGACCCCGACTCTTGATTCGCCGTGTACCCTTCCAGCCTCTCGACTAAGTCTCGGGGGACAAAGCCCGGAGCTGGCGGCGCTTCCTGCGGAGGTCCGCGCCGCCGGCTCGGGTCTCATTCGCAACAGACGCCTGTATGACACCGCAGCCACAGAAGCGACGAAGTCAGCAGAGCGGCGCGAAGCGACGCCATGCAACGCCGTTGCCGAATGGACATTAGGCCAGGGATCCGGCTGTCACGCCCACCGTGATCAACGGCCCCGCCAGAGTGAACCTCACCTTCACCAGCAGGGGCGTACGCGTCATTGCGCCGTTAGCCGTGTGATACCAGGTGTTATAGAGGCTGATATCCACACGAACGTGACCGGTATTGCACCGACGAGCGCACGGAGCTCCACGGGTCGTTACGCACCGTACCCGATCCCCACCGGCGGTCGGGATTGCATCAACTCTGCAATTGCACGTGCATTGACGGCGGTAGGAGCCCACTCTACGTTTTGTGTGCACGTGCACATGCAGAAGCTTTGGGATACTGCCCCTTCCGCGCAGGTCACTTCCTCCCGGAGCGCGACATGTCAGACAGGACGGACGCCGTCACTGATCTCCCTGTGCGCTTCACTGCTCTCAACGGGCCCGACCGCCACGCCTTACCCCCATTCCGCTTCGAAGACACTGCGCTGCCGCTTGCCCAACCGGCGGTCCAGCCGGTGATGCTGGTCCGCTACCGACCCGCCAACACAGCCCAAACCACCCCCGTCGTGCACCTAGCTCCCCTACCAAACCGGCACCCAGCGGACACCATCGCCACCTTGTGCGGCGCGCTGCTGAGTCTCGACGACATCGAAACCGTCAACTCCAGCCAAGGCATGCCCTGCACAACATGCCTCCTACACCACGTCACCACCACCGCTCCGGCCGTGATCCCCCCCGTGGACAGCCCCGACAGCGACGACGCCAGGCTCATCAACGGGCTCGCCTACCAGGCGTGGGCCTGGCCGGTGACCCAACACCATGACCAGATACGGCTCAGGCTGGACTGCGACGTCTCAGCGATAGCAATCCCCATCGTGCTCAGCACCCAGCTCATCGAACTGCTCACCGCCCGACACTGCGACCCAGCAGCGCTAGCCCACCCCTACACCCCCGACCATCACCTCATCCTCACAGCAGAAAGATTCCCGGCCCCGCTACCCTGGCCACCCCGCGTGTACCAAATCACCGGCACCCTGCTGCTACCGCCCACCATGACCCCACGCGGGCCGATCACCTGGATACGCCCCCCACACCAGGACTCCCTGCACCTGTCCCGGGAAATAGATGTCTTCGGTGCGCTACGCGCGATCCACGCAGACTCCCACCGGTGACCACCCACCACCAGCACCCGCGCACCGACAGAGCCGGTCGCGCGCCGCGCCGAATGAGTCCCACAGCCACAGGAAAGCCACCCGGATCGTCCAAGCCCAGCTTGCCGACGCGACGAGATACCCGATTGCGCCCGTCGTATCCTGCGGCAGTTGTCACACCTCGTACGCTCGGTGATCTTGATTCGTGCCCCTTGCGTGCCCGTTCTCACGGGGAATCACCGGCTCTGGCGGATAAAAGATCACCGACCGTACACGGAGTCCTTCTCCGCTCACAGCATGTGATGGTCCGCTCCTTTGCAAAGCGTACTCGACTTTCTGATAGAGCCTGCGCCCAACCAACAATGCCCTCGCCGGGCGGGCAGATTTCCGGGATGGCCACCCACAAGAGTTGGTGCGGCTGGGTCGGAGTGGGCTGGGTGTGGCGTCCCGTCGACCTCCCTTCAGGGCTACCACACGGCACCCCGGGGGCAGAGCTAGATCACACATGCGCCGGTTCCGTCGAGGGCTACCCCCGGGCTGCCGTGTGGTCGGGCTGCGCCAGATCGACGGGACGCCACACCAGCCTCAGTGTGCAAGATCGTCGCAATGCCAACGGCACGGTGAGGAGACTGGCCAGTGCAGACCGACTCCGAAGCTGCCACCGAGAATCAGGTGCTCGACAAGCGGATCCGTGGCCCGTCAGAGCCCGCGAACGAAGAGCCCGCAGGATTCTACATCAGTTACTACATCAACGGCTACGGACAACCACGGACGTCCTCGGACCTGGACCCGACGATAAGGCCCAGCCCTGGACAACCAGCAGGTAGTGTCTCACCCCGGATCGGTCGGTAACAGGGATTAGTCGAACGCATCTAGGCCTGGTGTTCGAGGATGTAGTTAGATGCCGTGAGCGTGAGGGCGGTCGATCTGTCACCCATCGTCTGGACTCGCACGCTCAGCGGTCAGAACTCGCCGTCACGGACCCCGGCCACGAAGGCCACCCACTCCGAAGCAGTGAATCGAAGGTCCGGCCGGTTGGGGTTGTTTGAGTCCCGCACCGCCACAGCTCCGTCACCAAGCTCGGTCACCTCGACGCACTCTTTCATGTCGACCTCGCTGTAGCGGCTCTTGCGCCACGTCACGCCGCTGATGTCACGTGCGTACAGTTCCGCTTTGTCCATGATCCTCTCCTCTGATATTGCCTACGTCCACGGCCTCGGTCCCGTCCTCGCCGCGAAATCCGAGCCCGGGGCAGGCTGTCGGTTGATCACCGGCGTGGGGTGGGGACGCCGGTGTCCTTCGCCGGGGTGGTGATCAGCGCGTTCACCTCGGCGCGGAAGGCTTCGATGAGCACGGCGATGGCCCGCGCTGCCTCGTGCAGGGCCACGTGTGTGTGGTAAGCGTGGGTCAGGGCGGGCGGCGGTGGGCCCTGGTGGCCGGCGCTGAGCCATCGGTCAAAGCTGTGCCGGGCCACCTTCATCGCCAGCTCAGCGTCGTGCCATTGAGTGCTCGCTGCGATCCCTCGGGTACTGGCGTCGCCCTGGGCCACAGGGTGCCGCGGGGAACCGTGCTGATTCATGCCGTTGGTCCTTCCGGTGCGGCGGTTGTGGGCTCGGGTGTTAGGGGTTCGGTCTGGGCGTGGGGCAGCAGCACCACCCGCCCCCGGGTCGCTGGCGGTGGGCCATTGGCAGTCGCCGCGGGTTGCAACGCGCTCAGTGTCTGGTCTTGGACCCGACGTATCGCGGCGGGTGTGACACCTAGGGCGCCCACGATGTCCGGAATGGACACACCGGCCACGACGCGCAACAGAACGATCTCGCGATCAGGGCTGACCAGCGTGGCGATCAGCGCCGGGAGCCGGGCGCAGTGCCGGGCGTCGACTCGCCGCCGGCTGGGCGGAGAGGAAGGTGTGGTCGCGGCGGGCACCGGCGCAACAGGAGCGAAGATAGGCGGTGCCGCCACCGACGTCCCCTCACAGGTGGTGCCACCGCCGGGACCGGCCGTTGTGTTCCTCCCCCGAACCCGTATTCCGGGTTCCGGTTGCCGGTCGCTGGATCCGGTCGGGTCCTGGCGCACCGGAGTTCGCCCAGACCATGCCACCAGTGTCCGCCACGCCGGGCGGAACGCTCGGGGCCAGCCTGGTGACATAGAGGGGACACCCGCGTGACGCGCGACCTCAGACGATCGCAACGGTCCTGGAATACGCATCGATACCCTCGGACGGCTGGTGCTCGGCGCGAGTCGCCGGGCACTCGTGGCGCCGGGTCCGGGGCGTTCACAAATCGTAGCCGGGCTCGTCGATTCAGGAAACCCATGTGGTTGATTAAGGTGCGCGCAGGCACCGGAGGAGGTCGGCACGGACCCAGGCGAGTCGATGCGACGAGTCCCGCGACACGACAGTTTCCGCTTGACCGGCCAGAGAGATACGGACACGACGCCCAGGCTGGAGCTGAGCGTCCAGCTCCGAGCAGCCAGCTCCCCCACAACACCCGCCGCCCGTGCCAAATTCGTGCCAGATGCAGCGGGGAGTTACGGGGACACCGATCGTCACTCCCCAACGAATACTCCAACCTGCCATCGCAGGTCAGACGACCATTCCTGCTGGTGGCGGGTCAAGGATTCGAACCTTGGAAGGCATCAGCCGACGGATTTACAGACCGCTGCCGTGCAACCCGAGCGTAGTCGCATACTCAACAGCCCCTGCGCACCCATCGTCACCCGGCCCGCACACGCCGATGACCATAGGCAGGTTCCGTCGCATCGGGCCGTCTGTGGGCCGTCTCAGCCGACGGAACAACACTCAACAACGAGATGCGACGCCGACCAACAACAAGTATTGCCGCTGGTCAGCGCCCGTCTCACGGCTGTGATCAGGAGGCCTGCTTGGTCTCCCAGAAGATCTTGTCAATCTCAACGACCCGTGCCCTCGCCGGGCGGGCAGGTCTCGGGGATGGCCAGCCTCCAGAGGAAGTGCCGTACTGGGTGGGGGTGGGGGTGGGCGGGGTGTGGCGTCTCCTCAACCTCCCTCAAGGGCTACCACACGCCAGCCTGTGGGCAGAGCGGGATGGCGCACGCTCCGGTTCCGTCAAGGGCTACCCCCAGGCTGGCGTGTGGTCGGGCGATGCCAGGTCGAGGGGACGCCACACGATCCCCAGCGTGCGAGATCGTCGGCGGTCGCGCCGAGTTGATGATCGTTTGGACACTTTATGGTCACAAAACACATCCAGATAACCCAAAATAACCGAAGACAACGAGCGTTTGGAGCCACGAAAATCGCAGGTGATCAGTACTATCCGCGAACAACCACGACCACAGTCCGAGAATCCTTGGGTATGGGGTCGCCGCTCCCTTGACCGGATATCGCTATGTGCCAATCCGGACTCAAAGATGGTCCCCAGTCGCTGGCGAAACTCCGGACTAACGTGGGAGCCCCATATCTTTCTTTGCGCTGACGATTAGCGCCTCACGATACTGTCGGATTTCAGCCCTCATCGGATCGCATTCGTCCTGACTCAGACCTTCGCTGATCCTGTCGGATAGCTCGTCAAGGCTCGCGCGTAATCGCTGCGCCTGATCCAATGTTCTTGCAGGGGCAAGCAGGCGGATCTTCGTCTGTGCGTGTCTTAGCGCCGAACGGTGTGTTTGTACGGTCTGGCTAGTTGCTTCAAACTCGTCGACGGCCCCCTCCTTTTGAAAGAGACGCTGGTACTGGTTAAGCGCACTAGTATAGAGGTAGCTAGTATCAATGAAGGAATAAAATGCTTCTGCTAGTGAATCCCTTGCCCACTTGAGCCGCTCCCGCCGTCCAGTCGAGTAAGTGGTCACGGTGAGATTGACGATGCTGATCACCGCCGCAGCTGACGCTGCGATTGCTGTAAAGTCAAATTGCATCAGTACCCCGTTTTAATTCCTGCGTGCCATCTCCCAATCGACGGAACGCGTCGAAGTGTTGCAGAACTTTCCTACACGAGTCCTCGGACCGTCCACGCCGTGCCGCCGCGGCAACGGTGCCGTGCGATGGCCACCGGACCACCATCGTCCCCTCCGTCACGTCGAGGAGCCTCGCCGAGACCGAGAGAGTCGCGGGCAAGTGAGGCCAACCCGGCCCAGCGAAAGCCGACGGCAACGCGCACGATGACCTGGCACCAGCAGCACAGTGCGAAGCCGGGTCTCATCGCAGATTGGGTCCCGGAGGCTAGTGTTGCGTGCTCTTGGGGGCCATCAACGGGCCGCAGGTTCAACATCCTGTCTCATCCTGTGCGCCTTGCAGGGGATTCAAGCATGATCATCGTCAGCGAGTCGTCAGCGGAAGCGGCACGACGAGTTAGCACGGGCCGATACACACCGGCACGTAGGCGCAGCTCAGCGGCACGGAGAGGTACCCCCGGGTAACCAGACGCACGGCCAATCAGCGTTCACACCGAAGTGGTCCCAGGAGCCTCTGTCCGCTCAGTTGTCCCCGGGATCGTTCACCCCCAGGGCACCGTTGCCCAGAGTGAACGTCGCTGGGCCAACCTCAAGGCACCGTGCCGCGCACCCTCGCCGCCATCTCGTCATCATGTGGTCGGTGTCGCCCAGCACAAGATCGTGCGGTCCGGTGATGTCACGGCCGGGATCGTCATAGGCGTAGCTGTAGCCGCCCGCGCGGTTCGCCAAGATCTCCCACCAGTTCCCACCCAGGTCCAGCACGTTGAAGCAGTACGCGCCCTGCTGATGCCGGACAGGATGGATCTGCCGGATCCGATACTCCTCCTTGACTGCGGTCAAGATCTCATGGGCACGATCCACCTCCGCTGGGCTGCCGACGTCGATGCCGTTGTGGTTCATCAAACTCATCTTGTGGTCATCGTTGCCGGTCTCCACCACGACGTAGCGGTGCAGGTTGGTCAGCAGGGTGTATCTGTGGGTGCCTTGGGCTTCTCTATCAGCTATGCGGGCGAACAGGGTGGGCGCGCGGTGGGTGACCGGGGACGCATCGTGGAGTCCCGGGTCGGTGTGTTGGGTCGATGTGTCGAGTACTGATCCGGCCGGTAGTCGGGAGTTCTACAGCGGGTTGTTCGGCTGGACTTACCAGATCAACTCGCGTCCTGGCCGCGAGCAGTACCTCACCGCGTTGTGCGGTGGTCGCCCGGTGGCTGGTCTGTCGGGAGTTGCGGTGCCGGCGGATCACGGGGCCGCCTGGACACTGTATCTGGCCAGCGTCGACGTGATGCGTACCGCGCAGGTGCTTGGCCGGTGGGGTGGCCGGGTGCTGTTTGGGCCGGTGGATGTTCCGGGGCAGGGCAGGGTGCTCATCGGGGCGGACCCGACCGGTGGCGTGATCGGTTTCTGGCAGCCCGCACGACCGTGGATGTTTCGCGGGACCGCCCCTGGGTCGCTGTATTGGGCTGAGCTGGATACCTGGGACGGCGCGCGAGCTGATGCGTTTTTTGCGAACCTGTTCGGCTACCAGCAGCGGCAGATCGGTGACGGCATCGACGTCGACTACACCACCTGGTCACGTGAAGGGCAGACGATGCTGGGCAGATTGAGGATGAACGAGGGCTGGGCGGACCCGGACTGCGCTGCGCACTGGATGCTGCACTTCACGGTCGCACCGAAGATCGGCACCGACGCTGCGACCCGTCGGGTCCTCACGTTGGGCGGTCGGGTGGACATTGATCCCTACGACACCGAGCTGGGGCGAATCGCACGGGTCGCCGACCCTTCCGGAGCCACCTTCGCACTGATCGACCCCACCGATCGAGTCGATGCCACCGCCTACCTCGCGGCCGGCTCAGCCCGAGTAGATGATCCCTACGACGACTGAAAACACCCAGCCGACACGGCACCGGCGAGCTCGGGTGCAGACCACCAGGCGCCCCAGTCGGTGGCGCACATTCCGACCAGCATTTGCCGTAGGTCGATGGATCATCGACGGTTCGCGCAGGACGCGTAGCCGCGGGTCCAACCGTGAAGATCCACACCTGGGCGGGTGGACGCAACCGCGCGCATCGTAGACATCACGCCAGGCGCGAGCAGTGCCACCGGTACAAATTGGGTACAAACCGCATCACCCAACACCAACCAACGTTGACCAACATCAACCGGAGTCTTCGCAGGTAAACAACCGTCCCAGCCGTCAAAGCCCCGGCCAGAGCTTTCTCAGCGGCGCTACATCAGCAAGCGCAGTCCAGTCCAACAAACCATGCCCTCGCCGGGCGGGCAGATCTCCGGGATGGCCGGCCACAAGCGCGGGCAGGGCCGGGTGGACAGCGTGTGGCATCCCATCGATCTCCACCCAGGGCTACCACACGGCGACCCGGGGGCAGAGCTACCCGAGGCCCTCGCCGGTCGCGTCGAGGGCTGCCCCCGGCTCGCCGCGCGGTCGGGCTCCGCCAGATCGACGGGATGCCACAGCCCCAGTGTGCAAGATCGCGGTAACCCACCGCCGCGTCGACAAGCCTGGCCGGGAAAACTCCTGACCAAGAATCAGTTGCTCGACGAGCGGATCTTCGACCGGTCAGAGCCCACGAACGAACAACCGCCTCGCCTACATCAGTTGCTACATCAACGGCTACGGACGACCACGAACGTCCTCGGACCCGAACCCGAAGATAAGGCCCGACCACGGACGAATCTGCACGTAGTGGTGGGTGCTGCTTCCGACTACGGATCACATGGCTTAGCCCCGCCTTGCCCGCAGCCCGCGCACTCCCTGGACGAAACAGGGATGCAGCGCACCATGGTGGTCCGGTAAGAACCGAGGAATGCATTCCACCACGGCGGTCAGCACCGGCATCGAGATTGCCTACGAGACCTTTGGCGCCCCGGGCGGTCGTCCGCTGCTGCTGGTGAATGGGCTAGGCGCCCAGATGATTGGGTGGCACCCCGAGCTGTGCACGGCGCTGGTCGCTGAGGATTTTTTCGTGGTGCGTTTCGATAACCGCGATGTGGGCAGGTCCACCCACCTGCAGGACGCGCCACGGCCGGACCTGGATGCGGCGATGGCTGGAGACTTCTCCTCGGCGTCTTACCGGCTTGAGGACATGGCCGCCGACGCGGTCGGTTTGCTCGACGCACTGGGGGTCGACCAGGCCCACGTGGTGGGCGTCTCGCTAGGGGGCATGATCGCCCAGACGATGGCCATCAGACACCCCGACCGAGTCCGCAGTCTGACCTCCATCATGTCCACCCCGTGGTTTGGCATCGCCTCACCCACCGCCGCGGTTCAGGTCGCCTTGTCCGCCTTGTCCACGTCACCGCCGACCACTCGCGCCGAGGCGGTGGAGCGGGCAGTGACTCTCCGGAAGATCATCGGCTCACCCGGTTACCCGATGGACAAACCCTGGATCCGTGAGGTGGCCGGGCAGTCCTACGACCGCTGTTTCGATCCAACCGGCATCGCCCGCCAGAGGCTGGCAGTCGGTGCCTCCGGTGATCGCACCGCGGCATTAGCCCACGTGACAGCGCCTGCCCTGGTTGTCCACGGCGACGCCGACCCGTGGATCCCGCTGCGTGCTGGCCAGGCTACCGCCGCCGCACTGCCCAACGTCGAGCTGCTCGTGGTGCCCGGCATGGGACATGACCTGCCCCGCGGCATCTGGCCCACGCTGGTCGCGGCGATCAGCCGGCTCGCCGATCGGGCCGAAAGCTCTGCCCACCCCACAGTGACCAGTTGATCGCCCGCATTCGCTGTGTAGGCCAGGACTTGAAGACCGGCCCACGACTCGGCTGGTAGTTGAGAAGAGATGTTGCCCCCGAGACACCACGTGGTCGGGCTGCGCCAGACCGAACGGATACCCCACAAATCCCAGCGTGCAAGATCGGCTCCTGGGCCGTCGTCGGGCCGTCAAACGTCGAGAAACATTGAGAAACCTGGAGAAGAAGCGAGAACGTTCCTCCTGTTCAAGCTCGCTGTATCACCCCAGTGGCGCAGGTGGCGAAGTACGGGGCGGACGAGCTGGCCTGTAAGCCGGATCCTGTGCACCGGGCGCCTTGCGGCGTCCGGCCGGCGGTCATCCATCTCGGCCTGCCGTTGCCGGCAGGCTCTAGCGGCCTACCCGCAGGCATCGGGCGGGCCGCCCTCGATCGCCTGCGCAGCGCGCCGAATCCGGCGCGCCTTTTGGCCTTGCTCCGGGTGGGGTTTACCGAGCCGTCCCGGTCACCCGGGACGCTGGTGGTCTCTTACACCACCGTTTCACCCTTACCCCGCTCACGCGGGGCGGTCTGTTTTCTGTGGCACTGTCCCGCGGGTCACCCCGGGTTGCCGTTAGCAACCACCCTGCCCTGAGGAGTCCGGACTTTCCTCGACGGGCCCGTTGCCGAGCCCGACGCGACCGCCCGGCCAGCTCGTCCGCCCCATCAGCATAGATCGCCCCACACCGGGTTAACGTGGCGCCTCGTGCCGCCCGTCCAAGTTGCCCTGCTGGTTGTTGCGGGCGTGGTGTCGGGCATGGTCAACGCGCTGGCCGGTGGTGGGTCACTGCTGCTGTTCCCGGCATTGCTTGCGGTGGGATTCCCGCCACTTGCGGCGAATGTCACCAATTCGGTCATTCAGTGCGCCGGCAGCGCGGGCCTAGCCCTGGGCAGCCGCCGGGAGCTGCGGAAGCAACAGGGTCGGGTGCTGTCGACCATCGGCGTCGCGGTGGCGGGCTCGCTGGTGGGTAGCCTGCTGCTGCTGGTGCTGCCCGCCGCGGTGTTCGACGCGGTGGTGCCCGCGCTGGTGGCGGTGGCCAGCGTGCTGCTCGGAGTGCAACCGTGGCTCGCCCGGTGGATCGGCGAGCCCGCACCCGATGCCCCAGACCGTCGCGCGGTCTTGCTGCCTGCGGTATTCATCGCCGCAATCTACGGCGGCTACTTCGGCGGGGCGCTCGGCGTCATCCTGATCGCGGTGCTCGCCCTCACCGCGCATGATGACCTGCGCAGGCTCAACGCCGTCAAGGGCGCGCTCTCGCTGATCATCGCCGCGGTCAGCGCAGTGGTGTTCGCCATCGGTGCACCGGTGGACTGGCTGGTCGTCGCGCTGCTCGCCCCCGTCAATCTGGTCGGGGGCTTCGTCGGCGCGAAGCTCGCCGGTCGGGTGCCCGAACCGGCGTTGCGAGCCGCCGTGGTTGTGGTCGGCTTGGCGGTGTCGATCTACCTGTTCATCAGGTGAGATAGGAAGTGTCGTTAACCAGGCTCACCGTGGCGGGACCGTCGGGATAGAACTCCGCCACCGACAGCGATGCGATATCCAGGTGCAACCGGTGGAGCAGCGACGGTCCGGCGTCCAGCGCCATCCGCAGCAGCGCCTTGATCGGCGTGACGTGGCTGACCACGATCAGCGTCGCCGCACCGTGCTCGGCGATCAGCTGATCACGTACCCGGCGAACCCTGCGGTGAACCGCGTCCATGCTCTCGCCGCCCGGGGGTGCCAGCGAGGTGTCAGTGAGCCACCTGGTGTGCAGCCCCGGATCCCGCTCTCGGGCTTCGGCGAAGGTCAAACCCTCCCAGGCGCCGAAGTCGGTCTCGATCAGTCCATCGTGGACGGTCAACGGCACACCCAGCGCATCGGCCACGGGTTGGGCGGTCTGCCTCGCCCGCCGCAGCGGCGAGCTGACCACCGCAGCGACACCGTTCGTGTTGGCGAGCCGAGCGGCGGCAGCGGCCGCTTGGCTCGCCCCAAGCTCAGTCAGCGACAGGTCCGCGCGCCCGGAGTAGCGGCGCTGCGCGGAGTGCTCGGTCTGTCCGTGCCGCAGCATCAGCAGCCGCGTCGGGGAGCCGGTAGCGCCGGTCCAGGGCGACGGTGGCGCCGGCTGTGCCGCCGCGCGCTGAGTGATGCCGGCCTGGGTGTCCATCGCCTCGTTGGCCAGCCGGTCTGCGTGCGCGTTGCGGGCTCGCGGAACCCAGGTGTATCTGACATCGCCCAGCTGGCGGGACAGCTCGGCCGCCTCGCTGACCAACGGTCGCAGGTGCGGTTGCTTGACCTGCCACCGACCGCTCATCTGCTCGACCACCAGCTTGGAGTCCAGCCGAGCCTCGGCGGACTGAGCGCCCTGCTTGACTGCGGCGCGCAGCCCTGCGATGAGACCCGTGTACTCGGCAACGTTATTGGTGGTCGTGCCCAGGCCCCCAGAAGTCTCCGCGAGTAGCTCCCCGGTGTCGGCGTCGCGTACCACCGCGCCGTACCCGGCCGGACCGGGGTTGCCACGCGAGCCACCGTCGGCCTCGATGATGACGCGCCGGGTCACCGACCGGACTCCGCTGAGAGATCCGACGGGGTTGATAGGCCTGATTCAGCGGTGCGCACCAGCACAACACCGCACTCTTCGCAGCGCACCACCTCGTCGGAGGCGGCGTCCCGCAAGTGCCCGATCGCGGTGCGGTCCAGCTCTAAGCGGCAGGCGCCACAACGGCCCTCGCGCACCAACGCCGCACCGGTACCATGGCGGGCCCGGATCCGCTCATAGAGCGACACCAGATCCGCGGGTAGCTCACCGATGAGCACGCGGCGCTCTAGCGCACCGTGCTCTTCGATGGACGTCACGTCCGCCAATGCCTCATCGCGGCGGCGAACGGCGTCGAGCCGACGCTGCTCTACGTCGACCAACCCCACTCGGCCGCGCTCAAGGTCGGCGGCGGTGGCCTCGCGCCGCTCCATCACCTCCAGCAGCTCGTCCTCCAGCACCGTCTGGCGACGTCGCAGGGTCGCCAACTCGTGTTGTAGGTCTTCCAGCTGCTTACCCGAGGAGATCGATCCGGAATCGAGCAGACCGCGGTCCCGATCCTCCCGGGTCCGTACCTGCTCGATCTCGGCTTCCAGCTTGCGGATGTCGCGGTCCAGGTCCGACACCGCCGTCTCCGCAGCGACCATCGCGTCCTGGGCAGACTGCAGGGACTTGTCCGCCTGCTCGACCTCGACGAGTTCGGGCAACGAACGGCGGCGGTGCGCGGCGCGGGTCAGCTCGGCGTCCACCGCGGCCAGATCAAGCAGCCGGCGTTGTGCGGCGGGATCGGCGTTCACCGCGTGAGCCTCCCAGGTTGGTTTCGCGTGGATACTGACCGTACCGCCGAGGTCCGCGCGCCGACGTATCGCCGTTCGACTCCGAATGGCGATACCGGGACGGTCACGAACCGCAATCCGGCTCCGAATGGCGTCGGCGGTCATGACAGGGCAGCCTGAAGGGCGGCTACGAGCGCGATCGCGATCTCGGGTGGGCGCACGGCGACGCGCAGGTGGTCTGGAGATAGACCAGGGAACGTGTCCGCGCGCCGGACGGCGATGCCGGCGTCGGCCAAGACGGTGCGGACCCGCTCACCTCCAGGCACGTGCAGCAGTAGGAACGGTGCCGCGGCCGGCTGCTGGATCGTGAGACCCGGCAAGCCGGCCAGCTGATCGACCATCCACTGACGGTTCTGCACGACCTGCCCAGCCGCGGCAGTGGCTTCGGCGACCGCAGCTGGGGCGCTGCAGGCCCGCACCGCCTCCAACACCAGCGTGCCGACCGGCCATGGCGGCCGCGGCGCCGCCAGCCGGGCCAGTAGATCGGGCGCGCCCAGCGCGTAGCCCGCCCGGAGCCCTGGCAGTGCCCAGGTCTTGGTGAGACTGCGAAATACCAGCAGGCCGCGAGTGTGGCGATCGGCTGCCAACGATTCCAGCTCCCCGGGGACCGCATCGGCGAAGGCCTCATCTACTACGAGCACCCGTCCTGGCCGGGCCAGCGCACGCAGCACCTCGGCTGGATGCAGCACCGAAGTCGGGTTGGTGGGGTTGCCGAGCACCACCAGATCGGCCGCGACGGGAATTCGCTGGGGCTGCAACCGGTGTGCGGTGTCGGTGAACACTCGCCTTACCGTGATGCCCGCCCGGCGCAGCGCCACCTCTGGTTCGGTGAACGACGGGTGCACGACCACCGCTGATCGGGGTGCCAGCGCGGGCAAGAGCGCGAAACCCTCCGCCACCCCAGCAAGCACCAGCACCTCAGCGGGGTCGCGGTCGTGCCGGGCGGCCACCGCGGCGCGGGAGGCGGCGTCCTGCGCAGCGGAGGGGTAGCGACCGAGCCCGTCCAACGCCGCAATCAGCCGTTCGCGCAACCACACCGGAGGTTGGCCGCCACGCACGTTCACAGCGAAGTCGAGCAAACCCGGTGCGGCGTCGACATCGCCGTGGTGCCGCAGCAGTTGGTCCATGTGGACATGCACGCTATCGGGCCCGGACTCCTGCGCCGGCGTACGGCGCCACACCCGCCCCGCAGGAGGTGCGCTGTGGTGATCTGCGGATGTGCCGCACGGCGCAACTTCGCGAGAAAGTTGCCCGTCACGGCACCTCCGCGCGCGGCAACTCCGACTTCCGCGGACTGCAGAAACCTACCTGATTGTCAAGTCGCAAGGTCGTACTCGCTGCGGATAACTGGGCTCAGTACCGCGGCGGTAAGCCCGGCTAGAGTGTGCAGTAGGACGCGCACACCTCGCCCACCGGCACGTCCAACGCAGTTGTTACCGGCCGTGAGCCGGCGCAGTGGACATGGCCCAGACCCCGCCATGGAGCACTCAGTGTTGATCGGCACGTGGTGGCACCACCGTGGTGCTACCGATCGTGATGACGACTTGAGGAACCATGACGATGAGCACCCCCGCCGCGGCATCCACCCCCGCACCTAGAAACCAGTCAGCTCCAGCGCCGCTGGCCTACCAGCCAGATGATGAGGTTCAGGAGTCGGTCACCAGCCGGGGCACCCGCGCCGGACCACGCCCGATGTTGCACGGTCGACGCCCCGGCAGCGAACAGCTCCTCGTCACGCTGTTCATCGTGTTGCCGACGCTTGCCCTGATCGCCGCTGTCCCCTTCGCCTGGGGTTGGGGCCTGACCTGGACCGACATCGGTTTGGCCGTGTTCTTCTACCTACTGTGCGGCCTCGGCGTGACCGCCGGCTTCCACCGCTACTTCACCCACCGGGCCTTCAAGGCCAACCGCGCCCTGCGGATCGCGCTTGCAGTCGCGGGCAGCATGGCCTTCCAAGGCTCGATCATCACCTGGGTCGCCGATCATCGCCGCCACCACATCTTCACAGACAAGGAGGGCGATCCCCATTCACCCTGGCTTTTCGGCACATCCGCTGCAGCGGTGGCCAAGGGCTTCTGGCACGCCCACCTCGGCTGGCTGTTCGACAAGGACAAGACCAATACCTATCGTTTCGCCCCCGACCTGCTCGCCGATCCTGATATCCGCCGGGTGAACCAGCAGAACGCCGGATGGTCGACGCTCAGCCTGACCATGCCGATCCTGCTGGGTGGTCTCATCAGCTGGTCGTGGTGGGGTGGGCTGACCGCGTTCTTCTGGGCCGGACTCGTCCGGGTCGGCGCGCTGCACCACGTTACCTGGTCAACCAACTCGATCTGTCACATGATCGGGAACCGACCATTCACCCAGCGCGATCGCTCTACAAACTTCTGGCCGCTGGCCATCCTGTCCATGGGCGAGTCTTGGCACAACCTGCACCATGCCGACCCGACCTGCGCCCGGCACGGCGTCCGCCGCGGCCAACTTGACATGACCGCCCGGTTGATCTGGATCTTCGAGAAGTTCGGCTGGGCGCACGACGTCCGCTGGCCAAGCACCCGCCGGCTGGCCCGCGTAACCGGCGTCTAACTGTGCAGAGCTTCCGGTCGCAGCTGACCACGGACGAGGACGTCGTCGATCCCGTTACTTGGGCTGGGGCAGTACCGCAGGCATGTTCTTGATGATCTTCATCATCCGGTCGGGGGTGCAGATCCTCAGTGACCACCCTCGGTTGTACTGGACCCGGCACAGCACTCCGGGCAAGGACTGGTTCCGCATCCAGAAGCCGGTTCCCGCCGACCCACTGTGGACCGCGAAGCAGGATTCCATCAGCCTGCCGGGGCAGATCGGTCTGCCCGGGATTCGGCACTCGATCGGGCTGGCCCGCTGGTGGCATCTGAGCATCGACACCCTGTGGTTGCTCAACGGCCTGGCCTTCTACGTTCTACGGCCCGGACAAGGGCATCTACTACGACGCACACCCCATCGAGCAAATGAGCTACCACCTGACAATGTTGGCCTACGACATGAATGGCCAGCCGCTGTCCTTTGGACACGGTGCCCCGCTCCGGTTGCGTAACGAGACGCAGCTCGGCTTCAAACAGGTCAAGTGGATCAAGGGAGTGGAATTCGTCGCGCACTACTCGCAGCTCGGCGGCGGCTATGGCGGCTACAACCAGGACCACGAGTTCTTCGGTTATCGACAATCCATCTAGCGGGTCTGAATCTACGAAGGAGAGACTTGAATGGAGAAGTTCTCGTTGACGGCCCTGGTGCGTCAACAACTCGATCTCGCGCAGAGCGCATCAAGTGGTCGAAGCGCTCACACCGTGTACGGCGGACATGAGCATGTGCTGCGTCAGACCCTGATCGCTTTGGCTGCCGGTCAGAAACTCGATGACCATGAAAACCCGGGGGAAGCGACCGTCCACGTCCTGCACGGGCACGTTGTTCTGAGGACGGGCGACACGTCCTGGCACGGCTCGTCCGGAGATCTTCTGATCATGCCTGATTCCCGGCACTCGCTCGAGGCCACGGAAGCTGCCGCGGTGCTCCTCACCGTGGCCAAGCACAGCTAGCGCCACGTCCAAGCTCCGAGAATCGGCCACACTAGGCGATGTGGGAAACTCAGGGCGTTATCATGTGTGCTTCGTGTGCACCGGGAACATCTGTCGGTCGCCAATGGCCGAGATCGTCTTCGCCGACGCATTGGGCCGGGAAGGCCTGGCCGACCGAGTGCGCGTGAGCAGTGCGGGAATCGGTGGCTGGCACGTTGGTAATCCTGCCGATCCGCGAACCGCCGAGGCGCTGCGCCGGGCTGGATACCCCTGCGAGCATGTCGCCGCGAAGCTCGGCGCGCAGCACCTGTCCGCCGACCTGCTGGTCGCGCTGGACTCCGGGCATCTCGCGGATCTGCGCCGGCTGATCGGTGATCCGCAGCGAGTTGTGCTGCTGCGATCATTCGATAAGGCCGCTGGTCAGGCCCTTGACGTGCCCGACCCGTACTACGGCGAGCACGGCTTCGACGACGTGCTGAGCATGGTTCGCGCAGCGATGCCCGGGTTGCTGGCGTGGGTGCGTGAGCGGTCATGACGCCCGGGTGAGCACCCCCGCCGACTCCGTCGCCGCGATCACCGGCCAGCCGGTGCGGACCGCGGAGCCCCACGGCGCCATCTGGCGTCTTGAGCTGGGCGACGGGCGCACCGTGGTGGCCAAGCGGGCGCAACCGGGGCAGGCGATGGCCGAGGCAGCGGGGCTGCGCTGGCTGCGGGTACCCGACGGGCCGCCGGTGCCGCAGGTGCACGGACATGACGAGCAGTGGCTGGTCACCGAATACATCCCGGCTGGCCGAACGGATGGCGCCGCCGCCGAGCGGCTCGGGCGTCAGCTCGCCACGCTGCACGCCGCGGGCGCTGCCACCTTCGGCGCCGCACCCCCTGGAGGCTCCCAGCAGGCGTGGATCGGTGCCGCGCCGATGGCCAACGTTACCGGGCCGCAGTGGCCACAGTGGTACGCCGAACAACGGGTGTTGCCTTATCTGCGCAGCGCAGTGGACGGCGGCGCGGTGGATGCCGCCGGCGCGCGCGTGGTGCACCGCGCCTGCGAGCAGGTCGAAGAGCTGGCCGGACCGGCTGAGCCGCCGGCGAGACTGCATGGCGATCTGTGGGCTGGCAATGTCCACGCTGGCTCCGACGGGCGGTTGTGGCTACTCGACCCGGCCGCGCACGGCGGGCACCGCGAAACGGACCTGGCGATGCTCGCGCTGTTCGGCTTCCCGCATCTGGAGCGGGTGCTCGCCGGCTACACCGACGTCGCCCCGCTGGCGTCCAGGTGGCCACAGCGTGTCCCCCTGCACCAGTTGTTCCCGTTGCTGGTGCACGCGGTGTTGTTCGGTGGCGGCTACGGCAGCAGCGCGGTAGCGGCCGCGCGGGCGGCGTTGGGATGAGCGTGTGGATGAGTACCGGCTACCGTGGTGATATGCGGTGGCGGTTCCTGTTGCGCCCGGGCTGGTTGGCGCTGACGGCGGTGGTGATCTGCTTCGCTGTGGCGGCGTTCACCTTGCTCGCACCGTGGCAATTTCGTCGCGCAGCGCAACGTGCGGATACCAATACCGCGATCGAACGCTCCTTCAGCATCCCGCCACGACCGTTGCGCAGCGTCCTGGCGACCCACGCCACGCCAACCCAGAACACCGAGTGGCGCCGAGTCCAGGCCACCGGCTACTACCTGCCCGACGCCGAGATGGTGGTCCGGCTGCGCACCGTCCAGGGCGAGCCGGCCTACGAGGTGCTGGTGCCGTTTCGGCTGGCGGACGGATCGAACATCCTGGTCGACCGCGGCTATCTCCGCCCGGCAGAGGGGGTGCGGATACCCGACTACCCGGCGGTGCCGGGCGGCGAGGTGACCGTGACCGGCCGATTACGAGCCGACGAGCTGGACCCGCAGAACGGCGAAGTCGTGCACCAAGACGGGCATCGGCAGGTATACGCGGCGAGTAGCCGCACGGTGAGTGCCGCCACCGGAGTACAACTGGAACTGGGCTACCTTCAGTTGGTCGACGGTGCCCCCGGGGTGCTGTCCGCGCTGCCACTGCCGCAGTTGGACGCGGGCCCATCTTTTCCCTATGCGCTGGAGTGGCTCGCTTTCGGCACGATGGCCCCGCTGGGACTGGCCTACTTCGCCTGGCGGGAAGCGACCGAAGGGCGCCGTGACGACAAGTGGTCACCGGATGAGGACGATCCACACGATCCACCAATGGCCGAGCTCGCCGACCGGTACGGCCGCTGAGTCACCGCGGCCAGCGTCGCGCACAGTGCGGCAGCCGCGAGCCCGATAACGCGGGACAGCTCCACCCCCCGGGTGAGGTCCCCGGCATCCGGGGTGCGGCCATGGCCCAGTATCGGACGCTGCTCAGCCCCATGCGGGTAAACCGTTCGTCCTCCCAACCGTATCTCTAGCGCTCCCGCGAACGCCGCCTCGACCTGCCCGGCGTTGGGGCTGGGATGCGCCGCCGCGTCGCGTCGCCAGGCTTGCCAAGCTCCGCTGGCCGATCCGCCGACCAGCGGGGCGCACAGGGTGGTCAGTGCGGCGGCGACTCGCGAGGGCACCAGGTTGGCCAGGTCATCCAGCCGTGCCGCGGCCCACCCGAAGCGGCGGTAGCGCGGCGAGCGGTACCCGACCATCGCATCCAAGGTGTTGACCGCGCGGAAGCCCAGCAGCCCGGGTACTCCAGCCACCGCGCCCCAGACCAGCGGGGCGACGACGGCGTCGGAGGTGTTCTCGGCGACCGACTCCACGCTGGCCCGGGCCATCGCGGCCAGGTCGACGCTGGCCGGGTCGCGACCGCACAGGTGCGGTAGCCGGCTCCGAGCAGCGTCGAGGTCCCCGGCGTCCAACGCCCGAGCCATCGCAGCGCCTTCCTCGGCCAGCGAGGCGCCACCCAGCACCATCCAGGTCGCCAGCGCGGTGCCAGCCACCTGCACCGAAGTTCTCCCGCGCCCGGCCCGTTCCGCGAGGCCACCGACCGCTGACGCAGCACCGACCAGGGCTGTGGTGTAGACCAGTCCAGCCAGCCGGTGTTCGGCGTAGCAGGCGCGTTCGGCGGTCACGGCGAGCCGCCCGAAAGCAGCTACCGGGTGGCAGCGGCGCGGATCGCCGAAAGCCGCGTCGGCTGCGACTCCGAGCAGCAATCCGACCGCCCGTGCTGCGCCCACTGATCGACCCCCCAGATGTCCGGACCGAAGCGGACACCCTACTGGAGCCGACTAAAGGGATGGCCGGAGCTCGGCCTTGCGAACCTTGCCCATGTCATTGCGGGGTAACCCAGCCAGAAAGTGCACAACCCGCGGTCGCTTGTGGGGCGCGAGCAGTCCCGCGACGTGCTCAACGAGTTCCTCCGCGGCGGGCGGCGGATCGCCGGCCGCGACCACCCAGGCAACGAGCCGCTCCCCAAGGTCGGGATCCGGCTCACCGGTTACCGCCGCGTCGGCGACCCCAGGATGCTCGCGTAGAGCGTCTTCGATCTCCCCCGCGCCGATCTTGTATCCGCCGCTGGAGATCAGATCCGTGCTGCGGCGTCCGACGAGCCGCAGGTGACCGTCCGCGCTGCGGGTGGCGACGTCGCCGGTGCGAAACCAGCCGTCGTGCATTGTCTCGGCGGTGGCGTCGGGTCGGTTGAGGTAGCCCAGGAACAGCGTCGGGCCGGCCACTTCGATCTCGCCGACGGTGTCTGCTACATCGAGCGTGTCGCCCTCGTCGTCGACCAGGCGAAGTCGGACTCCGTCTAATGGCGGCCCGACAGTGCCTGGCTTGCGCGGTCCTTCGGCGCGGACCGCGCAGGTGATCAGCGATTCAGTCATCCCGTACCGCTGCGCAACCTGCTGACCGGTGGCCGTCGCGATCCGCTGGTGGTCGGAGACGGACAGGGCTGCGGAGCCCGAGACGAGCAGCCGGGCCCGGCTCAGCGCGGCGGCAACCTCGGGATCGCGTTCAGCGGCTGCGGCCAACCGGTGGTACATCGTCGGCACGCCGAACAGCATCGTCGCGGATCCACCCAGCTCCCGGACCACCCCGTCGATCGAAAAGGAGCCCAGATGGTGCACTGCTCCCCCCAGCCGCAGCGGCCCGAGCACACCGAGCACTAGGCCGTGCACGTGGGACAGCGGTAGCGCGTGTACCAGGACATCCCGGGCGGTCCATGCCCAGGCTTCGGCCAGCGCGTCGATGTCCGCGGCGATCGCGCGACGAGGAAGCACCACGCCTTTGGGCGGCCCAGTGGTGCCTGAGGTGTAGACGATCAGTGCCGGCGATTCGGGATCTGGCTCAGACGGTATCGCCGTGCCCTGCGCCTGCAGGTCGACGCTGAGCCGCGGTATTGCGCGCAGCGCCTCGGGCAGCATGGCGTGCGGGGCGGCCAGCACGAGATCGGGGACCGCGTCGGAAATGAGGTGCTGTAGCTCCCGCGAACCGAGCTTGGGGTTGACGGGTACCGCGGGCACTCCTGCCGCGAGCGCTGCGACGATCGCGACACACGTCTCAAGCTCCGGTTGCGCCCAGATAGCGACCCGTCGAACATCGGAGAGCTGACCCGCAAGTGCCACCGTCACAACACGCAGCTCCCAATAGGTTACTGAACGCTGCCCGAATCGGACGGCCTCAGCATCGGTGGGCTGATGTAATGTTGGCAACAATGCCAAGGCGCCCACTCGCAGTCCTTTCGAGGTCCTCTTAAGGTAATGTCCGGTGCTATGGTCGAGCAGGCTAGCACCGTCGATGGTGATGCCCAGCCGTTCGAATGGTGGATGACGTCCAACCTTGCGCTCGGGGTGGCTTTCAACTGCTTTCTTCCAGTGCTGCTGCCTTCTTACGTGCTCGCGGCCGGGGGATCAACCACCGACGTGTGGGTAGCGATGGCGATGGCCGGGCTGTTCGCCCTGCTGGGGCCGTCGATCGGGCGGCTCGCGGCTCGTCGCCGGGCGCACCGATTGGTCCAGGTGCTAGGCATGGCCGGGATGGCCATGGGGCTGATGACGCTGGCACTGGCCCACGGCGGCTCGTGGTCGATTGTGCTTGCCATCGCCGTGATGGGTGTCGGCGCGGCCGCGGTGGCTGTCGCAGCGCCCATGTTCATCCTGGCCAGCGATCTACCCACGGACTTCCAGACGCGACAGCTGACCTGGCTGCAGCTCAA
Organism: Pseudonocardiales bacterium; assembly: GCA_023252195.1. GTDB lineage: Bacteria > Actinomycetota > Actinomycetes > Mycobacteriales > Pseudonocardiaceae. Next base: position 156,538 of record JAHEXI010000006.1, read on the forward strand.
TCTTGACTTGGGCAAAATTGCGGGAGGTATACTACTCGCGGTGATGGCGACAGAAAAGCTGTCATTCGATGCCCAGTTTCGAGTCGGCAGCCTGGTACTTGGGTTGCTCGGCGTGCTGGTGTGGTCGACCAGTCGATGCGCTGCCGGCCGAATCCGGCAATGCGACCAAAACGAAATGAACCCCGTGGCGGCAAGCGGGCGATCGCGCACCGCAGTACCGTGGAGGACGTTGCTGCTGTCGCTGTTCGTCGTTCCGGTCGTCGCCCAGCTGCTCGGCAGTATGACCATGATGGAGACGCAGACCTCGGCGATGCTCACAGTGTCCGGGCTGGTCGGCATGGGCTTGTACCTTCTCGCTGGTCGCTGGATGACCCGGTCCAATCCCGGCGTGGTGTGGGCGACCGGCCACGTCCTGCGCGGAGCTGGGGGCGTTGTCCTCGGCGCGCTGGGTCTCTCACGTGGGATGCCCCAGTTGGTCGTGCTGGCCGCGTTCCTGGTGCTGGAGTCGACGCCGGCCGTCGCGTGGATGGTGCAGACGCGGGCGGCGGCGCAGGCGGTAGCCCAGCCGGCGTCAGGGATGATCGGAGCGGTCCACGCATCCCGACGAAGCGTGCCAGCCGGACGGCTCGATCAGCGAGTAAGCCGCCAGACCGAGTGCATCGGCGTCCTGGTCTCGGCGTCACGGAACCCAGTGCTGTCGCAGCCGACTTAATCTTATCGACGACACCGACGGTGAGCAAACGGGCTGACGGCGAGCGGGTCGCGCAACTGCTTGGATTAGAACGCCTACCGGGGGAAGGCGGCCTCTTTCGCCGGACCCACGCCGATGCGCACAGCTCGGTGATCTACTTCATGCTGCTCGCACCCGACTTTTCGGCAATGCACGCGCTAGACAGCGTGGAGGCCTACCACTGGTACGCCGGATCGCCGCTGCGGATGCTGCTACTACATCCGGGAGGGCAGATCGAACAAGCCGTCCTTGGACCCGACCTTGTGGCGGGAGCGAGGCCGCAGATCGTCGTGCCCGCGGCGGTGTGGCAAGGGTCCAGCCCGCTCGGCGACTGGACGCTGGCGGGCACTACCATGGCGCCTCCCTTCACGTGGTCGGCCTTTCGCCTCGGCCGTCGCGCCGAGCTGCTCACAGGCTGGCCGGACGCGGCGCCTCGGATTCATGCCCTCACCCGGACCTGACCTCGGCCGGCCCGTCTCGACCTACCTGGAGATGATATGAGAAACGTCTTATTCGTCCGCAACGACGGACTATTCGCCGTCGCCTACATCAACACCGCCGGCGAACTCATCGAAACCCAGGTAGGCGACGACGCCACCATCGACTGGACCCACATCGTCGCCGTCGGGTGAGATGAGCCGCCTTGAGCTCGGAGACAGATGGCAAGCGGTTCGGTTCCTAATCCCATGTAACTGGCACTTCATGAGGCATAGAGATTGATCCTGGTTGCCACTGGAGCTCGCTATATGGCTTCGTCAAACGTAGACCCGGCAAAGTTATAAAAAGCCGTTCGAGGCCAACCTGCAGCCACTGGCGGGATAACGCTGCACCCGGACAGAAATGCGGACCTGCACCAAACACTATGTTACATCGAGTCCGATTTCGGTCTATACTGAATATGTTCGGACGTGTGAACGAATTCGGATCGGTAGCTGCTGCATGTATTGATGGCAGGACCACTTGTCCGGCACGAATATCTACCTCCCCCAGCGTGACATCTTCGGTCGCAACTCGCGGTAAAAAGAAGTTGAAATGAGCTTTATAACGCATAAGCTCTTCCACGGTCCGTCCCCATAGCCTAGGCTCATTCTGGCAAGCCTTCACAACGTCAGGGTGCCGGAAAAGTTCAACTGCGCATACACCTAAAATTCCAAATGGAGTATAAAACCCCGCGAGTATAGTCCCGGACGCTGCCACGATCTCATCATGGCACAGACGAGTGTTCTTAAATTCAGCGAAAATCCTAGAAAGTAGCCTGTCATCAGGGTCACGAAGTTTTCTATCAATAAGTTCGCTGCTGTACTCGTATAGTTCACTCCAAGCAGCACAGATCCTGGCGCGGTCGTCAGCGCTTTCTACGCGAACTAAGACCCTATTAGAAAAGCCATACAATTTATCGCTTTCGTCTTCAGTAATACCCGCAGACAGCGCAACCGCTTTGACAATAAACGGTTCGAAGTACCTTTTATTCAGGTCAGGTGGTTGGCATCCATCTAGCAGTTTGCTTATTAAGTCGTCCGCCACGTCCTCGACTTCGTGGCGCCATGGTGCAATACTCTGCTCGGAGAAATGTGATATTATTCCATGCCGAGTGCGTCTGATATGCGGAACATCCTGCCGTAGCATGCCATTGCATGATTGATATCCAGTACCAGTAACTGTGTCCTCGCTTGGATCCAATCTGGCTAAGCTAAATCTCGGGTCGGTCATTATAAGACGCACCATTTTTGCGTCTCTCACGACGAGGACTCTTTTATCTGAAGCAGGCAAAGCCACTGGGTACAAACCGTCCCGACTAAAATTAAAGTAATCTTGCGGCTTTCCACCTGTTCGGGATTGGAACGATAATTTTTCAAGTGTAGGCACACCCATATCGGGTGACCACGGCCCGGAGGTGGCCGCTTCGTTGGCTGGCCGGCTCGGGGACCGTGGCGTTTGCCCGGCGTCGGCGCAGGGCGCCATCACCTCCCCCATGGGCTTACCAGCCGACAAGAGTCGCCGTTCGCGCAAGCCCCTTGGGATGAATATGGATACCTCGGCGAAGCCGAATGAGTCTGTCCATTGACCTAGCTCCGGGTGATGGGGGACGGTGCGGCGGGTTCAGCGAGCTGCTCACCCCAGCGACCGAACCTCGATTTTTCCGTCGCTGACCCGCGTTTGGTAGGCAGGCTGAGGTATCGAGGCTGGGCCGCGCACAATGCTGCCGTCGGTGAGCCGGAAGGTGCTGGCGTGCCACGGACAAACGACGCAGCCGTCGACGAACTCGCCTTCGTCCAGTGGGCCGCCAGCGTGGCTGCAGGTGTTGGCCAGCGCGTACAGCTGCCCCTTGTCGCGAACCAGCAGGACCGAGGCCCCATCGGCGGAGACCTTGCGATGTTCGCCTTCGCCGAGCTCCGCGTCGGCGAGCACCGGGGTCCACTCCGGCGGGCGATATTCAAACATGGTGTGGTTGACGTTGACCGCCTTGGCGTACGACAGGTGACCGCCAAGGTATCCACCCGCCATGAGCACTCCGAGTCCGGCAAGTCCGAGTAATTTGCCGCGGCCGCGACGGCCGCCGCGACGCGCAATCAGTGATGCCAGATACAGGCCCAGCGCGGCCACGTTCGCCCCGGCGTGCACCGTCCCGATGCGTCTTTCCCCGCCAATGGTGTCCGACCAGTCGTTGAGGCCGGTCATGGCGGTGGGGATCGCGCTGAGGATGCCGGCACCGACAAGGAGGTCCGCCGCACGTTCCGCGCTGACTCCACCGACGGTGTCCAACAACGTAGACATGCTCCAAGCGCCGATCGGCAGATCGGTCAGCATGGGGTGAGCGGGATGTCCCAGCTTCGTCCCGCTTAACAGGTTACGTATCCGGCGAGGCGCCACGACCTTGCCGACCAAGCCGGCCAGCGGGTCGGCGACCTTGTCCAGGGGTGCGAAACGTTCGATGCGGCGCACCAGCTCGTGTGGAAAGTCCATGACCGGAAATCCTTTCTTAGCAGGTCAACGGGCGTTGCGGGGCTGGACGGGTCGCACGGTGATCGGCACGCCCCGAACAGCTTCTGACCAGGGGTACCCAATCCACGCCGGTGCGGCCTTCCGTGCGTTCGTCTGCCTTGAAACCGGACCACGTGCATGCTGCCGACGATCATCGAAAGTTGTCCCCGGGAGTTCTGGTGGACCTGCTCTCGACGTTGATCCCGATCTGTCTTCCGCAACAAACGTCATGTCTATACCCTCCCACTCGACACTGCGGTATTCGCCCCGGCGCGGGATCAGCCGACACCGCGCCGATGACCGCCGGTTCCCCAGCCTTCGCAAATACCGGCATCCAGCAGCGGATTGCGGACCTAGGCGCCGTTACGCCCGACGTGCTCGGGGCTCACCGCCGCGCGGTGAAGCTGGACGGGGAACCGTCGACACCCGCCACGACCTGCTCGTTCACCGCAGTCTCCCTCGTCGCCACCCTTCCTTGTATCGCCATGGTCCGCTGATGTTAGAACGCCGATGGCCATCCGTCAACGGGAGTTGTTTCTAGAACAGTGGGGAGCACCCGACAGGCGGTGGGTCGGCTGCCCGCGGACTCCCGCAGAGGGACGCGCTGCGGTGAGGGTGGGCGCAGCAGGATTTGAACCTGCGACCGCTCGCTTGTAAGGCGAGTGCTCTCCCACTGAGCTATGCGCCCGTCGCCGCCCGGAAGAAGACCCGGGAGGCACTGTCTTAGGCAGGCAACGCAGCCAAGGCGTGCTTCCAGATTGTTTGGTCACGAGCCTCACCAGGCTGCTTCATCTCGGCGAAGCGGATCACGCCGTCGGTGTCCACCAGGAAGGTACCTCGGTTGGCGATGCCGGCATGGTCGTTGAACACCCCGTAGTCCTGTGCAACCTTGCCGTGTGGCCAGAAGTCGGCCAACAGGGGAAAGTCGTAGCCCTGCTGGTTCGACCACGCCTTGAGCGTGTAGACGGAGTCCACCGACACGGCCAGCACCTGCACATCGTTGAACTCCGCCAGATCATCGCGGAGCTGGTCGAGCTCACCGGTGCAGATACCGCTGAAGGCGAGCGGGTAGAACACCACGAGCACGTTGTCACTGCGGAACTCCGACAGCGTCCGCTTCTGATTGTTCTGATCATTCAGGGTGAAATCCGGCGCCTGATCCCCGACCTGCAGTGACATCGTGCGAAAGCCCTCCTCGACTCATCCTTTCCCTCGCGCCGGATGGCGCGAGGTCCCGGCATCGGCTCACCGGCTCAGCGTTTGGCCTTGGCCGCTTTGGGGGTGGCCAACCTGGTGGCTGTCCAGTCCTCACTGACGCTGAGGTTCGACGTCTGCGCCAAACCCACTGTGGGAGCCGCCTCAGCGAGATCTGAAGGCTCGACATGACCGTTCCGCCCGGTCTTGGGCGTGAGCACCCAGATCACGCCGTTATCCGCCAACGGCGTTCGGGCGTCGACGAGGGTATCCACTAGATCGCCGTCCTGGTCGCGCCACCACAGCAGCACCACATCGACGACCTCGTCGGAGTCCTCATCGAGCAGGTCACCACCAATCACCTCCTCGATCGCGGCACGCACGTCGTCGTCGACGTCCTCATCCCAGCCGAGCTCCTGCACGACCATGTCACTTTCAATCCCGAGCCTCTCGGCAACGCCGAGTTTGCCGGTGTCTCCCGCCGCAGCGGCGACCACGGTGTTCACCCCTCCACAACGTCAAGCCCGGCAACCTGCGCCCGGCGATCTTTTACTCGATGGCGTCCAAGCGAACACTGCGGTCCACCTAAAGCGCAACTGCCAGCAGCGGGACACGCCGATCTGGGCCCGTCTGAGGCCAGATCGGCGAACCGAATTTGCCCGCCAGATTACTCGTGGGTAGCAGTGACATCGATCGCGCGGCCTACGCGCATGGGTCTGTATGGGGCACGATGGCGGGCATACTACGAGAGATTGAGGCGAGGAGACCCCTTGGCCATGAAAAATGACCGCACGCCGGCTCGCGTGCGGGTGATCCGGGACGGGGTGGCAGCCCACCTGCCGGACATCGACTCAGAAGAGACCGCAGAGTGGTTGGAAGCCTTCGACTCCGCGGTGCTGTCCGGGGGCAAGCAGCGGGCACGGTACCTGATGTTGCGGCTGCTCGAACGGGCCCGCGAGACCGGCGTCGGTGTGCCCTCATTGACCAGCACGGACTACGTCAACACCATCCCCACCGAGAACGAGCCGTGGTTCCCGGGTGACGAGGACACCGAGCGGCGCTACCGCGCCTGGATCCGGTGGAACGCGGCGATGATGGTGCATCGGGCGCAGCGCCCCGGCGTCGGCGTCGGCGGTCACATCTCCACCTACGCCTCGTCGGCCGCGCTCTACGAGGTGGGCTTCAACCACTTCTTCCGGGGCAAGGACCACCCCGGTGGCGGGGACCAGGTCTATATTCAGGGCCACGCGTCGCCCGGTATCTACGCCCGAGCGTTCCTGGAAGGCCGACTGTCCACCGACCAACTCGACGGGTTCCGTCAGGAGTTCTCCCACGCCGGCCCAGGTGGCGGCCTGCCGTCCTACCCGCACCCGCGACTGATGCCGGACTTCTGGGAGTTCCCCACCGTCTCGATGGGGCTCGGCGCGATCAACGCGATCTTCCAGGCTCGACTCAATCGCTATCTACAAGCCCGCGGCATCAAAGACACCTCCGACCAGCACGTGTGGGGCTTCCTCGGCGACGGCGAGATGGACGAGCCGGAGTCCCGTGGGCAGATCCAGGTCGCGGCCACCGAGGGGCTGGACAACCTCACCTTCGTGGTGAACTGCAACTTGCAGCGTCTCGACGGTCCGGTCCGGGGAAACGGCAAGATCATTCAGGAGTTGGAGTCGTTTTTCCGCGGCGCCGGCTGGAATGTCATCAAGGTGATCTGGGGCCGCGAGTGGGACGCCTTGCTGTTCGCCGACCGGCAGGGCGCGCTGGTGAACCTGATGAACGTCACGCCCGACGGCGATTACCAGACCTACAAGGCAAACGACGGCGGCTACGTTCGGGACCACTTCTTCGGGCGTGACCCGCGCACCAAAGAACTGGTCAAAAACCTCTCTGATGCCGACATCTGGAACCTCAAGCGCGGTGGACACGACTACCGCAAGGTCTACGCCGCCTACCAAGCCGCCACCCAGCACCACGGCCAACCAACGGTGATTCTGGCCAAGACCATCAAGGGCTACGGCCTGGGCCGGCATTTCGAGGGCCGCAACGCCACCCATCAGATGAAGAAGCTCACCCTGGAGGACCTCAAGCACGTCCGCGACGCCCAGCGCATTCCCATCACCGACGCGCAGCTCGAGGAGAATCCCACGCTGCCGCCGTACTACCACCCGGGGCCGGACGCGCCGGAGATCCAGTACATGTGCGAACGCCGCCGCGCACTGGGCGGCTTTCTCCCGGACCGACGGACCAAGACCAAAACTCTGGTACTGCCCGGCGACAAAGTCTACGAGGTCCTGCGCCGCGGGTCGGGTAAGCAGGAGGTCGCCACCACGATGGCGTTTGTCCGGCAGCTCCGGGAACTGATTAAGGATCCCGAGATCGGACCGCGGTTCGTGCCGATCATCCCGGACGAGGCGCGCACATTCGGGATGGACTCGATGTTCCCCACGCAGAAGATCTACAACCCGCACGGACAGCTCTACACCTCGGTGGACGCCGAGCTCATGCTGGCCTACCGGGAAAGTGAGCAGGGCCAAATCCTGCATGAGGGAATCAACGAGGCCGGCTCCACTGCGTCGTTCACCGCGGCAGGCACTTCCTACGCCACGCACAACGAGCCGCTGATCCCGGTCTACGTCTTCTACTCGATGTTCGGCTTCCAGCGCACCGGAGACGGCCTGTGGGCGGCCGGCGACCAAATGGCCCGCGGGTTCCTGCTCGGCGCGACCGCCGGACGCACCACGCTAGTCGGCGAGGGTTTGCAGCACAACGATGGGCATTCCGTGCTGCTCGCCGCGTCCAACCCCGCCGTGGTGGCCTACGACCCGGCGTGGGGCTATGAGATCGCACATATCGTCCGCGATGGGCTGCGGCGGATGTACGGCGACGACGATGCGCGCGATCCGAACGTCTTCTACTACCTCACCATCTACAACGAGCCCTACCGGCAGCCGGCGGAGCCCCCGGACCTCGACGTCGAGGCCCTGCTGCGCGGTCTGTACCGATACGCAGCGGCACCAGGCCCGGATAAGCCTGCGGTGCAGCTCGCCGCTTCTGGAGTAGCGCTGCCCTGGACGTTGCGAGCCCAGCAGATGCTGGCCCAGGACTGGGGCGTGGCCGCCGACGTGTGGTCGGCGACGTCGTGGACGGAGCTGCGCCGCGAAGCCGTCGAGGTCGACCGGCACAACCTGCTGCATCCGGAGGCGGAGCCCCGGGTGCCGCACGTTACTCGAGCCTTAAAAGATGCCGCGGGTCCGCTGGTCGCGGTGTCGGATTGGATGCGCGCGGTGCCCGATCTCATCCGTCCCTGGGTACCCACCGACTTCGTCACGTTGGGCACCGACGGCTTCGGCTTCTCCGACACTCGCCCGGCGGCGCGACGACACTTCCTCATCGACGCCGAATCGATCACCGTAGCCGCGCTGGCTGCGCTGGCCCGCCGTGGCACGGTCGACCAGTCCGTCGTCGTCCAGGCGGCCCGGCAGTACCGCATCGACGACCCGCAGGCCGCCGGCCCTCGTGAGTGCCATTAAGTGCTATAACACTGTTTCCCACTCACGTGGCAGGCGTGGTGAGCCGCGCCGCCATTTCCCAGACCAGGATCTCGGCGCCGTCGGAGGCTGGGGTGATCCGCTGGCCACCGGCGGCGGTCAGGCGTGCCGCGTCGCCGGTGTCTAGGGGGCCGGTGTCCTCCAGATCTACCGCGCCGCGGGCGACGTACAGGTGCACGAACGCTGCAGCCGGCACGTCGACGCTTGCACCGGGCTGTAGCCGGGCCGCGTGCAGCGCCGCGTGCTGATGCCCGATGAAGATCGCGCTGCGGTCGCGGTGGGCGTCCATCCCGGACGCCACCACCACCAACTCGCCCGATCCCGCATCCACCGGACCCAACTCGGCATTGATGTCCAGCTGCTGGTAGCTGGGCGCAGTAGAGCGGGTATCGGCGGGCAGCCACATCTGGACGAAGTGCACGTCCTGATCGTGCGGCTCGCCGTCCAGCCGCCACGAGTCGTTCTTCTCGGAGTGCTTGATCCCGGTGCCGGCGCTCATCCGCTGAGCCAGTCCGGGGTAGATCACTCCGAGGTTGCCCTTCGAGTCCTCGTGAACCAGGGAACCCTCCAGCACCCAGGTGACGATCTCCATATCGCGGTGCGGGTGAGTCTCGAAACCCATCCCAGGCTTCACGACATCATCGTTGCTCACCAGCAGCAGACCGAAGTGAATGTTGGCCGGGTCGAAGTGGCGCCCGAAGGAAAAGCTGTGCCGCGAACTCAGCCATTCGAGCTCGGTGTGCTTGCGGTCCACCGCCCGGCGCACATCGACCTGGGGTATGAGCTTAGGTGGCGAGCTGACCATCATCTCTCCTCGACTGTATCTCCACGACAATCCCCACGACCGTCTCCACACTTGTGACAAACACTATCGCGCAAAGCCATTGCAGCTGCCGTGCGATGCTGACGCCATGACCATCGAGGCGGGCCCTCACCCGCTGTCCGCCAGCACGCTGCGGAGCCTGGCACGGGCCTCCGGTGGACTCGCCACGGCCAGTGTGGCCGAGATGGAGCAGCGCTTTCCCTGGTTCCGCAGGCTATCGGCCGACCAGCGAGCCGGGGTACTGCTGGTCACCCAAGCCAGCGTGGCGAACTTCGTCGAGTGGCTCAAAGATCCGCAGCACTCGATCAAGCTTACGATCGACGCGTTTCGCACCGCCCCACGAGATCTGACCCACTGGGTCAGCCTGCGCCAAACCGTCGAGCTGGTCAGGGTCGCTGCCCTGGTGTTCGAGCAGCAACTGCCCGAACTCGCCGCCGACGACGCCGAACGCACCGTGCTCACCGAGGCCTCGTTGCGCTACAGCCGAGAGGTCGCCTTCGCCGCGGCCAGCACCTACGCCGGCGCCGCCGAGGCCCGAGGCGCCTGGGACGCTCGGCTGGAAGCGCTGGTGGTGGACGGCATCATGCGCGGGGATGCCGAGGAGTCGTTGCTGTCCCGCGCGGCGGCGCTGGGTTTGGAGCCTGCGGCTCCGGCGACGGTGCTGGTGGGCAATCCACCGCCGGAGGAGCCGCCAGAGCTGCTCGCCGACATTCGCGGTAGCGCCATTCGTACCGGCCGCGGAATGCTCGTCGGGGTACAGGGGTCTCGCCTCGTGTTGGTCGTCAGCGGCCGCCCCGACCCCCCGGAAAACCCACAATGGATGATCGAGGCCTTCGGTCCCGGTCCGGTAGTCGTCGGGCCGACGGTTCCGTCGCTTGCCGAGGCACATCGCAGCGCCGCCGACGCCTTGTCCGGGCTGCGTGCCGTGGCGGCCTGGCCCACAGCACCGCGCCCGGTGCCAGCAGCGGAGTTGCTTCCCGAGCGCGCACTGGCCGGAGACCCGGAGGCGGAGCGGCTGCTGGTAGACCAGGTGATGCGCCCGCTGGCCTCGGCCAGCGGTGGATTGGTCGAGACGCTCGACGCTTTCTTCGACGCTGGCGGAGTACTGGAGGCTTGCGCCCGGCAGTTGTTCGTGCACCCCAACACGGTTCGCTACCGGTTGCGCCGGATCGCCGACATCACCGGGCGAGTACCCGGTGACCCGCGAGACGGGCTGGTGCTGCGAGTGGGCATGGCGGTCGGTCGGCTGGCCCGTTCCCGCGGCTTGTGGTGACAGAGCTTTGTAGGAAGTCGACAAGAATGTATCGGTGGACTTCGTGAACGACAGCATCACGGCCGTCGCCAGGCAGGGTGTTCAGTAGACGGAATGATTGCGCTGCTCGCACCCGGACAGGGTGCCCAGTCCCCTGGCATGCTGGCGCCGTGGCTGGCGCTGCGGGGTGCGCAGCGGCGGATCGCGGCGTGGTCAGACATCATCGGGTTGGATCTGCTACGGCTGGGAACCACCGCGGCCACCGAGGAGATCAAGGACACCGCGGTGACTCAGCCGCTGGTGGTGGCACTGTCGCTGCTGGTCGCCGAGGAGTTGACGCGTCGGGTGGAGCTGCCAACCGATGCGCCGATCACCGGGCACTCAGTCGGTGAACTCGCCGCGGCAGCGGTGGCACGGGTGCTCACCGCTGACGATGCGGTCGCCCTCGCGGCCGTCCGGGGCCATGAAATGGCCCGGGCCTGCGCGCTCGCGCCGACTGGGATGTCCGCCGTACTTGGGGGCGATCCCGATGACGTCATGGCGGTGCTGGCCGAGCTCGGGTTGGAGGCGGCCAACTACAACGGCGCCGGCCAGATCGTCGTCGCCGGCTCCCTCGACGCACTGGCAACGCTGGCGGCACACAAGCCGGCCCGAACGCGGGTGCTGCCGCTGCCTGTCGCCGGGGCGTTCCACACCCGCTTCATGGCACCGGCCGAGCACGCGCTGACCCAGTACGCCACCCACCTCACCGCCAAGAACCCAGCGCGCCCGTTGCTGTCCAACGCCGACGGTGAGGTGGTCGACGATGGCACCGAGATGCTGCACCGGCTCGTCACGCAGGTGACCAGACCGGTTCGCTGGGATTCCTGTATGGCGACACTGGGCGCCTTGGCCGTCACCGCAACGGTCGAGCTCCCGCCCGCCGGCACACTGTCCGGCTTGGTGAAACGAGCTATGAAGGGCACCGTCACCCTGGCGCTGAAGACTCCCGAGGACCTCGACAAGGCCGCCGGATTCATCCGTGATCAGTTAGGGACAACCCGCTGCGCAACCGTGTACTCAGGAGCCGACCTATCAGGAACATTGGTGTGAGACCCCCCCTCCAGCAGCTCAGCCCGACCGCTGGTGCGCGCATCCTCGGCTTGGGCAGCAGGCAGCCTGAACAGATTGTGACCAATGCCGACATCGCCGCACGCGGGGTCGATACCAACAACGAATGGATTCGAGCCCGGGTGGGCATCGTCGAACGGCGCATCGCCCGCCACGACCAGTCAGTCGTGGACATGGCAGTCGACGCGGGCTCCAAGGCGCTCGCCGACGCCGGCCTGACCCCCGGCGATATCGACGCGGTCCTGGTCGCAACCTGCACGATGCCCAGCTACATTCCCAACGCCGCCGCGCAGACCGCAGACCGGATCGGGGTACGGGCGGCCCCCGCCTTCGACATCAACGCCGCCTGCGCTGGCTTCTGTTACGGGCTGGGAACCGCATCGGACATGATCCGCGCCGGCTCCGCGCGGCACGTACTGGTGATCGGTGCGGAGAAGCTGTCCGATTGGGTGGATCCCATGGATCGCTCCACCTGCATCATCTTCGCCGACGGCGCGGGCGCCGCGGTGGTCGGCCCGGCTGACCACGGCGAGCGGCCTGGGATCGGCCCGATTGCCGCGGGCAGCGCCGGGGATCTGGTGGAGACCATCGTCGTAGCCGACCGCAATTGCTTCATCCGCCAAGAGGGCCAGGAGGTGTACCGATGGGCGATCACCCAAATCGCGCCGGTGGCGCTACGGGCACTGGAGTTGGCCGGAGTCAGTCCGGCGGACGTCGACGTGCTGGTGCCGCATCAGGCCAACCTGCGCATCGTTGAAGCTATCGCCAAGCGGATGCGGGCCGCCGGAGCCCGCGAGGACATGGTGGTGGCCGACGATATCGTCCACTCGGGCAACACGTCTTCGGCGTCGATCCCACTCGCGCTGGACCACATGCGTGCCGAAGGGCGTGTCCGTTCGGGGGATCTCGCGCTGCTGGTCGGATTCGGCGCTGGGCTGTCGTATGCGGGTCAGGCGGTGGTTCTACCGTGAACGACCCTGGCGCAGGGTGCCGGCCGAAGTCGTGCTCCGCAGCAGGAGGATACGTCGCAGTACGGGGCCAACGGCCCCGATCACCGGTGATCGACAGAAGGGACATATGCAAGTGACGAACGAGGAGATCCTCCGTGGCCTCGCCGAGATCGTGAACGAGGTGGCGGGCGTCGAGACCAGCGAGATCACCCCGGAGAAGTCCTTCGTGGACGAGCTGGACATCGACTCGCTGTCCATGGTGGAAATCGCCGTGCAGGTCGAGGACCGGTTCGGCGTCAAGGTGCCAGATGACGTGCTGGCCAACCTCAAGACCGTGGGTGACGCGGTGGACTACGTCGCCAAGACCACGTGAGGTCGACGTACTCATCCGCGCGGACTCGACTGCTGTGGATTGATGTGGGCGGAGGCGCCGAATGATGACCGAGGTTGTCATCACTGGGCTCGGGGCGACCACCCCGCTCGGCGGGGATGTCGCATCGACCTGGGATGCCCTGCGCGCTGGCAAGAGCGGCGTCGTCGCTTTAACCGAAGACTGGGTTGAGCGCTTCGATCTACCCGTGCGGATCGCCGCGAAGCTTGCGGTCGATCCGGCCGACTCGCTCCCGCGGGTGCAGGCCCGCCGTTGGGACCGTTGCGAGCAGGTGGCGGTGATCGCTGCGCGAGAAGCCTGGCGGCACGCCGGCACACCGGAGGTGGAGCCGGAGCGGCTGGCCGTGGTGATCGGCACCGGCATCGGCGGCGCGTTGACCTTGCTCGGACAGGATGACCTGCTTGAGAACGCGGGTATGCGCAAGGTCTCACCACTGACCATCCCCATGCTGATGCCCAACGGGCCGGCCGCGCACGTCGGTCTGGACCTGGGCGCTCGCGGTGGCGTGCACGCCCCAGTCGCCGCGTGTGCCTCCGGTGCGGAGGCGCTGGCCATCGCGTGGCGAATGCTGCGAGCCGGGGAGGTCGACGTGGTGGTGGCCGGAGGGGCCGAGGCGTGCATCATCCCCATCACGCTGGCCGGGTTCGCTCAGATGCGAGCCATGAGCACCCGCAATGACGAGCCCGAACGAGCCTCTCGCCCGTTCGATATCGCCCGGGACGGGTTCGTGCTCGGCGAGGGCGCCGGGGTGATGGTGCTCGAGCGGGCGGGGTTCGCGGCGGCTCGGGGCGCCGCGCGGCACGGTCGGTTGGCTGGGGTAGGCACCAGCTCCGATGGCCACCACATCACCGCGCCCGAGCCGGAAGGCATCGGAGCCGGCCGGGCGATCTCGACCGCGCTGCGCACTGCAGGCCTGGCTAAATCTGACATCGGGCACGTTAATGCGCACGCCACCGCCACTCCGGTCGGCGACGTCGCTGAGGCGGCCGCGATCCGGACAGCCATCGGCGACCACGCGGTGGTCACCGCACCCAAGGGAGCCTTAGGCCACCTGCTCGGAGCCGCTGGCGCGGTCGAAAGCCTGGCTTGCGTACTGGCGATGCGAGACGGTGTCGTGCCTCCGACGCTGAACCTGGAGGACCTCGATCCGAGGGTACAGCTCGACGTCGTGACCGGCTCGGCGCGCGAGGTGGAGTTGCACGCCGCCGTCAACGACTCGTTCGGATTCGGCGGGCACAACGTCGCGCTCGTCTTCACCTCGGCTTGATCGGCCGCGGGTAAGACACTCGCTCTTGAGGAGACCACGGATGACAGCTCTGGCTCATCGTGCCCGCACAGATGCCCAGCCATGCAACGGTGTCCAGGCCGCAGATGACCGGCCCAGCAACGGCAGGGCAGCTGATCCGCGCGACCCGGAACTGCGCCTGACGTGCCTGCTCGACCCTGACACGCTGGTGGCCCTGCGCCCTCGCGACACCAGCGGAGCCTTCGCTGCCCGCGGCCGCATCGACGGAGCCAAGGTGATCGCGTACTGCACCGACGCGACAAGGATGGGCGGAGCGATGGGGTCGGAGGGCTGCCGGCACATCGTCGAGGCCATCGACACCGCGATCCGGGAGCGCGCACCGGTGATCGGGTTGTGGCACTCCGGGGGGGCCCGGTTGGCCGAGGGTGTGGAAGCTCTCGACGCTGTCGGTCAAGTGTTCGCCGCCATGGTCCGCGCGTCCGGGCGGGTGCCCCAGATCTCCGTGGTGCTCGGTGCCGCCGCGGGCGGAGCCGCTTACGGCCCCGCGCTCACCGACGTCGTGATCATGGCGCCGGAGGGCCGGGTATTCGTCACCGGTCCGGACGTGGTCCGCAGCGTCACCGGCGAGCAGATCGACATGGAGGCGTTGGGTGGCCCCAGCGCGCACGGCAAGAAATCCGGCGTGGCGCACATGGTCGCCGAGTCCGAGCCCGACGCGTTGCTCCGGGCCCGTCACGTCGCCGGCCTGTTCGCCCGCCCGGGGATGTTTGATCTGCACTCTCTGGGCGAGGACGCCGACCTCTCGGAATACTTGCCAACGCAGCGCCAACGCGCCTACGACGTTCACCCATTGCTGCACGCCGTGCTTGACGATCCCGACCAGCCCGGTTCTGCTAGTGGGTTCGCTGAGATGCAACCCAAATGGGCACCCAACATCGTGGTGGGATTGGGCAGGTTCGCCGGGCGAACCATCGGAGTGATCGCGAATAATCCGCTGCGGCTCGGGGGTTGTCTGGACTCGGCGTCGGCGGACAAAGCATCGCGGTTCGTCCGGATGTGCGACGCATTCGGAGTGCCCATGCTCGTCATGGTTGACGTGCCCGGGTACCTGCCCGGCGTCGGCCAGGAATGGGACGGCGTAGTGCGCCGTGGTGCCAAGCTGGTGCACGCCTTCGCCGAAGCGGCCGTGCCCCGGGTCACTCTGGTAACTCGTAAGGCCTTCGGCGGCGCCTATATCGCCATGAACTCCCGGTCGCTGGGTGCCACCAAGGTCTTCGCCTGGCCCGATGCCGAGATGGCAGTGATGGGTGCTAAGGCCGCGGTGGGCATCCTGCACCGCAAGGCATTGGCCGCTGCGGCGGAGGAGGAGCGGGAGGCGTTGTACGCCAAACTTGCTGAGCACCACGAGCAGATCGCCGGTGGGGTGGACCGCGCCGTGGCGATCGGAGTGGTGGACGAGGTGATCAAGCCTGCGCAGACCCGGCGACGACTGGCCGAAGCACTGGCCGCGGCACCTGCCGGCCGCGGCGCGCACGGCAACATTCCGCTGTAGCGGCACAGCACGCTCAGCAGGCTGCCCGCAAGTTGTCGCTCGGCCCGGTCGGACCCATCCGTAGCTGGTCGCCTTCGCCGATCAGGGGGTAGGACACCCACCAACGCAGGCACCGCACCGCCAGGTCGGGTGGTGCATCGGCGGGGTTCTGCAGGCTGGTGAAGGATGTCAGCGCGACCAGCCCACCACCGGGTCGGGGCTCGAGCCGGTGCACCACGATGGTCCCGTCCAGCGTGGACCGGTACTGCCCGTGCCATGCGCTTTCCCCGATATCACGCGCCAGCTGCGGAATGACCGCGCTACGCCACAGCGCGTAGTCGCCTGCGTTGATGGCGTCGAAGTACCTCTGCAACACCTTCCGAATCTGGTCTGCATCCGGATGCACTGCGGCATCCTCGGCGAACACGACGGTGGCCGGCCCAGGCTCGGGTCCTTTCGGCGGTGTCTTGCTGCCGATGGCTCCGGCTGAAGGATCCCCGATCGAGGCGAGCCGACCCGCACCTGCGACGGACGTCTGAGGTCGCAATACCACCCCAGTACCCACGGCGCCAGCCAAGACCGCGAGCACTACCAGCAGAAGGGTCCACCCGCGCCGGGCCACGTGCTGCGCCACCGGGCCACACTACGCCGCTCCAAGCCCGGCGCCAGAACCGTCAAATGGAACCTTTTCGCGGTTCTCGCCCGGCGTACGCGCAAGTGGAACCTATTGGTCGAGACCCTCCCGATCAGCCCACGCGATGCAGCCAGGTCACCGGGGCGCCATCAGCCGCGCGGCGGAACGGTTCCAGCGCGTCATCCCAGGCTGCCCCGAGGAGCTGACCAAGCTGGTGGGCGAAGGACTCCGCGTCCCGAGCGGTGCCGGCCAGGGCCCGTAATTGATCCTCGCCGACCACGATGTCACCGTTGGCGCTGGTGCTGGCTCTCCACAATCCGAGCCCGGGTACGAAACAGAACCGTTCTCCATCCACCCCGGGACTGGGTTCCTCGGTGACCTCAAAGCGCAGCATCGGCCATGCCCGCAGCGCATTGGCGACCGCGGCGGCGGTGCCCGGATCGCCAGACCACTCACATTCAGCGCGCAGCTGTCCTGGAGCCGCGGCCTGCGCGGTCCACTGTAGGTCCGCCCTGATCTGCAGGACGCCCGCTATCGACCACTCGACGTGCGGACATACCGCAGACGGCGACGAGTGGACATAGATCGTGCCACTGGTGCTCATGTGGTACCTCCGCTGATCGACGAGGAGCGTCTTCCCCTACGTCCTCGAGATCAACTGAAGGCACCGCTACTCATTGTGCCCTGGTGGCCGCTGGTGCGCCAGCGGTCCGGTGTGTGTCGCACTAGAAAATACTTGGGCGCACCCCGGTCGGCATGCCTGGTGAGAGATCAGTGTTCGCGGGCCCCCAGTGCTTTTGCAGCGGCCAGCGCATCGACCAACCCGGTACCCTTGTCGAAGGATGTTTGGTACCCGCCTACCTGCTGGTAAGGCGCACCGTTCGAGTAACGCAATGCCGTCGACTTCAGCACTTCCTCGATTTCGGCGGGGGTCGCTGTGGGATCGGCCTGGAACAGCAATGCTACAATTCCGACGATTTGCGGTGACGCCATCGATGTACCGCTGAGCACGTTGTAACTACCCACGTCGAGAATTCCGGGGCCGTTCTGCGGCTTGAGGCCAGTGGAACAGATCGGCAGATAGACGCGGCAGGCACCGAGGATGTTCTGCCCCGGTGCGGAGATGTCCGGCCAGGTCGAGGGGTCGCTCTTCACGCCGCGCGAGGAGAAAGTGGACACCGGACCGTTGCGGGTTCCGTTGCCTTGGTCATTGTAGGAGGCCACCGAGATGATACCGCCGGTCGGATCCTGGGCCGGCGGATTAGTGAGGCTCTTCGAGCCATCGCCACCGTCATTGCCCGCGGCCCACACCATCACAACGCCTTCCTTGACGAGCTGGCGTTGCAGTTTGACGGTCGCGGAATTCGCATCGAACTTGCCCCCGCCCTGCGGGCCATAAGAGTTGTTGACCACTCTGATCGGCGGGCATTTCGAGGCCGGCACGGCATCCCCGCACGGTTTTGCGTGGTGCTCCAGTACCCAGTTCAAAGATGAATCCGCACTGATGATCACCACGGCCGCGCCGGTGGATAACGACACGATGTCAGCGCCGGGTGCTGCACCGGACACCGTGGTGCCGTCGCTGAGCGTGACGTTGCGGCCCGCGGCGATGCTGGCCACGTGGGTACCGTGGCCGCCGAGAGACAGCGTGTCGGTGTCGACACCGAGTGGCACGTCCTTGATGCAGCTGGTGTCGGTGTTGGACTCATCGAGGCACACGCTCTTCAGCTCGCGTACGACCTTGCCGCCAGCGAACGCGGGATGCGTGGGATCGATTCCGGAGTCGATCACCGCGATGCTGATGCCGCTGCCGTCCAACGCGGCACCGTTCGCCCCGGACAGCGTCTGCCGGGCCTCCAGGCCACGGGTCGCCACCAACGAAGTGGAGCGGGTAGTGACCTGCGGGGGGGCTGAGGGTGCGGCGTGCACCGCGATGGGCTGGTCGCCCTCGAGGTAAGTCACGCCGGGCTGGGTGCGAGCCGCTTCGATCTGTGGCTTGGACGCCTGCGCGACCACCACGCCGATTTTGCGAAACGCGGTGACCCGGTGCATTCCGGTGGTAGCGACTGCCCGCTCAGCGTCCGCGAGCGTCGCGCCATGCACCATCACCGGCATTCGGCCGGAGGAAGCCGAGAGCAGCTGCCCGACCAGCGACGGCGACAGCGGGACAAGCGCCGGTTCCGCACTCGCCGGCATGGCAGCCAGCGTGCCTCCCGCGATCAGCCCGCTGACCAGCAGACCGGTCAGCAAACCCCGTCGACTCATGAACCCTCCCCTTGTTTGGCGCGTCAGGACGCACTGTGTGAGTGAACACGTAGCGCGAACAACCGTCAACGCTATGCAACCATATGCCGCGCGCGCCTGATCGGCCTGCTATGAACCAGACGCCTGTGCGAGGGTTCGGTTGCGCTCAGCGCGGGTCGCGCCCATCACGTGCGCCGGGTAGCAGAGCGGGAACGAGGATTAGTCAGCCGCGCGGTGAGCGAACAGCGCCACAGTCAGAGTGCTTCCCGATGGCACAGCGGGTGGGCGCCCCGGAGTAAAGCATCAATTTGCTCAGCAGCGCCCGGTAGGCCGAACCATGCCCCCTGACCCGTGTCGCACCCCGCCGCCTGGAAACGCTCACACTGCGCGAGGGTCTCGACACCCTCTGCAGTAACGGTCAGGTCCAGTGCGTGTGCCAGGTCGACCAGTGCCCGCACGATCCGCTGGTCCACCCCATTGCAGGGGGATTGCAGCCCCGCAGCGAAGGAGCCGGCCAGCTTGAGCTCACGCAGTGGTAACCGGCGCAGATCCGGAAGATTCCAATAACCGTCGCCGAAGTCGTCAAGGGCGATACGTACTCCCATGCCGTACAGCTTCGTCAGCATCGTGAGCGGACCCGCGTCGTCGCCCAGCAGTGACTGCTCGGTGAGCTCTAGCTGAAGCCTGGACGGGTCGAGCCCATTGTCGGCGAGGACCTGTGTGACGTCGGCCACCAGGCTCGGCTCGTGCAGCTGCCGAGGCGCGAGGTTGACGCTGACCAACGGAGCCGCATCACCGAACGCGTCGCGCCAGGCTTTGGCCTGCTCACACGCCCGGGCCAGGACCCAATGCCCGAGCTGCACGATCGATCCAGATTCCTCGGCGAGGCGAATGAAACGTTCGGGTCCGAGCACGCCGAGAGTCGGGTGTCGCCAGCGCACCAACGCCTCGACCGCCCGTAGCGTGCCTTGCCCCAGATCGACCAGTGGCTGGTACACAACGTAGAACTCGCCCCGCGCCACCGCGGCCACCATCGTTGCGGACAGCGTGAAATCGGCGACCTCGCTAGCGTTGCGATGCTGGTCGAACATCGCGTAGCGACCTTTACCGCCAGCTTTCGCCTGGTACATGGTGATGTCAGCGGCCTGAATGAGGTCGGCCGGGTTGGTGTCGGCCACCGGCCGCTCGACGACGCCGATGCTCGTTCGCACGGTCAACGCGTGGCCGCCGACTCGGACTGGCGCAGCCAAGGCGGACAGGATTCTATCGGCCAGTACGGCCATGTCCGCTTCGCCACCGGTGTCCTCAACGATGATCAGGAATTCGTCCCCGCCCATCCGGGCTACCAGCTGCCCGGGACCGCAGCAACGGGTCAGCCGGGACGCGACAGTTTTCAGCAACTGATCGCCGACGTCATGACCGAGGCTGTCGTTGACCACCTTGAACCCATCAAGATCCAGGAAGCAAAGTCCAACCCGGCGTTGGCTCACCGGCCCAGCGAATACCTGATCCAGCCGTTCGGTGACCATCTGCCGGTTGGCCAGCGCTGTCAGTGGGTCGTGGTAAGCTTGGTACTGCAATTTCGCCTGCAGGCGACGCCGTTCGGACACGTCCTCCAGCAGCGCCACCTGGTAAGTGGGCGCGCCGCCCTCGTCGCGGACCAGTGACACCGTCAGGTCAGTCCAGATCTCACCGCCGTCGCGACGGTTGAAGCGCTTCTCCATGCGGAAGTGGTCACGTTCACCGCGAATCAGCTCCCCGTACACTTCCCACACGCTGGCGGCGTCTTCTGGGTGGACCATCGAGCTGACGTTGAGCCGCGTGAACTCCTCACGGGTGTAGCCGAACATCTCCTGCAGTGCAGGATTAGCGTCGGTGATGTTGCCTTCCAGGTCACCGATGCCGATGCCCAGCTTCGCCTCGGTGAACATCGCCCGGAACTTCGCCTCGCTGGCCGCCAGCGCCTGTTCAGCCTGCCGGCGCGCGCGCAAACCGGCGCGATAGATTGCGTCCTGCTCATCGAGGCTGCGTTCGCGCAACGCACTGGCGTACCCAGCGGCCAGGCTGCCCACAAGCTGAGCAACCCGGCCGGCCACATCGGCTCCTGGCGGAGCGGGAGTCGACAGACCGGGCAACCATTCGGCGATCAGCGCAAGGGTCTCTTTGAGGGTCTCAGTGCCGGTGAAATGCTTTTCGACCATGGCGACGCCGACGTCGCGCCCCACCGACGGGTCGAACTCGGCCGCCAGGAAACCCTCGACCAACTGGTGTGTGAGCTCAAGCAAGTGCCTGGCCAGCATATGGCGTCCCATCGCCACGTAGCTCGTGCCGACGATCGCCTCGGTCCAACGCTGGGCGAAGACCTCGCAATCCGCGTGATTCATCCGCGTCGGCCTACCGCGGCGAAGCCGGTGAACCGCTCGGGATGGTCATCAACGTCGGCCGGCGAGTCCGGCCGCCACAGCGGCAGGAACACCACTCCTGGGGCCACCAGGTCGAACCCGTCAAACAACGTTTCGACCTGGAGTCGCGAGCGCATCGTCAACGGTGCGCCAGCACGCCGGTAGAGGTCGGTGTGCGAGCCGGCCTGATCGGGGCGGCCTTCGTGAGTGGCGTGCGATAGAACGAGATGACTTCCCAGCGGCATCATCTTGCGGTACTGACCAACGATGCTCGCCGGACCAGCCTCATCCGGTACGAAATGCAGCATCGCCACCATGAGCACGCCGATCGGCTGGGTCGGATCGAGCAGCCGCCTGGCCCGTGGGTTATCGAAGATCGCCGTCACGTCGCGCAGGTCAGCCTGGACGACGTCCGCGTACTGATTTCCGGCCAGGATGGCTCGACTGTGAGCGGCAGCCACCGGGTCGACGTCGACGTAGACCACTCGAGCCTCGGGTGCGGCAGTCTGGGCGACCTCATGCACATTGCCCTCGGTGGGGATCCCCGATCCGATGTCCAGAAATTGGGTAATGCCCTGGCTGACAAGGTAGCGCACCGAGCGACGCAGGAACGCCCGATTGGCCTGCATGATCAAGGGCAGCTCCGGCCACAGCTCAATGGCCTGACGCGCCATCTGCCGGTCCACGGCGAAATTGTGTGAGCCGCCGAGGTAGTAGTCGTAGACTCGGGCCGGGCTGGCATGCTCTATGTCCACGTCGTCCGACGCCCAGCTCGAACGTTCCATCCGGAACCCTCCTACGGGTGTCGGACAACCATGCAGCCGTAACAGCTACCGACCGCAGATCCGGACCTACCCTCTGAGATCTCAATAACAGAGTGGAAACGCCTAGTGCAAGGCCGCGGGCACACGCCGTTGGCACTTTCCTTAATACTGGCTCCGTGGTGAACGGCAGATGTACAGCGCAGGAAGATCGAGTTGTGGTAGCTGACGGACGATGAGCGCGCCGACCAAGCGGCGGGCGGCGGTGCTGGGCTCACCCATTAGTCATTCGCTGTCGCCGACGCTGCACCGTGCTGCCTACACCGCGCTGGGCCTGACCGGGTGGTGCTACGACGCGGTGGAGTGCGACGAGGCGGCGCTGCCCGCCTTCGTTGAGCGGCTCGGTTCGGAGTGGGCCGGGCTGTCTCTGACGATGCCACTGAAACGGGTGGCGTTGACGGTGGCCGATGAGGTATCCGCACTGGCCCACGCCGTCGGCGCAGCGAACACCCTGATATTGGGACAGCCAGGTGCGCCGCGTCGGGCTGAGAACACCGATGTAGCGGGTATTCTCGCCGCGCTACGCGAAGCGGGCGTCGACCGAGTCAGCGCCGCGGTGGTGCTGGGAGCCGGCGGCACCGCCCAAGCGGCGCTTGCCGCGCTGCGCGAGCTGGGGGAGACCGCGCCGACCGTGCTGGTGCGGAACTCGGCCGCAACGACGGATCTCCGCGCGGCAGCCGATCGGCTCGGTGTCACGCCGGCCATCTCCGGCGACTTGCTCGATGGCGCCATTCCCGAGGCTGACGTCGTCATCTCCACCCTACCGCCGGGCGCTGCCGACGCGCTGAGTCGTCAGCAGTGGGTGAGCAGGCCCGTGGTGCTCGACGTCGTCTATACGCCGTGGCCCACCCCGCTGGCCGCGTCCGCGATCACCGCGGGCTGCTCGACCGTCAGCGGTCTCGCGGTACTGCTGCACCAAGCCGTTGCCCAGTGCGAGCTGATGACCGGTTACCCCGCCCCAACCGCCCAGATGCGGGCAGCCCTCGACGCTGCAGTCGCCCGGTAACCAGGCCGATGCGCCTCATCACCGACGCCACCCGCCTGGCCGAGCGGAAACTGATCAACTAGTGCGTCCCGCGTGACGCCACCACACTCAACCCCATGGCGACTCCAACCTCGACGTATCGGTTGCAGTTCGGCTGCTGCCTGACCTTCGCCGATGCCGTTGCGGTGGTTCCCTACCTTGCGTCGCTGGGCGTGGGCTCGGTCTACGCCTCACCGCTACTGACCGCGATGCCGGAATCAGCACACGGGTATGACGTGGCCGACCCACGCCGGACATCTGATGTGATCGGCGGCGAATCCGGCCGGCGCGCATTGGTAGCAGCCGCTCGCGAGCACGGGTTGGCGCTGGTGGTGGATATCGTGCCCAATCACCTCGGCGTAGCTGACCCGCAGGCCAACCCCGCCTGGTGGGATGTGCTGCGGTACGGGTCGTCGTCGCGCTTCGCTCGGTGGTTCGACATCACCGGCTGGCCGCTGCGTCTGCCCATCCTGGCGGATTCCGCTGATGCGCTCGCCGACTTGCGCCTGGATGGTGATGTGCTCCGCTACCACGAGCATGCTTTCCCGCTGGCCCCGGACACGGCCGCCGGCAGTCCGCAGCAAGTGCACGCGGTGCAGCATTACCGGCTGGTCTCCTGGCGGGCGGACGTGGGCTACCGCCGGTTCTTCGCGGTCAGCGACCTCGCAGCAGTGCGGGTGGAGGATCCGGAGGTGTTCGACGCCACTCACGGCGAGGTATTGCGCTGGGTCGCTGAAGGCGAGGTCGGCGGCCTGCGCGTCGACCATCCGGACGGCCTGACCGATCCCGCCGGCTACCTGCACCGGCTCCGGGAGCACGCTCCCGACGCCTGGATCGTGGTGGAGAAGATCCTCGAACCGGGCGAGGAGCTGCCCGCGTCGTGGCCGGTGGCCGGCACTACCGGCTACGACGCGCTCGCCGAGGTCGACGGAGTACTGGTCGACCCCGCCGGAGAAGCGACGCTGACCGCCCTGGATACCGAACTGACCGGGGTCCAGACCGACTGGTCGCAGCTCGTACACGATTGCAAGCTCGACGTGGCCACCGGCATGCTCGGCTCGGAGCTGCATCGCCTAGCCGCCCTGGCCCCTGACCTCATCGATGTACCCGATGCGCTGGCCGAGGTACTGGCGTGCTTCCCGGTGTACCGCTCGTACCTGCCCGGCTGTGGGGTCAAGCATCTGGATCAGGCGCTTACAGCTGCCCGTCAGCACCGTACCGATCTGGTGCTGACGCTGGCGGCGCTGTCACCGCGGCTGCGGGATCCGAGCGACGAGCTCGCTGTTCGGTTCCAGCAGACCTCCGGCGCGGTGATGGCCAAAGGGGTCGAGGACACCGCCTACTACCGC
The DNA here is from genome assembly GCA_023252195.1 of Pseudonocardiales bacterium. Taxonomy (GTDB): domain Bacteria; phylum Actinomycetota; class Actinomycetes; order Mycobacteriales; family Pseudonocardiaceae. Next base: position 180,769 of record JAHEXI010000006.1, read on the forward strand.
TGGACTCGATTCATCACGCTCAATGAGGTAGGCGGAGATCCGGGCCGTTTCGGGCTCGACCTCGACGCCTTCCACGTCGCTTTGGCGCATCGGGAGGAGCTCGCGCCGCAGGGGATGACCACACTGTCCACCCACGACACAAAGCGTTCCGCCGACGTACGGGCCCGGCTGGCAGTGCTCGCCGAGCTGCCGGACTGGTGGGCCGGCGCGGTTCGCGGACTCACCCAATTGTCCGAGGCGGCAGGTGCCCCGGTGCCCGACCCGGCGATGGGGCACCTCCTCTGGCAGACCCTGGTCGGGGCATGGCCGCTGCCGCCGGACCGGCTACACGCCTACCTGGAGAAGGCAATGCGGGAGGCGCGGACACGCACCAGCTGGACTGACCCGGATGAGCAGTTCGAGGCCGCCATGCATGCCGTCGCTGACACTGCGCTGGACGACTGGGGGTTGCGCTCAGCAGTGGCCACCGTGGCGGGCCGGATCATCGCACCCGGTCGGTCGAACTCGCTATCCGCGGTGTTGGTGCAACTGGCGATGCCCGGTGTGCCGGACACCTACCAGGGCGGCGAGCTGTGGGACCTGTCGTTGGTGGATCCGGACAACCGCCGGCCGGTGGACTTCACCGCCCGCGCCAACCTGCTGGCGCGGATCGACCGCGGCTGGCTGCCCGACGTGGACGACTCGGGCGCGGCCAAGCTGCTCATAGTGTCCCGGGTTCTGCGCGCGCGCCGTGACCATCCCGAACGATTCACCGGCTACACCCCGCTCCGCGCCACCGGTGCCACCGCGTCACACGCCGTCGCGTTCGCCCGCAGAGGTGTCGTCGCGGTCGCTACCCGGCTACCCGTCGGGCTCACCGCCCGCGGCGGCTGGGGCGAGACCGCGCTGCCCCTGCCCGAGGGCTCCTGGACCGACGTGTTCACCGGCTTCTCGGCGTCCAGCGAGGTTGCGCTGGCCGGCCTGCTCGCCCGCTACCCCGTCGCTCTGCTGCTGGCGGACTAGCGCCTGGCGCCTTGATGCCTCATCGACTAGCACAAACCGGCCGCTGTGGTCATGGCCAGACAATGCCGCACAACCCTGACAAGATCAGTGCTCATGGACTTCACGGTGTGGGCTCCCCTGCGGCAGCGGGTACGGGTCGTGGTGAACGGCGCCGAACACGAGATGACCCAGACGGCCGGCGGCTGGTGGTGCGGTCAGGTCGACGACGCGGGATCAGGCAGCGACTACGCGTTCCAGTTCGATGAGGAGAACACGCCGCTACCCGACCCTCGATCCCGCTGGCAGCCCAACGGCGTCCACGCGCCGTCGCGGATCTATGACCACAGCGCGTTCGAATGGACCGATGGGCGCTGGACCGGCCGGGCGCTGGCGGGCAGCGTGCTCTACGAGCTGCACATCGGGACGTTCACCCCGAACGGGACGTTCGACTCCGCGATCGAGCGTCTCGACTACCTGGCCGGGCTGGGCGTCGACCTGGTCGAGGTGATGCCGGTCAACGCCGTCGACGGATCCTGGAACTGGGGCTATGACGGAGTCGGCTGGTACGCCGTTACCGAGAATTACGGCGGGCCCGACGCGTTCAAGCGTTTCGTGGACAGCTGCCATGGCCGTGGGCTGGGCGTGGTGCTCGACGTCGTGCACAACCACCTCGGCCCGTCCGGCGCATACCTGGACCGTTTCGGCCCGTACTTCGCCGGCAGCAACATCTGGGGTCCCACGCTCAATCTCGACGGCCCACACTCCGACGAGGTGCGCCGCTACGTCATCGACAACGCACTGGAGTGGTTGGCCGACTACCACCTCGACGGGTTGCGGTTAGACGCCGTGCACGCGCTGCGCGACACCCGGGCCATCCACCTGCTGGAGGAGCTGACCACTGAGGTGGACGCCCTCGCCGCATATCTGCGGCGGCCACTGTCGCTGATCGCCGAATCGGACCTCAACAACCCGCGGCTGATCACGCCGCGGGTCGCGGGGGGCTACGGATTAACCGCACAGTGGGACGACGACATCCACCACTGCCTACACGCCACTCTGACTGGCGAACGGCAGGGCTACTACGCCGACTTCGGCGCACTGCCCGACCTAGCCCGCACCCTTCGCGGGGCGTTCTTCCACGATAGACGTTGGTCAAGTTTCCGGCAACACACCCACGGCCGTCCGGTGGACACCGCGCAGCTGCCCGGCTGGAGGTTCGTCACCTACCTGCAGAACCACGACCAGGTGGGAAACCGCGCCACCGGCGACCGGATCTCGACCACCGTGTCCCCTGGCCTGCTCGCCTGCGGCGCGGCGCTGGTGCTGTGCTCCCCGTACACGCCGATGATCTTCATGGGCGAGGAGTGGGGCGCGGCTACCCCGTTCCAGTTCTTCTCCTTCATGCCCGACGCGGAGCTGCGCGAAGCCGTCCGCCGAGGTCGGTACGCCGAGTTCGCCGAACACGGGTGGGACGAGACTGATGTTCCCGACCCGAACGACGAGCAGACCTTTCGGCGCTCCCAGCTGGACTGGTCCGAGCCCGGTTCCGAGCCACACGCCACCGTGCTGCGCATCTACCGGGAGTTGATCGCGCTACGACAGTGCCGACCCGAACTGTCCGACCCCCGGCTGGATAGCTTGGTCGTTGACGTGGACTCCGATGCCCGCACGCTGGTACTGCACCGTGGTGCACTGCGGGTGGTGGTCAATGTGGGCGCACAGCCCGCCACCGTTGCGCTGGACGGGCCGCCCACTGAGGTCCTGCTCGCGTCCGGGGACGCCACCACAACCCCGGACACTGCGCAGCTGGGCGGCGAGTCCTTCGCTGTCGTCGCCCTGGGGATCAGCGGAAGAGTTTGCGCAGCACCGCCAGCACGATGAGCGCAGCGAGGCCCATCAGCGAGTAGCGCACCGTCGGATTGCCCAGGGTGGCTTCCACCTGCTCCTTGCCGGCGTCGATCAGGCGGGTGGGATCAGCTCTGGTACCGATCTCCTGCAGCGTTGCGGCCAGCGCATCGCGGGCCTTCTCGATGTCGCGTTCGATGGTGTCGGCGTCGCGGGCCATAGGGTCCTCCTCGCGGGGTGAGCGTCGGGCACACCGTAGCCACCGGTGTGCCCACGTGGCCACGCCACCCCATCTGCTGGGCGGTACCGTCCGACCCTGTGACCGACAACCTCCGGCTATCGCCCGGCGACGCCGCGCCTGACTTCACCCTGCCCGACGCCGACAGCAAGCCCGTCTCACTGTCGGACTACCGCGGCCGATCCGTGCTGGTCTACTTCTATCCGGCGGCGAGCACCCCCGGCTGCACCAAGCAGGCCTGTGACTTCCGTGACAACCTCACCGAGCTGGACACCGCCGGGTTCGCCGTGCTCGGCGTCTCCCCCGATCCGCCGGCGAAGCTGGCGAAGTTCCGCGACGCGCAAGGCCTCACCTTCCCGCTGCTGTCCGACGTGGACCGTGCAGTACTCACCGCCTACGGCGCCTACGGCGAGAAGCAGCTGTACGGCAAGACCGTCACCGGCGTCATCCGATCTACCTTCGTGATCGACCCGCAGGGCCGCATCGACAAGGCGCTGTACAACGTCCGCGCCACCGGCCACGTCGCCAAGCTGCGCAAAGACCTCGGCATCTGACGCCGTATCCTGTCCCCTCGTCACCACAAGCCGGCGTAGCCCAACGGCAGAGGCACGGGCCTTAGGAGTCCGCCAGTGTGGGTTCGAATCCCACCGCCGGCACGTAAGCCCAGATGAGGACCTAGTACGCACGGTAAGACGCGAGGCGAGGCATGATCACGGTTTGTGTGCCAAACGACGACACGCCATGTCGCTGGTGCCACACAAACAGTGATCATGCAACGACCGGATCGATCAGTCCGCATGTGATGCCGGTGGAGTCCGAGTGAATTACAGACCCTGGCTCGGAGTATCTCGTGGCGCGGTGTGCTGGGCGTGGACCTCGCGCAGAGCGCGGATGTCCTGTACTGCCTTTCGGCCATCGGCGGACTGGATTGCCATTACGGCGATGTATTCGTCATCGGGGAGCTCGATGCGGGCCCAGGGTGCGCCGTCGGGGAAAGAGACCCGGAGCACCAGCTCCCACGGCACCATGCGGGTCGCGATCAGATTGCGCACCTCCACGCCGTCGGCGCTGGCGCGCACCCGGGGCCGCGCGAACAGCAACGCCGCTCCGGCGAGAAACAATCCCAGCACCACCATGGCCACCTGGTCGGAGAGCCTGAAATAGACGCCGGTAGATGTCCGCCGGAGCAGCGCTCCAACGACGGTAAAAACCGCGACCAACAGCACCGCCGCGGCCACCGCGACACGGCGGGCCTTGCGGGGCCGGGCCTCGAACACTGTGGTGGTCATGGCGCGTCCCGCCGAGTCCGACGCAGTTCGCGCAGCACTAGGGCCGTCTGCAGAGCGGCAACGCAGGCTTGGAACCCCTTGTCCTCCGCGGAGGAGGGCAGCCCGCAGCGGTCCAGGGCCTGTTCCTCGGTATCGCAGGTAAGTACGCCGTTGCCGATCGCGGTCCTCTCGTCCAACGCCACTCTGGTGAGTCCCGCGGTGACTGCGTCGCAGACGTACTCGAAATGCGGGGTGCCGCCGCGGATCACCACGCCGAGCGCGAGGACGGCGTCGTATTGACGGGCCAGTTCCTGGCACACCACGGGAAGCTCGACCGCACCCGGTACCCGCACCACCGTCGGGTCCGCGATCCCTGCCTCGGCAGCGGCTGCGCTGGCCCGGTCCAGCAACGCGGTGGTGATGCGTTCATGCCAGCGAGTGGCGGCGATGCCCAACCGCAGGTCCTCGCAGCGCGGTACTTCCAGAGCGGGCTGCCCGGTGCCGCTCATGGAAGCAACGCTCCGGTGGGGTCCAGGCCGTCGAGGTCGTGGCCCATCCGGTCACGTTTGGTGCGCAGGTAACGTAGATTTTCCGGGTTGGGCCGGATGGGCAACGGGACCCTCCCAGTGATGGTCAGGCCGTAGCCCTCCAGGCCGGCCCGCTTTGCCGGGTTGTTGGTGAGCAACCGCATCGAGCGCACTCCCAGGTCCACCAGGATCTGCGCCCCAGTGCCGTAATCGCGGGAGTCGGCCGGCATGCCCAGGGCAAGGTTCGCGTCGACGGTGTCAGCGCCGGCGTCTTGTAGCTGGTATGCCTGCAGCTTGTGCATCAGCCCGATACCGCGGCCCTCGTGACCTCGCACGTAGAGCACCACCCCGCGGCCTTCGGCGGCAACGGCGGCCAGCGCGGCGTCCAACTGAGGCCCGCAGTCGCAGCGCAGCGAGCCCAGCACGTCGCCGGTCAGGCATTCCGAGTGCACCCGGACCAGCACGTCAGCCCCGTCCCCGATCTCCCCGGCGACCAGCGCGATGTGTTCTACGCCGTCGAGCAGCGAGTCGAACCCGATCGCCCTGAACTCCCCGTGCACGGTCGGGATTCGGGCTTCGGCGACTCGCTCCACCTGCTTTTCGAAGCGCCGCCGGTAGGCGATCAGATCCGCGATGGTGATCAGCGCTAGGTCGTGCTCAGCGGCGAAGACCTCCAACTCGTCGCGACGGGCCATCTCGCCGTCGTCCTTGGCGGAGACGATCTCGCAGAGCACGCCGGCCGGCGGCAGCCCCGCCAGCCGGGCCAGGTCCACGGAGGCCTCGGTGTGCCCGGGGCGGCGCAGCACGCCACCCTCCTTGGCCCGCAGCGGTACGACGTGACCCGGTCGGGCGAAGTCGACCGACTTGGAGTCCGGGTCGGCCAGCAGCCGGATGGTGTGCGCCCGGTCCGCCGCCGAGATCCCGGTCGTCACGCCCTCGCGGGCGTCCACCGTCACGGTGTAGGCGGTGCCCCGCTTGTCCTGGTTGGTATGGAACATCGGTGGCAGATCCAACCGGTCGCAATCCTCCCCGGTCAGTGCGACACAGACGTACCCCGAGGTGTACCGGACCGTGAACGCCAGCAGCTCAGGAGTGGCCCGGGCCGCGGCGAAGATCAGATCGCCCTCGTTCTCCCGTTCCTCGTCGTCCACCACGATCACCGGGCGCCCGGCCGCCACCTCGGCGATCGCCCGATCAATGCCGGCAAAGGCGCTCTGGGTCATCGCGTCCTCCTCCCCCGCATCATCCCCCAAACATCATGTCCCAGCCTCGCCGCTACCGGGGACAACATGTGGGCAAGCCAACCGGGACCAATCGACGCCCAGGTCATGTGGTCAGTTTCCGGCATAGCGGGTCGACCATGTGGTGTGGGTGGGTGGGTTCGGCCCGAACTCAGCGATGGCGTCCTGAGCGAGTGTGGTGATTGGTGTCGTGGAGTTCGAGCTGCTCAAGCCAGGGCGTCGGGATGGCGTGGACGCCATGGAGAGTGCCGAGGATGTTGCCGGCGATGGAGTCCAGTGGAGTCGCTGTCTCCGGAGTGGTTGACCGCGAGCCGGAGACCGTCGACGAGGTCGCGGGCGGTGAGTGCGGCGCACACGGCGACGGCGAGCGCTTCCTCACCGACCCAGCCTCCGCCGAGGTGTTCGGCGATCTTTTCTGGGGTGGGTCTGCCCTGTCCGGCGAGCGCGACTGCGGCGTCCAGGGCGCAGAGTTGCTCTTCGTGACCTTCCCAGCAGGCTAGTTCGGTGCGCGCTGTCTCGATTGCGGCAGGCAGGGCGGTACCGTCGAGGAGTTGATGGACGATGACGGCCAGCGTGCCGCCGGACAGGTAGCCGCTAGGATGGCCATGGGTGATCGTGCAGGCCTGCGCGCCACAGCGGAAACCGTGCTCCGGTTGACCTACCCATAGTCCGGCCGGTGCAGCGCGCATGACACCGCCACAGCCTTTCGACTGCCCCGCACCGTCACATACCCGTGCTCTACATCACCGTCGCCACCGCGGGCCACTACCCAGGCGGCCAACTCAGCCGGCGTGGTGAACCCGTACAACCACCGCACATCGCCACAATCACCCGCCACAACATAACCATCCCTCAAGTGCGGCACCAACAACACGCTTTTTCGAAACGATTCGATCATGGCTTTTTCGTCACCGGCGCCCGCCCAGACACGCGCTATCTCTTCCCCAAGATCAAACAACGCCGCACCCTTCGTGATCGATCAACCACTTGCCTTCAGCACGGCTGGTCGCATCCGGGATAATAATCCCGGGCTAACCGCTCGACATATTTGGCGATCACGTCGACTTCGAGATTCATCACGTCGCCGGGGCGCCGCAGGCCCAGGGTGGTCAGCTGCTGGGTGGTCGGGATAAGACCTACGGAGAACTGGTCGGCGCCCACTTCGATCACGGTGAGCGATATCCCGTCCACGGTGATGGATCCCTTCTCCACCACGTAGCGGGCCAACTCCGGGGGCATCCCGATCCGAATCAGCTCCCACGGGGCTCCACTCTGGGGCGCGGTGCGCGACAGCAGCGTTCCGGTGCCATCGACGTGGCCCTGCACCAGGTGCCCGCCGAGCCGGTGGCCCAGCTTCGCGGCCCGCTCCAGGTTCAGCCGGTCTCCGATCGCAGCCGGACCAAGGCTGGAGCGGCGCAGCGTCTCGCCGATCACGTCGGCGGTGAACACCTCGCCGTCGACGTCTACGACGGTCAGGCAGACGCCGTTGACCGCGATCGAGTCACCGGGTCGAGCATCTGAGCTGGTCAGCGGACCCCGTACGGCAAATCGCGCTGCGTCGGGCCGTTTGTCCCGGTTGACGAGCTCGCCGAGTTCCTCGACGATGCCGGTGAACACGGCTCACCGGCCGCCGCAGGCCCGGGCCTGGGCCCGCAGCGACTCGATCGCCCGCACTGGGTCCTCGGCCCCGTACACCGCAGAGCCGGCAACGAAACAGTCCACCCCGGCCTCCGCGGCGGCCTCGATGGTGTCGGTGTTGATTCCTCCGTCAATCTCCACCAGGACAGTGAGGTGGCCGGTGTCCACCAATCGCCGGGCGGTGCGCACCTTGTCCAGCACCTCGTAGATGAACGACTGACCACCAAAGCCGGGCTCCACGCTCATCACCAGCAGGGTGTCGTAGTGCCGCAGCACCTCCACCCAAGGTTCCAGCGGGGTCTTGGGTTTGACTGACAGGCCGGCCTTGGCCCCGGCCGCGCGGAGGTCCTTCGCCAGCTTGATCGGGTCCTGGGCGGCCTCGGCGTGCACGGTGACGTTGTAACAACCCGCTTCGGCGTAACTGATAGCCCACCGATCCGGATTCTCGATCATGAGGTGACAGTCCATCGGGATGTCGGTGTATTTCATCAGGCTCTGCACGATGGGAAGACCCAGGGTGAGGTTGGGCACGAAGTGCCCGTCCATCACGTCGACGTGCAGCCAGTCGGCGCCCGTTACCGCGTTGGCCTCGTCGGCCAGCCGGGCGAAATCGGCGGATAAGATAGACGGCGCGATCATCGGCTGAGGTGGCACAAGGTGCACGGTATCGCGCAGTCAGCTCAACGGCGGTTGCGGCTCGGCAACGGTGAGTTCCAGCAGGTCCCCGGCGACGGTGCCATGGACCTCCTGGCCTGGTTTGAGGTCCTCGGTGAGCAGCATGCGGGACAGTTTTTTGTCCAGTTCTCTCCCGATGGCCCGGCGCAGTGGTCGCGCCCCGTATTCCGGCTGGTAACCACGATCGACTATCCAGTCGATGGCGTGGTCATCGAGGCGCAGAGTGATGTTCTGGGCTCGCAGCCGCTGCCGGGTCTGCTCCAGGAGGAGCTGGGTGATCGTGCGAAGCCCCGGCCGATCGAGGCCACGGAACAGGACGATCTCGTCGATCCGGTTGAGGAACTCCGGCCGGAAGTGCCGTCGCACGGTGACCATCAGTGGCTCCCGCACCTCCTCGACTGATTGCCCGGTACTGGTCGCGGCCAGCAGCTGATCCGCGCCGAGGTTGCTGGTCATGATGATCACGGTGTTGGCGAAGTTCGCGGTCCGGCCCCGGGAGTCGGTGAGCCGGCCGGCGTCGAAGACTTGCAGCAGGATGTTCGAGACGTCGGCGTGCGCCTTCTCGATCTCATCCAGCAGCACCACGGTGTACGGGGTGCGACGGACGGCGTCGGTAAGCTGGCCGGCCTCCTCATGGCCGACATAGCCGGGAGGGGCCCCGATGAGCCGCGACACGGTGTGTTTGTCCTGGAATTCGCTCATGTCGAAGCGGATCAGCCGCTCCTGCGACCCGAACAGTGTCTGCGCCAGCGCCCGGGCCAGCTCCGTCTTACCTACGCCGGTAGGGCCGAGGAACAAAAAAGAGCCGACCGGCCGGTCCGGGTGATTGAGACCCGCGCGGCTGGCGCGCACCGCGTCCGCGACTGCCTCGATCGCCTCGTCCTGCCCGACGACCCGCTGCCGCAGCTGCTCCTCGAGATGCAGCAGCCGGTGTCGCTCGACCTCGGTGAGCTGGGCGACCGGGATGCCAGTACTCCGTGCGATGATCTCCGCAACGTCGTTGGCACCGACCTCCGGCGTACGAGTCGGCTTAGCGTGAGCGGTTTCCAGCTCGACGATAGCCAGGTCGAGCTCCCGGGTCAGGGCCTCAGCCCGCTCGTAATTTTCGGCGTCAATCGCGATGTCTTTGGCCCGGGTGAGCTGCTCGACGCGCTCCCCGAGCGCCCGGGTGTCCTCGCGCGGCGTCTCGACTCGCGACCTGACCCGAGCGCTGGCCCGGTCGATCAGGTCGATCGCCTTGTCGGGGAGAAACCGGTCGGTGAGATACCGGTGAGATAGCCGTGCAGCCGCTTCAGCGGCCTCATCGGTGATGCGGACTCGGTGGTGTGACTCGTAGCGTTTGCGCAGGCCACGCAGGATCGCGACGGTGTCCTCGACGCTCGGTTCGGCGATCAGGATGGGCTGGAACCGTCGCTCCAGCGCAGAGTCCCGCTCGATGTGGCGGCGGTACTCATCGACTGTGGTGGCGCCGATCAGCTGCAGGTCGCCGCGGGCCAGCGCGGGCTTGAGCATGCTGCTGGCGTCCATCGCACCGCCCTCGGCCCCCGCGCCGGCGCCGATCACGGTGTGCAGCTCATCAAGAAACAGCACCACCATCCGGCCAGCCCCAGTCACCTCGTCGATCACCGCAGTAAGCCGTTCCTCGAACTCACCCCGGTACTTGGTGCCAGCCAACATCCCGGGCAAGTCCAGCACGATCAACCGCCGGTTGCGCAGCGGCTCCGGGACCGCACCGTCGGCTATCCGCTGGGCGATCCCGTCGACAATCGCTGTCTTGCCGACGCCAGGATCCCCGATCAGCACCGGATTGTTCTTCGTCCGCCGGGACAACACCTCGAGGACCTGCTCGACCTCGTCCTCGCGCCCGACGACTGGATCGAGACGCCCAGCTCGGGCAGCGGCTGTGAGGTCGCGGCCGTAACGGTCCAGCCGCTGCGTCGACGTGCCCGGTCTGGTTATCCCGCCGAAGGACTGCTCGAGGCCGCCGACCAGCCGACTCACGAGATCCTCAAGGGGGTTAAACCCAGAACCGAACGGTCCCTCGGGCATACTAAGCCTCCTCGTCCGCCGCACCGGCGGCCGCTGTCCGCGTTACCACCCTTGATAATGCCCCCGACCGGGCTTCCGCGCCGCGCCGACGGAGTGGATTGCCGCAGTCCGATGTCGGCTCCGGCCGGAGCCCTCCTCGCCGACCGCGCCAACCCAACCGGACCCTTTACGTCGCCAACTCGACGTCACCGACCTCGTCCGCGGGCACAAACGTCCGTGCTGACGAGTTCACGGCCACAGGGACCGACAGAGATGGAGGAGGCGAATCATGCCAGGTGATAGCGGTGCTTCGCAGCGAGCCGCCATGTACGGTGCGGACGATCTCAGCTCGATGGCAATCTTCTCAGGCAACTACATCAACTTCGGATATTGGCAGGACTTCACCCGTGGGCGCATCAGTGTCGACGAGCGCACTGAGAGCCAAGCCAACCTCTACCGCACCGTACTTCGCCGCTTGGAGATCGCTTCGACCGACGTGGCACTGGAAGTGGGATGCGGCATAGCCGTAGGGACGGTACTCGCGCTTCGAGAATTCAATCCAAGTGGAGTTTACGGGCTCGATCTCTCCCACGATCAGCTCGAGCGAGCCACCAGGGTCAATTCCGAGTTGATCGCACGCCAGCCTGACCGCTTGGTACTCCAGCAAGGCTCCGCGCTGAAGCTGCCTTACCCAGCGGAGACGTTCGACAAATGTTACTCAGTGGAAGCCGCTCAACACTTCGAAGATTTGGCCGTGTTCGCATCGGAGTCCCATCGAGTACTCAAATCTGGCGGACGGCTCGCCGTCGCAACATTCTTCATGACTCACCCGACCGCCGCCACCGACCTGCGGCGTCTGATCGAGACTATCGGTAGCGGCATCGACGTCGTCGCGGCGATCGATTCCTTTCGGGATGACCTTCTCGCGGCAGGCTTTGTTGACGTGCAGGTAGAAAGCATCGGTGAGTATGTCTGGCCCGGCTTTGACGCCTGGATAGCGCAGACCGAGTTCAAAGACCGCTGGAGCCGCAACTGGCTGAAGGCATACCACCGCAGACTTATCGACTACTACCTTGTGACGGCGGACAAGAACGAGATCTAGCGACGCAACAGAGCGCAGAACATCGCGTCGGTGCCGTGACGGTGTGGCCACAGCTGGACATACGGCCCGTCGCCGAGCCGGGGGACGCCAGGAAACTGCGGCCTGGCGTCGAGCTGCGCGGCACCCGTGCGCCGTACCACGTCCGCGACCACGCCCACTGTCTCATCCAGGTGCGGCGAGCAGGTCACGTAGGCCACCACGCCCCCTGGGCGGACCAGCCGAAACGCCGCGATCAGCAGTTCTCGCTGCAGCCGGATCAGACCGGCGAGGTCGTCGGCCTGTCGTCGCCAGCGCGCCTCCGGGCGGCGTCGCAGTGCCCCGAGGCCGGTGCATGGTGCGTCTACCAGCACTCGGTCGTAGGCCCGCTCCGGCAGCCCACTGTCCCTGCCATCGACGATGTGCACCATCACCGGCAATCCGGCGCACGCCTTACTGACCAACCGGGCCCGGTGCTCGGCCTTTTCCACGGCATCCACGGTGGCCCCGCGCGTGGCGCTGAGGGAACCCAGCAGGGCTGCCTTGCCTCCCGGCCCAGCGCACAGGTCCAGCCAGCGGGTATCGGTGCCGTCTAGCGACACCGACGCCAACGCAAGAGTGACGAGCTGGCTGCCCTCATCCTGCACCTGCGCCAGGCGATCGCGTATTGGGGTCAGCTCACCCAGGTCACCACCACCGGCCAGATGCACACCGCACGGCGAGTACGGGGCAACCTGACCGCCGGTCAGCTCGGCCAGTTCGACGGCGCTGATCTGCCCTGGGCGCGCAGCGAGGTGCACCAGCGGGCGCGTGTCGTCGGCGGCCAACGCTTCGGCGAGTTCGTCCAGGTCACCGCCGAGGGCGTCGGCGAAGGCCTGCGCGATCCACCGCGGATGAGAATGCGCCATCGCGAGGTGGCCCACCGGGTCGTCGTCAGCGGCCGGCGCTACCGCCTGTACCCAGGCGTGTTCGTCCTGCTCACCGACCCGGCGTAGCACCGCGTTGACGAAACCAGCCGCAGCACTGCCACGACCGGCTCTGACCAGGTCCACAGTGGTGGCGACCGCGGCGTGCGGCGGCACCCGGGTCCGCAGCAACTGGTAGCTGCCCAGCCGCAAGGCGTCCAGCAGCTCGCCGTCGATCTCCGAGAGTGGGCGGTCTGCGCAGGACTGCAGCACCGCGTCCAGCAGACCCTGCGCGCGGCATGTTCCATAGCACAACTCGGTGGCCAGCGCGGCGTCGCGGCCGTTGATCCCACGCTGCCGCAACAAGCCGGGCAACACCAGGTTGGCGTACGCGTCACGCACGCGCACCGCTGCCAACGCGTCCAGAGCCGCCTGCCGAGACGGGTCGTCCATCGGTGGCCGGTACGGCCCGGGGCGCCGCCGGGGGGGCCCGGGACGAGGCGGTCGGGACGGCTTGCGGGGCACAGTCACAGCCGCACCAGGGCGTTGACCGTCACTCGAACCGCTCCCCAGGCTCCGGTCGGGCACCGCGGGCCCAGTCCGGGGCGGGCATCGCTCGCTTGCCTGGCGCGGTGACGTCACCCAGCCGTACCGCTCCGGTGGCCGTGCCGACGAGCACTTCCCGTTTGGCCACATGTAGCTCACCACGGGCGAGCCCATCAACGTCGCGAACATCGGCGACTCGCACTGGACCAAGGCCGATGCGTTGGTTTCTGAATCGGGTCCAGGCGCCCGGGGCTGGCGTGACCGCGCGCACCTGGCGGTGCACGGCGAAAGCCGGGGCGCTGAAATCCACGTGAGCGTCTTGCGCGATGAGCTTCGGTGCGTGTGAGACGCCATCGGCTGGCTGGGGCACCGGGCGGATAGTCCCGTCGGCGATCCCGTCCAAGGTGGCGACCAGGAGGGCCGCTCCGGAGCCGGCCAGCCGGGACAACAGCTCCCCCGCGGTGTCCTCCGGACGGATCACCTCGGTGACCGTGCCGTACACCGGACCGGTATCCAGTCCCTGATCCAACGCGAAGGTCGATGCGCCTGTGATCTTGTCTCCGTGTCGGATTGCGGCCTGCACCGGCGCCGCGCCACGCCAGGCGGGTAGCAGCGAGAAGTGCAGGTTCACCCAGCCATGCTGGGGGATGTCCAGCGCCGCCCGCGGCACCAACGCGCCATAGCCGACGACCGGGCAGCAGTCCGGAGCCAGCGCGGTCAGCCGGGCCAGGAAGTCCGGTTGCGCCGGGCGGCGCGGCGTGAGCACCTCCAGCCCAGCCTCATCGGCCAGCGCGCCCACCGGGGAACGGGTCGGTCGCCGCCCGCGTCCGGCCGGCGCATCCGGCCGGGTCACCACCGCGACGACGTCGTGCCGGTCGCAGCCCAGCAGCGCCTGCAGCGACCGCACCGCCACGTCGGGTGTACCCGCGAAGACGAGCCGCACCCCTCAGCGCGCCTTACCGAAGCGCGGGCGCGGACTGGTGAGCTGGACGGGCACCAGCGCATTATGCCCGGTGTGTCCGTCAGCCCAACTGCTGCGGGTCGAGCTGGATCCGCAGCGCGTGAGGTGTTTTGCGCGCGCTGCGCCCGGCCTGCAGCGCGGCCAACGCGCTGGCCAGCGCCGAGCCATCGGAGCGAGGAACGCGGATCAACAACCGTTCCCGTTCGCCCTCGGATTCCCCCGGAATAGGCACCGGACCGAGCAGGACGGCCTCCGGTGGCAGATCAAGTGACTCGCCGGCATCCGCCAGCGTGGCCGGCGCACCATCCACTGCGGCCATCCGCGTCGCGGGCGGGAAACCCACCTCCGCGCGCGCCACCAGCTCGGCCGCGGCGTGCCCGGCCGGATCCCATCGGATCAGGGCCTGCACAGCAGCAAGCGATGCCTCCGCGACCACCACGACCCGGCCGCCGTCGGCTGCCGGCTGCACCATCGCCGCCGCGGCCATCCACCGCCGTAACGCCTCCTCTGCCGCGCGAAGATCGGGACGAGCCAGCAGCGCAGCGGCATCCAGCAACAACGCCGCCCCGTATCGGGCCAGTGGCTCCGCCCCCGGCGTGGCGATCACCAGCGACCGTCCCGGCGGGATGCCCTTCGGCACCTCTCCCCCGGCAGAGGTATACAGCGGCACCCCGGGAAAGGCGCGGCCGAGTTCTTCCGCGGTGCGGCGGGCCCCGATCACCATCGCTCGGAGCCGGCCGCCGCCGCAGGCCGGGCATCGGTAACCGGCCTCGATCGTGCCGCACCACCGGCAAGTGGCCGGACCGGCCGTGAGCAGCGCCAGCGGACCCGCGCAGCGCCGGCAGCGGGCCATGGCCCGGCACTGCTGGCAGGCCAGCGCGGGAACATAGCCGCGCCGTGGCACCTGCACGAGAACCGGTTGATCGCGGCCTAGCGCCGCGCGAGCCGCTTCGAAGGCCACTGCGGGCAGCCGGGCCGCGCGGGCCGCCGGGTCCCGGGCAAGCTGGCTGTCGTCCTCCCCGATCGCGGTGACCCGTGGCGCAGCGGCCCGCACCACATCGCGGGCGGCGACGATCTCGTGCGCCCATCCGGTCTCGATGGACAGGTGCGTCTCGGCGGTCCGAGCATAGCCAGCCACCAGTAGCGCCCCGCCTTCCAGCACGGCGCGCTGACCGAGCACCAGCCGGCTGTGTGGGTAGGGGGCCCGCGGTTCGGCGTGCAGGTCGTCGCCGTCGTCCCAGAGCACCATCAGTCCCAGGTCCATGACCGGGGCGAAGGCCGCAGCCCGGGTACCGACCACGATGCGCACCGCGCCCCGACGCACCGCCAGCCACCGGCGGTACCGCTTCGCCGGTCCCGCCTCGGCAGCAAGGGTGACCACCGCGTCAGGTCCGGCCAACGCCGACACCGCGGCGTGCACCCGCGCGGTGTCCCGGTGATCGGGGAGCACCAGCAACGCACCCCGGCCAGCGGCGGCGGCGGTGACGGCGGCCTCCGCGAGCCGGGCCGCCCAGTCCTCCCCCGGTACTGCCTGCCAGCAGGCGTGCGCCGCCCGACCCTGATGCACAGCGTCCAGGAACGCCCGCCCGCGGGGATAGCGTTCCCAGCCATCCGCCGCGGGCCGTGCTGGGCACGCGGCGAGACAAGCGGGCGGCTCAGCCTCGGTGCGGGCATGCCGCGGTGGCACCGCCAACCGCAACACGTCGCTCATGGTGCCCGCGCACCGATCGGCTACCGCTCGGGCGAGTGCCGCGATCTGGGGACTCAGTGCTGGCTCGGCCGAGACGACTCGGTCGAGCCAGGCCAGCTCACCCTCGTGATCGGATCGCTCGACTCGAGCCAGCAGCCATCCATTCACCAACCGGCCGGCGAAGCGCACCCGGACCCGCACCCCGGGCACCGCCGTCTCGTCGAGCTCGGCCGGTACGAGATAGTCGAAGGGGCGGTCGAGATGAGCCAATGGAGTGTCTATGCAGACCCGGGCAACGGCTCGTGAGTGGCAAACAGTGTTATGGCACTGTTTGCCACTCACGAGCCCGGCCCCAGCCGGGCGGAGACCGCATCCCACACGTACGAAGCCAGCAGGCTCTTCGGGCCTTCGGGTAGTTCGGTCTCCACACCATCGTCGCTGAGCAGCCAGCCGGTGTTGTGGTCGACCTCGAACGCACCGCCCCGCCCGACAGCGTTGACCACCAGCAGATCGCAGCTCTTGCGGGCGAGTTTGACCCGACCATGGGTAAGCACATCGCCGTGGGAGTCGCCGGTCTCGGCTGCAAAGCCGACCACGACCTGCCCCTGCGGACGACCTCGGACCAGCTCGACCAGGATGTCCGGGTTGACGACCAGCGACACCGGATCCGGGTCTGATCCGACTTTCTTGATCTTACTGGGACGCGGATCGGCCGGCCGGAAGTCAGCCACCGCAGCAGCCATCACGACCACCTCGGCCTGGGGCGCCGCCTTGAGCACCGCCTCCCGCATCTCACCTGCGCTAGAAACTCGGATGACCTCCACCCCGGCCGGGTCGAGCAGGTCAGCCGTGTGCGCCGCGATCAACGTCACCTGGGCGCCACGCTGCGCCGCAACCCGGGCCAGCGCATACCCCTGCCGGCCGGAGGACCGGTTGCCGAGGTAACGCACCGGGTCGAGTGGTTCTTGAGTGCCGCCTGTGGAGATCACCACCTGCCGGCCGGCGAGATCCCGTGGCAGCGCGTCCGCGCGACGCAACAGCAAAGTGGCCAGCTCGACGATCTCGGCGGCCTCCGGCAGCCGACCGGCACCCGAGTCAGCGCCGGTGAGCCGTCCGGACGCGGGCTGCGCGACGACGGTTTTTCGGGAGCGCAGCACCTCGACGTTATGCACCGTGGCAGGGTGTTCCCACATTTCGGTGTGCATCGCGGGGACGAGCAGAATCGGGCAACGCGCGGTGAGCAGGGTGGCGCACAACAAATCGTCGGCCCGGCCATGAGCGGCCCGAGCGAGCAAATCCGCGGTCGCCGGGGCGACCAATACCAAATCGGCGGTCTGCCCCAGCCGCACATGGGGCACCTCCGGTACATCGTCGAAAACACCGTGGTGCACCGGCAGCCCGGACAGCGCCTCCCACGTAGCGCTGCCGACGAACCGCAGCGCAGCCTCGGTGGGGACGACCTGAACCCGATGCCCCGCCTCGGTAAGTCGGCGGAGCACCTCGCATACCTTGTAGGCGGCGATGCCGCCCCCAACGCCGAGCACGATCCGCCGGGGTGGGTCCGGCCGGACGGGCCCGGCTTGGGTCACTGGCCCTCGGTGTGCTCGAGTAGTCCGGCGTGGATTTCGCGCAGCGCGATCGACAGTGGCTTTTCCCGTGGCCCTGGCTCGACCAGCGGTCCGACGTACTCCAGCAGACCCTCCCCGAGCTGGGCGTAGTAGTCGTTGATCTGACGAGCCCGTTTAGCCCCGAAGATTACCAAGGCGTACTTCGAGCTGACCCTGCTCAGCAGATCATCGATGGGGGGGTTGGTGATGCCCTCAGGGGCATTGCCCAAAGACGCGCCCTGCGTGCTCAGTTCGGTGGGGATGCTCACTCAATTGTCTCCAGATGCCTTGAAACGTCACAATGATCGAGCCGGAGGTGTCCGGTCGCCCGTCCCGCCCATCAAGTTTATCAACTCCTGCGCGGCGCGCTGCACGTCGTCGTTGACCACCGTGGCATCGAACTCTCCCACCGCGTCGAGCTCCGCACGCGCCACCCGCAATCGGCAGTCGCGTGCCGCGGAATCTTCCGTGCCGCGGTCGAACAACCGGCCGTGCAGGACTTCCCAGGACGGCGGCACGAGCATCACCAGCAGTGCGTCGGGCATGGCGGCCCGGACCTGCCGGGCGCCCTGTACTTCGATCTCCAGCAAGGTCGACCGCCCGACGGACAGTGCCTCACGTAGCGGCCCGACAGGAGTGCCGTAGAAGTTGCCGGCGTACTCGGCGTACTCCAGAAATTCGCCGCGCTCGATCATGCGGGCGAAGGTGGCGCGATCCACGTAGTGGTAATGCTCGTCGTGCCGTTCCTCGATACGGGGCGCGCGCGTGGTCACCGAGACGCTGACGAATAGCTGCGACCAGCGCCGCACTACCTCGGCAACCACGCTGGACTTACCGACCCCAGAGGGGCCTGAGACGACGGTAAGCCGGGGCCGGATAACCGCACTGGGCCCCGGCTCACGCACCGTCACAGTATGGTCACTGTGGCTGACCACCCTGAGAGAACGATCGGTGATTACTCTCGTAACTATTCTGGGGCGGCTATTCGGTGCCGAACTCGCTGAGTAGCGCCTTGCGCTGACGGTCGCCAAGCCCGCGCAACCGCCGGCTAGTGGCGATTTCCAGCCGCTCCATGATTTGCTGCGCACGAACCTTGCCCACCCCGGGCAAGGCTTCGAGCAAAGCCGAGACCTTCATTTTGCCCAGGATGTCGTCACTGTCGGACTTGGCCAGGACTTCTTGAAGGTTGGTCCCGCCGCGCTTGAGGCGCTCCTTGAGCTCGGCTCTGGCACGTCGGGCGGCGGCCGCCTTCTCCAATGCAGCGGCCCGCTGCTCCTCGGTCAGCTGGGGAAGGGCCACGGTCTCCTCCGTCGATTGCTAATGCTAAGGGATAATCTGGATAGTGCGGCGACCGTATCCCCCACGCGACCAGCCGCTTAACCCGGGGTGCCACCGCCGCGCTGTCCGGCCAGTGGACGGAGCACGGCGCCAGCCTGGTCGGCGATTCGTCGAGCGGCGTGTCGTAGTGAGACCGGGTGTGGCCCATGGCGCAGCAGGTCACGTGATGTCGTTGGCACGACGTGGCGGATGGCCACCCCGAAGATCTCCGGCAAGGCGGCCAGGCAGGCGCCCTGCGCGCCTATCCCGGGCGCCAGTATCGGGCCGTTGAGCGCGTCGAGCCGCAGGACCCCGAGTGGTGCGGTAGCACCCACCACCACACCGATGTCGCCGCCGGGACGCCGGCCGGTGTTGCGGGCGGCGACGGCATCGACGACGGACTGTGCGACGGTGGCTCCGGTACCGGTGACCGCGGCCTGCACGTCGCCGCCCTCGGGGTTGGAGGTCAGTGCCAGCACGAACACTCCGCGCCCGGTCCGACCGGCCAGCTCGAACGCCGGATCCAGCGCGCCGATACCAAGGTAGGGCGAGACGGTGATCGCGTCGGCCGCCAGTGGCGCGTCGTCGCTGAGGTAGGCGGCGGCATACCCGGCCATGGTGGTGCCGATGTCACCGCGCTTGACGTCGAGCAACACCAGCGCACCGGCATCCCGGGCGGCCAGCAGCACCCGCTCCAACACTTCGATGCCCCGTGCCCCGTGCCGTTCGAAAAACGCCGACTGCGGCTTGACCAGGGCCAGCTCCGGCGCTAGTGCCTCGACCGCGCCCAGCGCGAACCTCTCAAGCCCCGCCACGTCGTCACCCAACCCCCACTCCTGCAGCAACCCCGGATGCGGATCAATCCCCCCGCACAACGGTCCCCGAGCTGCCACCGCCGCGCTCAACCGTGCACCGAACCCGCATTCGGTGGGCTTTCCGGGGGGCTGAGCGTTGTTATTCGGCACTGGAAAACCCCGCGGAGCCCGCTGAATGCGGGTGGGCCGGGGCGGCGCGGAGGGCGGCGCGGAGGGCGGCGTGCAGGGACTGGAGGGGGCGGACGGTGATGTCGCCGCGGATGAGGGCTTCGATGCCTTGGACGGCTGCCGCGGCGCCCTGCATCGTGGTGATGCACGGGATGGATCGAGATACCGCGGCGGTGCGGATCTCGTAACCGTCCACCCGGGGGCCAGGGTTGCCGTACGGGGTGTTGATGATCATATCGACTTGCCCCGCGTTGATCAGGTCAACGATATTGTCCGGTCCTTCGAAGTGCTTGCGCACGACGATGCAGGGGATGCCATTGCGGCGTAGCGTGTTCGCGGTTCCCCGGGTGGCGAGGACCTCAAAACCGAGATCAGCCAGCCGTGCCGCCGGGAACACCATGGCCCGCTTGTCCCGGTTGGCAACCGACACGAACACCCGGCCCGACGTCGGCAGCGAGCCGTAAGCC
Source organism: Pseudonocardiales bacterium (assembly GCA_023252195.1). GTDB lineage: Bacteria > Actinomycetota > Actinomycetes > Mycobacteriales > Pseudonocardiaceae. The sequence goes on from JAHEXI010000006.1 coordinate 200,764, forward strand.
GCGGCCTGCGACTTCGCAAAGGCCTGGCCGAACGCGACGTCGATGCCCATGACCTCGCCGGTGGACTTCATCTCCGGCCCGAGCAGCGAGTCCACCCCCTGGCCCTCCGGGGTGCGGAACCGGTGAAAGGGGAGCACGGCCTCCTTGACCGCCACCGGCGCATCGGCCGGCAGGTCGCCACCGTCGCCATGCGCAATGAGCAGACCCTCAGCGCGCAGTTGCGCGATGGTGGCGCCGAGCATGATCCGGGCTGCGGCCTTGGCCAGCGGCACCGCGGTCGCCTTGGAGACGAACGGCGCCGTGCGGCTGGCTCGCGGGTTGGCCTCCAGCACGTAGAGCACGTCATCTTTCAGCGCGTACTGCACGTTGAGCAGCCCGAGGACGCCGATCTCGCGGGCGATCGCCTCGGTCGAGGTTCGCACCGCAGCCAGGTCGGACTCCCCCAGCGTGATCGGTGGCAACGCGCAGGCGGAGTCCCCGGAGTGCACCCCAGCCTCCTCGATATGTTCCATGATCCCGCCGAGATACACCTCGGCGCCGTCGCACAGCGCGTCGACGTCGATCTCGATGGCGTCATCGAGGAAGCGGTCTACCAAGACCGGGTGCTCGGGAGTGACTTCGGTGGCCCTGGCGATGTAACCAGCGAGGGTCTGCTCGTCGTAGACGATCTCCATGCCGCGTCCGCCGAGCACGTAGGAGGGGCGGACCAGCACCGGGTAGCCGATCTCGTCGGCGATCTTGCGGGCCTCCGCGAACGACGTGGCGGTGCCGAAGGCCGGGGCCGGCAACCCGGCACGCTCCAGCACCGCGCCGAACGATCCACGATCCTCGGCGAGGTGAATCGCCGCCGGCGACGTACCGACCACCGGGACACCCGCGTCGGCAAGCCGCTGCGCGAGACCTAGCGGGGTCTGCCCACCCAGCTGCACAATCACCCCCGCCACCGTGCCCGAGATCCGCTCGGCGTGCACCACCTCCATGACATCTTCGAAGGTCAGCGGCTCGAAGTAGAGCCGGTCTGCGGTGTCGTAGTCGGTGGACACGGTCTCCGGATTACAGTTGATCATCACCGTCTCGTAGCCGCGACCCTCGTTATCAGGGGCGGCGCGCAGTGCCATCGCGGCGTGCACGCACGAGTAGTCGAACTCGATGCCCTGGCCGATCCGGTTCGGCCCGGAACCCAAGATGATCACCTTGGGTCGTTCCCGCTGCTCGCTGACCTCGGTCTCGGCCCCGGGGTCACTCTCGTAGGCTGAGTAGTGGTACGGGGTGCGAGCCGCGAACTCGGCGGCACAGGTGTCCACGGTCTTGTAAACGGGCCGCACGCCCAGCCGGTGGCGCAGCGCGGCGACCTGCGGCTCGGTGAGCTCGGCGCGCACGGCAGCGAGCTGCCGGTCGGAGATGCCGGCGCGCTTGGCGCGGCGCAGCAGCGGCTCGTCCAGTTCCCGGGCGGCCACGAGTTCCGCCCGCAACTCCACCAGACCGGCGATCTGGTCGATGAACCACGGATCGATCCCCGAAGCCGCTGCGACCTGAGCAACCGTCGCGCCCAGCCGAAGCGCCCGCTCGGCGGCGTAGAGCCGCCCGTCATGGGGAACGCGCAGCGCTGCCAGCTCCGAGTCCACGGTGGCGTCGGGCGGATCGGGCCTGGTCCAGAAGCCGGCCGCGGAAGTCTCCATCGAGCGCAGCGCCTTGCCCAGCGCCTCGGGGAACGAGCGACCCAGCGCCATCCCCTCCCCCACCGACTTCATCGTGGTGGTCAGCGTGGGGTCCGCACCGGGGAACTTCTCGAACGCGAACCGCGGCACCTTGACCACCACATAGTCCAGGGTGGGCTCGAAGCTGACCGGGGTCTCACCGGTGATGTCGTTGGTGATCTCATCCAGGGTGTAGCCGATCGCTAGTTTCGCCGCGATCTTGGCGATGGGGAAGCCGGTTGCCTTCGACGCCAACGCGGACGAGCGAGACACTCGAGGGTTCATCTCGATCACGACTAGGCGGCCGGTGCTGGGATGCACCGCGAACTGGATGTTGCAGCCGCCGGTGTCCACCCCGACCTCGCGAAGCACCGCGATAGCGACGTCCCGCATGTGCTGATACTCGCGGTCGGTGAGCGTCATCGCCGGGGCGACAGTGACCGAGTCCCCAGTGTGCACGCCCATCGGGTCGATATTCTCGATCGAACACACCACCACCACGTTGTCGCGATGGTCGCGCATCAGCTCGAGCTCGTATTCCTTCCAGCCCAGCACGCTCTCCTCGATGAGCACCTGATGCACCGGGCTTTCGGCCAGACCCGCAGTACCAAGCCGTTCCAGCTCGGCTGGGGTGTGCGCCATCCCGGAGCCGAGCCCCCCCATGGTGTACGACGGCCGGATCACCACTGGCAGGCCGAGCTCACCGGCGGCCTCGCGGATCTGCTCCAGCGAGCCGCAGACGGCGCTGCGGGGCACTTCGGCGCCCACCGCGTGCACCACGTCCTTGAACTTCAACCGGTCCTCACCGCGCTGGATGGCCTTGATGTCGGCGCCGATCAACTCCACGCCGTAACGCGCCAGCACCCCACGCTCGTGCAGGGCCACGGCGGTGTTCAGCGCGGTCTGCCCGCCCAGGGTGGCCAGCAAGGCTGTTACAGGGAACCCGGCAGTCTGCTCGGCGGCGATCACCTTCTCGACGAACTCCGGGGTGATCGGCTCGATGTAGGTCGCATCGGCGAACTCTGGGTCAGTCATGATCGTCGCTGGGTTTGAGTTCACCAGGCTGACCCGCAACCCCTCCTCCCGCAACACCCGGCAAGCTTGGGTACCCGAGTAGTCGAACTCACACCCCTGCCCGATCACAATCGGCCCAGACCCCACCACCAATACGTGCGAGATATCAGCCCGCCTGCCCACTAGTTTCCCCCTCTAGCGCCATTCGGAGCCGAATCGTCGTTTTCGACCCTCGCGGGACCGCCATTCGGAGCCGAATGGCGGTCGGGGTGGGCCATGAGCTGGTAGAAGCGGTCGAAGAGATATGCGGCGTCGTGTGGGCCGGCGGCTGCTTCGGGGTGGTACTGGACGCTGAAGGCTGGAATCTCTAGGCAGGTGAGACCTTCTACGGTGTTGTCGTTGGGACAGAAGTGGCTGACTACCGCGGTGCCGAAGTCGGAGTCGAAGCGTTCGCCGGGCTCACCGACAACAGCGAAACCGTGGTTCTGCGAGGTGATCGCCACCCGCCCGGTGGCGTGCTCGACAACCGGGACGTTGATCCCGCGGTGCCCGTAGCGCATCTTGTAGGTACCCCGACCCAGGGCCCGGCCGAGGATCTGGTTGCCGAAGCAGATCCCGAACAGCGGCACGCGCCGTGCTAGCACTTCGCGGGTCAGCGCGACCGCGTGGTGCGCGGTGGCCGGATCGCCCGGCCCGTTGGACAGGAACACGCCGTCGGGAGACAGCTCCAACACCTGCTCCAGGGTGGCCGTGGCCGGTAGGACATGCGTCTCGATCCCTAGCGCAGCCATCATCCGCGGCGTGTTGAACTTGATCCCCAAGTCCAGCGCCACCACGCGGAACCGCCGCTGCGCAACCCCGCGGGTGGCGGGGACGGTGTAGGGGTTGCTGGTGGTGACTTCGCCGACGAGGTCGGCGCCGGCCATCGGGGGGCTAGCCAGCACCCGCGCCAGCAGCTGGGTCGGGTCGGCCAGGGCGTCACCGGAGAAGATGCCGGCTCGCATCGAGCCGTGCTCGCGAAGCCGGCGGGTCAGGGCTCGGGTGTCCACCCCGGAGATCCCCACGACGCTTTGGGCCGAGAGCTCTTCGCCCAGCGGCCGCAGGGAGCGCCAGTTGGACGGTAGCCGGGCCGGATCGCGCACCACGTAGCCCGCGACCCAGATCCGGTGCGACTCGTCGTCCTCGTCGTTCCAGCCGGTATTGCCGATGTGCGGCGCGGTCTGCACCACGATCTGCCGGCGGTAGGACGGGTCGGTGAGGGTCTCCTGGTAACCGGTCATGCCGGTGGCGAACACTGCCTCACCCAGCGTCTGGCCCACCGCGCCGTAGGTTTCGCCGCGCACGATGGCGCCGTCCTCCAGCACCAGCAGCGCCAGCCCGCGCGCCGTTGTTTTGGTCAACACAGCACCTTCCCGTCCTCAGCGGTGATCGCGCCGCGCAGCATGGTGACCAGCACCCGGCCGGGCAGCTCCATCCCCTCAAAGGGGGTGTTGTCAGCGAGACTGGCCAGCTGCGCCCCGCGCACCGTCCAGCTGGCGTCTGGGTCGACCAGGATCAGTGTCGCCGGCTCCCCGACCGCGATCGGACGGCCTTGGCCAGTCGCCCCACCGATGCGGGCCGGGCGCTCACTCATCACCCGGGCCACCCCCCGCCAATCCAGCAGGCCGGGGCGCACCATGGTGGCCAGCACCACTGACAGGGCTGTCTGCAGTCCCAGCATCCCGGGCCGGGCCGCGGACCACTCGCAGTCCTTGTCCTGGCCGGCGTGCGGGGCATGGTCGGTGGCCACGCAGTCCACGATCCCGTCAGCCAGCGCGGCGCGCAGCGCCGCGGTGTCGGCAGCGGTGCGCAGCGGTGGGTTGACCTTGTTGACCGGGTCGTAGCCGGCCAGGCGCTCATCGGTGAGCAGTAAGTGGTGTGGGGTTACCTCGGCGGATACCCGGATTCCGCGTTCCTTGGCCCACCGCAGCACCTCCACCGTGCCTGCGGTGGACACGTGGCAGACATGCAACGACGCCGCAGCGTCCCTGGCGAGCAGGCAGTCCCGCGCCACGATCGACTCCTCCGCAGCGGCCGGCCAGCCGGCCAGGCCCAACCGGGCGGCGACTTCTCCCTCGTGGGCCTGGGCGCCGGCGGTGAGTCGGGGATCCTCGGCGTGCTGGGCGATCACCCCGCCCAGCCCTCGAACGTACTCCAGGGCGCGGCGCATCAGCAGGGAATCGTGCACGCACAAGCCGTCGTCGGAGAACATCCGCACTGCCGCTGCGGACGCGGCCATGGCGCCCAGCTCAGCGAGCCGCTCCCCGCGCAGGCCGGCGGTGACCGCGCCGACCGGGTGCACATCGACCAGTCCGACATCCCGCCCGCGCCGGTACACGTGCTCGACGACGACCGCGGTGTCGGCCACCGGGTCGGTATTGGCCATCGCGAACACCGCGGTGTAACCACCCAGCGCCGCGGCTGCCGAGCCAGTGGCGATCGTCTCGGCGTCCTCCCTGCCAGGTTCGCGCAGGTGGGCATGCAGGTCGACCAAGCCGGGCAACGCAACCAGGCCCCCGCCGTCGAAGCGCTCGGCGCCGGTTCCGTCCAGTTGGGCGCCCAGCTCGGCGATCACCCCGTCGCGGACCAGCAGGTCGACCGGATCGCCCACGCCATAGGGCCGGATCCCGCGCAACAGCAGGGGTCGGGTCATGCCTGACCCTCTTGGGCTGCGAGCAGGTGGTAGAGCACCGCCATCCGGACATGCACTCCGTTACGGACCTGTTCGGTGATCGCGGCACGGGGTGAGTCGGCAACCGAGTGCGCGATCTCCATCCCCCGCAGCATCGGCCCGGGATGAAGTACCACAGCGTGCTCGGGCAACAGCGCCAGACGTGCCTCGGTGAGCCCGTAGTTGATCGAGTACTCCCGGGCGGAGGGAAAGAACTGGCCGCGCATTCGTTCGGCCTGCACCCGCAGCATCATCACCGCGTCGGTGCCGGGTAACGCGGCATCAAGGTCATGCCCGACCGTGACCGGCCAGCCGCGCGCTTCTCGTATGCCCCAGTTCTCGACCCCCCAGGGCAGCAGAGTGGGCGGAGCGACGAGATGGACATGGGCACCCAGCGTGATCAAAAGGTCAATGTTCGAGCGGGCGACCCTGCTGTGCAGCACGTCGCCTACGATGGTGACGGTCCGCCCATTCAGGGTGCCCAGTCGATCACGTAGAGTAGCCGCATCCAGCAGTGCTTGGGTCGGATGTTGATGACTACCATCCCCAGCGTTGACCACATGCGTGGACACCCAGTCGGCGAGGCGATGAGCCGCACCCGAGGCCGGATGCCGGATCACCACGCAGTCCGCGCCCATCGCCGCGAGCGTGAACGCGGTGTCGCGCAGCGACTCACCTTTGGTCACCGACGAGTCACCGGCAGAGATGTTGACCACGTCGGCGCTCATCCACTTGCCGGCGATTTCGAAGGACGCTCGGGTACGGGTCGACTGCTCGTAGAACAACGTGACCACGGTGCGCCCCCGCAACGTCGGTAACTTGCGCACCTCCCGACCCAGCAACGACTGTTTGAGCGCCTCGGCGGTGTCGAGTAACGCGGTGGCGACCTCTCGCGGTAGATCAGCAGTGCTCAACAGATGCCTCACCGCTGGCTCCGGCGGATCACAACGGCATCGGTGCCGTCGGTCTCGACGAGTAGCACACCGACCTCCTCGTCCCGAGAAGTCGGTAGGTTCTTGCCTACATAATCAGCACGTAGCGGCAGTTCACGATGTCCGCGGTCGACCAACACAGCGAGTTGCACTGCCCGAGGTCGGCCATACTCACGCAGCGCGTCCAACGCGGCAGCAACGGTCCGACCGGAGAAGAGCACGTCGTCGACCAGAACGACGAGCACATCGTCGAGCCCACCAGCGGGCAGCTCAGTAGTCTGCAGCGCCCGGGTCGGGCGCCGCCGAAGGTCGTCCCGGTAAAGGGTGATGTCCAGGGTTCCCAGGCGTGGCGAGGAACCGCCGAACTCCCGGATCCGGTCCGCCAATCGGTGCGCCAGCGGGACGCCGCGAGTAGGGATACCGACCAGCACCACCGGCTCGGGGGCGGTGCGTTCGATGATCTGATGAGCCATCCGGGCGACGATGCGCGTGACCTCGGCCGCCGACAGCAGCTCGCGCTGCCGCGGTGGCCCTGCCTCGCCCACCGCGCCCGTCCCGGACGGGGACGACACGGTGGACCTCCTTCCCCGCCTCGCTGGACGGGCCTTAAAGGACGTCAGGTGCCGGACCGGCGCCGGACCCAGACGGACATTATCACCGAGATTGTCAGAAGCTGCTGCCGCTCCACCACTGCCCCGTCCGGGTGGTGTGCGTAACTCTGCGCGGTCTTCGACCCCCAATGGCTTGACCTGCGGGGTTACGCAGCGCAGCATTACTCTCCGTATCATCTCGATTTTCGCGTGGCACCCCAAGGCGTTGGCTGGTCGGGGTCTGAAGAAGGAGAAGGGGCCAGATGGGCGACTACGCCAAGGCATTGGGATCTAAACTGCGCGGCATCCGACAGCAGCAGGGTCTGTCCCTGCACGGTGTCGAGCAGAAGTCGGCGGGCCGGTGGAAAGCTGTGGTGGTCGGCTCCTACGAGCGCGGCGACCGGGCGGTCACGGTGCAGAAGCTCGCCGAGCTCGCGGACTTTTACGGTGTCCCGGTACCCGAGCTGCTGCCTGAGGGCAGAGTACCTTCCGGTAGCGAGCCAGCCACCAAGATCGTCATCAATCTGGAGCGCCTACAGCAGCTCCCAGTCGACAAGGTAGGTCCGCTGGCCCGCTACGCCGCGACGATCCAGAGCCAGCGCGGCGACTACAACGGCAAGGTGCTGTCCATCCGCACCGAGGACCTGCGCTCACTGGCGATCATTTACGACATGTCGCCGGGCGATCTCACCGAACAGCTGATCGGCTGGGGGGTACTGCCTCCCGACGCGCGTCCGGTGAAGGACAAGGAAGAGGCCTGACTGAGGGCTGATCGCCGCTCAGGAGCTGCGCGGTAGCGCGGCCAGGGCGCCGAGCACTCCGTTGACGAAGCGCGGCGAGTCGTCCGTGGACAGTAGCTTGGCCAGCTCGATCGCCTCGTCGATGGCAACTGCGTCGTCGACCTCAGCAGAGAACAATAATTCGAACACGCCCAGCCGGAGCACGGCCCGATCGACTGCGGGCATCCGGGCCAGGGCCCAACCATGGGCTTGCTCGGCGAGCAATCGATCGATGTCGTCAGCGTGCTCGACCACGCCGTGCACCAACGAGATCGTGTACTCGTTGACCGGTGCCAGCTCCGGCGCTCCTACCCGCTCGGCGAGCAGCGCAATCGGGTCCAGCCCGCGCAGGTCGGATTCGAAGAGGATGTCGACAGCGCGTTTGCGGGCTTTGCTGCGGGCGCCCACGTCAGCTACTGACGCGGCCGAGGTAGCGGCCGTCCCGGGTATCGACTTTGACCTTGTCGCCAGTGCTGACGAACAGCGGTACCTGGATCTCGGCGCCGGTCTGCACGGTGGCGGGCTTGGTACCTCCAGTTGACCGGTCCCCCTGCAGACCCGGGTCGGTGTGCGAGATCAACAACTCCACCGAGGTGGGCAGCTCGATATACAGCGGAATGCCCTCGTGAACGGCGATCAGCACGGTCTGGTTGTCCAGCAGATATTTCGCCGCATCTCCGACAACGGTGCCGGGAACCGTGATCTGGTCGAACGTGTCTGCGTCCATGAACACGAAGTCAGCACCATCAGCGTACAAATAGGTCATATCCCGTCGGTCAACGGTGGCGGTCTCGACCTTGGTGCCCGCATTGAACGTCTTGTCGACGACCTTGCCCGATAGCACGTTTTTCAGGGTGGTCCGAACGAAGGCACCACCTTTGCCTGGCTTGACGTGCTGAAACTTCACGACCGACCACAGCTGGCCGTCGAGGTTGAGCACAAGCCCGTTCTGCAGCTCGTTGGTGCTGGCCACGTCAACCCTTCGTTCTCAATCGGTCACGGTCGGCAGGTCGCGGTTGGCAGGTCACTGTTTAGCACGGCACGATCACGAGATCCTTCGTGGTCAGGGTGAGGAGTTCTGGCTCGCCGCCGGAAACGACGAGAGTGTCCTCGATACGCACGCCGCCCCGGTCGACCAGGTAAACACCCGGCTCGACGGTGACCGCCATGCCTGCTGCCAGTGTACCGACCCCAAACTGCGACAACGCCGGAGCCTCATGGATCTGCAAGCCAACGCCGTGGCCGAGGCCGTGCACGAAGTCCTCGCCATGCCCAGCTTGCGTGATGACGTCCCGGGCGGCCGCGTCCACGTCACGCAGCTGTGCCCCAGCCCGCAGCGCTGCTCGACCAGCCGCCTGCGCCGCAGCGACCAGTGCATAGAGATCCCGCTGCCACTGCTCTGGTTGACCGAGCACCACAGTGCGCGTCATGTCGGAGTGGTAACCATTGACCAGCGCACCGAAGTCCATCTTCAGCAGATCGCCACGGCGCAGCACAGCGTCGGTCGGGCGGTGGTGCGGTACCGCGGAGTTCGCGCCGGTCGCCACGATGGTCTCGAACGATGGACCAGCGGCACCCGCCGCCACCATCCGGGTCTCCAGGTCACGAGCCACCTCGCGCTCGGTACGGCCCGGGCACAGCCCGCCCTCGCCGAGCAGCCCGGCCAGGGCGGTATCGGCCGCCGCGCAGGCCTCGCGGAGCACCGCGACCTCAGCATCGTCTTTGATCAACCGCAGTACCTCCACCGACCGCGATGTGGCGACCAGCGCGTCGGCTCCGGTGACCTTCGCCAGCGCGGCGTGCCCATCGACGGTCACCACATGGCTTTCAAAACCCAGCCTGCCGATTCCGGCCTCGACGGCCAGCGTGGCCAGCCGCAGCTGACACGATCTTTCAATCAGCCGCCGTAGGTCGGGCACCTGCCGCTGCGACTGGGTGCGGTAGCGGCCATCGGTGCAGAACACGCTCGCCTCGTCACCTTCGGCGTGCACCAGCAGGGCGCTGTTCGATCCGGTGAATCCGGTGAGATAGCGGACGTTGAGTGCATCGGTGACCAGCAGCGCGTCGAGCTCCGACTGACGCAGCCGCTTGCGGAGCGCTTCCCGGCGCCGGCAGTAGGACATGGACTACAGACGCTAGCGGGTCGCGCCGCGGTCTCAGCTGCTGGCGCGACCGGCGATCCAGCGCAGCGCGAGCGAGTAGCCCGATATGCCCAGGCCGACGATGACCCCGGAGGCGATGGCCGAGAGGTGGCTGTGGTGCCGGAACCGCTCGCGGGCGTGCACGTTGCTGATGTGCACCTCCACCAGTGGCGCCGACAGCTCCGCGGCGGCGTCGCGGACCGCGATCGAGTAATGCGTCCACGCCCCGGCGTTGAGCACCACCGGGGTGGCGGTGTCGGCGGCCTCGTGCAGCCAGCTCATCATGACGCCCTCATGGTCGGTCTGCCGGACGTCCACTTCCAGCCCCAGCTCAGCTCCGACCCGCTGGCACTGCGACACCAGGTCGGCATAGCAAGTCGTGCCGTAGACATCGGGCTCGCGGCTGCCGAGCCGGCCCAGGTTCGGCCCGTTGAGCACCAGCACCTTCATTGCGTGCTCTCCATCTCGCCAGCCACCGCGGCGTAGGCTCCGGCGAGCAGCGCAGGGGTCGGGTCTTCCAGCCGCCCCGGCTTAGCCAGAGCGTCGAGGACCACAAAGCGCAGGGCCCCCGACCGCGCCTTCTTGTCGTTACGCATGCCTTCCAGCAGCTCCGGTAGCGCGTCGGGGTCATATCCGGTGGGCAGCCCGATTGAGCTGAGCACGGTGCGGTGCCGCTGCGCGGTGACGTCGTCCAGCCGTCCGGCGAGCCGGCCCAGCTCCGCCGCGAAGATCATGCCAACGCTCACCGCGGCGCCGTGGCGCCAACGGTAGCCCTCCCGACGCTCCAGCGCGTGGCCCAGTGTGTGCCCGTAGTTGAGCACCTCGCGCAGATGAGATTCTTTCAGGTCAGCTGCCACCACGTCAGCCTTGACCCGGATCGCACGGCCTACCAGTTCCGCCAGCACCGACCCGGATGGGTCTAGTGCGGCCGCGGGGTCCGCCTCGATCAGCTCAAGGATCACTGGATCGGCGATGAACCCGGCCTTGACCACTTCCGCCATTCCGGCGACCAGCTCGGCTCGTGGCAACGTCGCGAGGGCTACTAGGTCCACCACCACCGCAGCCGGCTCATGGAATGCACCGACCAGGTTCTTGCCCGCGTCGGTGTTGATCCCGGTCTTGCCACCCACCGCGGCATCCACCATCGCCAGGAGCGTGGTGGGAACCTGCACTACCCGGACCCCGCGCAGCCAGTTAGCGGCGACGAACCCGGCAAGATCGGTCACCGCCCCGCCGCCGAAGCCGATCACGGTGCCGGTGCGGTCCAATCCCACCTGCCCGAGCACGTCCCAGCAGAACCCCGCCACCCCCAGCTTCTTGGCCTCCTCGGCGTCGGGGACCTCGATGCGATAAGCCTGCGAGCCGAGGTGCTCCAGCACAGTGCGCAGCGCCTCGGCGCCCTCGACCAGCGTCGGTTGGTGCACGATCGCCACGGCGCCGCTGCCCACCGCGTCGAGCAGCTCCGCCCGCAGATACCGCCCGACGATGACGTCGTAGGGCTGCGCCGTCGCCACTCGAATCCGCCGTGGCTCGGTATCACCAGCCTGGTCCGGCTCGCCGGCCTCTGTCATCGGCGCTCCTCCGTGGTCGAAAGACTATGCTCTAGCGAGTACCCCCGACAGCTCCGATAGCGTCCAACACATCCTCAGCCACCTCGTCTGGACGGCGACCGTCGGTGGCCACCTCGACAGTGGCGACCTCCCGGTACAGCGGTAACCGGGCGTTGAGCAGGGCAGCGAACGTCGCCCGTGGGTTCACCCCGGCGAGCAGCGGGCGAGCGGTGGACAATCCGGTGCGGCGCACCCCCTCGGCCATCCCGACGGACAGGAACACCACGCGGTGCCCGTGAATCCTGCTCCGCGATCGCTGCGAGAGCACCGCTCCGCCGCCCAACGCCAGCACTCCGTGGCGCCCGGCCAGTGCGCCCGCCACCTCGGCTTCCTCAAGCTGCCGGAACACCGGCTCCCCGTCGGTGATGAAGATTTCGGAGATGCTGCGACCCGCGCGGGCGACGATGAGATCGTCGACGTCGGTGAAGTCGACCCCGATCCGGCCCGCCAGCAACCTGCCTACTGTGGACTTACCAGCCCCGGGTGGACCCACCAGCACCACGGCGGGTCCCTGCGCGTCGCTCACAGCGACAGCGTAGTCGGCAAACCGCGCTGGGTCCCGCAACACAAGGACTTCTCCGGGGCCCGTTGTCATGCTGCGGCGGCTTGATGCTCCCGGATGAGGGTCTTGAACAGGGAGTACGCGGTGTGAATCATGTTACGGCGACGGGTTGGCATGGTATTGACCAGTGCGGCGACGCCGGTGACTGCCTGCGGGCAGAAGCCGACGAAGGCAGTGAAGCCACGAGTTCCACCGCTGTGGAACAGCACCTCGCCGTAGCGGGAACTACGGTGGTTCCACACCAGGCAGATGCGATCTTTACCCTTGGCGGCCACTCGCGGCACTTGGGTTGCGCGTAGGGCGGCGGCCAGCGGGGTGGCCTCTGGGCGCAGGTGGGCTTGCAGGTAGCGCAGCAGGTCGGTAGCGCTGGAGCGCAGTGTGCCCGCCGGGGCGAGCGCACCCATCTCCCACGCCGGCACCGGCCGGCCGCGGCGGTAACCGGTGGCACACAGGGGCCCAGGCCCGGTGAGGGTGCCGGCCATACCGAGCGGGCGACAGACGCGGTCGAGGATCAGATCCCGGTAATCGGCTGCGGCGGAATTGGCGAGTAGTTGTCCGAGGAGACCCACGCCGAAGTTGGAATAATGCACGTGGGTTCCGGGGTGGCGCCGAGCCCGGATGCGGGTGGTGGCCCGGTAGAGGTCGTCGAGGTGGTAGCGGGCGTACGGGTTGGTCGTCCAGACCGGTAGTGCCTGCAGGTAGAGGTTGGCCGGCAGGCGGGGAAGCCCTGCGGTGTGGGTGGCCAGCTGCACCAGGGTGATCGGCGCGTCGGTGGTGCGGCGCGGTCGGGCCTCGGGCGGTAGGTAGGCGGTGATCGGGTCGTCGTAGCTGATCTCGCCGCGGGTGACCATCTCGGCCAGCAGCAGCGCGGTGAAGGTCTTGGTGATCGAGCCGAGCTCGAAGACGGTGTGGGCATCCGGTGCGGGCTCGCCGTGGCAGGCGACAGCAGTCTCTCCGCCGACGACAGCGGCCAGGACCACGGCCGGCGCGCGGACGAGCGCCGAGATCGTGCGCAGCGACGCATCGAGTCGCCCCGGCAGGTCGGTGGCCGGATCGGTGGTCACCGGGTGGCCTGGGCGCCGATCCGGCGGGACACGGCCAGGGTACCGGCGATCGCGGCGACGATCGTGGGGTGGTAATGCTCGCGAAACGCCTTAGCGGCATCGGTCGGCACGCGTTCGGGACCGGTGGGAAGCAGGCCGTCCGGCTGCTGGGCGCGGGCCAATGCCTCCCAGGCGTGGGGATGGCAGTCGGGTTCGGTCAGGCACAGATCGACGATCAGTAACTCGCCGACCAGATCCCACTGGCCGGCTTCGAGGTAGACCTCCAGCCAGGCCGGCAGCCAGGCATGCAGATAGGTCTGCAGGTGAGGCGGCAGATCGTCCGCGCGGGCACCCCAGTCGGTGAGGTGGAACACCGCGTGGGTCACCGCATACAGGGTGAAAAAGTCGATCGCCCACGGTTCGGGTGTACCGCCAAGCCAGGTCCGGGCAGTCAGCGCGGCCGGATCGCCCCGGTGCGGCAGGCCGAGCAGGCGCTCGGCATTGAATATCGCCAGCGCCCGGTTGGGGACCACCTCGGTCACGCGGGCCGCGCGCAGGCCGCTCAGGTGCGCTACCAGCTCGTCCAGCCGCGGATGCCGGTGACCGGTCCGGGCGAACCAGGCATATGTCTCCGTCGGGAAGGTTTCGATCGGTTGCTCGCGCTGCAGCTCATAGAGCACGTCGCCGTCGCGGAACTGCGCCCAGGCGAAGGCGGCCAGCGCGGGGGCGAGCTGCGCCTCCCGGCTGCCCGCCGCGGCCTCGCGTATCGCGATGGACACGGTGAGCGCCAGCTCGCCCAGGGGTTTGATGTCCTCATTGGGCCGCAGCCGGTCGGAGGCGACGTCGACCGGCAGCGCGAAGTGATCCCGGGCCGCGTCCAGCCAGCCCAGCGCGCGCACCGCGACCTGATGGGCTGTGGCAACCCAGGAGGGCCTGACGTCACGCACCGGCCCCGCCCCCCAATCCGTATCGGGCTATCGCGATCTCCAACTGCAGCCGTGGGTCTGCTCCGGCGACGAGCTCCAGCTGGCGCAGCACCGGCTCGACCGCAAACGGCGGATCCATCGGGACCTCACCGCCGGAGGCAAGCCAGCGGGCCAACCGGGCTGCGGTCAGGTAGTCGCGGCGCAGCATGGCCCTGGTTACCCCGCGAGCCACATCCAGCCGGTATCGCCGCGCGTCGGCGTGGAGGGGGCCGTCCAGTCCGGGTGTCGCCAGCGGGGACAACTGCGCCAGCACTCCCCCCCACGCCAACCAACCCTGGTCGGGGCTGACACTTGCGCCGGGACGCGCCGGGTAGGCGCGGGCGGAGCCGGCCACCCCGAGACGGGTGAGCACCTCACCGGTGGCCCAGTCCCGCAGTGCCCGCACAAGCACTGTGTTATCGGCGTCGTCCGTTGCGTCTGGGTCCAGCTCGGAGGTCGGGAACATCTGACTGCCGGTCTCGACCACCTCGGCGTCTTCGGGACCGAACTGGTGACCTGCCAGCGCGAACGGCGCGAGTGCATCCGGGCCGAGCACCCGCACCGCGGCCAATCTCGCCCGGCACTCTGCGGGGCTGCCCTCGGCGACGAGCTGGCCAGCCAGCTGGAATGCGTCGTCCGCGCCGGTCAGGGCGCGGACGACGCTGCCCGCCAGCGTCTCTACCGCCGTCGCGTAGACCGCCCGCGGCGGCCCAGAGATCACTGGCATGCCGCTAGTCCTCGTCGTCCGGCGGCTCGCTCGGCGAAACCAGCAGCGCACCCAGAAGTAACAGGCATGCCTCCCCTCTCGGCACGTACAGCGGCGGCCGCCCCACCATGCTCTCCGACGGGGCCATCAGCTCCGTCACGGCGGCCTGCTCGGGCGCAGAGGCCACCAGTCCCCTATCAACCGGACGCGTTACCTGTCCTAGTCTCATACTGGGTCTCCTTGTACTCGATTGCCACCCCAACACAAGGGCTGCGATCGTTCGGGTGCGATCTTTTGGGACCCCTGTGCCGTTGGCAGTAGGCGGCATTGATTAGGCTGGCACAACACCACCTCACTACGTGGACCTTCCGACCGAAATTAGGTAGTCAGAGGCTGCTTTCTAGGTAGTTTCGACCAAGTAGCCAGCGGGTCCAACAGGCTGTTAGCGACCTCGATCGTCGAATCCCCCAAATCTCCGATTTAGCTCAGCAGGGCCGCGATTGAGTGGCGCCCTTATGGGCGGACTGTCGGATATTTCCGATACCGCCCAGCCGGATTCCCCTTGCGAATACACGTAGTCGTCGGATATGACTACGTACATTCCCGACCGTGCGTCGGGTCAGTGCAAGTGGGAGGTGTCGAGGTAAGACCGGACATTGCGGACTGTCTCGGGCAAGGCGTCGCCGCCGAATTTCTCCAGCACGGCGTCGGCAAGCACGAGGGCGACCATCGCCTCGGCCACCACACCCGCGGCGGGCACCGCGCAGACGTCGGAACGCTGGTTGATTGCCACGGCCGCCTCGCCGGTGGCGAGGTCCACTGTGGCTAGCGCGCGAGGGACCGTGGAGATCGGCTTCATCGCCACCCGGACGCGCAGCACCTCTCCATTGGTCATGCCGCCTTCCAGACCACCGGCGCGGTTAGTGCGCCGCACCACCCCGTCGGGCCCAGGCAGCATCTCGTCGTGAGCAGCGCTGCCCCGTCGGCGCGCGGTGGCGAACCCGTCGCCGACCTCCACACCTTTCATCGCTTGGATGCCCATCAGCGCGCCGGCCAGCCGAGCATCCAACCGACGGTCGGCGTGGACGAAGGAGCCCAACCCCACCGGGAGCCCATACGCCACGACTTCGACCACGCCGCCCAGCGTGTCACCGTCCTTTTTCGCCGCGTCTACCTCGGCGATCATCGCGGCTGAGGCATCCACAGTGAACGCGCGGACCGGACTGGAGTCGATCCGCTCCAGGTCACTGGGTCCGGGCAGCACATCCGCGGAGGCGTCTACCTGTCCCAATGACACCACGTGGGACAGCACTTCGACGCCCAGCGCCTGGCGCAGGAACGCCTTGGCCACGGTGCCCAGCGCGACCCGGGAAGCGGTCTCCCGGGCACTGGCCCGCTCCAGCACCGGCCGAGCGTCGTCGAAGCCGTACTTGGTCATGCCGGCGAGGTCGGCGTGCCCGGGCCGGGGCCGGGTCAGCGGCGCGTTGCGGGACTGTGCGGCCAGCACGTCCGGGTCCACCGGATCGGCCGCCATCACCGTCTCCCATTTGGGCCACTCGGTATTGCCGATCCGGATCGCCACCGGACCGCCCAACGTCCGGCCGTGCCGGATACCCCCGAGGACATCGACCTCGTCAGCCTCGAACTTCATCCGCGCCCCGCGTCCATAACCGAGGCGGCGGCGGGCCAGCTCAGCCTGGATGTTCTTCGTGCTCACCTCGACTCCGGCGACCATGCCCTCCATCACAGCCATCAGAGCGGGACCATGCGATTCCCCAGCAGTGATCCACCGCAACATGGCGCCATCGTGCCACGCACCCCCGCCCCCTGACGTTGCCGCATCGCCTGTCGAGTCTGTCGTGAACTCGACGCCACCGACGTTGCTGCGCCTGACAACGTCGCCCCTGCCTAGTTCACGACGCGCACCGTCTCAGGCCTCAGCGACGGCGGTGGCTGCGGTGACGGCCGCCGGTGCGGATGCACCGCGCAGCGCCCAATGCACCACCGCGCCGATCACCACCAACGCGGCCACGACCAGCAGCGCGAGATACTGCAGCACCCAGCTGGTTCCCGCCGGGTCGTACACCGCCTGCCGTGGCCAGGCGATGTTGATCATCATCGCCACGCCGTAGGCCACCGCGAACAGGTTCACCGCTAGCCCCCAGCGGCCGAGCGAGAAGCCGCCTGGCTGCTTCGGCGGCAGGCGCCGGCCCAGCCGGGCGCCCAAGGCCGGCACCGTAACCAGCAGGTACGCGAGGTACACGATGACCACCGAGGTGCTGGTGACTGCCGCGAACGCCGCCGGATTACCCAGGTTGATCAGCAGCACGCCGATCGCGAGTGCCCCCACCGCGATACCGGTGAGGATCGGCGTCCCGGTCTGCGGGCTGACCCGGGCCAGCAACCGCCCGCCGGGGAGCCGGCCGTCGCGCGCCATGCTGAACATCACCCGCGACGCTGAATTCTGGATCGCCAGACAGGCGGACACGATCGAGATCGCGACCACCGCGAGCAGCGCGCGACCGAGCGTGGAATCGAGCTGGCTGGTGATGACGTAGGCGATGCCGCCGGTGGACAGCTGACCGTCGGTCAGCGATGGCGCCGCCATCAGCGCAGCGACGATCATGAAGCCGCCACCGACGAATGACACCAGCAGCGCACGCAGGATCGCTGATGGCACCACCCGACGCGGCTGGCTGGTCTCCTCGGACAGCTCCGCGGCACTATCGAACCCGTACATCACATAAGCCGCCATCAGCGTGGATGCGAGGAAGGCATACAGGTAAGGGCTGTTACCGGACACATTGAGCGTCTTGGTGACCACCCCGGGACCCCGTTCGGCATGGCCGAAGAGCAACACCAGCAGCAGCACCACACCCACGAGCTCGCACGTCACACCGATCCCGTTAATCAACGCCATGAAGCGCACCCCGACGGCACTGATCACGGTGGCCAGCGCGATGAGCACCGAGCCCAGCAGGATCCCATTGGCCGCGCCGGACGCCGAGGTGATCGACGGATCCGTACCGACGATCTGGAACCCTGACCACACCGCGGGCAGCACCGCCTGCAGCGCGATGCCGATGGCGGCCACGCTGACGATGTACCCGATCATCATCGCCCAACCGGCGAACCAACCGACGGTCTCACCGGCCAGCCGGCGCGACCACTGGTAGATGCACCCGGCCAGCGGCCAGCTCGCCGCCAGTTCGGCGAAGACCAATGCCACGCACAGTTGGCCGGCGAACACCAGCGGCCAGGTCCAGAAGAACGCCGGGCCGCCGAAGGAGTAGCCCAGCCCGAAGAGCTGGAACACCGTGGTGAGGATCGAGACGAAGGAGAACCCCGCGGCGAAGGAGGAGAACCAGCCCAGCCTGCGGTGCAGCTCCTGCCGGTAGCCGATGTCGCGCAGATCGTCCGCGTCAGGGCCACCGGTGGGGCTCGTGGTCAGGACTTGAGTACTCATGGGGGCGCCTTCCGTGGTAGATGACCGGCGCGCACAAGGCAGCCGAGGGTGTCGCAGATGACCCGGGTCGCGATGAGCGCGGTGATCTCGGCGTTGTCGTAGGGCGGGGAGCACTCCACGACTTCGATTCCCGCCAGCGGATGCGCGGCGATGAGCTGGATGAACTTCAGCACCTCGCGGGGCAGGAAGCCGCCAGGCTCGGGCCATCCCGTGCCTGGGACGAATGCGGCGTCGAGGCAGTCGACGTCGAAGGACAGCCAGACGGCGTCGGTGCCGTCCCACGCGACATCCAGGGCGCGCTGCGCGGCTTCCTCGATGCCCATCTCGACGCAGTCGGTGACGGTCATGATCGTCGTGCCGCGCTCGCGGCCGACCTGAACGCCAGGCCGCGGCGCCTGCCAACCGCCGATGCCGATCTGCACCAGGTTCTTCGGCGGCACGTTGGGGATGTCCGTGGCGTGAAACCACGGCGTGGTGTGCATCCGCTCGTCGAGGTCGGTTTCCTGGGTGTCGACGTGGCGGTCGAAGTGGATGATGCCGAGCTTGCCGCCGCCCAGGTGCTCGGCTACGGCGCGGGTAGTCGGGAAACCAATGGAATGGTCGCCACCCAACACCACCGGAAAGGCGCCGGATGAGTAGACGTGCCCGACCGCCTTGGAGATCTGGTCGAACGTCTTCTCGATGTTGCCTGGGATCGTGAACACGTCGCCAAGATCGGCAATGGTGATCGACTCCCGCAGGTCCACGCCGAGCTCGAAGCTGTACGGCCCGTACAACGCGGAGATCTTGCGGATGCCCTGGGGACCGAATCGGGTTCCGGACCGGTAGGTGGTGCCACCGTCGAACGGAGCGCCGAGCACAGCCACGTCGTATTCGCCGCAGCGGCGGACGTCCTCGATGTATGGCGCCTTGAGAAAGGTATTGATGCCGGCGAAGTGCGGCAGCTCGCCGCGAGAGAAAGTGGGGATCCGCCGATCGACGATCGAGTCGGCGCCCTCCAGGCCCAATTCAAGACCCCGAGAGATCTCCTGTTCCCATTTCGTTGACGGCAGCGCTGCTTCCGCCTCGACGGCGTATCGCGCCTCCGGGCCGTAGTTGTCGTGCAGTTCGTCCACTTTTATGGGCCTCCGCATCCACGGCGCCCGGCCGCGAGGCAGCCGAGCGTGGCTGGCCTCCCGGGCTTTTGTCCCGCCGTGGAACGGGCAGCGCACTGCCCGCCTGCACCTCTCGGTCCAGACCCACTGCGGACAGCGACGGAACCCTAGGTGCGCCTCACTCACTAGAGTGAGTCACACCTATCACACGACACCCATGTGACCATCGTGTAACCACCGTGTTGCAGTCGAATCACCTCCTCCAGCGTGCCGCGTCGGCCCGTTTCACCTCGCCGTGACAATGTTGGCGGCGCGTTGCTAGGATCCAAAATGAGATGTTGCCTGCGTTTGCTCGTCAGCTTGACCAGCGGACAGCACAGATACACGATCCCTGTGGCGGCAAGTTCAGGCAACTGTCGGATGGGAGAGCAACCATGCGACTACGCTTCCTAGGCAAGAACTCGGTCCCGGGAGACTCCCCGACCCTGTATGCCACTGACCGCGACACCTACGTCGTCCAGGGCTGGAAAGTGACCAATCCCGAGATCCTCGCCAAACTGGACCCGCCCGACGACGAGACATGCGTGGAAGTGCCAGCCGCGTTGTTCGTCCACCTCGCGAAGGACGGGCTTCACGGGGCCGTAGCAAGCTGGGTGCCTCCCATTGTGCACGTCACGGGTGAGGATACCTACATCGTTCAAGGTAAGCGGGTCGCCGACGCGGAGGCTCGCGCACAGATGATCATCCCCGAGTTCGAGGACTGCGTGGAGGTCACCAGAACCGCCATCAGAGCACTACTACTGGATGAGGACGATCTTGGAGTTGATTCCGAGTGAACAGCGCGATGAACTGATTTCGACGTTCGTCAAACGGGACGCCTTCCACCTGGAATTGAAGGATGCATATGCCACTGCCATCGAGGATGGCCCATTCGCCAAGTGGTTGAAAGGTGAGCCCGACGACTTCGCGTGGCTCCGGCCCTGGCAAGCTAGAATCCGCAACGCCACACAGGTCGGCAAGACTGTACGGCGGGTCAGGATCATCAGCGAGCCGATCACCGACTACATCAAATGGGAGCACTCCAACACCATGCTCAACCTCGAGGTTGGCGAAGACATTCGTTGGTTGCCTCGCCATCTTATACCGGGCGCAATCGTCTTTCCGGTAGATGGAAATGACTGGTGGCTTTTTGATGACCGATTGGTCGCGGTCGGGCACTTCCGCGACGATGGCAGCGTGCAGGGCCACGAGATCATCACTGATCATGCCGTCGTTGCCGATTGCGTCCGAGTCCGCGATCAGCTCTGGGCCGTCGCCATCCCCCACAGCAAATATGAGCCGGTCTGAGCTTTTGCGGTGTCCCATCAAGCCCAGCAAGCACGAGAAGCTTTCGGTGCTCGCCTGCGCGATCTACGCAAGGACGCGGGACTCACCGGCCGAGCACTCGCCGACTTAGCGGATTGGCAACTCTCCAAGATCAGCAAGATCGAACACGGAAAGCAGAACGCCAGCGAGGAAGACATCCGTGCGTGGTGCCGGCACAGCAACGCCGAGGACCAAGTCCCCGACCTGATCGCCACGGTCCGCCATATTGAGTCCATGTGGCTCGAATGGCGGCGCACACTTCAGACTGGCGTAAAGGTCCGCCAACAGCGATCGTTATCCCTGTACCGGAAGACAAAGGTGTTCCGGGTGTACCATCCGACTGTCGTGTGGGGAACTCTCCAGACAGCGGAGTACTCCTCTGCGGCTTTTCGACAGATGGTTGATTTCTTCGAGATTCCTGACGACATCGATGCTGGAGTGGCTGCGCGTATGGAGCGACAACAGTTCCTCTACCACGGCGACCACCGGTATAATGTGGTCCTCGGCGAACAGGCCCTACACACCAACATTGGCGGTCCAGACGTGATGCGCGGTCAACTGGACCGCCTACTGGCCAGCATATCGTTGCCCCGACTAAGCCTTGGGATCATTCCAATGAGATCCCCATATCATATCTGGCCCGCCAACGCCTTCATCATGTTCGACAACCGTATGGTGATGGTCGAGACATACTCCGCTGAGCTGACGGTGACCCAGCCGCGAGAACTTGCTCTGTACGCCAAGGCGTTCGCTCTACTCCACCGTTCCGCCGTGTACGGGCGACCCGCCCGCGACCTCATCGCCAAGGCCCTGGCCGACTTCAACTGAGGCAAAAGCCAGTGGACCTCCCGTTCACCAGCTCAATGATCTGTCAGGTGCACACGTCCAGTCCACGCGGGTATCAGCACGGTCGCCACCACCACCGCAGCCATCGAACCCGGCAGCGGACAACTTCGTCTCCCGCTCTTTCGCACAGGCGGTCGCTACCGAGGACCCGGTCCCCGGTAGCGCCACACCGTGGCCCTTCTGGTCTGGCCGCGTCGACAGCGTCACCGGCTTGCAACCGCGGGCGTTGGACAGTCACGCTGCCCAGGCATTCGATCAAGAACCGGAAGGAACGCCATGGCGCGACGCTCGGTCGGTTTCGTGTACGTACTCGGCAACGGCGATATGCCGGGTCTAGTGAAGATCGGCCTCTCGTCGTTACTACCTGAGGATCGGGCGAGGAAGGGGTTTACGACCTTTGTGCCCAGCCCGTTCGAGGTACTGTTCCGCGCCGTGACGTCCCGCCGAGCGGAGCTAGAGAAAGCGGTACACAATCTCCTCGCTCCGCACCGAAACCAGTCGAACCGCGAGTTCTTTCGGGTATCCCCCGAAGTCGCTGCCGAGTCAATCCTAAAGATGCGCGCAGAAGTCGATGGCATCGCCACGTGGTCTGAGCACTCGCGCATCCTCCTGCGATCGGGCGATCGCTTGCTGCTCTCCATGCGCGCGGGTCAGATCTTCGCGCTACTCGCCTACCCAGAGATGTTCGCTTCGTCGGCGACCATCGTTGGCATGGGGCAGTCCCACGCCGACGGTGACACTCTGGAGATCTGCACAACCGACAGTCCGGGTCACGTAGCTGGGTTCAGCGACGGCGACCCCGGCGCGGAAGAGGACCCCGTACCGTTCCTGAACCGCACCGGTACCGCGGCCAACGGCGCAATCAACGGTCGGGAACGTCTTGTCCCTGGCGACCGCCTGCTGTGGATGGATGAGAGCGACGAGGACGGCGCATGTACCAGCGTGATGTTCGAGGCGAACGACTACTGCCAGATCGTAAGCCGTACCCGCAGTCCACAGTTCTCCCCGGTGGACTTCCCGCTCCTATTCAACGTCTGCACGGCGGAAGGAGTACCGGCAGCCATGACACCAGCGGTGCGACAGGCTCTACGGTTGCCAATGCCGCGATCGTGGGCGCCACGCCACCCAGACGAGTCCGACGGATGGGCGGCGGTTGCTAACGCAGTGGCGCCTCCGACGTACTGGCTGCCCCAGCTGGCCGACCCGAGCCACAGCCGGAAAAGGTCAAGGAAGGAACAAAAACCACGGAGGCGAGGTACCTCTTGATCACATCGTTCAGTCATCAGCAACCGCCGCTCGACAGCCATCGCCGTCAGTTACGCACGGCGTCCACGCAAAACCCCAAGAGCACCGCTGTTCCGTTGGCGGTCAGCGCCGCCGATACACACTGGAGCGGTGGTCGATATCGAGGACCTGGACCGTGCGACAGTCGAGATCGACGCGGTAGATCACGCGATATGTCCCCCGCCGTGCACCCAGGCAACCCGCAAGCGGCCCGACCAAGGGCTTGTCCACTCGCAATGGGTTCTCGGCCAACGGTCCGTCAAGAAAATCCAGTACTGCAGCCGCTACTGCCTCCGGCAACCGTTCCGCCAAGGCGCGCCGCGCCGCCGGCTGGACCCGAACCTCGAACCGCCCAGCCTGGTGCTCGCTCACGCTCCTGCCCGTCGGCGAGCAAGGTCCGTGCGCAGCTCGGCGACGGTCGCGCCAGGATCACCGGATTCGAGGCTGGCGAGACTCTCGGTGATCCGTCCGACGGCGCCTTCGTCGCTGAGCACCTCCAGCGATATTTCGAGCCCCTCGAGATCATCGATTGCTACCAGCACGAACTGCGCCTCGCCGTTGCGCGTGACAGTGATCCGCTCGTGCTGCTCGCTGACCCGACGGCCCAACTCAGACAAGCGAGCCTTCACGTCACTCAGCGGTAGGGTAGTTCCTGACATGGGTCAAGTTTAGCTCAAAGCCGATCTGAATTCCGACCAGTTCTGCGCGGATCGGTCGAGCAGGGCAGAGACCGCCGAAGGGCTGTCGCCCAAGGCGAGCAGCAGCTGGCCTGGGCCGTCCAACGCCGAGCAGGCCCAGCGCAGTCCTGGCTCCTCGCGGGCACCCTCCGGCGGGCCGTCGAGTCCCGCCCCCACGACCGCCAGCATTCCGACGACGCGCGCGCCGCCCGTGCCAGCGGGGCCGGCGAGTGCCGGATCGGCACCGTCGAGCAGCAGGGTGTGCGCCAGCAGGGGGGCACCATCCAGCTCGACGGTGAGCTCGCCGTGATACCGCCCGCCACGCTGACCTGCGCGCCCGAGCACCACCATCTCGCGCAGGACTGCCCAGGCCCCGCGCTGCATCGCAACGGCCATCCGGCTACGCAGCTCCGCACCGTCGCAGACGACGGTCGGCTCGGGCTGCCAGTCCAGCACGGCGCCACTCGCAAGCGCCGCAGCCACGGTCCACCGCGCTGCCGCCGGAGGGCGGCCCGGCTGCACCACCATGGCCGCCGCCGAGCGCAGCTGCAGATGTGAACCAGCGCCGAGGTCGACGTCTAATGCCAGATCGTCGCCACCCAGCGGACCACCCCCGACCTGCACCAGGTGCACCCGGCGCGGCCCGGTCGGGCGCAGCAGCACTGGAGGAGCACAACGCCACCGAAGGCGAGGGGCGTCCGGTCCGTCTTCGACCGTGAGCTCAGCCCGAGCCTTCACCGGCAGCCGCTCACCGGGGTGTGGCTCGCCGCAGCTGGCCGCGCAGCCAAGACACGACCGGTTCGGCGTCGGGCTGGTCGCGCAGCGAGATCAGGACAGTGGGTAGGTCACCACGGACCGCAGCAGCGTCGCGACGCATCACGTCTAGATCCGCACCGACCAGCGGCGCCAGATCGACCTTGTTGATCACAAGCAGGTCGGAGCGGGTGACGCCTGGTCCGCCCTTGCGGGGCACCTTGTCGCCACCGGCCACATCGAGGACGAAGATCTGAGCGTCGATCAGGCCGTAGCTGAAGGTGGCGGTGAGGTTGTCCCCGCCGCTTTCCACCAGCACCAGGTCAGGATCGTGGCGCGCGATGAGTTCCTCCACCGCGTCGAGGTTGGCGGTGATGTCGTCGCGGATCGCCGTGTGCGGGCAGCAGCCAGTGCGCACTGCCGTGATCCGCTCGTCGGGCAACACCCCGTTGGTGCGCAGAAAGTCGGCATCTTCGGTGGTGTAGATGTCGTTGGTCACGACCACCAGCGACAGCTCGTCGCGCAGCGTCCGGCACAGCGCCGCGACCAGGGCGGTCTTGCCGCTGCCAACCGGCCCTCCGACGCCGATCCGTAGCGCCCGGCACCGACGCCCGGCCGCGGGGATCGGCATCGAGTCGATCTGATCCTCACGATGCAAAGAGGGCCACCTCCGTGCGGGCATGCAGTTCGGCCAGCACCTCCGGCAGGGGGGTGCCGGTGCTGGGCAGTAGGCGAGTTTCCTGCTGGGCGACGGCCTCGCGCGCCAACCGGGCCGCGCCCAACGCGACCTGCTCAGCGGATCGGCTCGCGTACGCCTGTACAGCCGCGACCGCGATCGGGTCCAACCCGAGCAGCCGCACCGCGGCGGCGCACGCCCCGCCGAGCAGGTGATGCAGCGCGAGCAACGCCGCCGCGCCGGCACCGTCGCCGGCAGCGGCAACCACGGCACCGAGCACCAGCGGGTGGTGCGGGCGGCCGGTGCGGGACAGCGCCTCCAGAGCAGTGGACGGCCAGACCCGGCGGCCTGTGCGCAGCAGGGCCGCCCCCTGGGCGCGGGACGCTTCGCGCGCGGCGGCCGACGGGGTGCGGGCACTGACCGCGGTATCCCACCGGGCCCAGTCCACCGGCGCGGCGCCGGCGGCGAGCAAGCAACCCACAGCGGCGACCGCGGCGACAACCGGACCGGTACCCAGCAGCCGGCCGGCCAGAAACAGCGCAAGATCGGCCTCATCACGCAACAGACCGCGCTCAACGGCGGCCTCCACCCCACCGGAGTGCGCGTGCCCTCCGGTGGGCAACCGGGAATCGGCCAGCAGCAACGACGCCAGAACAGTCATCAGAACAGGAAATAGCGTTGCGCCATCGGGAGTTCCTCCGCGGGGTGCGGTTCGACCACCTCGCCGTCGATCCGGACGGTGAACGTCTCAG
This sequence comes from Pseudonocardiales bacterium, assembly GCA_023252195.1. Lineage (GTDB taxonomy): Bacteria > Actinomycetota > Actinomycetes > Mycobacteriales > Pseudonocardiaceae. The sequence continues at coordinate 226,426 of JAHEXI010000006.1, forward strand.
GGTCCACCTCGATACGCGGCAGCGCATCATTCTCGGGCATATCGGCCTTGCGTAGCGCTCTGGTGTCGCGCACCGCGACCAGCCGGCGCCGCACCGCCAGCCGGTCAGCCAGGCCACCCGCAACCGCGGCGGGAGCCACGAAGTGCACCGACGTAGCAGCGGCGCTCACCGCGGCAGCCCCGAACATCGGCCGCGGCAACACCGGTTGCGGGGTGGGGATGGACGCGTTGGAATCCCCCATCGCCGCCCAGGCGATCATGCCGCCCTTGAGGACGATGCTCGGCCGCACCCCGAAGAATGCGGGCTGCCACAGCACCAGGTCAGCGAGCTTGCCCACCTCCACCGAGCCGACCTCAGCGTCCAGCCCATGCGCGACTGCCGGGCAGATCGTGTACTTGGCCACGTAGCGCCTCGCGCGCAGGTTGTCCGAGGTCTCCGGGTCTCCGGCGAGAGCGCCGAACCGCCGCTTCATGACGTGCGCGGTCTGCCAGGTCCGCAGGATCACCTCGCCGACCCGGCCCATCGCCTGCGAGTCCGATCCGATCATCGAGATGGCGCCGAGGTCGTGCAGCAGATCCTCGGCCGCAATGGTGGACGGCCGGATCCGGCTCTCCGCGAACGCGAGGTCCTCCGGCACTGCCGGGTTGAGGTGGTGGCAGACCATCAGCATGTCGAGGTGCTCGTCGACGGTGTTGACGGTGTGCGGCCGGGTCGGGTTGGTCGAGCTGGGCAGCACATGGGGCTGTGCGGCGACCGTGATGATGTCCGGCGCGTGGCCGCCGCCGGCCCCCTCGGTGTGGTACGCGTGGATGGTGCGCCCGCCGATCGCGGCCAGCGTGTCGGCGACGTAGCCCGCCTCATTGAGGGTGTCGGTGTGGATCGCGACCTGCACGCCGGTGTCGTCGGCCACCCGCAGGCAGGTGTCGATCGCGGCCGGGGTGGATCCCCAGTCCTCGTGCAGCTTGAAACCGCTGGCGCCGGCCGCGACCTGCTCGTACAGCGCCTGCTCGCCCACCGTATTGCCCTTACCGAGCAGCGCGATGTTCACCGGAAGCTCATCGAGGGACTCCAGCATCCGGGCCAGGTACCAGGCACCGGGCGTCACGGTGGTCGCCTTGGTGCCCTCGGCGGGTCCGGTGCCGCCGCCGACCAGGGTGGTGACGCCCGACCCCAGCGCCTCGGGCACCTGCTGCGGGCTGATCAGATGCACATGGCAGTCCACCGCGCCGGCGGTCAGGATCATCCCGTTGCCGGCGATCACCTCGGTGCCCGGGCCGATGACCAGCGCGGCATGCACCCCGTCCATGATGTCCGGGTTCCCGGCCTTGCCCAGACCGACGATCCGGCCGTCTCGCACCCCGATGTCAGCCTTGACCACCCCCCAGTGGTCCAGCACCACCGCGCCGGTGATCACCAGGTCCGGTGCACCGTCCGCTCGCGACGCCTGGGCCTGGCCCATCGACTCCCGGATCACCTTGCCCCCACCGAAGACCGCCTCGTCACCACCGTGCGGCCCGCGGCAGCGGTCCTCGGTGACCTCCACGATCAGATTGGTGTCGGCTAGTCGTATCCGGTCACCCTCGGTGGGGCCGTAGAGCGCGGCGTAGCGGCTGCGGTCGACCGTCCACCGGCCTCCGCCGACGGTTCCTCGAGCTGCCGCGCCGGGATCGGGCGCATCCAGGCGCAGGCCGGGCACAGTGCGGGTGCCGCCTAGCGGCACAACCCGCACCACCCGTTCGAGGCCGGGTTCAAAGCGCACCGAGGTACCGGCCGGCACCGCCAACCGCATTCCGGTGGCGGTTGCGCGGTCCATTTCCAGCGCCGGGTTCGCCGCGGCGAGGTGGTAGTGCGACCCGACTTGAATGGGCCGGTCGCCGGTGTTCAACACCACCAGTGCACTGCCGGCCTGCGGCCCCAGCACGACCGATTCATCGGCGAGCAGCAGTTCGCCGGGTAGCTCGGTCACTGAATTGGCCGGTGCACGGTGACGAGCTTCGTGCCGTCCGGGAAGGTCGCCTCGACCTGCACCGAAGAGATCATCTCCGGCACACCGTCCATGACGTCGGACCGGCTGAGCACCCGCTGGCCTTCCGCCATCAGATCGGCGACGCTACGCCCGTCGCGCGCTCGCTCCAACACCCACGACGTGATCAACGCGACGGCCTCGGGGTAGTTGAGTCGCAATCCTCTGGCGCGGCGTTCCCTGGCCAGTTGGCCGGCCACGTGGACGAGAAGCTTCTCCTGCTCATGCGGGGACAGCAGCATGTCGACCCTTCCTCACCCGCTCTGCGGCGATCAAGGAGTATGGGTCACCAAGTATGACTGTCACTTCGCTTCGGCGGGTTGTAGGACAGCTGAGCTGCCACCCACCCGAGGCTGCGGAACGACCGGCGTGACTGCCTTGACCTCGTCCATTGCGGGTCGGGCAGCGGGATGCTCGACCAGGGCGAGTACCCGGGAGGCCATGAATCGAGCGGTGCGTACCGGCGTGCCGCCACGGGTGACCTCGGTGACCTCCACGATGCCACGACCGTGGGTGATCTCCACCCGCCGGCCATTGCGGGTGGCTTCGATCTCGTAGGTGCGAGTGGTACCGCCGGCGTCGATGACAATCTCGGTGCGGTCACCCTTCATGGCTTGCCATCCTTATCGTTTGCCGGGCGAAGCGGGGTCCGGGCCGAGTGTGCTGGTCGCCTCTCGGCGAAGGGCACACCGCGGCTTCAGCCGAACGATCGTCCGCGGTGGCAGTTTTTAAGTGGACCCGGGGGGACACAGCCCACCCGGCCCGGACATCCAGTACAACTACCCATCAACCCCGATCATTCCAGGCCACGGGGCTGCGCCGGGGAAGGACTGTCGCTTCGTGCACGGATCTTCACATCTCCCCGTGGGACAGGAGAGGCTGATGAGACGAACCCGTGGTGACGTCGACTCAGGGATTTCAGATGGCCATGGCGGCGCGGACATCGGCGTGGGCGTCGGCGCCGCCGGCGCCGGTAGAGGTGATCCGGCCGGCTTCCATGACGTAGTAATGGCTCGCCGCGGCGAGGGCGAATCCCACGTGCTGTTCGACCAGCAGGATTGACAGACCCCCGCGGGAGGTCAACGACAGGATCGTCTGCTCGATCTCCGCCACCACGGTCGGCTGGATGCCCTCAGTCGGTTCATCCAGGATCAGCAGCCTCGGCTGGGTGATCAATGCGCGGGCGATCGCCAGTTGCTGTCGCTGACCACCGGACAGCAGTCCGGCGCGACGTGCCAACAGCCCACCCAGCGGCGGGAAGAGGTCCAGCATCTCGGCGATCAGCTTGTTGCCGCCTCGCCGGGTGTCCGCTACCAGTTGCAGGTTCTCCTGAGTGGTCAGTTGTGGGAAGCATTGCTGTCCCTGCGGGACGTAGCCGAGGCCGCGCTTGACGCGCTCATTGGGTCGCATCCGGGTGATGTCCTCGCCGTCGAGCACGATCCGTCCGGCACGGGGCTGGAGCAGCCCGACCGCGGCTCGCAGCAGGGTTGTTTTACCGGCTCCGTTGTGCCCCATCACGGCGGTCACCTCGCCCGGCGGTACTTCGATGGTCGCGCCGTGCACCACGGTGGTTCGCCCGTAGCCGACATGGATGTCCGTCATCTCCAGCATCACCCAGTGACCTCCGCCCGGCCGAGGTAGACCTCTTGGACCTTCGGGTCGGCCTGTACCTGAGCGACCGTGCCAGCGCTGAGCACCTTTCCGGCATGCAGCACGGTGACCGAGGTGGCAAACGACCGCATGAAGTCCATATCGTGCTCGACCACCACGACGGTGCGCTCGGCGCCGATCCGGCGAAGCAGTTCCCCAGTCTGGACCCGCTCCTCGGCGCTCATCCCGGCCACCGGCTCGTCCAGCAGTAGCACCCGCGCGTTCTGCACCAGCAGCATGCCGATCTCCAACCACTGCTTCTGGCCGTGCGCGAGCGCACCTGCTTGGCGGTCCCGCTGGCTGGTCAGGCCAACAGTGTCCATCGCTTCCTCGACCGCCGGTGGCACCGACGAGCGGCGGCGCAGCAGCGACAGGGCTGGGCGACCTGCCCCAGCCGCGATGTCGAGGTTCTGCAGCACGGTCAGCTCCTCGAAGACACTGGCCGTCTGGAAGGTACGCCCGACACCCAGCCGGGCGATCCGGTGCACCTTCTTGCCGATCAGTTCCGTCCGGCCGAACCGGACCGACCCGGTGGCGGGGGCCAGTCCGGTGATCGCGTCGACCAGTGTGGTCTTACCTGCACCGTTGGGGCCAATCAGGAACCGCAGGTCGCCTTGCAGCACCGTCATCGACACCCCGTCGACAGCGACGAATCCGTCGAACACCACCCGCACGTCGGCAAGCTCCAGATAGTCGGCGTCCATTGTCATCCCCCGCCCTCCGATCCGGCGCTGACCTCGGAAAAACCGGGTTCCGGGGGCGCCAGGCTCACCGCGTCGGCCGACCGCGTCGGCGGTGACGGCGGAAAGCTCTCGGTCAGGTCACCCGCACGCCGCAATGGATTGCGTAACAGATTCACTGACGACAGCCCGGCAGGCAGGAAGGCGATCACCAGAACGAACAGTGCACCCTGGAAATAACTCCAGAATGACGGAAAACTCTCCGAGAGCGTCGTCTGGGCCCAGGCTACTACGATAGCTCCGAGGGCCGGGCCGAACAGCGTGGCGCGGCCACCGATCGCCACTCCGATCAGGAATGCGATCGAAGGTACGACTCCGACGCTGGCCGGGGAGATGATCCCCACGATGGGCACGAACAACGCACCCGCGATGCCGGCCATCGCCGCCGCCAACACATACGCTACGACCTTGATGTTGGCCGGGTCATAGCCCAGGAACCGGATCCGCTCCTCCTGATCCCGAACCGCGATGAGCAATTCCCCGTACCGGGAGCGATAGAGCTGCCAGACAATGGCCAGCATCACCAGCAGGGTGACCGCGGCGATGAAGAACAGCATCCGTTTGTTGACCGGATCGAACAGGTTGAACCCGAAGAACGAGCGGAACCCATTGAGCCCGTTCGTCCCGCCGGTGGTGGTTTGCTGACCGATCAGCAGGATCGCGAAGGCTGCCGCCAACGCTTGGGACAAGATCGCAAAATACGCGCCGCGAACCCGCCTACGGAAGATCGCGGCACCGAGACCGAAGGCCACCAGTGAGGGGATCAGGACCACTCCGAGCAGGGTCACGACCGGTGATCGGAACGGCTCCCACCAAATGGGCAGGCGGCCCGACCCATAGAGCCGCATGAAATCGGGAACTCCGGAGGGTCCGGCATCGGCGAGCTTGAGGTGGATCGCCATCACGTAGCCACCCAAACCGAAGAACACGCCTTGCCCCAGGGTGAGCATGCCGCCGCGGCCCCAGGCCAGGCCGATGCCGACCGCCACGATCCCATAGCAGACGAACCGTCCCAGCAGCGAAAGTCGGAAGTCCGAGAGCACCGCCGGTGCGACCACCAGTAATGCCACGGCGCCCAGCGCGAAACCCAAGAATGAGGGGTAGCTGCGTTTATTTTTTCCGCTGATTTGCGCGCTGGTATCGGTCATGCCAGGCTCCTGGTCCGGACGCTGAAGATGCCCTGTGGCCGGATCTGCAAGAAGACCACAACCACGACGAAGACCATGACCTTCGCAACGCTTGCTGTCGTTGAGTACTCGAACGTCGCTTGCAACAGACCGAGACCGAATGCCGCGATCACGGCGCCCTTAATCTGCCCGATGCCGCCAGCGACCACAACCAGGAAGGCATCGACGATGTAGCTGGTGCCGAGGGTCGGGCCTGTCGAGCCGAGCAGGGTGAGCGCCACACCGGCGATCCCAGCCAGGCCGGAACCGATGAAGAACGTGAGCCGGTCGGTGCTGCGGGTGGAGATGCCGACGGTCTCAGCCAAGTCGCGGTTCTGTACCACGCCGCGAATGCGGCGTCCCAGCGCCGTCATCTTCAGGAGTAGGGATAGCCCGACTACCGCGCCCACTGCCAGCACCAGGATGAACAGCCGGGCCGCCGGCACGTGGGTGACACCGATATTGACGCTGCCTGATAGCCAGCTCGGGGCACGGACATCGACGTTCGGGGCACCGAAGATGTCGCGAGCAGCCTGCTGCAAGATCAGCGATACCCCCCACGTCACTAGCAGGGTGTCCAAGGGGCGGTGATACATCCGACGGATCAGGGTGGCCTCCAGGACCACCCCCATCACGCCACCCACCAGGAAACCGAGCGGGATAGCCAGCAGCAGCGAGGTTCCCGCGTCAGCAATCAAACCCTGGGCCACGAAGGCCGTATAGGCACCCGCCATCATGAACTCGCCATGGGCCATATTGATCACGCCCATCTGACCGAACGTCAGCGCAAGCCCGAGGGCGGCGAGCAACAGAACCGAACCCAGCGAGAGGCCGGCCACCAGCTGGCTGAACAGGGCTTGCATGCGCGCCATCCTCCCTCTCAGACGATCAGTCTTTCAGCCGGTCAGGCCCTTGGCCCAGTCGTAGTTCTTGAGGAAGGGGTCCGGTTCGATCGGGGCACCGGAACTCCACTCGGTGTGAATCAGCGAGTCCGCACCCACCTTGCCGATCAGTGCCGTCTTCGCGATGTGGTGGTTGTCACCGTTGACCGTGACGGTTCCCTCCGGGGCGTCGTAGCTCACACCGCCTGCGGCTTTGCGGATGTCGTCGGTCTTGAACGACTGCGCTTTCTCCACGATCGCCTTCCACAGGAACACTGAGGTGTAGGCCGCTTCCATCGGATCGGAGGTCACTCGGTTCTGGCCGTACTTTCCCTTGAAAGCTTGCACGAAGGCCGTGTTCTTCGGAGAGTCGATGGTCTGGTAATAGTTCCACGCGGTAAGCTGGCCCACCACGTTGTCCAGGCCGATACCGTTGATCTCCTCCTCGGCGATCGACACCGACACCACCGGCATTGCGGCCGGGGTCAAACCGGCGTTGCGGTACTCCTTGAAGAACGCAACGTTCGAGTCACCGTTGAGCGTGTTGAACACTGCGCCCGCCCCTGCCGATTTCACCTTGTTGACGATCGTCGCGAAGTCGGTGTAGCCGAGCGGCGCGTATTCCTCGCCTTTCACCTCGATGCCATTGGCTTTGGCGTACGCCTTGATCTCTTTGTTCGCGGTCCGCGGGAAGACGTAATCGGAGCCCACCAGGAAGAGTGACTTGACACCCTTCTGCTTCAGGTAGTCTAGCGCGGGCACGATCTGCTGGTTGGTGGTCGCTCCGGTGTAAAAGATGTTGGGGGACGCCTCGAGGCCCTCGTATTGCACCGGGTAGAACAGCAGCGAGTTGGCACCCTCGAAGGCGGGGAGCATCGCCTTACGGGACGACGACGTCCAACCACCGAAGACCGCCGCCACACAGTCGGAACTGATCAGTTTGGTGGCCTTCTCTGCGAAAATCGTGGGCTCTGACGCACCGTCTTCACTGACGACCTGTAGTTTCTTGCCGAGCACGCCGCCACCGGCGTTGATCTGCTCAGCAGCCAGGGCCAGCGAGTCGTGCACAGTTTTCTCACTGATCGCCATGGTGCCCGACAGGGAGTTGAGGAACCCGACCTTCACCGTGCTACCTGAGGTGTCAACACAGGAGGTTGCCGGCGAGCCACTCGCCCCGGAATCGCCGACCCGGCTACCGCAGCCGGCTAGCGCGAGTCCGGCAACCACGAGCACGGCGATCGCACGCACCGGACGTCCCCTCGGAGGTAATATGCTCATAACCACTCCTCTCGCGCCGAAATCGGCGGGGGCAACGGCGTTAACGACGAGTTCCTGCGGTGCACGGTAAGAACCGTTTGTGACAACCACGTTGCCGGTCAGTGTCGGTGCGGTTACGTGTCACCTTTCCGAGTGATGGCCTCACCACGAAGTGTTAGACAACTCGCGAAGATTGACACGAATACGCTTCAGCCGTTACACCGGTGGGTGTAGCACTACCAGCCATGCCGCCGCGAGCATCGCCGGCCCGTGGGGCACATCGCGATAGCCCAGCAACCGGGCCGCCCCGGCGAAGGCGGCGGTTAACATGTTCGCCGCCAGTACCGCCAGCAGCAGCCCATGCCAGGATGTTGCGGCAGTGAGTGCACCCAGGCTGCCGGCGAGTTTGACGTCTCCACCACCTAGGGCACCCGGTGCGACGAGACGCACTGCGGCATAGCCGCCGGCCCACAGGAGCGTGCCGGCAGCCGCGCGAGCCAGTGCCTCAGTGGTGCCAGCACCAGCCGCGGCGACACCCAGCAGGACGGCGACCACCGGGTACGCCGGCAGCGTCAGCACGTCCGGTAGGCGTCGGGCAATCAGGTCGGCACCTGCCAGCAACACGCCAGCCCACCCGAGAACCAGCGGGACCGGCCACCACCACACGGGTAGACCCTCGCTCGCCCGCTCGCCGACCGCTGCCCACAGCAAGGCCACCACCACGGTGCAGACCGGCACCGGCACCCGGGCACCCCGGGGAAGCCGGCGCAGCACCATCGCTCCCCCGGCACCGGCCCCGGCACCTGCGATGGCGCCGGTCACCGCCACCCAGACACTTCCCACGTCGGCCAGCTTGCCCGCTCTCAACCAGCGGTTGGCCGGCCAACACAGCACCTGTGGATCGCGGGGTGGTTGTGGACAAGGTTTGTGCGCAGCCTATGCAACGGCTAGAACACGCCGCGGGCAGCTGCGTCTCGCACTGCCGCTTCGTGCTCCTCTCTCGTGACCGAGAAGCACGAAGCGCCGTCTTTCTGACACTTCACGAAGTAGCGCCAGGTTCCCGGCTCGGGGTTCAGCGCGGCGGCGATGGCTGACTCGCTCGGCGACCCGATCGGCGACGCCGGCAGCCCGACGTTGATGTAGGTGTTGTATGCGCCGGGCCGGGCACGGTCAGCGTCTGAGGTGCTCGCCTCCGGCCGGTCGAGCGGATAGTTGATCGTGGAGTCCATTTGCAATGGCATCCCGGCGACAAGCCGGTTGTATATTACCCGGGACACCCGTCTGAAGTCCGCAGCGATCGCCTCGCGCTCGATTACCGAAGCAATTATGAGCACGTCGTAAGCGCTGTAACCGGTACCTGCGGCGGATGCGGGAAAATTCCCCGCCAACAATCGAGCCGCGGAAGTCCCGACCACCTGCCGCAACAGATCCACCGCCGAACTACCGGGGCGAACATCGTAGTTTCCCGGGACCAGCAGACCCTCCAGGCGTCGCCGAGGTTCCACCCGCGATATCGGATCCAGCGCCCAGCTGGGTACCGCGAGCTGGTTGAGATCGGTCTGGCCCATCACCGTGCGCAGGTCCTCTGGGCGCACGCAAGTGCTCGCTCCGGCAATCACCGCGCAGCTCGCTCGGGAGATAGCGGTGAGCAGTCCCGGCACGATCGTCCCGTCGGGTAGGTCGACGTTGTCGAGCTGCTCGCCACCGCGAATCTCCAAGTGTCCGACCCGAGCGGCGTGCTCTTGCAGTCTTGCCACCGCAGCAGATCCGGACATTCGCTGCCGCACCTGGTAGTAGCCCGGTTGGACAGCTCGGGCCCGGGTGTCGGCCTCAGCCGCGCGAGTGAAGGCGCGGACGCTGGCTACGACGTTGCGTCGTACCAGGGTGGCTCCGATCGCGGTCAGGCTTTGGCCATCCTCGACCTGTACGACGGCCTCCGCACCCCCGGGACCGACAAAATCAGGTACGGCGCGCCACACCTGCAGCTGGCGCACTCCGAACAGCACGCCGCCGATCGCCAGCACCAGCACAGCCACGACAGTGCCAAGCACAACACGTCGACGGCGTCGCTCCCGGATCTGGCGGCGTGCCCGACGACCACCGGTGCGCCGCTGTGGGCGGCGTGGCTCAGCTCGGTCTGTGGTTTCCCTGAACAGCCCGAGGTCGTCGGTCATGAATCCGCCTCCGCGCGACCCTGCGCGTGGGCGGTCGTCACGCCGACCGCCGTGCGTCGAGCCAACTTTGCAGAATCTCCACCGCTGCGGCCTGATCGACCACCGCACGCTGCTTGCGACCGCGAACACCCCGCTCAGCGAGCACCCGAGCGGCCGAAACGGTAGTGAGACGCTCGTCGGTCAACCGGACTGGCACCGCGTCACCAAGCCGGCGAGCCAGGGCACCGGCGTATTCCGTGGCCGCCTGCGCCGCTGGACCCTGCCTTCCGGCGAGGGTGCGCGGAAGCCCGACCACGATCTCAACCACCTCATGCTCGGCCACCAACGCCGCCAGCGCTTCGAGGTCCGTGCCCCGCGATCGGTCGCGCTTCAGCGTAACCAGGGGCGTCGCGAGGATCCCGGACGGATCCGACAGCGCCACCCCGACTCGCACCTCGCCGAAGTCCACGCCGAGGCGGCGCCCGGTTCCGGGATCAGGCTCCATCACGCGCCGTTGCGTCCCGCGAGCTCGGTGCGCAGGGCCGACACCGCGGCTCGGATCCCGCCAGGTTCGGTACCGCCGCCCTGGGCCAGATCAGGCTTGCCGCCCCCGCGACCACCCACCGCAGGACCGAACACCGGCACCAGCGCGCCCGCCGCCAAGCCTTGCTGTCGCGCGGCGGCAGTGGTGGCCACGACGAAGGAGACCTTGCTTGTCGAATGATCGACGCTGAACAGCGCTACCACCCCGGGTCGTTCGCCCAGCCGGCCGCGAACCTCCGTGGCCAGCGCGCGCAGGTCTGCACCGCTGACCCCCGCACTCGTTTCGGTCGCCACCAGAGCGGTGGCGCCGACCTGCTCGGCCGCCTCGGCTAGCGCGCTCGCCGAGGACAACACCGCGGCAGCGCGCAGCCGTTCAAGCTCGCGCTCGGCTGCGCGTAGCCGCTCGGTCACCGCGCCTATGCGCTCAGGCAGCTCCTCCGGGCGGGCCTTGAGCTGCTCAGAAAGCTGCGCCACCAACACATGCTCGCGGGCCAGGAAACGGAACGCGTCGAGGCCGACCAGTGCTTCCACCCGGCGGACCCCGGAGCCGATGGACGCCTCGGACAGCAGTTTGATCAGACCGATGTCAGCCGAGTTCGGCACGTGAGTACCACCGCAGAGCTCCTTGGAGTAGTCCCCGATGGTGACAACCCGAACCGCGTCACCGTACTTCTCGCCGAACATCGCGATGGCACCGTCGCGGCGGGCGGCCTGGATGGACATCACCTCGGCCGTGACCGGCAGCGAGCGCAACAGCACCTCGTTGACCTCGTCCTCGACGTCGGTCAGCACGCTGGGTGGTACCGCACCGCCGGGCGAGGTGAAGTCGAACCGCAGCCGGCCCGGGGCGTTGAGCGAGCCTGCCTGCGCGGCGCTGCTGCCCAACGCCCGACGGATCCCGGAGTGCACCAGATGAGTCGCGGAGTGCGCCCGGGCCACCGCCCGCCTGCGGGTGACATCCACCTGCGCGAAGACCGGTGCGTCGAGTACAACCTCGCCGGCGACGACCGTGCCCCGGTGTACTGACAAGCCGGCCACCGGGGACTGCACGTCGGCCACCTCGACGGCGAACCCGTCGCCGACCAGAGTGCCAGAGTCGGACTGCTGACCACCGCTCTCGGCATAGAACGGGGTGCGATCGAGCACCACTTCCACCGCACTGCCGCCACCCGCGGCGGGGACCCCTGCGCCGTCGACGAGAAGACCAACCACCCTGGCCTCGGCGCTGAGTTCGGTATAGCCCAGGAACGCCGTACGACCGTGCTCGTCGAGTACCGTGCGGTATTCGCTGAAGTCCCCGTGCCCGGAGCGGCGCGCCACAGCGTCAGCCTTGGCCCGGCTTCGTTGCTGCGCCATCAGCGTGCGGAAGCCGTTCTCATCGACGCGTAGGCCGGCCTCTGCCGCCATCTCAAGGGTGAGGTCGATCGGGAAACCGTAAGTGTCATGCAACTGGAACACTTGATCCCCGGACAGCTGCGAGCCGCCGGCTCGGCGGGTCTGCGCCACGGCGAGGTCGAAGATTCGCGACCCGGCGGACAGTGTCGCCAGGAACGCCTCCTCCTCGGCGCGGGCAACTGCCTCGATCCGCCGGTAGTCAGTGTCGATTTCCGGGTACGACGGGCCCATGGTGTCGCGCACCACCGCGGTGATGTCACTGAGCACCGGCTCGGTGACGCCCAACAGGCGCGCGGAGCGCACGGTACGGCGCAGCAACCGGCGCAAGACGTAGCCACGTGCCTCATTGCCGGGGGTTACCCCGTCCCCGATGAGCATCACGCCGGTGCGGGCGTGGTCGGCGATCACTCGAAAGCGCACGTCATCTGCCGGGTCCGCGCCGTAGCGCCGGCCGGAGAGCTGCTCGGCCAGAGTGATCACCGGGCGCAGCAGATCGGTCTCGTAGACGTTGGGTACGTCCTGCAGCAGCAGCGCGACCCGCTCGATACCCATCCCGGTGTCGATGTTCTTCGCGGGCAGCGGTCCGAGAATCGAAAAGTCACCCTTGCCCAGGCCGGTGGACTCACCGCGCTCGTTCTGCATGAAGACCAGGTTCCAGATTTCCAGAAAACGATCCTCGTCGACGACCGGACCCCCGGGCCGGCCGAAGTCCGGGCCACGGTCAAAGTAAATCTCGGAACTGGGACCGCACGGTCCGGGGACGCCCATTGACCAGAAGTTGTCTTCCATACCCCGGCGCTGGATGCGCTCGGCAGGTATGCCAGCGATCGTGCGCCACAACTGGTCAGCTTCGTCATCGTCGGTGTACACCGTGACCCAGATGCGGTCTGGATCGAAGCCGTACCCGCCGGTCTCCTGGGAGCCCGTCACCAGCTGCCAGGCGTGCTCGATCGCTCCTTGTTTGAAGTAGTCCCCAAAGGAGAAGTTGCCCGCCATCTGGAAGAAGGTGTTGTGCCTGGTGGTCTTTCCGACCTCATCGATATCCGGGGTACGCACACACTTCTGGACCGACGTTGCCCGCCTGAAGGGCGGTGTCGCCTGGCCGAGGAAGTACGGCTTGAAGGGCACCATCCCGGCATTGACGAAGAGCAGATTCGGGTCGTCAACCAGTAGCGACGCGCTGGGCACCACGGTGTGGCCGGAGCGTTCGAAACGGTCCAGGAACCGCTGACGGATCTCGTGGGTCTGCACGGGCCTTCCTTGCCAAGCGCGATCGGTGCGCGCCATGCGGCGCCGAATACTACTGCCGCGTGGCGGCGCCGAATACTACTGCGGCCAGGCAACGCAGTGAAAACCACTGGCAACCTAAAGTGTCACCACGGTGCTGGACTGGATCGAGGCTACGCCCGCACGGCGGCTGACGCTCGCCCGCTGGCCGACGTTGACCCGAGGTCCATACCCGTACGCTGGGCGACGGTGGAATGCAGCTCGGCCTCCCGCTGGACCATCCCGGCCCGTACCTCGGCACCAAAGGAGCCGACCGCTGCGGCTAGTTCTCGAATCCCGTCGCCAACATTCTCGGCCGCCCCTGCGGGAGTGATCCGGTGGGCGGCGCTGCGAGCCTTGCGGCTGGCCGCGACCCCGGCGGCAATACCTAGACCAAACCAGAGGATCCCCTTCACCGCTTGCCCCCATTCCGTCGGCCCCGTGGCCGGCGCCCGGATGCAACGTCCTTGCTGCTCTTGCGGCGACTCCGCATCGCTTTGCTGACGCCATACGATAGCGCCGCGACTCGCACCAACGGGCCTCCCAACGTCGCGGTGAACAAGGAGGTCAGCGCCGACACATTGCCGGTCACGGCTTGGGCGTTCGCGGTGATCCCGTCCAGCCGTTCCAACTGGGCGTTCACCTGCGTGACAGTCGTATTCGCGCCGCTGAACAGCGGATCGGCGTCCTCGCTGGCCTTGCGGATCGCCAGCGTCGCCTCGTCCAAGGTACGGCCCAGCTTGATCAGTGGCACGGCCAGCAGACCTACCAGCACCACGAACGCCCCAGCGGCAACCAGCGCGGCGATCTGACCTGCCGACACATGCTCTCCCTTGCCGATGGCGGTCCACCGACCGCGGCGACCTGCAGCGCCGCGGGCGGTGATGGGCCGACAGGCTACCGCGTGGCAGCGAGATCCGAGCACCCCGGCTGGAGCGTCCCAGTCTTGTGGTTAGCCTCTCCTAAACGATCGACGACTGAACCGCCTCGGAGGATCCGTGATCCCGGCCGCCACGGCCCCCTACCAATCCGCTACAGCAACCGGAGACGACGGCGTCGCGCCTGCTCTCCCCCCGAGCGCGCTGGCCGGCAGCAGGGAGGGTCTGAACGAGCTCATCACCCTAGTGGCCCGCACCATGCGCGACGCGCTCGCCGAGACACGCGCGGCCGGTCCGCTACCGCCCGGCGCTCCGCATGAGGTTCTCGCCGCCACCCGCGCCCTACTTGGGCCGGCCGCACTGCCCGAGTACGGCTGCGGCCCCGACACTGCACTGCAGCGCCTGGCTACGGCGCTGACCAGGCACGGGTTGGACTTGTCCCACCCGCACGCCGCCGCACATCTGCAACCCCCGCCGTTGACCGTGGCGGTGGCCGCCGACGCCCTGGCCACCGCTGGCAACTCCTCTCTGGACACCTATGACTCCGGACCCGCCACCCTCGCCGTCGAGGGCTGGGTGGTCGAGGTGCTCACCCGGATGACGGGTTGGGGCCCCGACGCCAGCGGGGTGTTCACTCCAGGCGGATCGATGTCCAACCTGCTGGCGCTGCTGCTGGCCAGGGAGTACGCCGCCGCTCAGTGCGGAGTCAACACCCGCCGCGACGGCGTCGCCGGACTGTCACGACCGGTGGTGTTGGCCAGCGAGGTGGCACATTTCTCGGTGCAGCGGGCCTGCGCCGCACTCGGCCTAGGAGAAACCGCGGTACACCCGGTCGCAGTCGACCACCGCTACCGGATGCGCCCGGACGCCTTGGCCGCACAGCTGACGCAACTCACGAAGCTGGGCGCTACCGTCACTCCGGTAGCGGTGGTGGCCACCGCCGGCACCACGGACTTCGGTTCCATCGACCCGCTACCCGAGATTGCCGCATTGGCCGCCGAACACCGAGTGTGGCTGCACGTCGACGCGGCATACGGGTTCGGTGCGCTGTTCTCCGATCGGATGGCTCCGCTGCTGACGGGGCTGTCCGCCGCCGACTCGGTCACCCTGGACCTGCACAAAATCGGTTGGCAGCCTGCCTCCGCTAGTGCGGTACTCCTGCGCGATGCCGCCCGATTCACCTCGCTGAACCGCCAGGTCGCCTACCTCAACCCGGTCGACGACGCGCTGGCCGGCTACGACGGGTTACTGGGGCGCAGCCTGCAGACGACGCGCCGGCCGGACACAGTCAAGATCGCCGCCACGATTTTGGCGCACGGTCGCGTCGGGCTGGGTGCGATGATCGACGTTTGTCACGACCTCGCCCGATACGCGCAGCGGCGAATCGACATCGAACCCGCGTTGGAGCTGGTGTCCCCCGCGCAGCTCAGCACCGTGGTGTTCCGGTACCGCGGATCGCGAGCCGGCGGCGACAGCGCGCTGAATTCCGCGCTGCGGCGACGGCTGCTGCGCAGCGGACGCGCCCTGGTCGGTCGTACTGAGGTACGGCTGGATGGACCCACCGCGCCGGCGTCGGTATGTCTCAAGCTCACCCTGCTCAACCCGACGGCCCACCAGCATGACATCGACACGCTGCTCGACGCGGTGCTTGCCGCGGGCCGCGACGAGGACGAGTCATGACCGGAACCACCGACCGCGCCGCGGGTGCTGACCCGCTGCATTCCGGCTCGGCCCGATCCGCCGCCGAGCACGCCCATCTGGAGGCGCTGCTGCGCTGCTGGACCCGGGAGACCGGTATGCCGGTGCGTCCGGGCCCGCTACAGGTCGCGCTGCCGGCCACCGGGCTGACTCTGGTCACCCACGTGCGGTACGCCTCGATCACCGGATGGCACCGGTTCGGCCCGGTGCGGCTGCAGCGCAGCGACGGCGCCGACGCCGGTCCGGCGGACCCGGTGCTCGCCATCGCACTGGTCGCCACGGAGGCCATCGCCCGTGGCGGGGTACTACCCGGCGGCATCCCGCCCGGCGAGCTGGCTGACCTGGTCGAGCGGACCGCCGACTCGGTGCGCCGAGTTGCGGCATTCTTATCCGGGCCCGCCTCCGGCCCAGACCGATCCGGGCCCGGGGTCGACCCGCGCCCATTCAATGATCCCTGCCGCGGTGCTTTCTTGGACGCCGAGCAGGCGCTACTGCTGGGTCACCTGCACCATCCCGCTCCCAAGAACCGGGACGGGATCACCTCCGCCGAGGCCGCCGCCTGGTCGCCGGAGCTGCGCGCCTCGTTCCGGCTGCACTGGTTCGCCGCCGATCCGGCTGTCGTGTCGCAGGACGCGGTGACCCACTCTCCCGCTCTGCGCGGCCGGGACACCGCCGCGTTGTTCGCCGACCTCGCCGAGTTCGCGGATGCCGATGGACGGATCCTGGTGCCCGCCCATCCGTGGCAAGCCCGGGATGCCCTGCAACGGCCCAGGATCGCTGGCTTGGTCGAAGCCGGCCTGCTGGAACCACTGGGAGAACGCGGAGCGCCCTGGCATCCCACCTCCTCGGTGCGAACCGTCTACCGGCCCGGCACGGAGGTGATGCTGAAGTTGTCTTTGGGGCTGCGGATCACCAACTCCCGGCGCGAGTTGACCCGCAAGGAGCTGCGCCGCGGTGTAGAAATCCACCGCTTGCTGGACCTCGGCTATCTGGCGGCCACCACCGCCGCACACCCGTCCTTCTCGATCGTGCGAGACCCCGGCTGGCTCGCCGTGGACGAGCCGCACCGCCCCGGTGGTCCGAAGCTCAACGGCCTCGACGTCGTCGTCCGCGAGGTGCCCGGACAGATCTCTGAGCTGCGCGCCCTGGTGGGTCTCGTCGCTCCCCGACCGCAACAGGGCTTGTCTCGGCTGGGCGAACAGGTGACTACCGGCGGCCTGGACCCGACGGCCTGGGTCGCCGCCTATACCGATCTCGTGCTGGTGCCGATGCTGCACCTCTACGCGGCCACCGGGATCGGTCTGGAAGCCCACCAGCAGAACACCCTGGTACGCATCGCCCCGGACGGGCAGGTGGTTGGTGGCGCGTTCCGGGACAACGAGGGCTACTACTTGGCTGCGTCGCGGCTACCGCAGCTGCTGCGGGCGCTCGACACCACGGATTCCGCGTTGATGGTGGTCGACGACCGGATTGTCGAGGACCGGATGTCCTACTACCTGCTGCGCAACCAGATCATGGCCGTCATCGGCTGCCTCGCGGTGGACGGCTTGGCCGCGGAGCCCGAGCTGCTAGACACCCTCACCGGCCGGCTACATGCGGCACTGCCCGCGCTCGCGGCGGCCGGACCGGATGGGGACCGGTTGGCCCGCCGATGGCTGACCGAACCCACCCTGCCGTGTAAAGCCAACCTGTTCACCCGCCTCCACGGCATCGACGAGGTCCGGGCCCCCCTAGACGCCCAATCGGTCTACCTCGACGTCCCCAACCCCTTAGCACCCTGAGCCCGCTATTCGGAGCCGAATAGCTGCATTTGCCTTGTGCAGACCGCCATTCGGAGCCGAATGGCGGTATTGGTTAGCGGCTGCGGATGATTCGGCGGAGTCGGGTCATCCGCTCGGAGAGGGCGCGTTCGGCGCCGTGTTGGCGGGGTTCGTAGTAATTTCGTCCTACTAGGGCGTCGGGGGGGTACTGCTGGGCTAGCACGCCGTCGGGCGCGTCGTGGGGGTAGCGGTAGCCCTGCGCATGACCAAGCCGGGCGGAGCCCGCGTAATGCCCGTCACGCAGGTGAGCGGGGACAGATCCGGTGGCACCGGCACGGACGTCGGCCAGGGCCGCGTCGATCCCGGTGATCACCGCATTGGATTTCGGTGCGGTAGCCAGATGCACGGTGGCCTGGGCAAGCGCTAGCCTGCCCTCGGGCATGCCGATGAACTGCACAGCGTGGGCGGCAGCCACCGCGGTCTGCAACGCCGTCGGGTCAGCCATCCCGATGTCCTCGCTGGCATGCACCACCAGCCGCCGAGCGATGAATCGCGGGTCCTCGCCCGCCTCCACCATCCGCGCCAGGTAGTGCAGCGCCGCGTCCACATCGGACCCGCGGATCGCCTTGATGAAAGCGCTGATCACGTCGTAGTGCTGGTCCCCATCCCGGTCGTAGCGCACCGCCGCCCGGTCCACCACTGACTCCACGCACGCCAAGTCCACCTCGGAGCCGCCGGCTGAGGTCACCGCCTCGGCGGCGGTCTCCAGTGCGGTCAGCGCCCGCCGGGCGTCCCCGGCGGCCAGGCGCACCAGGTGGTCCTCGGCCGCGGAGGCGAGAGTGATCGACCCGTCGAGGCCTCGCGGATCGGTCAGCGCACGCCGGATCAAGGTCTGCACGTCGTCGTCGGACAATGGGTGCAGCTGCAGCACCAGGGACCGCGACAGCAGCGGCGACACCACCGAGAAGAACGGGTTCTCAGTGGTCGCGGCGACCAGCAGGATGACCCGGTCCTCGACCGCTCCGAGCAGCGCGTCCTGTTGGGTGCGGGAGAAGCGGTGCACCTCGTCGATGAACAGCACAGTGACGTCGCCTCCGTCGCGTCCCAACCGGCGACGGGCGGCGTCGATCACGGCGCGGACTTCCTTGACCCCCGCCGACAACGCCGACATCGCCTCGAAGCGTCGCCCGGTCGCCTGCGAGACCAGCCTGGCCAGCGTTGTCTTCCCGGTTCCCGGTGGGCCATAGAGGATGACCGACGCTGCCGAGCCGCCTTCGACCAACCGGCGCAACGGACTGCCGGGCGCCAGTAGATGATCCTGCCCGACGACCTCCGCCAGCGTGGCCGGGCGCATCCGTACCGCTAGCGGCGCTGAGGCGGAAAGCCGCTGCTCGGCGCGCTCCTCAACCTGCCCAGCGAACAGCCCCTCGTCGAATAATGCCCCGTTATCTGCTACACCGCCGTCAGCTGGCACACCGCGACGGTACCGCTGCGGGCCGTCGCGATCACCGTGGTTCAGCCCTCGGTCAGCGGACGACCGAGGTTGCGGTCTTCTCGACGGGTGCGCAGCAGCAGCACCAAAACTCCGGCGAACGCAATACCACCCAGATTCACCAGCAGCTGCACGGTCGACTCCACGGCCGTCCGCCACGCGCCGGTAGTAACCGCGAGCGCCGCGAACGCCGCCGCCGGCACCGTCGTCACCGAGATGAAAACTCCGATTAGCGCCGCCGATTTCGCCGAGGTGAGACTGATCATCCCGGCGGCGCCGGCGAGCATCGCCAGGATCAGTGAGAAGGGCCCGACCTGGTAGATGAAGTCCACATGCTTGAGTGAACCGACAACTCCCAGGTCGATCAGCCCGATCCACTCGCTGAGCAGTGCGCCGGCTGCGGCGATCAACATCGCCATCGGGAAGCCGACGCCCAACGCCAGCGCCGCCCTGCGCAGTAGATCCCCGCGTCGCAGTACCAGCCCGACCGCCAGCGCCGCAAGCGGCGCGAACTCCGGACCGACGACCATCGCACCCACCACTGTTATCGGGGAGTCGGTGACCACTCCCACCACCGCGATCAGGCAAGCCAAGGCGAGGAACGCCATGAAGGTAAAGGTCAGCCGCGAATCGTTCCCGGTCCGCGCGATGAGCTCCTCCCAGACCACCGCGTCCGCGGGCTCCCCCGGCGCGGCCAGCGCCGCGGCATCCGCCGCGTCTGAGAGCACCGTGTCCAGCGGTTGGAGAGTGATCCCGCCGAGGTGGTCGATACCGAGTTCACATAGATCGGCCAGCAGCCCGTCGACGGCCTCCCGGACCACGTCAGCCTGCACCAGATCACCGGGTGGATCGACTGCGACGCCGCGCGCGATGGTGAGGTGGACCGCGCCAGGTTGGTTGCGCAGCTTGTCGAGCACTGCGTCCGTCACCTCCGCCGGGCACATGACGCGCAGGTGCAGCACCCGCTATCCCTTCGCGGCGGGCTTCGCGTCCACCCCGGCCTCGATACGCTGTTCGCGGGTGATCGGGGCTGGCGCTCCGGTGAGCGGGTCGAAACCGCCACCGGACTTGGGGAATGCGATGACCTCGCGCAACGAGTCTGCACCTGCGAGCAGCATGCAGATCCGGTCCCAGCCGAAAGCAATCCCGCCGTGCGGCGGCGGCCCGTAGCGAAATGCCTCGAGTAGGAAGCCGAATTTGTCCCGCGCCTCGTCGGCGGTGATTCCGAGCACCTGAAAAACTCGTTGTTGAACGTCAGCCTGATGGATACGGATCGAGCCCCCGCCGATCTCGTTGCCATTGCAGACGATGTCGTAGGCGTAGGCCAGCGCGGCGCCCGGGTCCTGCTCGAAACGGCCACTCCACTCCGGGGTGGGCGCGGTGAACGGATGATGAACCGCAGTCCAGCTGCTGTGCCCCATTGCCACATCGCCGCTGCGCTCAACGGGTTCGAACATGGGTGCGTCGACTACCCACACGAAGGACCAGGCCGACTCGTCAATCAGGCCGCAGCGCCGGCCGATCTCCACCCGGGCGGCACCCAGTAGGGCACGCGCATCACGTGCGTCACCGGCAGCGAAAAACACACAGTCGCCGGGGTTGGCGCCGACGGCCTTCGCCAGGCCGTCGCGCTCGTGCTCGGCGAGGTTGCGGGCCACCGGCCCGGACAGCTCGCCGTCCGCGCTGATCAGCACATAGGCCAGTCCCTTGGAACCTCGCTGCTTGGCCCACTCCTGCCACGCGTCGAGCTGCCGCCGCGGCTGGCTTGCTCCGCCGGGCATGACCACGGCCCCCACATAGGGCGCCTGGAACACCCGAAACGGGGTGTCGACAAAGTAGCTAGTGAGCTCGGTGAGCTCGAGCTCACAGCGCAGGTCCGGCTTGTCGGTGCCGTAGCGGGCCATGGCGTCGAGGTAGCTCAGCCGGCTGATCGGCAGCTCGATGTGCTGCCCGGCCAGCTCCGCCCACAGCGCGGCGATCACTTTTTCACCAAGCGCGATCACGTCATCCTGCTCGATGAAGCTCATCTCGATGTCGAGCTGGGTGAACTCGGGCTGCCGGTCGGCGCGGAAGTCCTCATCCCGGTAGCAACGGGCGAGCTGGTAGTACCGCTCCATGCCCGCGACCATGAGTAGCTGCTTGAACAGCTGCGGTGACTGCGGCAGTGCATACCAGCAGCCTGGCTGTAGCCGCGCCGGCACCAGGAAGTCCCGGGCCCCTTCCGGGGTGGACCGGGTCAGGGTCGGGGTTTCCACCTCGACGAAGCGCTCCTCATGCAGCACTGTGCGGGCGATCCGGTTGGCCTCGCTACGCAGTCGCATCGCGGCAGCGGGGCTGGGCCGGCGCAGATCGAGGTAGCGGTGCCGCAGCCGGATCTCTTCGCCGACCTCAAGGTGCTCGTCGAGCGGGAACGGCAGCGGTGCTGACTCGCTGAGCACCGTCAGCTCCTCGGCGGTGACCTCGATGCTCCCAGTGGGAATGTCCGGGTTCGCATTGCCCTCGGGACGGATCGCCACGGTGCCAGTGACCTGCAGGCAGAACTCGGCGCGTAGCCGGTGCGCCCGCTGCGCCATGTCGCCCTCCCGGAAGACCACCTGGGTCACCCCGGAGGCGTCTCGCAGGTCGATGAAGATCACGCCCCCGTGGTCGCGGCGCCGGGCAACCCACCCGGCGAGGGTGACGGTGTTCCCTGCATGCTCGGCGCGCAGCGTGCCGGCAGGGTGGGTGCGCATCACGGGAACTCGCTCCTAGATCTCTCCAACGGCAAACCGGACCCTGCAGAGGCTAGCCGCGCCGGGAGCGCTGCCGCCGTCGGCGTCCCTGGTCATAGCAGCCTGAGCTGCTCCGCCTTCGGATTCGTCGTGGTTGACGTGCTGGAGACCGTGGGCCGGACCGGGGCTCTGCGAGCCCCGCCCGGCGCCACGGATCCGACGCCGTAGCGCCGAGCCAGCGCGTTTACCCGGGCGGAGATGCTCTGCCGATATGTCTTGGGGGCGTAGGCGCCTGCGCGGTAAAGCTCTCGGTAGCGGGACACCAGTTCGGGGTGCTCGCGCTCCAGCCAGGCGAGGTACCACTCCCGCGCTCCGGGTCGCAGGTGGAGCACGAGTGGGGTGATGCTGCGGGCGCCGGCTTCCGCGATCGCGCACACGGTCGCCTCAAGTTGGCTGACCGAGTCGGTGAGGTACGGGAGTACAGGTGCCATCAGCACACCGCATCCGATGCCCGCATCGGTGAGCGTGCGACACACGCGCAGCCGGGCACGCGGAGCGGGCGCGCCGGGCTCGACTCGCCGCCAGAGCGCCCCGTCGACGAATCCCACTGAGACGTTGACCGCGACGTCAGTGACCTTCGCGGCTTCGCGAAGCAGGTGCAGGTCGCGCAACACCAGGGTGCCCTTGGTGACGATCGAGAACGGATTCCGGGCATCGCGGAGAGCCTCGAGGATGCCGGGCATCAGCCGGTAACGCCCCTCGACCCGCTGGTAGGGATCGACGTTGGTGCCCATCGCGATATGGCTGCCCGCCCAACGCGAGGACATGAGCTGCCTACGCAACAGCTCCGGCGCGTTGACCTTCACCACGATCTTCGAGTCGAAGTCGATTCCAGCATCAAGATCGAGGTACTCATGAGTACGCCGCGCGAAGCAATAAACACAAGCATGGCTGCAGCCCCGATACGGGTTGACGGTCCACTCGAACGGCATCCGGGATTGGCCAGGTACCTTATTGATGATCGACTGCGCCCGCACCTCGTAAAAGGTCATCCCGCGGAACTCCGGGGCGTCAAAGGTACGCGAGATGACGTCATCCACCCCGAACAGCGCGTCCTGGGCGGACTCGTCCGAGAGCATCAGGTTGTCCCACCGCATCGCCCCACTGTATCGAACACACATTCGATCCGCTAGGAACGTAGCGCGGTATCGACCAGAGAGGCACGCCTAGCTGATGAGTGCACTGGACCATAGAACCGGCCGGCACCGTGACCGCGGCACCGTCGAGCCGGTCGGCACCGCCAGCGGGCATGGCCACGGACATGGGCACGGACCTGCGCCCCCGTCCTCCCGCCGAGTCAAGATGTTGCTGGTCGCGGTGCTGGTCCCGGTCGCGCTAGCCACCCTGGTGGGGCTCTGGCTGACCTGGCCGGGTGCCCAGCCGCACAGCGGTGTCGACATCGGATTAGGGCAGCGGCCGGTGCAGGGCGACGTGCTCACCGAAACCTCCGCGCCCTGCACCACCGGCGGTGCAGACGTTGGTGGGACCGGGTCGGCGGGTCAAGACAAGAGGTGCATCTCGCTCGGTGTGCGGCTCACCGACGGCGAC
This sequence comes from Pseudonocardiales bacterium, assembly GCA_023252195.1. GTDB lineage: Bacteria > Actinomycetota > Actinomycetes > Mycobacteriales > Pseudonocardiaceae. The sequence goes on from JAHEXI010000006.1 coordinate 249,647, forward strand.
TCACCCGGTGTGCTGATCCAGCAGGTATTACCCGACGAACCGAGCACGCCGCGTTTCGCTGTCGGCGACCACGTGGTCCTCGGGTACACCGGTGGAAATCCCTCCGACGCCGCCTCCTACCAGATCCAGGATTTTCAGCGCGGCGCCTCGATGCTGTGGCTGGCTGCGCTGTTCGCCGCCGCAGTGTTGTTACTCGGCCGGTGGCGAGGCCTCGCCTCGCTGGTTGCGCTTGGCTTCAGCTTTCTGGTGTTGGTGACTTATCTGTTTCCCGCGATCCTGACCGGCGGCAACCCGGTGATCGTCGGTGTGCTGGCCGCGAGTGTGATCATGTTTGGGGTGCTGTATCTCACTCATGGTGTCTCGGCGCAGACCTCCAGCGCAGTGCTGGGCACTGTGTTGAGTCTCGCTCTGATCGGGCTGCTCGGTACCGCTTTCTCCGCGGTCACCCAGCTGACCGGGCTGGACGATGACACCGCCAAACTCATCGGAGTTCTCGGCCACGGAATCGATGCCCGGGGATTGCTGCTCGCGGGGATGCTGATCGGAGCCCTCGGCGTGCTCGACGATGTCACTGTCACCCAGACCAGTTCGGTGTGGGAACTGCGTCGGGCTAATCCCGAACTCGGGGCCCGGCAGCTCTATACCGCCGCGCTGCGGATCGGCCGGGACCACATCTCCTCAGCGGTCAACACCTTGGCCCTGGCCTACACGGGAGCCGTGCTACCCGTGCTGCTGCTCTTTTCGCTGTCCGGGCAGAGTTTCGGCGCCCTGGTCACCACCCAGGACGTCGCCCAGGAGGTGATACGCACGCTGGTCGGCAGCATTGGGCTCGTCGCCGCTGTCCCGATCACCACGGCGATCGCCGCACTGGTTGCCCGCCGCGATCAGATCGAGCCCGCCACTCAGCGGGATTGATCATCGGAACTGAGCGATGGCAGTGCAATTCCGCACGGCCAGCACTCACTCTTGACGATCTTGGCGGAGCATCTGAGCGGTTCACAAACCTCGGGATCGGCCAGGCATGGCGAGGCCATGCAGGAACGGGTTGCTCGCGCGTTCCCGGCCGATGGTGGTCTGTAGACCATGACCCGGCAGCACTACGGTTTCGTCGTCCAGCACGAGGATCTTGTCCCTGAGCGAGGCGAGCATCTGCTTGTGGTCACCGCCGGGTAGATCGGTTCGTCCGATCGAACCGGCGAACAGCGTATCGCCGGAGACCAGCAGCGCTGGCCCCGCACCGGAGCCCTCACCAGCCGCCGAGCGGAAGGTCACCGAGCCCCGGGTGTGGCCCGGGGTGTGGTCGACGGTCAGGGTCAGCCCGGCCAGCTCCAGGGACGCCCCGTCAGCCAGCAAGCGCACCTCACGGGGTTCGCGCAGCGCAACCCGGCCACCGAAGAACTGGCGCGCTTCGGTGGACAGCGCCCGGAGCGGGTCGGACAGCAGCACCCGGTCCTCGGGATGGATCCAAGCCGGGATGTCATTGCCGTCGCATACCGGCGTCACCGCGAAGATGTGATCGAAATGCCCATGTGTGAGCAGTACCGCCACCGGGTCGAGCCGGTGCTGGCGTAGCAGGTCGTCTAGTGGCTGCTCGCAACCCTCCCCCGGGTCGACCACCACGCACGGACCACCAGCCTCGTGAGCGAGCACGAAGCAGTTCGCCTGGAACGATCCGGTGGGAAAACCTGTGACCAGCACAGGTCCAGCCTAGGTCGCGCACGTCAGGGAGGCTGACGGCGGGCTTAACCACGGCCCACATAGACTGCGCCGCGATCGTCGCCGAGCCACAGGAGTCCGGGTGCCCACGAATGAGCAGCGTCGCGATGCCGCGAAGCGCAAACTGGATCGCCAGCTTGCCCGCCGAGCGGAACGAGCCAAGGCCCGGCGCAGATATGCTGTGGCGGGTGGCGCGGCCGCGGTGGTGCTGGTCATCGGCATCGTGGTGCTGATCGTGACGTTGGGCAACCGGAACCAGGCAGTCGAGGCCACCGCGACGCCGTCCGCCGCAGCAAAACCGGCCAAAGCGAGCGCTCCGGCCACACCCCGCGCCGACAACAAGCTCACCCCACTACCTGTTCGGCCGACGCCGCTGGCTGCCTCGGTGGACTGCCAGTACCCGACCACCCAGCAGACCCCTGCCAGGCCGGTAAAGCCCCCGCTGGCCGGCCCCACCTCCGCCAGGGGCACCGTGCCGGTGACCATGCACACTTCGGCCGGCGCGATCGGCTTGACTCTCGACCGGGCGTTGGCCCCGTGCACCGTGAACAGCTTCGTCAGCCTTGCCCAGCAGGGTTTTTACGCCAACAGCCCGTGCCACCGGCTGGTCACCAACCCCGGATTGCAGGTTCTGCAATGCGGTGATCCGACTGGCTCCGGTGCCGGCGGACCGGGATACACCATCCCGGATGAGGTGTTTCCCCAGCTGACCTACGGGCGCGGGCTGGTGGCGATGGCCAACACCGGCCAACCCGACAGCGGTGGTAGCCAGTTCTTCCTGATCTACGGCCAGACTCAGCTCCCCCCGCAATACACCGTCTTCGCCTCGATCTCGCCGACCGGCCTCGAGGTCCTCGACCAGGTAGCCAAGGCAGGCGACGACGGGTCGCTGGAGCCCTCTCCTGGTGGCGGCAAGCCCAACCAGCCAGTCACGATCACGTCCGTCGACGTCAAGGCGACCTGACGGGCCCACCGGGGGCCAAGTCAGTTGGACGACGTGACCCGGTAGACGTCGTAGACGCCCTCGATGTTGCGCACCGACTGCAGCACGTGGCCCAGGTGCTTCGGATCACCCATCTCGAAGGAGAACCGGCTCACCGCCACCCGGTCTCGAGTGGTGGTGACCGAGGCGGACAGAATGTTCACCCGACCGTCGGCGAGCACCTTGGTCACGTCGGACAGCAGGCGGTGTCGATCCAGCGCCTCCACCTGGATCCCGACCAGGAACACCGACGCTGACGAAGGCGCCCACTCGACGTCGACCAGCCGCTCGGGCTGCGCCCGCAGCGACTCGGCGTTGGTGCAGTCGGTACGGTGCACGCTGACCCCGCCCCCACGGGTGACGAACCCGAGGATCTCGTCGCCCGGCACCGGGGTGCAGCACCGGGCGAGCTTCGCGTAAACGTCTGTGGCGCCACTGACCCGCACGCCGGAGTCGGTGGTCGCTCGACGGCGCTGGACGGTCGAGGGAGTGGCCCGATCGGCCAGTACCTCTTCGGCACCCTCCTCACCGCCCAGCAGCGCGACCAGGCGTTGCACCACGTGACGCGGCGAGGCGTGGTGCTCGCCGACAGCGGCGTAGAGGGCGCTGACGTCGGGATAACGCAGCTCTCGGGACACGGCCACCATCGACTCTGCGGAGACCAGCCGCTGCACCGGCAGCCCGACCCGGCGCAGTTCCTTGGCGATGGCGTTCTTGCCAGTCTCGATGGCTTCCTCGCGACGCTCCTTGGCGTACCACTGCCTAATCTTGGCTCGGGCTCGGGGCGAGGCGACGAAGGAAAGCCAGTCCCGACTCGGACCGCCACCCTCGGCCTTCGAGGTGAAGATCTCGACGACCTCGCCGTTCTCCAGCTTCCGCTCCAGGGCGACGAGCTGGCCGTTGAGCCGCGCGCCGATGCACCGGTTACCGACCTCGGTGTGGACCGCGTAGGCGAAGTCGACCGGGGTGGAGCCGGTGGGCAGCGTGATGACCTCGCCCTTGGGCGTGAAGACGAAGATCTCCCGGGTGGCTAGGTCATAGCGCAGCGACTCGAGGAACTCACTGGGGTCGGCCGCCTCCCGCTGCCAGTCCAGCAGCTGGCGCATCCAGGCCATCTCGTCGATATCGACGGCTCCGTTATGGACACCGTTGTGGGTGCCGTTGTGGGTGCCGTTGGTCTCCTTGTATCGCCAGTGCGCGGCGATGCCGTACTCCGCGGTGCGGTGCATGTCGCGGGTTCGGATCTGCACCTCCAACGGTTTACCGTCCGGTCCGATCACCGTCGTGTGCAATGACTGGTAGACCCCGAAGCGGGGTTGCGCGACATAGTCCTTGAATCGGCCCGGCATCGGCTGCCATACCGAGTGCACGACCCCGATCGCGGCGTAGCAGTCCCGCACGTCCTCGACCATGATCCGTACCCCGACCAGGTCGTGGATGTCATCGAAATCACGGCCGCGCACGATCATCTTCTGATAGATCGAGTAATAGTGCTTGGGTCTGCCTTCAACGGTGGCGGTAATCCGCGACCCGGTAAGCTGTGCCGAGACCTCGTCAATCACCGTCCGCAGGTAGGTGTCGCGAGACGGCGCCCGGTTGGCCACCAGCCGCACAATTTCGTCGTATTTCTTCGGGTGCAGGATCGCGAAGGAAAGGTCCTCAAGCTCCCACTTGATGGTAGCCATGCCCAGCCGGTGTGCCAGCGGGGCGAAGACCTCGAGAGTCTCCTTGGCTTTGCGCGCCTGCTGCTCCGGTGGCAGGAAGCGCATAGTGCGCATGTTGTGCAGCCGGTCCGCTAGTTTGATCACCAGGACGCGGGGATCACGGGCCATCGCGATGACCATTTTACGAATGGTCTCAGCCTCGGCGGCGGCGCCGAGTTTGACTTTGTCCAGCTTCGTGACGCCATCGACGAGATGTGCGACCACCTCACCGAAGTCCGCCGAGAGTCGGGCCAGCGAGTAGTCGGTGTCTTCCACAGTGTCGTGTAGCAGCGCGGCTACCAGCGTGGTGGTATCCATCCCCAATTCGGCGAGAATAGTCGAGACCGCCAACGGATGGGTGATGTAGGGATCGCCAGACTTACGTTTTTGGTGCGCATGCTTTTCTGCCGCAACATCATAGGCGCGCTGCAGCAGTGCGAGGTCGGCCTTGGGATGTAACTCCCGGTGCACCGCAGCGAGCGGTTCAAGCACCTGCCTGATCGGGCCGGGTCGCTGCGCGGTGATCCGGCGCGCAAACCGGGCCCGTACCCGCCGGGTCGCCGACGGAGGCCGCTCCGAACCCGTGTCTGCAGTGGAGTCAGCCGGCGCTGCATCGGCACGCTGCAGGTCCTGGCTCACAGCGCTCACTCCCGCCACGTGGTGACAAACAGTTCTTCAGCGTACCGCCCACGTTTTCTCGCTACTTCCACACCGCGCCGGTCCTGGCGTTCGGCGAAGCCACGCCGTCCCGGCGTAGCCTTCTCCAGCTACAGGTTAGACCGTCAGCAGGACGTGCAGCGATCGCCCGGCTAAACGATCACGGCCGGCTAGCGAAGCGATCTCCAGCAACACCGCGACGCCGCTGACCGTAGCCCCGGCCCGCTCGACCAGGGTGCAGGTCGCCGCCGCTGTGCCACCGGTGGCCAGTATGTCGTCGACCACCAAAGCCCGCTGACCGGGCCGCAGGACGCCGTCGGCCAGTTCCAGCGAGGCGACGCCGTACTCAAGAGCGTAACCCTCCTGGTCGCAGACCACGGGTAACTTGCCGGGTTTGCGGACCCCGACCACGCCGGCGTCCAGCGCGTAGGCGGCCGCGGCCCCGAGCAGGAACCCGCGGGCCTCTACCCCTATCACCACGTCGACCTGTTGCACCGGAGCGATCAACGCGTCCACCACCGCCCGGAACGCGGTTGCATCGGCGAAAACCGGTGCGAGGTCCCGGAAGAGCACCCCGGGCTGCGGGAAATTCGGCACCTCACGTATCAACGGCACGAGCAGGGCGGCCAGGTCGTCCATGCTCGTCGTGGTACGCACCATAAAAATTTACTGAACCCGGTGTCCCGGTCCGGAGGATTGCGAGTCTCCCCGTCCAGAGGAGTTCGAGTTTCCATGGTCTGAGGACTCCGGGTCTCCCGACCTCTCCGAGCGTCCCTGCGGTCGGTTCGTCGAGTAACCCGTTTTACCAGTAGCGCTCTGGTCGGGCGACGTCTCTCTCCAGCCCCGCGAATCAGTCTTGATTTGAGCGTCCTTGGGGACCTCAGCGGCCTGGCGCGCTTGGATTTTTTTCTGGACCGGAACCGACTTGGGGACCTGAATCGGCGCCGGAAGCTGGACCGGCACCTTGACAGGCAACTGGACCGGCACCGCGAGCTGGACCGGCAACTGGACCGGCAACTGGACCGGCGTCGACACTGCCGCCGGGACCACCTGCGACGGATCCCATGCCGTCCCCGCCGAATCCGCCGTCGACTGATCCGGGTTCGGTGCCGAGCAGGAAGCTTTATCAATCAGTCCCTGGCCGCACGCCGATGAGGTGGATGTGGACTCGCCGGGTCCAGACCGGCTCGATGTGGAGCGGCTCTGGGCGACGCCGTCCGAGTCCGCGGCACCTTGAGCCACCGCATCCGCCATGGGATGCCGATATGGCACCGGGTAAGTATTCTGCGCCGGTATCGATGCTGCCGGCGGTCGCGCCTTGGCAACCGGCGGGCCGGTCACCGCCTTAGCCGAAGGCGAACGGTCGCCCAGCGGACCGTTGGTTACTACACGCACCGGAACGGTGTTCTGATCGGGCTCAGGAAATGCCAGTACCGGCGATCTCCCCGGGCCGAACATGCTGACGCCTGGCAAAATGACCGCTAACGGCGGGCTGGACAAGCCCGCAGCCAAGGCCAACGCACCACCCATCACCGCAGCCAGCCGGACTGGTTTGCGGTGCGCCCAACCAGCGCGATCGCTCCGGCGACCGAGCGCCGACACACCCGGTAGCGCGCGGCGACTGCCGAGCAGCGTCGCCAGCTCGCGTCGTCCGCGCCGTTCCCAGTCAGAGCCGACCGCATCGCCTGCCACATCGCGGAGATGAGCGAGCAGCGCCCGTGCGTCAGCTCGACTATGCGAGTCCTTGGCGAGACCGCGCAGCACCAGCTCTCGTACCGGTTCGGGGACTACATCGACCGGAGCGGTGCTGCGTTCATGCTTGACCAAGAGCTCGGCCACGCTGTCGGCGTAGAAGGGCGGCGCGCCGACGAGGCACTCGAAAAACATGACCGTGGCGGCGTACACGTCCCCAGCCGAAGTTGCCGACCACTCACTCCACTGTTCGGGAGCCATGTAGAAGGGCGTCGCCCGGCCGAGCAGCCGCCGACCGCCGGATGTCCAGAGTCCGAAATCGACCAGCCGAACCCGGCCGGTAGACGTGATGACCACGTTCTCCGGTTTAACGTCCCCGTGCGCCAAACCTGCCTCATGGCAGGCGGCTAGCGCAAGCAGCGAGTCCTTGAGCACAACCAGCGCAGCCTCGATGCCGACCGCACCGTGCGCCAGGAGCAGCGCACGCAGCGCAGTGCCCTTGACATGATTGCCGATGACGGCGGCGCCATGCTCACCCTCAACGTAGCGGTGGACCTGGGCCACTCGGGTATCCCGAACCTGCGACAGCCGGGCGAACTCACGTGCGAACCGAGTACGGAATCCAGTATCCGCGAGCAGTTCCGGAGAAACATAGGTGATCGCGAGCGATCGGCCGGTCAACCGGTGGCGGGCAACCACCCGGCGACCTACCACGTCCTCACTTACCTCCCGGGGATGCACCACACCCGGAATGGACCACCCCGCCATCCCCGATCCTCCCTGGTCGCCGAGACGGCGCCGCACCGTTCCCCTCACTCCCCGGTGCGGCATCCGGCGCCTGACTACAGAGCGTTCCCCCAAAGCGGGCCGGAGGCAAGGACTGAGGGCGACAAGGCACCACATTAGTGATGGAAAGTCGAAAAATGGTGCCAGCTCGTCACCGAGACATCACTCTGCGCAACGAAGGCCACGCAGCGTAGTTGAGCGCACTGACCGCCGTTAGCGGCGGGAGGACCTGCCAGCCTTGCCGGACGGTCTGCTGTTCTTGCTTCCAGCGTGCCCGCGACGCCGTCCCCCCGGTGCAGTTTTGCCGACCGCACCGGGCACTGCGGCGGCGGGCAATGCGTTCCCGGTCGAGGTGCTGTCCGCGGCGGCCGATGAGATCTCGCCCGCACCTTCTGGGTTCGTCGCGGCGACCTTGCGGGCCAGCTTGTCCCGGCGCGCAGCGACCCGTTCGGCTTGCTGCTGGTACGCCGGTCTGCTCATGGTGAGGTCCACCACCAACGGGGTCGCCAGGAAGATCGAGGACATCGTCCCGGCTGTGATGCCCACCATCTGCACCAGAGCGAGATCCTTGAGTGTCCCCACACCTAACAGGCCCGCGCCGACCACCAGCAAGCTGAGCACGGGCAGCACCGCGATCAAGGACGTGTTGATCGAACGCATCAGAGTCTGGTTGACCGCGAGATTGGCGGCCTCGGTGTAGGTGCGTCGAGTCAAGCCGAGCAGTCCGCGGGTGTTCTCCTGAACCTTGTCGAACACGACGACGGTGTCGTACAGCGAGAAGCCAAGAATAGTGAGCAGACCGATGACCGATGCCGGCGTCACTTCGAAGCCGATCAATGAGTAGATCCCAGCGGTCACCAGCACGTCATGCACCAGGGCTATCAGCGCGGCCAGCGCCATCCGGGGTTCGAAATACACCGCGAGGAACACGGTGACCAGTCCGAGGAACACCACCAGCGCGATCAGCGCCTGACGGCTGATCTCGCCGCCCCAGGTTGCGCTCACCGCACTGTCACTGATCGCCTGTTCGCTGGGGCGCCCGTCTTTTCCGAGTGGGTGCAGCTGCTCGTACAGTGCCCTTTTCAGGACAAATGATGTGCGGGTGTCCAGCGCTGCTGAGCGGATCAGGATGCTCGCCGCGGAACCGGTACCGACGGTCTGCACCGACTCTGGTGGCTGGCCCACGGTGGCGGTGAAGACGCGTTCGACCTGCTGGGTGCTGATCGCGCCGGTCGTCCCTTGCGCCGGCAGCTGTACCCGGGTACCGCCTTCGAAGTCGATGCCCAGGTTGAACCCGCGCAGCAGCATCGACAGGATGCAGATCGCGACGAGCACACCGGATATCGAGTACCAGATCCGCCGCCGGCCGACGACGTCTAACGCTCCGGTCCCGCTGTAGAGGCGGCCCAGCGTACCTGCCATCTCAGGCCCCCTTTCCCGCCGTGGCCAGGTCCGATCGGCTTTCGGCTCCGGCGCGCTGCGCGGCTCCGAGCCCGGACAGTCCCGGTTGGGACAACAGCGGGGACTGCGACGCCATTGCCACCAGCGGATGGGTGGCCAGGAAAACCACTACCAGGTCGAGCACCGTCGACATGCCGAGGGTGAAAGCGAAACCCTTCACCTGCCCAACCGCCAGAACGTAGAGCACGGCGGCAGCCAGGAAGCTCACCGCGTCCGCCGACAGAATGGTGCGACGAGCCCGGACCCAGGCCCGCGGCACCGCGGAGCGGAAGGTCCGGCCGTCGCGCACCTCATCCTTAAGACGCTCAAAGAAGATCACAAACGAGTCCGCGGTGATGCCGATCGCGACGATGAAGCCGGCGACACCGGCCAGGTCCAGGGTGAAGCCGATCCACCGTCCGAGCAACACCAGAACGGCATAGACGATCAGCCCGGACAACGCCAGGGACAGGATCGTCAGTACCCCGAGCGCCCGGTAGTAGAACAGGCAGTAGACGAACACCACAGCGAGCCCGAGTATGCCGGCGATCAGTCCCGCGCGCAGCGACGCCAAGCCAAGGGTGGCCGACACCGTCTCGGACTCCGAAGGCTGGAAGGACAGCGGCAGGGAACCGTACTTGAGCACATTGGCCAGGTTCTGCGCTTCAGCCTGGGTGAAGCTGCCGACGATGCTGGTCGCTTGACCGGGAGGGATCGCGCCATTGATCACCGGCGCCGACACCACCTCACCGTCCAGCGCGAATGCCGCCTGCTTGCCCACGTTGTTCGCGGTGTACTGCGCCCAGATGTCCTCTCCCTGGTGTTTGAATCTCAGCCGTACCTCGTAGCCCGTGCCGTCCTGGTTCGGCCCCGACGAAGCACTGGCAATCTGCTCGCCGGACAGGAACGCGGGCGCTAGCAGGTACTTGGCAGTGTGGTGCTGGTCGCAGGTGACCAGCGGCAGGTTCGGGTCGTCGTTGCCCCGCAACGGGTTGGGAGCAGCACAGTTCAGTGCGGCCAGTGCCTGTTGTTGCATCGCCGGGTCCTGACTCTGCAGCCGCGCTCGGGCCTGCCGGATCTGCTCGGCCGCCTGTGGATCGGCGGAGTCCGCCGGGGCCGTGCCGACCGACGGCGGTGCGCTGGGGGCAGGAGCCGGCGTTGCAGCCGATGGCGGCGGTGCGGGACTGGGCGTCGGCTCGTCCGACGGCGGCGGCTGCGCCAGTTGCGGGGCAACGGGCTGGGGCGGCGTCGGTGTCGATTCGGTGCTGGCACCCGATGGTTGCTGTGGTGCTGGAGGTGCCGCCGGCGCGCTGGTGCCCGGATGCTGACCGCCTGGAACCGGCGCGGCCACTCCGGCTGGCTGCTCCTCGATCACCGTCCGGAAGTACAGCTTGGCGGTCTGCCCGAGAGTGCGAGCCTGATCGCCGTTCTCCCCCGGCACCGTAATGATCAAGTTGGTGCCGTCGAGCACGACCTCGGCGCCGGTCACGCCGATACCGTTGACCCGTTGCTCGATGATCTGTCGAGCTTGGTCGAGGGACTCCCGTGCCGGTGGTCGACCATCAACCGTCCGCGCAGTCAGCGTCACCCGGGTGCCGCCTTGCAGATCGATACCCAGCTTTGGGGTCGCATCCCTACCGCCGGTGAAGAAGACCAGCGAGTAAAGGAGGGCAACGACCCCAGCGAAGATCGCTAGATTGCGCCACGGGCGGAAGCGCCCGGCCGGTGGTGCCACGGTGGGTGGTTCTCCTCAATCAACGGCTCAGTGTCGTTTACATCTCAGTGTCGTTCGGGGCTCGGCACAGTCTTCACTGTTCCAGCGCCCTGATCAGAGGCGAGCAGTGGGATCGGATGCGGGAGCGTACCGCCTGCCACCAAGTCAGTCAGGAGTTGTCGGCGCGAGTGCTGCCCTCGATGGGCGCAGCCAGCGGCGCGCTGCCCGCGTCCGCAGTAGTGATCTTTTCTCGGATGGCGGCGCGCAACCACCTGGTACGGACTCCCGGAGCGATCTCCAACTCGACCGTGGTGTCTTCCGCGCTGCCTACGACGGTTGCGTGCAGACCGGAGGTGGTCACCACCCGGTCGCCGTTGACCAGCGACTTCTGTAACCGCTGCGCGTCAGCTATCGCTCGCTTCTGCCGACGGGTGTTCAGAATCAGCAGCACGGCGAGCGCGGCGATGAGCAGCAGCGGTAGGAACTGGGCGTTCATGGTTCTCCGATCACCATCAGCCTTTCGCTACCGAGTGTGCCAGGTCGCGCTTCGGTCGGGTCGGCAGCGTCTGTGTGCCCGTGATGGCGACCCCTTCACCGCGGCCCGTCGCCAGCCGCATGCTGGACACGGTGCTACGCCGGATGCCGTAGCGGACGCCGCCATTCGGCCCAATCAGCCGGTTCCTCGTCGCCTGCCACGGACCTGTGGGCGCTGCGACCACACGAGGTCTCTCAGGTTCCCGAGTGAGGCAGACCGATTCCCTAGGGTTCCGCCAGCAGTTCCGACGACATTTGCCTCCAGGGATCGCCCCAGGAAATCGTCACAGTGGATCCGCCCCGCCCCGTACCACGGCGCCCAAGAAAGGACGGACGCGTGCCGTCGCACCGTTACTCGAGGCCTCGCTACAGACCCAGCGCACACGCCCTGGACACTCGTACGTTGGGTCCCCATACCCTGGTATCTGATGGCGGTGCCGCTAGTACGACGTTCGGGTTCGCGGGTGCGCCGACAGCGACGATGACCCGCTCCATCGCCCCCTCGGTGCCCCAGCCGGACTCAGCGGTCCAGCGAGACGCTGGCTTCGCCGACACCCTGTTGCGCCGTATTGAAGCCGATGAGCAAGCCTTCGTGCTCCAGTATGTTCAGCCAGGCCTGGTAGGGCTCATCGACGGAACGCTGTCGACGCTGGCGCCCATCTTCGCTGTGGCCTTGCTGTCGAGTTCACACGCTGCCCTGCTGGTCGGGCTGGCCACCGCGCTCGGAGCCGGCATCAGCATGGGTCTGTCCGAAGCGCTCTCCGACGACGGCGGCCAGACCGGGCGAGGCTCATCCACCACCCGAGGCGCGATCACCGGTGTGATGACCACCGTGGGCGGGGTCTTTCACGCCTTACCGTTTTTGATCTCCGACCGGACGACCGCTCTGGTGTGCGCGGCCGTCGTTGTCGCTATCGAGCTTGCTGTGATCGCGCTCATCCGCAAGCGCTACCTCGAAGTCTCGCTTCGCTGCTCCCTCATCCAAGTCGTTTTCGGCGGCGTTCTCATCGTCGGCGTCGGGTTATGGCTGGGCGGCCTCTAACATTCACTCGTCGAACAGCGTCGGGGTGGGCTCTGCGAGAGCATCGGCGGGCGGATCCAGCTGTAAGTGCCGCCACGCGGCTGCGGTGGCCACCCGACCGCGCGGAGTGCGGGCGAGCATGCCAGCCCGAACCAGGAAGGGCTCACAGACCTCCTCAACGGTGGCCGGCTCCTCTCCGACTGCAACGGCGATGGTGGAGACCCCGACAGGTCCGCCGCCGAAGGTGCGCACCAACGCTGTGAGCACGGCGCGGTCCAGCCGGTCCAGCCCGAGCTGGTCGACGTCGTAGACGGCCAGCCCGGCGCGGGCCACCTCAAGGGTGATCGCACCATCGGCCCGGACCTCCGCGTAGTCCCGAACCCGACGCAGCAGGCGATTGGCGATCCGAGGCGTACCCCGGGAGCGGGCGGCGATCTCAGTACCACCATCGACGCGCAGGTCCACGCCGAGGATGCCGGCCGAGCGGCGCAACACCAGTTCAAGCTCGTGCGACTCATAGAATTCCATGTGGGCGGTGAAGCCGAAGCGGTCACGCAGTGGGCTGGTCAGCGCACCGGACCGGGTGGTGGCGCCGACCAGCGTGAACGGTGCGATCTCCAGCGGGATGGAGGTGGCTCCGGGTCCCTTTCCGACCATCACGTCGACCCGGAAATCCTCCATTGCGAGGTAGAGCATCTCCTCGGCAGGTCGAGCCACCCGGTGGATCTCGTCGATGAACAGCACGTCGCCCTCGACGAGGTTGGATAAGATCGCGGCCAGGTCTCCGGCGCGCTCCAGCGCCGGTCCGGAGGTAACCCGGATCGCCGCGCCCAGCTCCGCGGCAATGATCATCGCGAGGCTCGTCTTGCCCAACCCCGGCGGTCCTGATAACAGCACGTGATCCGGTGCGGCGCCACGCCGCCGCGCGCCCTCCAGGACCAACTCCAGTTGCTCGCGCACCCGGGCCTGCCCGATGAAATCCGTCAACCGGCGCGGCCGCAGGGTGGTTTCCAACTCGACGTCAGCCGGGTCCGCCACCGCCGACACCGGCCGCGGAGCGGTCACCGGTTTCGTCCCAGCCGGGTCAGTACGCTGCGCAGCACCTCGGAGGTGTCCGCCGCCTCGGGGTCGGCTTCGGCCAGCACCGCATCCACGGCCAGCTCAGCTTGCCGGGCCGCGAACCCGAGCCCGACCAGTGCCTCCGTCACCTGGGTCCGCACCGCGCCCCCGCCGCGGGTGACGGACCCCGATGCAGCGGGCGCGAGCACGCCCACCCTGTCTCGCAGCTCCACGACCAGCCGCTCTGCACCTTTGCGCCCGATGCCGGGCACCCGGGTGAGCACAGCGAGATCGCCCTCCGCGAGCGCCGTGCGCAGCGTGTCCGGCTCGAGAACGGCGAGCATCGCCAGCGCCAGCCGTGGTCCCACCCCGGAGACGGTCTGCAGCAACACGAACAATTCCCGTGCCGCCGCATCGACGAAGCCATACAACGTCAGCGAGTCCTCGCGCACCACCAGCGACGTGGCGAGCCGGGTCTGCTCGCCGCGCCGCAAGGTGGCCAGGGTGGCGGGGACCGCATGCACCGCCAAGCCAACACCGCCGCCAACCTCGACCACGGCATGGTCCAACTCGACCGACAGCACCTGCCCGCGCACCGAGGAGATCACCGCGCTCCCGCCTGGCGGGCCGCGGCGGCTAGCTTCGCCCGGTGGACTTGGGTCAGCCGCACCGACTCGACTCGCGCCTGCGCGAGCCGTTGTGTCATCGGCGCACGCCACAGGTGGCAGACCGCCAGCGCCAGGGCATCCGCAGCGTCTGCGGGGCGCGGCTTGGCCGACAGCCCGAGCAAGCGGGTGATCATGGTCGTGACCTGTTCCTTACCGGCCCGACCGGACCCGGTGACGGCGGCTTTGATCTCGCTGGGGGTGTGGAAGGCGACCGTCAGCCCCTGGCGAGCTGCGATTAACGCCACCACTCCACCGACTTGCGCGGTGCCCATCGCGGTGCGCACGTTGTGCTGGCTGAACACCCGTTCCACCGCAACGACATCCGGACGGTACTCAGCCAGCCAGCGCTCCACGACATCGGCCACCGCGAGCAACCGCACGCTGAGATCCATCTCCGGAGAGGTACGCACGACGTCGACGGCCACGCAGCTCACCGCCCGTCCGACACCCCCGTCAACCACCCCGAGCCCACAGCGAGTAAGCCCCGGATCCACTCCCAGCACCCGCACGCGCCCCTCCCGACCCCGCCCCGAACGAACACCCGTTCGACCGAACCCTAACCCCAGGTCCCCGCGCCGCGCTCCCGACACACCGTCGGTCGATTCCTCAGCCCACCTCGGCGAGAACATCGTCGGAGACGTCGAAGTTGGCGTAGACGTTCTGGACGTCGTCGCTGTCCTCTAGCGCGTCGATCAGCTTGAACACCTTGCGGGCGGTGTCGGCGTCCAGCGCGGTGCTCGCCGAGGGCAGGAAGCTCGCGTCGGCTGAGTCGTAGTCAATGCCGGCGTGTTGCAAGGCGGTGCGCACCGCGATGAGGTCGGTTGCTTCCGACACGACCTCGAAAGACTCGCCCAGGTCATTGACCTCCTCGGCACCGGCATCGAGCACTGCGGCCAGCACGTCGTCCTCGGAGATATCCTTTTGCTGGGGAACGATCACGAGGCCTTTACGGCTGAACAGAAACGACACTGACCCAGGATCGGCCATCGTTCCGCCGTTCCGGGTCATCGCGGTGCGGACCTCGGAGGCGGCCCGGTTGCGGTTGTCGGTGAGGCACTCGATGAGTAGTGCCACCCCGCCGGGCCCGTATCCCTCATACATGATCGTTTGATAGTCAACGCCGCCGGCGTCGGCACCGGAGCCGCGCTTGACGGCCCGGTCGATATTGTCGGTGGGCACTGAAGTTCTGCGAGCCTTCTGGATCGCATCGAACAGCGTCGGGTTGCCGTCCGGGTCACCACCACCGGTGCGCGCCGCCACCTCGATGTTCTTGATCAACTTAGCGAAGAGCTTGCCCCGCTTAGCGTCGACCACAGCCTTCTTGTGCTTGGTCGTCGCCCATTTTGAATGGCCGCTCATACCTGCCCATGCTCCTCTTGCTCGCGTGCCAGTCTCGCCTGCATGCCGTTGCCTTTTACTTACACCCCACGGGACTTGTGACCATCTCGCAGAAGAGCTGGTGCACCCGCCGGTCGCCGGTCAGCTCGGGATGAAACGCGGTGGCCAGCACGGAACCCTGCCGAATCGCCACGATCCTACCGGCGGCACTACCGGCCGCTGCCACGTCGGGCACCCTGGCCAGCACCTCGACGCCGCAGCCGACCTGCTCGACCCACGGGGCGCGGATGAACACCGCCCGGACCGGGCCTCCCGGTACACCGACGAAGTCGAGATCGCCCTCGAAGGAATCGACCTGCCGACCGAACGCGTTACGGCGCACCACCGCGTCGATCACCGCGAGTTGCCGCCGGTCAGGCCTACCGTCAAGGATCTCCCGGCAGAGCAGGATCATCCCCGCGCACGAGCCGTAGGCCGGCATCCCCTCGGCGAGCCGGATTCGCAGCGGTTCCATCAGATCAAAGGCGACCAGCAGCCGGCTCATCGTGGTGGACTCGCCGCCAGGAAGGATCAGTGCATCCACCTCAGCGAGCTCCTCGGGGCGCCGCACCAGCGCGCTATCCAGCCCGCACTCCCGCACCGCCCGCAGATGCTCGCGCGCATCCCCCTGCAACCCCAGCACGCCCACAACCGTCACAGCACCAGGCTAGACCGCCATTCGGAGCCGAATCGCGGTATGCGGACGGGCTAGACCCCTATTCGGAGCCGAACCGCGGTCCCGCGGAGCGCCTGCCTGGGGTTAGGGTTGTAGGAACCAGGGGCTCGTGTAGGCGATGGCGTGGTTGCTGGCGGGGTGGTTGAGCGGGGCTTGGGTGTCGTCGGGGGTGTCTGGGTCGGCTAGGCGCAGCACCGTCCAGTGGCCATCCTCGATGCTCATCGGCACGGTGAAGCGGGCGACGTCACCACAGCGGATGTCGACGCGCTCGGCCACCACGGGCACCAGCGTGTCCGGGCGCAGCACCTGTACCTGCAGCGTGCGGCCAGCCCACGACGGCCCGCAGTCGACGTCGAGGACGAACTCCACGGATCCTTGGCGGTGCGGCAGCACCGAGCCCATTCGCACCCCCCCGGCGGTGGCGTCCACCCGCAGCCCGGCGACCCGGGTGGCGAAGAACCGGCGGGCTCGCAATGCCTCAGCGACCCCAGCCCTGCTGTGCTCGATCACCCACAGCCCGCCGCGTCCGGTGCCGGGCTGCAAACCCCAGTTGGCGGTGTGCTCGTCGCTGACGCCAAGCAGCCCGGTGCGCCAGCCAGCATTGAGGCAGGCCACCAAGGGAGAGATACCTCCGGCCGCGACGCCCATGAAAAGGTAGTCGTCGCCGCGGTTGAACATCTCCAGGCTGACCATCTGCTCGGCGGCTGTCGCCGCATATCGGAAGCCGGCGAATCGGCCGTCTTCTCGTCCCGGGTGGTTGAAGCCGGCAAGCCCGGTGGCGCCGCGAACGCCGTTGCGCCGGCCATCCTGGGTCAACCAGGCGTACAACTCAGCCATCCCTCGATGGGTCGCGACGTCGGTGAAGTCGTCGGTGAACCAGGCGTTGACGTGCCCCATTCTCGGATGCGACCACTCGAAACCGCGAATCGCGGTGAACTCGCCGGGCCGGTCGTGGGCGTCGGCGAGCTCCGCGGTGCGCCGCCAGCCTGCCCGGTCCAACCCGATCCACGGCGTGCCGCCCAGGCCGGTGCCCTCCACCGCCGCGCCACGAATCGCGTGGTCGGTGAGCGCTGCGACGTCCAGGCCGGCGTCGCGCATCGAGGGGAACGCCGCCGCCGGGTCGCCGGCACCGTCAGAGAGCAATGTGTGATTGTGCAGGTCGGCATGCACCAGCAGGGTCCCTCGGGTGATCCGGGACAGCCGAGCGGCCCCGCTCTCGGGCCCCGGGGTGCGCAGCCGCCCCCCCTCGGTGGCCGACGGCAGCAGCGCCTCGGCGTCGGCCCCGCCGTTGCCGGTGGTCACCAGCCGCGCTGGGCCAGCCGCTGCCCGTCCGGCAGATCGCTGAGATTGATTCCCACCATCGGTTCGCCCAACCCTCGGGATACCTTCGCCACCATCTCGGGGTCGTCGTGGAACGTGGTCGCCTTGACGATCGCTTCCGCTCGCTTGGCGGGATCGCCCGATTTGAAGATGCCTGAGCCAACGAACAGTCCCTCGGCGCCGAGCTGCATCATCATCGCCGCGTCGGCAGGAGTGGCGATACCACCGGCGGTGAATAACACCACCGGCAAGGAGCCAGCCGCGGCAACCTCGCGGATCAGCTCCAGCGGAGCGGCTAGCTCCTTGGCAGCGGCAGGCAGCTCCTCAGGGTGCATCCCGGCCAGCGAGCGGATCGCGGCCCGGATTGAGCGCATGTGCCGGGTCGCCTCGACGACGTTGCCGGTCCCGGCTTCACCCTTGGACCGGATCATCGCGGCACCTTCGGAGATCCGGCGTAGTGCCTCACCGAGATTGGTGGCGCCACACACGAAAGGCACCGTGAAGGCGAACTTGTCGATGTGGTGCGCCTCATCGGCCGGCGTCAGCACCTCCGACTCGTCGATGTAATCCACACCGATCGCCTGCAGCACCTGCGCCTCGACGAAATGGCCGATGCGGGCCTTGGCCATCACCGGGATGGACACCGCGTCCATGATCTTCTCGATCATGTCCGGATCACTCATCCGGGCCACGCCGCCCTGGGCGCGGATATCGGCGGGAACACGCTCCAGCGCCATGACGGCCACCGCGCCGGCGTCCTCGGCGATCTTGGCCTGCTCCGGCGTGACCACATCCATGATCACACCGCCCTTCAACATCTCGGCCATCCCGCGCTTGACCCGTGCGGTGCCGAGCTGGCGGTCGATGTTGCGGTCCTCGGCGGGCACAGTCTTCTCGGCGGGCACAGCGGTTCGCTCCCTCAAGCAGCGGAATTTGAAGAACGCAGGATCCGATCCTACGTCGGGTGGCTGACGACGTCGCGGATGAGAGCCGCACAGGGGTTGCCTCGACCGTCACACCGGTGTGAAATCGACCACAGGGTCCGCACAGCTGAGGGCGGGGGTTCCATGGGCACCAAGGGCAACGCGGAGCGTGCTGATTCGGCCGTGGCGGTGCAGGACCCGTCCCGAATACGCAATGTGGCCCTGGTCGGGCCCTCCGGGGCGGGGAAGACGACCTTGGCGGAAGCGCTGCTGGTGGCCACTGGCGCGATCAGCCGCGCGGGCACTATCGCCGACGGCACCACAGTGTGTGACCATGATCCAGCCGCGGTACGCCAGCAACGGTCGGTGACGCTGGCCATCGCACCACTTCAACACGCCGACATCAAGATCAACCTGGTGGATACTCCGGGCTATGCCGACTTCGTGGGCGAGCTGCGGGCCGGGCTACGGGCGGCGGACGCGGCGCTGTTCGTGATCTCTTCCGGGGATGGGGTCGACGCTGCCACTGTCGCCCTGTGGCAGGAGTGCGCCGAAATCGGAATGCCTCGGATGGTGGTGGTGAGCCGGCTGGACCATCCGCGGGCCGACCTCGACGGGGTGACCGCTGCCTGCCGTGCCGCCTTCGGTGGCGGGGTGCTGCCGCTGTACCTGCCGGTGCGCGACGGAACAGGCGTGGTGACCGGGCTGGTGGGTCTGCTGTCGCAGCGACTGTTCGACTACCGCGGCGGGTACCCGCCAGCTGAAGGAGAGCCAACCGCCGCGGATCCCGATGAGGTCGGTGTGGCGCGCAACGACCTCATCGAGGGGATCATCGCCGAGAGCGAGGACGAGTCCTTGATGGACCGCTATCTCGACGGTGCGGATCTCGACGTCAACGCGCTGATCGAGGATTTGGAGACCGCGGTCAATCGGGGCTCGTTCCACCCCGTAATTCCCGTCTGCGCCAGCAGCGGACTGGGCCTCGCCGAGCTCCTCGAGGTGCTGACCGGTGCCTTTCCCGCGCCATGTAAGAACGCTCCTCCCCCGGTGACTCGTCCCGACGGATCAGCTCATCCCGTGGTGGCCGTCGACCCTGCCGCGCCGCTTGTTGCGGAGGTGGTACGCACCACGGTGGACCCTTACCAAGGCCGGGTATCGCTGGTGCGGGTGTTCTCGGGGACGTTGCTTCCGGATCGTCCGGTGCATGTTTCCGGGCGTGGACTGTCCGACCGCGGGCATGCCGACCACGACGTCGACGAGCGGGTGGCGCACGTCTACACCCCGCTGGGCGGCACACTGAGCGAAGTATCGCACTGTGTGGCCGGTGATCTCTGCGCGGTGACGAAGGTGGTCTCCGCCGAGACCGGGGACACGCTGTCCTCGCCCAACGATCCCTTACTGGTGGTGCCGTGGACGATGCCGGAGCCGTTGCTGCCGGTCGCGGTGGTGGGCCGCAGTCGCAGCGATGAGGATGCGTTGGCCCGGGGGCTGGGCCGGTTGGTGGCCGCGGATCCGACACTACGGCTGGAACGCAACGCCGAAACCCATCAGATGGTGCTGTGGTGCACCGGCGAGGCGCATGCCGATGTGGTGCTCTCCCGGCTGCGTGCCGCAGGCGCCGACGTGGACACTGAGCCGGTCGCGGTGCCGCTGCGGGAGACCTTCGCCGGCCCCTCCAAGGGTCATGGGCGGCATGTCAAGCAGTCTGGTGGGCACGGTCAGTACGCGGTGTGCGACGTGGAGGTGGAACCGCTGCCGCAAGGGGCCGGCTTCGAATTCGTGGACAGGGTGGTCGGTGGGGCCGTCCCGCACCAGTTCATCCCGAGCGTGGAGAAGGGCGTCCGGGCGCAGATGGAACGTGGCCTCGCAAACAGCGGGTTTCCCCTGGTGGATATCCGGGTCACGCTCGTCGACGGCAAAGCGCACAGCGTGGACTCCTCCGATGCAGCCTTCCAGATGGCGGGCGCGCTGGCGCTCAAGGACGCTGCGGAGAAGGGCAGCGTGGCCACGCTGGAGCCGCTGGACGACGTGGAAGTGCGGATGCCCGAGGACCACTTGGGCAGCGTGCTGGGAGACCTGTCAGGGCGGCGAGGTCGGGTGCTGGGCACCGAAACCGACTCGACCGGTCGGATGCTGGTCCGTGCCGAGGTGCCGGCAGCCGAGTTGCTTCGCTACGCCGTCGACCTGCGCGGGCTGACGTCCGGAACCGCCGTGTTCACCCGACGTTTCTCCCGCTACGCCCCGGCGCCGTCCAGCTCAAGTCCGTAACTGGGCAACGCCGGTTCGACGATCTCGAAGTAGCGCGGCAGCGGTGCGGTACCAGCCAGCCGCAGCCAGCGCACCATGCGGTGCGAGCGCAACGCCAAAGTGTCGCGGACCGCGTCGTTGTAGACCCGGCGAGCGATCACCGCTCGCTGCTCCGCGTCGGCCAGTCGATCCGCACAGGCGGATTCGAGACCACGACGGTCGAGTACGGCGAGGATCCGGCCCAGCTCGTTCTCGACGTCCTCGCGGGCCGCCGCAGCGGCCCGGTGGGGGCAGCGCCCGGCCCTCCGCAAGGCCGGATCCAACCCGGCCAGCAGAGCCGCGTCGGCGGCACGACGCAGCGCGGCACTGCCCTGCACTCCCAAGGACGCATGCGCTCGACCGCCCAACGCGGCGTCCAGAGCCGCCCAGGCCGCGTCAGTGCGCACATGCAACCGGTCCAACCGGGTGGCCGCGCGCATCGCGCCCACCGCACCCGCCGCGGCGACCAGCACCGCTGCGATCACCACCACCCGGGTTACTCGCACCGCGTGACCCTAGCCAGGCCGGTACCTGCTCAGTCCGGCGCCCGGTCCGAAAGCGAGCCGGCGCGGATCGGCCGCCACCGCTGTCTCGTAGACTTGTAGCACCCGGCGTGCCACCACCGGCCAGTCCCACATCGCCGCGCGGCGGCGGCCGGCAGCAGCCAACGTGGCGCGCCGTCCCGGATCGTCAAGCAGATCATCCAGGGCGGTGGCCAGCGCGGCCGGTGATCCCGCCGGGACCAACACGCCAGCCTGACCGCCGTCGAGCACGCGGCGGAAGGCATCGAGGTCGCTGGCCACTACCGGGGCGCCGGCGGCCATCGCCTCGCTGAGCACGATGCCGAAGCTCTCCCCGCCGATGGCCGGTACGCACAGCATGTCCACGCTGGCGAGCACCGCAGCCTTCCCCTCGTCGCCCAACGCGGGCAACACCTGGATCCGGGACGCCAGCGCCGACCCGGCAGCACGCAGCAGCGCCGCGGCGTCCCCGCGACCGACTACCAGCAGGTTCAGGTGTGGCCGCGTCTGGGCTACGGTGCGTAGAGCCGCCAGCAGCACCGGCATGCCCTTGCGCGTCTCGCCGAAGCGGCCCACAAAGCCGATCGTGCCGCCGATCCGCGGGTACCCAGGCAGGGGTTGAGCTCGGGCGAAATGCGACACGTCTACGCCGTTCGGGATCTCCACGGCGTCACCACCGAGGTATTCCACCTGCACCCGCCGGGCCAGCGGGGAGACCGCGATCCGGGCAGTGATCTTCTCCATCGTGGGCTGCAGCAGACCGTGCGCTGCATTCAGCGCCCAGGACCGCCCGGAGGCGAAATGAAAGGTCGCCACGACCGGCCGGTCGGCAAGTGCCAGGGCGATCAAAGAAAGGCTCGGCGAGGCGGGCTCGTGTAAGTGCAGCAAGTCGAAATCGTGGTCATTGAGCCAACGCCGGGTCCGGTGCAGCGCGACCGGGCCGAATGCCAGCGGGGCGATCGACCCGTTGTAGGGCACCCCCACGGCGCGACCTGCGGAGGTGACGAACTCGGGCAATGTACTGGCTGCCGCGGCCGGGGCGAGCACCTCTACCTGATGGCCGAGACCGCGCAGACCTGTGGCCAACCCCAGCACGTGCGCCTGCACGCCGCCAGGCACGGCGATGGAATATGGGCAGACCATCCCGATCCGCAACAAGACCCCCTATCCCGCGTCACGCAACGGTGTGGCGGACAAATCGTCAATCCACAACGGCTGCAACATGTGCCAATCCTGTGGATGTGCTGCAATGTCAGTGGCGAAGCAGTCCGCCACCGTCTGGGTGGCCCGCATTACCGTCGATCGATCCGGCACGGACACCGGGGGGTGGAAGCGAATCCCCCAACCGTCGGCGGTGAACCAGCACCCGACGACCAACAACGTGGCTCCGGTAGCGGCGGCCAGCCGAGCGGGGCCTAACGGCATCCGGGCGGTGGCACCGAAGAACTCCACGGCCATCCCGGCACCAGTGAGATCCCGGTCGGCGAGCAAGCACACCACTCCTCCGGCCCGCAGCCGGTGCAACAGCCGGCGGGTCGGAGTCTCGTCCCCGGTCAGCGGGACGATGTCGAAGCCCAGCGAGCCACGATAAGCCACAAAGCGCTGATAGAGCGCCTCGGGCGCCAAGCGCTCGACAACGGTGCTGAATGCTCCGTGCCGCCCGACGAACCACAACCCGGCCATATCCCAATTGCCGCTATGCGGCAGTGCTACCACCACTCCTCGGCCCCTGGCCAGCGCGTCGTCGAGGTGTTCGACTCCCTCTATTGCACTGTCCAGCCGATCCACCAACGCGGCGTGGTCAGACCATGGCAGCGTGAAGACCTCCCGCCAGTACCGAGCGTAGGAACGCAGCCCGTCGCGGACCAACGCGTCGAGTTCCGCCGGGGTGGCATGGGGCACCACTCGGGCCAGGTTTCGGCGTAACTGGCAAGTTCCTGGGCCATCCCGATTCACGGCTAGGTCGGCACCGGCTCGGAACGCCCGGACGGCCAGGCCGTCGGGTGCGAAACGCAGCAACCGCCATCCGGCCGCGTACCAAAGACCAGCGAGCCTGCTCACGTCGCCTCTCGCTGCTGGGCGCTGCGTCGCACGGAGACCATCCGTTGTACCACGGTCACCAGTTGCAACCCGGCGAGCAGCCACAACGCAACGTCGAGGGCGAAGGGCACGCCGAGCCCGGCCAGACCGGCCCCCAGCAACGCGATGATGAAGCGCTCCGCGCGCTCCACCATCCCGCCATCGGCGGCCAGACCGGTGGCTTCTGCGCGGGCCTTGATGTAGGAGATCACCTGGGCGCTCACCAAACAGAACAACGCCGCCACAGCCAACAGTCGATCATGCCCGACCTCGAAGCACCACCACGTCAGTCCTGCGAACACTGCGCCGTCGGCCACCCGGTCGCAGGTGGCATCCAGCACGGTTCCGTACGGAGTGCCGGATCCGCGGGCCCTGGCGACCGCCCCGTCCAGGACATCGAGCAGAACAAAAACCGTCACCGCGATGGTGCCAACCAAGAGCTGGCCGCGCGGGAAGAACCACAACGACGAGGCCACCGTCCCGATCGTGCCGGTGAACGTGATGGCGTCGGGGCTGACACCGGCCCGGAACAGCCAGCCACCCACCGGCTCGATCAACCGGGAGACCGACGCGCGGGCGAAGATGTTGAGCATCGCGAGAGCTATCCGGAAAATGGCCGGGTATGAGCTGGATCGGGGCGCGCCACCGGTCCTAGCAGCAGGATCATGCTCGAGTTCAGGACAGCTCTTCCCATGCGTTCACCAGCAGCGTGTGAGTCTCGGCCAGCAGCTGCGGCAGCACCTTTGTGCCGGCGACGACCGGCATGAAATTCGCGTCCCCGCCCCACCGGGGCACCAGGTGCTGGTGCAGGTGCGCAGCGATGCCGGCACCACCGACAGAGCCCTGATTGATCCCGATATTGAAGCCGTGCGGGGCGGCCGCGCGCCGGCAGGCGAGCATCGCCCGCTGGGTGAAGGTGGCCAGTTCGGTCGTCTCCTGCATAGTCAGGTCCGGGTAATCGGCGACATGCCGGTAGGGCACCACCATCAGGTGACCGGGGTTGTAAGGATAAAGGTTGAGCACCGCATACACGGCGACACCCCGGGCAATGATCAGACCTTCCGTGTCGGCCATGGTGCTAATTCGGCAGAACGGGCACGGTGCTGCGCCGGCCCCAGGCCCGGACTCGCCCTCTCTCTTGATGTAGGCCATCCGGTGTGGGGTCCACAGCCGCTGCAGCGCATCCGGTGCTCCAACCCCATCCTGCGCCTCAACGATCATCACGCCGCCGCCGCGGTCACGGCTGTCCGATGGGCAGCTCGGCGGCACTAGGCGAGCGGTTCTCGCGTCGCGCCACCCATCCGGTGATGGCCCCGACCGCGTCTTCGACTCCGACACCGTTGATCTGGGTGCCGTCGCGGAACCGGAAGGACACCGCGCCAGCCTCGACGTCCTTGCCGCCGGCGAGCAGTAGGAACGGCACTTTCTGGGTGGTATGAGTCCGGATCTTCTTCTGCATCCGCTCGTCGGAGGCGTCGACCTCCACCCGGATCCCCCGAGTCCGCAACGCCTTGGCGACCTGCTGCAGGTGCTCGACGTGCTCGTCGGCGATCGGGATCCCGACCACCTGCACCGGCGCCAACCAGGCCGGGAACGCTCCCGCGTAGTGCTCGGTAAGCACGCCGAAGAACCGCTCGATCGACCCGAACAGTGCCCGGTGGATCATTACGGGTCGCTGGCGTGATCCATCAGCCGCGGTGTAGGTCAGGTCGAAACGCTCTGGCAGCATCATGTCCACCTGGATGGTCGACAGCTGCCAGCTGCGGCCGATCGCGTCGCGGGCCTGCACCGAGATCTTGGGCGCGTAGAAGGCCGCGCCACCGGGATCGAGCACCAGCTCCAGACCTGAGGCCTCCGCTGCCTTCCGCAGCGCCTCGGTGGCAGCCGCCCACTCCTCGTCGCTGCCGATGGACTTCTCGGGGTCTCGAGTGGACAGCTCGAGGTAGA
The DNA here is from genome assembly GCA_023252195.1 of Pseudonocardiales bacterium. GTDB lineage: Bacteria > Actinomycetota > Actinomycetes > Mycobacteriales > Pseudonocardiaceae. Next base: position 274,748 of record JAHEXI010000006.1, read on the forward strand.
ACTCGTCGAGGCCGTAGTCGCGCAGCAGGTCGAGCACGAACCCGAGCAGGCTCCGGATCTCGTCCTGCAGCTGGTCGCGGGTGCAGTAAATGTGCGCGTCGTCCTGCGTGAAACCACGGGCCCGGGCCAGACCGTGCACCACGCCGGACTTCTCGTAGCGATACACCGAACCGAACTCGAACAGCCGCAGCGGCAGCTCCCGGTACGACCGGCCCCGGGAGCCGTAGATCAAGTTGTGCATCGGGCAGTTCATCGGCTTGAGGTAGTAGTCCTGCCCGGGCTTGCGGACCGTCCCGTCCGGGGCCAGCTCGGCATCGAGATGCATGGCTGGATACATCCCGTCGGCGTACCAGTCCAGGTGCCCGGAGGTTTTGAAGAGTTGCGCCTTGGTGATGTGTGGCGAGTTGACGAAGTCGTAGCCCGCCTCCTCGTGACGGCGCCGGGAGTAGTCCTCCATCACCCGGCGCACGGTGCCGCCGCGGGGGTGGAACACGGGCAGTCCCGAGCCGATCTCGTCGGGGAAGCTGAACAGGTCCAGCTCGGCGCCGAGCTTGCGATGGTCGCGCCGCTGCGCCTCGGCGAGTAACTCCAGATGCCGTTCCAGCGCCTCAGCCGATTCCCAGGCGGTGCCATAGATCCGCTGCAGCTGCGGATTGCGCTCGTTACCCCGCCAGTACGCGGCCGCAGTCCGCATCAGCTTGAACGCCGGAATGTTTCTCGTGGTGGGCACATGCGGTCCGCGACACAAGTCGCCCCAGATGGTCTCGCCGGTGTGCGGGTGGACGTTGTCATAGACGGTTAGCTCTCCCGCGCCGACCTCCATGACCTCGTCAGGATCGATGCCGGCATTCGACGTCGACCCCTTGAGGTCGACCAGCTCGAGCTTGTAAGGCTCGTCCGCCAGCTCCCGTTTGGCCTCGCTCACCGAGTCCAAGACACGACGAGAGAATCGCTGGCCGGCCTTGATTATTTTGCGCATGGCCTTCTCGAGGACCGCCAAGTCCTCAGGGGTGAACGGCCGGTCGACGTCGAAGTCGTAGTAGAAACCGTCGGTTACCGGCGGACCGATGCCGAGCTTGGCGTCGGGAAAGTGCTGTTGCACAGCCTGGGCCAGCACGTGCGCGCACGAGTGCCGGATAACGCTGCGCCCGTCGGGGCTGCTCGCTGTGACAGCCTCGACCTCGGTATCGCTCTCGGGTACCCAGGCAAGGTCGCGCAGGGCGCCCTGCGGATCCCGAGCGACGACGACGGCGTCTGGACCCGTGGTGGGCGCTCCGCCATCGCGCAGGGCCTGCCCAGCGGTCGTCCCGGCCGGCACCGTCGCGCGCATGGCGGGCTGGACAGCGGGCGACGACGCGACCACGAGAACTCCTCGACGATACGGCGGTGGCGATTAGATGGTCGATCCTATCCAGGATCCATCCAGCCGCTAGCGAGGGATGAGGCACGCCCGACCCGAGGGTCAGCCTTTCGGCAGCAACGAAGTGAGCATTGCCATCGCCGGTCGGGTCGCCGGCTGGGTCACCGATTGGACGGCCGGTTGGACGGCGTTGCTGACCGGCCCGACGACCTGCCTGACCGACGCGACAGCCTCCCGGGAGACAGCGTCGTTGGTAGCTGGACCAGACTGTTTGGTAGACGGGCCAGACTGTTCAGCACGCGGACCGGCCGCCGGCTCATCACCGAGACTGTGAGTCTGCTGGCCGCTCGGATTGGCCGGTGCCAGCACACCGCCCACTGGAGCGACCCGACCTACCCTGTTGGTGGCGGGATCGAGCACCGGGGCGACTGGTGCGATGGGGCTACGCCGGGCTTGACCAGCCGCCGGTGCAGGCGAAGTCCAAGGCCGTTGACCGGTACTCGCCTGCCGGCTAGGTGCTGCCACCGCCGTGTTCACGGAGACCGGGTTGTTCCGGCGTACTTGCCCGAGCCGTGGATGAAGTGCCGGGCTGTTGTCAGCGACTGTCTGGGCACTGACCAGTTCCGGGGCGGCAGGCGGACTGTCGGTGGGAGCGTCCGCACGGTATCCGTCGGGATTGCCAGCGCCCAACGCGACTTGAGTGCGGTTAGGCAGCGGTGCACTGTTCCCGGCGAGCGAGCCGTCACCGACGTGAGTGGCACTGGCCAGTACGGATCCGCACGCCAAGAGGGTCCCGGCTGCAACCCCACAGGCCCGACCGACGAGGACAGCCCGGCCCCGAGCCATCCGCGGGGCATGTCCGCCTTGGATCATCGAGACCGGCGCATTCAGGGGGACGTCGATGACCACCTGCCTAGCACCGACCCAGGCGATCAGAGCAGTGGCGGAGGGCCCGGAGCCCGACTTCCTACGACGCCGCGCGGTCATCGTGCGTCACCAGCTATCTCCTCAGGGTAGTGGAACTGGGGAAGAATACAGGGTTACGGGCACAAGGCCAGACCCATCACTCCTCCAGCGCAACGCTCACCCTGCGGATCCAGCATCGCCGGCCGAAGTGCCGTAGTCGCAGCGCGTCGGCCGATCGATCTGCCCTCGGGCTGGCGCATGGTTCGGCGCCCCGGGGTGGCCGCCGACCACTCCGGGGCGGCACGCCCTTACCGGCCACGGGTATCAGACGGGTTAGCCCGGCGTGGGGCGCGCCGTGTCGACCGAGTGCCATGACAAAATCGTCGTCACGCATCCAGATAACCTAGATGGCCACTATTTCCATCCAGATACAATAAACCTGGAACAGAAGCTGCAGGAACGGTAGAGTGGATGGCCCCGGACGGGACCGAAGAAGCAACGGAAGAGGGCTCTACATACGGAGCCGACTTCGCGATGCCGATTCGTTCAGCGGCTTCAGACAGCATGGGCAGTGCATCCGCCAATCCTCCGCCTGCGCCATTAACTCGCTTGATACCAGAGCCAATCGCCTCGGCCTGGGAGGAAATTATTTTCACGTTCTGCACGCAGTCCTCAAGATTGCCGGAAATGCGACTGAGGAAGACGCCGACCGCGTACAAGGAGATCGCAAGAGCTGCGATCAACAACGTTGCGACGACGACTGTCAAGACGATAAGAATAATTTCTCATCCTTTTCCAATCGGGTTCCGGAAGCTCAACCACGGCCGCGCGAGCCGGTGAGGGACCCTCCCTCATGGAATTGAAACTCTGCGGACGGCAAGGCGTGCTGCCGGATGTGTTTGGCAAGCCGGCGTGGCTGTACACCGCGCCGCTGGATTTAGTGTACCGCCAAGGATCAATTCACTGCTGGAGCTAATCGATGCCTATCAGGGGAAATTTGAGGTGTTCCGGGCGATGATCGCCAACAGGTCACCGGGCACCGTGGGTATCGGATGATCCAGCAGATCAGTGGCGTCGGTCCCCCGCGAATCCGACACCACCATTCACCGCGGACCGATCAGCAAATAGGGCTCCACCCTGGTGCTCCGGGCCGCGATCGAGGCCGTTAACGCACCCGTCCAGACACCGACCCGGCTCCTGGCTACTCCTGTCGCTCCCGAAAGCGGCAGCTTCACGGCCGATCGCTGCGACATCGATCGCGGGGCTCCATGATGACCATCTCGGCGTGGTCTCGCGGCTCTGCGCACGCAGGAGGCCCTTGTGGTTACTCGACCGAACGGCACGGTGAGCTCAAACGCCCAGATGACCGACAGGCCGAGCGGCACGCTGACCGCCACCCGTTCGTGTAGTAGGTCAGGCAGCTTGAGCGGCTTGCTGAGCTGAACCCGGTCGTGCACCGTGCGTTCGCGTACCTGGGAGTGTCGCTGCGCGCCACTGAACTAGGGCGATGTGCCGCCGTGTATCGGCCTGTGCGGAATGGTCGCGTTGCGTCCGCTGACGGATCAACGACGATGATCATGTTAAGCCGTGATTCGGGAAGTTGTGCCCAGTGGCACAGTCTTGTGCGGACATCCTGGCCCCTGACTGATCGCCCTCCGGGTTACGTGGGGAAGATCAATGTAGACATAGTCTCCGCCGATGACGTGTGTCAGCAGTTGTCGCACGGTCCACTCCGAACATGGTGTCGGCAGTGCCAGATGCCCAGTCCGGAGCTCGGCCAGCCACGCTCGAACTCCGACCGTGCTCGGTGTAGGGGCCCCATGTGATCCCCACCGTGAACCGTGGGCACTCAGGCAACAACCGCACCGAGACGAATCTCCCCGGCTTGCTAAGGCCGGTACGGCAAGTCCTTGCTGTCGGGCTGCTAGTGCGGTCGGTGGCGCATCTGCCAGCGCCCGTGGTCGCGCTGTCTGCATGCACCCATGACCGACGGCGGTTCTGTGGTTTCGCTTGAGCGAGCCCCGAAGTCGGGATCAGTCACAGGCGGCTCCCCGCAGCTATAACAGTGCTAAAAGCGGTAAGCGACAAAGTGATGTATCTGGTCGGAGATGCTGCCGCTCTATATCTGGTGACACGCGGGATACCAAGCAGTGGCCCAGCGCGCCGGTGCAGGGCATCCGTGGCGACCCGGTGGATGGAGGAAGCGCGAGATGAGTGGGTCAGCTGAGGTGGTGGTTGTGGGCGGGGGGATCGCCGGGTCGTCTTTGGCCACCGTGCTGGCCCGGGATGGTTATCAGGTCGTCGTGCTCGAACGCCAGACCTCCTACCGGGACAAGGTGCGCGGCGAGGCGTTGGCCTGCTGGGGCGTGGCCGAGCTGCTCCAGCTTGATTTGGAGAAGCCACTACTCGACGCGGGCGGCTGCTATGCGACGCGCGCGGTGCCCTACGACGAGGTGATCGACCCAACGCAGGCCGAGGCGGTCGCTGCGCCGCTGGACCAAATACTGCCGAATGTGCCGGGCATGCTGGCTGTCGGGCACCCGGAGGCCTGCGAGGCGCTGACCCAGGCCGCCGCGGCAGCTGGGGCCACCGTGGTCCGCGGCGTCGGTGACGTTGACATCGAGCCAGGCGACGCGCCGATGGTGCGCTACGAGCACGACGACGTCCTCCACGAGCTGAATTGCCGGCTGGTGGTCGCCGCGGACGGGCGGATGTCCACGGTCCGCCGCCAGCTCGGCATCGAACTGCACCAGACCACCCCGCGCACGATGGCCGGGGGCATGCTGGTCGATGACCTGCGCTCCTGGCCAGCACGCCAGCTCTCGATCGGCACCGAGGGTGACCTACTCTATTTTGTTTTCCCGCGGACGAACGGGCGGACGCGGCTGTACCTGTTACACGACATCGCGCAGAAGGGCCGCTTCACCGGCCCGGACCGGCACGCGAAGTTCCTGGCCGCCTTCAGATTCCGGTGCATTCCAGGAAGCGAGATGTTCGGTGTCGCCCGCCCGGCCGGACCGTGCGCGTTCTACCCGATGAACGACAGCTGGACCGACCAGCCCTCCGCGCCGGGAGTCGTGCTGATCGGCGACGCAGCCGGGTGGAACGACCCAATCATCGGTCAGGGCCTAGCCATCGCGCTGCGCGATGTGCGGATCGTCACCGATGTTGTGCGCAGCGGGTCGGATTGGTCTCCGGCGGCCTTTGCCGGCTACGGCGAGGAGCGCCGAGAACGGATGCGCCGACTGCGGGCGGCCGCTCAGGTGATCACCGATATCGCGGCCACGTTCACTCCGGCCGGTGCAGCTCGCCGCCGGGCCTACAACGCAGTCTGGCAGACCGATCCGGTGCTCGGCGGTCCCCGGCTCACTCCGCTGGTGGGTCCGGACAACGTGCCTGCGGACTCATTCACCCAGTCCACCATCGACCGGATCCTCGCGCTCGCGTAGCCAAGCGGTAAGGGCCGCAACTGATAGACGAAGGATTACGAGAGCTAGCAAATAGTGAGCTAACTAACTTCACAGAAAAGCTCGTCGACGCACGCCACCGCTTAGTTGCCGCCTTCAGCTGAATTAATTGTTAGCGCTCGCACTCCTCCGTTCCTAAAAAGTGACCTTGCCGTTCTCACGCACGCGTCGAAAGATGGGTGTCCAGATGAAGCGGACACCAGACGAGCATGAGGTCTCCAGGCTTGGTAACTCCGCAACCAGCACAACGAATTAAACCGTTTCGGCGAGCAGCGCTGGCCGGCGCAATGGCATCTGCGGCAGGTCATGGCCACCCGGGGCACGTTCTCCACCACCGACCTGCTCGCGCCCTTGGCGCAGCGGGGCATCAGCTTGTCGTCCAGCCAGGTCTACCGACTGGTCGTGGACCGGCCCGAGCGGCTCAGCCTGAAGATCTTGATGGCGCTGCTGGATGTCCTGGGCTGCACGATGGAGGACCTCATCGAACCCGCGCCGGTCGCGGGGCAAGGGACGAAGACCAAGGCGGTCGGCGGTGACGTCGGGGGGGGACCTGCGCCCCAAGCGGGCCCGGATCACTCGTGCCGATGGTTGAGCGATGACCGATATCCCGGAGGTTGTCAGTGACCCGATCGGTGTCACCGTCGGTCTGATCACGGGCATCGAGGCAAGCATGGACCCTCAGACTGCCCAGGCGGTGGTGGTGGGCGTCGCCGGCGGCCGGGCCAAACGACGCAAGCGCCCATGCCCTGGCGCAGCGGCCCGCGATCCTCACCGACGGCAGATCCCCAGCGCCTCGGGTCGTTGGGGATCTGCTCATCGCGCTGGCAAGGCGGGGGCCACGACGATCTCGCCGCCGGTGTGCACCGAGTGCAGCAAGCCGCTGCGGACTCTGCAGCGGCGCGGCGAGGACTGGTACTGCGGTGTCTGCGGCCCCATCCGGCGACCGTGCGCGAGCTGCAGTGACCTCGAAAAAGTGCACTCTCGGGATCGGGATGGACGTCCTCGGTGCATCCGGTGTGCGCTCGATGACGGCCGCGACCCGGTGGAAATCGTGGTCGAGGTCATCGCGGTGGTCGATCCGGCTCTGCCCGCAGGGGTCGTCACCGCGGCGACGAACGCCGCCGCGGCTCAGACAGGGCAGCGTCGTCAGATGGCCTGGGCGCTACAGGAGCGGCCCGAGCTGCTCACCGGGGCGGGTGCCCAGGCCACCGTCCCGTCGGTGCTTCGACTGATCGACAAGCTCTGCGAGGCGGGCGCCACCAACATCGTCCGGCCGCCTTGTCCGCATTGCGGGCGGGTGATCCCGCTGGTCAAGCCACGCGGCGGGGTCCGGCTCTGCCGTAACTGCGTGGCCAAGTCCCGGGCCGAACCCTGCGCGGGCTGCGGGAGGGTCTGTGAAGCCGCCACCCGCGATGAGCACGGCCAGCCACTCTGCCCGAACTGCTTGGTCAGCGACCCGGCCAATCTCGAGGTTTACTTAAGCTGCGACCGTCGCCGCATCGTCGGCACCCGCACCCCGGACGGGCCACTATGCCCTGGCTGCCCGCCGTTGCCGATCCTGGTCTGCTCGATCTGCGGCATGAGCAGACCATGCGGGACCGCACGACTGACCGGGCTCCCGTGGTGCCCGCCGTGCCAGAGGCGATCAGGGACATGCGCCCGCTGCGGGCAGGTCAAACCAATCCGATCCGGCACCCTCGACGAGCCCTACTGCCAGAGCTGCACCGTCTCGGCCTTCCCCGACTGCCCGGTCTGCGCTACCGCTCCGCACCCGGGTCAGTGCCCGGACTGCCGTCTCGAGTTGCGGCTACGGGAGCTGATGAGTGACCCAACGGCGCCACCCATCCCGCCCTGCACCCGTTAAAGAAGGCCTAGGCCGCCACCGACCCACCCGGCACCGCGCTACGCTTCTACGCCGCCGCAACAACGGCCAGTTCACCACCCACGAGCAGTACACCTCCGCGCAGGCGCATGTGCGCGCCGCCGTCGTTGTTCTCGACTGGCTGGCCACCCAGCACCTGACCCTTGCGAGCTGCCGCCAGGCCGATCTCGAACGGTGGCTGTCCAGCGGCGAAGTGTCCTACTGAGTGTGGTCACCTGATCTGGCCCCGGTGCAGGCCTGAATCGGCGTGAAGTTTGGCCCCGCTGGGTGGGTGCGCTGCCGGGTGGTGGGGTCGGTGTGTCTGCACGAATGTTGGCCCCAC
>JAHEXI010000023.1 GCA_023252195.1 Pseudonocardiales bacterium
AAGACCGAGACCTCGGCCGCGTCCCGGCCGCAACCACCACCGACGAGTAAAGACCAAACCACATGCAGGGGGTCAACTTTCAGATGCCGTCAGGGGGTCAGTTTTGGGTTGCCGTTGACAACGCCGGGTCTGCTGATCGGCGACGGTGCGCAAGCACCCACACCAAGCGTGCTCCGGCTCATCGACGAGCTCCGCGACGGCGGCGCACAGAAGATCACACCTCCGTCCTGCCCTCACTGTCACCGGGTCATCCACCTACACCGACGGATTGACGGCAGTGGCTCTGTCGCAACTGCGTGGCCAAGTCCCGCGCCCAGCCCTGCTCACGCTGCGGCGCAGTCCGTGAACCCGCCACCCGAGACGAGCAGGGCCGGCCGTTGTGTCCCAACTGCCTGATCACCGACCCGGCCAACCGGGAGACCTGCATCGACTGCGGTCGGCGCCGCCCGGTCAGCGTCCGCACACCCGACGGCCCGTTGTGTCAGAACTGCCGACCCTGGAAGACCTTGACCTGCGACATCTGTGGCAGACACACCCATGCGTGATCTCCAAAGCCACCGGTAAGCCGTGGTGCGTGGCCTGCAAACAGCGTTGGGCCCGCTGCGCGGGCTGCGGGCAGGTCCGCCCGGTCCGCAGCGGAACCCTCGACCAGCCACGGTGCTCGACCTGCACCCGCTCCGACGCCGAGTTCTGGCGCAGCTGCCCGGGCTGCGGGCAACCGGGCCGGATTCATGCTGGTCGCTGCGCCCGCTGCACGGTCGACCAGCGGCTGCGTGAACTGCTCGGTGACCACAACGGAGAGATCCGCCCGGAGCTGCACGTCCTCTACCAGGCCCTCGCGGCCACTGACCGGCCCACCGCGGTCACGTCTTGGCTGGACAAGAGCGCAGCACCGGCGATCCTGCGCGGTCTGGGCGCCGGCCAGCCGCTCACCCACCAGACCCTCGATGAGCTGGCCGCCGGCAAGCCGGTCGAGCACCTGCGCGCTGTCTTGGTCTCTATCGGAACGCTGCCAGCACGCGATGAGCAGATGACCCGGCTCGAGCGTTGGATCACCCGCACGATCGCCCAACGGCCAGACCCTGACGAGCAACAACTGCTGCACCGCTACGCGGTCTGGCACCTACTTCGCCGGCTGCGCCGCCGCGTCGGTGACGCGGACACCACCCACGGTCAAGCAGTCGTCGTCCGACAGCACGTCAAAGCCGCCACCACACTGCTCGGCTGGCTCGCCGCCCATACCCTCACCCTGGCCACCGCCCGACAGGGCGACATCGAGACCTGGCTGACCAGCGAGGATGCCGCGCACCGCCGCGAAGCCGGGGCCTTCGTGCGCTGGGCCCACCGCCAGAAGCTGACCAACCTGGACGTCGCCGCCATCGGGTGGGGTGGCCCGACCCAGATCATGGACACCGAGGCCCGCTGGGACCACGCGCGCCGCCTGCTCCACGACGACACGCTCAAACCCGAGGACCGCGTCGCGGGTCTGCTCGTTCGTCTCTACGCCCAGTGGCCCGCTGCGATCACCCGCCTCACCCTGGATCACATCGACGCAGCTGAGCACGAAGTACGGCTGCGCCTGGGTCACGAGCCCGTCGTCTTACCCGAGCCCCTCGCCGCCCTCGTCCGCCAGGTCGCCGCGACCCGGCGCGGGCACGCCGCCATCGGCGACCCAGGCACGTCGCGGTGGCTGTTCCCCGGCGGGCAACCCGGCCGACCGATCAGCTCCCACCAGCTCGGCGAGCGACTCCGCCAACTCGGGCTGCGCCCCGGGCAGGCCCGCTCCACCGCGCTGTTCCAACTCGCCACCGACCTGCCCGCAGCGCTGCTGGCCCGCATGCTGGGCATCCACATCAGCGTCGCCGTCGCCTGGCAACGCGCCTCAGCCGGGGACTGGATGAGCTACGCAGCCGAGGTCAGCAGACGTCCAGAAAGGACATAGCCGGGCAGGATCTGCACGCCGTCTCCGACAACGATCCACAGACTCTCGCGGCCCCGGTCATCGGAGTGGGGGCCGCGGGCCCGCCTGGGGCGATGACCTGCTGCTGCCGGCAGTACCGCTCCGGCACCCATTCGGACACTTCCAATATCCGACGTCGCCAGAGCACGCCGACCCAGCCCTCAAGGAGAACGCGATCGCCCGGACCGCGCCGCTTGGCATCAAACCCGGCAGATACCGACCCTCCGACACGCTGCTCGCGTTCCTCGAAGGCCTCTGATCATGTTGAGCAGATCACCGTCGAAACCACAGGGCGCCAGGAAAATCCCGGCCCGCTGACCACGTCCTCAACATAATCAGCGACTGGACATACAACCCGGCGTGGACCTCTCAGCTCACCGGGCTCCTATCATCCGGTTCGTGCTGCGGCCGCACGTTGCATGACCTCCCATCTCCAGTGTGCGAGGAGCCCCGGCCGGTCTCGTTTGATCCCGACCAGGGTCCTGGCTGCTCGTCGTGGTGCTCGCCGTAGGTGTTTGTACTTGCGGCGGGCCCACCGCACCAGGTACCGGTCGATGTGGAAGAGCACGTTGACAGTTTCCGACGGACAGAATCGCCCGTAGTACGCCGCCCACCCGCCGGCCCTTGAGTTGATCATTCTGGCGATGTCGGCGAAGGAAAGGTCACTGCGTAGATGGAAACGCATCCCGCGGATCTGCTGCCGGATCGACGTAGCGGCCTTGCGACTGATGGCCGGAGAGAAGGTCGTGAACATCGTCTCGTCCTTCTTCTTCGCCCCGCGTGGTTTGAACGTGTATCCCAGGAAGTCGAACGTCACCTGCTCATGCGAGCCATGCCGCCCGGTCATCTTGCAGTACACGATCCTCGTTTTGGTCGGATGCAACCGCAACCCGCCACACTCAGCCAGACGCGTCGCTATGGCGTCTCGCAACCTCCGGGCCTGCTGCTGGCTCACACAGTGCACAATCACATCGTCGACGAACCTTTCGAACGGCACCTCAGGGAACTCCCGCGCCATCCACGCGTCGAACGCGTAATGCATGAACAGATTCGCCAACAACGGTGAAATCGAGGCGCCCTGCGGACTGCCCCGATCACGACTGACCAGTGTCCCATCCGGCTGCGCCACCGGGGCGGACAGCCACCGCTGCACATACATCAGGATCCACTTGTCATCCGTGTGGTGAGCGACCGCCTTAAGAATCAGATCGTGATCGAGATTGTCGAAGAAACCTTCGATGTCCAGGTCGAGAACCCACCCGTACTTCCAGCACCGCGCCCGGCAGGTTGCCACCGCGTCCAGCGGTGAGCGACCCGGACGGTACCCATAGGAGTCGGCGTGAAATAGCTTCTCCACCACCGGCTCCAGGTAGGCCACCGCCACCGTCGGCGCGATCCTGTCCGCCACAGTGGGCACACCCAGGACCCGCCTACCACGACCCCCATCCTTCGGGATCTCCACCATCCGCACCGGGGACGGGAAGTAACTTCCCGACGACATCCGATTCCACAACTTGTACAGGTTGTTCGTGCCGCCCCGCGCGAACTGCTCGACCGTGACCCCGTCGATCCCCGGCGCCCCTTTCTTAGCCCTGACCTTCTCGAATGCCGCCATGACCACCTGCTTGGAGATCTCGTACGGCTTCGAACCTGACTGACTCAGCTGGCCCCTCCCGGAAAAAACAAGGCGGCCCAGTTCGACAAGCGGATCGTGACGTTCCTGACCGCCGCGGAGGTCGACGCCCTGATCGACGCTCCGGACCAGACCCGGTGGGAAGGCCGACGCGACCGCACCCTCATGTTGATCAACCCCTCGACCAGCGCGAAGCCGAGGAACGACCGCAACCCGGTAGCCAGGCGTTCGGCTGCCCGGACGCTGATCTGCTGGCATTGCGACGTCATGAACCTGCTGATGTCGGCAGCGGTCAGCTCGTCGAGTCCGCGACCTGCGTGGACGGTCAAGAACAGCGTCACCACTCGCCCGTAGTTGGCGATCGTGCACGGTTCGAGGCCATGCTCCACCGTGAGGTACTCGCGGTACCGCGCGACCAATAGCTGTTGCTCAGATCGCGGTTGTCGGACAATCGGTTCCTGGGCGACGCCCACGTCCCGCAGGTAGTCGACCATCCAAGCCAACATCTTCGGCGTGGGACGCCGCCCCGACCACCGAACAGTGCCGAGGAACCGGCTGATCAACTCCAGACTCAGTTCCTCGGCGGTAACCCCGCACTGCTGCAAGAACCGGCTCAGTCCGCGGGCCAGCCGCATGTGCAGTTCCGCGACCCGCGGCGTGTAGCCGAGCGTCGTCAACCGTTCCGCCATCCCCGACGCCCACGGCGCCAACGGGCCGACCATCACCATCGTCATCGCTTCGCTCCTCTCGGAATCTCCTGAGAGGCGAAGCTTTCGCCGCGGTGCCCCCCGCGACTATGCGAACTCGATCAGCCGACGACACCGCGCGGGAGCAGCACCAAGTCGGCCTGCCCGGTGCCCATGCCGCATATTCCCGGGCGCCGCATAGGAGGCGCAGACCGATTACGAGCGGCTAGGGATGTGGACCGACCCGCCTACCGGGCGGCGGCGCACGGTGTGGACCGTTTGTGATAGTGCTGGCCTGCTCGCGGCACATGTTCGTGCGTCCGACTCTGCTAATGGATCAGGCCGAGTGGACCGCCGCACATGGAGAGACGTTCGCGTTCTCGCTGGGGCGCCCGCCCGATTGGTCCCGGATAACCTTAAGACCGGGAGGCTTATTCACAGGCCGCGGAGAAGAATAGGCCGATGACGGCTTTGAGCATGCTTTGATATTTTTGTATTGGTGCACGGTCCGGCCGCCTTCCTCGCTGAGCATTCGCCATGTCTTGAGGTGTGCGATGGCGTGTTCGACGGCGGCACGGATTTTGATCAGCGCGGTGTTGAACTCGGCCTCAGTGGTGTCGAGGTCGCCCCCGGGGAATCGTTTGAACGGGACTATCTCGATGCCTTCGACACCGACGTAGCCCAAGCCGGCCGCGTTGGACATATCGGCAAGCACGGCGGTCAGTCCCGAGGCCGCAGAGTTCGCGCCGGCCCGCGCCGGCGAGCTGTTGCGAAGCTGCCTCAACGTCACCCGCGCTCAGCGCGACCTGAACCTGCCGGCACCCACACCGCTGCTGTGAGGACTGGCCCACACCCTGGACTGGGTACGCACAGTGGGCTTGCACTAGGCGCTTGCGAGATCCCGATCGACAAAAAGTTGTCGATGTCGCGCCTGTGTGCCACGCTCGGAGGCGATTCCCTCCAAAGCCGGGGGGACAGCCGGTCTGCTGGCACAACCCAATATCACTGGCTGTCGCAAATTTGGCCAAAAGGGACGCAGAGACCTCGTCTCCAGCGGAGACCATAGGGCGAGCCATCGGAGAGGCGGCCGCTGGACCTGATCGGCCCGTGCCAGCTACGTGCGTAAACGCAGACAATGCGCGGGTAGGTGAGGGCTGTGTGCCTACCTGGCTCGAAACGCCGGGCAAGTGCCGTGCGCGCGTTTCCAGAGCTGCCCCGTCAGGGGCCATCCCTTCCGAGCGCAGTCTCGGATGGGACGTAGGGATCCTTGGTCCCTAGCTTGGCTAGGCTGAATACACCGCTTCGCCGGAGGTTTCCGTCCCAGGTTCTCCCCTGGAGCGCCGGCGCGGATTCGGCAAGGAGGGTTCTTGTGGACGCTGAGGAAGCGTCGGCGATCGGTGCGCGTGCTCGCAAGATCCGACGTCGGCGAGGGTTGAGTCTGGACGTCACGGCGGGGCTGGCCGGGATTGGCAAGCAGTACCTGTCGATGCTGGAGCTTGGCCAGCGCGGGTTCAATCGGCGCGGCCTGATCGAGGACCTCGCCGAGGCGTTGGGCTGCTCGGTTGCTGACCTGACCGGGCAGCCGTACCTGGCAGTGGATCGGCAGAGCGCGGACACCGCTGCGACCATTCCCGGGGTCAGCGCCGCACTGCACGACACCACCCTCGACGACATACCCGACGTTCCGGCACGGCCGCTGCCGGACCTGCTGCTGGCGACCTCGCACGCCAATGCGTACGCCGATGACGCCCGCTACGCGATGGCTGGTCGGGGCATGGGTGCGCTGCTCACCGAGTTACACGTGCACGCGGTGACCGGGGACTCGCGGGACCGTCAGGTAGCGCTGGTGGCGCTCGCGGAGGCGTGCATGGTGGCCTACTGCCTGGCTCTGCGGATCGGGCATGGCGACCTGGCGGTGGTCGCGGCGCGCCGTGGTTTCGACGCTGCGGTTCGCACCGAGCGCCCCGATCTAGCCGGGATGCTGGCGATGAGCCGCACAGTCGCGCTGATGCGTGCTGGTGCCCGGCACCGCGCTGCCACCATGTGTGCGGGTGTGCTCAGTGAGATCTCGGCCCTGCCCGGCCCAACATCGGATGACACCACCGTCGCTGAGGCGTGCGGGACCCTGCATCTGACGTCGGCTCTGGTCGCCGCCCGCGACGGTCGCGATGGTGACGTCGCCACCCACCTCGCGGAAGCCCGGTCGCTTGCCGCGCACACCGGGGAACGCAATCACCTGCGCTACCACTTCGGACCGACAAACGTGGCCGGGTGGGAGCTGTCCATCGCAGCAGAGAAGGGGGGTGGCCCGGACGCGGCCGAGCGCTTCGCCACCACGGCGCCCGACCTGTCGGTACTCGGTAGCAAGTGCCGCGAGGGGTACGTGCGTTTCGCGCTAGCCCGCTGCTGGGCCCAGGCCGAGGGAGCGCGCGATAGTGAGGCGCTGCGCGCTCTGGACACCGCCGACCGTTTAGCGCCGGTCGTCGTCCGCAACGACCCGATAGCCCGCGACCTGGTGATCACCCTGGACCGCCGTGCCCGGCACCGAGTGTGGGAGCTGGACAGCTTGCGTAATCGCTTCGGTATCGGTGGCCAGGGTCCACGGAGTGTGGACAACTAGGGTCGATCTTCACCCATCGTCTGCGGGGTGAACGCACCTGAGCAGCCGCCGGAGACGGACAATCGCTCCCACAACCGACGCGTCATCCATGCCACCTGCTCGACGCACGGGGGTGGGGCCGGGTTCACCAACCTGGTGGTCAGCAAGCGTGGCGGCCACGTCGAGCTGAACCCGCACGCTGGCGGCTCGTGCGTGCTCATCTTGGCTGAGGATGAGGCGATCGCGCTGCGCGATACGTTGATCGAGTGGCTCGGATGAGCCCGGCCATGAAATCGGGATTGAGCCCACTAGCCTGGCGCAATCACGCCGTCGACGAGCGGGCGAACCATCCATCTGGCATGTACCGCGCCCAGTGCGGCCACCTCCTGATGAGGGTCACCTACCTGTTCGAGGAGCTTACCGGCAAGTCGTGCGAGGGCTGCGCCGCCGCCCGGTCCGCTGGTGGCAACCTCTGGCGGGCACTCCAGGGCGAGCTCAGATGAAAGGCGATCCTTTTGTCGCCGCTTACCGCAAGCTCAAAGAATTCGTCATGGAAGGCCACACCCAAGAGGAGGTTACCGAATTCGCGCGGCAACTGAACCGTGAACTGCCGCAAGACAACGACATCGCGACAGCCATGGTGAAAATACGTGTGATCGGGCACGTCATCAGCGATCTGAATGGAGAAACACATGAGTAAGACGGAACTGTACGCACGTGACATCAGCGGCGCGGTGTGGCGCAAGAGTGGCCGTAGCGACATGAACGAGAACGAGTGCGTCGAGGTCACATTCCTCGATGATGGGGCCGTGGCTCTACGTGATTCGACCTCACGCAGCCGACCGGAACTACGGTTCACCAGCAGGGAATGGTCGACGTTCACCGCTGGTTCAACACGGTGGATTCGACAGCTAAACCGATCTGTGAGTGTCGGTCGGCTGATGACGAGAACAAAAAAACACGACCCCGCAGGGGCATGACCGGCCCGAAACTGGCCGCCGCGCCCGTCGCCGTCTTTGCGTAGCGTGGAGCCGTGGTCATCCCTCAATCTGGATCCTTGGGCTCTCCTGCCGACCTGCCGCGCACGGTTGGCGCCTTGCGCGCCTCCGGGCATGTGCAGCGTGATGTCAAGGGCGAGGGCCCTGCTGGCCGGGCACGACGTGGTGCTGCTGGGGAGCGCGGTCAAGGCAAGACCCGACTACTCCGCGCGCTCGTCGGACTGCTCGATGAGTGGACCCCAGTCATCGAAGGCGCCGAGCTGGCTGAACACCCCTATCAGCCGATCACCCCAGGCTCGATCCGTCGCGCCGCCGAACTCGGCGACGACCTGCCGGTGGCCTGGCTGCACCGCTCCCTGCGCTGCACCGAAAAACTCGCCACTCCCGATGCCAGCGTGGGTGACCTGATCGGCGATGTCGACCCGGTGAAGATCGCCGAAGGCCGCAGCCTGGGTGCCGGAATCCACCGCTATGATCCCCGCCGTCCGCAACCGGTTCTCCATCAGGTATGGCACCTGCTGCGCCGACACCACCCTACTGAACTCAGCACTCAGCAGCGCCGCCGCCTGCTGCAGGTCGCGCGGATCGTGCAAACTCGACGCCAACAGATACATAAACCAAGGCAGCTAAATAACCTGCCCGTCAGCCCGACGAGGAATATAACTGGACTCCTGAGAGCCCAGAGCTCTGATATTCCTCGATCAGCTCGCTCGTCTCCGCCAACCACGCACTGCGACCACCACAGGCTCAGTATCGATTGCGTCCCCGACTCGTGACTACCCGCTGTTGGAGAGCGGACTACAGAATGTGTTAGGAGGGGTGACCGCGCTGATCACCCCTCCCTAGCTTATGACACCGCCGCGATACCTGATGCACAGCGGACCAGGACGACTCAGCCGGCGGCACCGCCGGTTCCCATGCCGGCAGTGGCATTCACCGAGCAAGCAACGAGCGCGCAGATGGCCGGGAGCGGCGAGTTGTAGTTGTGGCCGACGCCAGGCTTGCCAACGCCAGGCTTGCCGACGCTGATCATCGACAGGACGGTACGGGCGGGCAGCAGTTCCACGTGCTGCGCCTCGAGTTCGGCAAAGGTCACGTTGTCAGACACCATCAATTCCTCCTAGAAAACGTCTACCGCTAGGGGCAGGATCTCCGTGGTCGTGACCTGACCTAACCGTCAGATCGGGCCGCGCCCAGGTTCCACACCTATCACACACAGCTCCGTAACACTCACTCATCAGAACCCATCTGGAGGCGAGACTCACGTGAAGCAATTATGACGGACCGTAAAGGATGACCAGCGCAATGGCACTCGAATGGCGTAGCGTATTTCGACTTGGTGACCGGCTGCATACTTTCCGTTCGATAGTTACCCTCACCTATTACTACTCCGCGAACATAAGCTCCCACGGAGCGTGTCCTGCCACAATGTGGAGGTAGAACGCGTCAACTGAAGATGAAGCAGTAATTTCAAAGTAAATCGTCCGGAAGACGGGGAGTCGCGTCACTTGCGTCGACACTTCGTTATAAAGAGTCGTGTTCTCTCAGCACATCGTCGGTCCTGGGTGGAGGCGTCATGGGTGCCGGGCCCAGCCGGCATTGGCTGGCGTGTTTCGAGCCTGCGCTTCGCGGACCTTGGGATGTTGGGGTTGGCGAACCGGGATGCGGGCGGGGCGGGGCGGGCGTGCGTAGCGTGGGTCCGTGACCTTTCACCGTCAGCGTGGATCCACCCAGCCTGCTGAACCTCCGGCCCAGCTACCGCGGACGTTGGGCGCGTTGGGCGCGTCCGGACATGTTCAGCGTGACGTCAAGGGTGAGCTACGGGCGAACCTGCTCGCCGCCTTGCGCAGCGGGCGAAATCCGTGGCCGGGCATCGTTGGGTTCGAAGACACCGTGTTGCCGCAGTTGGAGCGGGCACTACTGGCCGGGCACGACGTCGTGCTGCTGGGCGAGCGCGGCCAAGGCAAGACCCGACTACTCCGCACGCTGGTCGGATTGCTCGATGAGTGGACCCCGGTCATCGACGGCGCCGAGCTGGCCGAACACCCCTACCAGCCGATCACCCCAGGCTCGATCCGTCGCGCCGCCGAACTCGGCGAGGACCTGCCAGTCACATGGCGGCACCGCTCCTTGCGCTACACCGAGAAGCTCGCCACTCCCGACACCAGCGTCGGTGACCTGATCGGCGACGTCGACCCGGTGAAGGTCGCCGAAGGCCGCAGCCTGGGCGACCCCGAGACGATCCACTTCGGCCTAGTACCCCGCTCCCACCGCGGCATCGTCGCCATCAACGAACTCCCCGACCTCGCCGAGCGCATCCAGGTGTCGCTGCTCAACGTGATGGAGGAACGCGACATCCAGATCCGCGGCTACACCCTGCGCCTACCGCTGGATGTCCTGCTGATGGCCAGCGCCAACCCCGAGGACTACACCAACCGGGGCCGGATCATCACCCCGCTGAAGGACCGTTTCGGCGCCGAGATCCGCACCCACTACCCCCGGGAGATGGCCGCCGAGGTCGCGCTGGTCGCCCAAGAGGCCGACCTGGCCACCATCGGCGCCGAGGTCGGCGAGCCGCTGCTGGAGGTGCTGGCCCGGTTCGCCCGGCACCTGCGCGCCAGTGCGGCGATCGACCAGCGCTCCGGCGTGTCCGCACGGTTCGCAGTGGCCGGCGCCGAGACCGTCGCCGCTGCCGCGCTGCGCCGCGCCGCGCTGACCGGCGAGGACCACCCGGTGGCCCGCCCAGTCGACCTGGAAGCGGTACCGGCGGTGCTGCGCGGCAAGCTGGAGTTCGAGTCCGGCTATGACCAACCATCCGCCGAACGCGACGAGCAGGGGGAAGTGCTGACCCACCTGCTGCGCCGCGCGGTGGCTGACACCGCCCGGGCCCGGTTGCGCGGACTGGACCTCACCCCGCTGGTCGCGGCGGTCTCGGGCGGGCACCGGGTGGCCACCGGCGAGCGGGTACCGGCCCGCGAGGTGCTCGCCGCGCTGCCCGAGCTCCCGGTCCTGCACGAGGTCGCCACCCGCCTGGGTGCCGCTCCGGACGGTCCGCCGGGCCCGATCGCCGCCGCTATCGAGCTCGCGCTGGAGTCGCTGTATCTCACCCGCAAGCTGGGCAAGGCCGCCGAAGGCGGCCGCACCGTGTACGGATCCCGGCAATGACCTCGGCCAGCCGGTACAGCTACGGGCCCTGGGAAGGCGGCCCGGATCCACTGGCGGCCCCCGCCGATCTGTCCGCGGCGCTGGACCAGATCGGTCGCGACGTGATGGACGGCGCGTCGCCGCAAGCGGCGATGCGGGAACTACTGCGCCGAGGACTGCCCGACACCCGGGGGATGGACGAGCTGGCCCGCCGCCTGTGGCAGCGCCGCGCCGAGATCACCCGCCGCCACCGGCTCGACGGCACCTTGCAGCAGGTCCGCGAGCTGCTGGACAAGGCCCGGACCGCGGAGCGGCGGGCGCTGTTCCCCGACCCCGACGACGACGCCCGATTCCGCGAGGCCCAACTCGACGCGTTACCGCCGGACACCGCGCGCGCCGTCACCGAACTCGCAGGCTACGACTGGCGATCCACCGAAGCCGCCCAGGCCTACCAGGACATCCGTGACCTGCTCGGCCAGCAACTGCTCGAACAGCGCTTCGAAGGCATCAAGCAGGGCTTGCAGTCAACCTCGCCTGAGGACGTCGAGCGGATCCGGGAGATGCTCTCGGATCTCACCGATCTGCTCGCCGCACACGCCCGCGGGGACCCGGAAACCCCCCAGCGCTTCGAGCAGTTCATGCGCCAACACGGCGACTTCTTCCCGGAGAACCCGCGCACCGTCGACGAGCTGATCAACGCGCTGGCCGCCCGAGCCGCCGCCGCGCAGCGGATGCTCAACTCGATGACCCCGCAGCAGCGCGCCGAGCTCGCGCAGCTCGCCCAGCAGGCCTTCGGTGACCCGCGGCTGGCCCAGCAGCTCGCGACGCTCGACGCCCAGCTGCAGGCGCTGCGCCCCGGCGAGGACTGGCAGGGATCCGAGCGGTTCCGCGGTCAGGATCCGCTGGGCCTGGGCGAGGGCGCCCAAGCGATGGCCGATCTCGCCGAGCTCGACGCGCTGGCCGAGCAGCTCGCGCAGTCCTACAGCGGTGCCCGCGCCGAGGACGTCGACCTCGACGCGCTGGCCCGCCAGCTGGGCGACGAGGCCCGCGTCGACGCTCGCCGGCTCGCCGAGCTGCAACGTGAGCTGGAGCGCAACGGTTTCTTCGAACGGGCCCCGGACGGATCGCTGCGGCTCTCGCCCAAGGCCATGCGCCGGCTCGGTTCGCAGGCATTGGCCGATGTGGCCGACGCGTTGCGCAGCCGGCGCGGTGAGCGTGACCTGCGCCGGGCCGGCGCTGCTGGGGAGCCCACCGGGGCCAGCCGGCAGTGGGAGTTCGGGGACTCCGAACCGTGGGACGTCCCGCGCACCGTGCGCAACGCCGTGTTGCGAAAGGCCACTGCGCGCCAGGGCCCGCTGCTGACCGTCGAGGATGTCGAAGTCGTCGACACCGAGCAGCGCGCCCGGGCCGCGGTGGCGTTGTGCGTCGACACGTCGTGGTCGATGGTGCAGGACGGGCATTGGGTGCCGATGAAGCGCACCGCGCTGGCGCTGCACCACCTGGTGCGGACCCGGTTCCGCTCCGACGCACTGGAGCTGATCACCTTCGGCCGCCAGGCGCAGCGGGTGGACATCGCGCAGCTCACCGGTCTGACCGGGGTGTGGGAGCAGGGCACCAACCTGCACCATGCGCTGCTGCTCGCGGGCCGGCACCTGCGTCGGCATCCGGACGCCGCGCAGGTGCTGCTGGTCGTCACCGACGGAGAGCCCACCGCGCACCTCGAACCAGACGGGGAGGCGGTCTTCAGCTACCCGCCGCTGCCCCAGACGCTGGCCCTGACCGTGCGCGAGATGGACGGCCTGGCCCGCAACGGCACAGCGGTGAGCATCGTGATGCTCGGCCACGACCCCAAGCTCGCCGCATTCGTGCACGCGTTGGCTCGGCGCTGCGGCGGTCGGGTGCTGGAGCCGGGGGTGGACGGCCTGGGCGCCGCAGTGGTCGGCGACTATCTCCGGCACCGCCGCCGGCCCGCCTAACCCCCAGACCCCGAGATGCGGTGACGTAGGGTCGAAACCATGCAGCCCTGGACGTCCACCCCGGTTCCGCGGCTATCCGGCCACGGCCGGCCGTTGCGGTTATATGACACCGCGGCCGGCGCAGTGCGGCCGACCGCGCCCGGGCGCACTGCGCGGATGTACGTCTGCGGGATCACCCCTTACGATGCCACCCACCTCGGGCACGCGGCCACCTACCTGGCCTTCGACCTGGTGAACCGGTACTGGCGTGACGCCGGGCACGACGTGCACTACGTGCAGAACGTCACCGACGTCGACGACCCGCTGCTCGAGCGGGCGCGCCGCGACCAGGACGACTGGATCGTGCTCGGTATGCGGGAGACCGCGCTGTTCCGGGAAGACATGGAATCGCTGCGGATCCTGCCACCGCGGGACTTCGTCGGCGCCGTCGAAGCGATCGGCGAGATCGTCGAGGTGATCGCCAAGCTGCTCGCCTGCGGCGCGGCCTACCGGGTCGAAGACGCCGAACACCCGGACCTCTACTTCGACCACCAGGCCGCTGCCCACTTCGGTTCCGAGTCGGGATACGACGCCGAGACCATGGCGCGGCTGTCCGCCGAACGCGGGGGAGACCCGGAACGACCCGGTAAGCGGCACCCGCTGGATGCCCTGATGTGGCGCACCGCCCGTGAGGGTGAGCCATCCTGGGACTCCGAGCTGGGCCCGGGGCGTCCGGGCTGGCATGTGGAGTGCTGCGCGATCGGACTCAACCGGCTCGGCACCGGCTTCGACGTCCAGGGCGGCGGCTCGGATCTGATCTTCCCGCACCACGAGTTCTCCGCGGCCCATTCCGAGGCGCTCACCGGCGAGTACCCGATGGCCCGGCACTACGTGCACACCGGGATGATCGGTCTCAACGGCGAGAAGATGTCGAAGTCGAAGGGCAACCTGGTCTTCGTCTCCCGGCTGCGCGCCGACCAGGTAGATCCGATGGCGCTGCGGCTGGCGTTGCTGTCCGGCCACTACCGCACCGACCGGTCCTGGGCCCCCGAGATGCTCGACGACGCGGTGATCCGGTTGGACCTCTGGCGACAGGCCGTCGCGCTGCCCGCCGGGGCACCGGCGCAGGATGCCGTGCACCAGCTGCGGGCCCATCTGGCCGACGACCTGGACACCCCAGGCGCGCTGGCCGCGGTCGACGCCTGGGCTACCGAGACGCTGACCCAACGCGGCAGCGACGTCGATGCACCCGCTGCGCTGACCGCCGCGCTCGATGCCCTGCTCGGCATCGCCCTGTGATTGACGGGACCGGCTCGCTTGCCGACGTGGTGCCGTCGCTGCTGTGCGGCCTGGGGGTAGCCGGGTTCGCCGATCGGTTCGGCCTCAATCCGGCCCGGGCCGTCTGCCTGCTGTTAGTGGACGGTCTCGGCTGGAATGCGTTGCGGGAACATCCCGCCGACACCCCATTCCTCACCTCGTTGACTGACGGTAGCGCGCCGATCACGGCCGGGTTTCCCGCGACGACTGCGGCCAGCGTGGCCACCATCGCAACGGGTATGCCGGTGGGCGAGCACGGAATCGTCGGCTACACCTTCGCCACCCCCGACGGTGATCTGATCAACGCGTTGAGCTGGCACACCCACGGCGGTGGTCGTCAAGTGGATCTCCGGAAGCGGTTCGTCCCGGAGGACATCCAGCCGCGACCCACAGCGCTGCAACGCGCCGCCGCGGCCGGCGTCCGGGTCACCCTGGCGGTTCCGCACGCGCATCGGGACACGGGGTTGAACCGCGCGGTGATGCGCGGCGCTGACTTCCAGGGCGTGCACGCCCTGGGGGACCTGGCCGCCGCCGCGCTGGCTGCCGTGTCGGGCAGCCAGCCGAGCTTGTGCTACGCCTACCACGGTGACCTGGACCTGCTCGGGCACGTCTACGGCGTCGGATCACTGCCGTGGCGGTTGCAGCTGAGCCACGTCGATCGGCTGGCTTCCGCGATCGCCGAAGGCCTGCCGTCGGGTGCCCAGCTGGTGGTGATCGCGGACCACGGCATGGTGACCGTGCCCGAGGAAGGCAGGCTTGACTTCGACACCGAGCCGTCGCTGCAGGCCGGGGTGCGCATGCTGGGCGGTGACCCGCGCGCCCGGTACGTCTACACCGAGCCGGGCGCCACCGACGATGTGCGCGCGGCCTGGTGTGAGCTGATCGGGGATCGAGCGTGGATCCGCACCCGGGATGAGGCCATCGCCGCAGGATGGTTCGGCCCGGTCGTCGAGCCCCACGTCCGCGACCGCATCGGTGACCTCGTCGTCACCGCCCGCACCGACTTCGCCGTCGTACAGTCTCGCGTCACACCCAGGCTCACCCGCCTGATCGGCCACCACGGCTCACTGACCGACGACGAACAGCTGGTGCCCCTGCTGGTATATCGCCCGGACTGAACGAAACGCGCGTTCCCGCAGCAGCGGGCCAGCGAAAAGATCGACTACGGGCCCGTGGGCGTCATTCGGCTCCGAATGGCGGCTGGTACGGGTCCGAAACCGCCATTCGGCTCCGAATGGCGACCGGGCCGCGCGAGAGAGAGGCGCCGCGCGCGAGAGGAGCGCGGAGCGCAGCCACGTCAACGGCTGTCGCGGGGTCCTCGGGGGCCGGAGGTGCCACCGGGGCGGCGGCGGCGCAGGTAGCGCTCGAAGTCCGCGGCGATGGCGTCACCGCTGGCCTCGTGCAAGGTCAGCTCGGTGTCGCCGCGCTCCTCCAGCGCACGCACGTAGCTGGCCACCTCGTCGTCTTCCTCGGCCATCTCGCTGACCGTGGCCTCCCACTCCTCGGACTCCTCCGGCAGCGCGCCGAGCGGAACTTCGAGGTCGAGCACCTCCTCCACCCGGTGTAGCAGCGCCAGGGTGGCCTTCGGGGAAGGCGGGGCGGAAACGTAGTGCGGCACCGCGGCCCAGAACGAGATGGCTGGCACTCCGGCCTGTACGCAGGCGTCCTGGAAGATCCCTACGATCCCGGTCGGCCCCTCGTACTTGGAACGCTCCAGCTTGAACCGGGCGGCCGAGGCGGCATCGTAGGCAGTGCCGGTGACGGGCACTGGCCGGGTATGCGGGGTATCGGCGAGCAGTGCTCCCAACGTCACCACGGTGGTGATCTCTAGGTCGGTGACGAAGCGCAGCAGCTCGTCGCAGAACGACCGCCAGCGCATGTTGGGCTCGATACCGTGCACCAGCACCACGTCGTAGTCAGCCCCGGGCGGGCGGCACACCGACAGCCGGGTGGTGGGCCACTCAACCCGCCGGGTGATCCCGTCGACCAGTTTGGTGGTCGGCCTGGTGACCTGGAAGTCGTAATAGTCCTCGGGATCGAGCTCGGCCAGCGGGGTCGCGTCCCAGCTCAGCTGCAGGTGCTCGATCGCGGTGCTGGCGGCGTCCCCGGCGTCGTTCCAGCCCTCGAACGCGGCTACCAGCACCGGCGAGGTGAGCTGGGGCAGCGACGTGTCCGAGTCGCTGCCGGGGGTGTCCGGATAGGTCACCGCGCTAGCCTACGGCTCTTGGGTCACGCTGGCCGCCACGCGATACCACGAAGGGACGATATCGCTGCTCTAGGCTGCATCTCATAGCTCTGTTATCGCTGCTCGACGTCCTAGCGCAACGTGGCTGGTCGCAGATGGGGCGATGGGCACGATGTTGCAGTCGGTTGAGCTGAGCCTCGATGACTTCGCCGGGTTGGAGGGCTGCAACGAGATTCTCAACGTCACCCGCCCGGACGTCGTGTGCACCGTGCACCGCGGATGCCTGGAGGCGGGTGCCGAAGCGAAGGACTTCAATGCGTGAGGCTCGTGAGTAGCCGTAGGCTGCGGCGGTGAAGACGTTCGACGAGCTGTTCGCCGAGCTCACCGACCGGTCCCGGACGCGGCCGGCTGGCTCGGGCACGGTGGCGGCGCTGGACGACGGGGTGCACGCTCAGGGCAAGAAGGTGCTCGAAGAGGCCGGCGAAGTGTGGATCGCTGCCGAGCACGAGTCCGACGAACGGCTGGCGGAGGAGATCTCGCAACTGCTCTACCGCGTGCAGGTGCTCATGCTCGGCCGGGGGATCAGCACTACCGACGTCTACCGCTACCTGTGAGGTGTGCCGATGAGCTCGATGAACGGAGATGACGGGATGCTGCGGGTCGCGTTACCCAGCAAGGGCACGCTGGCGGGCCCCGCCTCGGAGATGCTGGTCGAGGCGGGCTACCGGCAACGGCACGACGCCAAGGATCTGGCCGTCATCGACACCGCCAACGATGTGGAGTTCTTCTTCCTCCGCCCCAGGGACATCTCGGTCTATGTGGGTTCCGGGGAGCTGGATCTCGGGATCACCGGCCGGGATCTGGTGCTGGACTCCGAGGCGCCGGTCATCGAGCGGCTCGCGCTCGGTTTCGGCGGATCCACCTTCCGCTACGCCGCACCGGTCGGCCGGGACTGGAAGGTCGATGATCTGGAGGGCCTGCGGGTGGCCACGTCGTACCCCCGGCTGGTCCAGGCGGACCTGGCCCGCCACGGGGTCCGCGTCACCCTGATCCAGCTCGACGGCGCGGTGGAGATCTCGGTGCAGCTCGGGGTAGCAGATGCGATCGCCGACGTGGTCGAGTTCGGTCGCACCCTGCGCCAGCACGGTCTGACGGCCTTCGGGGACCCGATCTGCTCCTCGGAGGCCGTGCTCGTGGAGCGGTCCGACGCGGCGCCATCGCCGGAACGGGCGCAGCTCATCGCACGCCTACAGGGCGTGGTTTTCGCCCAGCAGTACCTGATCGTCGACTACGACTGCCCCCGCACCCTGCTGGACGAGGCGATCGCCATCACGCCCGGGCTGGAGTCACCGACGCTGGCTCCGCTGGCCGATCCGGACTGGGTCGCGGTTCGGGCGATGGTGCCCCGCCGAGACGCCAATCGGATCATGGACGAGCTCTCCGCGCACGGTGCCAAGGCCATCCTGGCCAGCGACATCCGCTCCTGCCGGTTGTGAGATCCCTACTCCGCCCGGTCGCGTGCGGTCTCGGCGCCCGCGCCGGCGGGGTCCGGCCAGCCCGGATAAGGGGGCACAGTGCCGCCGAACGAGGGGCAGCGCGACTTGTGATCGCACCAGTCACACAGCCGGCTGGGGTTCGGGCGGAAGTCCCCGCTGCGGGCGGCCCGCCGGATCGCTGACCAGATCGCGACGAGGGTGCGCTCGAAGCGGATCAGCTCCGCCTCATCAGGGGTGTAGCTCAACGCCTGCCGATCAGCCAGGTACAGCAGCCGCAGCTGGCGCGGCACCACCCCGCGGATACGCAGCAGCACCAGCGCGTAGAACTTCATCTGGAACAGCGCCTTGGCCTCGAAAAACTCCCGCGGTGCGGCACCGGATTTGTAATCCACCACCCGGATCTCACCGGTGGCAGCAACGTCGAGCCGGTCGATGTATCCCCGCAACAGCAGTGGTTCGCCGTCCCCGGCGTCACTGGCCGCCAGCTCCGCCTCTACCAGCAGCTCGCAAGCCTCGGGCGCGACCAGCCGGGGATCCTCCAGCGCGAAGTAGGCCTCGACGAGCCCACGCGCCGAATCGAGCCACTCGCCGAGCTCCGGGTCCCCGGAACCGGCGAACAGCTCGCCCAGCTCCGGGCTGGCGGCCAGCACGTCACGCCAAGCGGGATCGACCAGCTCTCGCCCAGCTTCAGCGTCACGCTGGTCGGGGGACAGCGCGAAGAGCCGCTCCAGGACGGTGTGCACCACGGTGCCGCGGACCTGCAACCGGCTCGGTGTCTCGGGCAGCCGATCGACCGCCCGGAACCGGTACAGCAGCGGGCACTGCTTGAAATCCGCGGCCCGCGACGGTGACAGAGCCAGCCGCCTGGGCTTCACAGCGGTCATGGCGGGCAGGGTCTCTGTCATGGCTCGCAGGGTAGGGGAACCACCCGACAGCGGCGAATCTCCGATGGCGCAGTGCAGCCGCCCACACACCGATCTGTCACCATCAGCTTCTGTGACTCGAGCTAGCGGACCGTTCCAACCCGGTGATCGGGTGCAGCTCACCGACCCCAAGGGACGCCGGCACACCGTGGTGCTGGAACCCGGCGCGCACTTCCACACCCACCGCGGTGCGGTCGCCCACGACGACCTGATCGGGCTTGCCGAGGGCAGCGTCGTGGCCTCCGCCGTGGGGACGCGCTACCTCGCGTTGCGCCCGCTGCTGAGCGACTATGTGCTGTCCATGCCGCGCGGCGCGCAAGTGATCTATCCCAAGGATGCCGCGCAGATCCTGATGTGGGGCGACATCTTCCCCGGTGCGCGGGTGCTCGAAGCCGGCGCCGGCTCGGGGGCGTTGACCTGCTCGCTGCTCCGAGCGGTCGGGGAGCGCGGCAGCGTGATCTCCTACGAGGCGCGCGCTGACCACGCCGAATACGCCGCGCGCAACGTCGAGCGGTTCTTCGGCGCGGTGATGCCGAACTGGCAGCTCAGGGTGGGCGATGTGGCTACCCACCCTGCCGATCAGCCAGTGGACCGGGTGGTACTGGACATGCTGCACCCGTGCGAGCCGCTGCCCGCGGTGTCCGCGGCGCTGATTCCCGGTGGCGTGCTCACCATCTACGTGGCCACCACCACCCAGCTGTCCCGCAGCGCCGAGGCACTTCGGGAAGCCGGCTGCTACACCGAGCCGCAGTCCTGGGAGACGCTGCTGCGGCCCTGGCACGTCGTCGGGCTCGCGGTTCGCCCGGAACACCGGATGGTCGCGCACACCGCGTTCCTGCTCACCGCCCGGCGGTTGGCGCAGGGCGCGGTGGCGCCCACTCCGCAGCGCCGGCCCAGCCGGTCCAACCGGCGTCTGTAGTTTCTCAGCGCCCGGAGTTGGTCGGCCGTTAACTCACGGTTCTCCCGCGCCGTCCCGTACCGTTAGTGGTCTCCAGAACCATGCGGGAGGAGGTGCCTCGTGCCGCACGACTATTCCGGCGACCGAGCTGCTGACGGTCGAGACCGCATCGACCCAGCGCTGGCCGCCCAGATCAGGGTCCTCGAGGATGAGGTGACGCTGCTGCGTCGTCGACTGACCGAGTCGCCCCGGCATTTCCGGTTGCTCGAGGAGCGCCTCGCCGAGGCCTCCGCGTCAGTGAGCCAGCTCACTGAGCGCAACGCCAAACTGGTGGAGACGCTGCGGGAGGCTCGCGGCCAGCTCCTCGCGCTGCGCGAAGAGGTCGATCGGCTGGCTCAGCCACCCAGTGGTTATGGCGTGTTCCTGGCTTGCTTCGACGACGGTTCGGTGGACGTGTTCACCTCCGGCCGGCGGATGCGGGTGGCAGTGTCGCCCGCGGTCGAGATCCCTCAGCTGCGCCGCGGGCAGAGCGTGCGGCTCAATGAGGCGCTGACCGTGGTGGAGGCGGGCTCCTTCGAATCGACGGGTGAAGTCTGCGCACTGCGCGAAGTGCTCGACTGCGGTCTGCGGGCGCTGGTCATCGGGCACGCCGACGAAGAGCGCGTGGTGTGGTTGGCCGACCCGCTGCTGATGGGCCCGGACAACCCCGACGCGGTGCCGCTGAAGCCCGGGGACTCGCTGCTGGTGGACACCAAGGCGGCCTATGCATACGAGCGGGTGCCCAAGGCGGAAGTCGAGGACCTCGTACTCGAGGAGGTTCCTGACGTCGGGTACGAGGACATCGGCGGCCTGGCCAGCCAGATCGAGCAGATCCGCGACGCCGTCGAGCTGCCGTTCCTGCATGCCGAACTGTTCCGCGAATACGAACTGCGCCCACCCAAGGGCGTGCTGCTCTACGGCCCTCCCGGCTGCGGTAAGACTCTGATCGCCAAGGCGGTGGCCAATTCGTTGGCCAAGAAGGTCGCCCAGGTACGCGGGGACACCGATGCCAAGAGTTACTTCCTCAACATCAAGGGTCCCGAACTGCTCAACAAGTACGTCGGAGAAACCGAGCGGCATATCCGACTGATCTTCCAACGAGCTCGGGAGAAGGCGTCGGAAGGCACTCCGGTCATCGTGTTCTTCGACGAGATGGACTCGATCTTCCGCACCCGAGGGTCGGGTGTGTCTTCCGACGTCGAGACCACGATCGTGCCGCAGTTGCTCAGCGAGATCGATGGTGTGGAGGGATTGGAGAATGTCATCGTCATCGGTGCCTCCAACCGCGAGGACATGATCGATCCGGCGATCCTGCGGCCGGGACGGCTCGACGTGAAGATCAAGATCGAGCGGCCGGACGCCGAGGCGGCCCGGGACGTCTTTTCCAAGTACTTGACACCGACGCTACCGCTGCACGCCGACGACTTGGCCGAATTCGCGCTGGATCGCAAGGCCTGCATCCAGGCGATGATCCAGGGCACTGTCGAGCGGATGTACGCCGAGAGCGAGGAGAACCGTTTCCTGGAGGTCACCTACGCCAACGGGGACAAGGAAGTCCTCTACTTCCGGGACTTCAACTCCGGCGCGATGATCCAGAACATCGTTGACCGGGCGAAGAAGAAGGCCATCAAGTCGGTGCTGGAGACCGGTCAACCAGGATTGCGGATGACGCACCTGCTCGACTCGATCGTCGACGAGTTCGCCGAGAACGAGGACCTGCCCAACACCACCAACCCCGACGACTGGGCGCGAATCTCCGGAAAGAAGGGGGAGCGGATCGTCTACATCCGTACCCTCGTCACCGGCAAGAACGCCGACTCCGGCCGGGCTATCGATACCGCCACCAACACCGGCCAGTACCTGTAGGAGCCGTCATTACCGCGTTCTGCATTGATACCGTCCGCTAGTGAGCTGAACCAGCGGTCCGCGTCCCAGTTCGCCACCCGGGCCCGGGAGAACTGGCAGCACGTTCTGGAGGCCGTCAAGGCCCGCCGGTTCGACGTGTTGTGCTGTGGGAATCCTCTCGGGCAAGCCGGGACCCGGAGGAGTGGATTCCGCTGCTGGCCGAGTTGTCTGCTGGTCAACGGGCTGCGATGGCGCTTGAATTGGCGCCGACGGAGCAACGGAGAGCGCGTGAATCGAGGGAGAAGGCCGCGAAGGTCGTGGGTGGGTCCGGGCGTGGTGTCGGGCAAGCGAAAGCTGTCAAACGCGACGCACCCACCCCTTGTCCTGTCGCCTATTTCAATTGCACTTCCTGCCCGGTGGGAGTGATGGTGAATTGCCAGCGGTCGGCGTCTGGGCTGTCCGCGTCGACCCACCAGTGGTAGGCGGCTTCGACTTCATCCCAGAGCCGGCGGGGCCCGGACTGGAGTACCGGGAACTCGTCTTCGTCGGCGTTGGGGGTCGTGTGAGTGAGTTTCGCCCAGGAACCCCAGGGATCGATCAGCCACAGGACACCGATGGGGTCGGTGGGTTCCCAGGGACAGTACCGCCATTGGCAGCCCGGGACCCGTTGACCGATGGCGACCCGGGCCCCGGGGGGTCCGGTGACGTTGTGGGGATGGCAGGTGGTGGTGCTGGCGTCGGTGCGGTCCGGGTCCCTACTGCCCTCGCTGGTGGGTTTGATCGCGCCGCGAGTGTCCCGCTGCCCGCGGAGCCACATGAAGTTGCTTTCGGCGACGATGCTCCCGGATGCGGTGCCGTCGCCGTTGACGGTTAGCGACAGCAGTCCGCCGGTGTAGGTGTCTGCCCACGGCAGCAGCACCCGGCCCCCGGACCGGGTCTGGGCCACCCACGGGTAGGGGATCTGGTTGACGGTCGCAGTCGCGATCACCCGGTCAAACGGACCACCCGGGGGGTAGCCGTGGGTGCCGTCACCGGTGATCACCGTGACGGCCCCGAACCCGGTATCCGACAATCCTTCCCGGGCGTGGGTGGCGATGTCGGGATCGATCTCCACACTGGTCACTTGCTCGGCGCCGAGCCGGTGCGCCAGCAACGCCGCGTTGTACCCGGTGCCGGTGCCGATCTCCAGCACCCGATGGCCTTCGTGGGCGTCGAGCGCGGCGAGCATCACCGCGACAATCACCGGACCCGATGCGGAGCTGGTGGGCATCAACCCACCGGACCCGGGCCCGGTCGGGTGCCCATCATCGACCTGGGTGATCACGTAATCGGTCGCGTAGGCCAGTTCCAGCCACCGGTCCGGGTCGTGCTCGCGATGCAGTGGCAGCAGCGTCGGTGGTGGGTCCGCGGTGTTGTCGACCCACACCGTGGGCGGCAGGAACCGATGCCGGGGCACCGACAGCAGCGACGCCCGCCACGGCGCGAACGCGACCCGCCACCGGGTCAGGAACTCCTCGGCGGTGACCGCATCGACCATCGCCCGCCGCAACTCGGCGGTGTCAGCGGTCACGGGGCGGCGGATCATTCCGCGGGTCCTCCCTCTCGTGCTTACCCGGTTCGCGGGGCGGGATCGGTCGCCCCGGTTGGTGACCGTCACCACCAGGATCAGGTTGCGGCTTCGGCGGATCGTGCTTACCCATGTGCTCCTCCTCCTCGCTCGTTACACCATGACGGTCCCGCGAACCTCGCCAACGTGACAAGCTCCCGGGCGGGGTCCGGCAGGGTCGCGTCGGAGGAGCTACGGGGTTTGGGCTCAACCGCACAACGCGGCACCGGCCGGGTATTCAATTGGTTGTGGTACCGGCCCGGTCGCCAGGAGTTGGCTCTGCTGACAACCGGACCGGGGTCAGGTGGGCCAGTCGGTCACCACGGTGTGCAGCACGGTGAGCGCGTCACCGGCCACCCTCTCGATGGTTCGGTGGTCATGGCCGCCACCCACGAGGCAGGACGACGTAGGCGTTGGCGCGGCACGCCGCGCACCGTGCGCACCCGCAGGTGCCTTCCCAGGCCCGACTCGCGCACCACGGGCAGCGGCAACCGGCGTGGAATCGCGCTAGGACACCGTGCCCCGCGACGTCGGCACCGGCACCGGCCGCGTGCTGCGCCTTGACGAGCGCGGCGCCACCAGCGCCGGAATCGTTCACCGGGCATCACCGCACTGGCACTGTCGGCAGATCTGCTCTGGGTCCGGTGGGGTGCCTTTCAGTGCCAGCGGGCCCGCGACCAGGTTCCCGGGTGGCGGCCCCGTGATCCGCAACGTCGGCCGGGGCGTGAAGCGCAGCCCGCAGCGCGCGGCCACCGTGCCATCACCGCGCAACCGGCCACGGTGGGTGTCGTGGTCACCCAGCGACCGCAAGAACCAGCTCAGGCTGCTATAGGTGGTGTGGCCGTTTCACACGTGGTGTGGGGCACCGTGCGGCGGTTGCTGGTCTCACGTCGAGCGACCCCCTGCAACTGTCCGCGCTGATCTCCGAAGCAGCATTGGCCCGCTGCGCCCGCCAACCGAATGTGGCCGCTGAGCAGTTCCGACAACTGCTCGACTGGGCGAAGCGTCCCAACGTCGAAATCCAGGTGTTGCCGTTCGACGCTGGGTTGCATAGCGGTATGTCGGGAGCGTTCACCCTGCTCAGCTTCCCGGAGGGTCTCCTGCCGGACGCCGGATGGCAGGAATATGCCCTGGGTGGCCACATCATCGACGACCCATCGGACGTGGCATCTCTGACTACGCTTTATGACGAACTCCGCAGTCAGGCACTCGGTTGCGACGAGAGCCTGACCCTGCTCGCGGAGTCCGTCGAAAACACACTCTGACCAGCAGAAAGAGGCAATCACTATGGACGGCCTAGCCCGCGTTCAGTGGCGCAAGTCTATCCGCAGCAGTGGCAACGCTGCATGCGTGGAGGTCGCCGACCTACCCGACGGTGGCCGTGGCGTCCGCGATTCCAAGAACAAGACCGGCCCGGCCTTGGTGTTCACCGCGACCGAGTGGGCCGCGTTCACCGCCGGTGTCCGTTCCGGCGAGTTCGACTAGCGAACACCGGAACGGCCCCGCCGGGCACTGCACCGTTTGCACCCTGGCGGGGCCGTTCCGCGCCACCGCAGAGAACACTGCGACGGTGGATCACGACGGCATGATGGCGTTGCTCACCGCGATCTTGGCAGACCAGCCACGGCTGGTCGGGGCGGCCTGCTGTGGACGGCATGAGCTGTTCGATCCGATCCGCCGCAACGAACCTGGGTTCCAGCGCCACGAGCAGACCCGCCGGACCGAAGCTGCGCGGATCTGCGCCGGGTGCCCCGGCGTCCGGGCGCAATGCCCCAAGGTCACCACGTAGTAGCGGCGGCTCGCCCCGGCGGTGCGGTGGTTACGGTGGTAGTCGTGGGTTGGACCTCGCCAGGGTCCGTTCGGCAGGCTCGCGAGTGGTCACAACCACACTACCCCGCGATCACTTAGGGTTGATATGTATCCATAACGCGGTGCACAGAGAATGCAAGCGAGTCAACGCTCGATCTTGGGCCAGTGCAGCCCGACGTACGGCTCGGGGTTAGCGGCGGCCCAGTGGTCCAGCGCCTCAGCTAGGTGCGCGTCCATGCCACGCTGCGGCAAGTGCGACTTCAGCACGCACACGACGATGATGTCGTGCTCAGCGGCGAAATCCTTGACGTTCTCCGTCACGAAGGCTCGACCCTCCCTGGCCGCAGCGGCGGCGACTTCCCGATCCGGGCGGGCGTTCACACCGAGGTCCCGGACTCCAACGGCGTCGTGACCGCGCTCGACCAGACGAAGGCAGGCTGTCTCCGGAGGAAACATCTCATCGATGAGAAAACGCATCTCTCACGACGCCAGCAGGCTCGCGCGCTGCTCGGCGAGGTGACGCGCCTGCTCGGCCGCCGTGTCGTTGGCGGCGACCTGCTCGTCGATGGCCTCCCGGTGCGTAGCCGCGAAATCGATGGCAGTGCGGATGTGCCGGGAGTGCAGACCGAACTGCTCAGCCAGCGCTGCGACGCGCTCCTCGGCGCCGCCAGCGGTGTAGCGCAACGCAGAGATGATCTCCCACACGTCGGGTCCGACCGCCAGCGCAGCGCGTCGTCCAGTCGGTCCATCGCGGTAGATGATGCCCGGGTACTGCAGGGTGTCCAGGCCCTCAGTCACTAGGCGCTCCAGAAGCGCCCGCTCGGCGATCCCTTCTGCGACGGCTCGAGCTTCCAGCCGCGCCTTGACCGTTGGGTCGATTCGATATGACGTCGCTCGTGAGGCAACCATCACGACACCTCCATTACTTCACTGTACCGCAGGTGTAGTTCAGCGCCATACCGGGATAACAAATTGAACGTTCAAGTATTTCCGGGCTGTGACGCACCCCACTTCGCGGCCGTATTCGGGTATCGATCGCCCGGTCGGACCGGACCGACCGCGCTCCGGAGACGTACGCTGCGGTCATGCGCCGGATCATCGGCACCGAGGTGGAGTACGGCATCTCAGTGCCCGGAGACAGCACCGCCAACCCAGTCCTGACCTCGACTCAGGTCGTGTTGGCTTACGCCGCGGCGGCCGAAGTACCGCGAGCCAAGCGAGCCCGGTGGGACTACGAGGTTGAGTCCCCGCTGCGCGACGCCCGTGGGTTCGACCTGGGCGTGCCCGGGATCGCCCAGCCCGATCCGGAACTCGACGACCTGGGTGCGGCGAACGTCATCCTCACCAATGGCGCCCGGCTCTACGTCGACCACGCCCACCCGGAGTTCTCCGGTCCTGAGGTCACCAACCCGCGCGACGCGGTGATCTGGGACAAGGCCGGCGAGCGGATCATGGAAGAAGCCGCGTTACGCGCCCGTACCGTGCCCGACCAGCCGCCCTTTCAGCTGTACAAGAACAACGTCGATGGCAAGGGCGCCTCCTACGGCACGCACGAGAACTATCTGATGTCGCGGTCCACGCCGTTCACGCTGGTCATCGCTGGCTTGACGCCGTTCTTCGCCTCCCGCCAGGTGTTCTGCGGGTCCGGTCGAGTGGGCATCGGGCCGGCGGGGGAGCAGCCCGGCTTCCAGCTGTCCCAGCGGGCGGACTACATCGAGGTCGAGGTCGGTCTGGAGACGACACTCAAGCGCGGCATCATCAACACCCGGGACGAGCCGCACGCCGACGCCGACAAGTACCGGCGGTTACACGTCATCATCGGTGACGCCAACCTCGCCGAATACTCCACCTATCTCAAGGTCGGTACCACAGCGCTGGTGCTGGATCTGATCGAAGCCGGCGAACGCTTCGACGACCTGCGGCTGGTCGATGCGGTGCGGGCAGTGCATACGATCAGCCACGACCCGTCCCTGAAGGCGACGGTGGAAGTGGCTGGTGGTCGCCATCTCACCGGCCTGGATCTGCAACGCGCCTACCACGAGCGGGTCGCGCGGTTCTACGCGCGCAACGGCGGCCCGGATGATACGACAGATGACAGTGCCGACATCGCTGAACAGGTCCTCAGCACTTGGGGTGAGGTGCTCGACGCGCTCGCACGGGACCCGATGGAGTGCGCCGACCGGCTCGACTGGCCGGCCAAGCTCCGGCTACTCGAGGGCTACCGAGCTCGCGACGGTCTGGGATGGGCCTCACCGCGGCTGCAGCTAGTGGATCTGCAGTACTCCGACGTGCGGATGCACAAGGGCTTGTACAACCGCCTGGTGGCCCGTGGCTCGATGAAGCGGCTGGTTACCGAGGAGGAGGTGCGGGCAGCCATCACCCGGCCACCGGAGGACACCCGCGCCTACTTCCGCGGTCGGTGTCTGGAGCGCTACGCCACCGAGGTGGCCGCCGCATCGTGGGATTCGGTGATCTTCGATCTCGGCCGTGAGTCGCTGGTGCGGATCCCGACACTGGAACCGCTGCGGGGGACCCGCGCGCACGTCGGCGCGCTGCTGGACGCCTCGAGCACCGCCGCGGAACTAGTCGCGGCGCTCACCCGAGGCTGATCACCCGACTGACCTGGCGACGTTTGTCAGCGCTGGTGGGTACTGGTTGTCGGGGTTGCTGGGTACTGTTTGGGCAGAGACAACTCGGTCCGGGAGGCGAAATGTCCCAGGAGAAGGTGCAGCGCCAAGGCGGCGGCGACGACGACGAGACGAACGATGGTGCGCCCGCTGGTCAGGAACGTCGGGAGAAGCTCGGCGAGGATGTGGACGCGATCCTTGACGAGATCGACGATGTGCTCGAAGAGAACGCCGAGGATTTCGTGCGGGCCTATGTCCAAAAGGGCGGCCAGTGACAGGCCGGTCGAGCGGTCCGGGCATTATGTTCTTCAACAGCGGGTAACTTACGCACGACAGACTGGTACATGGCAGTTGCGACAACGGGAGCTAGGAGACGATCACAACCGATGGACCAGTCCTCGGTCGGACGCTATCCGGGCGCAGCCCTGCCAGCGTCGTACTTCATGGTGGGCAGCTCGTCGTTCACCGATTTCCTTGCCGCGACGTCGCCTGAGCTGTTGCCAGGACGGGGAATGAGCGGAGCGGGCACAGTTCCGACCGGCACCGAACCGGTGGTCAGCCGGCACGGCACGACCATCGTCGCGGCCGTCTTCCGGGGCGGGGTGCTCATCGCGGGAGACCGGCGAGCGACGGCCGGCAACCTGATAGCCCAGCGCGACATGGAGAAAGTGTTCGTCGTCGACGACTACTCGGCGGTGGGTATCGCCGGGACGGCTGCCGTCGCGGTGGAGATGGTGCGATTGTTCGCCGTCGAACTACAGCACTACGAGAAGATCGAAGGGGTGCAGCTGACCCTGGACGGCAAAGCGAACAGACTCGCCGGCATGGTTCGGGGCAATCTCGAAGGTGCCATGCGAGGGCTGGCGGCGGTGCCGCTTTTCGTCGGCTACGACCTTGATGCGACCGATCCGGACCGGGCCGGTCGCATCGTGTCCTACGACGTCGTCGGCGGCCGGTACGAAGAAACGCTCGGATACCACTCGGTGGGCTCCGGTTCGTTGTTCGCCCGCTCATCGATGAAAAAGCTGCATGATCCGATGATGGAGAGCGACGCCGCCGTCCGGGTCGCTATGGAGGCTCTCTACGACGCCGCCGACGACGACAGCGCGACCGGCGGGCTGGACCCGGTCCGCCGGATCTACCCCGTGGTGGTCACGGTGACCGCGGCGGACGGGGCCGTCCGGATGTCCGACGAGCAAGCCGGTCAATTCGCCGATCTGGTCGTGGAAACCCGCAAACGCAAACCCGGTGGCTGACGCTGCCCTCGTCCTTCCCACAAGATCCGCCTCACCCAGGAGTTCGCGCTGTGACGATGCCGTTCTACGCCTCGGTCGAGCAGGTCATGCGCGACCGCTCGGAGCTCGCCCGCAAGGGCATCGCTCGAGGTCGCGGTGTCGTCGTGCTCAGTTACTCCCGCGGGGTGCTGTTCGTCGCCGAGAACCTGTCCACCGCCCTGCATAAGGTCTCGGAGATCTACGATCGCATCGGCTTCGCTGCCGTCGGCCGATACAACGAGTACGAGAACCTGCGCCAAGCCGGAATCCGGCACGCCGATGTCCGCGGCTACTCCTACGACCGGCGTGATGTGACCGGACGCGCCCTGGCCAACGCCTACGCGCAGACACTCGGCACGATCTTCTCCGAGCAGCACAAGCCCTTCGAGGTGGAGCTGTGCGTGGCCGAAGTGGGCGCCAATCCGGACTCCGATCAGCTTTACCACCTCACCTACGACGGTTCGATCGGTGACGAGCCGGACTTCGTCGTGATGGGCGGTCAGGCTGACGTCATCTCCACGGCGCTCAAGGAATCCTTCCGGCAGGAGATGGACACCGCCGAGGCCGTCGCCGCCGCAGTGGCCGCTCTGAGCTCGGTCTCCACCAGCGTCAACGGGGCTGGCACGCGCACTCTGGGAGTCGGTCAGCTTGAGGTCGCGGTCTTGGACCGGTCCCGTCCGCGCCGCGCATTCCGCCGCATCACCGGGGCCGCTCTCACCGCACTGCTCACTAATACCGATAGCCCGACCGCTGACGATGCACCCGCCGAGGACGCGGGTGAAGCGACGCCGGCCGAGACAGCCACCGAAGGCGACACTGAGCCCACCCCCGGCACCTGACGAGTTGGTTGTGTCATTGCTCCGGCTCCGGCCGGTACACCGTCAGCGCCGCGGGTTGGGTGAAGAACCGGAACCTGTGACCCTCCGCGATGACCTCACCGTCAGTGGCCAGCGCTAGCGGCCGTCCGAGCACCTCGACCTGCAACTCAGCACACTCCCGCTGGACGTAGGTGCGGCTGCGCTTCAGCGCTCCAGCCAGCGCCCCGATAACAAACCGGGTCCGGGACAACCGCACGTCGGCACGGACGTAACGGACATCGATCAGCCCCGAGTCCAGCCGGTGTCGCGCTGCGGCGGCGAAACCGCGGGGCCGGTAGAGGCCGTTGCCCACGAACACCAGCCACACCTTGCGAGGAACACCATCGATGCACGCCACGAGCGGATCCGCCTCCCAGAGCACCCGGATCAGCGCGAGTGCGGCCGCCGGCCACTTACCCCAGTGGGCTTCCCCGTCCTCTCGCAGCTGTACCAGGTCCGGGTATCCGCCGAGGCTGGCGGTGTTGACGAACCCGTGCGGCGGCGCGTCGTCGATCCGCACCGCTCCCAGGTCCACCGCCATCGCACTGCCGTCGCGCACCGCCTGGACAGCGTCGGACAGCTCGGCCACCCCGATGTCGCGGGCGAAGTGGTTCAGCGTGCCCGCCGGCACCACCACCAGCGGCACGTTCCGGCTGGCGGCCACCGCCGCGGCGGCCGCCACCGTGCCGTCACCGCCAGCGACGCCGACTGCTCGCACCGGCCGCTCGGCCGCATCCAGCTCAGCCTCCAGCTGCTTGGTCAGATCGCCATCAGGTTCGGCGAGCAGCAGCGTGGCTGCCGGCCAGGCAGCGGCCAGCTCCGCGCTGGGGTCCTCGCCCTCAGTTCCGGAGCCGGGGTTGATCATCATCAACAGGCCCTCGCCGTCGGGAAGCGCGGGCACGTGCGCCCGGTGGTTGCTTTCGGCGGATTCACCGATCCGCAACGGCCACCACAGCCGGGTGGCCAGCGCGATACCGGTGCCCATCAGCGCCCCGGCGGCCACATCGGAAGGCCAGTGCGCTCCGGTATGTACCCGGGAGTAGGCCACCGCTGCCGCGACCGGAGCCACCGCCAGCCCCACCGCGGGATTTTCCATCGTCACCGCAGTGGCGAATGCCGCCGCCGACGCTGCGTGGCCGGAGGGAAACGACGATGATCTCGGGTGATCGCGCAGCGCCAGCCGGCGCGCCACCGGGAGATCGTCATAAGCCGGCCGGCGGCGCGGCAGCAACGGTTTGGCCAGGGCGTTGATGGCGAGACTGGCCCCGCCTATCGCCGCCACACTACGCAGCGCGCCGCGCCGGGTTGAACCCTGGCGGCTGGCCAGCACAGCAGCCACCGCCAACCACAGCAGGCTGTGGTTGGCGGCCGTGGAGAGCGCCCGCAAACCGGCGTCAGCAGGCCAGTGTGGGATAACCGCGCTGCGGCGTACCAGCTCTCGGTCGACCCGGTTGATGTCCTGCGCTACTTTGCGCAACCAGTCCTGCACCGTTACAGCTTAAGAGAGCCCGTACGGAGGGCCTGCAGGACGCCTCAGCGGCCTAGGGTGGAAGGCATGCAGCGGCGGATCTTCGGCATTGAAACCGAGTTCGGGGTTACCTGCACCTTCCACGGCCAGCGCAGGTTGTCCCCGGACGAGGTTGCCCGTTACTTGTTTCGCCGGGTGGTCTCGTGGGGTCGCTCGTCTAATGTGTTTTTGCGCAACGGATCCCGGCTCTATCTCGACGTGGGCTCACACCCGGAGTACGCCACCGCCGAGTGCGACGACCTGGCTCAGCTGGTGACCCACGACAAGGCCGGCGAACGAATCCTTGAGGACCTGCTGGTCGACGCCGAGCGGCGGCTGGCCGACGAGGGTATCGGCGGGGACATCTTCTTGTTCAAGAACAACACTGACTCCGCGGGTAACTCCTACGGCTGCCACGAGAACTATCTGGTCGGGCGAGCCGGTGAGTTCTCCCGGATCGCCGATGTGCTGCTGCCCTTCCTGGTGACCCGGCAGCTGATCTGTGGTGCGGGAAAGGTGCTGCAGACACCGCGCGGTGCCGTGTACTGCCTGTCGCAGCGGGCTGAGCACATCTGGGAGGGGGTCTCCTCGGCGACGACCCGGTCCCGCCCGATCATCAACACCCGCGATGAGCCGCACGCCGACGCCGAACGGTACCGCCGCCTGCACGTCATCGTCGGTGACTCGAACATGTCCGAGGTGACCACTTTGCTCAAGGTGGGCACTGCCAACCTGGTCTTGGAGATGATCGAGGAGGGCGTCACATTCCGCGACTTCACCCTGGACAACCCGATCCGGGCGATCCGCGAGATCAGCCACGACCTCACGGGCCAGCGCGGGGTGCGGTTGGCCGGCGGACGCGAGGCCTCCGCGTTGGATATTCAACGGGAGTACTACGCGCGTGCTGCGGATCATGTCGCGCAGCGCGGGTCCGATCCGCTGACCGATCGGGTGATGGAGTTGTGGGACCGCACTCTGAACGCGGTGGAGCAGCAGGATCTCGGACTGATCGACCGTGAGATCGACTGGGCGATCAAGCACCGGCTGATTGAGCGTTACCGAGCCAAGCACCGGATGGACCTGTCCAACGCGCGGATTGCTCAACTCGACCTTGCCTACCACGACATCCGGCGCGGTCGCGGGCTGTTCGACCTGCTGCAGCGCAAGGCGCTAGTCGACCGGGTAACCGACGACGGCGAGATCGAGGCGGCCAAGGACACCCCACCGGCCACTACCCGGGCCAAGCTCCGCGGCGACTTCATCGCCGCAGCCCAGGCCGCCGGCCGCGACTTCACCGTCGACTGGGTACACCTCAAGCTCAACGACCAGGCCCAGCGCACCGTGCTGTGCAAAGACCCGTTCCGCGCCGTCGACGAGCGCGTGGAGCGACTCATAGCATCGCTATGAGCGCATAGCAGTAATCAGTACAACGCCCCGGGGAATGCCACGGTGAGACCGGTGACGCGGGCGGCCTCGATGAGAACCTTGTCATAGGTGAGGAGTACATCGACGGAGGTGCCGAGATCCAACGCGGTGGCCAGGTGGATCGCATCGAGGGTACGCAGCCGAGGCGGCGGCACCATGGTCGCATCCGCGAGCACCGGAGGTGTGATCTCGACGATGTCGATATCGGTCGCCAAGAATTGCTCCGCTGGAGTGACTGTGGCGGGATTGACGAGACGGAGCAGCCGCAGGAGTTCCACGACCATCAACGCAGAAGACACCAGGTGCGGCGTCGACAGATCTGAGAGCCATTGCCACATATCAACGGTCTCCCGCTCGGCGATGAACAGCTTCGCTGCTGCTGAGGTGTCGACGTAGATTCTGGTCGGCATTCAGTGCTCGCCACGGAGGTCGGTAAGCCAGTCCTCGGTTGAGCGCCCGGTCGCGTTGGCTGCGGGCGCGGGCAGGTGAGCGATGTCGAACGGGCGCTTGGCCTGCCG
This sequence comes from Pseudonocardiales bacterium, assembly GCA_023252195.1. Classification (GTDB taxonomy): domain Bacteria; phylum Actinomycetota; class Actinomycetes; order Mycobacteriales; family Pseudonocardiaceae. The sequence goes on from JAHEXI010000023.1 coordinate 33,302, forward strand.
GATCACCCCAGCCGCGATCAGCTGGTCATACCGGTCGTCGACCGCGGGCACGATTCGCGCCACGATCTTGCCTCTGTCGGTGACCTCGACCGTCTCGCCTGCGCGGACCAGCGCCATGACCTTCGCCGTGCGTTGGGAGAGCTCGCGCATTCCGACGGTCGGGTGTCCGCCTTCTCGATCGGCACGCGTCACGCTGTACATGTTACTACATGTACAGCGACGGGGTAGCGGTGCGCTGGTGCACCGCGGGAGAGCGGGCTCGGAGATGTGGACGCTCAAGGGTGTATCACGCCAGCGCCGCGTCGGCTCTATTGCTCATAGGCACTGATCCCGCGACAGAGGAGTTCTCGCCATGGGCCACGGCAACGCCGACATCGGCGAGCTCACCCCCCGGTCGACGTTCTACCAGCAGGGCAGGTTCGGCCGCCTGTTTCCGACTCTGCCCCCGTTCGCGGCGGACACCCCGTTGATTCGCGACGCGCTCGCTGAGCTCGGAGCACCGAATGGACCGATGGACGCCAAGGATGACCTGTCTGACCCGATCGCGCTGATCACCGACCCGGGAAAGAGCCTGCATAACCCGAACAATCCGACGATGACCGCGGGCTTCACTTTCTTCGGCCAGTTCCTCGACCACGATATGACCTTCGACCCCACATCGAGTCTCGCGAGGCGCCAGGACCCGGAGTCGATTCGCAACTTCCGGATTCCCGCGTTCGACCTGGACAGCGTCTACGGTGGTGGACCCACGGCCTCGCCGCACCTGTACGACCAGAGTGTCGATGGCGGGCGCACGACCCTGCTCACGGAGGAAATCCCCGGCTCGTCGGCGGTATCCATCGACGACTCCGCCCGACACGATCTCCCGCGCAACAGCCAGAACGTGGCCCTGGTGGGGGATCCACGCAACGACGAGAACCGGCCTACCGTCGGGTCAGCGGGTGGCCCGCGCGATGACGCTTCCGGAACTGTCAACCGCAGACCTCGCTGACCTCAAGGACCTGCAGTTGCACCTCCGCACGCCGTTGTGGTTCTACGTCTTGCGGGAGGCGGCCGTGACGGCGAACGGCGAGCACCTCGGCCCTGTAGGCGGCAGGATCGTGACCGAAGTCATCGTCGGCTTGCTGGAGGGTGACCGCCAATCCTATCTGCGCCAAGATCCGGATTGGACACCCACGTACGGCTCCAACAGCACCTTCACCATGGTGGACCTGCTGCGGGCAGCGGGCGTGGTCGCCATCATTGCCTGACATCATCCGCGGAAATGTCACCGGCCATGCCATACCGGTGGCCGGCGCTCCAGCGCGGCGGCCCGACCTTCCACGGCGTCCTGGGTGGTGTTGGCCACCAGCCGCATCGTCTCACCGAAGCGGATCGCGTCCACACCGGACATGTCCGGGGCGCGCCGGGCCACTTCTTTGGTGGCCCGGGCAGCCAGTGGAGCGGCGGCGAGCAGCCGGTCGGCGAGCTCCCGGGCGGCGGACAGCAGCGATGAGTGCGGCACAACCCAGCCGGCGAGACCGATCTCCTTGGCCCGTTCGGCGGTGATCTGCTCGCCGGTGAGGAGCAGCTCCATGGCGTATTGCCAGCCGATCCGCTGCGGCAACCGGATGGCGCCGACGATCGTGGGAGTGCCGATGCGCACCTCCGGATAGCCGAAGACCGCCTGTTCGCTGGCGATGACGAAGTCGCACCAGGTGACCAGGGTCAGCCCGTAACCCAGGCAGTACCCGTTCACCGCGGCGATCACCGGCTTGTAGATCTCCCAGCCGCTCTCGAAAGAGTTGACGGTGGGCTTCTCCCAGAACGTGCCAGGAAACTCGCCGGCAGGATTGCCCGGCGACCGGATGTCTGCTCCGGCGCAGAACGCCCGGCCTGAGCCGGTGACGATCGCCACCCAGGCGTCCTCGTCGTCCCGGAACGCGGCGAACGCGGCGTTGAGCTCCGCGCGCATCTGCTGGTCGATGACGTTGAGCTTGTCCGGTCGGTGATAGGTGATCGTCGCGACGTGCCCGTCGAGCTCGTAACGCACCATGTCAGCCACGCCGCCTACAGTAGTGACGGCCACTCAGGCTCCCGAACTCCACAGCAGAGCTGCTCTGCCCGCCGTGGACAGCGCTGCTGTGGAGTTCGGGAGGAGGAGAGCTGGTAGGAAGATCTGTAGGACCATGGATGCGCTTTCGCGATTCGAAGAGTTCGACCTGCAGTTGTCCTCCGGGCGGGTGCATGCCGCTCGCAGCGGCGGGCATGGACCGCTGGTTGTCTGCTTTCCTGGGCTCTCCGCGAACCTCCGCAGTTTCGATTTCATCGGAGGCGCGCTAGCGGAGGCGGGCTTCCGAGTCGTCATGGTCGACCCTCGTGGCCGGGGCAGGAGCGAGTCGACGCCGCTGGGTACCTACGGTTGGCCTGCTCACGCGGCCGACGTCGCCGAGGTGGCGGACCGGCTGGGCGCGGGCTCTATTCACCTTCTCGGCTGGTCCATGGGGGCCTATGTGGCGATGCAGCTGGCGAGCACGAAGCCGCATCTCCTTGACAAGGTGGTGCTGATCGATGGTTGTGGGGCGCCCGGACAGTCGGCGAACGCGCTGATCCGGACGGTGATCGAGCGGCTTGGCGTGATCCACCCCTCGTCGCACCAGTACCTGCAGCTGGTCAAGCAAATGGGCACTATCGTCCCCTGGGATCCTCTGTGGGAGCGCTACTTCGCCTACGAGCTTGAGCCGGTGGCAGGCGGTGTGCGGGCTCGCGCCAGCCGGCCAGCCGTCACCGAGGACTTCGAGTACGGCGTCTCGCACGACCGGCGCCGACTCTGGCCGGCCCTGTCGATGCCCGCGCTGCTCGTGCGCGCCACCCAGCCGCTTGTTCCCGGCGGCCCTTTCATCGTCGATGAGGACGAGAGCGACGCCTTTGCGCAGTCGGTACCCGAAGCACGCGTGGTGGAGGTTGCTGCCAATCACTACGGGGTAGTCACCCATCCCAGGACGGCCGAGGCGATCCGGGAATTCCTGAAAAGCGACCATCCGGGAGGAGGCTCATAGGGTATGGAACCCAAAACAGTCGATCTGTCCGGCCGGCGTGCACTGGTCACCGGGGCCGCATCAGGGATCGGGTTGGCCGTTGCCGACTGTCTCGCCCGATCGGGTGCTGACGTGCTGATGGTGGACCTGCCAGGTGAGCGGTTGGAGGAGCAGGCGGCAGCCGTGCCCGGCGCGTCAGCTCATTCAGCGGACCTCTCAGTTCGCAGCGACGTCCACCGCATCGCTACGGAGGCATCCGAGGTGGACGTCCTCGTCAACAATGCCGGTCTCCAGCACGTGAGCCCGATAGAGTCGTTCGACGAGGCGCGATGGGACTTGATTTTGGCGGTCATGCTGACGGCACCGTTTGTTCTTACGAAACGTCTCATCGGCGGGATGTACGAGCGGCGATGGGGCCGGATTATCAACATCTCCTCAGTGCACGGATTGGTCGCCTCCAGTCACAAGTCGGCCTACGTCTGCGCCAAACATGGGCTGGTGGGGCTTACCAAGACCGTGGCGCTGGAAGCCAGCGCCCACGGCGAGGCGAACATCAGCGTCAACGCCCTCTGCCCGTCCTACGTGCGGACGCCTCTGGTCGAGAAGCAGATCGCCGACCAGGCCGCGCTGCACGGAATCCCGGAGAGCGAGGTGGTGGAGAAGGTGCTGCTTGACCGCAACGCCGTCAAGCGGCTGATCGAGCCCGCGGAAGTAGCCGGTATGGCCGCGTTCCTCTGCCGGGACGATATGTGGTCGGTGACCGGTCGGGCGCTCACTATGGACGCCGGCTGGCTGTCGCACTGACTCCGCAGGCAGCGATGGGGATCAACGCAACACCGCTGGAGAGGCGGCCTCCAAATCGGTTTCGATCTCGCGCAGGATGCCGTGTCGCTGGCGCGAGGCGATGAACAGTCACCCGCCTCCCACCGCCATGTAAGCCAGGAAGATGTACGGGAAGAGGACAACCGGGTAGGCGGGCAGCGGGTAAAAACTGCCGACGGTCGGCACCAGCAGGAACACGAAGGCAAGCACCGCCACGACCACGTTGCGGGGCTTGATCTCGCCGAGTTTGCGCAGATGGATCGGTGCGGCCACGGACACCATGAAGTAGGCCAGCAGAAACCCGAACGCGGCCAGCGTGCCGGCGCCGTTGAAGACGGTCACCACGTCGATCTGCGTGGACCAGATGGCGGGCACCGCGAACATCAGCAGGATGTAGGCGCTGAGCGCGGCAGCCGGAGTTGCGTTGGCGGTATGCACCTTCCCGAGCCCGGTGGGGAAGACCGAGTGCCGGGCCATCGGGTAAATGATCCGGGCGCCGGCGTTGAGGCAAGACAGGGAGAGCGCGAAGAAGCTGATCATCGCGCCGAGCGAGAGCGGGAGCTTGAAGTAGCCCACCTTGTTGAGGTCGGCGAGGGTGTTGAGCGGGGTGGCAAGGGTGTCCAAGGTGTCGTGCTGGCCTTGGGTACCGAACACCTCGACGTATCCCATGAAGACGAAAAACAGGCCGGTGAGAATGAGGCTCCAGATCACCGCCTTCGGGATGGTTCGTAGCGGATTCCGGGCTTCGCCGCCGAGTGCGGTGGCGCTTTCAAAACCGACCAGGCTGAAGATGCAGGCGACGACGGCGAGGCTCATGCCACGAAACGTCACACCCGTGAGATGGACCTGGGCAGTGTCAATGACGATTCCGTGTTTGAAGAGCACAATTGCCGCGAGCGCCAGGATGCACAGTACCGAAAGTCCCTCAAGGATGAGCGTCAGCATAGAGGACAGCCGGATGTCCTTCACCGCCAGCGTCCAGCAGAACACCGCGCTGATCGCGAAGAAGACGAAGGCCGGAATGGAGGTGTGGATCCCCACGATGTCAAGGAACTGCCGTGAGAAGATGGTGAACCCGGTCATTCCGGCTACCCCGATGAACAGGTACGACCAGATCAGCGTCCACCCGGAGAGAACACCGCCGACCGCGCCGAGACCGCGCCCAGTATAGGCGTACATCGAGCCGGGAGAGGTGGATCGGCGGGCGAACTGGTTGAGGTTGAACACCACGAAGAGCAGCATCGCGGTGCCGAACAGATAGGCCAGCCAAGTGCCCTGTCCGGCATTGGAAAAAGCCAATGGGATGATGAGGACCGCGGTCATCGTGGGTGAGATGAGAGCGATCGACTGGGCTAGCAGCGCGGGAAATCCCAGCGCATCTGGCCGCAGTTCCGATGATGCCACCCCGCTGGTGGACGGTGGCTGTGTGCGGACACTTGTCACAAGGCTCAGACCTCCGGAAGTTGGATGAGGATCGCAGTTGAGGTCGGCAGGTTGCCTTGATTCCGCAGGGGCGACGACCCATGAGTCCAGGGTGGCAATTTGCTTGCTCGTCCCACGCAACAGTCGCTGATTGTCACCTAGGTGAGTACCGCCTGGTCGCCGCGCCGGATATTCCCCGGGGTCGCGACGACTGCGTAGACGCCCGCGCAGGGGGATAATCCGTCGCTGCCGACGACGATCCTGTTGTGTCGGGCGAGTGTGCGCAGAACGTTCGTGTCATGCGGCAGGTTCTCCTGCGCGAGGGTGGTCATCACACACCGCGGATCGGGCTGTATGACGTCGATGTCGACATCGCCGATCATGAGACGGTGGTCGAGCCAGGAGTTCTCGACGAATCCCCAGCCAGCCGTAGCCACGATCACGTTCATGCGGAAACGGCGTTCGTCGACGCGGCTCTGCGGCGCCAGCTCACGCAGCCGCTCGAGGGTTGAGGTGGTCAGCACGGAAAGCGGAAAAAGGTCGAAAAAAGAGCCTTCGGGAACCGGTGACGGCTGACCTACCTCTGCGAAGAACGCCGATCCGGTCCGCGCCTCGACCATTGTGTCTCGGTTCCCGGCCGGGTCCAGCCCGTCAACGTCTGGGTAGTATTGATCGATGGTGGAGTCCGCTGGGGCGGTCCGCGCCAGTCGCACCTTGCGTCCGAGGAAGTCTGACAGGACGGTGTCGGCATCGGGCGCATCGCTGGTCACCGATGCGCCATCGGGTAGCGTGATCCGTACCGGGGGCGGGTCCTCGCCCGGGTGGGGAGGCTCCAGGAACCGCGCTCGACAGTGCAGCATATTCGGCCACAGCCTCGGGTTCTTCGCGCTCACGACCTTTCCCGTCGCCGTGTCTATCAGCGCGTAAGCGCGGTCACCGGCAAGACCGGAGCTACTCACCTCGGTGGCGTCGAGCTCCTCGCCCAGCATGGACTTGACCGGGAACCTCCACAGCGCAGCGATGGTTCCCACCTCTTCGGCCATCGTCATTCCCCCCTGCAACACTGCGCGCCACGCGTTTCGTGTACGGATCGAGGCGCGGATGGACTTTCCCTGAAACCTGGCTCTTCGCGACATTCGGTTCGATCGGCCCGGTTTGTTCGAATGGTCATGGTGGCCTTCTCGTCAAACGGGCGACGGCCGCCGTCTCATCGAAACGTCCGGTTACCGGCGTCTACGGTCGCAGGTCCGCGTTGCGTGCCGATGACGTGATAATGACTTGCTGATCACGCCGCGAAGTAGCATGCTCACGCCAGGGCGGTCGTGGACCGGGGTGGTGCCGTGGCCCGCCGGGTTTGCCCGTGGTCTGGGGGGTCGGGGTGGGGACGAGGTTTGAGTTCAAACTGCTGGGCCCGCTGGAGGTGTGCGCCGGTGGGTGTCCGGTGCCGATCCCGGCGGCCAAGCAGCGGGTGGTTCTCGCCTCGTTGCTTGTCGACGCCGGCCGCGTCGTCGCGGTCGATCAATTGATTAATCGGCTTTGGGACAACGCCGTACCGGACGGTGCTCAGGGTACCTTGCGTAGTTATGTAATGCGATTGCGTCAAGCCTTATACACTACCGCAGCCACCGGTCCGATCGTGACCTGCGCTGAGGGATATTACATTGATTTGTCCGGCCATGCGCTCGACCTGAACCGTTTCGAAACTCTGATTCGCCAGGCGAGGACCGCCACTGCCCAGGGCCGATCGGACCGGGCATCTGCACTGTTGTCCAATGCGCTGGTATTGTGGCGCAGTGAGCCATTGTCGAATGTGCCATCAGACGTCCTGCGCCGGGAGGTTCTCCCGAGGCTAGGTGAGCAATGGCTGCTGGCCCGAGAACTGCGCATCGATGCTGCCCTCGATGTGGGCCATCACCAGGAGATGACCGCGGAGCTGGGTGAGCTAACGACGCGTTATCCGCTACGGGAGCGATTCGGGGCGCAACGCATGCTCGCCCTTTACCGCTCGGGCCGTCAGGCTGAAGCGCTGGACAGCTACCGCAGCCTCAGCACGCTGTTGGCCGGGGACCTGGGGATCAATCCCAGTCCTGAACTGCGATCACTTCACCACGCCATTCTGACCAATGATCCGTGTCTGCGGTTGGCTTTTCCGACCGGCGCGCTGAAGTGTTCGAAATCGACGGATCAGTCCCGCCGACGGACCCGGACGTCGCGCGCACAACAACTGCGACCCCGAAGGCGTCCGACACTGCCGGTGTGGGCAAAAAGAGCGGGCGTGCCCTGCTCGACAGCGCAAGACGCCAGGGGGCAGATTGGCGGATAGCGCAGGATCTGGGACTGTTAGAACGCGAACGCGAGCTACAGGCGCTCGACGCGCTGATCGTGGCGGCGTGTCTGGGGTCGGGTCAGCTGGTAAGGGTGGAGGCCGCCGCCGGTGTCGGCAAGACCCGGTTACTGGCCGCGGCCCGAGCCCTTGCCCGGCGGGCCGGCATGCGAGTGCTGGCCGCGCGCGGCTCAGAGCTTGAGCGCGAGTTCGCCTATGGCGTCGTGCGACAGCTGTTCGAGCTGGCCTTGGCAAGTGCAGACAGAGCCGAGCGGGACGATCTGCTCGCCGGTGCGGCTCGGCAAGTCGCGGTGCTTTTCGACCAGGTTGACGCTCCGGGAAGCAGCGGAGATATATCGTTCGCCCTGCTACACGGGTTGTTCTTGCTGACGGCGAACCTGGCCGAGGGTCCGTTGATGCTGCTTATCGACGATCTGCACTGGTCAGATGGGCCATCGCTGCGTTTCCTGGCCTACCTCATGCCCCGGTTGGAAGGGTTGCCGCTCTTAGTGGTGGTGGCGTTGCGGCCCGCAGAGCCGGCTGTCGACCAACACCTGCTCGCCCAGGTCACCACTGACCCGCAAGCCAGGATGCTGCGTCCAGCGCCGCTGAGCGCGGCGGCATCCGCACAGCTCGTCCGTACAGTGCTGGCCGGACGAGCCGAGGACGCGTTCTGCCTCGCCTGTCACACCGCCACGGCTGGCAACCCGCTGCTATTGCGTGAGCTCATCGAGGCCGCCGCTGCCGAGGGTCTTGACGCGACCTCCGCTGGAGTGACACGCCTGCACGAGATCGGCCCGCAAGCAGTCCAGCGACGGGTGGCCCTGCGGCTGGCACGGCTGGGATCGTCAGCTGCCGTCTTTTGTGGCGCGCTGGCCATCCTGGGTGATAATGCGACACTGACTCACGTGGCGGCCCTAGCCGGGTTGGCACCCGCAGAAGCCCTGCAGACCGCCCGTCTGCTCGTTGACATCGAGGTCGTGCACCAGAACCCGCGCTCGCCACGCGAGCCAACGAGCACCGCCACGATCAGCTTCGTCCATCCGCTGATCCGGGCAGCGGTGTACGAGGGACTGGCAGCGGCTGAACGGCTGGACGGCCACGCCCGCGCGGCACGCCTACTGGCCGACAGCGGACCGGAGTGCGGAGTGGATCACCGCTTGGGCTGCCCTGTCATGTAACGCTGCCCTGTCATGTAACAAGGGCGTGTCACTATGCGATTGATTACCGGGGGCTAGCCTGGAAGGAACGCCCAGGTGTACCGGATGTTACTTGCGATGTACCCGGCTTCGGTGTGAAATGATCTTTTTCACCACCTTCGTCACGCTGATTCGACGGCGGCAAGAGGGAGCGGGAAGACGCCTGGGTTCTCCGGCTCGGGTAGAGGGCAATACGGTCCTGCTACCCATCGGAACGGAAGTGCAAGTAGGTGACTACTTAGAGTATCGCCTGCCGAGCGATGAGTTACGGACGATGGGCGTGATCGACGTTGTGCACCCGCACATGCCCGATGCGACTGCAATTGACGATCACATTGAGGCTACCTGCGTGTTGAGTAGGCGCAAGTCGACCCCCGAAATCACAACTCCGACCCTGCATCCTACGATTTCTGTTGCCCTTGCGCTGGTCGCGGATGGACGGATGTCCGAGGCGGTTTGCGAAGCGCTACAGTTGGTCGAAGAACGAGTCAGATCGCTTACGGCGAGCGCCGATTCCGGACTCGCTCTGATGGAGTCTGTGTTCGGTGCTCGGGTACCGCAACTTGACATCACCACCACAACGGGCCAGGCGGCTGAGGACGAGCGCGAGGGTTTCCGGCTGTTGTTCGAAGGTGCCATTCTTGGGCTGCGAAACCCGCACCGTACCGGCAGAGCTGCTTTTGCTGCATTGGACGAGGCCTTAGAGTGCCTGGCGGTAGCCAGTATGCTGATGCGCCGTCTGGACCGCGCCGAGGACAGGCTGGGCTGACCTCGGCAATCATGTCCAGGTGTCCTCGAGCGACCTGTAGCGCGGGGTCAACTCCTGGATGGGGATGTAATGCGCCGCGGCAGCCGACGCGATCCGCCATGCGTCCAAGCCGGTGACCAACAGACCACCGCCAGGTTCGGCGCGCACCGTAGCGCCCATGCCGGTCAGCACCCTGGTTAGCCCGCCGGTCCGGGGGGAGCGCACGAACACGTCGCGCCGAAGACGCTCGGTCAGCTCTCGAGCGGAGGTCTCGGTGATCAACTCGCCGCGCCGGATGACGAGCATCTTGTCGGCTGTCAGCGCCATCTCACTCATGTGCTTGCTCGTCACCAGAACCGTCCGGCCCTGAGCGGCCAGCGACCTCATGAGACCGCGAAGCCACCGGATGCCCTCCTGGTCCAGACCGTGCATCGGCTCGTCGAATAGCAGGACACCTGGGTCGCCGAGCAGCGCGCTGGCGACCCCAAGCCGCTGCCGCATGCCGGCGGAGAAATCACCAATCCGCTTTCCGGTCACCGCCGAAAGCCCGACCTCGTCGAGCACCTCGGCCACCCGCAGCCGACCGATACCATTACCTTCCGCTAGGCACCGAAGGTGTTCCGTCGCACTGCGCCCGCCGGGCATTGTGCCGGTGTCGAGTAGCGCCCCCACCGTATGCATCGGCCGGTCGATGGTGGCGTAGCGCTGCCCGTTCACCAGCGCTGTGCCGGACGTCGGGGCGTCCAGGCCTAGGATGAGACGCATCGTGGTCGACTTTCCGGCACCGTTCGAGCCGAGGACGCCAGTCACCGCACCAGGCCAGGCGGTGAACGACAGCCGGTTCACTGCCCGCTCCTGGCCATAGTCCTTGGTCAGTTCGCGTACCTCGATCATGCTGGCAATGCTGACACGTGCAAGGCGCGCGCACATCGGAGTAAGGTCCGGACTTGGGGATCGGACCCTGCTCCGATCCGCTGATCCGGAGATTGCGGCTACCGTGGCCCCTGTGACCGAACCCGCCGGAGTTGATTCCGGCGTATTGTCGCTGCGGTTTCGGCAGCGCCCGTGGCAGCTCGTCGTGATCGACCTGCTGCTGGCGGCGTGGATCACGCTCCTCACCGTCAACGCGACCCTCTACACCGCGCTCGGCCTCTCCAGCGGAACAGTCGTCGCGGTGTGGCTGCTGGCACTCGCGGTCAGCGTTCCGCTGGTCTTCCGCAGGCGCGGTCCCATCCCGGTGTTCGCCGTCGTCCTGGCCTCAACGATGGTCGCCTTGTTGCTGGGCATGTCGGTTGCGGCCACCGCGCTGGCCGTCGCAGTAGCGCTCTACTCGGTCGCGCTGTCGTTGCGACCGCGGCGCTCGGCCATCGCGGCCATCGCGGCGGTGCTAGGTGTCACCCTGGCAGCAGTGCTCGCGGCGATCGTGCTGGATCCGCACTACCTCCTCGTCGCACCGAACACGAAATCGTTCAATACCGATCTGCTTTCCGCGCTGAGTTCCTCGTGGTTCACCATCGGCGCGGGCTGGACGTTCGGCTGCAGCGTCCGTGCGCGCCGCGAGTACGCCGGTCAGATCGCCGAACACCGCGAGCAGAAGGCCGTCTCCGAGGAGCGGTTGCGGATCGCCAGGGAAATGCATGACGTGGTCGCGCACAGCATGAGCGTGATCGTGATGAAGGCCGCCGTGGCAAACCACGTATACGACACGCGTCCGGAGGAAAGCCGAGAAGCGCTCGGCGTCATCGAGTCCGTGAGTCGCGCCGCGCTCGCCGACATCCAACACGTGCTCGGCTCATTGCGATCGGCCGGAGAGGCTCACCTGGCGCCTAGCCCAGGCCTCGACGAGCTACCCGGACTGGTCGAGAACGCCCGACTTGCCGACGTGCAGGTAGAGCTCGACCGCGGCACAATCCCGGTTCTGCCTGCGGCGGTCCAGCTCTCTGCGTACCGCATCGTGCAGGAGGCGCTGACCAACGTCATCAAACATGCCGCAGCACCAGCCCGGTGCACCGTCCGCATCACCGCCGAACCGGGCGAGCTGCACCTGGCGGTGATCGACGATGGCATACCGCGTCGCCCGACCGGCGAGCCCGGGCACGGCTTGATCGGCATGCGCGAGCGAGCCGCCCTTCACCACGGCACCCTGATGGCGGGTCCGCAAGCCAATGGCGGGTTCGCCGTGCATGCCCGCCTGCCCTACCAGGCCCCGGGCCCACCATGACTGGCACTCAGATCCGGGTACTGATCGCCGACGATCAAGCGCTGCTGCGGGGCAGCTTGCGGGTACTCATTGAAACCGAACCGGACCTCGTCGTCGTCGGCGAAGCGGGTACCGGAGCCGAGGCCGTCGACCTGGTCCAGGCACAGCACCCCGACGTGGTGCTGATGGACGTGCGTATGCCGGACATGGACGGTATCGAGGCCACTAGGAGAATCACCGCACATGAGGACGCCCCGAAAATCCTCGTGCTCACCACATTTGATCTCGATGAATACGTGTACTCCGCGCTGCGTGCCGGAGCCAGCGGCTTCCTGCTCAAGGACACACCTCCGGCTCAATTGTTAGAGGCCGTCCGAGTGGTTGCCTCCGGTGACGCGTTGCTCGCACCCACCGTCACCCGGCGGCTGATCGCCGAGTTCATTCGACATCCGGAGCCCGCCCGGCGGCCAGCCAGCACGCTGGCCGGCATCACCGACCGGGAACGCGAAGTACTCACCCTCATCGCACGGGGACTACGTAACAGTGAGATCGAACAGCATCTGCACCTCAGCCGTGGGACCGTCAAAACACACATCGGCCGGCTGCTCGCCAAGCTCGACGCCAGGGACCGGGCACAGCTGGTGATCGTGGGGTACGAAACCGGCCTGGTCGGAGCGGCCCCGACGTAAACGCAAGGGGTCCTGGGCAAACTTTTCCTTAAGCGGACGCTAAGGTCCTGCGAAGGGCGTCACTCTAACGTGACAGCCATGGGAGAGATCGCTGCACTAGATCTACCAATGGGTGGGAACAAGGACGACGTTCGTTCGCTAGGACGAGGTAACGACTCCGCACTGATGGGTGAAGCGGAGTTAACAGCACGAGTGCCCGTCGACCCGGCCTGGTTGGCCGCCACGATGACCGTGCTGATCGACAAGCACCAGGTCCCCGGGGCTCAGCTCGCCGTCCACCACGGTGGGGTAACCGTCGCGGTCGAGGTCGGTGAAAGTGAACACGGCGGGGGGATTCCGGTCACCCGGGAGACCGCCTTTCCCATTGGGTCGATCACCAAGGCCTGGACCGCAACGCTGGCGATGATCCTGGTCGCGGACGGTGACCTCGAGCTTGACGCACCGCTGGACGAGCACCTGCCCGAGCTCGGCGACCTGGGCGGTCAGCTCACTCTCGGGCAATTGCTCAGCCACACCAGCGGTTTCGCCTCCAGCCCCGACATACCGGAGCTAGCCACCCTGTCGCTGGGACGCTACGTGCGGGAGCACTGCCGCTGGCAGGACCTGATACTGCCGCCGGGAACCCGTTTCTCCTACTCCAGCAGGAACTACGTTCTGGCTGGCCATCTGATCGAGATGACCACGGGCATGAGCTGGTGGGAGGCCGTGGAGTCGATCCTGCTGCGGCCGCTCGGCGTCGACCCCGCCGCGATCGTGGGGGCGCCACGAGCGCCCTCCGGTCGTCCCATCGCCACCGGTCACTCGGTCAACTCGGCCTCAGGTCGGACCCGGCCCGTAGAGCAGTCACTGATCCCCGCCGAAGCCCCGGCCGGGGCGCTAGCGATGAGCGCTGTCGATCTGGTGGCCCTGGGGCTGATGCACGTTGGGCCGGGTCTGCCTGCGCTGCTTCCGGCCGCCTACGCCGAACGGATGCGGGAGGCCGTTCTCGGCGCCGACCCGTTCGGGCTGGCGGACGGCTGGGGTCCTGGGCTGGCCGTGTTTCGGGACGGAACCACCGACTGGGTCGGCCACGACGGCAACGCGTACGGCACTTCTTGCTACCTGCGCATCGATCCGGTCGGCGGCTGGGTAGTGGCGCTCACCACCAACGCCAACACCGGGTCGTACTTGTGGGAGGACCTGCGCACCGAACTACGTCGGGCGCACCTGCCGATGGGAGCGCCTAAGCCCGACATGTCGTCGCAGGTACCGGTCGCCCCCCCGGCGGACTGCGTGGGTAGCTACTGCAACGGCCTGACGGAATATCTGATCACCGCAGCGGAGGACGGGGACCTTTGCCTCGCGAGCGGCGGCGAACTCCTCGCGCGGTTGGCCTTCTACGGCCCCGGTATGGATTTCGTCCTCCACGACCTGACCTCGGGCCAGGGACTACACGCCGGACGATTTCTGCGGGACCCGATCACCAGGCAGGTCGAACAACTGCAGATCGTCGGCCGGCTCGCCCGGCGACACCGGCCTCTCACTGTGCCGCAACCTCGGTCGCCGGCCGCCTTCCTGAGCCGCATCTGATCCATCGCCGCGTCGCACCGAGGCCTTAAGAAATGGCGGCTTACTGCCCTATGTCCGTGCCGAGCCCAATGTCCACCGTCCCGCAGGATTCGCCGCAGGTACCGTTCGCCGAACAAGTCCGGTACTGGGCGCGGCAGCTAGACGGTGTGTCGGCTCCGAAGCTGCCCACCGATCGGACGCGTTCGGCCGGCCCCCCTTCGACTGTCGAAACCAGTGACTTCGTCGTGCCGGGGGACGTGGCCGCCGGCCTGCTCGCGTTGACCTCCCAACTCGACGTCACGCTGCGCGATCTCATGGTGGCCGCTTTCCAACTGGTCCTGGCACGGCGCGGCGGGCAGGAGGACATCGTGGTGGCCACCCGCGCTCCAGAACGGGACTATCCCGTTCTGCTGCGGTCCCGGGTGCGCGATTCGGTCGAGTTTCGGGACTTGCTGCTCGAGGTGCGGGGCACCGCCGCAGCGGCTTTCACCTGCTCGGATGTGCCCTTCCGGCAGCTGGTCGAGGAACTGGGCTTAGACCCGGCGCTGGCGCAGATCGCGGTCGCCGCCGGCGATCAGCCGGCCGTGTCGTTCCCCACAGATCTCATGGCCCGGTTGGTCAAGAGGGACGACAGAATCTTGGTCCTCGTCGAATATCGCGCGGAGAAGTTCGACGCGGTGACGATGCAGGACCTGACCGGGCAGCTCGCCCACGTACTCGAGAGCGTCGCCGCTGACCCCGCAATGCTGCTGGGCAGGATCGACATCCTGACTACCACCGAGCGTGTTCGGCTCCTTATCGAGTGGAACGACACCGACCGCTGCGTCATCCCCGCCACATTCCCGGAACTGTTCGAAGCCCAGGTGGCCCAGACCCCGGATGCTCCGGCCCTGGTGTTCAACGGGACGTCCCTGAGCTACGCCGACCTGGATGCACGGGCCAACAGGTTGGCCCATCTCTTGATCGCCGGGGGGGCGGGTCCAGAGAAGGTCGTGGCGCTGGCCTTGCCGCGTTCGGCCGACATCGTCGTCGCCCAGCTTGCCGTGTTCAAGGCGGGCGCGGCTTTTTTGCCGTTGGACCCGGCGTATCCAGCGGAGCGGATCGCCTTCATGCTCGGCGACGCCCGCCCCGTTTCGGTACTGACCCGACGTGACGTCGCCCCGGTTCTCCCCGATGTCGAGGGGGCATCGGTGCTGGTGGTCGATGAACCGGCGATGCGGTCGGAGCTGGCCAGGATGTCGGACCGCGCGCCGACCGACGCGGATCGGCTGTTCCCCCTGCTTCCTCGACACCTGGCCTACGTCATCTACACCTCAGGCTCGACCGGGCGACCAAAGGGAGTGACGGTCACCCACGCCGGACTGGCCAGCTTCTCCGCTGCCGAGGTGGACCGATACGACGTCGCGCCGGGGGATCGGGTGCTGCAGTTCTCGTCGCCCAGCTTCGACGCCTCGGTGCTGGAACTGTGCATGTCGCTGCCGGCGGGGGCCGCGCTGGTCGTGCCGCCGCCGGGTCCGCTGCTGGGCGAGCACCTTGCCGAGGTGCTCGCCGACGGGCGAGTGACCCACGCGCTGATCCCGCCGGCCGCGCTGGCCACCGTGCCTTCCGCGGCGGTGGAAAACGGTTTGCCTCACTTTCGGACGCTGATTGTCGGTGGCGAGGCCTGTCCGGGCGACCTGGTCGACCGCTGGGCGCCGGGACGCCGCATGATCAACTCTTATGGACCGACCGAGTCGACCGTCGTGGCGACCTGGACCGAGCCGCTGTCACCGGCCGGCGTCCCGCCGATCGGCCGGCCGATCTGGAACACCAGGGTGTATGTGCTCGACGCAGCCCTGCGGCCGGTGCCCAGGGGCGCGGAAGGTGAGTTATACGTCGCCGGGCAAGGCCTGGCCCGCGGTTATCTGAACAGACCGGGGCTGACCGCGCAGCGGTTCGTCGCGAATCCGTTCGGCAGCCCAGGATCCCGGATGTACCGCACCGGCGACCGGGTCCGCTGGAGCGCAGACGACCAGCTGGAGTTCGCCGGTCGCATCGACGACCAGGTCAAGATCCGCGGATTCCGCATCGAGCCGGGCGAGATCGAAGCGTTGCTGCGCCAGGCCCCCAATGTTGCCGACGCCGTCGTGATCGCTCGCGAGGATCAGCCCGGCCGTAACCGGTTGGTTGCTTATGTGGTGCCCGCCAGCGGCCCAGTGCCGACCTCCAGCGAGCTGCGCGCGCTGGTCGCCGGGTCCCTGCCTGAGTACATGGTGCCCTCGGCGTTTATGGTGCTGGTCTCCTTACCGTTGAGTCCTAACGGCAAGCTCGACCGGCGTGCGTTGCCCGCGCCGGACGTCGGTGTGGCCGAGCACGCTGGCTACGTCGCCCCGCGCACCGACACCGAGCGCGCACTGGCTCGAATCTGGGGATGCGTGCTCGGCTTGGAGAAGGTCGGCATCGAGGACGACTTCTTCGCCTTCGGCGGTGACTCGATCCTGAGTTTCCGGGCGCTGTCGCTCGTCCGGGAGGCTTTCGGCTCCGAGTTGTCCGCCCGGGCGGTGTTCGATACCCGGACCATCTCGCGGCTCGCGGCGCTGTTGCCCGAGCATCCCGCGGCCGACGCCAGCGGACGGATCACCGCCGTGGCACGAGGAGAGGCTGTGCCGCTGTCGCCGGCACAGCAACGGTTGTGGTTCCTCGACGATCTGACGTCCGGCGGAACCGAGTACAACACCGGCATCGGGTTGCGGCTGGCCGGAGCGCTGGATCTCGAAGCCCTCCGCTGCACCCTGGCAGCTCTGAGCAGCCGGCACGAGTCGCTCCGGACAACGTTCGCCGCTCTCGACGGATCCACAGTGCAGGTCGTCGCGGCACGTGGCGAGATACCGCTGCGGGTGCTGGAACTGGCGGACCACCGACTCGACGGCGCGCTGGACCGGACACTGGCGCAGGAGTTGAGCGCTCCCTTCGACCTGCGACGCGGCCCGCTGACCAGGGTGTTGCTGGTGCGGTTGGCTCAGGACGATCACGTCCTGCTGCTCAACCAGCACCACATCGTCACCGACGGCTGGTCAGTCCGGGTCCTAGTCGACGAGCTGGCCGAGCTGTACGGCGCCGCCCGGACCAACGTCGCGGCGACGCTGGCGGAGCTGCCGATCCAATATCCGGACTTCGCCGTGTGGCAGCGCGATCGGCTCTCCGATTCGGTGCTGGAACCACACCTGGATTACTGGAAGCGGCAACTCGCGGGTCTCGAGGCGCTCGAGCTGCCGACGGATCGGCCCCGGCCCCCGCTGCGCACGACATCCGGCGCGATGCACCGCCACGACCTGTCGATCGGCCTGGTACGGCGGCTGACCGCGGTGGGGCAGGCGCACGAAGCGACGCTGTTCATGACGCTGACCGCCGCGGTCCAACTGTTGCTGTCCCGGTACTGCGCCCAGCGCGACATCGCCGTCGGCACCGTGACATCCGGGCGAAACCGGGCCGAGCTGGACAAGCTGGTCGGGTTCTTCGTCAACACCGTCGTGCTGCGCTCCTGGGTGGAGCCAACCCAGCCATTCGACGACTTCCTTGCCGAGGTCCGGGAGACTGTGCTGGAAGCGTTCGCCCATGACGAGGTCCCCTTCGACCGGCTGGTCGAAGAACTCAGAGCTGAACGCGACCCCAGCCGTACCCCGCTGGTGCAGGCCATGGTCGTGCTGCAGCAGGAGATGGTGCACCCGCGCGAGATCGCCGGGCTACGCATCACAGAGCACGACCTGCCGCGCACGTCCTCCCGGTTCGACCTCGTCGTGGAGTTCCTGCCCCGGGACGGCTCGCTGAACATCACCGTTGAGTACAACACCGACCTGTTCGACGCCGCGACCGTCGCCGGGTTGGTGGCGAGTCTAGAAGTGCTGCTCGAAGGAATTGCCGACGATCCGCACCGGCAGGTGGCTGAGCTTCCGTCGTTGACCGAAAACGAGCGGCACCGGTTACTGGTGGAGCGCAACGACACCGCGCAGCCGGTGCCTACGGCGGTGTGGACGGAGCTGTTCGAGGCTCAGGTGGTGCGCACACCGGATGCGGTTGCGGTCGTCTTCGACGGCAACGAGCTGTCCTACGGGCAATTGAACGAGCGGGCGAATCGTCTGGCGCGGCTGTTGATCGAGCAGGGCGCGGGTCCGGAACGGTTCGTCGCGTTGGCGGTGCCGCGTGGCCCGGACATGGTCGTGGCCCTGGTGGCAGTGTGGAAGGTTGGCGCGGCGTACCTACCGATCGACCCCGATTATCCCGCGGACCGGATTGGGTTCATGTTCGCCGACGCCCGCCCGGCGTTGGTGGTGACCACGACCACGGTGGCCGACCGGGTGCCCGAGGCGGCGGGAGTGGTCCGGCTGGTTCTCGACGACGCCGCGACAGTCGAGGAGCTCACGCGCTGTGCGGGTTGGGATGTGGTCGAGGCCGACCGGATGAGGCCGATGTCGCGAGCCCATCCGGCGTATGTGATCTACACCTCGGGTTCGACGGGCCAACCCAAGGGGGTCGTCGTCACGCACGCGAGCGTGGTGGATCTCGCAGCGTGGGCGGTGTCGGAATTCGGGTCGTCGGGATTCTCGTGCGTGGTGGCCTCGACCTCGCTCAGCTTCGACGTATCCGTATTCGAGATCTTCTGCCCGCTCGTGGCCGGGGGCACCGTCGAGGTGGTGCGTGATCTGCTCGCGCTGGGGGAATCGCGGCAGGGTGGCTGGGTAGCGAGCCTAGTCAGTGCGGTGCCGTCGGCGTTCGCCCAGGTGATTGCCCATCGGACGGTAGCGGTCACAGCGGATACCGTGGTGCTGGCAGGCGAGGCGTTGTCGGCACAGGTGCTTCGGGATGTCCACTCCGCGACGGCGTGCCACCGGATCGCCAACATCTACGGCCCGACCGAGGCCACGGTGTACGCGACCGCGTGGTACTCCCACGAGGGGATGCCAGACGCAGCGGTCCGGGACCAACCGCCGCCGATCGGGCGGCCGATCGCCAACACCCAGGTGTACGTTCTCGATCCCAGGCTGCTGCCTGTGGCGGCCGGTGTGCCAGGAGAGCTTTATCTGGGCGGTCGCGGGCTGGCCCGGGGCTATCTGCATCGGCCGGGGCTGACTGCGCAGCGGTTCGTCGCCAGTCCCTTCGGTGCGCCGGGTGCTCGGATGTACCGCACCGGTGATGTCGTGCGCTGGAACAGCCGGAGCGAATTGGAGTATTTGGGTCGGTCGGATCAGCAGGTGAAGATCCGGGGGTTCCGGATCGAGCTCGGCGAGGTCGAGGCCGCGGTCGTGGGCCACCCCGATGTCGCCGAGACGGTTGTCGTCGTTGCCGACGAGGGCTCCACGCGCCCACGGCTGGTGGCCTATGTAGTGCTGATCCCGGGCGCGACACCGGACACCGCAGCACGAACGTTGCGCGAGTTCCTCCGTCAGATGCTGCCGACCTATATGGTGCCGTCGGCTTTCGTGACACTTGACGCACTCCCACTGAATCCCAACGGAAAGGTGGATCGCGGTGCCCTGCCCGAGCCGAACTGGGGCCTCGTCGCAGAACGGGACTACATAGCTCCGCGGACCGAGGTCGAGCGCGTTCTTGCCGAGGTCTGGGCCGAGGTGTTGGGAGTCGAGCGGGTCGGGGTCGAGGACAACTTCTTCGAGCTCGGCGGGGATTCGATCCTGAGCATCCAAGTGGTGTCCCGGGCCCGCCAGGCCGGACTGCGGTTGACCTCCCAGGGCCTCTTCCTGCACCCGACCGTCGCGTCGCTGGCGACGGAGGTGGCCGTGGTCGCGCCGGAGACGGTGGAGCAGGGTCCGGTGACAGGGGAGGTGCCGCTGACCCCGATCCAGCACTGGTTCTTCGAGTCCGACCCGCCTCGGCCGGAGCGTTTCAACCAGGCGTTGACATTCGAGCTGGTCGAGAGCGTCCAGGAGACCGCGCTGCGCTCGGCGTTGGCCGCGGTGATCGAGCACCACGATGGGTTGCGGATGCGGTTTGAGCACCGGTCCGGTGGTTCTGGAACGTTCGAGTGGTGTCAGGTTAATGCGCCGGTCGGGTCGGTGGATGTGTTGTGTTGTCACGATCTGTCT
>JAHEXI010000024.1:0-11858 GCA_023252195.1 Pseudonocardiales bacterium
CGACTGCGTAGCCGCCGAACTCAACAACCGACCACGCCGTATCCTGGACTACCGAACCCCAGCAGAAGTCTTCGCCGACCTCCTGGCCAGCTCAATTGCTTCCACCGGCTGACACCGCCCACCGCTGCACGCCGCCGGGCCGCACTGGTGGAAACCGAACTCCTCGAACAGTTCGCTCCCGAGGACCCGCTGATTGCTCCTCTCGCCGCAGCGCTACACACCGCAAAGTTCATCGACGGAAACGACATCGGTGCCACCCTCACTTCATGGGCAGCGTTACCTCTTCCGCTCTTGGTGGTGGACGGGCCTCTCCGGCCACAGCGCAGTGACCAAGAGAGGGCCAGCACGAAGACCGACGTCGTCGAGCACAGCGTCGCTGTCGTGCTCGCTTCCGTCGACGGACGCCTCGTCACAGGGCCACAGGTCTTGCGTCCCGCCACCGCCTACGAACTTCAACTCGACATCCAGCCAGGTGAGTGGCCAGACTGGGCGGACCGGCTGGATGTCGAACTCCTCAGCCATTTTACTGCGCACGAAGCCCAGACCCCGTCGTTCTCGTGGCGGAGGCCCACCCCGCAGGGCGATGATGCACAACTGATCGCCACTGGCACGTTGATATTGCGGTTCGGTCTAAGTGCCGGGCAAACCGCTCCCCCTTTCCTAATCGCTCTCCGATGGCGAGGAACGTGCGATGGCCGACCGGTCACACAGGCTCTGGACGTCGCCGGCCACCGCGAACTCCGCTTCCGACCGTTTGACACATCCAGAGACTTCCTGACCGATTTTCCGGTTTTCGACGAACGGCTGCTCACCCTATACGAAAGTCTCTACCGCGCTGGCTACGACCAGGATCAGCTGCAGGCGTTCTGTCGTTTGTTCACCTCGGTTTGCCGCGCCGGCCTCAGAATGACGTGGACCAAGCAGTACCGACGAGGCACACACGTCACCGAGAAAAAGTTCCACGACGACCTGTATGCATGTCTGCTAGCCGAGCCGGAACTCGGCGGACGACTCGAACGCGGATCACCACTTGCCCTGGGATTCCTCGACGTGCGCCATGATGGCATCACCGCCGAGCTGAAGGTTGAGCGCCGGACACCTGTGTCCCAAAACGACCGCACCAAAGTACATGGGCCAGCCAACGCAATACGCCTCAGCGGACGGTGCGCGTCTGTCAATCCTATGTGTCCTCGACATGAGCACGAAAACCGCACCAGTCGGAACACCCGAAAACTATCTCTTCACACTGCGACCAGCGCTTCACGGACTCGACAACCCCGAGGCGCCGTCGCTGGTGGCGGCCATCGTCGTCAACGGCAACCTACCCACGCCGAGCTCATGGTCACGCCGTAAAGCTGCAGTGCAACCCCCATCAACAGAACATGACACTTGATCAAGAGACCGGGCGAGAGTGGCCTGGGATCCTGTCGTCCACGATCTCCAGCTCGGACTCGTCGGCGAAACGGAGTCCACCAAGGCGTTGCCGACACGATCAGACAGCGGGAGCGCGGCCATGGCCACCATCCAACCTCACCGCTATACCCCTCGATCACGGCCGAGCGCGGCAGCCGACCTGCCCGCTATTCGGCATGACAGCGCGACTCGCGGCATGAGCAGATGTTGCTGGCAGCTGGCCGCGCTGGTCCAGCGCACCCCACGAGCCACTCCCTGCAACCGGCCCGCGACCCGGGTGAACGCAGCGCCGCGGCCGAAGCTGGGCGTGCAGCGGGAGCACTATCGGCCCCGCCCGCCGACGTCCTCCCCCGACAGCATCCTGCCGCGCACCTGCACGATCGTCTGCTCCATCACGCGAGCAAGGCGCGCATGCACTGTTGATTCGCCGTGTTGGGCGCAGAACGTATGACCATTCACAAATGATCAACAAGCGGCTCAAGCGCCCTCACCAAGATTATCCCAGGCTACAGCCGCATACGCGCAGTATCTGCCAGCACACGACTACGCCCGCTGGCCAGCGCGTCCCGGAATGTCCCGATGTGACCGGCAAGTAACAGCGATCAAGGGAAACTCGTCAGCGGCAGCTCGCATAACCCTCTACTTGCTCCCGTACCTTTTGTCCAAGCTCGGGAAGATGTACTGTCACCGGTGTCGCGATACAGTTGGAGGATTCGCATGGCAACTAAGGAGCAGAAATCAGCTGCCGGTCGGATAACATTAATTGCCAGCATAGGCGCTCTCGTCACCGCTATCCTCAGCCTCATAATATCCCTGAAGACCTATGAATCGGCTCAACGTGCCACTGTTCGCACATACGCCGATAGGGCAGTTATGCTAGAATACAACGGGCGCTATCTCATTCAAAACTACTCAACACTCCCAATGTTGAACGTCCAAACGATCGGGATACCGTACGGGCTTGGCGGTTCGGAACCGGATGCGAGGCAAACCGGTCCAGGTGAAATAATACTGAAACTTGGCAATCTCCCGCCATGCTCTGAGGTTGAGATAACCGATTGGGTTAGAGGGCGGCTACGCGGCGTACATGGGATTATTGTCATGCGGTTCACCGACATCAACAATCACCGTTGGGTCCGCTACGGTGCAGGAGCCCCACAAGAGATGGAACTAGAAACGCACGACATTAGCGCGACTACGTCGTTGACCATTCTACCACTCAGCGGCTGCTCATAGTTTTAAGATTGCGAGAAACGGCACTGTCCGCTCGGCTGTCAACGCCACTGTTGCTGGCGCGAAAGTATGGAGCGTCACACAATGGTTTATAGTTCTTCCGCAAGGTCGATCCGCCGCAGTGCAGTCAATTTGAGAGTGCGCTTTCGACTTCTCCGGCATTGCAGCCGGACACGGCGGACGCTGATACTAAGTACCTGCCTTGCAGAGATTTTGCCCTCCACGCACCGTTGATAGTTTCCGCAGATGTCACGGTCACTTCAAACGTAATCATCGTGGGACGGTCGGAGCCATTACAGTCAGTGGCGGAGTCATCCTCACCCGAGGTTCGATACGTATTACCCTCCCGCGTGAGGGGATGTGGCCTACTCCATCCGCCGCCAAGCCATGAAGCCGAGCATTGATTCCCGTCGCAATCGATGCGGATGTTCATCGGACCGGGAAGTTTCATACATGACTGCTCAAACCCATTGCATCTGATCAAGGTTCGGTTGAGTGTGTAGCTCCCGGCGATGGCAGCATCTCGTAAATCTCCTCGGTCCTTCTCTCCTCTGGTACCGGCGGGACGGTAGATGACTAAATTAGTGATCGGATTCAAGATAATAAACTCGTTGATCACGTAAGTTGTCGGTTGGATGATCGTCATGTTGGTCTTGGAGAACGCCGGCCATGCCGGGCCGACGTAACGCGGCCTGCTGAACGTCTGAGGTGGTGTCAGAGGGTTGCCGCAGTAGCAACGCGTCCGCGGCACCCCGAACTTGTCTACTAGGACGGCGGTCCCTGCCTGCAATACCGAGTGAACGGTCGTGGCCTTGGCGTTAGAAAATCCATGGTTGGTAACGGCGGTATCCGAACGCAGGATGAGCGGGGTGAGCTCGGCGACATACGCGGGGATGTCGGCGGGTGTGATGCCCTGCACACTGGCCCATGCCGCCGCCTTGTCGGGGTTGGACCGCAAGAAGGCCACCATGGCGTCCCTGTTGCAACTGGAGTTGTTGAGCGTGCCGCCGTACAACCCAGAGGTGTCGCCAGAGAATGTTCGACCCGTGTTCGGCGGCGGCGTCACGTTCGGCTGATCTTGGCTCATCGGTGGCGTGAACGGGTTTTCGCCCGGGATTTGGATGGGCTCGGTCCGGATCTCGGTGGAAAACGCGCCAGTAGTGTACAGAACGAAAACGGTTCCTCCCACACCGATGAGAAGGACCAAAACGACCAGAAGGGCCAGCCATCGCCGCCGGCGGGGATTATCGCTTGCTGCGGGCGTCCCATTGGACGAATCGAGGTCCGTCATCGTGGCGGCCCTTCACCCAGATACCTTTGACCACCCCGCCGACCACTTGCCACAATCTGGCAGCCGCGGGGCGGTTGCTGCTGTGGCCCTCCTGGTGGCCTCGGTTGCGGCTGCAGCAGGACAACTGACGATGACTGATCATCAGGATCCGGAGGCTGCGGCGCCACACACCGAACCATAACACCACATCAAGGTCAAACTCGTGGGCGCTCGGTCACCAGAAAGGTCCGCTCATCGGCATGAGTGGGCGACACAGGCTGCGGTGCATCCTGTCATCGGCATGAGCGCACGTTTCCAAGGCCAGTCTAAATTCGTCAGCGACGATGCCGCGGTTGAGCTGCGCGGTTGTTCTGGTGGCTACGGCGGCCGGCTCACCGGATCGGCACGGCGCACGAATATGTGAGCACTCATCGAACCTGGGCGCCTGCCGCCATGATGAACGCCTTCAGCAGATCCTGGCACCGGTTCTCATGCTCCACCAGCTCAGCCCGATCTGCGGCATGGTGTATCGCACCGATCGGTTCGAACGTGGCGTCGGCCAGCGCCAGGAGATCAGGGTTTTCGGCAAGCAGCTGCACCCGAAACCGTGCATGATCGGCGGCTGCCCCGAGGCAGCCCAACAGCCTCCCCACCACGGCAATCACACTCGCGAGCAAACCTTGCATGCCCAGATAGTCTGCCGTCTGCTCGCCGTCCTGACTTGGAGCAACAGCTCGGCTCACGGTGTCCAGTGAGTTCGTGATCCGTACACCGACGGTTGGTCGGCACGCAACTCCGGTCCGCATCAACACAGTGGCACCTGGGCCGGCGTACACCCGGCCGGAGGGCAGTCCCGGCGCCGGGCTTGGCCAGGATGTACTCCACGTGGGCGGCCACCGCCTGTGGCGCGATGACCAACGCGGCGGCGATGCGCGCGTTGGACCGACCCTCGATGAGCAGCCCGAGGACCTCCAACTCCCGGCCGGTCAGCCCGCGCAGCTCGCAGTGCCGCCGGGATTGGAGAGGGTTCATATCAAAGAAAACAGCACAACAAGACCCCTTGCTAGATGTACCCTCCTTACGAGTGCATAGCCGGGTCTCGCCTGGCAGAGTTCGCTTTGTTGAAGCAGTGCCCCGTCGCCCGGCGAACTCGGCAACAGTCGGAACTTCTGAGCCAAGAACGCCGAGCTCGCCTACGGTCCAGCTCGGCGTCCGCTTGGCCTCCGTCGCCGGACACCTCACCGCGCGACACATACAAGAAACCACAGCTCAAAGTCCACTACGTCTCGACCCAACGGTTGAGCGTCCTGGGAGACGGTTCCCTCACCGACACAGGTTCACCTCGGCGCGCGCCGCCCACGAGACTGTCCGGGCGTCCTCTTCTGCCGAATTGAGTGCACTTCCGTCATGAGCGGACTGGGTGGCGCTCCAGCGGCGTTGCCGGGCGTCGACGCTGGCCGGTGTAGGCGGCGCACGGGACGAGGATCTGGTCGGTGCGGCGGGACAGCCGGGCCACGATCTGGGCGACCCGGGCGGGGTGGCGTGGGGCCGTTCGCTTGGGTGCCGGCCGATTTGGGCTACGGCGGCCGTGAAGTTCGGCGGTCGTCCATTTGGCGAGCTTCGCCCAGCGCTCGACGGCGTTCGGGCCTTGCCGGCAAAGGGAAAGAATTTCTCGTTCCGCGGCTGCATCCGTAGGCCGATGGGACATCCTCCCGGGCCAACGACGTGTACCGCCGTACGTGGCGCACCGCCGCTTCGCAAGAAGGTTGTCAGTTCCCAGCGGACGACAAAGCCAAAGGCAAGGAGATCTCACTCCTTGCCACTTTTAACGTATAGCGCACCGGGGGGCTTGCGGCAAGACCCGGGTCGGGCCGCAGAATCGGCGGCCGGACCAAGAACGGACGAAGACGTGGGGCCACGACGTGCGTGTGTTGTTGTCGACGGACGGGGGACGCGGTGACAAGCCGCTGGTGGGACTGGCGGTGCGGTTGCGGGCGCTGGGCGCGGAAGTGCGCGTGTGCGCGCCGCCCGACTGGTCGGGAAGGCAGCGAGAGATGAGGACGTGCCGAACAAGAGGTTCGACACTGCGCGAGACGCCGGTGATTCGACCGGCCAGTGCAGGGCAACGGAGCACGGCTGCCTCGGAGGTATCGCGATGATCGAGCAGTCCGTGTTGGGTCTTCAAGAGGTTGACGAGATGCAGGTCGCGGTCGTTGGCGGCAAGGGCGCGCACCTGGGCGGGCTATCGCGGATCGACGGCATCCGCGTGCCGGCTGGCTTTTGCGTGACGACGGACGCCTTCCGACGGATCATGGCGGAAGCGCCGTCGATCGACGATCGGCTCGATCAGCTGTCGCGCCTGAACCCGGACGACCGGGAGGCGATCCGCACTCTCAGCGCGGAGATCCGCCGGACCCTCGAAGAGATCGCCATCCCTGGCGATCTCGCGGCGGCGATCACCCGCGCTCTCGCCCAGCTCGGCGAGCAAGCTGCCTACGCCGTCCGATCCAGCGCGACGGCAGAGGACCTGCCGACAGCCTCCTTCGCCGGCCAGCAGGACACGTACCTGAACGTCGTGGGCCCGGCCGCGATCCTCGGGCACGTCAGCCGGTGCTGGGCCTCGCTGTTCACCGAGCGGGCCGTGACCTACCGCCAGCGCAGCGGCATCGACCACCGTACGGTCCACATGGCCGTGGTCGTGCAGCAGATGGTCTTCCCGCAGGCGGCCGGCATCCTGTTCACGGCCGACCCCGTCACGTCCAACCGGAGGGTCGCCTCCGTAGAGGCCAGCTTCGGCCTCGGTGAGGCCCTGGTCTCCGGCCTGGTGAACGGGGACGTCTACAAGGTGCGCGACGGCGAGGTCGTCGCCAAGGTGGTCGGCACCAAGCAGCTCGCCATCCACGCCTCGCTGGCGGGCGGGACGCAGGAACAGGCGATCGACCCGGAGCTGCAGGACCAGCCGGCGCTGACGGATGCGCAGGTCGTGCGGCTCGCGCAGCTCGGCCGGCGGATCGAAGCGCACTTCGGCCGCCCCCAGGACATCGAATGGTGCCTGGTCGACGACGGCTTCCAGATCGTCCAGAGCCGGCCGATCACCACGCTGTTCCCCATCCCCGAGTCCGGCGACCGGGAGAACCACGTCTACGTCTCCGTCGGTCATCAGCAGATGATGACCGACCCCATGAAGCCCCTCGGGCTGTCCTTCTGGCAGATGACGACCCCCGCGCCCATGGCCGAGGCCGGCGGCCGCCTGTTCGTCGACGTCACCCAAAGGCTGGCCTCGCCGGCGAGCCGCGCCGGCCTCCTGGAGGCCCTGGGGAGATCCGATCCGCTGACCGGGGACGCGCTGCAGACCATCCTCGAGCGCGACGGCTTCATCCGGCCGCTCCCTGACGAGGGTCCCCCCGGGCCACTGTTTGGCGGCGCGCCAGCTCCGATCGAGACCGATCCGGCCATCGTCACCGAGCTGATCGGGCGCAGCCAGGCATCAATCGCCGCCTCGGAACGCGACATCCGGACGAAGTCCGGAGAGGCGCTGCTCGACTTCATCCAGGCGGACATCCAGAAGCTGAAGCGGATCCTGTTCGATCCGCAGAGCCATCAGGTGTTCATGCCGGCGATGGAGGCCACGTGGTGGCTCAACGATCAGCTGCAGACGTGGCTGGGCGAGAAGAACGCGGCTGACACGCTCACGCAGTCCGTTCCCCATAACGTCACATCGGAGATGGGGCTGGCGCTCTTGGACGTCGCGGACGTGATCCGCCCGCATCCGGACGTGGTGGCGTTTCTGCGCCACGTCGAGGACGAGGGTTTTCTGGACGAGTTGGCCAAGCTCTCGGGCGGGCGGGAAGCGCGAGACGCCATCGAGGCGTGGCTCGAAAAGTACGGCATGCGCTGCGTCGGCGAGATCGACATCACGCGGCCGCGTTGGAGCGAGCGCCCCTCCACGCTCGTGCCCGTGATCCTCGGCAACATCAAGAACTTCGAGCCGGGCGCCGGCGCGCGGCGCTTCGAGCAAGGGCGGCAGGAGGCATGGGCGAAGGAACAGGACGTGCTGGAGCGCTTGCGGGTCCGGCCGGACGGGGAGCGGAAGTCCGAAGAGGCCAAGCGGATGATCGACCGGGTGCGGACCTTCATCGGGTACCGGGAGTACCCGAAGTACGGCATGGTCAGCCGCTACTTCGTGTACAAGCAGGCCCTGCTGAAAGAGGCCGAGCGCCTCGTGCAGGCCCACGTGCTTCGTGAGAAGGAAGACATCTTCTACCTGAGGTTCCCAGAGCTCCACGACGTCGCGCGCACGAACCACGTGGATGACCAGCTCATCTGCCGGCGCAAGGACGCGTTCAGGTCGTATCAAGCGCTCACGCCGCCCCGGGTGCTCACATCGGACGGCGAGGTCATCACCGGGGCGTACCGACGCGACGACGTGCCGACCGGTGCTCTGGTCGGCCTACCGGTCTCCGCCGGGGTCATCGAAGGGCGGGCCCGCGTCATCCTGGATATGGCGCAGGCCGATCTCGAAGCGGGCGACATCCTGGTCACGGCCTACACGGACCCCAGCTGGACGCCGCTGTTCGTGGCGATCACGGGCCTGGTCACGGAGGTGGGAGGCCTGATGACCCATGGCGCAGTGATCGCACGGGAGTACGGCTTGCCGGCCGTCGTCGGTGTGGTAGATGCCACCCGGCTGATCCCCGATGGGCAGCGGATCCGCGTGCACGGAACCGACGGGTACGTCGAGATTCTGCCTTGACTGATCACACCGAGAAGGCTCATCCGTAGCGTCCGGCCAAAACAATGCTAAGCAGTTGATCTTTCTGGTCAGCGGGTCGAATAAGCCGGGCTCGGATATCACGGCGGCACACTCGACCGCGATGCACAGCACAGCACCGGGAGTGATCTCACCGTGTCGCTGGACGATCTCCTGCCTCTCGTCGCGGGCAACGCGAACCGGGGTCGTGTGCCAGTGTCTTTAGCGCGGACGGTACATCGGGCAGGTCAGCGCCCGGGGCGTGCAACGCGGTATGCAGGTTGGTCATGACCCGCTCCGCCTGTGCGACCACATCGCCGACGGCGACGATGGCTCCGCTGTCATGGAGGGGACAGGCACCGGCTGTGAAGACCAACCGCGAGACGTCGTGCGCCACGGTGGCGTAGGCGCAGGGAGCGCGACTGGCCAGCCTCGACGACCGCACCAGTTCGACCCCGACCCGTGGTGCGATCACCTTCCACTGCGGCAGAACCGTTGTCGGTAGACCTGATGACGTGTCGACCAAGACATGTCGTCGAGCCTGGACGTCAACACTCATGCCACGCGAAGGTCGGCGATGCCAGGCGCCAACCAGCTCTAGGGGCATCCCGCATAGGGCCCCTGTGCGGGAATCTCTACCGGAAGGGTCATATGGGACACCCTGCCGCGCTGGGGTCCTCTGAGCTGAGGCGTTCCGTACGAGGTTCCGCTTCCGGGATCTCGGTGCGGCGCCGGCAGTGGCCCTAAGATCACTTGGACCGCCCACGACGATGAGTTCTCGTCTCGCGATCGGTCACCAATTGTGGCAGAGCAGCCTCTAGAGGGGGAGCACGATGTCAAGCTCGATGGTGAACTTCGTCGCGATAATCGTCCGCCCCCCGGTGCGATGAGCTCGAAGCCATGCTGATCTACTCGATGAGCGTCTCTGTGGACGGCTTCATCGCTGACCGTGCGGGCGGGTTTGGGTGGACGGCCCCCAGCGAGGAGCAGTTTCGGTTCCACGTCGCGCAGATACGGGAAATCGGGGGCTATCTGCTGGGCCGCAGGCTTTACGAGACGATGCTGGTGTGGGAGACGGATCCGTCGCTGCGCGACAACGAGCCTGGGGCCGCGTTCGCCGACGTCTGGTGCGCGATCCCGAAGATCGTCTTCAGCCGCACGCTCAACAGCGTCCAGGGCAACGCCCGGCTCGCCAAGACGTCGGTGGCCGAGGAGGCCGCTGCGGCTCTTGACGCGACCGACAAGAATGTCTCGATCGGCGGCGCCGGCCTGGCCGCGTCGGCTGTCGACCTGGGCCTCGTCGACGAGCTGCGCATGTTCCGCTATCCGGTCGTCGTGGGTGGCGGCACGCCGTTCCTGCCGCCGGTCACCGAGGACGTCCCGCTCGACCTGGTCGAGACCAGGACGCTCGGCTCGCGCGTGATCTACGAGCGCTACCGGCGCGTCCGCGACGACTCGCACTGACACCACTAACGGTGCTCTCACCCGATCAGTCGGCGTGTGCCGCAAGCCGATCCCTCAGCGGCGCGCCTCCCCGCGACAATCGATTCGCGGTCAGCTCTTGTTCAGCTCCTCGGCGAGCATCACGATGATGCCGCTGGGGCCGCGGACATAGCAGAGCTTGTAGACGTCCTCGTAGGTCGCCACGCCGCGCAGCGGGTGGCAACCGTGCCTCGCGGCGATCTCAAGGGCCTCGTCGATGTCGTCGACCGAGAAGGCGACGCGGTGCATTCCGATTTCGTTAGGCCGGGTGGGCTTCGTCTCGATCGCGTCGGGGTGGATGTACTCGAAGAGCTCGAGGCGACCGTTGCCGTCTGGCGTCTGGAGCATGGCGATGTGGGCGTGGTTGCCGTCGAGGCCGACGGCGGTGTCGGTCCACTCTCCGCTGACTGTGTCACGGCCGAGGACGGTCAGCCCGAGGTCAGTGAAGAAGGCGATCGTCGCTTCAAGGTCGCGGACGGCGATGCCGATGTTCTCGAGTTTGATGGACATGCGTGGCACGTTACCGAGTCGCGGCGATCCGTTCAGGACCGTGAGCTGCTGGTCCTGGCTCAGCTGGGCAGCCCCAATCCGGAGAACTCAGCGTCGCGTCAGTCAGACACCGGGCACTGCGGCGCAATGCCGTGCAGAGCGCCTTGGCCTAGCGCCGGTGCGGGATCCACTACTGGCGCGCGGCGATCAGCATCCAAGACGTTGCCGGCTGCCACTGGGTATCGTCGTAGCGGAGTCTGATGATCGCAACGCGGTAGGTCGAGGTGCCGTCAGAACCGCCAGCCAGCGCATAGTCATACAGGGTGAGTCGCCGGGTGCAACGTCCTCTTTTGCCGCGAAGCGGAGGAGCCAGGGGCCAACGAAGCTCGCGACCAGCGCAGCTCGGTTCCCGCACGCCACTACCTTGGCCCTCGCGCGTACCGCCGTTCCCCCTCGCCAACGTCTGGCGCTAGCGTCCGCGACGAAGGAATTGCGGAAATTCCGGTATCTGGGATCGGCTTGTACTAGGCATGACACCATCGTTGGGCATCCGTTACCTGGGTGGACCGACCGCCCTGGTGGACATCGCTGGCCTGCGGCTGTTGACCGACCCGACGTTCGACCCCGCCGGGCCGCACCCTGTCGGCTCACGCGTGCTGGTCAAGACGAGCGACGCAGTCACCACCGCCGAGCAGGTTGGGCCGGTCGATGCCGTACTGCTGTCCCATGACCAGCACCCCGACAACCTCGACGAGCTGGGACGGAAGTACCTCACCGGCGCGCCGCTGGCGTTGTCCACCCATTCGGCGCGCCAGCGACTCGGCGACCCGGTGCGGGCACTGGCCGACGGTGAGCACTCTCAGCTTGGTCCGTTGCGGATTACCGGCGTGCCGGCACGACATGGCCCGCACGGCTGTGAACCTCTCACCGGTGAGGTCACTGGCTTCGTGCTGTCCGGCGACGGGCTACCGATGGTATACATCAGCGGCGACAACGCATCCCTGGACATCGTAGGGTCGGTCGCGTCGCGGTTCGCGGACATCGACGTAGCACTACTGTTCGCCGGCGCGGCGCGCACCGCCCTGCTCGACGGGGCCTATCTCACGCTGACCAGCCAACAGGCCGCCGAAGCCGCGGCCGTGCTACACGCCCGGCACATCGTGCCGCTGCACTTTGAGGGGTGGGCTCACTTCACCCAAGGCCGTGACACGCTGCACGCCG
>JAHEXI010000024.1:11958-52830 GCA_023252195.1 Pseudonocardiales bacterium
TGCACGCCGTCGGCGACTTGGTGGGTGGGCGTTATTTCGATGGTGGTGAAGCCGGCGGTGGCCGGGTTGGCGTGGTATTCGGCGAAGGCTTCGGTGATGTAGCCGGCGTAGGAGCCGCATTCGGCGCGTTCCTTCGTGGTGAGGTCGTCTTCGGCGATGACGTCGGGGATGCCGATCCGGCCGCCGGGGGCCAGCATGCAGTAGGTCTCGGCGAGCACGGCGGGTTTGGCGACAGAGAGATTGATGACACAGTTGAAGATCACAACGTCGATGGTGTTGGCGGGGAGTGACGCCACCGAGCGAGCGGATCGGCCACACTCACATGCCGCTAGTCGTGCGCTCGTGGCGATCACAGGGGAGCACCGCAGCCTGTGTCGCCTACTTCTCCGCCGCATGATCATGCGACAGCGCGGTGTCCTGCGTCGCCGTGCCTGCCAAGGTAGATCTGTTCGAGATCAACGAGGCGTTCGCCTCGGTCGCCATCCATCCCATGCGCGACCTCGACATCGGCTCCGTGGTCGTCAACGGCAGCGCCATCGCGATGGGCCCCCCGCCAGCATCCAGCACCAGTACGTACCAACCAGAGAAGGGTGCACAACTGCATACTTCTGTGTGGTGTACGCACCATCGGCACGTACACCACACCGGTTGGGACATCCTCATCCACCACGGCCACGTCGAATTCATCCCACCTGCCATCATCGACCCCACCCGCACCCCTCTCCGCCGCTAGCGGTCAGATCAGAACAACCGCAGCTCGAGACTCTCGGTGCCACGCAACTCGTCATAGTCGACGGTGACACAGCGAATTCCACGGTCCGTGGCGAGCGTGTGAGCCTGCGGCTTGATCTGCTGGGCGGCGAACACCCCGCGGACCGGGGCAAGCTGCGGGTCGCGGTTGAGCAGGTTCAGGTACCGGGTGAGCTGCTCCACCCCGTCGATCTCTCCCCGACGCTTGATCTCCACTGCCACGATCACGCCTTCGGCGTCCCGGCACAACAAGTCGACCGGTCCGATCGCGGTGG
This sequence comes from Pseudonocardiales bacterium, assembly GCA_023252195.1. Classification (GTDB taxonomy): domain Bacteria; phylum Actinomycetota; class Actinomycetes; order Mycobacteriales; family Pseudonocardiaceae. Next base: position 12,984 of record JAHEXI010000024.1, read on the forward strand.
GATACTCCCGGCGGATCAGGGTGAATCCGGGACCCAGCGTCGCGGTGTGCTCAGCCAGTAGGGCCTGCAGATGAGCTTCGACGCCATCCTTCACCAGCCCTGGATCCACTCCGAGTTCGTGGCGTGAGTCGTGTACCACCTCGTCGATCTCGATGATCAGCTGTTCACCGGCCCGGTTCGTGACCGTCCAGCGACCTGGTTGTTCGACCACTGTGCAGGGCGGGCTCATCCAGTTCAGCGGCTTGTAGGCGCCGCCGTCGGTGTGCACGCTCACCGATCCATCCGCCTTGACCAGCAGCAGCCGCAGTGCCATCGGCAGATGCGCAGTCAGCCGACCCACGTAGTCCACCTGGCAACGAGCGATCACAAGACGCACGGTGGACCAGCTTAGGGCACCGCAGCCCAAGCCAGGCAGGATCGAGGTGTGCAGACGCTGAGTACTCGGCAGGTGTATACGAACGCCTGGATGTCGGTGCGTGAGGATCGGGTCCGGCGCGGAGACGGCTCGTCGGGCATCTACAGCGTGGTCGACAAGCCGGACTACGCCTTGATCATCCCTCTGGACGGTGACCGGGTACACCTGGTGGAGCAGTACCGCTACCCGGTGGCAGCGCGACGCTGGGAGTTCCCGGCCGGCACTGCTCCGGACCGGCCGGACATCGAGCCGGCCGCGCTGGCTGCCCGCGAGCTGCGCGAGGAGACCGGGCTTGTCGCCGGCCGGCTGCACCTGCTCGGGGTGCTCGACGTAGCACCCGGGATGTCAGCCCAGCGCGGCCGGGTCTTCCTGGCCACCGACATCGTGGCCGGGCACGCCGAGCGTGAGCACACTGAGCAGGACATGCACTCAGCCTGGTTCACGCTGGCAGATCTCGACGGGATGCTGCGCAGCGGCGAAGTGTGTGACGCGCAATCGGTGGCCGCCTACGCCTTGTTCCGGCTGCACGAGCGCACCGGCTGAGCCGGGACGGGGCTGGTCCCACTCAGCCCTGCCAGATGGGTTGGCGCTTCTCCAGGAAGGCCGCCATGCCCTCTTTGGCGGCTGCGGTCTGGGAGACAGTGGCCATCACGTCGAGCGCGATGGCGTAGGCGTCTACTTCGGGCCGGTCCAGCTGCGCGTAGAGGGCCTGCTTGCCCAGCGCCTTGCTGGTCCGGCTACCGCGGGTGGCGCGGGCAAGCAGATCGTCTACCGCGGCGTCCAAGTCGGCGTCCGGGACTGCCCGGTTGACCAAACCCCATTCCCCGGCGGTGTGGGCGTCCACCACGTCGCCGGTCAGCGCCATCTCCATCAGCCGCTTGCGCCCGATCGACCGAGCGACCGGCACCGCGGGTGTGTGGCAGAACCAGCCGCCCTTGCCGCCGGGCAGCGCGAACCCTGCCGACTCGGCCGCCACCGCAAGATCGCAGGAAGCCACCAGTTGACAACCCGCAGCCGTGGCCAGCGCGTGCACCCGCGCGACGACGACCTGCGGAACCGACTGGATGGTGCGCATCACCTCGGTGCACAGTGCCAGCAACTCCCGCACCCCGGAGAGGTCTCGCGATGACACGTCGGCGAAGTCGTGACCGGCCGAGAACACCTTTCCCTCGGCACCGAGCACGATGCCGGTAGCGTCGGACCGGCCCGCATCGGTGAACGCATCGCGCAGCTCAATGAGATGATCAGCCGACAGCGCGTTGCGCCGCTCCGGACGGTTCATCGTGATCCGGACGGTCTCCCCGTCCCGTTCGACCTTCAGTGCAGCAAATCCCATACCCCGACGGTAACCCGCGCACCCCCCGACAACCCTCAGCGTCCCGAGCTCAGCGGCAGAGCTGCTCGGAACGCGACGGACGACTCCCCTGTTGAGTTCGGGGGACAGAGAGCTCCGGAGACACTGAGCGCGGCTACCGTTCGTGCGGACTTCCTGGTCAGCGGGGGCGGATGAGGTCCACGATCTGGTCCATGATCTCGGTGAGCTCGAAGTCCTTCGGCGTGAACACCCGAGCAACCCCCTGGGCGCGCAACAACTCGGCGTCCTGCGGCGGGATGATGCCGCCGACCACCACGGGCACATCCCCGGCACCCGCCGCGCGTAACCCCTCGACCACCGCCGGCACCACTTCCAGGTGTGAACCGGACAGCACCGACAACCCGACAACGTGAACGTCCTCGGCCACCGCGGCGGCGACGATCTCCGCCGGAGTGAGCCGGATACCCTGGTAGATCACCTCGAAGCCGACGTCGCGGGCCCGCACCGCCACCTGCTCGGCGCCGTTGGAATGGCCGTCGAGGCCGGGCTTGCCGACCAGCATCCGCAGCCGCTGGCCCAGCTCCTCGCTGACCGCCCGTACCCGGCCCCGGACTCGCCCGATCGCGTCGCCGGCCGAGCCGGCCAAGCCTGGCGCCGACGCGCCGGCGATCCCGGTCGGCGCCCGGTACTCGCCGAACACCTCCCGCAGCGTTGCGGCCCACTCCCCTGTCGTCACACCGGCACGAGCGCACGCCATCGAGGCCTCGACCAGGTTGGCGTCGGTCTTGGCGGCCTGCGCCAGGACCTGCAGCGACGCTTCCACCGCGGTGGGGTCCCGATCCGCCCGCCAGGACCGGATCGCCTCGATCACGTGGACCTCGGTGTCCGGATCGACAGTCTCGATGGCCCCGACGCCGTCAGCCTGCAGAGGGCTGGGATCGGTCTCGGTGAACCGGTTCACGCCGACAACCACATCCTCGCCGTCCTCGATCCGCCGTCGCCGCGCGGCCAGCGAGGACACCAGCTGCGACTTCATGTATCCCGATTCGACGGCGGCGATCGCGCCGCCCATGCCCTGCACCCGGTCGATCTCCGCCCGGGCGCCGGCGGCGATCTCGGCGACCCGAGCCTCGACAACACGAGAGCCATCGAAAAGGTCCTCGTAGTCCAGCAGGTCGGTCTCATAGGCCAACACCTGCTGCATCCGCAGCGCCCACTGCTGATCCCAGGACCGGGGTAGGCCCAGCGCCTCGTTCCACGCCGGCAACTGCACCGCGCGGGCCCGGGCGTCGCGGGACAGCGTCACCGCGAGCATCTCCAGCACGATGCGCTGGACGTTGTTCTCCGGTTGCGGCTCAGTCAGGCCCAGCGAGTTGACCTGCACGCCGTAGCGGAACCGGCGCAGCTTCGGGTCCGTCACGCCGTAACGGTCCCGGCAGGTCTCCTCCCACAACCGCCCGAAGGCGCGCAGCTTGCACATCTCCTCAACGAAGCGCACCCCGGCGTTGACGAAGAACGACATCCGCCCGACGACCTGCGCGAAGTCCTGCGGCGCGACCTGCCCGCAGTCGCGTACCGAGTCCAGCACGGCGATCGCCGTGCACATGGCGTAGGCGACCTCCTGCACCGGCGTCGCGCCCGCCTCCTGCAGGTGGTAGGAGCAGATGTTGATCGGGTTCCATTTCGGCATCTTGTTGACCGTGTAGACCACCACGTCGGTGATCAACCGCAGGCTCGGCCCCGGAGGGAAGGCGTAGGTCCCGCGGGACAGGTACTCCTTGATGATGTCGTTCTGCGTGGTGCCGGAAAGCTGCGCCAGGTCCGCCCCGTGCTCGGCGGCCACCGACGCATACAGCGCCAGCAGCCACATGGCGGTGGCGTTGATGGTCATCGAGGTGTTGGCTTGCGCCATCGGGATGCCGTCGAAAAGGGCGCGCATGTCGCCGAGGTGGCTGATCGGCACGCCGACCTTGCCGACCTCGCCGCGGGCCAGCTCGTGGTCGGGGTCGTAACCGGTCTGGGTGGGCAGATCGAACGCCACCGAAAGGCCGGTCTGCCCCTTGGCGAGGTTGCGCCGGTACAGCGCATTGGACGTGGTCGCCGACGAGTGGCCGGCGTATGTTCGCATCACCCACGGCCGATCGCGCGCGCGATCGCTGGGGTAGGGCATCAGGGCACCTCCAGCAGCTCTGGCTCCTCGACACTACTGGCCAGTAACGTGCTTCTGGAAGGGGCTACAGCGGTGGATAGCACGATGATGGATGTTCCGCTGACCGTGGCCATGATCATGCGCCACGGCGCAGGCGTGCACGGCGACAGTGAGGTCGTCACCTGGACCGGCGACGGTGCCCGCCGCGCGAGCTACGCCCAAGTGGCGCGCCGCGCCGCCCAGCTGGCCGGCGCGCTACGCGGGCTTGGAGTCACCGGCGACCAGCGGGTGGCGACCTTCCAGTGGAACAACCAGGAGCACCTCGAGGCTTATCTCGCGATCCCCGCGATGGGCGCAGTGGTGCACACCCTGAACCTGCGACTGCCGCCGGATCAGGTGTCCTGGATCGCCAACCACGCGCAGGACGACGTGGTGATCGTGGACGGTTCACTCGTGCCGGTGCTGGCTCGCGCGCTGCCGGAGATGAACACAGTTCGTCACGTCGTGGTGGTTGGCGAGGCATCGCTCCTTGACGGCGCCGGCAAGCAGGTGCACTCCTACCACGAGCTGCTCGCCGCGCAGCCCGAGGAGTTCGACTGGCCGACCGACATCGACGAGCGCTGCGCGGCGGCGATGTGCTACACGAGTGGTACCACCGGCGATCCCAAAGGGGTCGCCTACAGCCACCGCTCGGCCTACCTGCACTCGATGTGCATCTGTACCGGTGAGGTCGCCGGTCTGACCGCGACCGATCGGATCCTGCCGGTGGTGCCGATGTTTCACGCCAACGCCTGGGGGCTGCCCTACGCCGCCCTGATGTCCGGCGCCAGCTTGATCATGCCGGACCGTTTCTTGCAAGGCCAGCCGCTGGTCGGGCTCATCGAGGCGGAGCAACCGACACTCGCCGCCGCGGTGCCGACGATCTGGGGCGATGTACTGCGGTACCTGCGAGCGCACGGCGGCGACATCTCCTCGATCCGCCGGGTGATCTGCGGCGGCTCTGCCGTACCACTGGCGCTGATGAAGGCGTTCTCCGAGGAATTCGGTGTCGAGATCAAGCATGCGTGGGGGATGACCGAGACTTCGCCGGTCGGCTCGGTAGCCACCCCGCCAATCGGCGTGCAGGGCGATGAGGCCTGGCGCTACCGGGCCAGCCAGGGGCGGTTGGTCGCCGGTGTCGAGGGTCGCATCGTCGCCGACGGCGACATTGTGCTTGCCCGTGACGGCACGTCAGTCGGCGAGATCGAGGTTCGCGGGCCGTGGGTCACCGCGCGGTACTACGGGGATGCCGACACTGAGGACCCGAAGTCCGCGAGATTTCACGACGGCTGGTTGCGGACTGGCGACGTGGGCACCATCGACGAGCTGGGCTTCATCACCATCAGCGACCGCGCCAAGGACGTGATCAAGTCCGGTGGTGAGTGGATCTCGTCGGTGAAGCTGGAGAACCTGCTGATGGGGCACCCGAAGGTGGTCGAGGCCGCGGTAGTCGCCGTCCCGGACGACAAGTGGGTGGAACGCCCCCTAGCCACCGTGGTCATCGCTGAAGGTGCGCAGGTCAGCGTAGCCGAGCTACGGGATCACCTCAGCGCCTCGGTGCCCACCTGGCAGCTCCCCGACCACTGGTCCTTCGTCACCGAGATTCCCAAAACCTCAGTAGGCAAGTTCGACAAAAAACTCATCCGCCAGCTCCCCCCACCCCGATATGGAGACATATCGGGGCAATGACGGGCCCGATAACCCCGTTATGTCTCCATATCGGGGTGGGGATCAGCGTTCTGGGGGGGCGGTTACGCGTTGGATGCCGGCGCCTAGGGTCGTCAGGTTTTCTAGGAAGCTTGGGTAGCCGCGGTCGATGTGGAAGACATCCCAGACCTCGGTCGTGCCATCAGCGCACAGGCCGGCTAGCACCAGTCCGGCGCCGGCCCGGATGTCGCAGGCCCACACCGGGGCGCTGGAGAGCCGCTCGATACCCCGGACCACCGCGTGGTGCCCGTCGGTCCGAGCGTCGGCGCCTAGCCGGATCATCTCCTCGACGAACCGGAATCGGGCTTCGAAGACGTTCTCGGTGATCATCGAGGTGCCCTCGGAGATAGCCGACAGAGCGATCGCCATCGGCTGCAGGTCGGTGGCGAAGCCCGGATAGGGCAGCGTCACGAAGTCCACCGCGCTGGGCCGGCCGGGCATCACCACCCGGAAGCCGTCGCCAGACCCTGGTTGATCGACCCCACTCGGTTGACCAACTTGAGCACCGGCCAACCGCAGCTTCTCCAGCACCAGGTCCAGGTGATGCGGGTTTACACCGCGGACCGTGACGTCACCCCGAGTCATCGCCGCGGCGAATGCCCAGGTAGCCCCGACGATGCGGTCACCGATCACCCGGTGGTCGGTGGGCGCCAGCGCGTCGACCCCTTCGATGGTGAGCGTGGAGGTGCCCGCGCCGGAAATGCGGGCGCCCATCTGCTGCAGCATCACGCACAGATCCACGATCTCCGGTTCGCGCGCCGCGTTGTCGATGACGGTGGTGCCCTGCGCAAGCACCGCGGCCATCAGGATGTTCTCGGTCGCCCCCACGCTCGGGAAATCCAGCCAGATCTGCGCCCCGTGCAGTCCCTCGGCCTCGGCCACCACACAGCCGTGCTCAATCTCGCTACGGGCACCCAGCTTGCGAAGCCCGTTCTGGTGCATGTCCAGTGGCCGAGAGCCGATGGCGTCGCCGCCGGGGAGTGCGACCCTGGCCCGCCGGCAGCGGCCGACCAACGGACCGAGCACGCACACCGACGCCCGCAGCTTGCTCACCGATCCGTAATCGGCCTCGTGCTTAAGCTCAGCCGGCGCAGTAATCCTGACTTCTGAGCCGGCGACCTGCACATCACAGCCCAGCCCCCGCAGCACGTCGCCCATCAGCGGGACATCCAGGATCTCGGGACAGTTAGTGAGCGTCGTAGTGCCCTCGGCCAGCAACGCGGCCGCCATCAGCTTCAGCACACTGTTCTTCGCCCCGACGACCTGGACCTCGCCGGTCAGCCGGGCGCCACCGCAGACCCTAAAGTGCTCGCTCACGCCTGCGCACGCTAGCGGGTGCACTCGTCACGCCGCGCAGCCGTAGCCTGATCTCATGGCTGTGCACCTGACCAGGATTTACACCCGCACCGGTGACGAGGGTACGACCGGCCTCGGCGACTTCTCCCGGGTGAGCAAGACCGATCCGCGGCTGATCGCCTACGCCGACGTCGACGAAGCGAACTGCGCCCTGGGCGTGGCGATAGCGCTGGGATCATTGGAACAACGGCTGATCACGGTACTGCGGCAGGTGCAGAACGACCTGTTCGACGTGGGTGCCGACCTCTGCACCCCCATCGTGAGCGACCCGAAATATCCTCCGTTGCGGGTTGCCGAGAGCTACGTCACCCGGCTGGAGGGTTGGTGTGACGACTTCAACGCCGCGCTGCCCGCGCTGGACTCATTCATCCTGCCCGGGGGCACTCCCGGCGCCGCATTGCTGCACACCGCCCGGGTGGTTACCCGGCGCGCCGAGCGCAGCGTGTGGGCGCTGCTGGACGTCGACGCGCAACGCACCAATCCACTGACCGCGCGCTACCTCAACCGGCTGTCTGACCTGCTGTTCATCCTGTGTCGGGTGGCCAATCCAGCGGGGGATGTCCTGTGGGCGCCCGGAGAGCGCCCACAGGGCTCGTGAGTGCGTAACAGTGTAAGAACACTGTTACGCACTCACGAGCCCCGCCGCGCGCGCGGCGGGGCTGACTCCAGCCAGGACAGAAAACCTGTGAGGGTGTCCTGTCGCATGGCCAGCTCCAACTCATCGACGCCGGTGCGGCAGCGCAGCACGACCGCCCCACTGGGCATCGCATAGCTTTCCGGCACCGTCAGACCCCGTCGTTCCACAATCTCCAGCTGGTCCCGGTCGAGCACTCGATCGGGACCCGATCGCAGGCTGGAAACCCGGAACCAGGCGAAGCCGTCGCCCTGATAGCGGCCCACCCCCTGGTGCCAGCCACGGCCGGCGTCCTTCGGCCGCGATCGCAGTGCGACGTCGATGCCGCCTTGACGCACCAGCCGGAGGCGTCGCAATGCCAGGGCGGCGATCACCACTGCCCCGGCTAGCAGGACGAACTCCAGGATCCGCGCTAGCCCCATAGCGGCCCCCGCACCCGGAAGAATCTCACACGGTTTGACCGACTGCCCGCAGTCGCGCGGTCGCTCTGGCCCGCACCGAGTCGGCTTGCTCCGAATCCTTGTCGGCGTTGGCCTTCGACAGTGCATCCCTGGCGGCCTGCGGATCGATCTCGTCGGCGAGCTCGGCCGCCTCGGCCAGCACGCTCACCTTGTCACCCGTAGCTGACAGAAACCCGCCGAAGACCGCCGCCGTCACGGTCTCACCGTCGGTGGTGGTGACCTTGACGATGCCACCCTCGATGAGCTCACCCAGCAACGGGGTATGCCCAGGCAGGATGGCTAGCTCGCCCTCGGTGGTTTCGGCGAACACCGAGTTCGCGTGGCCCGACCACACCTCGCGCTCCACCGCCACCAGCTCGACGGACATCTCAGCCACGGGTAACTCCTGCCCTGTTGTCGGCCCTCCTGCGGATCTGATCAGTCTAAACGGTCAGCTCTTGGTGAGCTCCTGGTACTTCGCCTCCAGATCTTCCAGACCGCCACACAGGTAAAAGGCCTGCTCGGGCATGTGGTCGAAGTCACCCTTGGTGAGCTTGTCGAAGGCCTCGATGGTCTCTTTCAGCGGGACTGTCGAGCCGTCCTGGCCGGTGAACTGCTCGGCGGAGTACATGTTCTGGCTGAGGAACCGCTCCATCCGCCGGGCCCTCTTGACGACGATCTTGTCCTCTTCGCTGAGCTCGTCCATACCCAGGATGGCGATGATCTCCTGCAGCTCGTTGTACTTCTGCAGGATCCGCTTGACCTCTTGGGCTACCCGATAGTGATCCTCCCCCACATACTGCGGGTCGAGGATGGTTGACGACGAGGTCAACGGGTCCACCGCGGGGAAGATGCCCTTGGCGAACACCCCCCGGGAAAGCTCTGTGGTGGCGTCGAGGTGGGCGAAGGTGGTAGCCGGCGCCGGGTCGGTGTAGTCGTCGGCCGGTACGTAGATCGCCTGCATCGAGGTGATCGATCGGCCCCGGGTCGAGGTGATCCGCTCCTGCAGCTCACCCATCTCGTCAGCCAGGGTCGGCTGGTACCCCACCGCGGAAGGCAGCCGACCCAGCAGGGTGGAGACCTCAGAGCCGGCCTGGGTGAACCGGAAAATGTTGTCGATGAACAGCAGCACGTCGGTGTTCATCTCGTCGCGGAAATACTCCGCCATGGTCAACGCGGACAGCGCGACCCGCATCCTGGTGCCGGGCGGCTCGTCCATCTGGCCGAAGACCAGTGCGGTGTCCTTCAGGACGCCGGCCTCCTTCATCTCCAGGAACAGGTCGTTACCCTCCCGGGTGCGCTCGCCAACGCCGGCGAACACCGATGTCCCACCGAAGTTCCGGGCCACCCGGATGATCATCTCTTGGATGAGCACTGTCTTGCCCACGCCGGCACCACCGAACAGACCGATCTTGCCGCCCTGCACGTACGGGGTGAGCAGATCGATGACCTTCAGCCCGGTCTCAAGCATCTCGGTCTGGCCCTCGAGCTGGTCGAACGCCGGCGGCTTGCGATGGATCCCCCAGCGGTCCCCGGTGAACTTGGTGTCCGGGGCGTCCAGGCACTCGCCCAGCATGTTGAACACGTGACCCTTGACCTGATCACCGACAGGTACCGAGATCGCCGAACCGGTGTCGGTCACCGGGGCGCCGCGGACCAGGCCGTCCGCCGGTTGCATCGCGATGGCGCGCACGGTGTTGTCACCGAGGTGCTGCGCGACTTCCATCGTCATCGTCTTGCGGAGCGCTTCCAGCTCGATCTCCACTGTCAGCGCGTTGAACAGCTGCGGCAGCTGGTCCCGGGGAAACTCCACGTCCACGACGGGGCCGGCGACGCGCACCACACGGCCAGTACCTGCTTCGGAGGTGGAGCCAGCGGCGTCCGACTTCTCAGTTGTGCTCATCTCAGTTATCACTTCCCGCGGCGGCCAGCGCTTCCGCGCCGCCGACGATCTCGCTGATCTCCTGGGTGATGATGCCCTGGCGGGCCCGGTTGGCCTCACGTGTGAGGTCCTGGATCAGGTCGGTGGCGTTGTCTGTAGCGTTCTTCATCGCCTGACGGCGGGCGGCCTGCTCCGACGCCGCGGCCTCCAGAAGCGCCGCATAGATCCTGGTATTGATGTACTTGGGCAGCAGATGACCGAGGAGTTCGTCGGCGTCGGGCTCGAACTCATACAGCGGTCCCGGACCATCCGAGCGCGGCCGCTGCTGTTGGTCGTTACCGTGATCGGTGTGGTCGTCGGCAGTGTTGTTCTCGACGTACTCGACTTCCAGCGGCGCGATCCGGCGCGCCTGGGGCGTCTGGGTGAGCATGGACCGAAACTCGGTGTAGACGATGTGTAGCTCGTCCACGCCCGGTACCTCGTCCGGTCCGGAGCTACGCTCGGAAGCCTGCCCAGAATCAGCGCCGTCGTCGGTTCCGGCAAGGAACGCGCCTACCAGCACGTTGCCTGCCGCAGCAGCGTCCTTGTAGGAGGGCTGCTCGGAGAACCCCGTCCATGACTGCTCGATAGGCTGCCCGCGGAACGTGTAGTAGCTCACCGCCTTGCGACCGATCAGATACAGCGCCACGGACTTGCCCTGTTCACGCAGCAGCGAATGCAGCTCCTCGGCGGCCCGGATCAGATTGGCGTTGTAACCACCGCACAGGCCGCGATCGCTGGTCACCACCAGCATCGCCGCCCGGGTCGGGTTCTCCCGCTCGACCAGCAGCGGGGTGTCCAGCGTGCCCGCGGCGCTGGCCAGCGCGGAGAGCACCTTGGTGATCTCCCGTGCGTACGGTCGCGATGCCTCAACCCGAGCCTGGGCCCGAGAGATCCGCGAGGTGGCGATGAGCTCCATCGCCTTGGTGATCTTCTTCGTGGACTGGACCGAGCGGATCCGGCGACGGAGGTCCCTGAGCTGCGCTGCCATTATCCGTCACTTCTTCGCGTTGTTTTTCGGGTCCCGGTTTTTCGAGTCCTGGTTTTTCGAGTCCTGGTTTTTCGAGTCCTGGTTTTTCGAGTCCTGGTTTTTCGAGTCCTGGTTTTTCGAGTCCTGGTTTTTCGAGTCCTGGTTTTTCGAGTCCCGGTTTTTCGAGTCCTGGTTTTTCGAGTCCCGGTTTTTCGAGTCCCGGTTTTTCGAGTCCCGGTTTTTCGGGTCCTGCTTGGCGACCTTGACCGATTCGCGCTCAACATCGTCGGCGTCCATCGGCTCGGCCTCGTCTTCCTTACCCAACGAGGAGCCGTCCTCCGTGGTGAACTGCTTCTTGAAGGCCGTCACCGCGTCCACCACCTGCTGCTCGGTGTCCTCGCTGAACTGCTTGGTCTCCCGGATCGCGTCAAGGATGCCCTTATGGTGCCGGCGGACCTCGGCGAGGAAATCCGACTCGAAGCGCCGGACGTCAGCAACCGCCACCTCGTCCAGGTGTCCCCGGGTGCCGAGGAAGATCGACACCACCTGCTCCTCGATCGGCATCGGCGTGTACTGGGCCTGCTTGAGCAGCTCGGTGAGCCGAGCGCCGCGTTCGAGCTGGCGTCGCGAGGTGGCATCGAGGTTCTCCGCCCCGAACGCCGCGAACGATTCCAGCTCGCGATACTGGGACAGCTCCAGCCGCAGCGTGCCACCGACCGACCTCATGGCCTTGATCTGCGCTGAACCACCCACCCGGGAGACCGAGACACCGACGTTGATCGCCGGCCGGACGCCCTGGTTGAACAGGTCGGACTCGAAGAAGCATTGACCATCGGTGATGGAGATCACGTTGGTTGGGATGTAGGCCGAGATGTCGTTGGCCTTGGTCTCGATGATCGGCAACCCGGTCAGTGATCCCGCACCCAGCTCGTCGGACAGCTTCGCGCAGCGCTCCAGCAACCGCGAGTGCAGGTAGAACACGTCGCCTGGATAGGCCTCGCGCCCTGGTGGACGGCGCAGCAGCAGCGAGATAGCCCGGTAGGCCTCGGCCTGCTTGGAAAGGTCATCGAAGATGATCAAGACGTGCTTGCCCTGGTACATCCAGTGCTGGCCGATCGCCGAACCGGTGTAGGGCGCCAGCCACTTGTAACCGGCCGAATCCGACGCCGGAGCTGCGACGATCGTGGTGTACGCCAGCGCGCCGGCATCCTCCAGGCCCTGGCGGACCGCCGCGATCGTGGTGCCCTTCTGGCCGATCGCCACGTAGATGCAGCGCACCTGCAAGGCCGCGTCACCGGTTGCCCAGTTCGACTTCTGGTTGATGATGGTGTCGACACACACTGCGGTCTTGCCGGTCTTGCGGTCACCGATGATGAGCTGCCGCTGACCGCGACCGATCGGGGTCTGCGAGTCGATCGCCTTGATGCCGGTCTGCAACGGTTCCTTCACCGGCTGCCGGTCGAGCACCGAGGGCGCCTGCAGCTCGAGGACTCGCTGTTCGTCGGCGTCGATGTCGCCCAGGCCGTCCAGCGGGATGCCCAGCGGATCCACCACCCGGCCGAGGAAGTTGTCCCCGACCGGCACCGACAGGATCTTTCCGGTGCGCCTGACCTCCTGGCCTTCCTCGATCTCCGCGAAGTTACCCAGGATGACGGTACCGATCTCTCGCACATCGAGGTTGAGCGCGACGCCCAGCACACCGCCAGGGAACTCCAGGAGCTCGTTGGTCATCGCCGACGGCAGCCCCTCGACCCTGGAGATGCCGTCACCAGCATAGATGACGGTGCCCACCTCCTCCCGCGAGGTCTCGGTCGAGAAGGAAGTGACGTAGTTCTCGATCGCGCTCCGGATCTCGTCCGAGGAGATCGTCAGCTCCGCCATGGCTATCGGCCCCTGCTCTCTTGTTTCTTGACACCGTCTGGGTGTCCATTTTGGCTAGTCGCCACGACGCTCATCGGGACATCCACTGGCGTGCCTGGCCCAGCCGGGCCGCCACGCTGCCGTCGATCACCTCGTCGCCCACCCTGATCACCAACCCGCCGAGCAGTTTGGCGTCGAGATCGACCTTCAGTGAGATCGGCCGCCGGTAGATCCGGTTGAGGACGTCGAGCAGGCGCTGCTCTTGGCGCTGCGACAGCGGACCGGCCGCGGTGACGTGGGCCACCGAGCGTTCCCGCCGCGCCGCTGCGCGATCGACAAGACCTTCGACGATCTCGTCGAGGGGGCGTCGTCGTGGCGACCGGACCGCCTGTTCCAGCAGTTGGCGGGTCACCGGGCGAGTTCGGTCGGCCAGCACCGTGGACAGCAGCTCCAGGCGCCGTGCGCCGGGAGCGGTCTCATCCCCCAACAGCGACGCCAGTCGAGGTTGGGCAACCAGGATCCGACCGAAACGGAACAGCTCATCTTCGACCTCGTCGAGACTTTCGTCGTGCTCGGCGAGACTCAGCAGCGCCTGCCAGGCCAGCTCCTCGACTCCGTCGATCAAATCCAACGGCCGAGACCAGCGAGAACTCACCACGTCGCCCAAGACGGCGAGGCTGATCTGGCTCACTTTCGCACCGAACAAGGTCTTGACCATGTCGCGCCGGATCTGCTCGGGCGCTGCGGAATCGGCGAGGTGCCGCCGGATTACGGGCTGCGCGCCGAGCACCGCTGCGACGCCGGCCAGGTCGTCACCCAGGCGGTCGCGATCCTGCGCGCTGGCACCATCGGTCCGGCTCTCCAAGCGCTCCCGGGCCGCGGCCAGTGCCGCCCTGCTGGCCGGCTGCATCAGCGCCTCCGCCGCGCGTGGGGTACCGAGGCGGCCCCTTTGACGGTGCCGTTCTTCGGCGCGCCGGCTTCAGGGGCCGCACTGTCCTGAGAAACCGCCCTGTCCTGAGCGGCGACATTGTCCTGAGGGACACTCTCGGGGGCGCTTGGGGGGGCGGCCATACCCTGAAGCTCGTCGAGAAAGCGGTCCACCGTTCCGGCTCGGCGGGCGTCGTCGGCCACCGACTCACCGACGATCCGACCAGCCAGCGTCACCGCGAGTTTGCCCAGCTCACCACGCAGCTGACGGACGACCTGCTCACGCTGGGTGGCCAGCTGCTCGGCGCCGCGCTCGCGGATCCGCGCGACCTCGTGTTCAGCCTGCTCCCGCAGCTCATCCTTGATCTCCTGCGCATCGGCCCGGGCGCTCTCCCGGATCTTGGCCGCCTCGACGCGCGCCTCGGCTAGCGCCGCGGAGTAACGCGCTTCGGCCTCGGCCAGTCGCTTGGTGGCCTGCTGGCTCTCCTGGATCTGCCGACGGACCATCTCCTGACGTTGCGCCGTCGCACGTTTCACCGGGGGCACCACGTAGCGCCAGATCACCCCGACCACGATCAGGAAGATCAGGAGCTCGACGAAGAAGGTCGCATTGGGGATCAGGAAGAGATTGCCACCACCGCCACCCGGTGCAGCCACGCTGTAGAGACTCATGGCTCCCATTCCTTCACACGAAATCACTTGTCGTCCCCGACCAGACTAGGCGAGTACGAAGACGAACAACGCCATGAAGGCAAGATTGATGAAGTACATCGCCTCGACCAGACCCACCGTCAGGAAGAAGATGGTGAACAGCCGACCCTGCGCTTCGGGCTGGCGGGCGACGCCCTGGATGGTGGCGCCGCCGGCCAGGCCGTCACCGATTGCTGCGCCGATCGCCCCGCCGGCCAGCGCAAGGCCGCCGCCGATGAAGGCGCCGGCCAACTGGACCGAGCCGGTGGGGCCGCCCCCCTGCTGGGCAAGGAGCAGTGCGGAGAAACTCATGTCTTTCCCTCTTGTTCTGAAGCTCAGTTTGGTTTTTCTCAGTGAATGCGGCATGACGAGCGACGTCACCAGGGTGAACCGTCAGTGGGCCCCTTCTCCCTCCTGGCCACCGGCCGCCATTCCGAAGTAGATAATCGTCAGCAATGCGAAGATCAGCGCCTGAAGCATGCCGATGAACAGGTCGAACAACTTCCACGCCGAGGTGGGCAACCACGACACGGCCGCCGGCATCAGCGCGAGAACGCTGACCATCACGGTGCCAGCGAGGATGTTGCCGAACAGCCGCAGCGAGAGGGTGACCGGCTTGACCAGCTCCTCGATGATGTTCAGCGGCAGCATCGCCTTGTAGGGCTGGACGAAATGGCCGAAGTAGTGCTTGCCCTGGACCCGGATTCCGGTCGCCCACACCATAATCATCACGAAAACCGACATCGCGAAGGTCAGATTGACGTCCGCCGTGGGCGGCCGGACGTACTCCTCGGTCGCGTGCGGCAAGATCGATATCCAATTCGCGATCAGGATGAAAAAGAAGAGGCTGATAGCCAGTGGCACGACAAAGGGTGCCGTGCGGATGCCGACGTTGGTCTCCACCTGGCGTTCCACCTGTTCGGTGACCGCCTCGAAGGCTATCTGCAGGGTGCTGGGCACCTTGGAGGTCGCCTTGGCCGCAAGGTAGAGACCGAACGCGAGGACGATGACCGCGGCGATCGATGTGGAGATGACGGTGTCAGCGTTGATCGTCAATCCGAGGATATGCCACTGGGGGTGCTCGCCGACCGATACGCCGCCCCCACCTTCGGCCAATACATGCGCGATCATCCCGGGGAACCCCCGACTCCGGACTGACGCAGTTCCCGCACGAGGGGAACCGTCGCGATGAAGATCATCAATAGTTGAAAGATGGCTAGCCCGCCGAACACCCCGAGACCTTCGGGCTGCAGCACCAGCGCCAAGCCGACGGCGAGCGCGGTGATCAGCGTGAGCCGAGCCAGCACCGACACCGCGAATTTGCGCTTGTTGGGGTCACCACTGGCCGCGAAGCGCGCTGCAGAACGCTGGACGAGCGACGTGTTGAGCAGACCCAGGCCGAGTCCGCCGCAGAAGAACACCGCCGTCAGCGGGTAGCCCATTGGCGCGAGCACCACAAAGCTGACGGCGCCCAGACCAGCCGCGATGGGCATGGCCCGGCGAAGATTGACGACCGATTTCGTCGTTGCAGTCACGTCAGGCGTGGTCACGTCAGCGCTTACTCCTTCAGAAACTTCGTGAAGTTGATGTACATATAGACCCCAGCACCGACGATGCCAAGCGCCAAGCCAACCAGGGTGAACGCCGGAATGGAGTGCACCACCTGGTCGACCAACCATCCCAGACCGAGGCCGACCAGCAGAATAGCTGCGGTCGCGGCGCCGAGGCCAAGTAGCGTCGCAAGCTCTGGGCCGTTGCGTTTCTCCACGACCACCTACTTCAGCGGGCGCATGACGTCGCCCGCCGCCATCGCTCAAAGGCACTCCTCGCAGTCCAGGGGCAGCGCGCATGGCGGATACGCCACGTTCATGAGCACTGCCGATGGGCCGGCCTGACCTGAAATCCCACCCCCGGGTGGGACAAACCAGAAGCTATCACACTCACGCGTGAGCCCTGTGATCGACCCAGCTGCTTCTAGCTGCGCTTCTTGTCTTCCTCGCCAGTCCTGCGGAGATCAGCGCGCGGGTAACCGGGGAATCATCGAACCCACCACGGCGACCAACAGTCCCAGCATGATCGACCACACCACCACATAGACGTCGAACAGCGTCAGCGCAACGGCGCCGAAAGCCAGCAGCGCCGCCCACAAGTAGATCAACAACACCGCCCGGCGATGGGAGTGTCCGATCTCCAGCAGCCGGTGGTGCAGGTGCAGCTTGTCGGCCGCGAACGGGCTGCGGCCCGCGCGCGTCCGACGCACCACCGCGAGCAGCAGGTCCAGCAGCGGCACGAACAGCACCGCGGCCACCACCAACAACGGCGAGAGCAGCGCCAGTACGTCGGTGGCCCCGTAGTTGTTGGGATCGATCTTCCCGGACGCGCTGGTCGACGCCGCGGCCAGCATCAGCCCGATGAGCATTGCCCCGGAGTCGCCCATGAAGATCCGCGCTGGCTGGAAGTTGTGCGGCAGGAAGCCCAGGCACGCACCGGCGACCAGGGCGGCGATCAGCGTCGGTGGGTAGAGCGACACACTGCCACCGGACCGGTACAACAGCTGCAGGGTGAACGCCCCGATAGCGACAGCGGCGATCAACCCGATTCCGGCGGCCAAGCCGTCCAGGCCGTCGACGAAGTTCATCGCGTTCACCAGCACCACCGCCAGCGCGACGGTGACGAACACCGCCTGATCCTGCCCCAGGACGAGCACCGAGCCGACCCGGCCGGCGCTGCCGTTCCACGGCACCCAGAAGATGAACCACTGCACGTCGTAGAGCACCAGCACCCCGGCGGCGGTGACCTGTCCGGCGAACTTGGTGAGCGAATCCAGCTCGAACCGGTCATCCAGGGCGCCGATCAGCATGATGAGGCCGCCGGCGACCAGCACCCCCACGACATCCCCAGAGAACTCGAAGGACCGCCGTAACACGGGCAGCTGGTGAGACAGCAGGACGCCGCCGAGGATTCCGCCGTACATCGCCACCCCACCCAGCCGTGGGATCGGCGCGCGGTGCACGTCACGCTCGCGCGGCGTCGCCACCGCACCGGTGTAGATCGCCAGTAGCCGCACCATCCCGGTAAGCAGGAAAGTCACCACCGCAGTGGTGAGGCCGACCAGCAGGTACTCCCGCAGCGGCAGTCCAGAAGGATCGGGGACAGGTCCCACCGGGGCAGGCTAGTCCCGCGGCGGTTGCGCCCCACCGGTAGCCCAACCGCCGCCGTCTCTCGGATCACTCGTGATCGCAGTTCGGGAAGAATGAGCCGCGCTCAGCGCGGTTGGTTCTTCCCAAATCGCCATCACGTGTTGGCTTTGAGGGCTGAGCGGATCTCCTCGACCACGCCGGCGGGGCGGGCGACCAGGTCATGCCAGGTGAAACGCAGGAGCGCCCACTGCTCGTTCACCAGAGCGTTCTGACGTCGCCGGTCGTCGACGAACCGATCGGCCGTCACGTGCCAGGCCCAGCCGTCCACCTCGATGGCAACCCGCTGTACCGGGAACGCCAGGTCAATGACGTAGCCCGCGACGGGGTAAGCCAGCTCCCAACCAGTGATCCCCGCGGCACGCAGCAGCCGGACCAGCACCCGCTCGGCGTGCGAGGCGGCCCGGTCAGCCGCGACGGCAAGCAGCTGGGCTGCCTGAGCGGATCCCCGCCGGCCATGGTTGCGGCACTGCGCCCGGTACACCGCGGGGAACTTGACCCGACGTTGCAGTGATCGGTCGAGCAGCTCGGACCCTTCGGGTCACAGCGCGATCGCCGCTTCCAGCACAGTGAGAGGTAGATCGGTGACCCACAGGTCGCGCACGGCGACCAGATCCGGATAGGGCAGGCCACGTCGGCGTATCGAGACTCCAGGCTGCTTGCCGGGATTCCGGCTGCGCCGCACCGTCACCTCCACCGTGTCCGGCAAGGCCGGACCGAGGTCGTGCCACCATGCGGCCGACACACCGTGCGCGACCGCGTCCTTACCGGCCCAGAGCACGGCCGCCCGCATCCGCACCTCATCGGTGTACGGGTGATCAGCGGACAGGTACACACCGGGGTGCAGCCGTTCCCACCGTCGGCTGTTGATGCGGCGGTCGACCATGTCCTGGCTCAAGCCTGCCATCCGCGCTTGCGCGCAGCTGATCACGCCGGACTGCCGGCGCAGGTACCAGTCCAGTTCTTCCATGATGTACAGATGCCCGGCGGTTTCCCAAGGTTGCCCATGATCGCTGTTTCGGAAGAATCAGCCGCGCTCACCGCGGCTCATTCTTCCCATTTCGTGATCACTTGCGGTTAGCGGGCCACCTGGATGGCCTGGCCGAGTACCTCAGCGATCTGAGCGATGGTCACCGCGCCTTCCCGGAGCACCACGGGCTCGTCAGCGGTGAGGTCGATGATGGTGGACGCGACCTCACCGGCGGTCCCACCGTCGAGATACACCGATACCCGCTCGGCGAGCTGCTCACGGGCCTGCTCGACGGTGGTCGCCGGCGGCTGGCCGGACCGGTTCGCACTCGACACCGCCATCGGGCCCACCTCGCGGAGCAGTTCCAGCGCGACCGGGTGCAACGGCATCCGCAGGCTGACGGTGCCCCTGGTATCACCCAGGTCCCAGCTCAGCGACGGCGCGTGCGGAAGCACTATCGACAGTCCACCAGGCCAGAACGCCTCGATCAGCGCGCGTACCCGCGCTTGAACACCCAGCACCAGACCGTCCACCGTGGACCAGGAACCCACCAGCACCGGGACCGGCATGGCCCGGCCCCGCCCCTTCGCGGCCAGCAGCCCCTGCACCGCCGTCGCCGAGAACGCGTCGCAACCCAGCCCGTAGACGGTGTCGGTGGGCAACACGACGAGTTGACCGGCCCGGACCGCGCCCGCTGCCGCGGTCAACCCGGCGATGCGGCCGTCCGGCAGCGCGCAGTCATAAACAATGCTCACGGTCCGCAACACTACGACGGCCCACAACGGGCCTGGATTCGCCTGCGGCGTTGACAGCATGTGATCAAGACGGCACCATCCGTCTCCGATCACCTTTCGGAGGTTCACTTTGCTCGCGTACCGCCCCACTGTCCTCGCTGCCGCAGCGACCGTGCTGGCGCTGCTGGCGTTTCCCGGCAGCTCGGGCGCCGCCATCGGGAAGTCACCGAAGCACTATGTGGCGCTCGGTGACTCCTACACCTCCGGCCCGGTGATCCCGGTGCAGCGAATCGATCCGATCGGCTGTGAGCGGTCCACTAACAACTATCCGGCGCTGCTTGCCCGGACACTGCAAATCCGCGACTACACCGATGTGAGCTGCAGCGGCGCGAAGACCGTCAACATGACGGCTCCGCAGGCGGTACCGCTGCTGGGCGTCAACCCACCGCAGTTCGACGCGCTGCGCCCCGACACCGATCTGGTCACGCTGACCATCAGTGGCAACGACATCGGTTTCACGGAACTCATCTTCACCTGCGCCCGGCTCAGCGTCACCGACCCGCTCGGCAACCCCTGCCAGCGAGCGGCCACCGCCGAAGGCGGGGATTTCTATGCGCAGCGCATCGCCGAGGCGGCACCCAAGGTCGCGCAGGTGCTCGACGGTATCCGGGCCCGCTCGCCGCACGCGACGGTGCTACTGGTGGGATACCTACGCATCCTGCCGCCGGCGGTGGGCTGCTATCCGGTGTTCCCGGTCGCCAGCGGCGACGTGCCGTACCTGGACAGTCTGGAGCAGCGCCTCAACACCATGCTGGCCGACCAGGCTTTCAAGCACGGCGCGGCATTCGTCGACTCCTACGGAAGCTCGCTGGGCCACGACGCGTGCAAGCTGCCCGGGCAGAAATGGGTGGAGGGGACCGTTCCCACCAGCCCAGCCGCCCCGGTACACCCCAACGCCATCGGCATGCAAGAGGTTGCAGCTTTCGCTCGGGAGACGCTCACTAACCTGACCGAGGCACGGGCGGTGGGCTGATCATTGTGGTGCGCCGGGCGGTGGCGAACCGCGGCCGGCCGGCTAGGTCGAGGTGGTCGGCCACGTCGGTGAGCACCCGCCGGGCGGCGAGCAGCGCGGGGACGACCACCGCGTGCGAGTCGTCGTGTTCGATCGCGATGCTGCCCCCCTCGCGGAGCAACCTGGTCCCGGTCCGCACCACGTCAGGAATCACGGCGAGGCCATCGTCGCCGGCAAAGATGGCGACGGGCGGGTCGTGCCAGGCCACCTCGGGTGGGAGTGCAGCGTCCAGCGGCACATAGGGCGGGTTGCACAGCACCAGGTGCGCCATCCCATCCAGCGCGACCAGCAGTCCAGGATCGGCGACGTCCCCGGCGTACAGCACCACCGGCGTGTCGCCGGCCGCGGCCCGCGTGTCGACGTTGCGCCGCGCCCAGCTCAGCGCCACCGGGTCCCGTTCGACGGCGTGGACCTGCGCATCGGGTCTGACGTGCGCCACAGCCAGCGCCAGCGCACCGGAGCCGGTGCAGAGATCGATCACCAGCGGCTGCGCCACGCCGTCCAATGCGGCCAGACCCCAGGTCAGCAGCGCTTCGGTCTCCGGGCGCGGGATGAACACCCCGGGCCCGACCGCGACGTCGATGGGACCCATCGCGGCTGTCCCGGTGAGGTGCTGCAACGGCACCCGCTTGGCACGTCGAGAAACCAGCAACCGCAATGCCTCGACCACGGGCTGGTCGACCAGCGGAATCATCGGCAGCCGCCCTCGCGGCACGCCGACCACGTGCGCCGCGAGGAGTTCGGCGTCCACCCGGGGAGACTCCACCCCGGCGTCGGTGAGGATCCGTTGCGCCTCTAGCACCGCCAGGCGCAACGGTTGCCTGCTCACGAGCCCCGCAGCCGCAGCTCACGATCCGCCGCGATCAACGCGTCCAGCACCCCGTCGAGGTCTCCGTCGAGCACCGCATCGAGGTTGTAGGCCTTGTAGTTGACGCGATGGTCGGAGATCCGGTTCTCCGCAAAGTTGTAGGTACGCACTCGCTCGGACCGGTCGACGGTGCGAACTTGGGAGCGGCGCTGGTCGGAGGCCTCCTGCTGAGCTTTCTCGTCAGCTAACGCCTGCAGCCGAGCCCGCAGCACCGCGGTGGCCCGGATCCGGTTCTGAATCTGCGACTTCTCGTTCTGGCAGGACACCACGGTCCCGGTCGGAAGGTGGGTGATGCGCACCGCGGAGTCGGTGGTGTTGACGCTCTGCCCGCCGGGCCCGGAGGAGCGGTAGACGTCAATCCGCAGGTCCTTGTCCTCGATCTCGATCGCGACGTCGTCTGGTTCTGGGTATACCATCACTCCCGCCGCCGAGGTGTGAATCCGCCCGGACGACTCGGTGACCGGGACTCGTTGCACCCGATGCACCCCACCCTCGAACTTCAACCGCTCCCAGACCCCGGACTGTGCGGCTTTGACCGCAACCGTGACGTCCTTGTAGCCGCCCAGGTCGGACTCAGTGGCGTCGAGCACCTCAGCCCGCCAGCCGTGCCGCTCGGCGTAGCGCAGGTACATCCGTAGCAGGTCTCCGGCAAACAATGCGGACTCCGCGCCGCCCTCCCCTGACTTGATCTCCATCACCACGTCGGAGTCGTCGTGCGGGTCGCGGGGCAGCAACAGGTCGGCTAGCTCGGTTTCCAGCCGCGGCACCCGGTCGGCGAGGGCATCAGCTTCGGCAGCGAAGGCCGGATCCTCGGCGGCGAGCTCGCGAGCGGCCTCGACGTCGCCGCGGGCCTGATCCAGCTCACGAACCGCCCGCACAATGCGGGATAACTCGCCGTAGCGCCGCCCCACCTTGCGAGCCGTATCGGGATCAGCATGCAACCCAGGATCAGCGAGCTGATGCTCCAGCTCAGCGTGCGCGACCAGCAGCGCCTGAACTGCCGCGGTGTCCACGCCGGTCACCAATCCCCACTCGTGTCGATTTCCATTCGATAGCGCTTGGACTCCGGTGTCCTACTTCTGCCGTTTGCCGTAGCGCTTCTCGAATCGCGCCACCCGGCCACCGGTGTCCAGAATCTTCTGCTTGCCGGTGTAGAAGGGATGGCAGTTAGAGCACACTTCGACGTTGATCTGACCGTCGCGCTTGGTGCTCCGAGTAACGAAGGAGTTGCCACAACCGCAGGTGACCTGCGTCTCGACATACTCCGGGTGGATGCCCTGCTTCATGGAAGTCCTCTCTTCATGGCCGCCGGGTCCCCGTGATCGTGTGCGCGGGGTGAACCGGAACCGGACGGTGCACTGGCTCGCCGATGGCAGGCAGTGAGCCGTGACAGTGTAAACCGTCAGCCGTGCTGCGATGTTCCCGGCTGTTTGACCTGAAGATTCACAACAGCTCGGACGGGATATCCGCGTACTGCCTGCGCAAAATATCCAGCACCGGATGCTCATGCGCCCACTGGATACCGTCGACAGCGCTGACGGAACGGACGCCGACTGCGGCGTTCGTGGCGAACACCGCGTCCACGCCGGCTAGGTCGCTCAGAGTGATCGGCGCGGTGGTGGCATGGGCCTGCCGAGCCTCGTTGATCAGTCTCATGGTGACGCCGGCAAGGCAGTCCGCCTGGGGCCAGACGATCCGATCCCCGGCAACGAAACCGATGTTCGATGTGGTCGCTTCGGAGATCGCCGCCGCGGCGTCGATGAACAGCGCGTCGTCAAAGCCATTGCGCTGCGCGACCCGCCGCCACCGAAGCGCGCCGAACAGCCCGACATGTTTGACCTCGGGCAGCTCCCGGCAATGCGGGGCTGACTGCAGACGCAACGGAGGCAACGGTGCCATCGCGGCCGGCCGGGTGGTGACCAACAGCTGCGGCGCGGCGTCCGCTCCGGGGCGCCCGAGTTCGAGATCGGGGTCGAACACGGTCACCCGGACCACGACCGATCCGGCGGTTTCAGCCAGAGCGCGCCGGACGAGATGCCGGACCCGGTCGGGGTCCAGATCAGCATCGAAGATCCGGCGGCAGTCCCGCATCAGGCGTTCCAGGTGCAGGGCCAGACCCCGCACTCGGTGGCCATCGACCCGCATCGAGGTGTAGTGGCCGTAGTTGAGCAGAGCTAGCGCGGTGACCTGATCAAGGTCGGCGCAACCGCCGCTACGGTGCCCGAGCTGCCCTTTCAGTCGGCGCCGTTGCCGGCTGTCGACTTCGAGACCTGCATCAGGAACTCGATGTTGGTGCGGGTTTTGCGCAGCTGGGCCAGCAGCAGATCGATGGCCTGCTGAGACTCCAGTCCGGACAGCACTCGCCGCAGCTTGTGGTAGATGGCCAGCTCGTCCGGGGACAGCAGGAGCTCCTCCTTGCGGGTGCCGGAGGGGTTGACGTCGATGGCCGGGAAGATCCGCTTGTCGGCGATCTTGCGGTCGAGCTTGAGCTCGGCGTTGCCGGTTCCCTTGAACTCCTCGAAGATCACCGTGTCCATCGTCGACCCGGTCTCGACCAGCGCGGTCGCGAAGATGGTCAGCGAGCCACCATCCTCGATGTTGCGGGCCGCGCCCAAGAATCGCTTCGGCGGGTACAGTGCGGTGGAGTCCACCCCACCGGACAGGATCCGGCCGGATGCCGGCGCTGCCAGGTTGTAGGCCCGGCCCAGCCGAGTGATGGAGTCCAGCAGCACGACCACGTCGTGACCCATCTCCACCAGCCGCTTGGCCCGCTCGATGGCCAGCTCCGAGATAGTGGTGTGATCCGACGGCGGCCGGTCGAAGGTCGAGGCGATGACCTCACCCTTCACCGAACGCTGCATGTCGGTGACCTCTTCTGGCCGCTCGTCGACGAGCACGACCATGAGGTGGCATTCCGGGTTGTTCGTGGTGATCGCGTTGGCGATCGCCTGCAGGATCATCGTCTTGCCCGCCTTGGGTGGCGAGACGATCAACGCCCGCTGACCCTTGCCGATCGGCGCGACCAGGTCGATCACCCGGGTGGTCATGATGTGCTGCTCGGTCTCCAGCCGCAACCGCTCGTTGGGGTACAGCGGGGTCAGCTTGGTGAACTCCGGGCGCTGTTTGGCCTGCTCGACGTCCAAACCGTTGATGCTGTCGACCCGGACCAACGGGTTGAACTTCTGCCGCTGCTGCTCACCATCGCGAGGCTGGCGCACCGCGCCGGTGATCGCGTCACCGCGGCGCAACCAGTACTTGCGGACCAGCGACAGCGACACGTACACGTCATTGGGCCCGGAGAGGTAACCTGATGTGCGGACGAACGCGTAGTTGTCGAGCACGTCGAGGATTCCCGCGACGGGCAACAACACGTCGTCCTCGCGGACCTCTAGCTCACCACCGTCTCGGCGGTCGCTGCTGCGGTCTGGGCCGCGGTCGGCGCCACGGTCGGGGCCGCGGTCATTGCGGTTGCGCCGGTTGCGGTCACGGAACCGGCGGCCACGCCGGCGGCCCGCCTCGTCATCGTCGTCACCGCGCGGACCATTCTGGCTCTGGCCAGCCGCATTCTGGCTGACCTGCTGGCTCGCGTTCTGGCTGACGTTGGGCCCGCTCGGTGCCTGATCAGCCTGGGTTTGATCACCCTGGGTTTGATCACCCTGGGTTTGATCACCCTGGGTTTGATCACCCTGGGTCTGGTTGCCCTGGGTCTGGTTGCCCTGGGTCTGGTTGCCCTGGGTCTGGTTGCCCTGGGTCTGGTTGCCCTGGGTCTGGTTGCCCTGGGTCTGGTTGCCCTGGGTCTGGTTGCCCTGGGTCTGGTTGCCCTGGGGGCGAGTTACCTCACCGCCGCGGACCGGACGTCGCCGCCGGTTGCGGGACCGGTCAGCGCCGTCGGTGTCCCCGTCCGGCTGACCCCCTTGCTGATCACGACCTTGCTGAGGCTGATCTTGGCGACCCTGATCTTGCTGGTCCGGAGTCTGCGACTCAACGGTGGTCAGCGACTCAACAGGGCGTGACTCAACGGGACCCGACTCAGGCCGACTCGATGCGACGGCGGGGGCATGCTGCTCCACTGCCGGAGCATCGGGTTGAACCGTTGGCGGACCTGTCTGGGCATCTACCTGAGCGGTCCGGCCACTCGTTCGGCTGGCGGTGTGGGCTACCGGACCGTCGAGCGGGAGCTGCTCAGCAGACGCACGCCGCTGCCCGGGGACGGTGCCCTGGCGCTCCTTGATCGCCGAGATCAGGTCATTCTTACGCATACCGGTGATGTTGGAGATGCCCAGCTGGCCAGCCATCTGGCGCAACTCCACCATCACCATTCCAGACAACCCGGCACGGCGCCGCGGCGCCGCCCCGTTGCCCGAAGACGGGGCAGCACTGCCAGCCTCGTCGGCTGGGCGCTGGTCCGTAGATTCCGCAGCAACAACGTCGCTGCCCAACAAGTTGATATCGCTCACGCAGGTCCTTCCTAACCGACCCGGGACGTAGCTCGGGCCAGCCTGTTCGCCGTCCGGCGGTATGCGGACGGCGCCTGATCCGGTGCGGGGGCTCGCGTACCCAAAACCATCGGTTCGAGCCGACCGGCACGGGACATGTTCAGCTGTGGCAAGAGCCTGGGTGCCAGCCTTCCCGCTACCACGTAACTGGAGGGCGGGAGATTAATTGCCCGGGTGAGAGGAACCCGAACGCGGCACCGGCGCCCGTGCACACGGTGTCTGAACGCCACTGAGACTATCGGTCCAGCGCCATCGCGGCAACAACAGGTCCGCGGATGGGTGGATCATCCCCACTCGACACCGGCACCAACGCGGGCGACGTCGAGTGGAAGCTGGGTGAAACCCGCGGTATTCACCACGGTCAATGCCTCGCCGCTGGCCGGCAACGCGAGCACCGTCGGCCCAGCACCCGACACCGCGGCAGGAACCCCAGCCGCGCGCAACGCGTCGACCAACCGACCCGTCGCCGGGTAGGCGGGCCGCCGGTAACACTGGTGCAATCGGTCCTCGGTGGCGACCAGCAGAAGGTGCGGCGCGGCCGTCAACGCGTGGACGAGCAATGCGGCTCGTCCGGCGGTGAACGCCGCATCGGCGTGGGGCACCTCGGCAGGTAGCAGCCCGCGGGTGACCTTGGTGGCGGACGTCTGCGCTGGCACCAGCAGCACCGGCGCCAGCCTCGGATGGGGCTCCAGGCGAACAGCCCGGAAGGACTGCTCGTCACGCCAAGAAATCACCAAACCGCCCAGCAGGCTGGCGCCGGCATTATCGGCATGCCCGTCGAACCCTGCTGCGAGGTCCAACGCCGCCTCGTCCGGTTGCATTCCCGCAAGCGCATAACCAGCCAGCACCCCGGCGACGGCAGCCGCCGCTGAGGAGCCCAATCCTCGGGAGTGCGGGATGGCGTTGTGGCACCGCAGCACCAAACCGTCCGGCCGGTAACCACACTGCTTGCACGCCGCTCGCAGCGCGCGGACCACGAGGTTGTCTTCGTCGGTGGGCACCTGCCCCGCGCCCTCGCCATGCACCTCGACTCGGAGACCCGACGCCACCGGCGTCACCTCGAGATCGTCGTACAGCGCCAGCGCCAACCCAACGGCATCAAAGCCCGGTCCGAGGTTGGCCGTGGACGCAGGCACCCGCACCCGCAGCACGCTCATCAATCAGCCCCCGGCTGCCCGACCTCGGCCGCTCTGAGCCTCCCGAACTCCACAGCAGCGCTGTTCGGGCGACGCTGGACAGCTCTGCTGTGGAGTTCGGGAACAGCAGCGCTGTGCATGGTCAAGCAAGATCCAGCGCGGCGGCCACCGCGGCCGGGTCGACTGGGGTGGGTTCGGGCTCGGGCGCGTCGCGCAGCGCGGTGTCGGGATCCTTCAGGCCGTGCCCGGTGACCGTGCAGACCACCAGCGAACCGGCAGGCAGCCGACCGTCCTCGACAACGCGTAACAATCCCGCCACCGAGGTGGCCGAGGACGGTTCGACGAACACCCCTTCCTGGCCGGCCAGCAACCGGTATGCGGTGAGGATCTGCTCGTCGGTGACCGCCTCGAACAGCCCACCGGACTCGTCGCGGGCGCGCATCGCCGCGTGCCAGGACGCCGGGTTCCCGACCCGGATAGCGGTGGCAATGGTGTCCGGGTTCAGTACCGGCGCGCCGTGCACCAGTGGAGCGGCACCAGCGGCCTGGAAGCCGAACATCCGGGGCCGACCGGCCACCACCGCGTCGGTGTGGTATTCCGTGTAACCCATCCAGTAGGCGGTGATGTTCCCTGCGTTGCCGACCGGCAGGCAGTGCACGTCCGGGGCTCGGCCGAGCACGTCACAGACCTCGAACGCGGCGCTTTTCTGCCCCTGCAGCCGAACCGGGTTCACCGAGTTGACCAGCGCGGTCACCGGGTAGTCGGCGGCGGTCTTGCGGGCCAGTTCCAGGCAGTCGTCGAAGTTGCCGTCCACGGCGAGAATCCGGGCGCCATAGACGGTGGCCTGGGCGAGCTTGCCCAGCGCTATCTTGCCCCGGGGTACCAGCACGGCGCAGGGGATCCCGGCTCGGGCCGCGTAGGCGGCGGCTGAGGCGGCGGTATTGCCGGTCGAGGCGCACAGCACTGCTTCGGCACCGCGGGCCAGCGCTTCGGTGACCGCCATCGTCATCCCGCGGTCCTTGAAAGAGCCGGTGGGATTCGCGCCTTCGACCTTGAGTAGCACCTCGCAACCGGTGCGGGCCGACAGCACGGGAGCGGGCAGCAATGGGGTGCCGCCCTCCTGCAGAGTCACCACTCGGGCGCCGGGGCTGACCTGGATCCGGTCCGGGTAGGCCTCGATCACTCCTGGCCACGCTCGGCCGGCCGCCACCTGCAGTATCACGTGACCTCACCCTCTACCCGCATCACGCTGACCACGTCGCGAACCGCGTCCAGCCCGGCCAGCTTGTCCACTGTGGAGCGCAGCGCGGCATCCGGCGCGCAGTGGGTAACGATCACCAGGTTCGCCCCGGCACCGCAGGCCGGCACGTGGTCAGGGGTGCGACCGGTCTGGCGCACCGCCATGATGGACACCTCGTGGTCGGCGAAGACCTGCGCCACCTGCGCCAGCACCCCCGGGCGGTCGACCACCTCGAGACTGACGTGATAGGCGGTCGGGGTGTCTCCCATGGGCTGAATCGGCAGGTCGGCGTAGGCAGACTCGCGCGGCCCGTAACCGCCCGCCACCCGGTTACGAGCGACGGCCACCAGGTCGCCGAGCACCGCGCTGGCGGTCGGTGCGCCGCCGGCGCCCTGCCCGTAGAACATCAGCGCACCGGCGGCGTCCGCCTCGACGAACACCGCGTTGTAGGCACCTGCCACGGTGGCCAGCGGGTGCGAGCGGGAAATCATCGCCGGGTAGACCCTGGCCGAAACCGACTCGGCACCACTTGAGTCGACGACCCGCTCACAGATGGCCAGCAGTTTGACCGTGCGACCGAGCTGCCGGGCGGCGAGAATGTCGGCGGCGGAGACCTCAGCGATGCCCTCCCGGTAGACGTCGGCGCTGGTCACACGGGTGTGAAAGGCCAGCGACGCGAGGATGGCGGCTTTGGAGGCGGCATCGTAGCCGTCCACGTCCGCGGTCGGATCGGCCTCGGCGTAGCCCAGGGCGCTGGCCTGCTCCAGCGTCTCCGCATAGCCGGCCCCGGAGCTGTCCATGGCGGACAGGATGAAGTTGGTCGTGCCGTTGACGATGCCGGTGACGCGAGTGATCCGGTCCCCGGCCAACGACTCCCGCAGCGGGCGCAACAGCGGGATCGCCCCGGCTACCGCCGCCTCGAAATACAGGTCGGCGCCGGCGGCGTCGGCTGCGGCGTACAGCTCCGGTCCGCACTCGGCGAGCAGCGCCTTGTTCGCGGTGACGACGCCGCGCCCGGCGCGCAGCGCCGCGAGCAGCAGCGGCCGAGCCGGTTCGATGCCACCGATCACCTCGATCACGACGTCGACGTCGTCGCGGTTGATCAGCTCGGCGGCGTCGGTGGTGAGCAGTTCGGTGGGCACCTCGGGATGGCGTCGCGGGCGTCGCACCGCGACCCCGACCAGCTGCACCGCCGCACCGACCCGCGCGGAGAGTTCGTCGGACTGATCGGTGAGCAGCCGTAGCACCTCGCGCCCGACGGTGCCGCAACCCAACAGTGCAACGCCAATGGGTCTGCTCACGAGACCTCCAGGGACAGCAGATCGGCCAACGTCTCCCGGCGCAGCAGCAGCCGGTGGGAGCCGTCGCGCACCGCAACGACCGCCGGGCGCGGCACCAGGTTGTACCGGCTGGACATCGAGTAGCAGTACGCGCCGGTGCTGGCGACGGCCACCAGGTCGCCCGGGGCCAGATCGTCGGGCAGCCAGCAGTCCCGGACGACCACGTCACCGGTCTCACAATGCTTGCCGACCACCCGGGACAGCGCGGGTCGCGCCTCGGAACGGCGCGACACCAACCGGCAGTCGTAGCTCGCGTCATAGAGCGCAGTGCGCACGTTGTCACTCATCCCACCGTCCACCGAGACGTAACGTCGCTGGGTGGATGCCACCACGGTGATGTCCTTCGTCGTGCCCACCTCGTACAGGGTCACCGTGCCGGGTCCGGCGATCGCGCGGCCCGGCTCCACGACCAGTTCCGGGGTGGGCAGGCCGGACGCCCGACACCGGGCGTCCACGATGGTCCGCAGATGCGCGGCCAGCATCGTCGGTGGCGGCGGATCGTCGTCTGCGGTGTAGGCGATGCCCAACCCACCACCAAGATCCAAGATGGACAGATCGGAGAAGGCGTCGGGCCCGTGCTCGTCTCGGATCGCCGCGAGCAGATCGACCATCCGGTGTGCCGCGAGCTCGAAGCCGTCGGCGTCGAAGATCTGCGAGCCGATGTGGCTGTGCAGCCCCACCAGGCGCAGGCTTTCGGATTTGAGTACCCGGCGGACGGCTTCGGCGGCGTCCCCGGCGGCCAGCGAGAACCCGAATTTCTGGTCTTCGTGCGCGGTGGCGATGAACTCGTGGGTGTGCGCCTCGACGCCGACAGTCACCCGGATCAGCACCGGCTGGATGACACCGTGGCGACGCGCGATGTCGTCCAGCCGGGCGATCTCCAGGAAGGAGTCGAGCACCACTGCACCGACTCCGGCCGTGACGGCGGCAGCCAACTCGTCGGAAGACTTGTTGTTGCCGTGCATCGCGATCCGATGGGCGGGGAAACCCGCATGCAATGCGACGGCGAGCTCGGTGCCGGTGCACACATCCAGGCTCAGGCCCTGTTCAGCCACCCAGCGAGCGACCTCGGAGCACAGGAAGGCCTTGGCCGCATAGTGCACCCGCTCGGGGGCGCCGAAGGCGGAAGCATGGTCGGCGCAACGAGCCCGGAAGTCCGCCTCGTCCACCACGAACAGTGGGGTGCCATAGATCTCAGCGAGCTCGCCGACCTCCACACCGGCCAGCCGCACCGCGCCATCGTCACCGCGGTGCGCCCCACGCGGCCACACCGCTGGGTGCAGCGCATGCAGCTCGGCGGCGCCGGTCGGGCACGGACCCGCGGTGGAGGACCGGGCCAGCACGTCGGCATGGCGCGGGCCGGCCGGGTGCGCTCTCACAGCCGGTCCGGTGCACAGGCCCCGAGCAGGCCGAGGCCGTTGGCCAGCACCTGCCGGGTCGCCTCGCACAGCGCCAGCCGGGCGGCGTGGCGCGGCCCCGGTTGCTCATCGCCCATCGGCAGTACCCGGCAGGTACCGTCGAACCGGTGATAGGCGTTGACCAGCTGCTCCAGGTAACGAACCACCCGGTGCGGCTCGCGGAGATCCGCAGTCCCCGACGCTGTCGCTGCCACGATGCGCGGGAACTCTCCCAGCGTTCGGATCAGCTCCCCCTCCCGCTCATGTTCGAGCAAGTCGAGCTGGGCGCCCTGGTGGGTGAGCCCAAGGTCAGCAGCGTTGCGGGCCAGCGCGGCCAGCCGGGCGTGCACGTACTGCGCGTCGCGCACGGGTGGTAGCTCTTCGACGCCGGCGAACCGGCGGGTAGGCCGCCCTTGAACAGCACCGAAGCGCTCCCCTGCCGCGATCACCTGCGCGACGATGTCGCCCTGAGCGCCGGCCGCCAGCCGCAGGTTGAGGAAACCGGGCCCGGCGACCTCCACAGAACGCAGTCCGTGGCGCTGCGCCAGCGCGTGCGCCAGCCAGCCGGCGAGCTCGCGCGGTGGCACTCCGGCTCTCGTCCCGGTCTGCAACGCCACATTAGTCGCGTAGTCACCGTGTTCGGGTACGCGCGGACGTTCGACGGTCACCGTCGCCGGAAGCACGACGGGGTCCAGGCCGCGGCCGGTCAGCACGTCGTGGGCGACGGACCGGACCAGGTCGGCGAGCGCAGCGGGAGTCACGCCTGCGAGTCTAGGTGAGGTGTCGCGCCCAGCCGGCGAACCAGTGTGGACACCCGGGCTCACGGGCCCTTGACGGGCAATCCCTAGACTGACGCCGCGGTCGGGCAGCAGACCCCCATGTGAGTGAACAGGTGAATCAAAACCGAGGACCAATGCCCAGTGGCAAGAGCAGCAAAGCGGTGCGCAACGCCCGTTCGGTGGTAACGGCGACCAAGCCGAGGCCATGGGGCACGCTAGTGGCGGTGCTGACCGTCCTCGTGTTCGCAGTCGGCATCTTCGGCTACCTGTACTTGCAGTATGAGGACCGTCGCGCCTACACTCCCTCCGCCAGCGACAAGGACCCCTCGACTCACATCAAGGGGATCGTCATCCATAACTACGGGGCGGCCAACCGCGGGCACATCGGCGCAGACAAGCGGGTCGCCTACGATCACAGCCCGCCCTTCGGTGGTCCGCACGACGCGACCTGGGCCGCCTGCAACGGCGTGGTCTATTCGACGGCCGTGCGCAACGAGAACATGGTTCACGCCCTCGAACACGGCGCGGTGTGGATCGCCTACAACCCAGCCAAGATCAACGGGCCGGCGCTGCAGTCGCTGCAGGACCGGGTGCAGGGTTCGAACTACCTCATGCTGTCGCCCTACCCGGGGCTGGACTCGCCGATCTCCCTGCAGTCGTGGGGACACCAACTCAAGCTGACCAACCCCGCCGACAAGCGGATCGATCAGTTCATCCAGTCGCTGCGGCTCAACCAGTACACCTACCCCGAGGTCGGCGCCAGCTGCGACGAACTCCCTGGCCTGTTCGATCCGGCGAAGCCGCCACCGTTCGTCGCCGCGCCGCCCGGTCCGGACGCGATCCCGATGAACTACGGCGGCGGTCGCGGCGTCGCACCCAGCACCGGGGCGGCGCCGGGTGGGACGCAGTCGACACCCGGCCTACCCGCAGGTGGGTGAACCACGCGATGGAGCAGACGTCCACCGAGACCGATCCTGGCGGGATGACCCAGACCAGCCCTGATGTCGCCACGCAGCCGCAAGCGCGCTGGATCCGCTGGTTTGTGCGCGCCGGTGCGTTGCTCGCGGTGCTGCTGCTCGGGGCGGCGCTGGGGATGTTTCTCACGGGTGGGTCGGCGCAGCTCAAGGGCGGTGCGGTGGACGTCGGCTTCGCCCAGGACATGTCGGTGCACCACCGCCAGGCGGTGCTGATGGCCGGTCTGGCGCGGGATCGCAGCACCGACCCGGCGATCCGCTTGATCGCCTTCGACATCGAGACCAACCAGCTGCAGCAGATCGGTCAGATGCAGGGCTGGCTGAGTCTGTGGAACGCCGCACCCTTGCCCACAGGCCGGTACATGACCTGGATGGCTGATATTTCGTCGATGCCGGGGATGGCCCACGACACCGGACCGGGCACTGCCGGGGTGGCAACGATGCCGGGGATGGCGTCTACGGCTGATCTGCAACAGCTTCAGGCAGCAAGTGGTGGCCCATTGGACGTGCTGTTCCTGCAGCTGATGCTGCGGCACCACCAGGGTGGCACGCCGATGGCCCAGTACGCCGCCGGGCACGCCGAGAGCGCCCAGGTTCGCAACCTGGCTGAGAAGATCGTCGTTTCCCAGGGCGCCGAAAGTGACTACCTGGCCCAGCTGATCGCCCAGCGCGGGGCGCAGCCGCTACCAGCGCCGCGCTGAGCACCGCCTGGCTTGGGCGTGCGTAGTCCGTACCGGTAAGCTCACCCGCGGCATGCCCCCGTAGCTCAGGGGATAGAGCACCGCCCTCCGGAGGCGGTGGCGCAGGTTCGAATCCTGCCGGGGGCGCCACGTCTGACCTGCTAATACTACTGTGAGTTAGGTGGCTTTTCAGGCTAATGTGCCGGGGCGGTGCTCATGCTCTACTGAGCCACACTGTAGTGGCAGTCCGGGACGTCAGCCGTCTTCACCTCGCTGAGACGATCCGGTACGTGGCGTTGCGAGTTCCGCCCCTGGGCATCACCGGCCGGGTGGGGCCAGTCGGTAGACGGCCCCGGCGTCGTCGTCGGTGATGTAGACCGCTCCGTCGGGGCCCTGTACTGCGGCGACGGGCCGGCCCCACCGGGAGCCGTCCGGGGCCTGGAAGCCGCCGACCAGGGTGCGCTGCGGGCCGAGGGTGCCGTTGACCCAGGGGTAGAAGGAGACCTCCGGGGCGCGCGGCGGGGTGCGGTCCCACGAGCCGTGCACTCCGATCAGGGCGCCGGCACCCCAGCCGTTGGGTAGGGCGCTGGTGGTGAAGCTCAGCCCGAGCGGGGCGGAGTGCGCGCCGATGCCCTGCTCGACCGGCGCGAGCCGCGAGCAGTCCAGCTTGCTGCCGTCGGGATTGGTTTGCTGGTCGCGGGTGAACCGCATGCCGGCGTAGTTGCGCGGGGATCCGGCGAGCCCCGGTTCGGTGTCGGGGTCGGGGTTGCAGTAGGGCCAGCCGAGGTCGCGGCCGGGGGTCAGCCGGGCGATGGCCTCGGCGGGATGGTCGCGGACGTAGCCGGGGACGACCTTGCCCTGGACGGGCGCGTCATCCGAGCCGTATGGCCGGTCGAACGGGTATTCGATGTCGTCCCGCTCGTTGACCGCGGTCCACATCGCGCCGTCCGGCCCGATCGCCAGCCCGGTGCCGTTGCGGACCCCGGCGGTGAACTCCCGCGGCGGGCCACCACCGGGCGCTACCCGCAGGATCGACGCCCGCGGCGGGGTGGCGGTCCGGTCGGCGAGGGAAATGTTGGCAGTGGAACCCACCGAGACGTAGACGGCGCCGTCGCGGCCGACAGCGACGCTCTTAAGCGCGTGCGCGAAGGCGCCGTGCAGATCGGGGCTTTTGGCATCGGGCAGGTCGGTGACCATCGGCCGCGGCGTCGAGACCCGCCCGCCGGCGTAATCGAAGGCGTCCACCCGATTGCTCTGCGCGACATACAGCGTCGACCCGGCCAACGCCAGCCCGTGCGGCTGGTCCAGACCGCTGATCAGCACCGAGGACAACGCGGTGCCCGCCGGGGTCGGGGTCAGCCGCACCACCTCGCCATCACCGGGCATCGACACCAGCAGCGCCCCATCCGGGGTCCATGCCGCCAACCGCGGGTCAGGCAGCCGCGCCCACACCGACATGCGCCAGCCCGGCGGGACGAGCACCGATCGGGGCGTGTCAAACGGCGCGCCGTACCCGGCCGGCACCGTCACCGGCGTGGCCACCAGGCCCGCCGGCACGGCCGCTACCGGCGCCGATCCAGAGCGAGAAGGCGACGGCGTCGGCGCGCCGCAGGCAGCAACCAGCAACGTCAGGGTCAGCGCAGCCACCAGGCCCGGAAGTCCACATTTCGCAAATCGGTCATCGGTGACCATTCGTCTACAGATCCAGGTTTAGGCTGGGTTGAGTGTGGCTAGGATGTGGGTTCGTTGGGTGTCGTTGACTCGTGGGCAGCTGGCGCAGGGATGTTCGATCCCGGGCAGTGCATAGGAAAAGCAACATGAGCTGCGTCGACGGGTCCAGTGTGTGCGTCCACGGTCGTCGGTTATCTGGCAGATTGTTGAGGCTGATGTGAGCGGCTTTTCTCCGTCGGCGAGTACTAGGCGCGCGTCTGCTGCACCGGCTTTTGGTGACCCGAACGAGCACCCCGCCAGCAACAGTGCTTTGTCCAGCGTGTCAGTGACCGCTGCCCATTGGGTGCGGCGTCCCAAACGTACCTGTGGGTCGTAGACCGCGAGGAACCGGGTCGCGTGCGCGATGACCTGCAGACGCAACACCGCACCCAACGCCGCCTCGTCGGGCACAGGCATCGCGTCGGGGTGCCCCGCGTGGGGATCACCGGGTAAGCACCAGAACCGACCTGGGCGCAGCACGATCTGGTGTAGCGCCGCGAAGTCGAGCCGGAAGCCCATCTGCCGCGGCACCAGGGAGGGCACCCGTCGAGCAGAGTGGAACAGCAACCCACCCAGATAACTGGGGATTACCAAATAACGCTGCAACACATACCCTGCCGTGGTCTTGTCCGGGACGAGAGCCTTCTCTGACATCAGGGCGTGCTGTTGGGCTAGCTGTCGCCCGAGCGCCCGCCGCCACCAGGGGAAGAAAGCCGGATCGGATAAGGCGTGCTCACACCCAATCCATGGGGCGTTGGGCCAGTGGGAACCGGTGACATTCAGCGTTCGGAAGGACAGCGACGTCACCGCACGGTCCACCGCCGTCACCGACGTGGCCAGTGGATGCGGCTCGTAGCGCGTGTCGACCGCTCTAGCAGGCGCTGCAGTGCTTACCGCGACTTGTGTCACAACTCCCTCACTCAATTATTAGGTTAGGCTTGCCTAATTTAGCACCAACGTGACGTGGGTCGTCAACCCACCGTGACCAGTACACCGTTATTCGGACATTCTCGATGTCGCCGGTGACCAGACCCGAAGCTGACGATGGTCCGACGTCTCTTGTACCTCGGTCAGAAAGTCACGGTGCCCGCCACGTCGTTGAGTCGGGTCGCCGGTGCCGGCCAGTGCGTTTTGCTGTGGAACCTGCGGTGGCATAGCCGGAGGTGTCTGGGATCGGGTCTGGCGGCTCAGGTAGAGGGGGACCGCACCCAGGATGAGCACGAGGATGCTGGCGGCTACGGCGTCGCGTGCGGTGATCAGGCTGATCCGGATGAGCGCTTCGGTCAGCAGATAGACGCCAAGAATGACCAGCATGGGGCTGGCGAAGCGTTCGACGCACTCACGCATGCGTCCGCTGATCCGGACGCCGAAAGACAGACCTAGTTGGGAGACGACCACTGTTTGGAGTGCGACGACGGCAATGATGGTGGTAGGTATGGTGAGGCCGGCGCCGAGGCCGAGGCTGAAACCGATCGCCAGCTCGTCGAGGCTGATCGATAGTGCGAGCCCGGCGAGAGCGAGACCACGTGCGCTGGTGAGTCGCCGTGCCGTCGCCATCTCGTCGCCATCATCGTCGTCGTCTTGACTGTCGGCCCACCATAGGTAGCCGCCGAGTACCACGAGCAGGCCACCGGAGAGGTAGTCGGCGACGCTTCCGATCGCATGTCCCAGGGATGCGCCAAGAGCGAGGCCCACCAATGGCATACCCCCTTCGAAAATGGCGAAGACCGCTGAGATCCTCCACCGAACCTGGTCGGACGGCTGGCTCGCACCCACCGCAGCGGCGATCGCGAACGTGTCCAGACCCAGCGGTAGCACAAACAACAGAAGACTAACAATGTTACCCATGGGCCGTGCTCTCTCCAATCTCTTGATGTCATCGATACCCCGCCCTGACTGATAGCGCGTACACCTGGGTTGGTAAGCCGGAAAACGGCCGGCTCTCAAGTCCGCCATGAGGTCTCAGGTCCTCATATGGACGCCGGTCCGGACGGTCCCGCTACGCGGTTCCAGCCCTGACTGAGCGAAGGTGTTGGTAAACGGTAGCGCGGGAACAACACTCATCGATCCAATGATGTGCAATCCGTCGCCGAGGTGAGGTAGGGACGCGCCAGACGGCACTGAATTCGACCAGATTCAGCGATTGATGTCGCGAGCTGACAGCGGGCGTCACCCTTATAGTGATGATCATTTTTGGCTCATTACTCCCAGCTTAAGGCCGTACCCGGTAGCTGAAGATCATCTCAGCCGAACGGGCTAACGTGTGGAGGTTTCGGTCCGTTACTGGACCGGTTAGCGCCAAAACAGACCGTTAGACGCAGCCAGCCAACCAGGATTCTCATATTGGCGGGTCTGTGACCATCTCCCAATAGGATTCTTTGTTTTGGCGGTTCGGGTGGAAGCCTCAGTCGAGGTCGCGCCTTAAGTCAGAAGCGGAGCCGCAGTGAGGAGCTACTCCGGGATTACTTTCATTGCACCGCAGGTGGGTGCGGGAGGCACGGTGCCAGGGGAGACTGTTCGTCAACTGGGTAGGCGTTTTCATTGTCGGGAAGCCGAAGGTAAATGACGATATTGATCCGGCGTAGCCTCGCTAGAATCTGACGGCAGCCGGGCCGGCGACGCTGGTAACGGTTTCTATGGTGGTCTGCGGTTGATGTTATTGACCTGGTACATCAGCAG
Organism: Pseudonocardiales bacterium; assembly: GCA_023252195.1. Taxonomy (GTDB): domain Bacteria; phylum Actinomycetota; class Actinomycetes; order Mycobacteriales; family Pseudonocardiaceae. The sequence goes on from JAHEXI010000024.1 coordinate 50,679, forward strand.
TGGTGCGGGTGGTCCCGCCAAGGCTGTCCGACAGCAACAGATCGCTGTGGCTCAGCGAGTGGTGATGACGCGGTGCATCGGTGCATGGTCGGTCTGCGCCATACCAAGCGACCGCAGCCACATCTAGGAGTACAAGACACACCCCGACCCCAACCGTGCTGCCGCCACCGCGGACCAACCCACCGCGCCTATCAGGGCCAATCCGGTGCAAAAACAACGCCAGAGCTCGGCGGAGGGGCCAGGTGCGCGGTTGGGTTTAGGGTGCGACCGGCGGTGGTGGTTGTGTTGACAGCTTGGGAGGTCTGGTGTCGACCCGCGATGTGTTCTCGGTGAGAGCTGGCGCGGCTGCAGGGGTTCCCCGAGCTCACCCGTGAGGAGCTGATTCATTATTTCACGCTGACGTCGGCCGCATTTTCACGCTGACGCCGGCCGCTGAGGCGTTTATTCGCTCGTCGAGGCGGATGCCAGCGACGGTGCTGAGTGTGGGAGAGTGAAACAAATGGGAGGAAGTTTAGGCCACTGATGGGCTACTTGGCGTCGGTGTCAGCGACGTTGACTCGCAGCGTCTGTCCAGGAGGCCCTTCCACCCGGAACGTGTAGGTGCCGTTGTCGTTGAACAGCAGCGTTTGGTGTTCGCCCGGGTGGTAGAGCTGGTGACCCATTCCCATGCCCAGGTCTGGGGTACTGTCGACGGTGATCGTCTGTTTCGTGTCGTTGTCGATCTGGATGCTTTCACCCTTGTTGACGGTGACGTCCTGGGGACCGAAGGCGTGGTGCGCCCCGAAGTGGATCTCCGCCACGGCTTGCTCGCCACAGGTGTAGCGCTGGGTAGCAGAGACGTTGACCGTCAGCGCCGTGGCGCGGTGCTCCTTGCTGGACAGCACGTAGCTACCGGGCTTGGTGAACGGAACGTGTTCCATCTCCTGGGGATCAAGCACCATGTAGCGCAACCCGTCGTCGGGCTTGGTCACCAACGTGAAGGTGTTGTTGGTCTTGTTCATGACCAACAACGTGTTTCCAGCATCAAGATTGACGCTGGTCTGGTCGTAAGCATCGTTGACGACGTTGACGTTCACCGCGGGATCGCAGTTCGCCGGCGCGGCCTGGACCGAGGTAGGGGCCGAACCACTCGACGCCGGGTTCGACTGTGAGTTGCCGCAGCCGGCTAGTAGCGCGCTGGCGCCGACGAGCGCAACGGCGCCCAACCAGTTGTTGGACATGGCAGTTTCTTCCTGTGCGCAGCGGTTCGTAAGAGGAGCGTTACCGAGGGACCTGGACACTAGGGAACTGAGCCGGTGCCTGAGCTGGATCTGAGAGAGTTGGTTGCCTGACGGCGCCCAGTGCGCTGCTGGACGCGCCGAGCATCGGGTAACTACGCCGTCCGGCGCAATGGCGTACGCCATTGCGCCCATCCCCGCCTCAGTTTCGTGTGGACGATCTGCGGATTGTCTGGCTGGGGTGTACCCCAACCAGACGTCAGGCGCTGCCCAGGATCAGGGTCAAGTTAGGGTTGGTGTCCGCGGTGGACCCCGGTGCCTGATCGGGCTGCTGGCACGGCGTAGGTCGAGGAGGGATCTGTTCACTACGCTTCGAGGCGTGGATGTCGAGGAACTGCCGGTGGAGTGGGCGAGCTGCGGGTGGAGCTTTATCAGCCCCATGCCGGGTTCACCCAGGGGGCAGCCCGCGCGATCTGATCGACATGGGCACCAACCTCGGCGAACGCGGTGTGGCGGTCCGCACACTGAGAAGGGGTCGGGGGGTCGTTGGCCCCACCCACCGGCAATCACCGGAATGCGATCTCGACCGGGCTAGTGCCGACGGGAATGGGTGTGCCGGGGGTGTCACGGTGTTGCCGACCTCGTTGGTGATGTAGGCGGCGTGCTGAGCAGGTCCTCACCATCGATGAGACCAACGACACCGCCATGCGCCTGTCCGTGGCCGCAGCTCACCTGCTCCTGACCACCGATGCAATCAACGCCTGGCCCCGAATCCACCAGACACTAAGCACATCCCGACGGTTCGCCCATGACCTGTGGAGTGTTCCCGATTTTATTGACACCGATTTAGGCTGCCAGGTCGGTTAGTTCCCTATATCCTAGCTCGTATTCGAGGGGTGTCAAGTATCCGAGGGTGGAGTGTCGCCGGCGGCGGT
>JAHEXI010000038.1 GCA_023252195.1 Pseudonocardiales bacterium
GCCTGGCAGCCGGAGCCTCGAAGGGACCCCCTCCAACCGATCAGCGACACGCCGATCAGCCCGTCCCACGGGTAGGGAATTTCAGTGAGCAGGTCTAGGGAACTTCAGTGAGCGTCGTCAGGGCATGGAACTGGCTTACGGGCGGGGGATTTTCCACCGCTATGCCGTCACTGGTCGCCAAGCCCTGGATGTGCTCGATGACCTCCTCGACGGGATGGAGGCCCGGAAAGCTCTCTTCGCCGGTCAGGTCCGCACTGTCCCGATCAGCACCGACTATCCACTGGAAATTCTGGAGTTCGATGAGATTGGAGCACTGACGAAATACACCGACCGCAAGACCCGCGACGCGATCACCGAAAAGATCGCGCTGCTGACGACTCAGGGTCGGGCGCTCGGGTTCACCGTGCGGGGCTATGTCCAAGAACCCACCAAAGACACCGTCCCCGTCCGTGAACTGTTCCCCCGCCGGATCTGTCTGCGGGTCACAGCCAAGTCGCACGTGAGCATGGTGCTGGGAGAGCACGCCTACGAACGCGGAGCCTGGGCCAACCGCATCACCGAATCCGAAGCCGGCGTCGGCTACGTCTGGGGAGAGGGCATCCGCGAACCCCTGCGCATCCGCGCCGGCTGGGTCCCCGACCAGGTCGTCAAGGACCTCGAAACCTTCCTCATGCACCCCAATCAACACCACTGCGCAGTGATGTCCCGGCCCAGTGACAACCAGGAAGGACTGGCGGCATGAACACTCACGCGGCTGGTAACCGGCTCACGGCGCTGACCGAGGCATGGCGGGCATTCCTGCGCGACTACCCAGTGGCCGAACCCGCCATGGTCAGCCTCGAACCCACCCTCTACCGGATCAGCATCCAAGCCGGTCATCACCAGGACGCCCTGGATCACTTGGGTGAGCTGCTGCTGTGGGCCTACACCCTGGACCAGGTCAGCGCCCAGTGGTGGCACACCCCAGACGGGAGGCTTCACCTCAGCATCGACGGCCGCGCCAGCACCGGTGTGGCACTCAAGGTGTACGGCGGCATCCCCTTCGAGCACTGCGCCGGTCTCGTGCAGCTAACCCCCGGCGAGGCCGAGGGAGTGTCGCTGGACGAGATCTACACGCTGCTCGGCCTGCTCCGCGAACACCACACCACCATCACGGAGGTGGCCGCATGACCAGCGCTGCACCTGTCGTTGACCTGACGCACATGACCCGGGCACAGCGGGCCGCGCTTCCGTTGAGCCCGGATGTGGCCGAGGTGATCGCCCAAGAGCACGGCGTGTGTATCCGGCCGCTGGCTATGCGTCGGATCGACACCACCACCGGCCGGATCGAGATCGTTCCGATTCCGTGTGGCTCGACGCGTGCGGATCAGTGTCGACCGTGCGCGGATAAGGCCCGCAGGTTGCGGATGGCTCAATGCCGACAGGGCTGGCACCTCGATGTGGAACCCGTGATCGAGCGGGCGCAGCCCAGCGATGAGCAGAAGGAGTTGATGACCGCTCGTGCGGACCTGTTTCTGGCCTACGCGCACTGCTGTGAGTCGGGTGATGAACTCTCGTGTGAGCAGATCGCCGAGTCCGTCGCCGAACTGGATGACCAGCTCCGCGCGCTCGGTGTGCGAGGCCGGCTGACTCCGTTGGATCAGCCGAGCAAGCCGGTGAAGCGCTCGACTCGGCGTCGCCAAGACGCCCCGGATCTGCCCCGACGACCAGTCGAACGGCGCACCGTTGGGCGGGTGTTCGCGGGTCGCTACCGGCCCTCCACGTTCCTCACCCTCACCCTGGATTCCTATGGCCGTGTCGACGCCCACGGCGCGGCGATCAACCCTGAGGCCTATGACTATCGGCGGGCGGCTCGGGATGCGATCCACTTCCCGGCCCTGGTGGACCGGTTCTGGCAGAACACCCGCCGGTGTGTCGGGTGGGAGGTGCAGTACTTCGGCACCGTCGAGCCACAGAAACGCGGGGCGCCGCACTTCCACGCCGCCATCCGGGGCGCCATTCCCCGGGCGGAGTTGCGGGCAATCACCCAAGCGACCTATCACCAGGTGTGGTGGCCCGCCCATGACCAGCTCCGCTACGCCGACGACCGGTTCCCGGTATGGGACTCCCGGGCACGGGCTTTTACCGACCCCGACACTGGGGTACCGCTGCCGAGCTGGGAACAGGCCTGCGAGGGGCTGACCGAACCGGCCCACGTGGTGCGCTTCGGGGAACAGGTCCACGTCAAGGGCATTCTCGGGGGTACTGAGGAAGCGGGCCGCCACGTCGGCTACCTCACCAAATATTTGACCAAGAGCATCGGCCAGGCCGCCGGACTCGGTGAACAGGCCACCGATGCTCAACGCGAGCATGCCCGCCGGTTGCATGCCGAGTTGCGGGTCACGCCGTGCTCGCCACGGTGTGCGGTCTGGTTGCTCTACGGCATCCAGCCCCTAGGAGCCCGGTACTCGATGACGCCGGGACGCTGCAAGGGCAAAGCGCACCGCCCCGAGCACCTCGGCATCGCGGGGCGCCGCGTGCTGGTCTCCCGAAAGTGGTCCAACAAGAGCCTCGCCGATCACCGCGCTGAGCGTGGCGAATTTGTTCGGCAACTGCTCGAAGCAGCCGGTATCCAGCCGACTCACGGCCCGCAGGACGGGCCTTACCAGTGGGAACGCCCCGCACCGGCCGACCCCGACGTCCCACCCCGGCCTGTGCTGTTGCTCCAAGCCGTCGCTGAGCGACAGCGATGGAAAGCCGAATACACCGCCGCACAGCTCGCGGCGAGCGACCCACCAGGTGAGCACTGCTGCCAGCCACCGGAAGAACGTGCGGCGTGAGCCCTCGTGACATCCGCACTCTTCGTTTGCTGCTCACTGTCGAGGAAGCCGCCGAACAACTCGGCATCGGCCGGACGCTGATGTACGCGCTGGTAAAGCAGGGAGTGGTCGAGTCCGTCCAAATCGGGCGACTACGCCGTATCCCGGCCGATGCCCTACCCCGGTACCTCGCGCAGCTGCGCACCTCCAGACCCCAGCTTGATCAGTCGGCAGCGTGAGGACAGCCATGACCATCGAGACAAAGCGAACTCACGCCCCCGCCGGGTCCTCCAGCATCTACCAGGACAAGGACGCCAAGTGGCACGGCCGGGTCACCATGGGCGTGCGCGATGACGGCAAGCCAGACCGCCGCCACGTCCGCGGCAAGACTCGGGCCGAGGTGACCAAGAAAGTTCGGCAACTCGAAAAGGAGCGCGACAGCGGCCGAGTCCGCAGCGCGGGCAAGGCCTGGACGGTCGAGCAATGGCTAACCCACTGGCTGGACAACATCGCAGCGCACTCCGTGCGATACAAGACGCTCGTCGGCTACCGCACCGACGTCACCCGGCACCTCGTGCCCGGGATCGGGGCCCACCGGATCACCAAGCTCGAACCCGAACACATCGAGAAGCTCTACAGCAAGATGCGCGCCGCTGGCCTCGCGGCGGGAACCGTCCACCACGCGCACCGAACCCTGCGGGCGTCGCTGAGCGAGGCCGTTCGCAGAAAGCATGTGTCGATCAACGCAGCGATGACCGCCAAGGCACCGCGCGTCGAGGAAGAAGAGATCGAGCCGCTGACCGTCGAGGAGGCCAAACGACTGCTGCTGGCCGCGTCACACCACCGCAACGGCACCCGCTGGGCGGTCGCGCTCGCCCTCGGCCTGCGACAAGGGGAAACGCTGGGCCTGCAATGGGCCCGAGTCGACCTCACCACCGCCACCCTCCAGGTCCGCCACGCTTTGCAACGCCGGACCTGGCAACACGGCTGCAGCGACCCCCACCAGTGCGGCGAGCGCTACCACAAGATGACCCCATGCAAGACCAGTTGTCGTAGGCATAAGCGCAGCTGCCCCCCACCGTGCCCACCGGACTGCACCGGGCATGCCCGATGGTGTCCGCAGCGACAGCAGGGCGGCCTGGTCCTCGATGACGTCAAATCCCGAGCGGGCCGCCGAACTATCGCGTTGCCGTCCCGGCTCCTCGCGTTGCTGACCGAGCATCAAGCAGCCCAGCGGCGCGAGCGCGACCTCGCCGGTGACCTGTGGGACGAACGCGGGTTCGTGTTCACCAACCCCACCGGGCAACCACTCGATCCCAGAGCCGACAACCGGGAATGGGCAGAGTTACTCAAGGAAGCGGACGTGAGGGAAGCACGGCTCCACGATGCCCGGCACACCGCCGCCACCGTGCTGCTCGTCCTGGGAATCAGCCAGCGCGCCGTGATGGGCCTGATGGGCTGGTCCACCAACGCCATGACCACCCGCTACCAGCACCTCACGCCGGACCTCCGACGCGACATCGCCCAACAAGTCGACGGGCTGCTTTGGACAGACAGTTGGACAGATGAGACCAGAGATGAGACCACCGATGCGAAATGATCTAGGCGAGCGGACGTTTCCGCTGGTCAGGGTGGTGGCCAGGGGCGGGGTCGAACCGCCGACCTTCCGATTTTCAGTTCCAAGTTCACCTTATAGGAGTAGGATTACCTGACATTTTGCTTGCCGTAGTTACGCGGCAGTGGCACTAGAAGTACCCAGGCGACCGGAGTTATTGGACAGTTCATTGGACACCGCCGGCACCTGCCGTCGTCGAACCGGCCCTCACTATCTGATCCGGGCTGCCAACCACGGTTGAGTTTGTTCCAGCGATCGCGCGGGCTGTGCCGCCACGGTCGTGTGGAACCGTTGTCCGCCCCGGACACAACGACGCATCAGACCACCCTGCCCGAGGCTCTCATCGACTAACACATCAGTGCCCTGGGGGGATCAGGTCGGCCGGTCGATCGATCACGTCTGTCGGCCGCACAGGTGGGCGGGTCGGTTGCGCGCCGTGGTCATCTGATGGCGGCGCCGCTGTGGGGGTCGAAGAAGTACAGTCGCTGAAGGTCCACGCCGATCCGGGCCGGTGTGCCCTCCCGCATCGCGGTGCGGCGATCCAGGCGCACCGTGAGCGGCCGCGAGGCGGCGGCGCCGTTTATGGAGAGGTACACGAGGAGCGTCCCGCGGCTGATCACCTAGCCGCGTACCAGGCGTTGGTGCATAAGCCGACATCGTCGTCGTTCCCCTCGTCCCACACGGCCACGGCGGCAGCGTTCACCACCGCGATAGCGTGCTAAAGCCCCACCGCCGGGCTGTTAGTGGCACCGGTGGCGATGACCGTGGCCCATTCCCGGCTCCGTACCAAAGCGCACTGGCCCAGCGACGTGGTCGCTGGCGCACTGTGGGGAATCGCCGTCGGTATGGCTACCCGACGCCTGCTCCAACTACTGGCCACTGCCGACAGCATCCAGAACGCCCGATTCTTCGCGAGAGTGCTACTACACCGGCAGCTCGGCGTGTCGTTGCAGTACTAACGGGGTACACCCAGCCCGACGAGCCAGCGACCCGCGGTCAGGACGACCGACCGCCGCCACCCGCTACGCCTAGATATGGTGACCACAACGCGAAGTGCTGCCCGCGTCCTGGGGCGAAGCACGCCCACGACGCCAGGTGCGCCGAGGTGGGGAACCGAGCCGTGCCCAGTCCGCTCTCGGCGAGGATCACACGTGCCGCGGTCAACCCGACGCCGGGGGATCTCATCCAGGCGCCCGACCGCTTGGGCGAAAGGGGCGAGCATCTCCTCGAGGATCGCTCCTGTTCAGACGGACCTGGCGTAGGCGGCCCGAGCTGCCGGGTGTGATCGCAGACAGGTGGCCGATGACGGTGTTTCGGCTGGCAGGGAGCCTGGATGCGGATCGGTTTCCATAGTGATCCGATAAGCAGCGTCATGACGTTTTGTCCGTTATGTTCCTTTGATCGTCATCGGGGCCGCTGACCTAGGACGCCGCAGTCGGCTCCCCGGCCAGCAACCGACACCACACACGCCCCGACGACTAGCCCAAGACTGCGGGGAGGCACGCAGCACCCGGCGCGCGCCGGATGGGCATCGAACAGGACGTCGTCGTCGAAGGTGACGTGACACACTCGGCGATGCGCCCGCACCGCCCCCTCCATGACGCCGCGCACCCCGCGCAAGTGGTGAGGTTGGCGGCCGGATCATCGCGAGGCACCGCCTCAGTAAGGCGGCATCGTCAACTTCGGCGGAGGCCTGGCGACTGGGATGATCGGTGGATCGTCTGTGTGGAGGGTCGAGGGGGGCTGGGCTGGTGGGCACCGGTGTGCCGTCGTACAAGGGTTTCCGGTTTCCGGCGGAGATCATCAACCACTGTGTCTGGCTGTACTACCGTTTCCCGCTCAGCTTCCGCGAAGTCGAAGAGATGATGTTGCAGCGCGGGATCGTGGTCTCCCACGAGACCGTCCGGCAGTGGTGCGCGAAATTCGGCCAGACCTACGCCAGCGCGCTACGGCGCCGCCGGGCACGTCCCGGGGACAAGTGGCACCTCGACGAGGTGTTCATCAAGATCAACGGCACGATTCATTACCTCTGGCGGGCGGTGGACCAGCACGGCAACGTCTTGGACATCCTGGTCACCTCCCGCCGCGACGCCAAGGCCGCCACCAGGTTCTTCCGTAAACTGCTCACCGGCCTGGAGTACGTGCCGAGGGTGCTGATCACCGACAAACTGGGCAGCTACGGGGTGGCTCATCGGCGGTTGACGCCGGGGGTGGAGCACCGTCGATCGAAGTATCTGAACAACCGCGCGGAGAACTCCCATCAGCCCACCCGGGCGCGTGAACGAGCCATGAAACGCTTCACCTCACCCGGGCACGCCCAGCGGTTCCTGTCCGCCTTCAGCGGGGTATCCCCACACTTCCGACCCGGCCGCCACCGACTCGGCGCCGAGCAATACCGACACGAAATGGCCGGCCGATTCACCACCTGGAACGAGGTCACCGGCACCGCCACGGCGGCCTGACCCAGGCCACACAGACCGACCGCCGATCTAACCATGCCCGTACTGCCAGACAACTAAAGCAAGTTGACGGTGCCCTTCTGGCCGCCTTCTGCTAGACCGGCCGTCAGTAACCACGAGGTTACGGATCTTGGTTGTCCTCGGCGGTGGATGGTTTGTCTGGCGGGAGGGGCCATGGTAGGAGGTGAAGCTCGCAGAAAGTCACCGCAGCCGTGAGACTTGTATAGGGCCCATAATAAAACCAATGAAACTTCCATGGCGGAGTAGACACGTGCCGGATGACGACGGCCGGGATGTCGGCACGGTCAACCGCATCGAGGGCGGCGTGGTCATTGGGCCGGTGATTCAGGGTCGGAACATCCAAGTCCAGCTGTCATCGCCAGCGCCGGTCGCACTCGCCGGGCTGCCTCCGAAGGTGCCCGGGTTCAGTGGGCGGGAAATCGAGCTGGCTGAGCTGGCTGAAACCCTAGCGCCCCGGGAGGGTAAGTCGGTGGTGGTGGTCTCTGCTCTTGCAGGACTCGCTGGTGTCGGCAAAACCGCGCTGGCCATTCAGGCAGGTCATAAGGCGCTTGAGGCGGGTTGGTTCGATGCGGCCTTATTCGTGGACCTGTTTGGCTACGATCCGGCTCGACAGATAGCACCTATTCAAGCGCTGGGTTCGCTGCTGCGCGCTCTTGGTGTACCTGGCGAGCACATCCCTCTCACTCAGACCGACCGGGAGACGCTCTACCGATCGCTGTTAGTCGAACGGGGTAGAGCCGGCCAGCGAGTGCTCATCGTGGCCGACAATGTCTCTGCCACCAGCCAGGTGGCTCCGCTGTTGGCCGGCGACCCGCACCGGGTGTTGGTGACCAGCCGATCCACCCTGGCCGATCTCACGGGCGCCCGGCTGCTAGAAGTTGACATGCTCACCCCCATAGAAGCCGTCAAGCTGCTGGACCAGGCGCTACACGCTGCCAATCCCGCCGACACCCGCGTACGGGACGATCTCCCGGCTGTCGAGGAACTATCACGTCTGTCTGGTCACCTGCCGCTGGCGTTGCAGGTAGTCGCGGCATTGCTTTGCGGTGACCCCGGCCAGCCCGTCGCTGAGCTGGTCCACACGCTGTCGGGGGCTACCAATCGCCTCCAGGCGCTGGACTACAGCGGGGAGTTGAGTGTGCGGGGCGCATTCGACCTGTCGTACCAGAACCTCGACGCGGCTCAGGCCCGGCTGTTCCGGTTGCTCAGTCTCAATCCCGGCATGCAGACCAGCACAGAGGCCGCAGCCGCCCTAGTCAATCTAGATATTACGCAGGCTCATCGACTCCTGGATCGGCTATGCCGTGCCCACCTGATCCAGCCCGGCATGACCCGCGGCTACTTCCGCTTCCACGACCTGCTCCGTCTGTACGCCGCCGATCGATCCGCATCCGAAGACGGCGACGTTGACCGTGACGCGGCCACTGAACGGCTGATGGACTATTATCTGATTACTACGCGAGCCGCCGTCTCCTACTTGGACCCACAAGCGACTGTCCCGGCTCATTTGGATCCCTTCGTGGATCGTCAACAAGCGCTGGTATGGCTGGATAGGGAACGGCCCACTCTCGTTGCCACCGTGACCCTTGCCCAAGAGGCCCGCCAGCCCACCGTCACCATTGACTTGTCGCAGGCTCTCTTTCGCTATTTCGACCTGCGCAAGCACTGGTCCGATTGGCTCACCACTTACCAGCTGGCCATGGTTGCTACTCGCGACGTCGGGAACCGCCAGACCGAAGGCCGGACCTTGAACACTGTGGGGATCGCATACCACCAGATGTTTCAGTTCGACGAGGCACTGGCTTGCCATCAGGGCGCAGTGGACATCGCCCGGGAAGTCGCTGACCGTTATGGTGAAGGTCACGCCCTGAATTGTGTGGGAATCGTGCAGCAGAGACTTCGCCGGTTCCACGAAGCGTTCGATTGCTACCAGCAAGGCGTGAAGATCGCCCGGGAGGTCGATGATCGTTACGGCGAGGGTCGAGCGCTGATGAACCTCGGCGCGGTCTGCTTTGAGCTTCGCCGTCTCGATGAGTCGATCACCTATCATCAGCAAGCGCTGATGGTCTACCGGGATCTCGGTGATCGGCGTCGCGAATGTCAGTCCCTGACCCACCTAGGCGTCGTCTACGATAAGCTCGGTCAGTTCAATGAAGCGCTTGGTTACTGTCGACAGTCATTGGAGATCGCTCGGGAAGTTGACGACCGCTACAGTGAAGGACAGGCGCTACACAACGTCGCCAATGCCTACCACGGATTGCGACGTTTCGATGAGTCGATCACCTATCATCAGCGTGCACTGACAATTTATCAAGATCTTGGAAACCGCTACGGTGAGGGCCACTCACTGCACAATCTCGGTAACATCTACCAGGATCGTTGCAGTTTCGATGAGGCGGTCGTATTCTATCAGCGAGCGCTGACAATCTACCGGAACCTCGGCATGCGCTACGACGAGGGCTGTTCCCTAGTCGGCCTCGGCAACGCCTGCCATGGCCTAGACCGGTTCGATGAGGCGGTCGCTCATCATAAGCAAGCGCTAGATATAGCCAGACAGGTTGAAGATAGACACCTTGAGGGGACCATATTGTACAACCTCGGTCGCACCTACCAGGCGATAGGACGGTTCACTGAAGTCGAAAAGTGCTGGAAGCTTGCCGTCATCGCATTCGAAAAGTCCGGCTCCCGCTACGATGTCGACCGAACGCGCTCCCTGTTGGCGGCCCTCCCTGATCACACGCAAGATTCGTAGCGTGCTCTACAATTAAGGATGACCAGCCGACGAACTTGATCCGCGATGAGGGTGGTGTGGAGCGTGAACCGCAATAGCCCCGGCTCGGGGACCTGCAGTGGTTGACCCGGTATCAGTGGCCCTCCTGGTGGGCGTGCTCACTTCCATCGCTACCGGAGCGGGTGGCGAGGCCGGTAAACAAGCCTGGACCTCCCTGGCAGCCCTGGTAGGCAAGGCGTCCAGACGCGATTCCGCACCCGATGCGTCGCTGACTGCCCTCGAAATGGCCCCAGCGGATCATGGCCAAGCCACGACGCTGGCCACGGCGCTGGCTGATCGCGCCGAGAAGGACGAGGCCTTTGCCGTCGAGCTGCGCACTTGGCTCACGAACACCCAGCACGCTCTGCACCTGAGCGACGACCAGACAACCAACATCATCGGCGGTAGAGCTCAGGTCTATGGCCCGGTGCTCCAGGGCCGTGATTTCACCGGCCCAATCCGGTTCAGCACCCCACCGCCCTCCAACCGGCCGGATTAATTCCCCGACGATCGCCACCGAGGACTCGGGCCATCTACGCTCGGATATTTCGACCCATCCCGAAACGATCGGCATGCTCGCGGGTCCTTTCGGGAAACTAGCCCTTAAGCCCAGAACTGCGGTGGTTGGGGCAGTCGCGCGGCCAGTAGCCCAGCGGCCGTCTTGTCCGTGGCGGCCAGCCATGCCGCGTAGACCCGAAGCGTTGTCGCCCCGCCGCCGCCGTGCCCGAGCCGCCCGGCCACGGTGCGCACGTCGACGCCGGCCGCGATCAACTCGGTGGCGCTGAAGTGGCGCAGAGCGTGTAGATGAGTGTCCAGGCCGAGGCTGGCGGTCATCCTTGAGTACCGGTGCGTGATGGCATCCGGGTCGCAGTGCTGCCGGTGATCCGGTGTGTAGGAGAACACGAACCCATCGTCGGCCAGCGTCGTGCCTAACCCCGCGCACTGCTGTTCGGCGCGCTGCTTGTGAGCAGTCAGGATCGCGACGGTGCCCGGGTCGAGGCTGACGATGCGCATCTGGTGTGTCTTGGTGTCTTTGATGATCGCCTTGCCGTTCTGGCGGACCAGATTTCGCCGGATGGTCAGCAACCCGGCGGACAGGTCGAGGTGTTCCCAGCCGAGGCCGAGCAGCTCGCCGCGTCGCGCGCCGGTGATGAAGGCTAGCCAGACGAAGGTGCCCCAGTCGGCGTCCTGCTCCCACGCCGCACTCACGATCCTGGCGGCCTCCTCGGCCGTGGGCGGATCGGGCTTGGGGTGCTGTTGCGCGGACGTTTCACCGCCTCCAATGGATTGACCGCGATCCACCCCTACCGCATCGCCGCATTGAGCGCACCGCTGAGCACCGCGTGGCACTCGCGGACCGACGACACCGACAACGGCGTGCACACGTGCGCCATGCACCGCTCGTCGCACTCGTGTCCCTGAGGCGTGCGGTGCTCGATCGATCTTCGTCCCTTGCACCGCCGCCGGCAGATCCGCAGTTCGGCGTACAGCTGCTCGAACGGGCGTGCCCCGAGCTGCGCCAGCCTGGTCAACGGGGACTGTTGCAGAGAGGTAGGACGTCGTTCGGCATGCTCAGGCTCATGCGCTGCATCCGCCGTGTTCGTCCGGTCCTCCCGCCACCATCGGCGTTCGCCGGCTTCCGGTTTCCGCGGGAGGTGATCGTGCTGG
>JAHEXI010000046.1 GCA_023252195.1 Pseudonocardiales bacterium
GGATCACATCCGGCGGAAACCGGAACCCCGCGAAACCGGACCTCGGTGGTGACACCTGAACCTGACGACGGCGCATCGGCCTACCCTGCCCGAGCCCGTCATCGATCACGCAACAGACCCCTTTGCCGGGGCCCTGGTCCGCTAGCCTCGACTGGGCGACGACGGTCCCAAAACTAACAACTCCGTGATAGGGCCCGTCGTGTGGCATGCCCACCTCAAAGCTGACCGGTTCGGAAACTGTCACGCTCTGCGATCAAGGCTGGGTAGTGGGACGCCCGGTCAGTGGCAGAAGGGGACGTTTCGTGCGGTTTGACACCCAGCGGTCCAGGCTGCGGGATGCTCGACCCGTTATACCGGTAGACGACCTCACCTGATGCATAGGGTAGTCCCGTGCTCACCACACTTCTCGGGTTGATCGGCGGCGTCGTTGCCGCCCTTATCGGCGCTTGGGCCGCCTTACGCGCACGACGACCACAGAAATCGCGAGTGGAGTTGGTGGACGTGTCCCTCCCACCACCAGACCCCGCCAAGGACGTCCGGGACGACCTACCGGTCCTCGACGTCAAGGTGCGCAATACCGGAGGTCAGCCCGCCGTCGTCAAACGAGTGGTCGTGCACACGCACTGGGCGGCCCGGCTCAACAGCATCTGGCTGACGCCCTACAAGCCCGGGTTCCCCAGGTATATCGGGGCCAGGCTGGACGTGTCCGAAACGTACGATGTCACGCTTCCGGCCCCCGAGGAGGCCACCGACGGGCGGATCACCATCGACCTCTCCCAAGTGATCGCCCCCGGTGAGGCCGACCGGTTCTTGGTCCGGCTGGGTCGAGACTCCATCCACGACACGGTGGCGTACCTGCTGCACTTGGAGCTGGTGTACGACGCCGACGACCGCAAGGTGACCTCACTCCCGCTGGCGGTCGCGTTCCCGCAGCGTGTCCTCATCGAGTCGGTGGAACAGATCAGGAGCGACATCCACAGCTTCCAGGGGGAGATTAACGAGATGCGCCAGGCGATCGACCGGGAGATGGCGGCCCGCGGGCGGCCCATCACCGATTGGATCACCGCGCCCCCCAGGCATCGCGACGAACTACCGGGCGGTCTGCTGTCCGTGGACGGCGACGGCGATCCCTTGTCGTCCGGATTCCGCGACTGCATCTACGTGGTGAACGAGAACTTCTGGGATCCGCAGCGTGCGATCGAACACCACCTGCACACCATTGAGAAACGTTACCGGGAACTCGTTGAAGTCATCACTCCTGCCACCGTGGTGCACGAGGTTCTGCGCGCCGCACTCCCAAGCGTCCATGCCACCCTCGCGCAGCTTCCCGCGCTCCACGCGGAGTTCTGTGCGCCGGGAAAGGCGATCAACGTCCGCTCACCTGCCCTCACCGGCGACTCGGAGGGCACCGACCAACTCGCCCGACTGCTGGCCAAGCTGCGCAATCTGGAGGAGTTGCGGGCCCGCGCTGACAGCGGCGACCAGAAGGCCACGCACGTGTTGCACCTCGCTATCCGCCTGGCCAAGCTGCTGCAAGACCGGGGCCCCGACGATCCCGAGACCCTCGACGCCCGACACCGCTTGGCCGCTTGGCAAGGGGCGGAGGGGGACCCGGCCGGTGCCGCAGCAGCACTCGCTGAACTCCTCCCCGACCTGTTGCGGGTCCAAGGCCCCGACCATCCCAAGGCCCTCCAAGCCCGGCACTTTCTGGCGAGGTGGCGGGGGGACGCGGGGAATGCGGCCGGTGCCGTCGCAGCGTACGCCGAACTTTTCGCCGACCGGCTGCGGATCCAAGGCCCCGACCACTGACACCCTCGACGCCCGGCACGAACTGGCGCGCTGGCGCGGGGTGGCGGGAGACGCGGCGGGTGCTGCCGCGGCATTCGCCGAACTCGTTCCCGACCGGCTGCGGGTCCAAGGCCCCGACCATCCAGCCACGCTCTTTGCCCGGCACCATCTGGCGCGGTTACGGGGGGAGACGGGGGACGCGGCCGGTGCCGCAGCAGCATTCGCCGAACTCCTCCCAGACCGGCTACGAGTGCTGGGTCCCGACCACCCCGACACCCTCGCCAGCCAGCGCGCATTGGCCCATTGGCGGGACCAAGCCCGACCTAGATAACGAATGTCCGGCAACGATCAGAGTCATGACACGCAAGCACCCGAGGCATTACCCAGCTTGCTGACGCAACAGGTCCATGCAGAACGCGAACATGTGGCGCTGTGGCGACCGGTCGCACCGTCGCCCACGTTGCCGTGGTCATGAGACAGCCAGCAATGATCCACAAGGTTCTACTCGGTGGACGCAACTCTCATCGGCAGAAGCGGATACCGCTGACCGATCCTATATGCATGTGTTCGACTACTGTCCGGGAATCCTTTTAGGTCCCGGCCTGGCATGTTGGGGCGATTCAAAGCCCGAGTGGGGCCTGATGCTCGCCGCGGTGTACTCACCCGATCCGTCCCGGCGGACTGCCGCGGACAAGCTGTGTGAGGTGTCCAAGCCAGCCGCATCAATAGCTCGACCGCCACGCGTGACGCGGAACTGGAGTCCGGCATCGCCACCCTGCTACAGCCACGCAGACCAGCGAGGTTTCTCGCCGACCCGCTCGGATCGGCCTGGCGCGTCGCCGTTACGGATGCTGGCGGCGGCGTTGTGCTAGCTCTCAGGCCCGGGATTGCGGTGGCTTTGGCAGTCGCGCGGCCAGTAGTCCAGCGGCCGTCTTGTCCGTGGCGGCCAGCCATGCTGCATAGACCCGAAGTGTTGTCGCTTCGCCGCCGCCGTGTCCGAGCCGCCCGGCAACGGTGCGGACGTCGACGCCGGCCGCGATCAGCTCGGTGGCGCTGAAGTGGCGCAGAGCATGTAGATGGGTGTCCAAACCGAGGCCGGCAGTCATCCTCGAGTACCGGTGCGTGATGGGACTGTTGCACAGAGGTAGGACGTCGTTCGGCATGCTCAGGCTCATGCGCTGCATCCGCCGTGTTCGTCCGGTCCTCCCGCCACCATCGGCGTTCGCCGGCTTCCGGTTTCCGCGGGAG
>JAHEXI010000039.1 GCA_023252195.1 Pseudonocardiales bacterium
ACTTATCGACCACGACACGTACCGAAGGCGCGCCGCCAATGGAATCGTAGATGGTCACGGTCCACCCTCCCCAGGCCCGCCCTGTGGTTGCCAATTTCTGACGAAAGCTATCAAACAAGACCATTGTTACCTCCGTGTAACCGGCGGTGACACCAGCGTCAAGAACTACTCACGGCCCGTCCACGAGATCGGCCGGATGGCCCCCGGCGTCCGCAGCCGATCCCAGAGACAGTGTCAGACCCGAATCCGCGAGTTAGGGGCGCGACACGGTTGCGTGGGTGACGATAGGTGTCCTTTGACTTGGGATGATGGCGGTTACGACGCCACGATCATCCGGGTTGAGAGGACACCTATCGGGTGGATAGATTACGCGGTATCCGCCGGCCACGGCGGCTGGTGGGGATCGGCGCGCCGGACCCGTCGCTAACGGCGGTGTCGGGGATGGTGGTTGTGGCCGAGTTGGTCGATCGTCTGAACATGATCAAGTTGCTGGACGCGGCGATCGGGCCGATCAAGGCCCGGGATCGTGGGTTTTCCGGTGGTGAGTTGTTGGTCGGGATGGCGGCGGCGCACTTGGCAGGGGAGGACTTCCTCGTCGGGCTGGACCGCCAACGAGGCGATGTCGCTGGTGGGGTGCTCACGCGGTGTCGGGGCTGAGTTCGACCACCGCGGCCGGGCTGGCCCGGAGGTTCACCGACGGGCAGTGGCGCGCGGTGGAGACGGGGATCGGTGACATTCACACCGCGATGCTCGCCGCGTTGTCACCGCGGCGGGCCGCGGCGCTGCGCCAGACGGTGACGATCGATCTGGACACCACCGATGTGGAGGTCTATGGGCGCAAGAAGCGGGGGGTGGCCTACAACTATCTGGGGCAGCGCTGTGGGCGCCCGCACGTGGCGACCTGGGCCGAGACCTGCACTGCGCTGGCGGCGGACCTGATGGCCGGCGACGAGGACCCCCGCGGCCACGCCGCTGGCCTGCTGGGTCGTGCACTGGCGGCGCTGCCTGCGGCGGTGCGGGCCGGGCGGGTTCTGCTGCGCGCCGACGCCGGCTACTTCGCCGGTGCGCTGGCCCGCGCCGCCTTGATGGCCGGTGTGGACTTCGCGATCGGCGCCAAGCGCATCGCCCCGCTGTGGCGGATCCTGCGCGGCGTCGCCGAGGGCGACTGGGTCGACGCGGTCGACATGAACGGCGCGCAGGTCGCGGTGGCCGCCTACGGCCCGGACTGGTGGCCTTCGGCGACTCGGCTGCTGATCCGCCGGGTCCGGCTGACTCCCGACCAGGTCAGCGCCGACCCGCGGTCGCGGCGACGGCGCACCCTGCACCCCGACCAGCGGGCACTGCCGATCGCCGAGCTCGCCGCCGCCGACACCGTCTACGGCTACTCGTTCATCGTCACCAACCTCGACGTCTCCACCGGACAGCGAGCCGCCGCGGTGGAACACTGGTACCGGCATGAGACTCTGCTCAATCTGGATGACGTTGCTGCCGGCCATGTCGTGAGATTCCGGCGCTCCGGCACCGACCGAATCGTGCGGTCGAGGACACTCGCCCATCCAGCCGTGGTGTCTGTCGAGCAGTTCACCGAGATCCAGATACTCCGGCGATCTCGGGCTGCTGGCGGATTAGAAGCCCGTCGAAAGCTTGAGCGCGGCCCGAAGGCGACCAAGCGCCCCTACCCGCTGAGGGGGCGAGTCCGGTGCAGCTACTGCGGTAGACGGATGGAGGGCACGCCCGACAAGGGCGCACCTACTACCGGTGCACGGCCCGGAGCCTCGCACCCGGCTCACCGGTCCTCGATGATCATCCAAAGAACGTGTACCTGCCAGAACGAGCGGTGCTTGCTCCGGTCAACGCGTGGCGCGAATCCAGCGGCTCTCGTGGATCCGCTCAACAGGGCCGAACAGGAACGGCAGGCAGCCCACGCTGATCTCGATCGGATACCGGCAAGACATGTGCTGAGTTATGCGGACATCGCCGTGATGATCAATGACCTAGGCGACGTAGGGCAAGCCCTCGACCGGGCGGACCCTGCCGGCTTAGAAGACTTGTACTCCGCCCTCAGGCTGGAGATGGTCTACGACGCTAGTGCAAAGACCGTCACGTGACCATCCGACCAGCCGGTAGGGGTAGTGCACGTGTCCGAGGGGGGACTGGACCACTACGCACACGTCCTCTTCCAGCACAGACTCCTGGTGGTGGGGTAGTGGCGGGCTTCGACACCTGCGGATAGCTGTCGATCCGGCGGGCCAGCGCGATAAACAGGCCGCCCGGCGGCGTCACCCCGCGCGGGATGGTGGAGATGGTGGGCGTCTCCGCAGGGGCGGCCATCACCTGCTGACATCCCACGCCGGTGCTGTGGGCCGGCGGTGTCGGATGCGCCCCCAAATCTTCGGCGCTGACGCACATGGGCTTGTACCCAAGATGGTTGTGCAGGCACTTCTGGCCTGCGGGCGCGGGAACCCCGTCCTGTCATGCGACCTGCACATGCTCGTGCACAGGACCGCGAGGCGGTCAAGTCGCTCTGTGGCACAGGTCTGGGTGCTCCGCTGAGCTCGGCATCGCGGCGCACTACGCGCTGAAGGTCATCCTGTCAGACCACCACGCCGCTGTTCCATCTGTGGATCGTGGCGAGCAGCTATTCGATGGGCAGCCCGACGACTTCGCGGCGCAACGCGCGGCCCTCGTCCAACTGCACAGAGATGACCACGAGCTACCACTGCGAGCCCATTGTGTGCGCCGACCGAGCAGTGCGGATGTTCGACCTGGATGGACGAGTAGATCCGTTTGTCTAGCCGCGGAGGGTGCGATCTAGTCCCTCTGACATCGTTTTTGGATCTGATGGTCTATGGGGCAGATGGCGTGTAGCCGCTCATAGTTGCTGCGATGAACGCGCGATCGGATGGACAGGCCCATCCCAGGGTTTCGGTCATTCTCGGGCCGTTCTCCAGTGAGCCATTCATGGTGGGCTTGAGGGCTCTCCTCATAGACAGCGGTGACTTCGATGTGATCTCGGTCGACGATCCGGCCGTCATCGGCCGAGAGGTCACCGTCGGTCACCCGTCGATTCTCATCGTCGAAGGTGCAGATCCTGCTGCATGTCAGGCATATCTCGATGAGCCTTTCATTCGCTCGGTCGTCCTCTTCGACCCGGTTGGGGCTCAGGCCTTCATCGGGCTGGAGAATCCCAACTGGCGTCAGCTGGTCGAGGTCCTTCGCGTTGCGGCGCGTGACTGGGGGGCTGCGGCCGAAAGGGTGCGCCTGGTCGATCCTCAGGCACTTCCTTCCGTCGACGCGCGGGAAGCCGATTCGGTTACTCTGGGCCCGCTTACGGAATGGCTGGAGCTCAGCCTCGGTCGTGCGCTGCTGCGCCGCACCAGTCGCGATGCTCCCGGGGTGGCGGGATGGTCGATCGCTCCCGCCGAGGCGTTCGAGCTGCTCACGCTCGACCCGCAGGCGAGCACTGAGTCCGAGCTTGCCGACCGCCTCGCCGTGGCCGATGCCGCCCTCGTCGTGACGCGCACCTCCCTGCCCGGGCCCGTGGCGCGCATCGCCGAGGCGTTCTCGCTGTCCGCGCTCGAACTGCGGTTGCTCTGTCTTGTGCTGGCGCCCGAGCTGGACGGTCGCTATGCCACCGCGATCGGGGTGCTCCAGGACGATCTGACCCGCCGCCGCCCCGGCCTCACTCTCCTGGCTGAGCTGATGGCACCGAACGCGGCCCAGAACGAGGTCGGAACCTGGGACCTCCGGCGTACGATCCACGCCTCGGACTCGGTCATCGCGCAGGGGCTGGTGCAGCCCGCCGGATCCGACGGCCTCCCGGTCGACGTGGGCTTGGCGCCCAGCAGGGCGGTCGTCGCCCACCTCCTCGCTCTGTCGATCGAGGCCGCGATCGCCGCGTCGGACGCCGTGTTGCACCGGCCGTCGCCGGACGCCGCGACGCCGCTCTCCGCCGAGGAGACCCAGCTGGCGCGGCACCTGGAACAGCGCGTCGCCGAGCCAGCGGCCATGGTCCACCTCGTCGGCGGCGGTCCGACCAAGGGTTGGTTCACCCGGCTGACCGCGGCGATCGGCCTTCCACTGGTGGTCGGGGACCTCCGGAAGGTCGAGCGCCGGGTCGCGGCCATCGGCGACTGGGGCGTGCTCGCCCGGCTCGCTGGGGGCGGGCTGATGGTGCTCGGGACCGACGCGCTGGAGGCGGTGGACCGGAGCCGGGTGGGCGCCCGGCTGGAAAGGATCGCCCGCGGCGTCCGGTTGGTGGCCGCCGACGGGGCGCCTTCGCTCGACTGGGCGTGGTGGGAGTCGGCCACGCCGATGTGCGCCTCCACCATCTCGACCGCACAGCGGGCCGCATGGTGGAGCCGGGCGGCGGCCGAGACGGGGCTCGCGCTCGACGCAGACGACATCCAGCGGCTGGCGGCCACTGTGCAGATCGATCCGGAGCGCATCCAGCGGAGCGTGGTCGCCGCCGTCCGGCTCGGGCCGTCCGCGGGGGACTCGACCGTCGCCGCGGTGCAGCGGGTGGCGCGCGAGCTTTCGCCCACCCCGCTGCCGCAGGGAGTGCGGCAGATCGTGCCCATCTACTCGTGGGATGACATCGTGCTCTCCGCCGCGCGGAAGGAGCTGTTGCAGGCGATCCCCCTGCACGTCCTTCAGGCGGGCCGGGTGCTGGAGGAGTGGGGGTTCGCCAGCCGCATCCCGTACGGGCAGGGCGTGGCCGCGTTGTTCAGCGGGCCGAGCGGCACCGGCAAGACGATGGCGGCGCAGATCATCGCGGGCGCGCTCGGGGTCGACCTGCTGCAGGTCGACCTGTCGAAGACGATCTCGAAGTACATCGGCGAGACCGAGAAGAACCTCGATCGCGTCTTCGACGCCGCCGAAGCCACCGGTTCCGTACTGCTCTTCGACGAGGCCGACGCCATCTTCGGCAAGCGCACCGAGATCAAGGACGCCCACGACCGGCACGCCAACGTCGAGGTCGCCTATCTCCTGCAGCGCATGGAGTCCTTCCGCGGCCTCGCCGTGCTCACCACCAACTTCAAGCAGAACATCGATGACGCCTTCGTGCGCAGGCTGCGTTTCGTTGTCGAGTTCGCCCTTCCCACCGCGGCCGAGCGGGAACGCATCTGGCGCAAGGCGTTCCCGACCACCGCGCCGCTGGCGGGCGACGTCGATGTCGCGCTGCTGGCGAGCCGTCTGCAGATCCCGGGGGGCAGCATCCAGAACATCGCGCTGCACGCCGCCTTCTTCGCCGCCGTGGGCGGCGGACCGATCACGGCGGCGCACCTCGTGGCCGCCACCCGCCGGGAGCTGGTCAAGATCGGCATGCTGACTGCCGAGCGCAGCCTCGACGAGCTGGTGCCGTCGTGAGCGCCGACGCGATCGCGCGGGTGACCGCCGTGCTCCAGAACCGGCTCGCGGCGGCCATCGGCGGCCCGGTGTACGTGGGTTCGCCGATCGCCGAGGACGTCGGCACCCGCACACTGTCGCTCTGTCTGTTCCACGTCGTCCCCAACCAGTCGCTGCGCAACGAGCGGCACTACGTGGCCCGCCCGGGTGACCCCGACGGCCCGCTCGTCGAGGCGCAGACGCTGCCGCTGGACCTGCGCTACCTCCTGTCCGTGTTCCGGTCCTCGGGCGCGGGCGGCCTGGCCGACCCCGACGAGCTCGTCACGCTGGGCCAGGCCGTGCAGGCCCTGCACGAGCAGCCCGTCATCGACGACGCGCAGGTGCCAGGCCAGCTCGTGCGGATCACCCCCGAGTCCTACCCTGTGGACGAGCTGCACCGTATCTGGGGGCTGTTCCCGGAGTCGTCGTACCGCACGTCCGTGGTCTACTTGCTGAGTCCGGTGGCGGTCGCGCTCGACCCGCCGCCCGCGGGCCCGGCGGTGCTGCAGCTCTCGTCGCGGCAGGGCCCGTTCACCGAGCGGGTGCCGTCATGACCCGGCCGATCGCCTTCGAACAGGCGCGTACCGACGTCGTCACCGCCGTGCTGATCCCCGTCGACGGGGTGACTCGGCGCCCGGTGCGCAGCGGGCTCGACGCCCAGCTCTGGGATCCGTTGCGGCAGATTCCGCGGCCCAACCGTCTGGTCCGCAACCTCAGCGGTTACGTCGTGCTTGTGAACGAGCCCGCCGATCAGGACCTGACGTTCTGGATCGATCCCGCGGCCGCGGGCTACCGCGGTCCGCTGTTCGTCATGTTCAACCCCGCCCGCGACGGCGTCAGCCGGGTCGTGGCCCTCGAACCGCGCCCGGACCGCGCGTTCGACGACGGCACGACGCTGGTGCGCGGGTCGGTGGTCCGGTCCGGGGGTGGCGCCAGCCCGATCCGGCCGCAGCCGGTCGCGGGGCTCACGGTGACGGCAACCCCGCGCGCCGACTCCGCGGGCCATCAGTTCCCCGCCACCGCCGACGAACGCGGGGTCTTCGCCCTCGCGGTCGGCCTGAAGCTGCCCGTGACGGCCGAAGGCCCGGCCCCGGTCCCGACGGTGCTGCGCTTCGAGAAGGCAGGCCTGCCGGTGCGCGAGGTCACCTTCGACCTCGACGAGGGACGCACCCACGTCTTCGCAACGGCCGTCGACCTCGACAGCGACAACCCGCCCCACTTCACCCACCAGGCCCGACCGTGACGAGTTGGGGCACGACGAGGAGCGGAAGGAGCACACGGCCGTGAGCGACAACGCAGCCCAGGCCGCAGCGGGCACGGAGAAGCCGGGTTACGGGGCCAAGCCGCCCCCGCCACCCCTGACGGACCCCCTGCAGGAGGCCATCGACGAGATTCGCACGAAGGCCGACGACGCGAAGGAGGCCAAGGTCAAGGCCGACGGCGAGTCCGCCGCGCTCGACGGCCAACTGACGGCGTTGCTGAGCCTGAAGAAGGACAGCGACAAGGCGAAGCAGGCCTACGAGGCGGCCCACGAGCAGCTGACGATCGACCAGCAGGCCTTCCAGGACTACGACGAGTCGGCGAAGGAGGAGCTCGAGAAGCAGCTCATGGCCAAGGGGACCGACGCCGTCAAAGACCTGGTCGGCGCGAAGAAGACTGCCGACAAGGACCGCGCGAACGCGGCGGACACGGCGACGAAGAACCTCCAGGACGCCAAGGACGCCGCCGTGACCACCGAGCAGGACCGCAAGGCCAAGGCCGACGACCTGACCCAGTACAAGCAGCTGGCCACCACGATCGGCGCCAAGCACGCGAAGCTGAAGGCCCTGCGCGACGAGGTGACGAAGGCCCGCCAGGCGACCCAGCCCGGCCTCGCCTACTGGCTGCTCACGCACCCCAAGGGGTTCGAGACGCAGCTTGAGGACGTCGACGGCTGGCTAATCGAGCCGAGCGAGCTGCCAGACCGCCTGCTCGACGCCATCGGCAAGCTCGCCGCGGCCGAGGCGGCGAAGGCCGCGGCCGACGGCACCGTCGCCAAGCGCCAGGCCGAGCTGGCAGAGGCCGAACGACAGAACGCGGACCAGAAGGCCAACGGCGAGAAAGACCTCCGCGACAGGCTCAGCAAGATCCCCGCAGCCACGGCGGCCCCCGCCGCCACGAGGCCTGAGAAGCCCGAGGAGTAACTCCCATGCCCGAGTACCTTTCGCCAGGGGTCTACGTCGAGGAGATCGAGCGCGGGCCGAAGCCGATCGAGGGCGTCGCGACGAGCACCGCCGCCTTTCTCGGCGAGACCCAGCGAGGTCCGCAGACCCCGACGCTGGTCACCAGCTACAATGATTACCTGCGCTTGTTCGGCGACATCTACGATCCCGACAAGTACATGCCGTACGCGCTGAAGATGTTCTTCGACAACGGCGGCCGCCGCTGTTACATCACCCGCATCGCGCCCGCGGACGCCGCTACCGCCACCATCACGATCGCCGGGCTGACCGTGACGGCCCTCGGCCCCGGCAGCGATTACCACAAGATCTGGATCCGCGTCGGAGAGGGATCCACCAAGGACAAGGCAGGCCAGGCGATCGGCTTCCGCCTGCGCGTCGACTACTGGGCCAACCTCGACGACGTGCCCGCCGACGCAGGGTCGATCGGCACGACCGCCAAGATGCCGAGCATCTCGGAGGACTTCAACGACCTCAGCGTCGACCCAGCCTCCACTTCCTACTTCGAGAAGCGGATCAACAACGGCAGCTCGTCGCTGGTAGAGGTGCTCCCGGTGGATCCGACCGCCGGGGTCACGCTGCCCGCGGCCGACGCCGACGGGCAGCTCCCGGCGGCGGGCGACGGCAGCGCGGTGACCGCGGCCGACTACGACTTCGACGACCCCGATCCCGGCAGACGCAAAGGCCTGGCCGCGCTGGAACTCGACGCGTTCCGGGCGGTGGCGGTTGTGCACGCCCCCGGTGCCCAGTACGACGCCGCCCAGAAGGTCGTCACCCACTGCGAGAACAACCGCTTCCGGTTCGCCGTCATCGACTCTCTTCCCAACCAGGCCAACGCCACGTCGATCGACGCCAGGGCGCAGGTCGACGACACTCAGTACGGCGCGTTCTACTACCCCTGGATCTGGATCAGCGACCCGCGCAGCGGCGTGCGCAAGCTGGTCCCGCCCGGCGGCGCGGTCTGTGGCATCTATGCCCTCACCGACAACAACCGCGGCGTGTTCAAGGCGCCCGCCAACGAGACGGTCGCGGGCGCGATCGATCTCGAGTACGACATCAACCAGCAGGTCCAGGACACGCTCAACCCCGGCGGGATCAACGTGATCCGTCGGTTCCCCGGCCGGGGCATCCGCGTGTGGGGTGCGCGGACGCTGTCGAGCGACCCGCTGTGGAAGTACGTCAGCGTCCGGCGGCTGTTCATCTTCCTCGAGGCGTCGATCTACAACTCGACCCAGTGGGTGGTGTTCGAGCCCAACGACCAGCGGCTGTGGGCGCGCGTCAAGCAGACGATCACGCTGTTCCTGCGGACCCAGTGGCGGGAGGGCGCGCTGTTTGGCGCCAAGGAGGAAGAGGCGTTCTCCGTCGCCGTGGGCCGGGAAACGATGACCGAGGACGACATCCTCAACGGCCGTCTGATCGTCGAGATCGGCATCGCGCCGGTGCGGCCTGCCGAGTTCGTGGTCTTCCGGATCTTCCAGAAGACCCAGGAGGCGAAGTCATGATCCCCGTCATGGTCCCAACGAGCACGGAGGCCTGACCGATGGCCCGTACAGATCCACTTCGCAAATTCCACTTCCGACTCGAAATCGACGGCATCGAGCAGGCGGCGTTCTCCGAGGTGACGATCGGCGATCTGGCGAGCGACCCGATCGACTACCGGGAAGGCGACGAGATCCCGACCGTCCGCAAGCTAAGCGGCCTCACGAAGTACGCCAACGTCACGTTGAAATGGGGCATCACCGACTCGGTCGAGCTCTCCGAATGGCACCAGCAGATCGTCGGCGGCGCCACCCTGCTCGCCGACATCCGCAAGACCGTCGTCATCCGGATACAGGACGAGGCGGGCACCGACAAAGCGGCGTTCGAGATCACCCGGGCCTGGCCGTGCAAGTACGACCCGAGTGACCTCAATGCGACCGGAAACGAAGTCGCCATCGACTCCCTCGAGCTGTGCAACGAGGGCATCCGGCGGATCCAGTAACGGGTTCAGGAGTAAGGAGCCGATCCCATGTTCGCGACCGAAATCGACTTCACCCTGCCGAAGGGCTATCTCGACCAGGACGGGGTGCTGCACACCGAGGGCGTGATGCGGCTCGCGACCGCAGCCGATGAGATCCTGCCGCTGAAAGACCCTCGGGTGCAGGCGAATCCTGCCTACCTGACGATCGTCGTGCTGACCCGCGTGGTCACCCGGCTTGGCTCGCTGGGCGACGTCAACACGAAGGTGATCGAGGGGCTGTTCGCAGGCGACCTGAACTACCTGCAGAAGCTGTACGAAGAGCTCAACCTCGACGAGCCCGCGACCCCCGAGCCGGTGGTCGACCGCCCTTCCGCGGGGTTTCGCGTCGTGGGGGACCCATGAGGCCCTATCCCGTTGACGAGCTCTACGAGGAAATGGCCTTCATCGCCTACCACTTCCACTGGCCCCGCGCCGAGCTGATGGCGTTGGAGCACAGCGAGCGCCGCCGGTGGTGCGAGGAGATCTCGCAGATCAACCGGCAGTGGGGCGGCACGCAGAGCAACCCCTTCGACATCGCCTGAGGAGGTGTGACCGATGGCCCGACCCGACCCGTACCGGGCGTTCCGCTTCGTCGTCGAGTTCGACGGCACCGTGGCGGGCGGGTTCCAGTCGGTCGCAGGCCTCGAGCGCCGGACCGAAGTGGAGCCCTACCGGGAGGGCGGCGTCAACGAGTTCGAGCACCAGTTCGTCGTGAAGGCGACCTATCCCGCGCTCGTGCTGAAACGCGGCCTCGCCGACACCACGCTGTGGGACTGGCACCAGGACGTCGTCGGGGGCACGGTCGCGCGCAAGACGATCTCGGTGCTGCTGCTCGACGAGGTGGGCGACGAGGTGTGGCGGTGGGTCTGCGCGGCGGCGTACCCCACCAAGTGGACTGGCGCCGAGCTCGACGCCATGTCCGACGCCCTCGCCACCGAGACGGTGGAGTTCGTCCACCGCGGGATCACCCGGCAGTGAGGCGGGCGATGATGCGTGCGCTGACCCGGGTGCTGCCGTGGGGCCGCCTGCCCGACCGGCTTCGGCCCATGGGCGGCGGCCGGGCGGCGGGCCGGTGGGCGGATGGGACGGCGGCGCGGCAGCCCGCGGCGGGGCGCCGCTCGCCCCTGCGCCATCGCCCGCTACACCTCGTGTTCCGCCTCCTGCGGACGGCCCCGCTACCAGCGCCGTCGCCGCGGCCGCCGGGCGCTGTGCCCATCGAGCTGTCTGTGCACTTCGCTGGCCGGCTCTACTGGGCCGAGCGGCTCCGTACGGTCGTGCGGGAGGCCGGGACGGCGCCGCTGCCGCTGATGGCGCCCCGCCTCCTCGCCCGCCGCGCAACGCCGACGGCGTGGACCACAGGGCAGCCCACGGCGCCCGCGGCGGCCGCGCAGGCCCCGGCGGCGGCACGGACCGCCCTGGTCGGCACGGACCCACGGCGCGGCCCGGCCGCGGCC
>JAHEXI010000025.1 GCA_023252195.1 Pseudonocardiales bacterium
GAAAGCGTCATCATCGCGCACAACCTCATACTAGCCTTCGATGCAATTCGACCAGGGCGACACTCCACATCCAGCAAATCATTCACCCGAACGAATTAGTTATTAACTTACAGTTACTTAGCGTTGTCCTTGGCGACTCGCGCCAGATCCGTAGCTAGAGCAGCGGAGCCCAGGAACGCCGCCTGATGGCTCATTCCCGCCAGCATCTCGCCGGCTAGTGCGTCGTCACCGACGTCTTGGCACAGGCGCATCGCGTGTTGGAGATGCCGACGTCCGGAATCAGCGTCGCCCACGTCATAAGCCATCCACCCTGCCAACTGGTTGAGCTCGGCGACCGCTGCGGACAGGTCCCGGCGCACGTCGTCGCGGTACCGGCCCTCGCGCAACACAGGGAGCACGTCAGAGGCCAGGTAGTTGGTGACGGCTGAGCGAGCGTGTCCCCCACCAAAGCAGTTGTCCAGCCGGCGGAAGGTCTGTGTCATCTCCCGGATGATCTGCACGTCCATCATACCCACCGCTCGTGGGTCTGACGGCGGTGCAGGCTGTGTGCTGAACCAGCCGAACGCCGAGCTGCCGATGGATGCTGCACCTACCGCCGCAGCGCGTAGCAACTGGCGCCGTTGCACGTCCTCGCCTCCTGTCTCGCACTCGTCGTCGAGACTATGGGCACCACGCGGAGGTATGTATGCGCGCCGGTTGGTTGTTGCGATAGTTGGAACCAGAGGTAGCGCTCAGGTATGTGCAGGGCACAAGCCCACTGGTCGAGTTTGTTCAGGTCGTGGGTTGGTTGCGGGGTCCGCTCCAAACGGCTGACCTGGCCCTGCGTCAGTCCAAGCCAGCGACCGACCTTCGCCTGGGTGAGTACTGGCCGATGCTCGTGGCGGTAGGCGTTGAGCACTTGCCCGAAGTGCCGGGATTCCAGCGCGTCTCGTAACGCCGCACGCTGCCAGAAGCCGTCTTGCTTAGGTGGGGCGCTGGACGCCTCAACGTCGTGACGAGAACACGGGCTGCACAGTCGCGAGCCGTTGTCGCGTGCCAGCGGTGTCCCGCACCCCTGGCAGCGCCGCTCTTGACCTTCCGACCTTGCCACTACCGATCCTCCGTGTCTGTCGGGCCGCATCTTAGCCGTCACGCAGGTTACTGACGTGCAGTTATGCATGGTCTGGATATTTCAATCAGTTTTGTCGTTTGGCAGTCGGGTCTTCTTTGGAATCGTGGTCGTCCGGACGCGATGGAGGCAACGTGATCAAGCTGGGATCCAACCGGTTGCCCGTGGGGCTTACCGCTGCGGTGGTACGAGGGAACACGGAGCTACGAGTATGGATCGACGACGACATCCGGTGCGTGTGCATCGAGGTACACGGCACACCGTGCCCCGTGCTGTTGGGTGTGACCGCGTCCGGCGCCGAGAACCTGCACACAGCAATCACTACCGGCCTCGCGGAACTGGCTACTCGCCAGCAAGAAGCCACTGGCGAACACACGTCAGCGGGCACCGATGACTAACAAAGATCGTAGTAGCTACGAGCATTACCGGGAGGCTGTATTTGTGCGACTCAATCGATATACCTTTGCACTCGACAGCGCGGATGACCGGATGGTTGCAATTATTGCTCGCGCCGAGTTACCCCGCTATGTGCGGTACTGGGTCACCCTGCTCGCCAAGCACGAAGCGACAGCTAGCGGAAAGTGCCCGACTTGTTCCCGATGGTGGCGCACGGTCTCTGCGCCCTGTGGGACGTGGAAGTGGGCACATGCATTCCTGACTATCGCACCAGCACGAACCACGGTCCCATCGAGCCAGACCAGTAAGGGGGCGCCTGGCCACGCAGGATGAGACTCGGTCGGTTGTTACGTGACTCCGAAACCGTAGTAACCGGCCGCACGGTCGGCAGGGTGAGCCTGGCGCGCGCCCCGAACGCGTCATAAGGATGTACTCACCCTGCCGGCCATCCAACCCGACCAGATGTAAAGGGTCGTGACACGAACGCGACATGTGTTCATTGACAACACAAGCGCCACCCGAAAGGGAATCCGTGTGAAGTTTCGTCTGTAGACGCTGAGCACACTCCACCACATCGGGCAGGTACGCGTCCGGCGCCAGCATTGATGAGCTGGTGTCACCACTGAGTGTCGCGTGAGACCCTGCAAAAATCCTCTAGCCAATTCCTTTCATGCCACAACACAGCAAATTAATTTCCCTCAATTTGATCCTTGCTTGTGTTGTCTTGTCGCGACTCTACCGTGCATGAAAGGAAGCTTCTTTGGTGGAGTCAATCTCGGCCCAAGAATGGGGCCGACGTCAAGCTGCTGTTTCTCCAGTTTGGAGCGAGGAGAAGTGGCAGCGGGTCGCCGCGTTGCTCGGTATCCGATGGTTGCCCAGCGATGAGGCCGAAGTCAGCGATTCCGATGAGTCCATTGAGGCTGCATGAGCAGCGTGGACTTCAACAGTGAATCGCCACCAAGGTGGGTCAGCCAGCTTGCGGAGAAGGCTACGCAACCAGGCTTCGAGCGATGGCGGCAGATGGTGGAAGGTGCAGGCGGCTGCACGGCTCCTATTCGCCTCGTCGGCGATTCGGCGACAATAGATGCAGACACCGGCGAGGTACTCGACACATACTCGACCCGAGATGAGCCGACCGAATATCTACTCGTTGCCTGTGGGAACCGTCGGGCGTCAAGGTGCGAACTGATCTTCCGAGTCTCGATCTTGGCGAACGCCACCCCGATCAGGCCCATGCCCTCGACGTCCTCGGAGTACAAGTCCTTGCGGCCACGTGCATCGGCATAGACCCGGCCCTCCTGATGGGTGAGCGCGTCAACGAACCGTTCATAGTCACCGGAGCGTCGAGCCAGGCGATCATCGGCGACCACGACCACACCACGGGCAGACGTCCCATCCGGGAGGTGGCCCGACCGCAGGATCCGCAGGAGTTGCTCGAAGCCTTCGCGGACTACGTTGAGCTTGCTCGCTGACCGGTCGTTATCGGTGATCTCATGTACCACTGTCCAACCCAGCCGCGCTGCTGTTTCCCGGTTGACCTTGTGCTGATCCGCCACGCCGTGCTCGTCTCTGGCAGTGTCCGCGCTGATCCTGGCGTACGACACCACCGGTACCGCCTGATCGTCCATGTCACCCTCCGCGGGTATTATTGCGTGAGCGACACTGCTACCACCAGCAGTATTTGAGCGATGCCAAGAACCCGAACGGCTATTGCGGCATCGGTGGCACGGGCGTGGCTTGCCCAATCGGAACGGGTGTTACACCTGGTGACGCCTAAGGAGCTAAGACTCCGCTGACTTACTCAGTAATCTTCGGATGGACGGTGCCGGCTGCGACAACCCAGGTGATTCGCCTGTCGGGATCAGGGCAATACCAAATCCGGCCGCCAGAGGTCACCTCGTACTGCCATTGTTCCAGTGTCCGGCCGGATACATCGCGACTGCCCAGTTGTCCACGAAGCCTCTGCTGCCGGGACGGATTCTCCGGTGAAGTTGGACGTTCGGTGAGCACCACCCACGCCTCCCAAGTATTCGACCGCGCAGTCCGGCAGAGTTCTTCCCATCCCTTAGCAGCTTCAGACGTCGCGAACCGCGCTTCCCAGGCCCCGGGACGACCCGGTGGAGCCACCCGATCGTTGCGTTTCGC
Organism: Pseudonocardiales bacterium; assembly: GCA_023252195.1. GTDB lineage: Bacteria > Actinomycetota > Actinomycetes > Mycobacteriales > Pseudonocardiaceae. The sequence continues at coordinate 3,650 of JAHEXI010000025.1, forward strand.
CATGATCAGTCTTCGGTTGGGTCGGGTACCGCGCCAAAATCGTCGCTCAAAGGACTGGTGAGTTGCTCGACCAGCTCAGGATCGGCATGGACTGCGGCAGTGGCCTTCCACTCTCTCACCGTTTGGGCCAGCGATGTCCACTGCCCCATCTCCGCCGAAGCCTGGAAAGCACGAACGAAGTCGGTCACGAACTGAGCTCGGTCTCGCTGGGGCAGCATGTCAGCCCAGGGAAACTCATCAACAAGCGCTGCGGCCGCAATGTGAGGCTCCATGTGCGCGAGCAGGTTGCGCAGCGCGCGGGCAGCCGCCACTGCGCCCTCTGCCGTCGAGCTGGCACGATCCTCGCGTGTCAGCAGCAGTGCAGCACCGTCGCGTCGCCGCACACGAACGTCCCCGCGGTCAGCCAAGGCCGCCACGCCCTTCGGGTCGCGCTGGAGCTCGCTCCACTGCACCTCAACTGTCACACCCTCATTCTGAACTTTTTCAGGATTCGACGCAAGTCAACCCCGATGACCTTCCGTCGCAGGCGACCGTAGGCGCGCCGGAGCAGGGCGCCGAGATCTTCCCCGCTACCCAGCGTGGACGACCGTCCGCCGCGTAGCACGACCAGCGTCGGACCCCGCGCCGGCTGATCACCGTCCCAGCGGATGCCCGTACAGTCTTATTGCGACAGCGACATTGCTACCACCAGCAGTATTTGAGCGATACCAAGAACCCCAATGGCTACTGTGGAATCGGCGGTACCGGCGTGTCCTGTCCTGTTGGGGTGTCTTCAAGTACCGTCAGCCCCGAACCCGAGCGCCTTTAACGATAGCCAACCTGGATCAGGTCATCCTGAGGTCACCCGCCGGCCATCAATGGTGAGCGGGTATCCATCTGCGGGACCAATTCGGGGGATCCTACTGAGCTGCGGATACCCACGATCTACCGCGTCGGCAGGGAAGTTGCTGGGCCACGCCTCAGCCGTGTCTGCGCGGCTGCCTAGCTGTCCACGAAGGTTCTGTTGATGGGACGGGTTTTCCGGCCCCTCCGCTGTGACTGACCCGTGATCGGGCCGGCGGTTGATGTCTCTGGGCGAACTGCGATGACCTCGTCGCATGACAGCTCAGCGGGGAGATTAGCCGAGGAATGGCTACTCAGCGACGGGCTCGTGCTCGTCCCGACGGCGGAGCTCGTCCCAGTCAACATTTTGCGCCTGTCGGCCCGCCCGTTCTCGTCAAACTTCACCCCCTGACCGCTCAAGCTGGAACGTCGGTGCCGTCGAGTTCCCGAGACACCCACATGAAGATCCGGTGGTTATCGATCGCACGGACGACTGACCTACTCGGTAATCTTCGGATGGGCAGTCCCGGCGGCGACAACCCAGGTGATCCGCCTGGCAGGATCGGGGCAATACCAAATCCGGCCGCCAGAGGTCACCTCGTACCGCCATTGGACTAACGTCCGACCGAACACATTGCGGCTGCCTAGCTGTCCACGAAGCTTCTGCTGACTAGCCCTTCGCAGCTTCAGATGTCGCGAACCGCGCTTCCCAAGCCCCTGGACGACCCGGTGGAGCCACCCGGTCGTTGCGTTTCGGCGCCATCCTCAGTCTTCGGTTGGATCGGATATCGCCCCGAAATCATCGTTTAACGGACTGGAGAGTTGCTCGACCAGCTCAGGATCGGCATGGACGGCGGTGGTGGTCTTCCATTCTCTGACCGTTTGGGCCAGCAGTGTCCACTGCCCCATCTCCGCCGAAGCCTGGAAGGCACGGACAAAGTCTGTCACAAACTGAACTCGGTCCCGCTGGGGCAGGACGTCAGCCCAGGGAAACTCATCGACAAGCGCTGCGGCCGCGATCAGCGGCTCCATGTGCGCAAGCAGGTTTCGCAGCGCGCGGGCAGCCGCCACCGCGCCCTCCGCCGTCGAGCTGGCCCGATCTTCGCGCGTCAGTAACAGTGCGGCACCATCGCGCCGCCGCACTCGAACATCCCCGCGGTCGGCCAAGGCCGCCACACCCTTCGGATCGCGCTGGAGCTCGCTCCACTGCACCTCAACTGGTCACGCTTTCATTCTGAACTTTTTCAAGATTCGACGCAAAGCCAAACCGGGACGACCCGGGCGGCAGCGGCGCTACCAATGGGGTGCTCCGGTCGCGAGATCGCCGTTCTAGGCTAGGGGGCAACACGGTACGAGCCCGAAGCCCAGCGAGCGGGCCCGTTCGCGGCAGCGCAGAAGCGCCTCCTCCTTCGTCTCACCGGTCTCGTAAAAGATCGCCAGACGGTAGCTGTCGGGATCGTTCTGACCCTGCTCGGACAGCCTCAGGCCAGGCTCAACGAGGATTTCGAGCCCGTGTTGCGGCTCCGGCACGCGCTCGACGAAGGCGTCGCGGAATGTCCGCAGGCAGTAGCTGATCGCGGCGCCCTCCGGCTGCTGCGGGCGCCAGCGCGGATCCTCGCCGCAGGCGAGCTCGAACAGGATCTCGTACGTGGACCTCCCGTGTAGCGCCTTGATGAGCGGCGCGTACTGCGCGGCGATGCGCGGGTTGATCTCAATGATCTTCGCCGGCCCGCGCTCGGGAACGAAGAACTCGATGTTCAATATCCCGTCGTCGAAGCCCAACTCGGCGACCAGCCGCTCAGCAGTGTCGATCAAGTCCGCCTGCCGGCCCTCTGACAGCTGGCTCGGATACTCGAAGCGCTCAAAGCTGTTCGTCCCGGCGTACTTGACCGAGTCGGTGATCCCGATCGTGGTCAGGCGGCCACGCAGGACATAAGCCTCGAGCGTCGCCTCGTCGCCGCTTAGCAGTTCCTCCACGAGATAACCGCGGGCGTCAGCGGCCGTTAACCCCTATCATCTCTGCGACCCTGGCGTAGCGGCGAGCATGGCCGTTGCCGTTGAGCAGGGCGAGCTGGCCGAGGTCGTCGATCCGGCGGGCACCGCCGGAGAGCGTGCCGAAGACCGGCTTGACAATGAACGGCGGTTCGAAGACGACTGACGGGCCGAGGATTGCATAGCGCGGCACGGCGGCCGGCGCGGCGGCTTTCTGGCGTGCCCGAGAGGCCGGCTTGTAGTGGCAGGCAAACACAACTTCGGGTGTCGGGCCGGGCAGCCCCCGACGGTGTGCCACGAGCGCCGCGAGCAGCGCGGCGTTGTCGTGCGTCGCGACAATCCCGTCGGTGGGAATGCGCGCGACCCGATCGAGATAGTTAATCGCATCGAATTGTTGCGACAGATCGAGGTCAGGGTCCACGTAGCGGACGCGAAAGCGGCCACTGAGGCCAGCGTGGTCGATCGACCACAGGTCGCGCATCTGGGGCAGGATGACCAGGATATCCTTCACGCCCCGCACCGATCAGGCTGGTTACTCACCGTGGTCGCCCCCTCACAACTATGGCTCACCGGAAGGCGGCCATGGCCACCATTGAAACGGTAGATACACGACTGCGGATAGCGCGCTCACGCGCCAGAGCCGACGTTGTCGCCCATTCGGTGCATGAACCACGCCCACCGGGTGCCGACATGGAATAGCATGCCGTCCACAGCGGACACACCCGAAAACCTTCCACCCGCCGGATCGGCGCCCGAGGACATCCGCCCACTCCTTCCCCGGCCACGCGCGCATATTTTGGCTCAACCCCGACGCATAGGAGGGCCCGATGAGCATACTGGATCTTGACAGCAGGTCCGCGCTGCCCTATGTGATCGCGCCCTTGCAGGAGGTGAACCCTGCGTAACCGATCCGCAGTCATGCCGATCTGGTCAACCACCTGCACCAGGCGGCGCAGTTGGAGATATCCACGATCCCGCTGTACCTCTACGCAGCGTATTCCCTCGAGACGAAGGGCCACAGCCAGTGGGATCCAGGAATATCGGCGTTCCGCACGATCATCAGCGTCGTGATCGAGGAAATGCGGCATCTGTCGCTGGCCCGTAACCTCATGCTCGCCATCGGCGCGGGCGACCAGATCACCTTCTACGACCGGAAGTTCATTTCCCACTACCCCGGCCTGATGCTGCATCGCCTCCCCGACTTGGAACTGCATCTGGAGCCATGCACCAAAGATTTAATGGACCGCATATTCATGCCCTTAGAGCTGCCTGAAAAATACGACGTCCCACCACAGCCCGGCCGATACAATACCATTGGACAGTTCTACAAGAGCATCGAGGACGGCTTCCGCTATCTGGCGGACCACGACCCCGAATTCTGGTCTCAGACGCCGGACAGCCTCAAATACCAGTACACCTCCACCTACTGGAACTACCAGGGTGGCGGTGAACCCGTTGTGGTCAGCGATCTGAAAAGTGCGATGAGCGCGATGAAGACGATCGTCGAACAGGGCGAGGGCATTGACCCCAGCAAGGCAATTGTGCCCACCAATCCGGTCAGCCCTCAACCCGGACTGAACGAGCTGTCACACTACGCGAAGTTCAAGCGCATCCGCGATGGCATCGATGTCATCGGGGTGGTTAAGCCGGTACCCACAGACCCGCGGGTCGCTGACTTCGAGGGTCCCGTCATCGGGCTCGCTAACCTGTTCAACGCCGCCTACTGTTACGTCCTGTGCATGCTCGACAAGCTCTACACTCTGCCGCGGCAGCTGGTACCCGGCCGACCCAGTCCCCGGTACCATGTGGGACGCACCTTCATCGCCGCGATGAGTGGCTTGCTTTATCCCATCGCCGACATTCTTACCCGCACACCCAGTGGGGGACACGATGGTGACCCGATCAATGCCGCTCCAACATTCGAGTACTATGACTTTTCTGCGGAACAGAGCAAATCCGGATGCAAGACCAAAAAAGAGCATCTGATGTGGCTGTGCGACCAGGCTATCGTCAGCTTTCCCGAACTTGGCGGGGACGACGGTGTCCGCTGGCTACTCACCGAAATACCAGACGTTGATCTTTCATCGAGAGATAAACAGGCGAGCTAGGCGGCGACTGGAGGGGCCGAACAGATGGCCTTCTGCCGTCGCGACACTCACCTCTCGCGGAGTGCTCCCGCGACGGGGCCACGGATCCGCGCGGCTTGTGAGCGGTGTGGTCGCCACAGCAGGCCTGCGTTGCCGACCAACCGTTTCGAGTACGGCTGATGCGCGGCACTCGGTCAGTCGAGCCAGGCCGGAGAGACGTCGCTAGCCTTCTCCGCGACGAATGCGACGTAATACAGCGGCTCGCCCTGCACGGACAGGCGGTGCCGGTAGCGCTCCTTGGCCAGAGGCCGGATGACTTCCTCGTCAAACATCCGATGGATCAGGCTGCTGAAGCCGCTCGAATCGCGCTTTGCAACGAAGTCCTCCTTGATGGTAAAGGCCACTAGACCTGGGGTGGAGATGAGGTTGTAGGCGACGGCGAAAGCGCGCGGCGGTATGTCGTCGAATCCCAGCGCGGCCACCGTCGTCATCGTGTTGAGGTTGGCTCCGGCGAGCGTGTCGCGCTCATCGCGCGCCAAGTCGGTGAGGTCGGCTACGAGGTACCGCTCATAGACTCCGGGGCGGTCCCGGTGGGCCGCGGCGGCCGCCTCCTTGATGATGTCGATGCCGTAGACGGTCCCGGCCCCAAGCTCGCGAAGTTCCTCACCAACTATCCCGTTTCCCGCCCCGACATCAAGTACCCTGAGCTCGCCCGGCTCGGTCCCTAGCTCGGTGAGCGCCCGCGCCAGCAGCCTTCGGATCACGCGCGGTGACTGACACTCGAGTTTGTCGTAGAAGAGCCGCTCGTAGAAGCCGGGAATGTCGTAGATGTCATGGTAATCGTGGAAGCGAATGCGCCGTCGCTCCCCGCCAACCAAAATATCGCACCATTCCTCGTCCTGATCGAGCTGCCCAACTTCTGGGAGCTCGACCTCGAAGTCAGCTTGCGTGGCAGTCACAGGAACGGTTGGCTCGCTCGGGCTCATGACAGCACAGAGTCCTTCCGTCGGAATTCACTCGGCCACCAGCAATCCATCAACCGACCGCTGAACGTTACGCACAGGGACGGTAGTAGTTTACCTTCCCACAACGCACCCCACGGTTGCGCGGCTCGACGCGCACCCCAGCCCAGAAATTCGCGCCCTCGCTGGTTTGAACCGAGATCCCGAGCATGTGCTTGACCCGTCGCGGTCACCCTTCCCAGGGTCTGGCTGCCGTGGGCGACAACGGTCTCGATACGTTGAGCGCGTCCGCCCTCGTCGCCGGTCTCTCGGAGGTATAGATGCGCATTACGCTCGCGCAGGTCGACTCCCGGCCCGGCGAGCTCGACGCCAACGTCGCACGTGCCGAGCAGGTGATCGCCGAGGCGGTCAGCACAGGAACCGACCTGGTGGTTTTCCCCGAGCTGTCGCTCAGTGGCTACACGATCGGGGACCTCAAGGAGGATATCTCGATCCCGCCGGACGACGAGCGGATGGTGAAGCTGGCGAGGACGGCGACCAAGGGCGCGGGCGTGCTGCTCGGGTTTCCCGAGGCGCAGGCACACGGTCTGCACATCTACAACAGCGCGGCGTACTACGAGGACGGCCTTCTGGTGCACGTGCATCGCAAGCTGTTCCTGCCCAACTACGCGACCTTCGAGGAGCGCAAGCACTTCCTGCCCGGTCAGTCGTCCCGAGCCTTCCCGATCATGGGTGGACGGCATCGCGCGGCGACCCTGATCTGCAACGACGCCTGGCAGCCGCAGCTCGCCTACGTGGCCACCCAGGACGGGGCGCTGATCCTGCTGGTGCCGGCGTGCAGTGCGCAAAGCATATTCCCGGAGAAGTACGACTCGCGGTCCTACTGGCGCGGCATCACCCGGTTCTACGGGCGGATGTTCCAGCTGTACGTGGTCTTCGTCAATCGCGTCGGTACCGAGGGATCGCTGCGCTTCTGGGGCGGCTCACACGTCGTCGACCCATGGGGCGAAGTGATCGCCGAAGCCAACGAGTACCAAGAGCAGCTGCTCACAGTCGACATTGATCTGTCGCAGGTGCGCCGTCGACGGCGGGACATCCCACTGGTGCGGGAGGGTCGATTAGGGCTGCTGCGCCGGGAGATCGACCGCCTCCTCGAAGAGGGTGGCGACCTGTAACTCACGGGGTCGCGAAGCAGCCCAGCGTCGAGTTGGGGCGCACCCCGGAGAAGTAGCGTTGCCAGATCCGGTGATAAAGGATCTCCTCGTCGCTGCGCAGTGCCCAGCTATCCGGTGGCTGCGTCACGGCACCGTCGGTGTCGCCGGCTTTGGCAGTGTTGTCTTTGGCTAGCGCGGCGAGCACCTCGCCGGCACCCGAGCCGTCGCCGAATTGCTCCTTGGTGCGCCAGAGCAGCTCCTCGGGCAGCCAGTCGGTGAAGGCCTCACGCAGCACTGCCTTCTCCGGCCGCCCATCGGTGGTCTTCTTCCACTCCGGCGGCAGGGTCAGAGCCGTACGCACCACGTTGGTGTCCAGGAACGGCTCGCGGGCCTCCAACCCGAAGTACATCGTCGTCCGGTCGCAGCGCTGCAGATTCAGGTGGTGCAACTGCTCCAGGCTGCGCACCAGCTCGGCGTGCAGTGCGTTCGGGTCAGCGAACTCCGGGGTGTGCATGTAGCTGTACCCGCCGTAGAGCTCGTCGGCACCCTCACCGGTGAGCACCACCTTGACCTTCTTGGCAGCCTCGCGCGCCAGCAGCAGGTTCGCCACCGAGCTGCGCACCAGGGCCGGATCGTAGTGCTCGATCACTTCGACCGCGTTGTCCAACTCCTCACCGATGGACTCGGCGGTGGCGACGACCTCGTGGTGGTCGCTGCCGATGAACTCGGCGACCCGCCGGGCCGCCAGCAGGTCGCTGCTGTCCTTAGTACCGACCGCGAAAGTGGGTAGCATGCCGCCCCGGCGGCGGGTGTGCTCCGCGGCGATCGCGGCGACGATCGCCGAGTCCAGTCCGCCGGAGAGGAACACGCCCACCCCGACGTCTCCCATCATCCGCCGCTGCACGGACAGCACCACGGAGTCCCTGACCTTCTCTAGCACCCCGTTGTCCCAGTTCGGGTGCTGCGCCCGGCGGGCTGGGCGGACTCCCACCGGAACCGCGTTGGCATAGCGCACGATGCCGGTGGCCGGAGTCCACAGGCAGCCAGGTGGGAAGGAGGCCACTCGCGGCCGATCCTCGGGGTCGAAGGCCCGCAGCTCGCTGGCGAACATGGTGCCGTCCGCCCCGTCGATCCAGTACAGCGGCTTGACACCCATCGGGTCGCGGGCGACCAGCCCGTCCCCGGTGGCGGTAACCATCGCCAGCGCGAACATGCCGCTGAGCTCAGCCACCGAGGCCGGACCGTCCCGCATCACGAGGTGCAGCGCCGCCTCGGTGTCCGACTGGGTCTGGAGCAACCCGGGAGGCAACTTCGCGCTGAGATCCTCATGGTTGTAGATCTCACCATTGCCGATAATCCATGCCGTGCCGTCACCGTTGGCCAGCGGTTGCCTGCCGCGGCTGATGTCGACGATGGAGAGTCTCTGGTGACCCAACCAGGCCGAGTCAAGCGTCAGTACCCCGGTGTCATCCGGTCCCCGATGCTGTATCCGGTTGAGCATCCGCTCGCACTTGTCGGTGTCGACTGATCCGAAGGCCGCGACGATCCCGCACATTGTGTATCACCTACCCGGTAGCACATTGAACATCAGAAGCGGGCCGCCTCCCAGCGATGGAGAGCCACCTCACTCCGTAGAACGTCCGTTTAGCCCCGCCGCCTGCACCGCCACTCTGGGAGGACCAATCTGACGCCAGGTCTTGGTACCTAGCCGTAGATCGTGTTCGAAACACCCCCGGAGATGAGCCGTCGCCCGGCTGCCCTGGAGGGCCCCTAACGGCACGTTTAGTACTTCCAACTAACAGCTAGGTGCGGGTCGAAGGTAGTGGTGAGTGACTCTCGGGGTGTGGAGGCTTTCATGCAGAACTGGATGTGGACGGTGATCGGGCTTACCGCCGGTGCTGTCATAGTGGGCTTGATCGTCGTGCTGATCGCGCTGGTGGCTAGCCGGGCGCGAAGGTAGCGGGGGCGTTTGCGGCGGCCAGCTCAGCCGCCGCCGGAAAGGCCGGGCGATATCAGCGGCGGCGGCGCCTCAGTGGGCGCGGGCCTGCCGGATGTCCCGGTTGGGGTCCCGCTGGACGTAGTGGTAGCGGGGGGGCCGAGGATCCCGGGGAGGAGCCCGGAGGGGGGCTGAGAAGTCTGCGTGGGGGTCTCGGTGGGAGTCTCGGTGGGAGTCGGGGTGGGAGCGGGAGCGCTCGGACTAGGCGGCGGGGTGGCAGGCGTCGGCGGACCGGGCTGGTCGTTGATCACCTGACCGATGGTGGTCCCCTTGCCGTTGCCACCTACGGCGTGGCCGTTGGCCCACTCGAATCCGGTGATGACGGTCATGGCCAGCAGGAAAGCGCCGAGCGATCCCACGATCACCGCTCCCCAGCGCAGCGCAACGAACCGTCTGGAGCGACGAGCGGGCTCGGGTTGGGCGGTTGTGGACGGCCGATTGCGCTGAGCGAGGGTACGGACCCTTTGCCGGCTACGCTCCAACGACGTCTGGTAGACGGCGGTACCGACCGTGGTGACCACGCTGGCTCCAGCTGCCCCGATGACGGTGCCGGCGGCGCCCAGCTGTGAGCCGAGCACGGCACTGGTCACCGCGGCAAGGGCAGCTGCGGCGACGTGGAACCCGTTGAGATCGACCTTACGTTTGGTGTCGTCTGGGCTGGTCGGTGGCGAAGGCGGCGCAGTCATGGTCTCCTGTGTGTCGGCGGGTCTGACCCGGTTACGTTAATCACCGGGCCCGACCGGCGCCAATCGAGGTGCGCGCGGCGGGTGGCGAGCCGCGCGCTGCCGTTGCCGATCACCTGGGCAGCCTGGGAGCCTTCGTCTGTGGCCAACCGGAAGATGATGCACACAGACCAGCTCTCGGACGCGATCCCACCACGGGTGAGCGATCTGCTGCGCGTGCCCGCCGGTCTGGTGGATCTGGCGGCCATCGCTACCGGGGCGACTCCGGGGTTCACCGGATCGGGTAAGGCCGACGGCAAAGCGGCGATGCGCCGCCTTGCGCCGCGCTTGGCGGACTTGCAAGAGCAGCTCTACGCCGAGGGGCATGCCGAAAGGAATCCCGCTGGCCGGCGAAGCCTGCTGCTCGTGTTGCAGGGCATGGACACCGCGGGCAAGGGCGGCACGGTGGAGCACGTCCTGGGTCTGATGAACCCGATGGGCGTGCAATATCACGCATTCAAGCGGCCGACGGTCGAGGAGCTGGAGCACCACTTCCTGTGGCGGGTCGAGCGACGGCTGCCGCCGCCCGGCATCGTCGGTGTGTTCGACCGTTCGCACTATGAGGACGTGCTTGTGGTCCGGGTTGATGAGCTGGTGCCAGCTGATCGGTGGTCGTGCCGCTACGACGTCATCAACCGCTTCGAGGCGAAGTTGGCCACCTCGTGCGCAATCGTGAAGTGTTTCCTCCATATCTCCAAGGAGCAGCAAGCAAAGCGCCTGCTCGCCCGGCTCGACGATCCGACGAAGCACTGGAAATACGATCCCGCTGATGTAGACCAACGCGCCTATTGGGACGATTACCAGCAGGCGTATTCAGATGTACTGCGGAGGTGTAATACCGAGGCCGCCCCTTGGCATATCGTGCCGGCCGACCACAAGTGGTATCGCAATTGGGCGATCACAAACATTCTCACCGAGCGGCTCGAGGGTATGGCGCTCGCCTGGCCAACGCCGGCCGGCTGGAACCTCAAGGAACAGCGCGCGCGGTTGGCGCCCGACCCGTGACAATCGCCTATCCGGCTATCTCGGCCCATACGGTGTTGCCGTCGGGTTGGACGTCGACGCCCCAAGCCTTGGTAAGGCTCCGTACCAGTTCGAGGCCCCGACCACGGACCCTGCCCAGCGGATCGGTCGAGCGCTTCACCGGACCCGGGAAGCCGACCGGCGAGGCATCCCGCACAGCGATCCGCAGCCCGCGCGGACCGCGCTCCAGCGTCAGGCCGACGCCGGTGCAGGCGTGTTCCACGGCATTGGACACCAACTCGCTGACCACGAATTCGGCGGTGTCCTCCACTCCGTCGTCGACCTGCCATTTCGGACACATCTCGCGGACCAACCGGCGGCTCATCGCCGGCGCCCCGGCGTCACAGGGCAGCTGGACCCGCATCCGCACCACTGTTGGCCGTTCATCAATCGCGGCTTCGGCCTCGAGCCTGAGGTGGTACACCGGGACCAACGCGGACACCTGGCGCGCAGCCAGCGCCTGAGCCATCGCCGGGTCGGGCCGGCACAGCGCGACCTTCGCCGACGGCCAGCCGCCGCATTGGGTCAGTACTGCGGGAAAAACTGTCACACACGACTCTCGGGTCAGCCGGAACCCGTCGAGGTCGACGATGACCCGGCCGTGGTCGACCAGCTCGCGCACCAGTACCCGGCGCAGATCCGTAGTGGTGCGCACGGTGAGTAGCCCGCGCGGGTGGATCACCACCACCTGCCCGTGATGATGAACAGCTATGTCGAGGCTGGGATCCATAGATCCACTCCGCTCACCTGGCTACACACCGTATTCAGGCATGTGCGCTAAGTTTACACCATACGACAAGTAGTACCTCTAAATGCGCATAAAGGTCTTTCCGGACAAAGTTCATTTGCGGTCAGGCATACCTGACGGGACAGTTGACCGTGATTGCGCAGCGTGTACGGTCGGATCTCGGCTGTAGTACCCGGGGGGAGGAGTCGACCTATGACATCAATGGTGCACGACCAACTTGAGGCTCTCACACCAGCACCGCCGCTCGATGCGCCCATGGTCATCGCAACCCTGAGCTGTCCGCAACCGGACACGACTGTGTGCCGGGTAACCGGGAGTGTGGATCTTGTCACAGCTCCGGCCCTGGTCGACAGGCTCATCGAGGCGGTCCACGATGGCCATCCGCACGTGGTGATCGACCTGTCCGCAGCGGCTCTGCTCGACTCGATCGGACTGGAAGTCGTCTTCGAGGCGCTCGACCGCTACGACATCGCCGGTCACCTCGCAGTCGTGGCGGATCCGCGCTCCACGGCCCTCAACAGTCCCGACGTCAGTGCCCTAGGCGAGGTCTTGGACATTCATTACGACCTGGCCAGCGCGCTGCGCGCCTGCGCGCGCGCTTCGATCTCCCACGGCGGACGCCACCGCGCCACCGCCACGCACTAGGCGATAGCTGCTGCGACGCGACTCAAGTACCCCGCTTCGCCAATCTGAGTATCGATTACGCGCACCTCCGCATCCGTCACACGCACACTTGTCTACATGAGCGGACTCCGAGGTGCCCGGGTGGCGCTCACGCTGCTGCCGCCTGGGTCTCCGGCGGATTCGTCATCTAGCGGTGTGTATGCGCCCGATTCGCCATTACAGTCACCGCTGCGCCAACTCAGCCTGACCGACGAATCAAGGGATTGACATGCGTACGAACACATCGTCAGCGCAGTGGCAGCAGGGCCTCGACGCCCTCCGCGATGAGGTCCAGCGGGTGACGAACCTGCTGCGGTCCATCAGTGAGCAGGAAGTTCCCGCAGTGGGCCAGTGGAACATCGCTGAGGTCGCCTTGCATCTCTCGCAGGTCTGGATAGTGGTGCCTGGCCTGGCGAGACGGGACCTCTCCCAGATCCACGAAGTGGTGCCCAGCCTTGCCGGCGTGGCCGGCAACTCACTGATCCGGGACATGTGGGACCTGGCCGACACGACCGTCCTCGCGGTGAAATCCGACCCCGAGCATGATCTCACTGTCCTGGCTGACCGCATCGAGGAGCGGGCGCAGAAGTACCTCGGCGAGAGTGCGGGGCACTCTCCTGATGAGCCCCGTCCGTGGCTGATCGAAGGCACCACGGTGCCCCTGTCAACTCTGACTTGCCACCTGCTGAACGAGACGGTCATGCATGGTTACGACATCGCCCATGCCGCCGGCCGCAAGTGGCGGATCGAGCCGGCCCATGCGGCCATGGTGGTGCGGCAGTTCTTCGCTCCGGTGATCCGAACTTGCGACCCTCGGACGTTTGTCAACGCTGAGAAGGCGGCCGGCCTCCAGGCCACCTACGAGTTGCACCTGCGAGGAGGCGACCGGATCCATTACATGTTCAACGATGGATCGCTCACGGTCGAAGAGCCATCCACCCGCCGGGTTGACTGCCACATCTCAGCTGATCCCGCAGCGTTCTTCATGGTGTTCTGGCAGCGCCAGAGCCAGTGGAACGCGATCGCCAAGGGTCAGCTCATAGCGTGGGGTCGCAAGCCGTGGCTGGGCTTGAAGTTCAGGTCCCTGATACGCAACCCCTAGCCCCCACCGCCGTGCGCGGTCGTGAACTCGACAGCACCGACGTTTTTCGTCGATGAAAATGTCGGTTGTGTCGAGTTCACGACGTCGAGCGGCGCGGCGGCGCTCGGTAGTTGTGCGGTTGCGGTGCGCATAGTAACGTTCAGTTACTATGCGCCGATGGAAGTGGTAGATCACCACGCTGTCGCGCAGCAGGGAGCCATGCGTGCGACGCAGAGTAAGGATTTGGCTCCCTTTCCTTGGGTTGACCTTGCTGCTGTGTGCGCTCGAGCCAGTCGCCGCTGCTGCGCCGGCCGAGGACTATGGCGAATACTCCATGATGAGTCAGCGCCATGCCGGGCAGTTCTACTCCGGCGGGAATCTGGCAGGGCAGTGGTCGTGGACGCCGCACGGCGACGAGTCCGAGGTGCTATGGGGTGACCCGTCGAAGTGGCCACCCGACAGCGCGGAGCATTTCATTCATTCCGGCGACTGGGTCGAGCTCGACGGGTGGCGCAGCTTCGGAAAGTACTACGTGCAGCGGGTGAACCGGGAGTTGATCGGCGACGCGTCCTGCCAGAATATGACGCCGCTGCCGTCAGACGGGGACCGCCAACACTACGTCCAGTGGAGCATTCCGGAACATGCGTACTGCCTGCAGGCATGGGGCACCATCACCGAGCAGTTCAGCGGCAAGACTGTGGACTTCTTCCATTCCCAAGTGTGGTCACCGCCAAGTACGTGCAGCAACGCCTATCTCGGGATACGAACCTGCATACGCCAGTGGGAATCGTGGTCAGACAACAACGGCAGCCCAGGCGAGCCGATCACCCGCAAGCTCGAACGAAGCGTTTACCTGGCCCGCGGTGTCGGAATGGCCTACGTGATCGATCAGACTTACCCGCATCCGTGGTCGGCCGAATTGCACTCCGATTGGACTTGGTAAAGATGGGATTGGACTTGGTAAAGATGGGATTGGCTTGGTGAGGCGACTCGACCTGGTAAGAAGTCCGGCCGATCAAGTGCCCTGCACCGGCGGCGGCAACGGGCCGACCTGACCGGACCGCTTGCTAGGACGGCTGCGCGCGCGCCCGTAACGCTCGTGAGCGGCCTGCTTGCTCACTCCCAATGACTGACCGATGTCGGTCCACGGCGCACCCCGCGTCCGAGCCAACCGCACCAGCCTGGCCCGCCACCGGTCTACCACCCGGGCGAGCGCCTCCACCGCGGTCAAGGCCTCGAGTACCGGTTCGGCCGGGCGCCGTTCGGTGCTCGCAGCGGTGGGCCGCGCGACGTCGGTGGTGGCGTCCTGGGGGAGATACCGTCCGAAGCGCTCAGCGGCGTGCAGGGCCTCGTAGGTCTGCCATGGCAACGGCGTCGGACCCGCGGGCGGCGCCGGAGGTCGGGTGCGCGGCGGCGCAGGAGTCGGCTCGTTCAGTGGTTCATTGGCGTTGGGAAGCTTCAGATACACCCGGGTGGTGGTGCCCTGCGGGCAGGCGTGCTGCTCAACGAGGTCGGACAGATGGTTGACCAGGAGCAGGCCTCGGCCGTCTGGTCGTCTGGGGTCGGCCAGTGGGCGGTCTGCAAGCGGATCATTGACGTGCCCGGAGTGCCGGACTTCGCATACCAGGTACCCGCGCTGCGCCCAGATGCGCAACGCGCCGGTCCCCGTGCCGTGCACGAGGCTGCGGGCCACCAGCTCACCGACGATCAGCTTGAGTTCCGAGTGATCGCCGCCCAAGCCAAGCCGGAGGGCGTGATCGCAGGCGAACTGCCCGGCAAGCGCCTGATTGGTGGCGTCGAAGGTGAAACCAGGCCCTGACGGCGGCGCGCACAGTTTGTGGCCGTCTGTGTCGACGCATTCGGGCGCGAAGCCGGTACTGGGCCGCTCGCCGCCGGCGTCTATCACCCTTGGGTGGTTGGCTTCGGCGTCGGCGAGAGTTCGAGGACCCACCCTCTCGGCGTCATAGGGGCACAGCATGGTGACCGGGCGACCGGCGAGCGCGATGCTGATCAAGGCCTCGTGCTGGGCGCACGCCGGATACTCCTTCAGGGTGCGTCCGGTCCACGGGTGTTCGCCAATGATCCGCACTCGCCCGCGTGGATGCGCATCGGCGAAGGCGCGCAGCACATTGGGGATGATCCGCCCTGGGTTGCGCCCGGCTCGCGTCATGTCGAGCAGCCGGACCCGGTCGGCGTCGGTGCCCAGTTCCGTGAGGATGAGCCGCAGATTGGGACCCGGGACGGCGAGCGCCACGGGTTCGCCAGCGGCCAGACCCGCGCGAACGAACGCCACCGTGCCTTCGAGATACTCCGCGGCGCCGCGATAGAACAGTGCCGGGTGCGCGAACTCGTCATCCCAGCGCGGTGCGGGGGCGGTCATCGCCGCAACAACCCCTTCACCCTGAGCGTGCCCACAACGGCACCCGAACGGCCGCGAGAACCAACGACCAGCACACCTACCACCTCGTCTCGACGCGACAAATAGCGGTAGCCGCCGACGAGTCGGCAAGCCACCCATTTACCGCGCCAAGCCCCACCACACAGAGTAGGTACTGATACGCGTTGTGACAACCCGGCGACGACGGTCTCCCCCACACGTGCGAGACGTGAGGTGGATCGAGCCGTTGGTCTGCCGACCGTCCGCCCGTGCCACACTGCCGAAAATCACGGAGAGCAAAGGAGGAGCCGCCATGACAGCGATACAGGACTTGGTGGACCGCAACGCGTCGCGCTCACACCGGGGCCCTGGCCCGCTGCCGTCCCCGCCCAGCCTGCGCGTGGCGGTGGTGGCCTGTATGGACGCCCGCATCGACCCGTTCGAGCTGCTCGGCTTGCAGCCGGGCGAGGCGCACGTGATCCGCAACGGAGGTGGCGCCGTCACCGACGACGTGATCCGCTCCCTAGCGGTCAGCCAGCGAAAGCTGGGCACCACTGAGGTGATGTTGTTGCACCACACCAAGTGTGGGATGGCGTCGTTTACCGACGAGGAGTTCTGGTCCGAACTTCACGACGCCACCGGCCTGCGGCCCACCTGGGCGGTCGAGACCTTCCGGGACGCCGAATCCGACGTGCGGCAGTCGATGGAACGGGTGCGGCGCAGCCCATTTCTGACGAATACGACGACGGTGCGAGGTTTTGTCATCGACATCGACACCGGTGATCTGGCCGAGGTCTTGCCAATCCAGGCGTGAACCCGACTCTGCTCATCGCCTGGTTCGACGCCCATGCGCGGCAGCTGCCTTGGCGCGAGCCCGGCACCACGCCGTGGGGCGTACTGGTCAGCGAAGTGATGCTGCAGCAGACTCCGGTGCATCGCGTTGCCGCAGTGTGGTCCGAGTGGCTGGTCCGCTGGCCCAGGCCATCGAGTCTGGCCGCCGAGACGCCAGGCGCCGCCGTGCGCGCCTGGGGCAAGCTGGGTTACCCGCGGCGTGCGCTACGGCTGCATGCGGCCGCCACCATCATCGCCGCCCAGTACGACGACGTCGTACCCGCCGATGTGGCGGCGCTGCTCGCGCTGCCCGGGGTCGGCGCGTACACCGCCCGGGCGGTGGCGGCTTTCGGATACGGCCACCGCGTCCCGGTGGTGGATACCAATGTCCGCCGAGTGGTGGCCCGAGCGATGCACGGCAGGGCCGACGCCGGACCACCGTCCACCTCGCGCGATCTGGCCGATCTGGATGGCGTGCTGCCCGACGTGCAGGCCGCTCGCTTCTGTGCCGCGCTGATGGAGCTGGGCGCGGTCGTGTGCACGGCTGGCCGGCCGCGCTGCGCCGACTGTCCGGTGGCCGGCGAGTGTGCCTGGGTGCGCGAGGGTCGGCCGGCCACGACCGTCCCCGGCCGACCCTCGCAGACCTTCGCGGGCACTGATCGTCAGGTGCGCGGGTTGCTGCTCGACGTCCTTCGAGCAGCGCCCGACCCGGTGCCGCGAGGCCGGCTGGATGCGGTCTGGCGCGACGCGACGCAGCGCGATCGGTGCTTGGCTTCGCTGCTCATCGACGGCCTGGTGGAACCGACCGTTGACGGTCGCTTCGCTTTACCTGGAGAACGCGCAGCCGCACCGAGGCGCTAGCCGTAGGCTGGTTGCATGGCTGTCGTGAAGATCAACGCAATTGAGGTGCCGGAAGGCGCAGGTCCCGAGCTGGAGCGCCGGTTCGCGGCCCGGCATGAGGCGGTGACGTCGGCTCCCGGCTTTCTGCGGTTCGAGCTGCTGCGCCCCGTCGCCGGTGACAACCGGTATTTCGTGTATAGCCGCTGGGAGACTGAGGAACACTTCCAAGCCTGGCACAACGGCCGCACCGGTCCGGGCACAGAAGCCCACACCGGTCCCCGCGCAAACCCCGTGTCGACCGGCAGCGCCCTTCTTGAATTCGAGGTCGCCCAATCCGCCGACCCCGGTAACCCCTGATCGCCATTCGGAGCCGAATAGCTGTTTGTGATAGCTCAGCGACCGCCATTCGGAGCCGAATAGCGATCTGGACGTAAAGACACGTGAAGAGGGGCCCGATCCGGTACCGATCGGGCCCCTCTGGACGACAGGGTTACTCAGCGCTGGGTGCGCTGTCCAGGTCCACTAGAGGCGCATCGGGCACCCGCAACGCTTTGGCCGCGCCGCGGAACACGAATCGAGCATTCTCGCCCGAGCCCTCGCCGTCCCAGTTCTCGGTGTCAACGAGGACGATCTGCCCGGGCTCGACCTCGCCGAACAGAATCTTCTCCGACAGTTGGTCCTCGATCTCGCGCTGGATGGTCCGGCGCAGCGGCCGAGCCCCCATCACGGGATCGAATCCGCGCTTGGCCAACAGCTTCTTGGCCATCGTGGTCAGCTCCAGCTCCATGTCCTTGTTGCGCAGCTGAACCTCGACCCGAGTGATCATCAGGTCCACCATCGTGATGATCTCGTCCTCGGTGAGCTGGTGGAAGACGATGGTGTCGTCAATGCGGTTGAGGAACTCCGGACGGAAGTGCTTCTTGACCTCGTCGTTGACCTTGCTCTTCATTCGCTCGTAGTTCGAGGTCTCATCATTGCTCGCCGAGAAGCCCAGTCCCACTGCCTTGGAGATGTCCGAGGTGCCGAGGTTGGTGGTGAAGATGATCACGGTGTTCTTGAAGTCCACCGTGCGACCCTGGCCGTCGGTCAGCCGACCGTCCTCCAACACCTGCAACAGCGTGTTGTACACCTCCTGGTGAGCCTTTTCGATCTCATCGAAGAGCACTACCGAGAACGGCTTGCGGCGGACCTTCTCGGTGAGCTGGCCACCCTCCTCGTAACCCACGTATCCAGGGGGTGCACCGACGAGCCGCGATGCGGTGTAGCGGTCGTGGAACTCACCCATGTCGATCTGGATGAGCGCGTTGTCATCACCGAACAGGAACTGCGCCAGCGCCTTGGACAGCTCGGTCTTACCCACCCCGGAGGGGCCAGCGAAGATGAAGGAACCGGAGGGTCGTCTCGGGTCCTTCAGACCCGCACGGGTCCGACGGATCGCCTTGGACACGGCCTTGACCGCTTCGTGCTGGCCGATGATCCGCTTGTGCAGCTCATCCTCCATGCGCAGCAGCCTGGTGGTCTCCTGCTCGGTGAGCTTGAATACCGGGATCCCGGTCCAGTTGGCCAGCACCTCGGCGATCTGCTCATCATCGACCTCGGCGACGACGTCGAGGTCACCAGCCTTCCATTGCTTCTCCCGCTCGGTCTTCTTGATCAGCAGCTGCTTCTCGGAGTCCCGCAGCTTCGCAGCGCGCTCGAAGTCCTGAGCGTCGATGGCTGATTCCTTGTCTCGGCGCACCGCGGCGATCTTCTCGTCGAAGTCACGCAGGTCCGGCGGTGCGGTCATCCGACGGATCCGCATCCGGGCGCCGGCCTCGTCGATCAGGTCGATCGCCTTGTCCGGCAGGAACCGGTCGTTGATGTAGCGATCGGCCAGGGTGGCCGCCGACACCAGAGCGCTGTCGGTGATGGACACCCGGTGGTGTGCCTCGTAACGGTCCCGCAGACCCTTGAGGATCTCGATGGTGTGATCGAGGCTCGGCTCGGCGACCTGGATCGGCTGGAACCGGCGTTCCAGTGCCGGGTCCTTCTCCACGTATTTGCGGTACTCGTCGAGTGTGGTTGCGCCGATGGTCTGCAGCTCGCCACGCGCCAGCATCGGCTTGAGGATCGACGCGGCGTCGATCGCGCCTTCGGCAGCACCGGCGCCGACCAGGGTGTGCATCTCGTCGATGAACAAGATTATGTCGCCGCGGGTGCGGATCTCTTTGAGCACCTTCTTCAGGCGCTCTTCGAAATCACCGCGATACCGGGAGCCCGCCACCAGCGAACCCAGGTCCAGGGTGTAGAGCTGCTTGTCCTTGAGCGTCTCGGGCACCTCGCCCTTGACGATGTTCTGCGCGAGCCCTTCGACGACGGCGGTCTTGCCGACGCCGGCCTCACCGATGAGCACCGGGTTGTTCTTGGTGCGCCGGGACAGCACCTGCATGACCCGCTCGATCTCCTTGCCGCGCCCGATCACCGGGTCCAGCTTGCCCTCGCGGGCACTGGCGGTGAGGTTGCGGCCGAACTGATCGAGTACCAGCGACGACGACGGGGTGCCCTCGCCACGCCCTGAGCCGGACTCCGCGGGCTCCTTGCCCTGGTAGCCCGACAGCAGCTGCAGCACCTGCTGACGTACTCGGTTGAGGTCGGCACCCAGCTTGACCAGCACCTGCGCGGCCACGCCCTCGCCTTCGCGGATGAGCCCGAGCAGGATGTGCTCGGTACCGATGTAGTTGTGGCCGAGCTGCAGCGCCTCGCGCAATGACAGCTCCAGCACCTTCTTGGCTCGGGGGGTGAACGGAATATGACCCGACGGCGCCTGCTGGCCTTGGCCGATGATCTCCTCGACCTGCTGGCGCACCCCTTCCAGGGCGATTCCCAGCGATTCGAGGGCCTTGGCTGCTACACCCTCGCCCTCGTGAATCAGACCCAGCAGGATGTGCTCGGTGCCGATGTAGTTGTGGTTGAGCATCCTGGCCTCTTCTTGGGCCAGCACAACCACACGCCGCGCGCGGTCGGTAAACCTTTCAAACATGGTGCACTCCTGACTGCCGCGCCATCGCGGCGCGGCCGGTACTGGGTCAGACAGTCCCTGCCGTCACTGTAGCTGTCGGACGGTCATCCTCGCTCTCAAACCGCTGCCCAAACTCTTACTGCAACGTGTCACTACCGGCCAGGATTCCGCCGCGGGCCGCCTTGTCCGCTCTCGGTGAACGCTCCCCATTAGGGGTGAGCGAGACTCGCTCGGGTGGTCTCGGATAGCGGAGGGTGCCCGCGGGGATTCAGGCTGCTAGGTTTGCTTCGCATTAGGTAAGGCAACCCTGCACATAGACACAGGGCGGCGCCGAGGCTGATGCAGCGCGACCGGCAAGGCAGTCGCCAGACCCACGAACGTAGAGGAGAGGGTGTGCCGCAAGCCGTGCTTCCAGTGGGCGAGTCGCCAGCTGCGGTGCACCCGCGCTACGCGCATCCACTGGCCGCGTCGATAGCCACAGCGGACCGTGCGGTGACGTTGTTGTCTTTCCGGACATTCGACCGGATGTCGGGCCTGGCCAACGCCCAGAGCGCCCAGTGGATCAGGTGTGACCACGCCCTGGCGGATCCGGACTTCTTCCCACGGTGGCGGGGGCAGGTCGCCCAACAGCTAGCCGAGCAGCAGTCGCACGCCCCGGAGCAGCAGATCCAGGTTCCGGAGAAAACCACCGGCGGCTACGTGCTGCAGTGGTATCTGGTCATCCCGAGCTACCTCGGCGCGGTGCTGTTCCACTCCGCCCGGCGGGTGCCCTCGCTATCGCCGCGGCAGCTCAGCTTCCAGCTCGACCCGGCGGCGGTGCGAGAGGTGGCGCTGCAGCCGGGGCGATTCTGGTGCCTGCCCGATGACCCCGCCGCGGGGCATCCCGATGCCGTGCCGGTGCCGGACGAGGCAGTGCTGGGGGCGATACTGCGCCGTCAGGTGATCGCGCACGCCACCCATTTCCTCACGGTGTACGGCCCGATGGTGCGGTTCGGGTCTCGTACCCAGTGGGCGGCGGTGACCGACGTGCTGGACAGCGCCCTGCTGTTGGCGGGGCGCTCGTTCGGGTCACCACAGGCCGGCGCCGCCGATGCGCGGCTGGTACTCGCCGATGGCGAGAAACCGCTCACCTCGGCCTCGACCATCCGCGAGTTGACCGATGACCGCGGCCGCACCCACTGGACCCGGCTGCGCGGCTCATGCTGCTTTCTCTATGCCCTGCCCGGAGTCGCGCGTCCATGCGCCAGCTGCCCGCGAATCAAAGATTCTGACCGGGCTTGTATCTTCGGCACGCTTGATCGGGCTTGAGCCTGTCGCAGCCCGTATCTTCATGGCTTGTGACACCCGCGCCGGTCCACTCGCTTCCGGAGCGGCCGTTGCCGGCGGTGGTGGTCAATCCGGTCAGCATCAAGGACCCGGTGAGGCTGCGGATTCAGATCACGGCGGTGTGCGTGGAGTTGGGATGGCAGTCACCGCTGTGGCTGCAGACCACCATTGACGACCCTGGTAAGGGTCAGACCACGGCTGCGCTGGCTGCCGGCGCTGATGTAGTGCTCGCCTGCGGCGGCGACGGCACGGTTCGGCACGTGGCGCACGTCCTCGCCGGATCGGGCACCCCGATGGGTTTACTGCCAACCGGCACCGCCAACCTACTGGCCCGCAACCTCGCCATTGCGCGGCGAGACCCGGTTCAAGCCACTCGGACCGCATTGTCCGGGAAAACCCGCGCGATCGACGTTGGGTGGGTGCTCATCGACGACCACGCCGAGGAGCACGTGTTTCTGGTGATGGCCGGGATGGGCTTCGACGCGGCAATCATGTCCGGCGCACCGCACGAATTGAAGGCCCGGCTGGGCTCCTTGGCCTATGTCGTCTCGGGAGCGCGCGCGCTGAACGGCCTGCGAGCCGACATCACCCTCGCGGTCGACGGTCGGATCGAGTTGCCCCAGCGAGTCCGCGCGGTGATAGTCGGCAACTGCGGAAGGCTTCTCGGCGGCCTGGTATTGATGCCGGCGGCCAGGGTCGATGACGGGCTGCTGGATGTGGTGACCATAGGGCCGCGAGGAATCATCGGCTGGCTGGCGGTGACTGCCCGGGTGCTGGCCCGCCGCCGCGAGGGCCATCGAATAGTGCAGCACTGGCAGGGCCGCGACGTCATCATCAGCTCGGACAGTGCCCAGCAGGCGCAACTCGACGGCGATCCGGTAGGCGAAGCGCACGGAATGCGGCTGCGCGTCGACCCGGGCGCGCTGCTCGTGCGCTCGTGAGTGCGTAACAGTGTTAGAACACTGTTACGCACTCACGACCCCCGATCGGGGTCAGTTGCGCAGATTGATGAACCGCTGCCTTCCGGGCAACGTTCACTGTGATGCGGGTAACACTGCCCGCGAAGTATTCACCTCGACGGAGGGAGCCGCCCGATGGTGAGTCTGGTGAAGGGTTTCGCGGGCAAGCCTGCGCATGCGCCGCTGACCGACATCGGTATCGGCGCTTACACCGCTGGCGTCGCGATGCTCGTGGCCGGCGCGGCCGGGTTCCAGCAAGCCGCGATGGCCTCCGCGTCCGTGATCGCAATCGGAGTCGGCCTCATCGCAGCCATACCAACGATCATCACCGGCCTGGTGGACTTGTTCGGTATTCCGGCGGATGCCCCCGCGCGCACGCTGGGCTGGTGGCACCTGACTCTCATGGCCAGCGCCACCGGCCTGTTCGCGTGGACGTTCAAGTTGCAGTTGGCTGGATACTCCACCGGCAAGGTCATCACGTTAGCTCTGACCGTCGGTGTCATCTCCTGGGTGTTACTCTTCGCCGGCGGCTATCTCGGCGGCGCGCTCACCTTCGTCTACGGAGTCCGAGTCCTCAAGCACCCGCAAGCTCCCATGGCTGACGCACTCATTCCCGGTCGCGCGGACCATAATGACTAAGCCTGCGGCGGCACCACTGACCCCTTACAACACACCGGTGCCACTACTCAAGCAGCACCGGTGTGTTGTTCTACGGGCTCAGTTTCCCTTGTGGTAAGCCTCTAACACCTCAGCCGGGATACGGCCCCGATCTGAGACATTGTAACCGTTCTTGCGGGCCCACTCGCGGATCGCAGCGTTCTGCTCGCGGTCCACCGACGCACGACCACCGGTACTGGCCCGACGAGCCGTACCCGCAACCTTGCGACGCCCGCCTGCCGCACCCGACTTGCGGGCGCTGCCGACATAGTCCGCCAGTGAGTCACGCAACTTCCCCGCGTTACCGGCCGACAGATCAATCTCGTAAGACACGCCGTCGATACCAAACTCAACGGTCTCTTCGGCGGTACCTCCGTCGAGGTCATCGACCAAGGTTACGGTGACCTTCTGCGCCATGCGCGTCGTCCTCCCTCAGGGACGTGGTGGACGGAGCCATCGCACGACGACTCCACAACGACAACGAGTAGGTTAGCCCATTTCCGTGCAGATTGCGAAATCACCCGTCATCGGCGTCCGCTATTGTGGTCGTACCAGCGGAAACAGGATGGTCTCGCGGATACCCGACCCAGTGAGCGCCATGAGCAGCCGGTCGATCCCCATTCCCATGCCGCCACTTGGCGGCATTCCGTACTCCATGGCTGTCAGGAACTCCTCGTCCAGCGGCATCGCCTCGTCATCACCCGCCGCCGTGAGCGCGGCCTGAGCCTCGAAACGCTCCCGTTGCACGACCGGATCGACCAACTCCGAGTAGGCAGTGGCCGACTCGACAGAACGGATGTAGAGATCCCATTTCTCGGCCAGACCCGCAGCGCTGCGGTGTTCCCGGGTCAGCGGGGCGGTGTCCACCGGAAAGTCCTTGACGAAGGTCGGCGCGTGCAGCTCTGGTACCACGAGTTGCTCGAACAACTCCTCAACCAACTTTCCGGGTAGCCAGGCGGGATTGCACGTAAGGCCCACTCGCTCGGCGTAGCCGAGCAACTCCGCACGCCCCGTCGCCGGAGTGATCTCCTCGCCAAGCGCCTTCGAGACAGCGCCGAACAGGCTGACCTGAGCCCATTGCCCGCCGATGTCGTAGTCACTCCCGTCGGCGAGCCGAAGTGTGGTGGATCCGAACACGTCGCGGGCCACTGTCTGATACAGCGTGCGAGTCAGCTGCGCCATGCCCTCGTAGTCGGTGTAGGCCTGGTACACCTCAAGCATGGTGAACTCCGGCGAGTGCGTAGAGTCCGCGCCCTCGTTGCGGAACACTCGGTTGAGCTCGAAGACCCGCTCCATCCCGCCCACCACGCAACGCTTCAGGTAAAGTTCTGGAGCGATCCGCAGGTACAGGTCGGTATCGAGAGCGTTGGAGTGCGTCACAAACGGCCGTGCCGCGGCACCACCATGCACGATCTGCAGCATGGGTGTCTCAACTTCGACGAAGTCGAGAGAATGCAGCATCGCACGGACCGATCGAACCGCGTCGGCACGCACCCGGGCAGTCCGCCGGGCCGCCTCGCGAACGATGAGATCGAGATAACGCTGGCGGACCCGGGTTTCCTCGGCCAGTTCCTTGTGCGCGGTCGGAAGAGGTCGTAATGCCTTGGCCGCCATCTGCCATTGGGTGGCTTGCACGGACAGCTCCCCGCGACGCGACGTGACGACCTCTCCGGTCACGGACACGTGGTCCCCGAGGTCGACATCGGCCTTCCACGCGGTCAGTCCGTCGGCGCCCACATTGGCCAGGCTGAGCATCGCCTGCAACTCGGTTCCGTCGCCCTCACGCAACGTTGCAAAGCAGAGTTTGCCAGCGGTACGCAGGAAAATAACCCGACCGGTTACCGCGACCTGTTCACCGGTGACCGCGTCCGGCGGCAGCCCGACGTTGGTGTCGCGGATTTCCTTCAGGGTTCGGGTACGTGGAACTGCGACGGGGTATGGGTGCGGCCCGGAAGCCAACATCCGCTCCCGCTTGTTCCTGCGCACCCGCATCTGGTCCGGCAAGTCGTCGTCTGCGTGGGATAGCTCCGTAGTCACACCGGACAACTTAGTGATCCGCCGCGAAAGGGCGGTTCGCGCCCGGCTGGCGAACGCTTCGCGCCAGCGTGGCGGCCGCGCTGTTTCCGTCCGCGTTGCCTTCGCGCCACCCACCGCGCGACCTACCTCATCGAGGCTGCCCGCGCAGATGGCGTCCGCAAGAACCAGTAATCGCCGTTATAGGGCTGGCTTGCGCAGTACGGCCTCGGTCAGGTGATGTTGCGTTCGAAGACCATCCGCAATCCCCGCAGCGTGAGGTGCGGGGCGTGATGGGTGATGGTCTGGGACTCGGCGATCAGCAGCGGGGCCAGGCCGCCGGTGGCGACGACCACCACGTCGGCCTCGGCTCCTGGGGCCAGCTCCGCAGCGATCCGCTGGACCAGCCCGTCCACCTGCCCGGCGAAGCCGAACAGCAACCCAGACTGCAACGCCTCCACAGTGCTCTTGCCGATCACCGACCGGGGTCGGACCAGCTGCACCTTCAACAGCTGCGCCGCCCGGCTTGCGAGCGCATCGATGGAGATCTCGATGCCCGGCGCCAGCGCACCGCCGAGAAATTCGCCGCGCGCGCTGACCACGTCGAAGTTGGTGGAGGTGCCGAAATCCACCACGATCGCGGGGCCGCCGTAGAGGGTAAAGGCGGCCAGCGTGTTGACGATCCGATCAGCACCCAGCTCACGTGGGTTGTCGTAGAGCAACGGCACGCCGGTGCGGACGCCGGGCTCGACGATCACCCGTGGCAGCTGCGGCCAGTACCGGTCGACCATCACTTTCAGTTCGCGTAGCAGCGCCGGCACTGTGGACAGCGCGGCGATGCCAGTGATCTTGCTGGAGTAGGAACCGAGCAGCCCGCGGACGGTCAGCGCCATCTCGTCGGCGGTCATCCTGGCGTCGGTACGCATCCGCCAGTCATGCAGTAGCGCGGCGTCCTCACCCTGTTGGGCAGTGAACAAGCCCAGGACGATATTGGTGTTACCGATGTCTACGGTGAGCAGCACTCGCTCTCGCCCGTCAGACGCCGGCCGAGCCGGCAATCAGGTCTGCGGCCGGCGCATGCGCTGGATCGTGACCCTGGTGCACGATCCGATTATCGACGTCGACGAACACGACTCGGGGTAGGTAGTGCCGGGACTCGTCCTCGTCCATCGTGGCGTAGGCGATGAGGATCACCAGGTCACCAGGTGCCATCAGGTGCGCGGCGGCGCCGTTGATCCCGACCACCCCGCTGCGTCGCGCGCCGGGAATGACATAGGTCTCCAGCCGGGCGCCGTTGGTGACGTCCACGATGGCCACCCGCTCGCCGGCGAGCAGGTCGGCGGCGTCCATCAGGTCCTCGTCGACCGTGACCGACCCCACGTAGTGCAGATCCGCATGGGTGACAGTGGCCCGGTGGATCTTGGACTTCAGCATCGTCCGGAACATCACGGGGCTCCTCGTCCGTTGGAATCGGCACCCAGCCGCAGGCCGACGTTATCGATCAACCGGGTGGTCCCGACGGTGGCCGCCAGCAACAACCGGGCCGGTCCTTGCCGCGGAGCCGGGCCGAGTTGGGGATTGCGCAGCGCCAGGTAGTCCAGTTCGACGGCGGGTTGCCTGGCCAACACCTCGCCGGCGGCTGCGAGCACCGCGTCATGACCCTGCACGCCAACCCTGGCGCCGGCGCTCAGGGCCGCCGACAACGCGACTGCCGCAACCCGGGCCTCGGCGTCGAGGTGGACGTTGCGCGACGACAGCGCGAGCCCGTCTGCTTCTCGCACGGTGGGGACCCCGAGGACCTGCACATCCATCCGCAGGTCGGCCACCATCCGCTGCACGAGCACCAGCTGCTGGTAATCCTTCTCACCGAACAACGCCCGATCCGGAGCGACGATCCCGAACAGCTTGGCTACCACTGTCAGCACGGCGGCGAAGTGTCCTGCTCGGCTGGCTCCCTCCAGCTGCGCACCGATCGGACCGGGTGTCACGGTGGTATCGGATCCAGGCGGTGACATCGCCGCCACGCTGGGTGCGAAGACCAGCTCCACACCTTCCTCGCAGCACAGCGCGAGATCAGCGTCGAAGCTGCGGGGGTAGCGGTCCAGATCGTGGCGGGAGCCGAACTGCAACGGATTGAGGTAGATCGACACCATCGTGCGCGCGCCCGGGACGGCCTGGGCGGCTCGAATCAGCGCCCGATGACCGGCGTGCAACGCTCCCATCGTCGGGACCAGCACGACCGGGTGCCCGGCTGAGCGCAGCCGGCTCGTCACCGCAGACAGCGCGGCGGGGTCTTGGTGGACGGTTAGTTCACCGCGGAGCCGGCTGGTCATCGCCGTACCTGAAGGGTTTCCCGGACCTGGGTAGCGACCGCCGGAGCCAGCAGCCCGGCCGCCTCGGCTCGGTCAGCTGTCCGCATCGCCTGCGCTCGGTAGGACTCGAGCAGCTCCGGCGCGGAGTCGGCGAGCACCCGCAGGTGCAGCCGTAGCGTGTCGAGGTCGCCGCGGGTCACCGGGCCGGTCAACGCACGGTCGCCGTGGCGCAGCGTGTTGTCCAGCGCCGCCTCCAGCAGCGGGCCGAGCAGCCGTTCAGCGGGCACCACGCCGGCACGCTCCAGCGCGTCCACCGCGTCGCGCACCAGAGTGGCCAGATGATTGGCCCCATGCGCCAGCGCCGCGTGATACAGCGGTCGGGCCTGCGGCGGCACACGCACCGGCTCAGCACCCATCTCCAGCACCAGCGCCTCGCCGACGCTCCAGCCGGTCTCATCGGCCACCGTAACGCCGACACAGGCCGCCGCCAGCCGGGCGACGTCCTCCGCGCGCCCAGTGAAAGTCATCGCGGGATGCAGCGCGAGCGGGAGCACGCCGACCGCGGTCGCCGACGCCAGCACGTCCACCCCCCGAGCGCCACTGGTGTGCACCACGATCTGACCGGCCCGAAACGCCCCGGTCGTGGCGAGCCCGGAGACCAGGCCCGGCAGCACGTCGTCGGGGACGGCGAGCAGCACCAGGTCCGACCGTCGCACGACGTCATCGGGCGCCAGCACCGGCACATCAGGTAACAGGTTCGCCGCGCGCCGCAAGGAAGCTCGGGATACCGCGCTCACCCCGACCACCACGTGCCCGGCACCGGATACCGCGGCGCCGAGCACCGATCCCACCCGACCGGCGGAGACCACGCCCACAGCCAGTCGGGCCGGGCGGCCGGCCACTCCACGGGACGCGGCTGAACCCGACCGTGGCATCATCGCCATTGCCGTCCTCCAGATGTTCCAGTCCCGCGCTGGCCGCAGGTACCGGACAGGCGCAGATTAACCCCGCTGGAGCTATTCGCGCCGGTCGGCGTGAGCAGCTTCACTCAACGGGTAGTTTGCGGCCCGCTGGGCCCGGCGCCGCGCGGCCAGCAGCGCGTCCAACGCCTCGTGATGCCACCGCCCGGTGTCGGCGCCGACCTCGCCCGGACGCATCCGGTCTTGCGAGAAAGCGAGTTCGGTGACCGCATGCTGGTAGTCACGCACCGCGTCTGCTGCGGTCTGGCCCGCCTGGCGGCCCACCGCGGCAGACCACCCCCGCCGACCGGCCTGACTGGCCAGCAGCGGGACCTCGCTGGGGGCGATCAATCCCGCGCTGGCGAATCCTGGCAACGCCGCGGCGATCACCCGTTGCTCCCGGCGGCGCTGCCAGAGCACCAGTGCGATCAACCCGCCGAATATCGGCATCATGATCATGCCATAGAAAGTGGGGAGGAAGCCGAAACCAGCAGATGCGTTCCACAGCGAATGCAGCCCTACAGCTGCTAAGTACCCGAGGAACGGCAGCAGCATCCGCCGGGCCTGGTGGCGTCGGCGAACCGCCAGTCCCACGGCGATCCCGGTCATCGCGGTGAACACCGGATGCGCGAACGGGGCGAGCACGCCGCGCATCAAGAACACGATGGCCACTCCGTTGCCGTCGCCGACCAGCCCGCCGACGGCGAACGCGCGCCCGAAGTAGAGCACGTTCTCGGTGAACGCGAAGCCGGTGGCGACCAGCCCGGCGTAGACGATCCCGTCCACCACGCCGTCGAACTCGCGGCGGCGCAACCACAGCAGCCCGACCAGGAACGTGCCCTTGAGGGCCTCCTCGATGACCGGGGCGGAAATCACCGCCCCGACGAGATCGCCACCCCCGGTGCCGAGCACCTGGTCCCCGAACTCTGTCGCCGAGTCGTTGACCGTTGCCGCGCCGAGCACCGAGATCCCCGCACCCCACAGGAACGCGGCGAGCAACAACCGCGGCGGCTCGGGCTCCCAGCGGTCCACCCACAAGAACACCGCCACCACCGGCAACGCTGGCAGGACCGCCGCCATGGCACCGACCAGCACGGCGCCGCCGCCAACAGTGCTGCTGATGAAGCCGAGGGCGAGGAGAAAACCGGCGGCCAGGGCCGCCAGGCCCAGCGCAGGCAGCACCACCTGCCGGCGGTGCGCGGGAGGCCCCTGTGAGTTTCGGCTAGCCAGTCCGAACGGCGTCATGACGCCGCACGCCCCCCGACTTCGCGGATGCTCCCATAGCGGCTGGGTGCGCTGACCCGGGATAATCCAGTGATCACGATTTCGGAAGCGTGAGCCGCGCTGAGCGCGGTTGATTCTTCCGAAATCGTGATCACTTGACTGGGTTATCCGTGGGTGCGCCTGCGGCGGGGGGTCGAAGCTGCCCCGTGGGCGGCCAGCAGATCCTGCACCGTCCGTTGAGCCTGCGCCGTCGGCAGCGCCTTTGAAGGCTGTCCGGGTGCCGCTGGAGCGCCACCTCCGTTGCCGTGGGCGCCGTTGTGGAGGGACCAGGTGCCGTTGTTGTTCGATCCCGACCGTCCCGGGCTTGGTCCGTGCCTGCCCTGGACCTCGGAGGCCGATGTTCCCGGGCGGCCGGGACCGAAACGGAACTTTGGACCAGGCGGCGCCGTGATCGCCGGAGGCGATGTCGCGGCCGGCCTTTTCGCTACCGGCGCAGCGCTGCTGTCGTCGAACTGTCGAGGTTGGGCAGGCAGCGGGACCATGCGGGTGGAGTCGGTACGCATAGTGACCCGCTCCAGCATCGAATTCCCACCCAACAGCTGCGCCAGATTTCCGCCGATTGCCGCCAGCTCGGCCCGTAACTGCCCGATCTCACGCTGCTGCGATAGCTGCGCCTGCTCACGAAGCGCGCGCTCGACGGTCAGCGCATGTTCCCGCCGGGCAACCACCTCACGTTGGAGCTCGAGCTGGTAGGCCGCGCGTAGCTGATCGACGTGCTCGGCTCGGGAGCTGACGTCGCGCCGGGCTCGCGCCGTGGTGAAGGCGGCGAGCAGCGCCGCCCACAGCGCCGCAACGACGCCCAGCCGCAGCAGCTGGGCATCCTGGGTGCCCAGGGCGAGCACAGCCGCGGCCGCCGCAGCCATGACCATCGTGCTCAGCATCAGGACCCGAGCGCTGCCCTGCAGCGAAGGAGGCTCAGACCTCCGCACTTCGGCGGTCCCGGACATGGCGGATACCGTACCGGCTCACCGGGCTGCTGCAGACCATGCAGCGGTGACAGGCAGCCATCGTGCGATGACAGGGAGGTGCAGGCGGATCAGACGTCCTCCGGCTCGGGATCGTCGGGCCCGTCTGGGGTCCGGCAGCAGTACTCCAACCACAGCGCAGCCCCCACCAGCGCCCCCGCGCAGACCGCCCCGATCGAAGCGGCAACGGTGTCCGAGGCGGCGGATTGCAGTAGCGACCGCTGTGGCAGCACGTAGCCGAGCACCCCGAGCCATGCTCCAGCCGTGATGGCGCCGGCCAGTGAGGACGCTTTGGCTAGCACGAGGGCCTTCGCCGCGGTGAGCGGCTGAACCGGCCGGGCGCCGGGACGCCGGAGGATCCGCGCCCGCAGCGTCGTGCCCAACACCACCTCGGTGATCGCGAAGACGAGCAGCGTTGTTCCGGCCGCCTGCGGCAACGTGGGCACATCGCCATAGGACAGCTGCAGCAGCAGGTTCACCAGCACCGCCGCGATCACACCGGCGGCGACCAGATCACGCGCCCGGGTGAACGTCACGGGCCCCCCATTCACAGTCACCTCTCCATCACGGTCGGCGCCCATCACGGTTGGCGCCTATCACAGTCTGCGCAGCACCAGGTCCTCCCGGCGCCGCACGCTACGCCGCTCGGCGGCTGGCAACGCGGCAACCAGGTCAGCAACCCTGCCATGGCCGGCGAGCACCGCATCGGGGACGACATCGAGCCAGGGCACCAACACGAAGGCCCGCTGGTGTGCCCGGGGATGCGGCAGGGTCAGCTGGGGATCCTGCCGGCGGGTCAGCTCGACGTCGATCACGTCGACGTCGAGAGTGCGTGGTCCCCACCGGATCTTGCGGGTGCGCTGCGCGGCGGTCTCACAAGCCTGCGCTCGGCGTAGCCACTCCGGCGCATCTGCTGCCGGGTCCTCCACGAGCAAGATCGCGTTAAGAAACTCGTCCTGCACCACACCCCCCCACGGCTCACTCGAATACACCGCAGACACCCCAACCACCCAATCCCCCAACCCCTCAACGCAACCCCGTAGATAGCCAAACCGATCCCCCACATTCGACCCAACCGACAACACCGCCCTACTCACCGCACGCCGCCCCCGACCGCGTTCTGGATGCAGAACACGGCAAAACAGCCCCGAATAGGCGCGTTCTGCATCCAGAACGCGGTCATCGGCGGCGGTGGGTGGTGACGGAGACGTCGGTGAACGACAGCGGGATGGGGGCTTGGGGTTTGTGGACGGTGACTTCTACGGCTTGGACGCGCTGGTCGGTGAGCACCTCGGTGGCGATTCGGGTAGCCACCGTCTCGATCAAGTTGTAGGGCTGTCCACCGATGATCCTGGCGGCTAGCTGGGCCAGCGCGCCGTAGTCCAGCGTCGCGGAGAGCTCATCGGTGACCCCGGCAGGCCCGAGGTCCAGCCAGACCGTTGCGTCGACGACGAACTCCTGGCCGTGCGTTCGCTCGTGTTGGTGCACCCCATGGTGGCCAGGTACCCGCAACCCGGTCAGGGTGATCCGGTCGCCGCTGGTTCCATTTCCGGCGCTCACAGCGACCCCGCACGTGGCGCAACGGCGGCCCCCAGCCGCCAGGCCGCCGCGACAGCTACCGCGTCGCGCGACGCCGCCGCGTCATGCACCCTGACTCCCCAGGCACCAGCCGCCGCGGCCAGCGCGGACACCGCGGCGGTGGCGGTGTCCCGGCCGTCGCAGCAACGTGGGGAGCCGGTCTCGTCGGCCAGTAGGGTGCCAAGAAATCGCTTGCGTGAAGCCCCCACGAGGACCGGGAACCCCAGTTCGGTCAACACCTCCAGGTGGCTCAGCAGCGCCCAGTTGTGCGCCGCCGTCTTGGCGAAGCCGAGCCCGGGATCCAGCACCAGCGCGTCGGGGTCGACCCCAGCGCCCACCGCGGCGTCCACCCGGGCCAGCAGCTCAGCGCGCACCTCGGCGACCACATCGGAATACCTCGCCAGCTCGTCCATCCGCGCGCTGTGCCCGCGCCAGTGCATCAGGACCCACGGCACCCGGCAGCGGGCCATCACCAGCGCCATCGCCGGATCGGCCAGACCCCCTGAAACGTCGTTGACCATGACCGCGCCGGCCTCCAGGGCAGCCTCGGCCACCGCCGCTCGGGTGGTGTCCACGCTGCACGGCACGCCGCCGGCGGCCAGCTCACGTAGTACCGGTGCCACCCGGGCGATCTCAGTGGGTGCATCGACGCGCTGAGCCCCCGGGCGGGTCGACTCCCCCCCGACGTCGACCAGATCAGCGCCCGCAGCATGCAGCGCCAAGCCATGCGCCACCGCGTCGTCGCGGTCCAGATACCGCCCGCCGTCGCTGAAGGAGTCGGGGGTGACGTTGAGGATGCCGATCACCACGCAGCGGCCGGGATCAGACAACGCCGGGTGCACGATCACCTCCGCATCAGAGCGAGCACCTCGCTGCGGGACGAGGCGCTGGTCTTGAACAATCCCCGGACGGCTGACGTCGTGGTGATCGCTCCGGGTTTGCGGACGCCACGCATCGCCATGCACAGGTGTTGAGCTTCGATCACCACGATGGCCCCGCGCGGTTGCAGGCGGCGCACCAGCGCGTCGGCGATCTGCGAGGTGAGCCGCTCTTGGACCTGAGGGCGCTTCGCGTAGAGGTCGACCAACCGGGCGAGTTTGGACAGCCCGGTGACCCGGCCGGCCGCGTTCGGGATGTAGCCCACGTGCGCCATGCCGTGAAAGGGCACTAGGTGGTGCTCGCATTGGCTGTACATCGGGATGTCCTTGACCAGCACGAGCTCGTCGTGCCCTTCGTCGAAGGTCCGCTCCAACACCGAATCGGGGTCGACGAACAGGCCAGCGAACATCTCCTGGTAGGCCCGCGCAACCCGGGCCGGGGTCTCGCGCAAACCCTCCCGGTCCGGGTCCTCCCCGCAGGCGATCAGTAGTTCACGTACCGCCGCCTCCGCCCGGGCGTGGTCGAACACTCGGTGCGCGCTCAGGTCGAAAAGCGTCAGCGGTTCCCGTCCTCGCCGAACCAGGGCGTCGACTGGTCATCGGAAGGAGGCTCCTGAGGCGGCCGAGCGCCAGGTGGCGCGGGTCGCCAGGACGGCGCAGGCGGTTCGGTGGCTGGTCGCCATCCCGGCGGCGCGCCATAGCTCGGCGGACCTGAGCTCGGCGGACCGCCGCCAGTGCCGGGGCCCCCCTGCGGGCCGTCCGATCCGCGAGCCGGCAGCGGATAGGACTTGGTGTACGGCGGGAATCCGACCTGCGTCGGTCCTGGCGTCGACTGGCCAGGTGCCGGATATCCAGTGCCGCCACCGTTGACCGATCCCGCCGCTGGGTAGCCCGGGTGCGGACCCGCTCCATTAGGACCGGGGTGACCGGGCGGGCCGTGCGGCGGGCCACCCGGCAGGTCATCACCGCCGGGCGCCACGCCCACCGGAGTGGGAGTCCGGTCCGGCGGGGGCCACGGCTCACCACGCTCCTTGGCAAGCTCGCCGGCCGTCTTGATCGGCGGCTTGTCCGAGGGGGTGCGGCCACCGAAGTCGTTGAACGCGGTGATCCGTGGTCGCTTCTCCACCCGGCTGAAGACTCGCTGCAGGTCCTTACGGTGCAGCGTCTCCCGCTCGATGAGCTCGACAACGAGCTCATCGAGGACGTCTCGATAGGTGTTGAGGATGTCCCACGCCTCAGTGTGCGCCGCTTCGATGAGCGCCCGCACCTCTTCGTCGATCTCGTGCGCGACTTCCAGCGAGTAGTCCGGCTGCCGTCCCGCCGAGCGACCGAGGAACGGATCACCCTGTTCTTGCCCGTACTTCACCGCACCCAGACGCGCGCTCATCCCGTATTCGGTGACCATCGCACGGGCGATCTTGGTGGCCTGCTCGATATCCGAGGATGCCCCGGTGGTCGGCTCGTGGAAGACCAGCTCTTCCGCCGACCGTCCACCCAGGGCGAACACCAGCCGGGCGATCATCTCCGACCGGGTCATCATCTGCTTGTCGTCCTCGGGTACCACCAGCGCGTGCCCGCCGGTGCGCCCCCGGGGCAGGATCGTGAGCTTGTACACCGGGTCGAGGTCGGGCATCGCCCAGGCCGCCAGTGCGTGTCCACCCTCGTGGTAGGCGGTGATCTTCTTCTCGCGCTCGGAGATGATCCGGTTCTTACGCCGCGGACCCCCGATCACCCGGTCGACCGCTTCCTCCAGTGCGGCGCCGTTGATCAGTTTGCCGCCTTCCCTGGCGGTGAGCAGCGCGGACTCGTTGATGACGTTGGCCAAGTCGGCCCCGGAGAACCCGACCGTGCGCTTGGCCAGCCCCTGGAAGTCGACGTCGGTATCGAACGGCTTGCCCTTGGAGTGCACCTCGAGGATGGCTCGACGGCCTTGGATGTCCGGCGCGGAGACCGGGATCTGGCGATCGAAGCGACCGGGTCGCAGTAAGGCGGGGTCCAGGATGTCCGGACGGTTGGTCGCGGCGATGAGGATGATGCCGCCCCGGGCGTCGAAGCCGTCCATCTCGACCAAGAGCTGGTTGAGGGTCTGTTCGCGCTCATCGTGCCCGCCGCCGAGGCCGGCGCCACGCTGCCGGCCCACCGCGTCGATCTCGTCGACGAAGATGATGCACGGAGAGTTCTGCTTGGCCTGCTCGAACAGGTCCCGCACCCGGGATGCCCCGACCCCGACGAACATCTCGACGAAATCGGAGCCGGAGATCGAATAGAACGGCACGCCGGCCTCGCCGGCCACCGCGCGGGCCAACAAGGTCTTGCCGGTTCCGGGTGGGCCGTAGAGCAGTACACCCTTGGGAATCTTCGCGCCGAGCGCCTGGTAGCGGCTCGGATTGGCGAGGAAATCCTTGATCTCCTCAAGTTCCTCGACGGCCTCGTCGGCACCCGCGACGTCGCCGAACGTCGTCTTGGGCATGTCCTTACTCAGCTGTTTAGCCTTGGACTTACCGAAGTTGAGTACCCGGTTGCCGCCGCCTTGGACGTTGTTCATCATCCACATGAGCAGCAGCAACAACAGGCCGAGCGGGATGAGGTAGATCAACACCTGGAACAGCAGGGATTGCTGGGT
The DNA here is from genome assembly GCA_023252195.1 of Pseudonocardiales bacterium. Classification (GTDB taxonomy): domain Bacteria; phylum Actinomycetota; class Actinomycetes; order Mycobacteriales; family Pseudonocardiaceae. The sequence goes on from JAHEXI010000025.1 coordinate 39,500, forward strand.
GACCTTGGTGTCCCAACCGTCCGGTATCGGTGAAGCGCGCAGCGCCTGGGTGATCTGATCAGTGCTCTGCTCGGGGTACTGGGTGAGCACCTTGGTGCCGGTGACACCCGGGACCGGGTGATCCAACGTCAGCCGCAGCCGCTGTTCTTTGTCCTCAAGCGTCGCCTGCTTGACGTTGTGGTCAGTGAGCTGCTGCAACGCCTGTGAGGTGGTGACCTGGCTGTACCCTCGGGTGTCGTCGAGGAGGAAGCCAAAGGCGTAGTACAGCACCAACCCGGCTATCACCCACAGCAGCGGGTTGCGAAGTATTTTCTTGCGGTCCATGCGGCTACGGCCCCTCGGTGGCCTCGACCCTCCTGAGCTGACTGTGCTGTCCTTTGCTAGTACCTCTCCACCATCGAGGACAGCAGAGCACTCCCGTTGTCACCACCCTACCTGGCGGTCCCGGCTGCCGGTTGGCGGATGAAGCAGAGTTGACGCGCAGGGGGTGGGGTAAACCCCTCCCGTGTAGGTATCGGCGTCTCGGCTTACACCACAAACGGGTGCTCGGGGAACCGCTAGTCGGCGTAGACCTTCGGCGCGAGGGTCCCGATGTAGGGCAGGTCGCGGTAGCGCTCGCCGTAGTCCAAGCCGTACCCGACGACGAACTCTTGCGGGATATCGAAGCCGATGTAGCGCACCGACACATCAACCTGGACCGCGTCAGGCTTGCGCAGCAGCGTGCACACTTCCAACGTGGCCGGCCGGCGCGTCGCCAGGTTCCGCAGCAACCACGACAGCGTCAGACCCGAGTCGAGGATGTCCTCCACGATGAGGACATTGCGGCCGGCGATGTCCCGGTCGAGGTCTTTGAGGATTCGCACCACCCCTGATGATGAGGTCGCCGAGCCGTAGGAGGCCACCGCCATGAACTCCAGCTGCACCGGGATGGGCAGCGCGCGGGCCAGATCGGTCATGAACATCACCGCGCCCTTGAGTACCCCGACGAGCAGCAGATCGCCCTTGTCGTGGTCAGCCTGGTAGTCGGCCGCGACCTGATCGGCGAGCTCCGCCGTGCGGCGCCGGATCTGCTCTTCGGTGACCAGCACCGAGGCGATATCACCGGGGTACAGACCGTCACCCGAATCGTGCGCCGTGCCACCGATGCCTGTGTCATCAAGAGCAGTGTCATCGACAGACATGCAACCTCCCCTGTGCCCGCACCAGCTCGACATCGCCCGGCAACCGCAACGCGCCTTGGCCCGACCACCGGCCGATGAGATCGTCGGCAGCCCGTAGGTGGGCGTCGGTCAGCTCGGCCACCCCGGCGTCGAGCAGCCAGCGACGCAGCACCCGGCGGCGCAACGCGGACGGCACCTCAACGAGCGCCGCGACGTCGAGGTCGGCCTCGCGCAGAGCCGCGACCAGCAATCCGCGCGCCTGCCCATCGAGCACATCGAGATCTTCTTGTAGCTGACCGGCGGTACGGGCCAGCGCCTGCGCCACCCCGCCGGCAAGCACATCCTCCAGCAGCGGCAGCACCTCGGTGCGCAGCCGGACCCGCCGGAACCGGGGTTGCGAATTATGCGGATCGAGCCACGGAGCGAGATCCAGCGCGGCACAAGCCGCGGCGGTGGCGGCCCGGCGCACTCCGAGCAACGGCCGACCCCAGGGTTGGTCTAGCTCCCGCATTCCCGCGACCGACCGTGGTCCTGAGCCTCGACCCAGCCCGAGCAGCACCGTCTCAGCCTGGTCATCCAGGGTGTGTCCGAGCAATACCAGGGCCCCGGCCGGCGCGGCTTCCCGCAGCGCCGCGTAGCGGGCCCGGCGGGCCGCCGCTTCCGGTCCACCCGGACCGTCCACGGTGGTCTGCAGGACCCGCACCACGGTGGCGCCGAGCCGGCGTAGCGCCTGCGCAGCGGTATGCGCCACCTGCGCCGAGCCCGGCTGCAGCTGGTGGTCGACGATTAAGCCGTGCACCGCCAGGCCCAGCCGTCCGGCGCTGTGCACCGTCGCAGCTGCCAGAGCTAGCGAATCGGCACCGCCGGAGCAGGCCACCGCGACGGTGTCCGCGGCGTTGTGAGCAGCCAGGAACCGGCGGACCGCGGCGCGCACCTCGCTGACCGCCGGGCTGACCGGTTTCACACTGGCAGGGCTCAGGCTGGGGCCATGCGGTACAGCCACGCCGCCGGGTCGGTGATCTCGGCGCGGGTGGGCAGCGTTTCCGGTGAGGTCCACACCACATTGAACCCGTCCATGCCGACAGCATCCACAACGTGGCGGGTAAATGCCGCCCCCTCGGCGTACTGACGCAGCTTGGCGTCCATGCCCAGCACCGCCCGCAGCACCCGCTCGATGATGCTGCCGCCCTGGCGGCGGGCGGTGAACCGCTTGCGAATCAGCCGTACCGAGGGCACCACGGACGGTCCGACCGCGTCCATCACGTGGTCGGCATGGCCTTCCAGCAAGGTGGCCAGGGCGAGCAGGCGGTCCAGCACCGCGCGCTGCTCGGGATCCTGAAGCAGGCTCAACACGCCCAGGGCGTCGGGTGCCTCCCCGCGCCGGACCCCGCGCAGCGCCGTGGGCAACCTGCCGATCATCTTGGTGACGGTTTCCGGGTCTTCGGTGGAGGAGACGAAGGACTGCACCTGGCCGGAGAAATAATCGCGCAGCCACGGCACGGCATTGAACTGCAGCCGGTGGGTGGCCTCATGCAGGCATACCCACATCTGGAACTCATCGGCCGGGACGTCCAAGGTCTCGCCGACGGCGACCACGTTGGGGGCCACCAGCAGTAGCCGTCCGGGATTTTCCGAGGGGCCGCCGAACGGGTCGTACTGCCCGAGCACCCGGGAAGCCAAAAACGCCAACGCGACGCCTACCTGCATGCCGGTGGTGGTGGCCAGCACGCGCCGGGCCCGCCCCTCCGGAGTCCGGTAGTCGGCTAGCAGCCGGCACAGGCCTTCGGCCGCCGCATCCACCCATCCGGGTCGGTCGACGACCTCGGCGGGGCGCGGTGGCCGGCCATCGTCGAGCCCGGTGAGCTTGCGGACGTGCTCCTCGGCGATCACCGACATGGCCCGCATCTGGCGCACCGCCGCGGCCGCATCGTCGACGGGCAGCGCAGGACCTGCTGGTAGCAGGCGTTGCGCGGTGACTGCGGCCACCGCCCAGTCGATCGGGGCGCCGGCCGGACCTGTCCGGGGCGCCTGCGGCGTATAGAGCGCGGGTTGTCCCATACCCACGACGGTACGGAACTAGTGGCAACCGCACGACCGTAGCCCCGCCGCCAGTGCGTCGAGCCGTGGCCGGACCGATGCCGGGTTAGGACCGTTCGACAGCAGCGCGAAGACCAACATCCTGCCTTCGGCGTCCAGCACGGTGCCCGCCAGGCTGTTGACGCCGGTCAAGGTCCCGGTCTTGGCCCGCACCCAGCCGCGACCACCGGCGGTCGGTCCGTGGTAGCGGTCGGCCAGCGTGCCGCTGCCACCAGCGACCGGCAGCCCGACCAGGAGCGGTCGCAGCGCGACGGTCCGCTGCTGGTCGGCGTTGCTGCGATCGGGGGCGGCTGCCGCGCCCAGCAGTTCAGTGAGCAGCGTCGCCGGCACTGCATCGTCGACCGACAGCCCGCTACCGTCGACCATGGCAGCGCCGCTGACGTCGAAGCCGTGACCGCGCAGCACGGTGAGCACCGCCTGGGAAGCCTCGGAGAACGACGGTTGCGCGCCGGTCGCGCGGGCCACCTCCCGGGCCAACGCCTCGGCGAGCACGTTGTCCGACTCGGTCAGCGCGGTGGCGACCAGATCCTGCACCGGCGGGGAGGACACCGCACCGAGGACGGCAGCACCGGGCGGGGCGTAGCCGACCGTGACGATGTCCGGGTCGGCCCCCAGCCGGCGAGCCAATTCCGCCGCGGCAGCAGTGGCGGGTTTGGCGGATCGCGGGGAGACCTCCTGGTTGGGATCCTCCCGGCCGCCGTCGAGCATGATCGGTTCGATCGGCGCGATGTACCCGCCGGCGACGTCGGCAGGGAACCAGCCCGGCGCGAACGCGTCGCCGACGTAGCGGCTCACATCGACCAGGACGCGACGTACTGGGCCGTGCGCCCGTACCTGGGCGACCAGATCATCCAGCCGGGCCGCACCCGGATAGCCGGTCGCCGTGCCGGATGGAGCCGCGGACAGTGTCGGATCGCCGCCGCCGACCAGCACGACGGTGCCTGGCTCCGCACCGGCCAGCACGGTGGTGCGCAACCGGGCCTGGTGATCCAGCGTGAGCAGCGCGGCCGACGCGGTGAGCAGCTTGGCGGTTGATCCGGGCATCAGCGCGGTCGTTGGGTCCTGCCGCCAGAGCACGGTGCCGGTGGCCGGGTCGAGCACCTCGCCGGACAGCGTGCCCAGCCCGCCCGCGGCGACCAGCGGGTCGAGCACCGCGCCGACGCCGGTGGGACTCGGTGCCGGACCATCGTCGGGCACCGGCCGCAGCACCGGATGCACTACCACCGGTGGGTGTGGTGGCACGGTCGCCGCGACCCGGTCAACCAGCCCTGTTGCGCCCAGTGCGGTGACGCCGAACCCGACGCCGATCCCCGCGAACACCGCGCACAGCAGGACGGCGACGACCACCGCGACCCACTTGCCACGGTGGTCCGGCAAGTGCAGCTCGGCAAGCCGGTCACCAAGTCCCGACACAGGCGTCTCCCCTCATCGCGGACTCCTGGAGCAAACTAGAGGGCCACCGGGAGGTAGCTGCGCCCAGTGCCCCGAACTACACAGCAGAGCTCTTAGGCCACTCACGAACAGCTCTGCTGTGGAGTTCGGGAACCGCAGGGCTGTCGCGAGCAGCGGAAGGGAGCGAGTGCGCGGTGGAGTTCGACGTCACCGTCGAGATCCCTAAGGGTCAGCGCAACAAGTACGAGATGGATCACAAGACCGGCCGCATCCGGCTGGACCGCACGCTGTTCACGGCCACCCAGTATCCGGCCGACTACGGCTTCATCGACGACAGCCTCGGCGAGGACGGCGACCCGCTGGACGCGCTGGTCCTGGTGCAGGAGCCCACCTTCCCGGGCTGCCTGATCCGCTGCCGGGCCGTGGGCATGTTCCGCATGCGCGACGAGAAAGGCGGCGACGACAAGGTGCTCTGCGTGCCCAGCGCGGATCCCCGGATGGAACACCTACGTGATATTGAGCATGTTGACGAGTTCTACAAGCTGGAGATCCAGCACTTCTTCGAGGTCTACAAGGCGCTGGAACCCGGCAAGAGCGTCGAGGGCGCCCATTGGGTGAATCGAGCCCTAGCAGAGCAGGAGATCCGCACTTCCTGGCAGCGGGCCCGCGATGCGGACGGCTCCACTGACCTGCAACCCGGCCCAGGGGCCTGAGGCGTCAGCTGTGGGCGGGTCGGTCGGCGCACCAGTTGCGCTCGTAACCGGCCGTGAAGCGGTCGATCAGATCGGCGAACTGTTCCCGTTCGGCCGGCTGCCACGATCCGGTGATCGCCTCGATCCGATCGTCGCGACGCTGTCGGGCGCGCTGCAGCAATGCCGTCCCAGCATCGGTGATGGCGAGCAGCGACGCACGACCGTCGCCGGGGTCAGCACGCCGCTCCAGCAACCCCAGATCAACGAGATGGGCGGCCTGCCTGCTGACCGTGGACGGGTCGGAGTGCACCGCAGCAGCGAGCATGGTGACCCGCGACGGTCCAAGGCACACCAGCGTGTGCAGCAGCATGAACGACGCCCGGTCGAGGTCTTCACCGCGGGCGACCGCGGCACGCTCGATAAGCCGGATGAGCTGGGCCAGCCCGGTGCCGATCCGGCTCGCGACCCTGACGTCATCAGCCACCTGGGAACCAGCCATCGAGCCCCCCTCACTGCGTGCCACATGCATATCCTATTGAGATCAAGCATTCCTCGCGCGTGTCGCACCGGCAAGGATGTTCACCGATAGGTGGCGCTGCGCCTCAGACCGACTCCGCTGCGCTACCGCGATTGACCCGCATGCTGTCCGGGTACTCCGGTTTACCCGTTCCGGCCGGGAGGCACCGATGACCACCGCAAGCCACGTAACGCCTGGTGCGGTGCGCAGCCTGATCCCCGCCCGGATCGACCGGTTGCCCTGGTCGTCGTTTCACACCCGGATGGTGGTCGCGCTCGGCGTGGCCTGGATCCTCGACGGCCTTGAGATCACCGTTGCGACATCCGTAGGAGCGGAGCTCAACCAGCCGCAGACGCTGAACCTGTCCTCGACCGAGGTCGGACTGATCGCGACGGTGTACTTGATCGGCGAAGTCGTCGGCGCGCTGGTGTTCGGCCGGATGTCGGACAAGCTCGGCCGCCGCAACCTGTTCATGATCACATTGGGTGTCTATCTGGTGGGCAGCGGTTTGACCGCGCTGACCTTAGGCAGCGGCACCGGCTGGATCGTTTTTCTGTACGTGACCCGCTTCATCGCCGGTACCGGAATCGGCGGGGAGTATGCGGCGATCAACTCGGCGATCGACGAGTTGATCCCGGCCCGGTATCGCGGACGGGTCGATATCGCCGTCAACGGCACGTATTGGGCAGGCGCGCTCCTCGGCACGTTAGGCACCTTCGTTCTGCTGAACGTGTTGACGCCCAGTGTCGGCTGGCGAATCGGCTTCCTCATCGGACCGGTGCTGGGTTTGGTGATCCTGGTGGTCCGGCGCAACTTGCCGGAAAGCCCCCGGTGGCAGGTTATGAACGGCCGTGAGCAGGCTGCCGAGAAGTCCATCTCCTATATCGAGCGCGAGGTGGAACTGTCCGGAAAGACCCTGCCGCCGGTGGACCAGAGCAAGGCGATCGACCTGCAGCCGACCGATCAGATCGGTTATCTCGCGTTGACCCGGGTGCTGTTTCGCGAGTACCCGAGCCGGGCTGTGCTCGGCGCCTCGCTGATGATCAGCCAGTCATTCCTGTACAACGCGATCTTCTTCACGTCCGCCCTGGTGCTCGGCAAGTTCTATGGCGTCTCCTCGACGGCGGTACCGCTATTTCTCATCGCGTTCGCGGTCGGTAACCTCGCTGGTCCGCTCACCATCGGGCGCTTCTTCGACACGATCGGACGCAAGACCATGATTGCCGGCACGTACATCACGTCCGGCATCCTTCTCGCGGTCAGCGCATTGCTGTTCAATGCCGGGTTGCTCACCGCCATGACCCAGACGATCGCCTGGTGCGTGATCTTCTTCTTCGCCTCCCCCGGTGCCAGCGCCGCGTATCTGACGGTCAGCGAGATCTTTCCGCTCGAGGTGCGGGCCAAGGCGATCGCGGTGTTCTTCGCAATCGCGCAGTGCTTCGGCGCGCTCGGTCCAGTGATTTACGGCGCGCTCATCGGCGACGGCAGCCAACCGTTCAAGCTGTTTCTCGGCTACCTCCTCGGCGCCGCGGTCATGATCGCTGGTGGACTCGTCGCGGTGGTCTTCGGGGTGGCGGCCGAGGGGCGATCCCTGGAGGACGTCGCCGCGCCGCTGGCGGCGGTCGGTCGCGGCCGAACCGGCACCACCCGGGCCGAAGGGGCGGCCTCACCGCTAGCCACCTGACAAGATCAGACCAGCCACCACGCTAACACCAGGGCCATAAGCACCATCGCTACTGTGAGTAGCAGCACGCCAGCCAGCATGCGCGCCGGGTTCGACTCACCGGGCCGCACACCGAGGTCACCGACGGGGTCCGCGGTCAGGGCGCTACTGCCTGCGGTCCGCGGCCGGGGGAAGCCGTTGTCTCCGCGGCCAGCCGCGGGGGTGAAGTGCTGGGTCATAACACAGACACTACGAAGCAGCTGGTTACCGCTCGGCATGAGCTTGGTTAGCCGCAGGTAAAAACTCGGCCCTTCTCGACGCCGCCGCCCGCGTACCCGCCCCCAGCCGGTTACGGGTGCGGGCGCTGCCGTCCGTGCCTGGCCGTAGAACGCGAAGCGCTGGACCCGGTGTTGGATGTCGCCGAGGCGAAACTGGCTGCAATATTAGCCAGCGAAAGCTGATAATCGCGGCCGGCCGACTTTCGTCGCACCACGATAGCGGTGAACCCGATAGGAGTTGTCCGGTGGCCCCATCCGAAGTCAGCCCGCTGGCCCCGGTTACCGAGGACTGGGTCATCGTCGGCGGGGTCCGCAGCCCGTACCTTCACGCCGGACCCGCCGACGCCGCTGAGGCAGTCGTGTTCGTGCATGGCAATCCGGGCCCTGCGTCCGACTGGCGGCGCCTGGTCGCCCGGACTGGCACGTTCGCCCGCGCGATCGCCCCTGACATGCCCGGCTACGGCGGTGCGGACAAACCCGATCGCTTCGACTACACCGTCGACGGTTACGCACGCCACCTCGGCGGGATCCTCGACCAGCTCGCCATCAATCGTGCCCACCTGGTGCTGCATGATTTCGGCGGCCCGTGGGGTTTGACGTGGGCAGCCGACCATGTCGACCAGTTCGCCAGTGTGACGCTGATCAACATCGGTGTGCTACGTGGCTACCGGTGGCATTACCTTGCTCTCATCTGGCGCACCCCGGTTCTGGGCGAGCTCTTCATGCGCATGACCAACTTGCCGGCACTTCGGTTGGTGTTGCGCCACGGCAACCCCCGGGGATTGCCCCCCGACGTACTGGAGCGGATCTGCCGCGACTACCAGGATCCCGCTGTCCAACGCGCCGTGCTGCGGCTCTACCGCGCCACCGACGCCACCGCGGGCGCAGCGGACCTGCACCAACGGCTGCGCGGGCTGGACCGTCCAGCGCTGGTGGTGTGGGGCGAGCGCGACCCGTACCTTCCAGTGCGCTATGCCGAACAGCAACGTGAAACCTTTCCGCACGCCGAGGTCGTCGTACTCACCGACAGCGGCCATTGGCCGATGATCGATCACCCAGCCGCCGTCGAAGCGCCCATGCTGCGGTTCCTGCGCGTTGTGACCGGGGATCCCGCATCTTGAGCAAGGCGATGGCAAGCCCGGCGCTCAAGGTACCCAACCGCATTAGGAAGTATCTCCTATCGCTCATCGTCGGTCGACCACAGACCTTCGGCGGCTGAGCAGCGCTACTGGCGGATTCTTGTCAGGTCGGGGGCGGTGTTGAGGGGGTTTCGGCGTGGTGGTCCGCCGAGCCAGGGTGGTGGGTGGAATTCGGGGATACCGCTGGCCATGTCGATTCGCCAGCGGGAATGGTGGAGGAGTTTG
>JAHEXI010000026.1 GCA_023252195.1 Pseudonocardiales bacterium
TCGACTGCGTAGCCGCCGAACTCAACAACCGACCACGCCGTATCCTGGACTACCGAACCCCAGCAGAAGTCTTCGCCGACCTCCTGGCCAGCTCAATTGCTTCCACCGGCTGACACCGCCAGGCGCTGCCCGCCCCGCGGCTGCGCTGCATCGCCAGGCCCGCTTTCCGACCGTCGGGCCGAGCGCCGAGCGAAGACTGTGTCGTCGACATAGCAATCTCCTCAATGAGGGTACTTTCAAGCATCGACCGATTACCCGGTCGTCCTTCTCAACAAACTCGCGCGGTATCGGCGGAGGATGTACTACCCCTCGGTGAGGACGACCGCTGCGTCGGGTCCGGTGACGCGGAAATTGAAACTTTCTTCCAGATAGAGCGTCACCAGTTCGGCGTCGTGCCGGGTATAACCGATCGAGAAGTCCTGCCCGACCTCGAGGACGAAGTCGCCGCCCCGCTTGCTCAGTACCAGGGCGCCATCCAGACCGGGAGCCCACACAACGTCTCCGCCGAGGATCTTGGTCAGATGTTCGCGCAACGGATAGCCGCCGTGTTCGGTCGTCTCGGCGATGCGGGTGTGTCCCTGTGGGCTGACCGCCAGGGCGTACGGACCCTCGATGCCGGCCTCGCGAAGCAGGTTGGTCGCGTTGGCGATTGCGTGTGGCTAGGTGTTGGCATCTTGCCCCAGCGTCAACCAGGGATGTGAGCTGCTGTCCACGATTCCGGTGATTCCCGCTTCCGGCCAGCCGTGGAACACGGCGCGGTTCTCGATCAACGCGGCGTCATGGGTGGCGCGATCGAGATCGCCATAGTCGACGTCGGTAGCGCCGCGTTCGGCGTCCTGCAGCCCGGAGCATTCCACGGTGAAGCTCACTCGCAGCTCGGTCAACGCGAGGACGCGCCGTTGCCGGGCGACAACCGTCTCGAACTTGGTGCCCGGCGGTGCGCTGTCCAGCGAGGCAGTCCGGCCGAGGTTGGTGGCGGAATGTGTCCAGCCGTGCGGCCCCGACCAGTCGACCAGCCGGCGTGCGGCCAACCTGGCGGTGAGACGGTCCTTGGCCTCGTCGTCGATCTGCTGCCACCCTGTGGCCGGGATGGGTGCGTATTTACGTAACAGATGATCGGTTGTCATCAACGTCCCTTCAGGCTGCCGATACCGAGGGAGTTGTTCGCGTCGCCGGCGGAGATCTCCGCCTCTATTGCGCTGACGTACGCCTGCGGATCCTTGTCGCTGGTATCCAGGCCCTGGGCATCGGAATGATCTGTCTTGAACTTCAGAAACTCGTGGCCTAGGTTCACGCGCACACTCAGCGGAGTGTTGCGCCGGAAGTCGGGCAGCGCGTCGTCCTCTTCCTCTGCCATATGACTGCTGTTGGCCACTCGTGCGCTCCGGACGCCATCCCACCATTGCGCACTACCGATGGGGTGCCGAGCTGCTTCGCGCACACCGTCCCGGATGTCGTTGTGATCACCGATCGCATCGACGGTTTCGTCTTCGGCGTCATCGCCACGACGCAGCAGCTTCGGATAGAAGATGGCCTCCTCAGCAGCGGCGTGCACCTCGAGCAGGTTCGCGAGGGGTCCCCAGATCTCGCGTAACTGCTCGGGTGCGTCGGCGTCGTCCAATGCGGCGAACTCCCGACGAAACGTCTCATGATCGTCGAGAATCAACTGTGTGATATCCGACATCGCACCGCTCCTCAGCTCGGGTTCCCCAGCTCCGGACCTGCTCAGTTCAGCCGCTGGTGTATCACGACGTTGGGTGCTTCGAATGACTTGTTCGGCAAGCTGCGCAACGCTTCCACGAGACCGCGTGGCCGGCCAGATCTGCCGGGGACCCTGGGTAGTCGAAACCCTTGATTGACTTCTGTTCGGCGACCTGAAACCCCATAACCCGGGGTGCCCGCTTCGGCGAGCCACTACACATCTTCAGCGCTGATCAGCGAAACTGAGGCGCCAGCGTGCAACTGTGCACTGTCAGCCCTCAGTTTTCGGTGATCATGAGTGGGCGGCGTCGGTGACCATGCGGCCGGTCGGACACTATGCCGATCATGAGGATGCTGAGCGCCGGGCTGCGGGCTGGGGCGGGTCGCGGTCGCCAGTTGCGCCGGCTGCCGGTCACGGCGTAGGGCACGGCTCTGCCCGCCTACGTCGAGGGCCGCCCCGGGGACTGGAACGGATTGCAGTCGTACGTGGACACCGTCGACTCACTGGCGGACGGTTTCGCGCAAGCGGAGGCTCAGCGACTGCCCGATACCCCGTACGCTTTCACTCCCAGCGCGCTTGACGACTCGCTGGCGGCTGGCGCCACCTGGCCATCACACCGTCTAACTGGCGTGCCCGACGGCGCCGCTTCGGTGGTTGGCCCGCGGTGAGGGAGGAGTTCGCCGAGCGGATGATCGATACGCTGCAGGCGCGGGCGCCGGGCTTTCGCTCCACCATTGTGCGGCGAACTGTGCGCACGCCGCAGGACATGGTGCAAGAGTTGCGCTGGCCAGCTGCGCATCCGATGTCGCTGGCGGCGAGGGCGGTCCTGACCTGGCGCCGCCGTAGCGGTAGCTGATTGTGGCAGCTGAAATCTCCTCGATCTTGCTGCTGTTCGTGGTGCTCGGTTTCGCCGTGCTACGACCCCGGGGATTACCCGAAGCCGTAGCCGCCATTCCGGCGGCGGCCATCGTGGTGGCCAGCGGCGCGGTGCACTGGGCGGACGCACTCAGCGAAATCCGGCGGCTGGCACCGGTGGTGGCCTTTCTTGCCGCCATTCTCATCCTCGCTCAGCTCTGTGACGACGAAGGGCTGTTCAGAGCACTGGGTGCTGTCACGGCGCGAGCCTCCCGAGGTAACCCGATTCGGTTGCTGACCATGGTCTTCATCGTGGCCGCTGCGATCACCGCAATCCTGAGCCTGGACGCCACCGTAGTTCTGCTGACCCCGGTGGTATTCGTGACCGCGGCCTCGTTGGGGCTACGGGCCAAGCCCCACGTCTACGCCTGCACCCACCTGGCCAACTCCGGCTCGCTGCTGCTGCCGGTGTCCAACCTGACCAACCTGCTCGCCTTCACGGCCAGCGGACTGACCTTCGGTGCGTTCACTCTGATGATGGCCCTACCGTGGGTCGCCGCGGTCGGTGTGGAGTACCTGATCTTCCGGTTGTTCTTCGACCGCGATCTCGGTCTCGGCACCACCGGCTGCGGGCAGCCGGAAAAACTCGCGCTGCCGGTGGTTGCGGTGGTGATAGTGGCGCTGACCCTGGCCGGTTTCGGGCTGACCTCGGTCGCGGGAGTCAACCCAGCTTGGGCTGCTGCTGCCGGTGCGGCGGTCCTCGCTGTGCGGGCGCTGTGCCGCCGCACGGCGACGGTCAAGAGCCTGGTCAGCGCGGGCAGCGTGCCGTTTCTGGCGTTCGTGCTGGCGCTAGGGGTAGTGGTACGGGCGGTGGAGGACAACGGGCTGGGCAGTGCGGTCGGCCGGCTGGTACCGGTCGGTTCGTCGTTGCCCGCCCTGCTCGCAGTCGCCGCGCTGGCAGCGGTGTTAGCCAATGTGGTCAACAACCTGCCCGCTGTGCTCGTGCTGCTACCGGCCGCGGCTGCGGCCGGTCCCGGAGTCGTGCTGGCCGTACTTATCGGGGTCAACGTCGGGCCGAACCTCACTTATGTCGGCTCGCTGGCCACCCTGCTGTGGCGACGTATCCTGACCCGCAACAATGCCGAGCCGCAGCTCGGTGAGTTCCTGCGGCTCGGCGCGCTCACTGTGCCGCCGGTGCTGGTGGTGAGCGTGCTCGCGCTGTGGGTGTCGCTGCGCATGTTCGGTGGCTAACGTGGCCGCTGAAAAGAGGTAGCGGTGGCCGTGCTGATCTGGGTGGTGGAGGGCAGCTGGCCGGCATGTGTGGACGCGGCCGGCCGACTCGGCTGGTCCGGAGACCGGGTGATGTTGATCTATGTCCGGGAGGCCGAGGTGACCGCCGCCGTGGCCGGTGCTTATGCCGGTCTGTTCGGCCGCGGACGGTCGGCGCGGGACCCCAGCCAGCGGTTGACCGAAGCATCGATCTCGGTCGCTGAGGAGTTGCTCGACGCCGCCGAGGCCAGACTGGGTCGGCCGGCCCAGCGGCTGATCCGGACCGGGCGCATCGAGCGGGAGGTGGTCGCCGCGGCCACCGGGGTCGATGTGCTGATCGTGGCCCGGGATGGCGACCTGTCCCGGCTGGGTCCGCGCAGCCTGGGCCGGCACACCCGTTTCGTCGTCGACCATGCCCCGTGCCCGGTGCTGCTGGTGTGGCCGCGAATCGCGCCTTCCGTCGAGTCGCTCCAGCCGCCACCTTGATCGTCCCCCAGGGCAGCGGAAACCGGGTAGGCGCTGACTGACGGCACTGAGAGGCGTCTGCCGTCGCTGCCGATGTGGGTTGTCATCGTCGCGGCCCTGACCATCGACCCGCGCGTGATCGACAACCGGCAGGCTCGCGGCCTGGCGCTCGGGCAGGACACCGGGGAGCGGCCCTCTCGGCTGAGAACGCTCATTGGGTCCCGGCCACTGCTCATTTCGCGATCACAATCATGCTCTTTCACCTAGCCAACGCCGCGATGCTGCCGATCATGGGTCAGAAACTCGCGATCGGAAACACCGGCGAAGGAACGCTGTTCCTGGCCGCGTTGATCATCGTCGCGCAGGTGGTGATGATACCGATGTCGATCCTGGTCGGCCGGCGTGCGGACCGCTGGGGACGCAAGGCCATCTTCCTCGCCGCGTTCATTGCGCTACCACTGCGCGGGGTGCTGTTCACGCTGTCCAACAACGCGGGCTATCTGATCTCGGTGCAGGTCCTCGACGGCGTCGCCGCCGGTATCTTCGGTGCCCTGTTCCCACTCGTGATCGCTGACCTGACCCGCGGCACCGGCCGCTACAACGTGACCTTCGGCGTGGCGTCGACGATGCAGGGGATAGGAGCGTCGCTCAGTACCACGGTGGCCGGCGTGATCATCGTATCGGTGGCTACGACCGGGCGTTCCTCGTCCTCGCTGGCATCGCGTTCCTCGCCCTGTTGATCTTCTTTTTCGCGATGCCGGAAACCGCTGCGGCCGAGAAACCCCGCTGGAGGCCGCCGTCATGGCGGCGCGAGAGCGCCGCGGCGGCGGGTAGCTCGGCTCTCACCGAGCCCGCGGGTCCATAGGTGCGACGATCAACCGCCAGGCGGTGGGGGCGGCGGCGCGAGTTGGCCGGGCGGTGGAGGTGCTGGGGCGCCCGGGGGTGGGGTGGGCTGTCCAGGCGCTAACGGAGTCGCAGCGCCCCCCGGAGCACGCGGAGCCAGCCGTCGTCCGTGGTGTCCGCGGTGCGGGCGGCAGGCTGCGGTCAGTGGTTGTCCGGGTGTGGCTGAGGACTGACCTGCAACGGGGGTACCGGACCTGAAGTAGCTCGCTGGTGCGGCTGCGGCGCCGGTGATCACCGCGGCGGTGATCAGGCCGCCGGCCAATGCGCCACCGACGCCAACTGCCACGATCGGCCAGCGCAGCCGCGGTATCCAGCGAAACCTCCGGTTCGGCCGCTGTTCAGGCTCGGGTGTGGCGTTAGTGGTCATGGCGTGCTCCCAGTGCGATCGGTATTCGTCAGGCGATAGGGGCCACGCTGGTCGCGACAACTGAAGCGAACCTGAGGACCGCGCCGAAACGAGGCATCTACTCAGGTTCGCCTCAGCATCAATCCAGACACAATGACGAAGTGAACGCTCGACAGCGAACACCACCACCACCTCCTCGTGGCTCGGCCACGGCGCGCGTGCTGGTGGTGGAGGACTCCGAAGCGATCCGGGAGATGGTCGTCGAAGCCCTCGTCGATGCCGGCTACGTCGCGGGCGGGCGGGTTGATGGCGCCGGGTTGGAGGATGTGCTGGAGGCGTTCCGCCCGGATCTGGTGCTGCTGGATGTGATGTTGCCCGGCCGCGACGGATTCGCCCTGATCGATGTGGTGCGCGGCTACGGCGATGCCGGGATCGTGTTGCTCACCGCCAGGGACGAGCTGCCGGACCGGGTGCGCGGGTTGGACGGTGGCGCGGATGACTATGTGGTCAAACCGTTCCTGCTGGCCGAGCTGGTCTCCCGGGTCGGCGCGGTGCTGCGGCGCCGCGGGGCGATCCCCTCGGCGATCCAGCTCGGTGACGTCGTTCTGGACATCGAAGCCGGCCAGGCCAGCCGCGCCGGCGTGGTACTGGAGCTGACTGCGACCGAGCTGCGGCTGCTGTCTTACCTGGCCCAGCAGCGCGGGCGCACCGTGAGCAAGGACCAGATCCTCACCGCGGTCTGGGGCTATGACGCCTACGATCCCAACCTCGTCGAGGTCTACATCAGCGGGCTGCGCCGCAAACTCGAAGCCTACGGCCCCCGCATCCTGCACACCGTGCGCGGTCTGGGATATGTGCTGCGAGCCCAACCGTGACCACTGCGACGCCGTCGCTACGCCGACGGGTCACGCTGAGCGTGCTGTCGGTGTTCGCATTGCTGCTGGTGGTGGTCGCGATCGTGGTCGATGTGGCGTTGGGTGCCCAGCTGCGCCGCGACCTCGACGCACGGCTGGCCGACCGGTCGGCCCGCGCCGTCGTGCTGGCCGAGGCTGGCGCTTCCGCACCGGAGCTGGTGGCCGAGCTACAAGGCCAGGACATCCGGGTACGCGTCCGGACTCCAGACGGGGTCACCTACGGTGACCGCGGGCTCGGCCCATCGGTCGGTCCGAAGCCGCTGCCACCGGGGCGACACCCCCACGGCCCGGCACCACGCCCACCCGCACCGACCAGCACCGTCGTGCACCGCACGCTGCCGGACGGTTCGCGGCTGACCCTGGTCGCGGACACCACGGCGATCACTGAGGTGCATCGTCAGCTGCGGTGGGTGCTGCTCGGCGCAGGCCTTGCCGCCGTGCTGCTGGCGGCGGCCTTGCTGGTCGCGACGATCGGGCGGGCGCTGGGTCCGTTGGACCGGCTCACCGCGCTGGCCCGCCGGATCACCGCAGGGGACCGGGGGCAGCGGCTGCGCCCGGACCGGGCCGGAACTGAGCTCGGCCGCGCCGCCGATGCCTTCGACCGGATGCTCGACGCGCTAGAGGCGGCCGAAACCCGCGCACAGAGCGCCGCCACCCGCGCCCAGCGCGCGGAGGCCGATACCCGCCAGTTTCTCGCCGATGCCGCCCACGAACTGCGCACCCCGCTGGCCGGCATCCATGCCACCGCAGAGCAACTCGCCACCGCCCCCGACACCAACGCCGAACCCCGCCAGCAGCGCCGCGCCGCCCTGCTCATGCGCGAAACCGCCCGCGCCTCGCGGTTGGTTACCGACATGCTCGACATGGCACGCATCGACGCCGGCCTCGAACTGCGCATCGAACCCACTAACCTCGGCACGCTCATCGACGGGGAAATTGACCGGACCCGGTTACTGGCACCGCAGCTGTCGGTGCAGCGCACTGGCCTTCCACAGCTGGTCGCACCGGTGGACCCCACCCGGATCTGCCAGATCCTGTCCAACTTGCTCGACAACGCCCGCCGCCACACTCCCGCTGGCGGGCACATCACCATCGATCTCGCCCGGGTGCTGGACCGCGCCGAGATCACCGTTACCGACAGCGGACCCGGAATTCCCAGCACCGATCGGGACCGCATCTTCGACCGCCTCGTGCGGCTGACCCAAGCCCGGGACCGCGACACCGGGGGCGCCGGTCTCGGCCTGTCCATCGCCCGCGGTCTCGCCCGCGCTCACCACGGCGAGCTCACCTGCCTACCCCACCCCCACGGCGCCCGGTTCCAACTCACCCTGCCGCGCTGCGAACCAGCGCCGGGTTGTCCATGATGAGGGGGCAGGCGGTATGTGACCGGAGGGAGCTGATGTGACGAGCAGTGTTGCCGTGCTGGGGACCGGGATCATGGGCGCGGGGATGGCCCGCAGTCTGGTGAAGGCGGGACTGGACGTCACCGTCTGGAATCGCAGCGCGGACAAGGCCCGGCCGCTGGCCGATGACGGCGCCAAGGTCGTCGCGGACCCGACCGAGGCGGTGTCCGGGGCGGACGTCGTGGTCACGATGCTCTTCGACGTCGATGCGGTGGCCGAGGTCATGCAACGGGCGCTAGCCGGGACGCCAGAGCACGCGGTCTGGGCGCAGACCAGCACGGTCGGTCTCGCCGGCACCCAGCGTCTCGCCGAGCTCGCCGGCCGGTACGGCCGTGGCTACATCGACGCGCCGGTGCTTGGCACCAAGCAGCCAGCCGAGCAGGGGAAGCTGATCGTGCTCGCATCGGGACCACGCGAGCTGGCGCCTCGGGTGGAGCCGGTGTTCGAGGCGATCGGTAGTAAGACGGTCTGGGTCGGTGAGCGGGTCGGCGACGGGCATCGGCTCAAGCTCGCCCTGAACTCCTGGGTGTTGTCCATCACCGCCGCCACCGGGCAGGCCATCGCGCTGGCCCGCGACCTCGGCGTGGACCCACAGCTGTTCCTGGACACCATCGCCGGCGGCGGCACCGACAGCCCGTACGCCCAGCTGAAGGGCAAGACAATGCTCGCCGACGACTTTACGCCGGCATTCGGG
This sequence comes from Pseudonocardiales bacterium, assembly GCA_023252195.1. Classification (GTDB taxonomy): domain Bacteria; phylum Actinomycetota; class Actinomycetes; order Mycobacteriales; family Pseudonocardiaceae. The sequence continues at coordinate 8,552 of JAHEXI010000026.1, forward strand.
TTGGCCGGCGCGGTCAAGGACGCCGAGCTCATCGTGGACGCGTTGCGGGAAGCCGGCGACGATCCGGCGCTGATGCAGGCGGTCCAGCACCTCATGTCGACCGCGGCCGCCGCCGGGCACGCGGACGAGGACATGGCCGCCGTGGTCTACGCCTTCCGCTGACCGATCCGGCCGCGGCTGTGCCAGGCTCGACGATGTGACCGATACTGCGCCGCGTTCCCGGGTCAGTTCCTGGCGCTATGCCCTGAGCACCACCAACCCGCCCGAGGGCCCGATCGACGCGGTGACCCGCTGGATCGTGGTGTCCCGCGCCGCCGTGCTGCCGATGACGCTGGTAGCTGGGTTGGTGGCGGGGCTGCTCGCCGCGCGAGCGCCCGGGGTCGACTGGCGCTGGCTGGTACTGGCCGTCATCGGGATCACGCTGGCTCACGTCGCTAACAACTTGATGAACGACCTTTACGACACCAGCTCTGGTTCGGACACCGCAACCTACCCGAGGGCGCTGTATGCCCCGCACCCGATCTTGTCCGGGCTGGTCACCCGCCGGGCATTGGTGATATCAGTGCTGGCCGTCAATGTTGCCGACCTGGTGATCCTGGCTGTACTCGCGGTGGCCCGGGGCTGGCCCGTGGTGGTGTTCGCGCTGGCCGGGTTCGTGCTGTCGGTGGCCTACACGGCTCCGCCGCTGCGGCTGAAGAAGCGCGGCCTGGGGGAGCCGGACGTGTTGCTGGTCTGGGGACCGCTGATGGTCGGGGGCACGTATTACGCGGCGGTCGGTTCGATAACCTGGCAGGTGTTGCTGGCGTCGCTGCCCTATGCGCTGCTGTGCACGTCGGTGCTGATGGGCAAGCACACCGACAAGATCCCCTACGACGAGCCACTGGGTATCCGCACGCTGCCGGTGATGCTCGGCGAGCGGCGGGCCCGGGTCGCGACGCTGGGTCTGATGGTCAGTTTCTACCTGCTCATCGTGATCTGCGTGCTCGTCGGTGCGCTGCCGTGGCCGGCATTGCTGGCGCTCGGTGGGCTCTACCGGCTGGTCACGGTGTGGTCGTGGTTCTGTCAGCCTCGACCTGAGCAGCCGCCGCGTCCGGTGCCGGTGTGGCCGCTGTGGTTCGCCGCGCTGGCGTTTGTGCACCTGCGAGTCGCCGGTCCACTGCTGGTCGTCGGCCTCGCCGTCGCCGCCATCGCCGGGCTCTGACCAGGTCGACAAGCGGCGCGCGAGAGCGATGACACGGTGGGTGCGGGCCATCGGGCGCGGCTGGGTGCTCACCGACCGCGTGCCGGGTCCTGACGTCGATGAGTTCGCCGACGCCAGCGAAGTGGTCGCCGCACTGGCGGGACCGCACGGCGGCCGTGACACATTGCTGGCCGTTCAGCACCCGCATCGCACGTCCCAAGCGTTGGCGCAGGGACTGTCATTGGCCGATGCGTTGCCCGCCGCCCGTCAAGCCCTGGACCGGCTGCGGGCGAGCGCGTATCGCCCGGTAGCCGACGTGGTGGCGCCCTATCGGGTGGACGGTCCGGACGGAGTGGCGGTCGGCCTGTTATGTCTGGTCGATTCGGCCGCGGTGGACGTGCACGGCAGGTCCTGGGTACGACACAGCGAGGAGATCTACCCGCAGGTAGTGATCGAACGCGCCGCGGTACTCGCCGGCCTCGGCTGCGCCACCAGCGCAGCGATGCTCGTGCCTGTCATCAACGGTGAGCAGTTGACCGCCGCCGTGCTGGACACCATCGATGGCCTGGGGGCGCCGGTGGTGTCGACCATCGATTCCGACGGTCGGACGCACAGATTGTGGCTGTTGGGTCCCGGAGCCGGCCAGGACGCGGTGCTCGCCACCGTGGCCGGCAGTCCGCTCCTCGTCGCTGATGGAAATCATCGGGTGGCTGCCGCGGCGGCCGGCGATCGGTCCAGCCTGCTCGCGTTGGTGACCGGCGGCCCGGCGCTGCGGATCGGCGCGATCCACCGGGCGCTGGTCAGTACTGGACTGACCTCCGGTGATCTGGCTGACGCCTGGTCGCGGGCTGGGGTGGCGGTGCGGCAAGGCAGGCAGCTCGATCCACCGGGGTGCCCTGGCAGGGTGGTGGCCCGCGCATCCGGCGCCGATCTGCTCGTCACATTGCCAGGACCCGAACCAGGCGAACCGCTTCCTAGGATTGACCATGGGCTGGTCGAGCGGTTACTCATCGCCGACGCGCTGGGTATCGACCCGGCCGGACCCCACGTGCGGGCCCTCCCAGCGGGGCATCCCGCGGGCCCGCAGGTCGACGCCGTGTTGCAGCTGGCCCCGGTGCCGTTCGCGGACGTGCTAGCGGTGCACCAGCAAGGCCGACGGATGCCACGCAAGAGCACCTATTTCACCCCGAAGCCCCGCAGTGGTCTGCTGTTGGCCGACCTCACCGAGTGACCACTGACGGCCGGTGCAACTGCACCCGGCCGAGTTGCCCGCCGATGATCTCGGCGGTTATCCAGCTGCACGTCGGCTGGCGGCGCCGATCGGTCGGGGAACCAGGGTTCAGCAACCGCAGGCCGGTGGGAGCTACCGTGTCCCACGGGATGTGACTATGCCCGAAGACCACCACGTCGGCATCGGGGAAACGGGCGGCGCACCGCTGCTCCCGGCCGTGCGCCGATCCAGTCTCATGAACGACGACCAGCCGTACCCCGATCAGTTCGACGGTTGCCACCTCCGGCAATCGTGCGCATAAAGCCGGCCCGTCGTTGTTACCGACCACCCCGATCAACCGGTCGGATCGAGCCAGCAACGCATCTAGGAGCTCTACACACACCCAGTCGCCGGCGTGCACCACGACGTCCGCCTCATCGACGGCCCGCCACAGCTGCTCGGGCAAATCCCGGGCCCGCTGCGGGACGTGCGTATCGGCCATCAGCAGTAGCTTCACGCGTCCATCGTGCCGGGCCGGCTCCCGGTTACCGAAATACGGTACGGGTGCGGCCGCTAGGTACTCCGATGGTGGCACGTTCGCGATGAAGGTGTCCGCCGCGGTGGCAGCGCTGCGTTATTGTTGGTAACCGCTGTGTAATCGGATCTCTCAGACGCTAGGTAGTCATCGCCGTTGATTCCACGTAGCGCACTACCGGCTTCTTCTCAACGAGAGCACGCGGAAGCTTCCGTCAGCCAGAGCGGGCTCGCCGGAAACGCTGTGCGCGGCGTGCCGCGGCGGCGTCGGACTACCTAGGCTCGTCCTCGCCATGCGCGCTGACCAGCACCATTGCGGCTCAAATGGGGACAGGGCAATGCCAGGCGGTAGGTACTGATTTTGCCGGGGCCTCGGTAGTGGTTCGGCGCTGACAAAGTAGTGAAAAAACGACGTCACAGCTAAGTGGTGCGATGCGCAAGATTAGGTGCGAATGCATATTGTCAGTCGCTCTACTCACCACCATGGTGATATTAGCCGAATCGGCAATGAGTTCGGCGAGGTGTTCTGTTCGGGGCCCACTGAGGTCACTCTCTAGGAGGATTTGTATGTCTGACGCATTGAGCTTTGTTGAGATCGACGGACAGCACGTGGAGCTGCTCCCTGCGCGTACCGTGATGTCCATGTTCAGCGCGCATGGGTGCGAGGCCGGCGACGGCGGCACCGGCGGCAACGGTGGCAACGCCCAGGGTGGCCTGGGCATCAACCTGCTGAGCGGCATTGGCATCCTGGGCACTGGTATCGCCAGCGCGGGTGACGCCACTGGCGGCAACGGTGGCAGCGCTGACGGCGGCAGCTGCTGAATCAACTCAGCTGAGTTGAGCTAGTGAGCACGGGCGGTGCCGTCGGCTAGGGGACGGCACCGCCGAGAGCTGGCGGCAGCGCTCAGGCGGTACTGGGGCAGGCGACTACTCCTCCAGTCGCGCTGTGCCGCCACGTGATCGCGTGATCGCGTGCAAAGCCGTCGGCAATGGAGGGGTGGCCCCCTCGCAGCCACCCTTCCAACTAATTCTCTACATGATCAGGTCAGCCCGAAGTGTCCACTTCCCGTACAGTCGAGAGGTACCCAGGTGGCAACCGGGTCCTCAAGAAGGCTGCAGTTTTACCTCCTGCATCTCGCGCTGAGTGAGGTTGCGACCAGAGATCTCGGCGTCGCCGAGACAGGGTCGAGGAGGTGAGGATGTTGCGCGTCGCCGCCGCATCCCGCGAAGGCAGCCGAGGGACCAAGGCGCCCGGGAATGTGCCGGAGGTGCCGGTCGGAGATTTCGTCTGGGACGAGGAGGAGTCCGGGGCGCTGCGCCAAGCCCGCAAGGACGCCGAGCTCACCACCTCGGTCGACCCGGTGCGGGCGTATCTCAAGCAGATCGGCAAGGTGGCGCTGCTCAACGCTGAGCAGGAGGTGGGGCTTGCCACCCAGATCGAGGCCGGACTTTACGCCGGCGAGCGGATACGTCGGGCCGAGGACGTCACCGAACGGCTCACCCCGCAGCTGCGCCGGGATCTGCGCTGGATCATGCGCGACGGTGAGCGCGCGAAGGACCACCTGCTGGCAGCCAACCTACGGTTGGTCGTGTCGCTGGCCAAGCGCTATACCGGCCGGGGCATGCCATTCCTGGATCTGATTCAGGAGGGCAACGTGGGCTTGATCCGTGCGGTGGTGAAGTTCGACTACACCAAGGGTTACAAGTTCTCCACCTACGCCACGTGGTGGATCCGGCAGGCGATTAGCCGGGCGATGGCCGACCAGGTCCGCGTCATCCGAATTCCGGTGCACATGGTCGAAGTGATCAACACATTGGGCCGGCTGAGACGCGAGCTGCTCCTGGGGCTGGGTCGCGAGCCCACTTCAGAGGAGTTGGCCAAGGAGATGGACACCACCCCAGAGAGGGTGTTGGAGCTCCAGGGGTACGCCCGGGAACCCATCTCGCTGGACCAGACCATCGGAGAGCAGGGTGAGTCTCGGCTCGGTGAATTCATCGAGGACTCCGAAGCCGTGGTCGCGGTGGACGCGGTGTCGTTCATGCTGCTTCAGGACGACCTTCGCTCGGTGCTGGCCACGCTGTCCGAGCGGGAAGCTGGCATCATCCGGCTGCGCTTCGGCCTCGACGGCCAGCCGCGCACCCTGGAGCAGATCGGCCACGTCTATGGGGTTACCCGGGAACGGATCCGGCAGATCGAGTACACGGCGATGTCCAAGCTGCGCCACCCCTCGCGTTCTCAGGGACTGCGCGAGTACCTGGACTAACAGCGGAACGCCGGCGGGCTGGTCTTCTTCCGCGATCCTGCCCGCCCGAGAACCGACCAGCGCCTGCCATCACGGCAGGCGGATCATCGGCCAAGGGCTGGTCCGGCGCCCCGCGAAGTACCTGCTCGCGAAGCACATGGTGGATGTTGGCGGACTACCTGACCGGTTCCGCCCGCGCCCAGACCGTGCGAGCCCATTCGTTCTCGGTCCTGCGGAGCCGGACGAGGGGGAGGCTTCCACCTCCTTCAAAATTCGGGTCGACGACACAGCAGGCTCGCTCAGTGTATTTGAATTCACGCCCGCGGCTGGCGTCCGATGAGTCTTTCTATGTGCTTTCTGGTGAGCTGGAGTTGCAAATCGGTGACGAGCGATCATTGTGTCACCGGGTGGCTTCGCATGGGTGCCTCGAGGGACCCCACAGACGTTCTTCAATGGCTTGCGGCGAGTGCTCAAAACGCCCCTCCGCACCATCGCCAAGCTACTCCGGCCGGCCATCGCAGACCGATGTGGATGGCACCAGACTGTGCCCGCGACAGGTCCGGTCGGAGCGCGCGCAATAATGACGTTACCGGGGCGAAGCCGAGGGCTTTGCCGCCATGATCCCCGCCGACTCACCCTGGCGGAACGCCATCACGCCCGATTTTGTGACCACTATCGCGTTCAATCGCCGACTGTCGCGAGCCCACCGGATCACCTGTCCGTTGTGGGTGGGCCTGGGAGAACGCGACATCACCGTGCACAGTCGCTCGGTGGAGGGGCTAGCGCGCCGCGCGCCGCACGGTGTGCTTCAGCGCTACCCTTACGATCATTGCGAACCCTTCCAAGGCCAAGCGTCCGAACTGATCATCAAAGACCAACTCGACTTTCGCGCCCAGGCTGACCTGATCCCTCTTTGTGGGTGACCGGCCCCAGCCCGCAATCCTACTCACGGCCTTTGTTCCGTAGTCACAGGCAGCACCCCGCAACTACCTGCAATTCGTCCATGGTCGGGCCTCATCGTGGGATTCGGGTCCGAGGATGTCCATGGTCGTCCGTAGCCGTTGAGCAAGTGGCGCAGATGGCCGGTGAGGCACGTGACCGCAGCGGACCGTGCCTCGTGCGGTCATCTAGTCGGTGGTCGTGGGCACCGTGCTGTATCTGGGGCTGGAGGTCGCCTTCACCGGCGCCCTCAACCCAGGCAATCTCGTGCACGGCTGGGCCAACCCAGTGGCCAAGGGCGCATGACATAGGACGTCCACATGTCGCGACAGACGACGGGAGTCGCTGCGGCGGCTGCGCTGGACCGGCTCGGGCCGAACGAAAGCGCGGGGTAAACGTGGGGTCGATCTTGAACGGCGCTTGCCGCAAGTTCTTGACCTGCGGTGTTGCGCCCCCGGCAGGACTCGAACCTGCGGCCTAGCGATTACCAGAACCCGCTACCGGACAGTGCCGATTGTGACCGAACAGTTCGTCTGGCCAGCGCAGACACTTCTCAACAGTACGTACTGGTATCGGACGTTGACGGTTGTTTCAGGTAGGTAAAGGGTGGAGATGATCACGGGCTGGTTCCTCCTTGCCGCAGGACAGAGGGCGCCGGAGCGGGTATCCCGTCGCGTCGGCGGGCTCGTCCTGAAGCAGGCCAGGCGCAGGCGTCGAGGTGGAGCACCCGACGGCTGAACGACCTCGACGCCTGCGCCTGGCCTGCTACACCTTCGGCGCCGACGCGACGGGATGCACGCGCCACTCTGGTGCCACCACTCTCACGGCCAGCAGAGGGACCATCCCGGAGCGAGGCCCGCCGGAGGCACTGGGGTTGTTGATCTTAAATCGGTTGCGCTCTTCGGTGTGAACGCGGATTGGCCGTGCGTCCGCGTACCTGGGAGTGTCGTCGCGTGCCGCTGAAGTGCGGCGACGTGCCGGTGTGTATCGGCCCGTGCGTACTGGTTGCGACACTTCCGCTGACGGCTCGCTGACGGTGATCATGTTAAGCGCCAGTCTGGAAGGCTGCGTCCTCGCTTTGACTCCCGAGATGCTGCGTTGCTCGCGGTGGCGGGCCACCTACGTCGGTTGATCCCGAACACCCTGGTATTCGGCCGCGACCAGTGTCGCCACCCACGGTCCACGGTCGGTTTCGATCGACCACCGCCTGCCCCGCGCCATCGGGATCGTCCGAGCCGGCGAGCTCCCCGACCAGCGCGTGGAATCAGACAACCCCGGTGACTCCCTCCGGCAACCGGGTCTGGCCAGCTATCACCCCGTCGGACTCAGCATTCACCGCGTCGATGGCGTTGGAGGGTTGCAAGATTACTGGCCCGCTCGAAGACGGCGATCACGTCATCCAGCTCGTGAGCTACGGCGAAGCCTATGGCAGCCGTCGTGGCGCGGTGTCCCACAAATCCCGTACCGACGATCACGGCTAGCCTGCCTCACATGAGGCGTCGATTTCGGAGTCTCCTCGTCATCGGAGCTGCTGCTGCCGCGGTCGTAGGAACGGTTCAGCTTCGCCGCGAACGGCGCTCGACTGAGCGGGCCAGCTGCGGAGGGAGTGCAGTCCGCGGAGCAACGCAGCCCGCGACGGTGCTGAGGAGGCCCGAAGGAGTGGCTCACGACCAAACCCGCGCCGATGCGCCGACGAGGCAGACCGACCAACCGCGGGCGTCGAACAAATCTGGCAACCAGCTGTCGTCAGGGGCGACTCCCTCGCTCTCCGAAAGGGATCACCACCTGCCCTGCAATGTGAGCGACTCAAACACGTCGACCCGTAAGCCCGGCAAACGTGAACCGAGTTTCTTCAGACAGTGGGTCGTGCCACTTATCGCGGTCGCGGCGTCTTTCGGGCTGGCTTCGTACTTCATATGGCAAGGAGGTTTCGCTCCAAGCGACAGAGAGCCGCAGGTTCGCGGCGGCCTTCTCCTGTTCGTCGCTGCACCCCTCGGCGACGATGTCGAGGCATCCGTAGACAGCACGATTCACCAAACAGGGTACGCAGGCATCTCACTCCTCAACCTGACGCTGACTTTCAACCGAGCATACCCAGGCCTGCGATGGTTCATCGCCGCATCAGGTCAATACAATCCTCACATCGATACGGACCTCTACGCCTTCTGCGATCAGGGAGGGCGAGCATCGCGAATCGGAAATACGATTAAATGCGACGACAATGACTACGACGGTTCGGTTGGTGTCAAGTATGATTTTGCGGATCACATCGGCTCACTCGACGGGGGACGAATTCGAAAAATTACCGACTCTATGGATGGTTACCTCGACAGCGACACAGTCATCGTGAGCGGAACACTCACCGGGAATAGCCAACGGTCGGCGAGCCCCGCGTTCACGACAGCGATCACTGTCCCTATGCACACGCTAACCGCCGCCCATCTCGGCAGTGACGAATACTTCACCTACCCACCTATTGCAATCTTTGACCGCGGAGACATCGGGATCGGTCCCGCGCTGGGCGAGATCGCTGCGGCCTACGATACTCCAATGATCGCCCGATTCGGAGACAGCTCCACCGGGCTGCCCGTCAACTATCTAAGGCTGTCCTCCCTGACACTTGCTATCGATGTTGGCACAAGGGTAAGCCAGCTGAGTTGGGCTTCCCCACCCACAGCGCGAACCGATCAACTGCAATGGCGAAGCACTGGAGAGGGTTTCGACAACGTGAAGTTCACACTGCATGATCCGTTTGCCGCGGACCGACTTTCTCGGGATGGTTTCATCGCAGGGGTCTTGGCCTCTATCGCAGCAAGTGCCCTCTTGTTGTTGCTAGAAAAATTCATCGACCGAAGCGTCGACCGGACACAGAATCTGTCGCTTGCGGAGAAGAGGAGCACGTCGTCGGACGTTCGATAAGTGGGCGACTTTACCGCAGGATTTTCCGCGTGGTCTTCTGGCAGGGGCAAGAGAGACCATGCGATCACCGACGCATTCTCTGAACTATGACGGTGAGGTCGAGGTGTTTTCGGAGGGTGATTGCCAACCGGTCACCGGTCATCGGGGATATCGAATGATCCAACAGATCGACGGAGTCGGGCCGACCTTCGCCGCGATCTTCATCGCCGAGATCGGTAACGTTCATCGGTTCGCCCGTCCGGAGAAGCTGTCCTGCTGGCTAGGGTTGACCGCATGGCATCGCGAATCCGACACCACCATGCGCTGCGGCTCGATCATCAGCCAGGGCTTCACCTTACTGCGCTGGGCGGCGATCGAGGCCTGCCAGCGCACCCGCCTGGGCGCCGAGCTGGCCGCGCACTCCAGCTAGATGGTTGACGAGCTACACCGGTTGATGTTGTAGTAAGCTGCGTCGGCACAGCAACGGAGGTTTCAGAAACCATAACCAACGGTGCGAGAACAACAGAGAGCCCTAATGTTAAACGATAGCAAGTGCGGGGGCATGTAATTAATTGCTTTTCGAGAGCGAAGCACCTGGGAGGCGCGCGATTTGCGAAAGATGACTGAACGACTTGTCGGAAAGTTGCGACTGGACATCGCAATTGAGAAAGAGGCAAAAAGCACGCGCAATCTTGTGCCGCCGGAGATTGGCTGGGACAGGATTGTCGATAACTTGCCCACACTACAGAGCTGGATAATATCGCAGCTCCGGGCGGGGTTCACTCCAGGTGGGCAACAAGTTATTGCTGTGCGCAAGGCCCAAGGGACACGTCCTCTCCCAATTTGGGGCGCAGTAGAGCGTATTATTTATCGCGCGCTGACAGATCTCGTACTCGGTGGTGAATTCAAACTCGACCGGTCGGCTGATGCATATTTAGCCTTCATTAAGGCCCCGGTGCGATACAGCGAGCGACTACAGCGCGAGTCTAGAAAATCACAAGGCACGGACAATCTATTCTTCTTTTTGCAATCGGACATCGAGTATGTTGTTAAGTCGGATATTACCGCCTTTTATCAGTACGTCGATCACGCGGTTCTGGGGCAGGAATTGCAGGCCCGTGGAGGCGACTTTGATGCCATCTCGCACCTGTTGGAACTACTACGTGAGGTACAAGGGCGAGCGTATGGATTGCCGCAACTCCTCGACTCTTCCGATGAGTTATCTGAAATTTACATCGACCGCGTTGAGCGTCAGCTCCTGCGCCACGGATTAGCAGTTTGGCGCTTCAACGATGACTTTAGAATAGCGTGCCGAACGTACCACGACGCCCTGAACTCAATCGAGCAGCTTGATGCTGCCGCTCGAGACGTAGGCTTGGTTATCAGCGAATCCAAGACACTCACCTTCCGGTTCATGAATTACATGTTCGACAGCCTCAGTCTTAATCGAGAGCCAGGAATGGATGGCGTGCTTCTGGATGATGTTGAAGCGGTTGTGGGGGACTATACGGACGATTTTTCGGAGGATCTAGAGGCTGCGAAGTCTTGTATCCATGGGGCTCAGGCAACCGATGTTGTCGACGAAGGCTTGGACCTTCGAAAAGTCAATACTGACAATCTTCGACTCTTGCGGCGAGCGCTGGGAAGCCTGACGCACGCGGCTGATGCCGGCGTAACTGAGGACATTCTGCGCCTATTTATCTACGCTCCAGCTCTAAGTCCAACATTGTTTCAATACCTTTCATCAGTGTATTTAATAGCGCAGGATCGTGTCACTGCGGTCATCGACGAGATGATTAACCACGCGTCAATGAACGAGTGGCAACATCAATGGGTTTTGCGAACCATCCACGATCTCAAACTGTTGAGAGAGGGAGCTTTAGGTCAGCTTGACAATCGTATTACATGGGTAAAAAATAAGCGACTCGAATCATCTTCTGCTATGACTGGCGCTTACGCGACACTTGCACTTTCCGCCGTCAGGAGGATCGAGTTCGATCAGGTGATGAGGAGCTTGGAGGCGGCGCCCTCAGCTTTGTTGACCTGGTATGCAGCCGCCCTGCGCGAGCACTACGAGGTCGAACGCGAGCCCGAACTAAAAAGGCGGCTTGACGCGGTGGCGTCCATGTCGCCTTTGCACAAGGCTTTGGTTGAGGATGCAAGTTCGTAAAGTCCCATTGGCACTGACAGAGGAGGCACTGGCCCTTCTCGCGGTGACGTATGCCGATTTCGCGCAGCTTGATCCACCGCGTCAACAAGCAGGGCGCATTGACTTCGTCGGTAGCCTCGGCGCCTACGACTTCGGTCGGATTAGGTTAGAGTCCACCTACTTGCGCCTTATCAGCATCGTGGAAGCATACGTCGACTCGATGTGTAGCAACCTATTCCGGAGGCACCTCGTTGATCAGGTGCCCGTGCTCCGAGCACTGATCACCGCCGCAGAGACACAAGCAAGCATCAACTGGAAAGAACGAAAGTCCGCATTCAGCGATTACCACGGGGTGTCCCTTGGTAGCTGCAAGCGGTGGAGCGAACTCGACGCTGGAATTGATATTCGTAACACGATAGCGCATGGACTGGGAACCCTAACGAAACGGCAGCGAAACGACAAATCTCGCAACAAAATGAAAACGGTGGGCGCGGTTATCGTAGATGATAGGCTGATGCTCAATGATAATGCGCTTGAGAGATGTCTCGTATTCACGAGGGAGTTCGTCAAGTCAGTCGATTCTAAGCTCGAACGTTGAGTGTTAGTGTAACCAAAATTCTGCAGGAGCATTACGGGCTCCCCGCTGGGTGCAAGGGGCCGGACCGAAGGTGTGCTGGCCTGCCGCAGGGTAGGAGTGGCGAAGCGGGTATCCCGTCGCGTCGGCGAGCTTGTCTCGGAGCGCTTCCGGCGCTGACGTGGCGGGATACCCGCGCTCTGGCGACCCCACCACTGTCCGGGCCCGGACCTGGGGACCTGGGGCGATCCCGGAGCGAGGCCAGCCGGAGGCGCCTGGGCTGGGTTACGAGTGCAGGGACCTCGGGATTGGCTCGGGTGGACTTACCGGCACCGGTCCATTGGCGAGTTTGAAATGACTGTTTGTGAGCGAGGGAACGCCAAGGGCGTTCGAACATCTGGCAGGATGATTTCGGCTGGATTCCCGCGAGTGGACCAAGAAGGCATGTCCTGGTAGGAGCCTCTTTCGAGGGTTTCAACAGGGCATTGGTGGCACTGTCCTGTTTTGGCGCATCCGCCGACGGTCAGCAGTGTGCGGACGTGGTGATAGGCGTCCTTGGGGAAGTCAGCCTTCATGGCGTACCAAGTCCCGCTCTGCTCGTCAGGAAGTAGCGTGGCGGCGGCCGATGGCCGGATGGGTAGGTGCAACTGCTCGCCGGCTCGGCGTACGAGGAAGGTTCGATCAAGATAGTCACACTCGTCCGCCTCGGGTCGGTTGGTAGTCCACCATGCGGTTGCATCTGCCAGTGTTCCGGGTCCCCATAGGAGATCGGCTGGGAAGTGTGTTGCTTCGACACGGGTGTCGAAGTGGGTCAGTCCTGGGTCGGAGAGTCGGTCGGCGGGTCGAAAGAATGCCCTGACGATGGCGCATTGCCACTCCCGGTCCTCGGGATCCACCGCATCAGGCAGCGCCTCGGCGAGGGCAATGTGGACGCCATCACCGTCTGTGGGCCACGCGATGACGACGACCTCACGCGTGATCGGTGCCGGGTAGAGGCGCCCTCCCGGTGTCGGGCATCCCCACAGGTGATTGATAATCTCGGCAAGATCACTCAGAGTGCGGGCAGCCTGTACGGGATTGACCAGGTGATAGTTGGTCGGGTGGGCGACGAAGTTCCGGAGGTTCGACAGCACTCCCTCGACGCCGCGATTGCGCTGACCACGCAGTAGACCAACGTGCCTGGCCCACGCGCTCAGCCCCGCCAGCATCCCGTTGAACTTGATGGGCATTCTGCCGTCGACGACCAGCAGCCATTTCTTCTTGCTCTTGACGATCTCATATACCTGCTCATAACGCTCGGCGCTCACTACGTGCTCGGTCTCCCCTTCCACGAACCGGACCGTGCCCTGGTGGTAGTCGACGAACCGGTCGCGGAGGGCTTGTTCGAGCACGAGCAGGGCGTGGTCGTTGACCAGGGTGAAGATGTCGTAGTAGAGCACCCCGTAGGCGAAGGTCCTTCGTAGCCTGTCGAAGCTCATCCGAGTGCCCTCGGCCACTGCTGGTGCCAACTCAAGTCTGGCCATCTGTTCCTGCTGGAACTGAGCGGCGTCGGTCTCGGGCATCTTCACGCCGACGCCGAGGCCATGCGGTGTGAAGTACAGTGCACGTTCGTCAACCTCACGAAGCTCATCCAACGACTTGACCACCAAGGCTTCTCCAATCCTGAAGCGAACGACGCAGGATACGTTGTCGAGGGCCCCCCGTGAGGCATTCGGATCGCTCACTGTGACGGTTGAAGGTCGGGCAGGTGGAGCCTTGCCCACCGCCGCCCGCCGGGTCGACCCGCGCGAGCACGGCCGTCAGGCCGCGCGCAGCAAGCGGGATCGGCCCGGCGGGCACGCAAGTGGGACAACAGACTCAAGCCAACGCCCCGCCGCCGCAGGCGGCGTGCTTGATCCCATAGAGGGGAATTCGGCAACACAATACGGTTACACGGCGACATGGCGCTGTGACGTTGTGTTGTCAGTCTGAGAGCACGTGGCGCCGGTGATCACGAGGGCACGTGAGGCGGAGGGTATGGGGAGGGGGAGCAGAGGAACGATCGTGCCGCCGGGTGGTTACATGGCTACTGGGGGCGGTTGTTGTTCGTCAGTCGAACTCCCTTGCCCGTACTCCAGTGGTGAACGCGGACCACTGGGCTGGGGTGCAGGTCAGTACTGGTCCGGTTGGGTTTTTCGAGTCGCGGAGGGCGTGCTGGCCGCTTGCTAGCTGGGTAACCTCGACGCAGTTGCCGGATGCTGCGCTGTAGCTGCTCGCCCGCCAGGCCGTGGGGGCCGGCTCTGGGCGTTGGGTGATCATGATTGGCTCTCTTCCACGAGTGCGACGATCGTACTCCGTGACTGGTCTGGTCCGAGTGCCCGCGCACGTAGCTGATCGTGTGCGAGTTGGTAGGCGCCGACCTCGCGGAGATCGTTGAGGTAGTAGCTGGTGGTGAGAACGTCGAGGTAGACAATGTGCGGGTCCTCGGGGTCTGGGAACTCCAGCACGGTAAAGGCGCCATGTGTCGCGGGATGTTCCCCGGCGGCGAAGGGCAAGACTCGCACGGTGATGTTCGGCAGTTCGAGCATCGAGATGAGATGCCCGAGCTGAGCGCGCATCACGTCAGGTCCGCCCACTTCACGGCGGAGTGCGCCCTCGTTGATCACGACGTCGAGCGCGACGGGGTCACTGCTGGTGAGCCTGGCCTGCCGGGCTCTGCGGAGCTGCGCGGATCGCTCCACTTCATAGGGCATCACGGTGAGCGGGTGCTGGCCTAAGACCCGTTTGGCGTACTCCTCCGTTTGCAGCAGCCCGGGAATGACCTCGGACTCGTAGGCGAGGATGCGTGCTGCCTCCGATTCCAGTCCGAGGAATCCCTCGAACTCGGGAGGCAGGACTTCGCTGTACTGACGCCACCAGCCCGGCTGTTTGTCTTCCCGGGCCAGGGTGACCAGCTGCTCAACCTCATCAGTGAGCACGTCGTAGAGCCCCAGCAGCGCGCGTACGTCGTCTGGTGAGACGGTGACTGCGGCGGTTTCGATGCGGCTGACCTTCGACTTCGACCAGCTAAGGCTGCGCGCCACGTCGTCGGTGGTCTGGGCTGACTGTTCGCGCAACCGCCGTAGGGCGGCACCGAGGCGGCGTCGCTTGATCGAGGGAACGTAAGCCACGGGCCAGGACAGTTGCACGGAGCGTATACAAAAGCAACCTGACAACCGCCGCCAAGAGCTGCGCTGAGCTTGACGCCGTGCAACATGCATGGGCACACTCTTGGCATGTCGCCGGTGGCGAACAACTCCCGTCCCACGCAACGGCGGCGCAGTCGTCCCGGTCCGTGCCCCCGAACCGGGCCGGGACGGCACTAGCACACGGGGAAGGTCAGACCGCGATGGTGAACGAACTGCCCACAACGCACCGAGCACGCGAGCGCGGCCGGGTGGTAGCCCAGGGCCGATGCACGGACACGAACGAGCGCGGCTCGCTGCTGGCCATTCACGAGACCGCTGGTACGTGGGTGTTCTACCCGCCGCTCGGTGAGCGCGGCGTGCGCCTGTCCGCCGAGGATGCGATCCGAGTGGCTGAGAAAATCTTGGCGGACGCCCGTGACCAGGGCTGACAGGCCAGACGTTGCGATCGGTAAACAGCTAGTCGACTATCTCAAGCTGAGCGGCTTCCGGTTCCAGCGGATCGCCCCCGGCCCAGACGGTCCATTATTCGGTGTCCGGGAAACCGACGACTGGCGCGACACGATCTACCTCGCCGGGTTCTGGGAACCGGACTCCTGTAGCGCCACCCGGCAGCGCAAGTCATCGCTCATCATTCCCGGCGGCCTGCCGGTGACCGAGCAAGTGTCGGGGGATGCGCTCAATGTGCTCAATACCGTGCTGAGCAACTGGCCTGCGGCGTGAAGCAGCGGGGTCCGGGACTAGCAGCGGACTAGCTAGGGACTAGCTCGCGGACCCCCTCCAAGGAGGCGTGTCGTCGTTTCCTGGGTAGGCGGGTCACAGCGGCCGCCCGCCGACCTATCAGGAGGACACGCGAGATGCAGTGGGAGATCAGTCCCCCAGACGGACGGCGTATGCGCGCGGCATCTGTGAGGGATCAGCCGACGCCGACCCAGGTGGGTGTTGACCGGTCATCGCCACTCCCAAGGTGGACGGCGTATGCGCGCGGCATATGTTTGGGCATCGCTTTGCGCGCCGATGAGCTGCCCTTATGCGTGGGGCGCATATGCGTGCTGTCCGCCGACCGGGCATATGCGCTTGCCTGGTTGGAGATTCGCGTTCTCGGTGGGAGCGTGTAGATGTCGGACAAGACCCACCGCGGCAGGGAGGACGGACCGGTGAAAGGACACCAGGACGACAGCACGAACACGACGCAGCAAGACCCACTCTGCCAAGTCTGGCCAGGGGAGGCTCGGCGACGAGGGAGCACAACGCTACATGTGGGTATTCCCGGAAGGACACCACATCGTGCTCACCATACCCGGCCTGCGCGATCTCGAACTCACCGTCAATGACGCCCGCACGATCGGAGAAATACTCATCCAGACAGCAGCCCAAGTGGATCACCTGGGTAATCCGGGCTACCGGCATGACGGCGCCCGGTGCCGTGGCGACGGGTACGGCGACATCTGCCCCTCGGAGCACTGCCACTGCTGACGTGTCCGCCAGGACAGCCGCGTGACCACAACAGCTATGGGCCTTGACCCGATCTGCGGGAGCTGCCGGATGCCGTAACAGACACAACGAAGAAGTTCAGAAGAGCGGTTTAAACGCGCCGGGGGTGGTGCGGTAATGCCGCATGCCCTCATCAATCGCACGACCGACGTAAGCGCAGAAGCGGAATCTCTGGCTACCAACCTGATCCGCTTCTGCGCTGTCCACCCGAGTCAGGAGTGAACAGTAGTGAGGATAACCAGACCCACCGGGCCGGACGCAAGCCCCCTCCCGGTGATGAATGAGAACCGCACCGAACTGTCGGCCACCACTTCCCTCGACACGGCGCGGATGACCCGGGCGCAGCGGGCCGCACTGCCGGTGAGTGCTGATGTCGCCCGGGCTCTGGCCGAACAACACGGCGTCTGCATCCGGCCATTAGCCATGCGCCGGATCGACACCACCACCGGCCGCATCGACATCGTGCCTGTCCCCTGCGGGTCCACCCGAGAAGACCAATGCCCTCCATGTGCGGACAAGGCCCGCCGGTTGCGGATGGCCCAATGCCGCCAGGGCTGGCACCTCGACACCGAGCCGGTCACCGACCGGGCCAGGCCCAGTGAGGAGCACAAGGTGCTGATGGGCACCCGGGCCGATCTCTGCGCCGTCTACACCGAATGCAAAGCCATCGGCGACGAGATCACCTGTGAGCAGATCGCCGAGTCGGTCGCCGAACTCGACACCGAACTCCGCGCGGCCGGGGTACGCGGCCGGCTCACCCCCCTCGATCCACCGCCCAAGCCGGTCAAGCGATCAACCCGACGTCGCCAGGACGCCCCGGACCTACCCCGCCGACCAATCGAACGGCGCACCCTGGGGCGGGTATTCGCCGGGCGCTACCGGCCCTCCACGTTCCTGACCCTCACCCTCGACTCCTACGGCCGCGTGGACAACGAGGGCGCGGCGATCGATCCGGACCGGTATGACTACCGGCGGGCCGCGCGGGACGCGATCCACTTCCCGGCGTTGCTGGACCGGTTCTGGCAAAACACCCGGCGCTGTGTGGGGTGGGATGTGCAGTACTTCGGCACCGTCGAACCCCAAAAACGCGGCGCCCCGCACTTCCACGCCGCCATCCGAGGAGCCATCCCCCGCGCCGAGCTACGGGCCATCACGGCCGCGACCTATCACCAGGTGTGGTGGCCCGCGCATGACCAACTCGTTTACACCGACGGGCGGCTCCCGGTCTGGGACACCAGAGCCAAGGCCTTCACCGACCCCGACACCGGGACACCGCTGCCCACCTGGGACCAAGCGTGCGAGGAGCTGACCGAACCCGCACACGTGGTCCGGTTCGGGACCCAGGTGCACGTCAAGGGCATCCTTGGTGGCACCGAGGAAGCTGGTCGCCACGTCGGCTACCTCACCAAATATTTAGCCAAAAGCGTAGGACAGGCCGCCGGCCTCACTAAGCACACCACCGACGCCCACCGCGACCACGCCCACCGGCTCCACGCCCAACTCCGCGTCACACCCTGCTCACCGCGCTGTGCGGTGTGGCTGCTCTATGGCGTCCAGCCCCACGGTGCCCGGCACTCCATGACGCCGGGACGGTGCAAGGGCAAAGCCCACCAACCCGAACACCTCGGCATCGCCGGACGGCGCGTGCTCGTGTCCCGGAAATGGTCCAACAAAACCCTCGACGACCACCGCGCCGAACGCTCCGCGTTTGTTCGGCAACTCCTCGAAGCCGTCGGCATCCAACCCTCCCACGGTCCCCAGGACGGGCCCTACGTATGGGAACGCCCCGCACCCACCGACCCCGACATCCCACCCCGACCCGTCCTGCTGCTGCGTGCCGTCGCCGAACGACAGCGATGGAAAGCCGAATACACCGCAGCCCAACTCACCGCCAACGACCCACCACCCGAGACGAACCGTTCGGCAACTACCGATCAAGCCGCGTGAAGGGGAAAGACAGTGGAAATCAGGCCTCGACTGTGGACGGCGCAGGACGTCGCGGATTACCTCGGTGTCCCGGTGCGGACGCTGTACGACTGGCGCTGCCGCGACTACGGCCCGCATGCTCGCAAGGTCGGCCGGTACCTCCGGTATGAGCCGTCGGAGGTGCGGCGCTGGTTCGACTCGCTGGATGACCAGGCAGCGTAGGACTGAGGAGCGACGATGGGACGACCACCGCTGCCAGTCGGCACTTACGGCCGGATCAAGGTCGACAAGCTCGATGAGCGCCGGTTCCGCGCCCGCGCGAAGTACCGCGACTACGACGGTGTGACGCGCAAAGTTGAGCGTGTTGGTTCGTCGCGTACCGCGGCGGAGAACAACCTTAAACAAGCCCTGCGCGACCGGGCGCATGTTTCGGCCGATGGTGAGATTACGGCACGGACCAAGGTCTCGAGGCTCGCCGAGCTGTGGCTCCGGGACATCGACGAGTCCGACAGAGCTATCCGGACCAAGATCACCTATCGCGATGTGTGGGAACGGTGCCTTTCCGCGCCGGTGGGGGAGCTGCGGATCGGCGACGTCCAGGTGTCCGGAGTGGACCGGGTGGTGCGGGAAATCCGCGAGCGCCGGGGTGCTGAGAGCGCCCGGCACGCCAAGATCGTGCTCTCAGGCATGTTCAGCCTGGCGGTGCGTCACGATGCGATGGACGTCAATCCGGTGCGTGAGCTGAGCCGGTCGAGGAAGAAGAAGGTACCGCGCGCGGTCGAGCTGACGGAGGACACTTTTGCTTCGCTGCGCGTGCATATGCGCGCCTCACCCGAAGCGGCGAAGTACGATCTCGTGGACATGGTCGACGTGCTCTCTGGGCTCGGTTGCCGCATTGGGGAACTACTCGCACTCGACTGGACAAAGGTCGACGCGGACGCTGGCACTTTGAGCATCAAGGGCACGGTGATCCGAATTCCCGGCGAAGGGCTGATCGTGCAGCCGCACACCAAATCGAAGGCGGGCATGCGGACGATCACCCCGCCGACCTGGGTCCTGGACCTGCTCAAGCGCCGACACGTCGATTCGCTCTGCGCCTGGATCTTCCCGAGTACCACGCTCACCTTGCGCGATCCCGACAACACCCGGGCCCGGCTGCGTGATGTCGTTCGGGGAACGCCGTGGGAAGGCCTGCATCCGCATGCGTTCCGGCATCTGGTGGCGACTCAGCTCGACCGAGCGGGCCTGTCGGCGCGGGAGATCGCCGACTACCTGGGCCACGAGCGGGTCTCGATGACGCAGGACGTCTACATGTCGCGGGGGACGAACGGGGTTGCTGCGGCTGCGGCGCTTGACCGGCTGGCGCCCCCACAATGAGGTGGGTAAAGGGTGGGTCGATCTTCGATCGATCGGACGGTAAGCCTCTGACCTGCGGTGTTGCGCCCCCGGCAGGATTCGAACCTGCGGCCTAGCGATTAGAAGTCGCTTGCTCTATCCGGCTGAGCTACGGGGGCCGGGCGCCGGTGGGCGTCTGTGCGCAGCCTAGCGACGGCTGGCTGCCTACCGGCACCTAGCTGGTCGAGGCATCCAGCAGGCCCTATGGGGCAATGTGCGCCGGATAACCCAGTTGAGCAGACGCTCGCTAAGGGAGGTCGTCAACCACGCGTGGCGGCTCCTGAACCTGTTGGTCTGAGCTGCAGCGTGCGATAGCACGAAACTCCGACAATCCTCAGTTTCGACCGGATGAGACGGGCCGGTTGTGCACAGCACCTCGGTCATCCACATGTCGATCATGGTCTGCTACCCGGAGGTGCTGCTCGTCGCGCAACCTGGGCGACGCCGGTCGAGGGGCCGGCGACCCGCCGCGGAGGGCGGGACAGCAGCGCAGGAGGGTATGTGATCATGAGAGAGACACCGGTAACTGTGGTCGGAACGCTGGTCAGTGAGATGCGCCCGCGCCGGGTTGGTCCCGACGCGGCGCTCGTACTCAATTTCCGGGTCGCCTGCAACGAGCGTCGGTTCGACAAGGCGTCCGAGTCATGGGTGGATGGAGAGAGCTTGTATCTGTCGGTGAGCTGTTGGCGCCGGCTTGCCGAGAATGCTGCCTCCCTGGTCAAGGGCGACCCGGTGATCGTCAGAGGGAAACTGCGCACCCGGGAGTGGACCACCGAACAGGGCGAGCGCCGATCGGTCGTCGAGCTGGAGGCCAACTCGATCGGGCCGGATCTGGCTCGCTGCGCCGTCACCGTGCGTAAGCAGCGTGAGGCGGAGCCTTCGCGTTCTGTGAACCAGGACGCCGCGGCTCCACCCCCGCAGGATCCGTCAGACCTGCTCGACACAACCGACTCACCGTACGAAGTGAGCTTGTCCGACTTCGCGGAAGCGGCCGGCCCGCTGGTGCCCTTACCCGCTTGAGTGACGAACGGGGTCGGGCGGCGGTCGGCCGCGCTGCCCGGCCCTGGCGGCGACCTCTACGATCGCGGCCGTGGCGGAGTTCATCTACACCATGAAACAGGTGCGTAAGGCGCACGGCGACAAGGTCGTCCTCGACGGTGTCACCCTCGCTTTCTATCCCGGCGCGAAGATCGGCGTGGTCGGGCCCAACGGAGCCGGCAAGTCCAGCGTGCTCAGAATCATGGCTGGGCTCGACCAACCGAACAACGGTGAGGCATTCCTGGCGCCGGGCGCCACAGTGGGCATCTTGGAGCAAGAGCCGGCGCTGAACGAGGACAAGACCGTATTGGGCAACGTCCAGGAGGGTCTCGGTGAGATCAAGGCCAAGCTGGATCGGTTCAACGAGATCGCCGAGTTGATGGCCACCGACTACTCCGACGAGCTCATGGAGGAGATGGGGCGGCTGCAAGAGGAGCTCGACCACGCCGACGCGTGGGATCTCGACTCGCAGCTCGACCAAGCCATGGACGCTCTGCGGTGCCCGCCGCCCGATGAGGCGGTAAGTCACCTGTCCGGCGGAGAGCGGCGTCGGGTGGCGCTGTGCAGGTTGCTGCT
Source organism: Pseudonocardiales bacterium (assembly GCA_023252195.1). GTDB lineage: Bacteria > Actinomycetota > Actinomycetes > Mycobacteriales > Pseudonocardiaceae. Next base: position 29,872 of record JAHEXI010000026.1, read on the forward strand.
GTCCAAGCCTGATCTCTTGCTGCTTGATGAGCCCACCAACCACCTGGACGCGGAGAGCGTGTTGTGGTTGGAGCAGTTCTTGGCGAGTTACCCAGGCGCGGTGCTGGCTGTCACCCACGACCGGTACTTCCTGGACAACGTTGCTCAGTGGATCCTCGAGCTCGATCGCGGTCGGGCATACCCCTACGAGGGCAACTACTCCACCTATCTGGAGAAGAAGGCCGACCGGCTCGCGGTCGCGGGCCGCAAGGACCAGAAGCTGCAGAAGCGCCTGCGCGACGAGCTCGCCTGGGTGCGATCGGGGGCAAAAGCCCGGCAGGCCAAATCCCGAGCCCGACTGCAGCGTTATGAGGAGATGGCAGTCGAAGCCGAGCGCAGCCGCAAGCTGGACTTCGAGGAGATCCAGATCCCAGCGGGACCGAGGCTGGGCAACGTAGTCGTGGAGGTGTCGCACCTGGACAAGGGCTTCGACCATCGCCTCCTGATCAAGGATCTGTCCTTCACGTTGCCCCGCAACGGCATCGTGGGCGTGATCGGTCCCAACGGCGTCGGCAAGACCACCTTGTTCAAGACCATCGTCGGTTTGGAGAACCCCGACTCCGGCACGGTCAGGGTTGGCGAGACGGTGAAGCTGTCCTATGTCGATCAGGAGCGGGCGGGCATCGACCCGGACAAGACGGTCTTCGAGGCGGTGTCGGACGGTCTCGACTACATCCAGGTCGGTAATACCGAGATGCCGTCCCGCGCGTATGTCGGCGCCTTCGGGTTCAAAGGGCCTGACCAGCAGAAACCGGCTCGAGTGCTGTCCGGCGGCGAGCGCAACCGGCTCAACCTTGCGCTGACTCTCAAGCAGGGAGGCAATCTGATCCTGCTCGACGAACCGACCAACGACCTCGACGTCGAGACGTTGGGTTCGCTGGAGAACGCGTTGGAACACTTTCCCGGCTGCGCGGTGGTGATCTCCCACGACCGTTGGTTCCTAGACCGAGTGGTGACCCACATTCTCAGCTGGGAGGGAACAGACGAAAATCCCGCATCCTGGTTCTGGTTCGAAGGCAACTTCGAGGCCTACGAGCAGCACAAGATCGACCGGCTCGGAGCGGAGGCAGCACGACCACATCGTGTGACGTACCGCAGACTGACCCGAAATTGATGGGGCATGGGGCGTCCGGTGATCGGGAACGTCGATGGGGGTGGGAGGTGAGCAGTACGGCGCGCGAAGGGATCCGGACCGGCATGGCGCCCAACGGAGGCGAGGCCGCATCGCTGGTGGAGTCGGCAATGCTCTTACGCTGGCGCGCGCCAGAGCTGGCGCTGCTGTTGGCCGATCGGGCGGTGACCGCCGGGCAGGACGATAAGCTGGCCGTCCTGCAGGCAGACCACGTCGCGGTTTTTGCGCTCAACCGTCTCGGCCGGCACGGGGAAGCGGCTCATCGGCTCTTCCCAGCGATTCGAGACGCCGAGACTCCACCGGGGCTGCGGCATGAGCTGCACGTGGAGCTTGCCCACTGCGCAGTCGCGCTAGGTGAAGCCGCTACCGCGCTCGGTGCGGTGCGGGCGGTGCTCGCCGCCGGCGATGATGTCGCTCCAGTGCTCAGGGGCGGTGCCCTCGTCGCCGTGGCCGAGGCATCGGCCGCACTCGGCCGAGATGATCTGGCTACCTCCGCCCTCGACGAGGCTGACGAGCTCTACCGCGAGGACCCGAGTCTCGACCACGACACCGCTTTGCTGTTGCGGGCTGCAGTCCGGGCGGTGGACGCAGCGCGTCACCGCCGCCGCGACGCGGGCGCGGTGGCCGAGGCGAAAGCTAGGGAAGGCCGCGACCTGTTGGCGGGTCTGGCCGATCCTGAGCATGATAGCGGCGAGGTGAGCGCGCGGCTGATGCTCGAGATAGCGCTCGCGCTGCTAGATCGCGGTGCCGGCGATGCCGCTATGCAGGAGGTGCGGCCATTGCTGCGCCGTCCGGTGCGCGCCGCCGCGGCCGCGGCGGTCGGCCGGTTGCGCCTGGCGTTGGCCACTCGGGTGCACCTCGCCGAAGGTCGCCATGAGCCCGCGCTGACCCTGCTCGCCGACGCGGTCGAGGGTGCTCAGCGATATGGGGTGGACGTCGTCCTCGCGGAGTGCCTTGAGGGCTTGTCCCACGTGCACGAGGCCCGCGGCGAGTTCGCTGACGCTCTGCACTGCGTGCGCGCCGCCCGTGCGGCGGAAGGCCGGCATCGCCGCGATGTGGAAGCCGCGCGTTGCACGCTGCTGGAGAACTGCGGGTCTGCCCGCCGTGAGGAAGCGCGCCTGGTCGGCCAGGTGGCTGCACTTCTCGGCGATGCCGGGACGGGGTGTGCCGGTGGATCCGACTCCGACACCGGTCCGCTGAGCGTCGAGGTCGGCGTCTGCAGTGCCGCGCAGCAGACCGATCCGAAGTCTTTCGACGCCGAGATCGCGCAAGCCGACACCGCTGAGGCAGAGGTGCTTGAGGCGGAAATCGCGCAAGCGGAGGTGGCTGAGGCGGACGTCCGTGAGGCGGAGGCCGAGGAGGAGGTCGCCGAGGAGGAGGTCGCCGAGGAGGAGGTCGCCGAGGAGGAGGTCGCCGAGGAGGAAGTCGCCGAGGAGGAAGTCGCCGAGCCGGAGATCGCTCAATCGGCCCCTGCTACGCCGACGTCGCCGGTTTCGAGTACTCCCGTGGTCGCATCGCCGGTGCCGTCGTCGGTTGCCGAGGACCCGATCCCGGTATCTCCAGACGCCGAGGCCGCCGAGTCATCGAGTGGGGTCGATTCTTCGCAGGCCGGGGCGCGGCACCGCCGCGGTGCCGGCACCCTGGTATCGGTAAGTGATCTGCTGCCCGCGTCGGCGTTGTCGGCAGGCCGCTCCGGCCGGCGTCGCGCGGAGGACCGTCCTGTCGAGACGTCCACGGTCGGGATGGGCCAGATCGGCGACGCTGACCCAGAACCGAGCGGCGCGGGCGATCGAGAGGCCGCGAACCGATCGGACGAACCACCCGCTCCGCTCGTGATCTATCCGTTGCCGCACCAGCCCCCATCGGAGTCGGCCACGTTAGAGCGTGAAGCCACCGACGAGGACCCGTCGGAAGACCCCGAAACTCCGCAGATCCGACGGGATTTGTCGGCTTTTGGGCCGCCCGCTCCGACGCCCCGCGCGCTGGACTGGCAACCTGCGGATGAGGATTTAGCCGGCGACGAGGCTCAGATGGGCCTAGGCGATCTGCTCGCTGAGGCGCTCGCTGCATACCAGGCAAGCCGGGATATCCACGCTGGCGCGCGATCCGCCGCGATGCGCGGCGATGACGGTTCAACTACTGTTGACGGCGAGACCGAACTCGACGTGTCCCGTTACCGTGGTTTAGGAACGCGCCGGACGGTGGGCCTCGCGCTAGCCCCCAAGCCGATCGACGCGAATTCGGCCGGACCGAATCCGGTCGGCGCAGACGCAGACGATCCCGCTGCAGCGGTCACCAACCCCCTGCTTCGGTTGCCGAATCTGACTGCTGAACCACGATGGGGTTCCGCCTGAGGCGCGTCGCCGATCCGCAGCTAGCGACTAGTGAAAGTGGTCGTGGAAGCGCCTGTAGGTGGATCCAGCGAGTTCGTCGGTCGACCTCTAGAAGGCGGCTCGGCAGCCGACCGGAGGTGGGTAGTTGGCGAGGTTCAGTACGGACGTCGCGGTGCGCTGGTCGGACATGGACGTCTACGGGCACGTCAACAACGCGCGGGTGGTCACGCTGCTGGAGGAGGCGCGCACGGAGCTACTGTTCGGTGAGGGCGCTCGGCGGGGTGCCCACACCCTGGCCGAGGGCGTGGTCGTCGTCGAGCTGTTGGTCCGCTACCGGCAGCCCCTGGTGTATTCGGCGAGCCCGGTGCGGGTGCGGTTGTGGGTCAGCGAGCTGCTGGCCGCCTCATTCGCCGTGGAATACGTCGTGGCGGGCACTGGCGGCGACGCAGTCACCGCGCGCACCCAGCTCGCCGCGTACGACACCGCCGCGCAACGGCCACGGCGGTTGACACCCGGTGAGCGGGAATTTCTGGCTGTGTTTCGAGACGGGGGTAGCGGTGGCTGAACTGTGCATTCCGGATCCAACCGAGCGGGACGATCTCGCTGCCTTCGTGGCCCGCGCGGTGCGGCTGGACCGTGATGTGATGGTGCGACTGCGGGATGGCGACGGCCGGGTGCACGCCTGGGTCGATACCCCGTTCGACACGCTGGTGACTCGCTCAGTGCGCGGAGTGGTGCGTCCTGGTGATATCACCGTCAGGAGCACGGATCTGCTGGCCGCGGTGGCAGTGGTCGGCGCTGCGGTGTCCGACCCTGGGCCGGCGCAGGATGCGCTCTGGCGCTGCGCCTTGCCGCCGGAACAAGGCTGGTATGCGGTGGATCAGGTGCCCGCTGACGTGCTCGCCGAGCTCACCGATCAGGGTGCTGCCGTCGCCAGGGACAACCCCGGTCCGCACGGGTCGCCGCCCGCCGCACTGTTGGATCAGAAGGTGATCACCGTCAGTGGGGCCGGATTCGAAGTGGGAGTGCCGTTGCGCTGTTTGTTCGCCCTGTCGGGTATGGGCTTCGTGGGAGCTTCTGGTGTGAGCGAAACCGTCCGGGTCTCGGCCACCGACTCATGGCTGCGGCTGGATGCCCGCTACGGTGCCGTGCTGCGCCGCCGGCACGCTGCCCTGGCGCTGCTCGTCTGATCGGATCACACCAGCCAGACGGCGGTATCGGGCGGCAGGACATCGCCGCTGGGCGGGAGCGGGCCACTGGCCAGCAGCACCTGTCCCAGTGGCAGTGATACCTGGTTGCCGGAGGTATTCAGGCCGCAGACCAGCCCGCCGCCTTTACGGCGGAAAGCCAGGCATCCGGGCGGTGCGCCGTACCACTCAAGCTCGACGCCGCTGAACGCGTTGTGATCCTTGCGCAGTTCCAGCGCCCGCCGGTAGAGCGACAACGTCGAAGTCGGATCCTCCAGTTGTGCTTCCACGGTTCGGCCACCCCAGTCACCGGGCATCGGCAGCCAGGTGCCGGGGCTTGCGCTGAATCCGTACGGCGGCACGCTGCCCTGCCAGGGCAGCGGTACCCGGCAGCCGTCGCGGCCGCGCTCGGTGTGCCCGGAGCGCCTCCACACCGGATCCTGCAACGCCCAGTCGGGCAATTCGACATTCGGCAGACCCAGCTCGTCACCGTTGTACAGGTACACCGGTCCGGGCAGGGCGAGTTGCACCAGTGCCATTGCCCGTGCCCGGGCCAGGCCGACTTCCCCTCCGCCGTAGCGGGTCACCGGGCGAACCGAGTCGTGGTTGGAGATCGTCCAGGTGGCCGGGGCGGGACTGCCCTGGACAGCCATCAGCGAGTGCTCGATGGCCGCCCGGACACTACCGGCGTCGAAGTCGGCCTCCAGCAGCCGGAAGTTGAACCCCAGGTGCAGCTCGTCAGGGCGGATGTAGCGAGCGAACGCGGCGTCATCGATCACCCAGATCTCGCCGATCGCCATCCGTGCCGGATACTCATCGATCACCTTGCGGATCATCCGGTGGATGTCGTGTACACCGTCAGCGTTGAAGCGGGGATCGGCGACGTCGGCGTCGAGCAGACCGGAGCCGACCTCGATCGGCTGCGGCATGTCAGGCAACCCAGCAGGTTTGGCCATCCCGTGGGCGACATCGATGCGGAAGCCGTCCACCCCACGGTCCAGCCAGAACCGCAGGGTCCGTTCGAGATCGGTGGCTACCTCTGGGTTGTCCCAGTTGAGGTCTGGCTGCTCGGGCGCGAACAGGTGCAGGTACCACTGCCCGGCATCATTGATCGAGGGGGACAGCCGGGTCCATGCCGGGCCGCCGAAGGTGCTCGTCCAGTTGTTCGGCGGTCGCGAGCCACTGAACCCGGAACCGTCGCGGAAGATGTAACGGGCTCGTTCGGGGCTGCCCGGCGCTGCTGCGACGGCCGCCTGGAACCAAACGTGGCGGTCGGAGGTGTGGTTGGGTACCAGGTCGATGGTCACCCGCAGCCCACGCCGGTGAGCGTCGGCGATCAGCCGATCGAAGGCGTTCAGATCGCCGAACAGCGGGTCGACGGCGCGCGGATCGCTGACGTCGTAGCCGTGGTCGACCATCGGGGAGCTGAAGAAAGGAGTGAGCCACAGGGCATCCACGCCGAGCAGTTCCAAATAACCCAGCCGGCTGCGAATTCCCTCCAGATCGCCGACGCCGTCACCGTCGGCGTCGGCGAAAGAACGGACGTAGACCTGGTAGAAGGTGGCATCTCGCCACCAGGCTTCGTCGTCAGCCAGTCGGCGGTCGTCGGCGCGTCGCACGAGGGTCAATCTTGCCACTGGAGTCCGGGGTGACCGTCGGACCTCAGGTCACTGAATTCACCAGGCTGTTTGCTGCCATCTGCAGGTAGTTCCAGAGCACGGCTCGGTGAGCCTCATCGAGGTCGGCTTCCTCTACTGCGGTGCGCATGCAACGCAGCCAGGCGTCGCGTTGGGTCGGTCCGATCTGGAACGGGACGTGCCGCATCCGCAACCGCGGGTGTCCCCGCTGCATCGAGTAGGTGTGTGGCCCGCCCCAGTACTGCACCAGGAACATTCGCAGCCGCTCCTCGGCAGCACCGAGATCCTCGTCCGGGTAGAGCGGGCGCAGCACCTCATCTTTGGCCACCAGCTCATAGAAACGGCCGACGATCCGGCGGAACATCTGCTCGCCGCCGACGGCCTCGTAGAAGTTCTCCGGCGCAGCCATTCCCCCATCTTGCCTTGCTCGGCCACGACGGGGGGAGGAGCCTCAGGTCGGGGGGGCGGCGAGACCGGCCGGCGAGGGCGCCGGAATCCCGGCTTCGGCGAAGGCTGCCTTGATGCCGGCCAGCAACGCACGCTGCACTGTCCACTGCCGCCCGGCCTGAACCTTGGTCGTGATCCGCAGCGTGACACCGTCGGAGTTGATCGACTCGACGCCGAGCACCTGGGGTGGTTCGAGCACATCGTCAGCCAGTGCGCTGCCGTCGGCGGTGAGCTCGGTGGCGGTCCGACCGGCGAGCTCAGTAGAGGCCTGGATGTCTGCGTTGTATCCGATGGGGAGGTCGACGACGGCCACCGAATAGTCCTGGCTGGAGTTACCGACGCGCAGTACCTCGCCGTTGCGGACGTACCACACGGTGCCCTTGGTGTCCCGCAGGGTGGTCACCCGCAGTCCGACCCCCTCGACGGTGCCGGTGGCTTGGCCGAGGTCGACCACATCGCCGACGCCGTACTGGTCTTCCACCATCATGAACATCCCGGACAGAAAGTCCTTCACCAGATTCTGCGCGCCGAAGCCGAGCGCAACACCGAGAATGCCGGCCGAGGCGATGATCGGACCGAGATTGATCCCCAGTTCGCCGAGCACGAGGGTGCAGGCGACCCCGTAGACCACGAACGTCATCCCCGACCGCAGTACCGAGCCGATCGTGCGGGCCCGTTGGGATCGTCGTTGCCCTAGTATCCCGGTGCCCCGCCAGGACTCAGGCGCCCGCTCGCGCAGCGGCCGAAGCAATCCCGGCGGTGGTCCTTCGGCCGTCACCCTGGTCAACCGGTTGATCGTCCGGTGCACCATCAGCCGGATCAGTACCGCCAGTACGATGATCAGCAAGATGCGCAGTCCGGTTCCCACCACCGCATCGGCGTAGCGCGACAGCAGGTCATTGTGGGTCAAGTGGTAAATGCGCGAACACCACGACCCGGTGTCCTGGGAACAGTCGGGTTGGGCGATCAGTGAGACGACGATCGGCTGGAGCACACCGGGACTGTATCCGTGACCTCTCTGTGACCACTGCCCGTGGCCGGTGCGACAGCTAGTCACCAGCACGACTCACGTCCTGATACGTGCGCGATCGCCACTTGGTGTGGTGGACTAGTCCCGCGCATTGGTGGAGGTGGTTGCGTGCACGACCGACAACCCAGCCCGGAGGGTCACCCAGCGGGGGCGGACCGGCGGACCGCCTCGCGCTCAGGAACCTCAACCGGGCTTATCGAAACCACTGTCGTCGTCACGGACGCGGCGTCCGCTACGGGCGCACCGGTCTGGGGACGCCGACGGGTATTGCTGCTCAATGCGAGCTTCGAGCCGCTGACCGCGCTGCCGTTGCGTCGGGCGATCGTGTTGGTGGTGTGCGGCAAGGCCGATGTGGTCCATGGTGACGCCGCGGGCTTGGTACTGCATTCCGCGACTACCAGCGTCGTGGCCCCCTCGGTGATCAAGTTGTGCACGTTCGTGCGGGTGCCCTACCGGGCGCGGGTTCCGATGACCCGGGCGGCGTTGATGCACCGGGACCGTTACCGCTGTAGCTATTGCGGAGCCCGCGCGGAAACCATCGACCATGTGGTGCCGCGCAGTCGAGGGGGCGAGCATTGTTGGGAGAACTGCGTCGCCTGCTGCGCGCTGTGCAATCACCGTAAGGCTGACCGGCTGCTCAGCGAACTGGGTTGGAAGCTGCGGGTGGTGCCGCGCGCTCCGCGGGGTCAGCATTGGCGGTTGCTGGCCACGGTGCCCGACGCCGATCCGCTGTGGTTGCCCTACCTCGGCGAGGTCGCCTGACGTTAGTGGCTACCTGGTGAGGCGGTGACCGACTCCGGTCAGCTACCGTGATCGGTGTGACATCGCTGGAGGTCGTCCTCATCCTGGCTGGTGCTCCGCTGGCCATCATGATCTTGTTGGGGTTACTGACGCTACGGCCGAAGTTCGCTCGGACCCGCCGATACCGCCCCGGCGAGCAGTGGGACCACCCACCGGTGTTGTGGACGGCGAACCCCGAGGCTTTGCGCGACAAGGCGGCCCATGGCAGCCGGGATGGATCCGGTGAAGCCCGCGGAGGTGCTCGTGGCAACTGGTAACAAGCAGCACCGGGATCCTGCCCGGCGGGACCGTTCTCAGCGCGACAGGGACCGGCGGGAGTTCGTGCCGGGCGAGGCTGTCGTCGGCACTGGACGGATCTCCGCCGCGCGAATGCTCACGCCGGTTCTCCCCACGTTGCCTTTCACCAAGTCCCAGCTCGCGACACTTGACGATGCGTTAGTCCGGGCCAGCCGCAGCGCGAGCCTGCTTTTCGGCGTCTACCTCGGCGACCTCGGTTCGGACACCCGGGGTCGGGCTGAGGTGCTGCATGACTCGATGGGTAAGTGGGCCGACCATGCGGTGTTGGTGGCCGTCTCGCCCGGCCAGCAGGTAGTCGAGGTGGTCACTGGTTGCAAGGCTGCGCACCGGCTTCCCGACCGGGGGTGCAAGCTAGCGGTGGAGAGCATGGTCTCGTCATTCAAAGCGGGCGATCTAGCCGGAGGGCTGACCACCGGCCTGCGGACGCTCGCCGCCCACGCGGACTCGTGAGTGCGAAACAGTGTTATAGCACTTAATGCCACTCACGAGCCGCGCACGTCGAAGACGCGGGCGGCCAGCGCCCGGACCACGCCGGCCCGCCCCTCGGCAATCAGTCGACGGAGTGCGGGCGGGTGCTCAGCGGCTTCAAGCCACCTGCCCGCAGCGTCGACGCAGCGCTGTTCGACGACCCAGGCGGGAAACAGCCCGACCACGCACGACTGGGCCCGCTCGGAGGTCCGGCGGTCCCACACGTCGGCGATCTCGGTGAAGTACCGGTCCAGGTAGGGCAACAGCAGCGGCTTCTGCGCCGGGTGGCTAAAGCCCCCGATGGTCGCCTCGCTGATGGCGTTGGGCAACTCGTCATCGCGCATCGCCTGCTGCCAGGCACGTTCCTTCCCAGCCGGAGTGGGCAACAGCGCCCGGGTCCGCTCGGCTTGCCGGCGTCCAGTCGCGGTTGCGTCACGGATCTGCTCGGCGGCGATCTCCTCCTCGCCCATCACGCCGTGCGCGGCGAGCGCCTGCAGCAACCGCCAGCGCAGGTCGGTGTCCACCGCCAGCGCCTCGGGCACACCGTCCCCGGCCAGCCAGCCGGCCAGCGCATCCAGTTCCGGCTTGCCCAGCAGCGACGTGGTGAGCGCGTTGACCAACGCGAGCTGGTAGTCGGAGCCGGGGTCGGCCGCGCTGACGAGGTTCATCAGCGTGCCGGCGAATTTCGGCCAGCCGTCCTCGCTGGCCCAGACCGGATCGGCGTAGGAGGACAGCGCAAGCTGTGCCTGCGCCAACAGCCGTTGCACCACGCCCACCTCGGTCTCGGCGGGCAACCCAGCCAGCACCACGGCGACGAAGTCCCTGGCCTTGAACTCAGCTTCGCGAGTCATCTCCCACGCCGCCGACCAGCACAGCGAGCGGGGCAGTGACTCAGTGATGTCGCCGATCCGGTCGACCAGCGTCGCCAGCGACTTCTCGTCGAGCCGCATCGTGCAATACGTGAGGTCGTCGTCGTTGACCAGCACCAGCTGGCCGGCCGGAACCCCGATCAGCTCGGGGACCTCGGTGCGACCGTCGCTGACGTCGAGCTCGACCCGGTGGGTCCGCACCAGCGCACCACCCTCCCGGTCGGCGGGAGAGTCGTAGACGCCGACGGCGAGGCGGTGCGTGCGCAGTTCACCGGCGCCGGGGCGGGCGCCGTCTTGGAGCACCGCGAAGGAGGTGAACGCACCGTCACTGTCGACGGTGAACTCCGGTCGTAATGTGTTGAGCCCGGTGGTTTCCAACCACTGCGCGCTCCAGCCCGACAGGTCACGACCAGAAGCCTGCTCCAGCGCGGCCAGCAGGTCGGCAAGCGTGGCGTTGCCCCAGGCGTGCCGGGAGAAGTAGAGCTGCAGCCCCGCGAGGAACTCCTCCAGACCGACGTAGGCAACGAGCTGGCGCAGCACGCTTGCGCCCTTGGCGTAGGTGATGCCGTCGAAGTTGACCTCGACGGCTTGGACGTCGGGGATGTCGCAGGCGATCGGGTGGGTCGACGGCAGCTGATCCTGCCGGTAGGCCCAGGCCTTCTCCACAGTGGCGAACGTGGTCCACGCACCGGTGTACTCGGTGGCCTTCGACTGGCACAGGACCGAGGCCCAGGTCGCGAAGGACTCATTGAGCCACAGGTCGTCCCACCACCGCATGGTCACCAGGTCGCCGAACCACATGTGCGCCATCTCGTGCAGCACCGTCTCGGCGCGACGCTCGTAGAGGAAGCGGGTGACCCGGCTGCGGAAGACGTAGTCTTCCAACAAGGTCACGCAGCTGGCGTTCTCCATTGCTCCGGCGTTGAACTCGGGCACGAAGCACTGGTCGTATTTCTCGAACGGATATCGCACCCCGAACGCGCGGTGGTAGAAGCCGAAACCCTGCTTGGTCTCGGTGAACAGGCGCCCGGCGTCCATGTGCTCGGCCAGCGAGGCGCGGCAGTAGATGCCCAGCGGGATCGTTGCCTCGTTGTCGATGTACTCGTCGGTCCACCGCGTGTAGGGTCCGGCCACCAACGCCACGATGTAGGGGCTGATCCGGGCGCTGTCGGCGAAGATGTGGCGAACCGACCCGGCCGCGGCGTCCTCGATGTGCTGGCACGGCGCGTTGGAGACCACCACCCAGTCGGCCGGTGCCACCACCCGGATCCGATGTACCGCCTTGAGGTCAGGCTGGTCGAAACAGGCGTACATCCGCTTCGCGTCCGCGGTCTCGAACTGGGTGTAGAGATAGACGCCGCCGTCGACGGGATCGGCGAAGCGGTGCAGTCCCTCGCCGGTGTTCATGTAAAGGCCGTCGGCCTCGATGACCACCTCGTTCTCAGCGGCCAAGCCAGGCAGTGCGATCCCGTTCGCCTCGTCGTAGCCGGTGACGTCGAGAGCGGTTCCGTTGAGCGTCGCAGCGCGGATCTCGGCGGCCACCAGGTCTATCCAGCTGGACGCGCCTGGACGGTGGCATGAGAAGCGGACTGTGGTGGTACTCCGGAACGTGCCTTCGCCCGGTTTGCCGGCGCCGTCGGTGAGATCGAGGTCGACGGTGTAGGAGTCGACGTCGAGCAGCGCGGCACGCTCGACGGCCTGCTCCTGGGTCAGGTTGGGAACGGACAACGGATCACCTCGGATGTCGGTGGGAGTCCTTGGGATCCAATCACGGGTGGCGGTCGGCCCGCAGGGGAGTAAGGCCCGGGGAAGACGTGACCACCCGGACGGGTTGTACGACGCATCGAGGAACGGAGAGTGTGATGACAATGACGGCGGGCCACAACAGCGAGGTTCTCACCGAGCGCCGGCCGGCGCGCGTTGATGTCTACTTCGACCCACGGTGCCCGTGGGCGTGGATCACCTCGCGATGGATCCTTGAGGTGGCTACGGTGCGGGACATCGACGTGCACTTCCGGGTGATGAGCCTGTCGGTGCTCAACGAAGACCGACAGGTCAAGGAGGATTACCGGAAATCGATGGACAAGGCCTGGGGGCCAGTCCGGGTGTGCATCGCCGCCGCTCGCGACCACGGGGACAAGGTGCTTGAGCCGCTCTACACCGCCATGGGCACGCGAATCCATAACGCGGGCAACAAGGACCTCGACGCGGTGATAGCGGCCGCGCTGAACGAGGTAGGCCTGCCCGCAGAGCTGGCAGCGGCTGCGCACAGCACCGAGTACGACGAGGAGTTGCGGGCTAGCCACGAGGCTGGCATGGCTCCGGTCGGGCTAGACGTCGGGACCCCGACGATTCATGTGGACGGGGTGGCCTTCTTCGGACCGGTGCTGTCGAAAATCCCGCGTGGCGAGGAGGCCGGGAAGGTCTTCGACGGCACCCTGCTGTTGGCCAGCTACCCACATTTCTTCGAGCTCAAGCGAACCCGGCACGAGAAGCCCGACTTTTCGTAGCCTGATGGACGGGCCTGCGGTGATCCGGCGGCCGATCTGCTGTGACCTGCTGGTTTGTTCTCGTTGTGTCCCATCGTGTCCTGATGTGACTTGACGTGCGACGGCCTCTGCACGGCCTGATCTTGGTCTGTTCGTCCTCGCCGCCATGCTGCAGGGGGGCAGGGGAGACCCGGGGATCAACAGATGCAGGCAGGCCCCTGATCGGATCGCGCGACGTGGGGATGCGGCGTTCGCCGGGTGGTGTTCGAGTGCGGCACGGTGCTGCTCGTTGCGGTCAGAACTGCGGTCAGCGGGTGGCAACCCGGCGCCACGTGTGATGGCCCAGCCTTGGGGTCCGCTTGACCCAGGAGCGCGCACCCGATGCTTGACCGCTAGGCGCCCAGGCCCGGGGACGAGACTGTCGGTGCGGTCTCGGGCAGGTCGGGCTATCGCAGGTACATGTTGATTTGGTTATGCTGTTACACCTATCGTCCTCCGGCAACATTGTTGAAGGTACATTCAGATCCGAGGGGTGGGTGGTGCTAGTGAGAGGTAAGAAGATCGATAGAATGGCCGTTCTGCGAAACCTGCAGACGATCGAGGATGACGATTACGACGGCTTTGTTCTGTTAGTACAAGCAGCTCGTAACAGGCACGTCGTATTTGATCCTGACTTGGCCGTCTGGGGTGTGGCTCAGCGTATGGGCATCGTCGTGGACTGTAACCATGGCGGTGTTGTGGAATTTGATGAATCGATGCGAGATTTCTTGAGGGACAGTAATAACGTGGACGGTTCGGACAAGCATCCTTTCGTGAAGGGCAGATATTGAAGGGACAGGGAGAACTTCACGAGGCCCGTCAGTCACTGCAGTGGAGGCTCCGTGTCCCGCAAAGTCGCTCCTGGGGTCATCGCCGTGGCCGCGGCCACGATCACGGCCGTCGCTGCGGCGCCCGCCTCAGCCGATGCGATCATCGACCCTGCACCGATCGGCGCTAACCAGTACTTCTTCGGCGAGGTCACTGGCCGAGCCGGACATGCGACGATCAAGATTGGCTGCTTTGGTCCGATTTATCGCGGTCAGCACGGGCATCCCCTCGCCGGCCAGACGGTCACGGTGTTGCCGGCTCCTGCGCCCAGCGGCGACCTCGGCTTCACCGGCAGAGCCGGCCACGCCATCGGGGTGCGCTTCCCCACGCCCACAGCGGCCAACGTCTCGGTGGTTGTTCGCGACTACGCGGTGACCTCACCTATCCCGGTCTCGTTGATCCTGCCGTGCTCTGGCAGCGGCAAGGTGGCCTTCGTCCCCGACCCGCCCAGCCCCACAGCGCACACCGCGACCGTGACCGTCGCTTTCGTCGGCCAGCCCTAGCCGAGCCTTAGCCCTCCGTCCGTCCGAATGTCCGGCAGCGTCGTTTCGTGTCGCTGACCTGGGGCTACGCGCCCTATGGATCGACCTTGACCAGACAGACGCCACCGCGACCGACAGCAACAAGGAGGACGGCGACGACGCGATGGGAGCGTCTGTTCCGGTGGCGTAATGGCCGCACCCTAATCGCACGCCCGAGCGACGGGAATCCAAACCGCATGGCCAGTTGGAAGGCTGCGCTCACCGAGCCGTCAGGGGGGCCTCGATTGGTGGTCAGGCCGGATCACAGTGCCCCGCTGTTGACCGGTGTTAATGGCACGCCAATGGCACGCGCGGTGTGTTGGCCTGCCGCAGGACGGGGGCGGGGAGCGGGTATCCCGTCACACGTCGGCGAGCTTGTCTCGAAGCGGGCCGGGCTCAGCGGGCCAGGTGGAGCACCGCATGCGATGAACGACCTGGCCCACTGACCCCGGTCTGCTACGCCTCCGGCGCCGACGTGACGGGATACCCGCGCCCTGGTGACCCACCACTACCCGGGCCCGTCCTGGGACCATCCCGGAGCGGAGGCCCGCCGGAGGTATGAGATTGTTGATCTTAGATCGGTTGTGCTCTTCAGTGTGAACGCTGATTGGCGTGCGTCCGCGTACCTGCGAGTCTCGTTGCGTTCCGTTGAGCTGCGGCTACGTGGTGGCGTGAAGCGACGCGTACGGTCTCGTCGTGCCGCTTCCGCTGACGACTCGCTGACGATGATCACCTGCGGACGCGGCTTGGAGACGGCGGAGGCCTGTGATTAGCAAATGCTGGGCGGCGCCCCCCTATCGGATCGCGCAACGTGGGCATGCGGGGTTCTCTGGGCGGTGTCGGAGGACAGTCCGATGCTGTCGGCCACGTTGCATCGTACGTTGTGCCGAGCGTGCATCCGCCGACTTTGTGGTCGGCGTAATCCCGTTCCCAGCCATCGAGGTGGGGCCACGTGGGTGGTCTTTGATCACGCGCAACTGCCCGGACTGCCAGAGCGTCCGTCATTCTCACAACCAGGACCTGGCGGACCCGGCAACTCGGCGCGCCGACAACCCGCCCGACCTTCAACTGTACGATACTGAGAGTGATAGAGGCGCCAGCATGGCTAAGTTACGCATCGCCCGCTGTAGCACTAGCGGCGCTGCTTGTGGCCACAGCCTCTCTTCTCCTAGCCCACGCTACTTATCGACGCGCCGGACCTGATGTTTGCGCGCACTATTGGGTAGCATCGACCGTAGAGGAGTTACCAGCAGCCCAGGCGCCATTGGTGGTCGTCATTTCTGCGACCAACCGCGGATTGGCAAGCGTGGACGTCGAGCGATTCATATTGCAGCGCGGCGACTTCAGCGGAAAGAATTTCCGCTGGCGCTTCGACGTGGATGAAACTGGCGAACTAGAAGACGGTCCCAAACTGCCGGTGAGGTTGGAAGCAGGAACAACGCGTACCTGGGTGTACGGCCTTCGGGAAATCAGGCTAAATAAGAAGACTGCAACGAAATCTTCCGAGATGGGGACCGCCCTGCTACACGCACAACTCTTTATTAAATTAGGCAATGGGTGCGAAGCTAGATTTAATCCTGGCTTACGAGCCTACCTATGGTATATCGATAAGTGGATCGAACGAAAACGTCGGATATAGTAGTGATCGTGGTAAGGGGTCAGCGTCGGCGGGGTCCGGCGAGTGATCCGTCCGAAGAGTCGGTGGTGCCGTCCGTTCCTCCAGCCTCCAGGGTTCTGCTCACCGCTGACGTGACCGCTTCCGGCTCCCCTGGACCCGGAGACCTCTGCGGACTCTGCGGCGGGATCGTCAAGCGCAGACCACCGCCCGCCTCCATCACAGCACTGGCCGGACGGTGCTCGGTGTTTGTCAGCGATCGTCACGCTTGGCCGACGTCTGACGGCATGGAGAGGGCATGATTTTGGTGCGGAGTACGAGTGGGAGCAGCAGCTTGGAAGGTTGCGCCGGATGAGTGTCAGGACCCTCGACCTGCCACTGGACGTGCCGCGCTGTTGACCAGTGGCAACGCGGGGTATTGGCCTACCGCAGGACGGGCGGGATAAATGATCGACTGCATGGGGCTTGAACCCAGAACCCAAGGATTCTCGGACCATGGTCGTGGTTGTTCGTGGATAGGACCATTACCTGCGGTGTTCGCGACTGCAAACGCTCATCGTTTGTGGTCATCTTGGGCTGTATGGATGCGTTTTGTGACCGTAAAGTGTCCAAACGATCATTGGCCCACTGTGATCTGGACCCTGGGGGTCGTGTGGTATCCCGTCGGCAGTGAGATGGGATGTGGGCGGCACCGCTCGCTTGGGGTGTGACCCTCCGTCGACTGACGTGATGTTGCTGTCTTGGCCAGGATTGGTCGGCCTCGGCGTGTGCGGTGTCGTCTGTGTGTGCGGTCGGGCGGCGTGACCTGAGAGGAGCCTGTGCGAGTGGCACCCATCACTGTCTTGTCCGTTGCGCCCGACCGCAACGCGCTGACCCATCCGGTGTGAGCGGAAGTGGTGCAGCGATGTCGAGGATGACCGGTGAGACCCGGGTTGTCGTCGGTGGTGTCGATACCCATGGCCAGACCCATCATGTCGCGGTGATCGACCAGTTGGGCCGGGAGGTGGATGACCGCGAGTTCCCGGCGACCGCGGTGGGTTATGCGGCCCTGGCTGGGTGGCTGTGGGGGTTCGGTGAGCTGGCCCGGGTGGGGGTGGAGGGCACCAGCTCCTATGGCGCGGGTCTGGCTCGGTATCTGCGTCAGGCGGGTGTGTCGGTGCTGGAGGTCAATCGCCCGGATCGGCGGGCTCGCCGCGCGCAGGGCAAGTCTGACCCGATCGATGCCTATGCCGCGGCCCGGGCCGCGTTGAGTGCCTCCCGCACCTCGGTCCCGAAGACCGGCGATGGGATCGTCGAAGCGATCCGGGCGTTGCGGGTGACCCGCCGCGGTGCGGTCAAGGCTCGCACCCAGACCACTAATCAGCTCAAGTCGTTGCTGGTCACGGCCCCACCCGAGGTCCGCGAACGCTTGGCCGACCTCAAGACCCCAGCCCTGGTGCAGGCCTGTACGCGGCTGCGGACAACCGGTCTGCTGTCGGATCCAGTCCAGGCGGTGAAGGTGGTGTTGCGTCGGCTGGCGCGCCGCCACCAGCACTTGACCACCGAGATTAAGGACGCCGACGTCGAGCTGCACGGCCTCGTCGCCACTGCCGCCCCGGGGATGACCGATCTACTCGGTGTCGGAGTCGAGGTAGTGGGGCAGCTGTTGACCACCGTCGGGGATAACCCGCAACCGATGCGCTCTCCAGGCCGCGTTCGCGCATCTGTGCGGGGTGGCGCCGATCCCGGCCAGCAGCGGCAAAACCCACCGGCACCGGCTGAACCGCGGGGGCGATCGCGCCGCGAACAACGCCCTCTACACCGTCGTGCTGACCCGGCTGCGCCTTGACCAACGGACCCACCGCTATGTGGCCCGACGCACCTCCGAGGGCCTCAGCCGCCGGGAGATCATCCGCTGCCTGCAACGCTACGTCGCCCGCGAGCTCTACCAGGCCCTGGTCAGTCTGCACCCGTCCTCGTCGTCTGGGCCGCCTCATCGACTGGAGCGGGTGGGTCAACCCTGAAACGCCGAAGGCGCGCGCAGCGGGATTGACGCGCCCACTCCAGTCTTTGACCATCAAAACCAGACGAGGGCACCACCCGGAACCCCTTGACAGAGACATAGGAGCTTCCTGGCGCAGCCCAACCACACGGCGCCCCGGGGGCAGCCCTCGACGGGACCGGTGCGTGCGTCGTGTGGCTCTGCCCCCGGGATGCCGTGTGGTAGCCCTTAGAGGGGCCGGGGGGATGCCCCCACCCCCTGCCCACCTTGCCCAGCCACCGCAGTTCTGGTGGCTGGCCATCTCGGAGGTCTGCCCGCCCGGCGAGGGCACGATCTTTGAGATTGGCAAGATCTCTGAAGGAGCTGGAATGGAACAACAAATCCACTGAAGTTAACATCATCGCAGGTCGCGGGCGTTAATGTCTCCAAGTGTACTACTTATTTCATTCCGACTACTTTAGCAATTCTGCAGGCGCTCGGTGAACGTGTCGGCCGGCATGAAAAACCAGTGCCGGTTCACGCAAGCGACCCTCACATGCTCGACAGGGCCATCCGTACTCTCCAGGCGATCACCCCATTGCGCGGCAGCGATCATCGAGCAGTCGGGGCACACCACGAATTCAATGCACTGAGTGACGCCCTCCGCGGGGTTGTGAATCTCCTCGTTACCGAGCGGCACCGGAATCTGCATGGCCACGGGATCCCCTCCTAACGATGCAAAGCGACGGACTCGCACACCGCGCAGGACGAACAGCGCAGAACCCGATGCTGTGAGGTACGAGCCGTAGCGGTCAGATAAAGACACATTGTAATATGTTGCGCTCATTCGGGGCACAGTCCTGTTGGACTTATATGGTATGCGCACGGCGTGAGGGAGGCGCAGCGCGTCGGCGTCGCGGTTGCACGGCACAATAGCTATGGGCAGCAGTGGCAATTTCGGTATCGTCGTCACGCATCTAGGTAACCCACTCCAGCT
>JAHEXI010000027.1 GCA_023252195.1 Pseudonocardiales bacterium
CAACCGACGCCGCCATCCCACCCGGGATCACGGCGTCAGTTGTGTATCGACCCACCGCCATTCGGAACCGAAACGCGATTGCCCGCGCCGACAAACCGCCATTCGGCTCCGAATGGCGGTGACAGGCGCGTATGTGCGGAGTGCGGCTTTGCGTACTGCGCGATGGCCGCGGCAACAGCAGTGGCCCACGCATTCTGGGGCGAGGCCACTGCTGGCGGCGACCAGCGGGACTAGCCGCTAGAAAATGTCCAGAATGCCGCCGCCGTCACCGCTGTAGTAGAAGTAGTCGCCGTCGTGGCAATCGTTGTAGCCGTTGTAGTAGTAGCGTCGGCGATTGAAGTGGTCATTGCCATCGTAGTCGCAACGGCGGTCACAGTCATCGCCGTGGCCGTGGTGGCCGCCACCCTGTGAGAAAATCGCGGAAACCCGCATGCCCGCTCCTTCGTATCGAGCGGGAGCAATGGATCCAAACCCGGAACAATCTGGGTAATCTAGTCAGCAACACGTGTTGTGCGTGAGCCTCGACGCGCTGGCAGCGCCCCCCGGTGTCAAACCAGCAGCTCATCATCGACAGTCAGCAATCCCCCAGGTGATCCGACCCCGTCCCCTCACTCCCCGTGGTCAAATTCCTCTCGAACGTAAGCCATCCCTGGGACAATATCAACAGTAACTTCTAGTGATGCCTTGATCACCCTCAGTGCTGCTGGATGCGGCGTAGCCGCAGCGCGACCACGATCAACACCACCGCCGCGAGCGCGCCCAGTAGGACGCTGTCGGGAACGTGGGCGCCGGCGACGATGATGACGTTCTGCACCGCAAGGGTGGTGCCGGTGCCGGTGGAGTAGAGGCCGGCGGTACCGTCGAAGAGCAGGAAAACGACCCCGACGGCGATGAACAGCAGCCCGGAGACGGTGCTGGTGGTGTGCAGCCGCAGTCCGCCGATGCGGTACTCGCGCCCACGTAGCCAGCGCCGCCGGCCCAAGTCGAAGCGCTGCCACAGCGCGGCCAGGACGAACAACGGCGCCGCCATTCCCAACGCGTACACCGCGAGCAACGCGGCGCCGCGCAGCGGCTGGCCGCTCGCGGCGGCCACCGTGAGCACCGCCCCCAGGATCGGTCCGGAGCAGAACCCGGCCAAGCCGTAGGCGGCGCCGAGCCCGACCGTGCAGACCCAGGTCCCGCCGGCGGCCATCCGCTGCTGGACCCGCGCCGCCGGGCGCAAACTCCACCCGCCGCCCAGGATCTGAATGACACCGAATCCGACGATCATCCACCCGGCCAGCAGGATGAGGGCCTCCCGGTGCAGCGTCACGACCGAGGCCAACGCGCTGGACCCGACGCCGAGGGGGACGAGAACCGCGGCCAAGCCGAGGAAGAACACCCCGGTCCGGGCGAGCAGTTCGGTGGTCCCGGCGAAGGCGTAGGCGAAAAACGACGGCAGCAGCAGCGCGCTGCACGGGCTAATCAGCGCGAGTAGCCCGCCGAGGAACGCGGCAAGATAGCCGATGTCGAGCACGTCAGCGACCGAGGTCGCCGACGGCGTCGATCGCCTGATGGAAGGTCGCCAGCGGCTCCGCCCCGACGATCATCTGTCCGCCGATGACGAAGGTGGGTACGCCAGTGACTCCTAGCGTCGCGCCGAGTTCACGGTCGTCGCTTACCTGCGCGGCGATCGCGGGATCGGCGTAGTCGCGCTGAAACCGGGCCAGATCGAGCCCGACGCTGTGGGCCGTGGCAATCAGCGATGCGTCGGTGACCGCGCCGCTGTTCTCCCGACCCTGCTGGCGATACAGCGCGTCGTGGTACTGCCAGAATCGGCCCTGCCGGCCGGCGGCCCGGGCAGCCCGCGCGGCCATCGCCGACTCCGGACCGAGGTAGGCGAAATCGTGCCATTCCAGCCGGACCCGGCCCGAATCGACGTACTGGCGCACCAGACTCGGTTCGGTGTTGAGGGTGTAGGCCCGGCAGAACGGGCACTGAAAGTCGCCCCACTCGGAGATCACTACCGGCGCGTCGGGCCGACCCAGGGCCAGCGGGTCGCCCGGGATTCGGCGTGCGGCAGCCAACCGGGCCTGGGTATCCGGATCAGCTCCGGCCGCCCCAGCCGTTCGCGCTGACCCGGTGCCCGATGTGGCGCTCACGCTCACCGCGCCCAGCACGGCGAGCACCACCAAGGCGATCAGCCCGCCGAGCCACACCCGGCGACGCCGGTTCGGGTGCGTTGTCGATTCACTCACCGGGACCCCGTCACCGCTAACTGTCTATCAGGTCCGGAAGGCGTCGGCCACCTTCCCGAGCATGCCTGGCTTGGCTCCGTCTGGCGACGGGGCGGCACCGATCTGCTGCATGAGGCTGAGCTCGTCCGTGCTGCCCCACCGCTCGACGATTTGTCCGTCGCGGAAGCGGCCGATTTGAAGCCCCCGCACTTCGATCCGCTTGTTGGTGGCCGCGACGCCGTGGAAGTCGCCCCGGTGGGTCCCGGTCAGGGTGTATGCGAGCGCGACGTGCTCGTCGTCGGCCACCAGGGCGGCCGGTTCGATCTGCGCATCCCACGGCGAAAACCGACGTGTCGTGGTCGATGCCGACCGAGACCCAGGCGCTGTTATTGGTCACGTCGTAGACCTCATAGGGAATGGCTTTGCCGTCAGCCTGGCTGGGGAAGTCGTAGGTGGACACCTCGACTGGTTCGTTTTCCGGGTGCCATTCTCTGCCGGCCTGGGAAAACCGCCCGACCAACTCTTTCCCTTTTTGTATCGACGCTGATCACGGGGTCGCCGCTGGCGAGGAACTCTTCGGCGAGTGTGTTGATGTACCCGAACTGGGCGTCGCGGTCGGGGTGTTGACGTCCTTCCAGTGTCTTGCGGGTTCCCTGCAGGCTGTACTTGAGGGAATGAAGGATTTCCGTGACCACCGAGTGACTGACAGCGTGCCCCATCTTGGTTAGCTCCGCGGCGAGGTTGCGCGTCGATTTCGTGGTCCACCGCAACGGTGATTCAGGATCTCCCCGCGTTTCTGGTTCAATCAAGGTATTCAGCGCATCTAGCAATTCAGGATTGGTGACTTCGGCCTTCTTCCGCCCCCCTCCGGGCGCTCGGACTCGATGACCGGACCCTTCAGGAACGTCACCGGCCAGGTCGGCCAGACCACGCTGAATTGTGCTCCGCGAAGCGCCAGTGGCCCGCTGCACGGCGCTGATCCCACCGCGGCCCCACGATTTCGCCTCAGTCGCCATCGCCGCACGACGATCCCGCTCATTCAACCGGGGCAGCAGATCCGCCAAGCGTGCCTGCATCTCGCGGAAAGCGTCGCCATCCTTAGTGGTCACAATGCAAATTGTTTCACGGGTTGATCATCTCAATGAAGACGATACGCACGCAACTCAAAATTCACCTGATTGAATTAGTTATTTAGTTACAGTGACTTAGCGAACCCGAGAGGCCCCTCGACGCTGGCCGAGTTATGTGTACCCGGAATGCTCAGCGTCATCAGCGCCGCGTTGTCGGGGATGTCGCGCATCCAATAGGTGTGCGGAATTACCTCGTCCATCGATCCCCCTAGGAGCTAGGCGCCGGTTGGCCTTCTGCTGATACTCAACGGTACCGCGCTCACACACACGGTACCGGCCATTCGAGGCACACCCAGGTAACGCGGTTAATCAACCGGAGCGGCCTTCGGTGACGTAAGCGCCGCCCGGCGCGGCGTAGTTGAGTGTCAAGCCCACCGCGCCGTCGGGCGCGCCATAGCCGCGCGTCGGATTGTGCGCGAAGATCACCTGGCCACCTCCTGCCTGGGTGAACACCGCATCCACCGGGCTCAGGCTGCGATCCGCCATGATCCATGACGCCAGATTCAGATATCCCCGGGCAGGATCGACCGTGCGGCCAGCCCAATCCTGCGCTCCGAAGCCGAACGCGAAGCCACCCTCCCACCCGCCGGCAGCGTCGAAGCCGATGTCGTAATTGCGCTGCGGCCAGCTGCGAGGGTCGCTGTCGGCGTCCGCGGGCATCGTCGTGGGAGGTAGCTGATCCATCTCGGGACGCTCCTTGCGCTGAAGTGGTCGACCGATGAGTGCGGCGAACTGCTCGCGGGTGCCGAGGTAGTGGTCGGCGTCGACTAGCTGCCCGGCCACCTGGGCGCGGTCGGTGAACTGCAGTACCTCGACGCCCAGCGCACCGTAGGAGTCCCAGCTGGCCGCAGCATGCGATTGATACATCACCGAGGCCGGTGCGGACGGGACGCTGACGTATGCCGACGCCCACAGCGGCGGCAGTCCGGCAAGCGAAGGGCGCCCGAGCCGGTCCCAGTACCAGCGCGGCAGGTAAAGCAGCGGAACCTGGGCACCGAGGCGTCGGCAGGCCGCGAGGAAGCTGCGGATGCCCGTGATCGTCAGGATGGGCGTCTGCCCGTCAGCGGCCAGCGCCTCGGCATCGAGCATGCCGGGCACGTCGACGGTGTCCAGAGCCTCGGCGAACGCTTTCGCCTGCGCTTCCTCGTTTCCCGCGTCCAGATAGTGATACCCCAGACGCAGCAGGCCGGCCGCGTCGCCGCGCTGCAGGAAGTCCGCGGAGCCGGCCGCGAGGTATGAGTCGTCGACGCCCTCGGAGACCTTGACGGCCATGAAATCGAAGCCCTCGCGGCGGATCTCCTCGATGTTGACCCGGGCCTGGAAGCGCGGGTGGATGTCCACCCCGTAGATCGCCACGATGCTCTCCGGTCAGCAGGTCACGGGGGTTGGCAAGGCATCGCCAGACACCCTGATCGTGGTTTGTGTGACGGGGGCGACAAATCTTGTCACCCCTGTCACACAAACGGTGATCATCCCAGTACTAAAGGGGGTCAGCTTGTCAGGTTTGGTACCCCGGCGGTGAGCCCGATGGTGAAGCCATCGTGGGTCCTGCGCAGCGTCACGTGGAGGGACAGCTGGTGGACCAGCCACAGGCCCAGGCCCGCCGGAAGGTCATTCCCGTCCGGGTACTGCATCCTCGCGGATCGGCAGCTGTCCGACGGTTGTCAGCTGCTCGGCGATGTCCCGCAGCTTGGTGTGGGTGGCTTGGCTGGCCCGCACCAGCAGCATGAACGCCTGTTCAGCGGTGAGCTTGTGCCGTTCCATCAGGATGCCCTTGGCTTGGCCTATGAGATCGCGGGTCCCAATCGCCCGGATCAACTGCTCGTTGCGCTGCGCCCCCGCCATCGCCACCGCAACGTGCGAGGCGAACAACAGCCCCACATGCTCGGACTCGTCGTCGAAAGCGTCCGGCTCCCGATTGTAGAGATTCAGGGCTCCCAGGTTGTCACCCACTACATAGAGCTGGAAGGACAACATGCTGCCCACCCCCAGCTGCGCGGCCCGCTTCGCGAACTCCGGCCAGCGATCCTCACTGGCCGTATCGGAGACCCGGACCGTCTGCTCCACATAGATCGCGTCCAAACCTGCTCAACGCTGCGGTCCCTCCGTGGGGCTTGAATCCGTCGGGTGCTGGTAGATCAGGTAAGCGACGTCGTCATCGTGCCCATCACCTATTAGTTGCTCGGCGAGCCGCTCAGCGATCGCGGCGGGGGCAAGGTGGTGAGTGTCGGCGAGGATCTCGCGGGCCCTGTCGATGCCGTCGTCGAGGGAGCATCGACGGCGTTCGACCAACCCGTCGGTGTAGAGCAGCACCGTGTCACCCGGAGCAAGCATGGTGCCGGCTTCGGACCGGGCGACATTCGTGGTGGCCAACGGGACGCCGCGGGCATCGTCGAGCAGCTTAGTGCCACCGTCGGCGCTGGCCACGATCGCCGGCAGGTGGCCGGCGCAGCTATAGCACACCGCACCGCTGCCGCGGTCGAGGATGGCGCAGAACACGGTGGTGAAGCTAGCGCCGGGGATCAGCGCCGCGACCCGATCCATCGCGCTGAGCACTTGCGAAGCGGTGTGGTTTTCCAGCAGCAGGGTGCGGCAGGCGGTGCGGAGCTGACCCATCACGGCGGCGGATGCCAGCCCGCTGCCGACGCAGTCGCCGACGGCCACCCCGATCCGATCCCCACCCAGCTCGACGATGTCGTACCAGTCACCACCGACCGCCAGGTGGCTGACGGCGGGTTCGTAGCGCACGGCGAAACCGGCGGGTAGCACGGTCGGCCCGAGGATGGCGCGTTGCAAGGTCAGCGAAACGGCACGTTGCTCGTCGAACAGGCGAGCCCGGGTCAGTGCTTGGCCGAGGTGCCCGGCGAGGTCGGATAGCAGCGCGGTGTCCTCGTCGCGGAAGGCGCGCCCCGGGTCCAGTTCCAGCCAGACCACGCTGGTTTGGCTGCCGAACGGGATCGGGGCACCGGCTACCGTCGGTCGAGGTGGATCCACCGACCGGTCACCGACCTGGCAGTGCGCTCGCCCGGTGGTGCGGATCCGGGTGATCGCCGCTCTGGTCGCCGGTGGCAGCGCTGCCCACGACGAGCCGGTACCGATCAGCGACCCATGACCGTCGAGATCCCAGCTGACGATCATCGCGTGGTGCACGGGCCAGTTGGTGGCCAGTTCGGCTAGCCCAGCGCGCAGCGGGCCCATTCCCGCAGCGCTGGCGCGTGAGATCGCCGCGCAGGGCACCTGGCGGCGGCTGCTGACCGGCTCGGTCTCAGGTGCCCTGCTCGACCACGGGCGTGCCACCTACGCCCCACCGGCCGGACTGGCCGATTTCGTCCGGGCCCGTGACGTCTACTGCCGACACCCGATCTGCGGGCAACGTGCGGCCAGCGCCGATCTAGACCACACCGTCCCCTACGCGCCGCACAAACCCGACGGTGGCACCACCAGCGAACACAACCTGCACGCTAGCTGCCGCCACCATCACCGACTCAAATCCCACGTCGAAGGCTGGCGGGTAGAACAGCATCCCGACGACCGGGTCACCTGGACCACTCCCACCGGGCACACCTATACAAGCCACCCTTACGACTACCGACCCGAACCGGCCCCACCACCCAAGATTGACATCTCCGACACCGGAACCGGGCCCGATCCCGATCCCGACCGCCCCCATTCTGACGCCGAGCGTTGTGGCCCGGCCTTCGGATCCCGCACACCACATGGGTGATCAAGCAGGACTGGAGAACCAGCGGGTCGCCGGCGGCCTGTGGGCGGACGAGTGGGGTGATCACCTCGTGAGCCGGATGCGGATCGGCGCCGGCAGGGTCCGGCTGGCTGTCCAGGTGGCGGCGCTCTCGCGCCAAGACTCCAGCCGGCTGACCGAAGCCGGGCGCCGAGACAGCGCCGCCCGGGTGGTCAGGACCGTGCCGGCGATCGCGAAGCAGCCGGCCGCCACCGCGTCGACCAGGCCTGCGCGGCGGCGCCGCCGGTCGGTTCATTTGTCATCCTCCGTTGCTGCGGGCGACGGTATTAGTGCCAGATGGCCGGTCAGACTGGCCCGGGGCTGCCCCTTCGGATCGCCCCTGGGATCCCTGCAGCATCGGGGACCTGGCCAGCATCACGGTGGCAATGCCGATGAGGGCGGCACCGAGGAAGGCCAGCGCAAGCCACCCGCCGCCGCGGACCTGTTCGCCGAAGACGGCGATGCCGAAGCCGAACGCCAGAATCGGGTTGGACAGGGTCAGCGCGGGTTGGGAGGCGACCAGTCGCCCGGCTTGCAGGGATTGCTGCAGCAAGAAGAAGAACAGCGGGCCCACCACGATCAACAGGTAGGTCTGCCACGCGGTGAACACTCCGCGCAACTGGTGCGCGGCGTACGCGGCGGTGATGGCAGCCACCAGGGTGGCGGTGAACCCGAAACCCATCCCGGTCGCCACCCCGAGCAGTGCGGCGCGAGCGGCGTTGCGGCGGCGGTGAGCCAGCCCGACGAGCACCCCGACAATGACGAGTGTGCCCCCGGTTCCCAGCGCCCACGCCAGCGGCGACGCCCCACCCGGCTGGCCACCGGAGGGCTGTAGTGAGAACAGCAGCACCGCCAATCCGATGCTCATCCCGACCACGGCAGCCCACTCCCGCTGGTGCAGCCGGCTGTGGAACACCGCGCCGGCCAGCAGCAGGGTGAACCCCAGCTCCAGGACCAGGATCGGCTGCACGAGGGCGATCGGACCCGTGGCCAGCGCTCCGGCCTGCAGCAGGAACCCGACGATGACCGCCGCGATGCCCGCGATCCACGCGGGTCGGTGCGCCAGATTCCACAACATCGCCAGCCCGGAACGGTCGTCGGGCTCCTCGCGGTCGGCCTTGCGTTGCAACACCGACGCGGCGGCGTTGGCCCCGGCGGCCAGCACCGCCAGACCGACGCTCAGCACCATGGCGACGGGACGTTCATGGTCGGGTCCGCCCTTCCGATGCCGGCTGCGGTGGCGTAGTACTGCTGGTCTTCCCTGAATCCACCCATACCCGTTCCGATGTGCCGGATATCCGCGTCATGCTCGATTGGCTCATCCCCCGGTGCCGGGTTCGCTCGCTTGCCGTTGTTCTTCGTCCTCGATCCGCTGGACCCGCAGCACCAGCGGCGAGGTGTCGAGCAGGATCACGCCGATCACCAGCAGCACCACCCCGATGATCGCACCGGGCAGGTGCCAGCCGCTGACGTCGACGCTCTCGTCGAACAACGCGAGACCGATCACGATCCCGACGACCGGGTTGGCGGCGTCCATCACCGGCATGCTCGCCGCCAGCGGGCCGGCCTGGTAGGCGCTCTGTACGAGGGTCAGCGCGATGAAACTGACCACTCCCATCGCGTAGGGCTGCCACGTGCTCAGCGCCGTCACGATGCCTTTCTTGAACAGCGCCACGGTGGCGGCGAGCAGGGAAGATTGGGCGGCCAACGTCGCCACCGCCGCCAACGCGTACAACGACGCTCGCGCCGACCCGCGCACCCGCCGAGCGGCGAGTAATGCCCCCGCGGTCAGCACCGCGAGCGCACCCAGCGCCGCCCCCCAACGCACCAGCGAGGGCAGCGGGTTGCCCGCCCGCGGCGCGGCCGCGACGATCCCCACCGTCAACCCGGCGGTCACCGCCACGATCCCACTCCACTCCCGCAGGTGCAGCCGGAAACCATGACGGCGCACCGACACCGGGATGGCGAAGACCAGCTCGCTGGCGATCAACGGCTGCACCACGGTCAACGGACCAAAGGCCAGCGCGACGGCCTTGAATAGGAAGGACCCTGGCCCCGATCCCGGCCAGCCACGCCGGGCGATGCGCGAGGTCGGCCAGCAGCCGCAGTGACAGTGCCTCGTCGGCCGGTCGAGTGCTGGCCTCGCGTTGCTGTAGCACTCCACCGATCGCGAAACACGCTCCAGCGGCCAACGCGGCCAGCACGGCTATGATGATCACGGTGGCCGATCCTGACCGTCGACTGCCAAAGGGCTCGAAAGGGGTGTTGACCGTTTCGAGGACGGCGAAACCGGCGGCGACGAAATTGCGCACCCTCGTGCTGCTGCTGGTCGGGCTGGTCGGGCTGGTGGGCTGCGCCGGCTTGGCGACGTCACCGGCGGCTTTCCCGGTGTCCTGCACCGGCTCGGGCCCCGGCATGTCCGGCGCCGCGGCTACCCGGACGATCCCGGCGCGGGTAGTGCACACGGCCACCGCGACCCTGGTCCTGGTTCCGGTCTGCCTGTCCGGGCACGGTCCGTACCCGTTCGTTCTCGACACCGGTGCGACCCAGTCGCTGGTGGACCGGACTCTGGCCGACCAGCTGCAGCTGGCCTCTACCGGGACGACCACCCCGGCCACCGGGGTGGGATGTACCAGGGCGGCCGGTCACGTTCAGGTGCCGAGCTGGTCGGTGGGTGAGATCCCGCTGGGCGCACAGACGCTGACGTCACTGCCGGTGGCGGGAGCTACCGGTGGGCCTGGCATCGCCGGACTGCTGGGTTCTGATGTGTGGAGCCGGTTCGGCCGGTTCCAGCTCGACTACCGGGCTGGGCAGGTGCTCGTGCCTGGCCCGGAACAGGCCACCGCCCCGACGTCGGCGCCGCCCTCCGCGACCGATCCCGCGCCGGGCAGCCAGCGCGTGCCGATGACGGTCATCCGCTCCGGGGCTTCCACCGTGGCGGTGGTCCCGGTGACCCTCGAGGGCGTCGGACCCAACAGGTTCGCCCTCGACACCGGTGCGTCGAACTCAGTGGTGGACCGCAAAGTGACCCAACAGCTGTCGCTGCCGCCGGTAGGGCGACCCCGCAACGCGGCCGGGGTGTCCTGTTCGGCCGCGTCGCAGCCGGTCCATGTGGCCTCCTGGCGGGTCGGCGCGGTCACGCTGCCCGCCCAGGACCTCGACAGCATTGCGCTGCCGATTCCCGCCCTGGACGGCCTGCTGGGTTCCGACGTGCTCTACGGGTTCGGCACCGTGACCATCGACTACGCCGCCAGCACCCTGGTGCTCGGCGGTTAGCGCCCGGCCGTCAGTCGTCCGTTGTCCTGCGCAGCCGCTTGATGAGCATCCGGCGCCGCTTGTCGGCCAGCCGGCGCTCGCGGGCGGCCCGGGACGGGCGAGTCGGCCGGCGGGTGGGTGGATCGGGGGCCAGCGCGGCACGCAGCATCGCGGCGAGTCGGGCCCGGGCAGCATCCCGGTTGCGCAGCTGGGAGCGGTACTCGCTGGCCACCACAGTGAGCACGCCATCAACCAGCCGGTTGGACAGCCGCTGCAGCACGCGGGCCCGTTGCTGCTCGGTGAGCGTCGTGCTGGCAGCCACATCGAAGATCAATTCGACCCGCGAATCGGTGGTGTTCACGCCCTGCCCACCGGGCCCACCCGACCGAGAGAATCGCCACCCCAGCTCCCGTTCTGGAATCAACACCTATCCAGCATGCCTGACATCGTGATTCGGTTCCGAATGGCGGTCCAACGGGTGCGCAAGACCGCCATTCGGAGCCGAATGGCGGCGGGTTACTCCCCGGAGTCGGATTTCATACCGGCTGAGATCAGGTCCATTACCGCTGAGTCGGCTAGGGTTGTTACGTCTCCTATCTCGCGGTGTTCGGCTACGTCGCGTAGCAGGCGGCGCATGATCTTGCCGGATCTCGTTTTCGGCAGGTCGGCGACGACCATGATCTGCCTCGGCTTGGCGATCGCGCCGATCTCCTTGGCCACGTGGTTGCGCAGCGCCTTGATCGCCTCTTCGCCCCGTGCCTCGTCTTCGGCGACGTGGCCGCGCAGGATCACGAACGCGACGATGCCCTGGCCGGTGATCGGATCCGGAGCGCCGACCACGGCGGCCTCGGCCACCGTCGGATGCGACACCAGCGCGGATTCCACCTCGGTCGTGGAGATCCGGTGCCCGGAAACGTTCATCACGTCGTCCACCCGGCCCAGCAGCCAGATCGAGCCGTCGTCGTCATACTTGGCGCCGTCCCCGGCGAAGTAATAACCCTGCTCGGCGAAGCGCGACCAGTACGTCTCTCGGTACCGCTCGTCGTCACCCCAGATCGTGCGCAACATCCCCGGCCAGGGCTTATCGAGCGCCAGATAGCCACCCTGGCCGTGATCGACCGGGGTACCGGACTCGTCGACCACGGTGGCGCTGATGCCCGGCAGCGGGCACATCGCCGAGCCCGGTTTGGCCGCGGTCACACCGGGCAGCGGCGCAATCATGATCGCACCGGTCTCGGTCTGCCACCAGGTGTCCACGATCGGGCAGCGATCGCCGCCGATGTGCTCGCGGTACCACATCCAGGCCTCCGGGTTGATCGGCTCCCCCACGCTGCCCAGCACCCGCAGCGACGACAGGTCGAACTTCTCCGGGATCTGGCTGCCCCACTTCATGAAGGTGCGAATCAGGGTCGGCGCGGTGTAGTAGAGCGTCACGCCGTACTTCTGCACGATCTCCCAGTGCCGGCCCTCGTGCGGGGTGTTCGGGGTGCCCTCGTACATCACCGACGTCGCCCGGTTGGCCAGCGGACCGTAGACGATGTAGCTGTGCCCGGTGACCCAACCGATGTCGGCGGTGCACCAATAGACATCCTGGCCGGCCTTGTGGTCGAACACCACGTGGTGGGTGTATGCGCACTGGGTGAGGTAGCCGCCGGAGGTGTGCAGGATGCCCTTGGGCTTGCCGGTGGTGCCCGAGGTGTAGAGGATGTACAGCGGTTGCTCGCTGTCGAACGCCTCGGGAGTGTGCTGGTCGGACTGGTCATCCATCAGCTCGTGCCACCACAGGTCGCGGCCTTCGGTCCAGTCGATGTCGATGCCGGTGCGCTGGACCACCACGACGTTGCGCACCGTCGAGGTGTCCTTGAGCGCCTCGTCTGCGTTGGCCTTCAACGGCGCAGCCTTGCCGCGCCGGAACTGGCCATCGGCAGTGATCACTAGCTTGGCCTGCGCATCGTTGATCCGCTGGCGCAGCGACTCGGCGGAGAAACCACCGAACACCACGTTGTGCGGCATGCCCAGCCGCGCGCAGGCGAGCATGGCGAACACCGCCTCGGGGATCATCGGCATCTGGATGGCCACACAGTCCCCGGTCTGCAAGCCCAGTGACAGCAGGGCGTTGGCCGCTTTGCAGACCTCCCGCTGCAGGTCGGCGTAGGTGATGGTGCGGCCATCGCCCGACTCGCCCTCCCAATGGAAGGCGACCTGTTCCCCGTGGCCGTCCTCGACGTGGCGGTCGACGCAGTTGTAGGCGACGTTGAGCTTGCCGCCGACGAACCACTTAGCGAACGGTGCGTTCGACCAGTCGAGGACCTGCTCGAAGTCGGTGTTCCAGTGCAGCCGGTGAGCCTGTTGTGCCCAGAATCCCTCGCGGTCAGCGTCTGCTTGGTCGTAGAGCGCCGCGGTAGCGTTCGCCTGCGCGGCGAACTCCTCACTTGGGGGAAACGCCCGGCTCTCGGTGTGCAGATTGGCGAGTCGCTGGCTTGAGTCACCCATTGTGGAAGGTCCTCCCATATCGCGTTTGTCACGGTCAGGTGATGACGGTAGTAGCCCGCCCATCCCGGGGCTACCGCTGTGTCGAAACGATGGCGCAACCACCCGTCATCGTTGGCCCGGGCGCGCAAAATCGCGGCCTATACGTTTCATATCGCGAGACAAATTGTCCATTATACGAGATGCACGTCTAGCATCGACGTCGTGACTGCCACCAACCGTCCGCGCGAGTGGGACGCCACGACTTACGACTCCTTGCCGCTGCCGCACCAACGCTGGGGCCGTGGGGTCCTGGCCTCGCTTCCACTTCGAGGCGACGAACGGGTGCTCGACGTCGGCGCGGGCACCGGTCGCGACACCGCGGCGCTGCTTCAACGGCTTCCCCGCGGCCATGTCGTCGCGGTCGACGGCTCGATGGCCATGCTCGCTCAGCTTCGCGACCGTCTCGCCGGCGTCGGCCCTGATCGCCTGACGACCCTGCACGCCGACCTCACCGCGCCACTGACGCTTGAGGAACCGGTCGATGCAGTGTTCTCGGTCGCGACGCTGCATTGGATTCCCGACCACAAATCCCTCTTCCGGTCACTGGCCGGCGTGCTGCGGCCCGGCGGCCTGCTTCGAGCCGAGTGGGGCGGTGCCGGCAATGTAGCCAATGTCGAGGCCGTGCTGGTCGAGCTCGGACTCCCGCGAGTCGGCGAGGCATGTTATTTCGCCACCGCGGAGCAGACCGCCGAGCGGCTGACCGCGGCCGGTTTCGCCGATATCGAGGTTGTCTGCGTGCCGGGTGCCGCTCGAATGGAGTCTGCTGTCCAATTCGAGGCGTTCCTGACCAGCGTTGTGCTCAGCGCCGTCCTGGATTCCATCCCGGCCGGGCAGCGCCGGCAGGCCGTCAGGGACGTGGCTGCCAGGCTGCCCGAGCCACAGATCGATTATGTGCGACTCCGAGCCTCCGCGCGACGTGCCGCCTGAGAGCACGCTCAAGATCACGGTATGTGTGTCGTGCGCGACATGACGTGTCGCCTACGCACACAAACCGCGATCAGCCCGGTTCCGGTGAGTCATGGGGACCCTCCAGCGCGCACTAGTCTCGCCGGAGTGTCTGCAGACCCGCTGGCCCCGCTGATGGATCTTCCCGGAGTAGGGGACGCTGTCACCCGAGCCCGCGACGCGGTGACCGCTGCGCACCGGCACCCGGCTAACCGGCGTAGCTGGCCGGCCACTGCGGCCGAGGCGTCGGTACGCGCCGCCCGGGCTTCGGCCGCGCTGGACGGCGGTAACCCCGAGTTGCCCGGCGACGGGTCGGTGCGCGACCCGGTGCTGGCCGGCGCGTTGCGGGTCGCGGAGGCATTGGGTGGGCTGCTCAGCACCTGGCGGCGGGCTCCGCTACAGACTCTGGCCCGGTTACACGTGCTCGCCGCGGCGGATCTGCTCCCCGGCCCGCAGCTGGGGCGGCCGGACTCATCGCGCGGCATCACCGCTCGACTCGACGGGTTGGCGAGCTTGGTCACCGGGGGCAGCCAGGTCCCGGCACCGGTACTGGTCGCGGTGGTGCACGGCGAACTGCTGGCACTGGCGCCCTTCGGGCAGGGCAACGGTGTAGTCGCCCGGGCCGCGGCCCGCCTCACCATGGTGTCCAGCGGCCTGGATCCCAAGGGTCTGATCGTGCCGGAGGTAGCGCATCTGCGCCGTGAGGGGCAGTACCGGACGGCTGCGGCGGGCTTCTCCAGCGGCGAGGTAGAGGCGATTGGCCGGTGGCTCGTGCACTGCTGCACCGCGCTGTCCGCCGGGTCGCGGGAGGCAATCTCGATCGCCGAGGCAGTCACTGTGGGTAACAACTAGCGGTGATCGCGTAACCAAGAGCGGGTGACGTCAGCTACTAGTCAGCCCACGGCGACTGAATAACGACGGCGGCGCTACTGGGAGCCCACACAAGCTTCCAGTCGCGCCGCCGTCCGCACGGACTGCCGGGGTACCAAGCGTGCAACTCGTGTCGTACCCTGCGGTGTCTCGGCGCCCGTATCCCCAGAGGACACGGCACGCAGACCCTTGACGACAAGCCTCCCGCGGCGTGCTGCGCGTGGGGTGCCCGACGCCCGTGCACGGAGCTCCAGACGGGGTTGACGGTACTTCTCTGCCGCACCGCCCCTGGCCTTCCAGATGTCCGTGCAGTCATGTCTACTCCGTGACCGGGGGCACAGCAAGGGGCCCGATCAGGCACTGCACTTTGATTACTCTTCGTGCAATTAGCGGGTCAGGGCCACTCGTTTGAGGCAAGCGACGACCCATTGAGCCGACTTGACTCAACGCTGCCGTCGCCGTAATCCGTACCAGGCGACGCCGGCAGCGGCCGCTGCACCCAATCCGACAGCTGCGGCGATCTGTGCACCGGAGGGCGCCGGAATCCGGGTCCGCAGTGACACCGGGTTGGAGAATGCGAGCACCGGCCAGCCCCGCGCAACGGCCTCGCGGCGCAGCGCTCGGTCCGGGTTCACCGCTGTCGGGTGGCCGACCGCCTCCAGCAGCGGTAGATCCGTGATCGAGTCTGAGTAGGCGTGACAGCGTTGCATGTCGTAACCCTGCTCCTCGGCCAGCCGCCGGGCGGCCAGTGCCTTGTTCTCTCCCGCGCAGTAGAACTCCACGTCGCCGGTGTACCGACCGTCGTGGGTCCCCATCCGGGTGGCCACAGTGTGCGTCGCGCCGATCATCTTGGCGATCGGCGCCACCACCTCCACCCCTGACGCCGACACCACGATGATGTCTTCGCCCCGCTGGTGGTGCGCGGCGATCAACTCGGTCGCCTCGGCGTACACCAGCGGGTCCACGACGTCGTGCAGCGTCTCCTCGACGATTGCGGTCACTTGCGCGATGTCCCAGCCGGTGCATTGCGCGGTGATGTGCGCCCGCATCCGTTCCATCTGCTCGGTGTCGGCCCCCGCCAGCAGGTACATGAACTGGGCATAAGTGCTCTTGAGGATCGCGCGCCGGTTGATCAGACCTTCCTGGAAGAACGCTCGGGAGAACACAAACGCACTGGACTTGGCGATGATGGTCTTGTCCAGGTCGAAGAACGCTGCGATGCCCGAAGCGTCCAGGCTGGATGAGCTCACAGTTGGCCAGCATATGAGGCAACGTCCGTGCGCTATCCACAGCGCTCCCGTTATCCACATGTCGATCATGAGCTGCTGGCCCGGGCAACCCGGCGCAACGACAGTGAGACCGGACGCCCCGGGGAGCACGGGGTGCGGGACCTGTGGGGGCAACGGTGCAGACAAGCGGTGGGCGCGCGGCTGGCCGACAGCCGATGATGATCATGGAGCCAGGTGGGCTGGCCGATGAGGTCGCCCGACTGGCGGCGGCAGCGGGGTGTGATCCGCAGCGGGTCACCGATCTTGCGACTGCCCGCGAACAGTGGCACTGCGCCGCGCTGGTCCTGCTTGACGTCGACGCAGCGAGGGCTAGTGCCAGCGCTGGCTTACCCCGCAGAGACGGCGTGGTGATCGTCTCGACGGACGGAGACCCGGAGGTGTGGCAGTCTGCGGTCGCGGTCGGTGCCCAGCACGTGGCTGTGCTGCCGGACGCGGAAGCATGGCTGGTGGGCACGTTGGCCGATGCGGTCGAGTCGCCAGCCGACCCGGGACGAGTGCTCGCGGTGCTCGGTGGCCGCGGCGGCGCCGGGGCGTCGGTATTCGCGACCGCCGTCGCAGTTGCGGTCGCGGAAGCGGGACGCCACGCTATGCTGGTCGACTGCGACGCCCTGGGCGACGGCCTGGATCTCGCCCTGGGGGCCGAGAAGATGGACGGGCTGCGGTGGTCCGGGCTCGCGCTGGGGGATGGTCGGGTGCCGACCGCGGCGCTGCACGCTGCCTTGCCCACGCCGCGGGTGGGTCGTCGAGGTGGGCTGACGGTTTTATCTTGCGATCGGGATGGTGCAGTACCCGACAGTGTCGCGGTGCGCACGGTGTGCGGTGCCGGACGACGAGCCGGCGAGACAGTGGTCTGCGATGTGCCCAGGTATCCCTGCGAGCCGGGTACCGCAGCGCTGGAGTCGGCGGATCTGGCGGTGCTGGTGGTACCAGCAGAGGTGCGGGCCTGTGCTGCCGCCGCGGCGGTGGCGGCCCGCGTGCGGCGCTACGGAGTTTCGTTGCAGTTGGTGGTGCGAGGACCGGCGCCGGGCGGGATCACTCCCAGCGACATCAGCCAGGCGCTGGGCCTTCCGCTGCTCGCAGCCATGCGCGCGCAACCCGGCTTGGCCGGCGCACTGGACCGCGGTGCGATGCCGGGCCGGACCCGGGGGCCGCTGGCCACCGCCGCCCGTCAGGTGCTGGCGATCCTTGACGATTCCAACCGGTCCGTGGGCGCGGCAGCGTGACCACGTCAGGGCGCCAAGCCACTGCCCCGGCGCTGTCCGGACAGTTGGTCGACCGGGTGCGCAACCGGTTGGCAGCCGCTGGCGTGGCGGTCTCTCCGGGCGCGGTGGCTGCCGCGGTGCGGGCCGACTCCGACGGTGTTCTGGCCGATCTGCAGGTGCTCTCGGCGCTGCGTGAGCTGCAGCGCGAACTCATCGGGGCCGGTCCACTAGAA
The DNA here is from genome assembly GCA_023252195.1 of Pseudonocardiales bacterium. Classification (GTDB taxonomy): domain Bacteria; phylum Actinomycetota; class Actinomycetes; order Mycobacteriales; family Pseudonocardiaceae. The sequence continues at coordinate 17,412 of JAHEXI010000027.1, forward strand.
CCGCTGCTGGTCGACCCGGAGACGACAGATGTGCTGGTGAGCGGACCTGACCAGGTGTGGGTCGAGCAGGCCGGCGAGTTGCGCCGCACCGAGGTGCGGTTCACCGACGCCGATGCGGTGCGCAGGTTGGCTCAGCGGCTGGCGCTGGCCGCCGGACGACGCCTCGACGATGCGTCGCCGTACGTCGATGCGGCGCTGCCCGGCGGCGTGCGGTTGCACGCCGTGCTACCGCCGATCGCCACCGGCTGCACCTGCATCTCATTGCGCGTGCTGCGGCCCACTACCCATGGCCTTGACGCGCTACAGGCGGTGGGCAGCGTGTCGCCCGAGGCCGCCAAGCTGCTGCGCGCCATCGTCGCCGCCCGGCTGGCCTTCCTCGTCGTCGGTGGTACGGGTAGTGGAAAGACCACCCTGCTCGCCGCGTTGCTGGGCTGTGTGCCCGCCGGCGAACGGATCGTGTGCGTCGAAGAAGCCCCCGAGCTGGCACCGGAACACCCGCATGTCGTCCGCTTGACCACTCGGGCGCCCAACGTCGAAGGCGCCGGTGAGGTGACCTTGCGAGACCTGGTGCGCCAGGCGCTGCGGATGCGCCCGGACCGGCTGGTGGTCGGCGAAGTGCGCGGGGCGGAGGTGTGTGAGCTGCTCTCCGCACTCAACACCGGACACCAGGGAGGCGCCGGCACGCTGCACGCAAACTCACCCGCCGAAGTGCCCGCCCGGCTGGAGGCGCTGGCGGCGTTGGGCGGCATGGCGCGCAACGCGTTGCACAGCCAACTCGCCGCCGCCGTGCACGTGGTGCTCCATGTCGTGCGCCGCGACGGGGCGCGTGAACTGGCCGCGGTGGGAGTGCTGGAGCGCGGTAGCGAGCTGGTCCGGGTACTCCCTGCCTGGCAGGACGGTCGCTGGGGGCCGGGCAAGCAACAGTTGCACGACCTGCTGGAGGCCCGAGGTGCGGCGTGCTGAGCTTGGCGGTGGCCGCGCTGGCGGCCGGGGTGCTGTGCTGGCCCGCTGGGATATGTCGCGGCCGGCTCACCGGGCTGCGCCGCAGTGAGGCTCGAGCCCGAGTCGCGGCGGCCTGTGGTCGCTGGGCCACCCGGCGTTGCGGCCTGGTGTTAGTAGGTCTGACGGCGGGAGTCGGTGCATTGCTGGCCGGCCCGGGTGGCGGCCTGGCCGCGGCGATGGTGACCGGCACCGTCGTCGTGCGCCGCCGGGCCGGTCGGGATTGCCGGACGGCAGCAACGGCGGCCACCGGGCTCTCCGATGCGCTCGGGATTCTGGTGGCGGAACTGCGGGCCGGCGCTCATCCCGGCGACGCGATCACAGCGGCGGCTGAAACCCAGGGCGACGGGTCGCCCAACGTGGGCACCGACGTTGTCCGGGCACTGTCGGCGGTCGCCGCGGCGGCCAGGCTCGGCGGGGACGTCCCGGCGGTGCTGCGCAGCGTGGGTCCGGCGCCGTTGCGCGCGTGGCTGGGGCGGCTCGCCGATGCGTGGTCGCTGGCCGACCGCTACGGGATCCCGCTCGCCGACCTGCTCGACGCGGTGCGCTCGGACACCGAGCACCGGGTGCGATTCGCCGCCGAGGTGCAGGCCCGGCTTGCTGGACCCCGGGCGACCGCAGCGGTGCTGGCCGGGCTGCCGCTGCTCGGGTTGGCGCTTGGTCAAGCGGTGGGCGCCGCCCCGTTGCGCGTGCTGTGCCAGACCGTGGTGGGCCAGGTCCTTCTGGTGATCGGCACAGCTGCAACCTGTGTCGGCGTGCTGTGGAGTGCGCGACTGGTGTCCGGGGCGGTACCGGCATGATGCCACCGACGCTGGCCACGCTGCTGATCGCCATGGCACTGCTGATGGCGCCCGGTCCGGCCGGTCCCCGGTCGAGGTTGCGGCAGTCGATCAACAGAGCCGCAACGCCGGGACGTGTTACCCGGTCGGCGCCACGCAGGACGGGCGTCGACCTGGAGCCGTTGGCGCTGGCTGGAGCGTGGGAGCTGCTGGCGGCCTGCCTGCGAGCCGGAATGCCGGTACCGGTGGCGGTGCGGGCGGTCGCTGAAGGGCTCGGCGAACCGGCTGGGCCGGCGCTGCTGCGGACCGCTGAACTGCTGGCCCTGGGCGCTGACTCCATGCAGGCCTGGCTGCCCGCGCTGGAATGCACCGCGACGGCGCGGCTGGCTAAGGCCGCTCGGCGCAGCGGGCGCAGTGGCATCGCACTCGCCGAGTCGCTGACCCGGCTGGCGACAGAGGTACGGGTCGGCGCCCAGGAACGATCCGAAGCCCGAGCGCAGCGAGCTGGAGTGCTCATCGCGGCCCCGCTCGGGCTGTGCTTCCTGCCCGCTTTTCTCGTGATCGGCGTCGTTCCGGTGCTGATCGGATTAGCCGGTGGCCTGATGCGGCAGTGGTGAGAACGACAGATATCTACCCAGACAGGAGCTGATCCGATGACAACCCAACGCAGCACAGCGACCGGACCGCGGTGGTGGCGGTTGGTGATCGCCCGACTGGCCGGTGCGGTGGACGGCGAGGCCGGCATGAGCACTGTCGAGTACGCGATCGGAACGATCGCCGCGGCCGCCTTCGCCGCTGTTCTCTACAAGGTGGTGACCGGCGACATGATCGTCGGCGCGCTCAACGACTTGGTGCAGCGGGCTCTGTCGGTGCAGTTCTGATGCCTACCGGCGACCGGGGCTCGGTCACCGTGGAAGCGGCGCTGGCGCTGTGCTCGCTGGTGGCGGTCCTCGCCCTGGTCCTGGCCGCGGTGTCGGCGGTGGCGGCGCAGCTGCGTTGCATCGACGCCGCCCGGGAGGCGGCCCGGCTGACGGCGCGGGGAGAGCAGGACCGCGCCGAGGACATCGCCCGGCGGATCGCGCCCCGTGGTGCGGTGGTGGCTGTCACCGTCCGCGGTGACGAGGTCACCGCACGGGTCTCGGCGAATCCGGCCGCGGGGTTGTTGCCGGGCGTCGACGTCGGGGCTGAGGCCGCGGCGGTGCTCGAACCGGGGCCATTGCCATGAGCGACGACCGGGGCGTGGCCACGGTATGGGCGGCCGGGGCTATCGCGGTGCTGATCAGCATGGCGGTGTTCGGGTTGCACCTCGGCGAGGCGATGGTTGTCCGCCACCAGGTCGAGTCGGCGGCTGACCTGGCCGCGCTGGCCGGTGCCGCGACGGTCGTCGCCGGTGAGCACTACGCGTGCAGTCAAGCCCGTCGAGTGACCGACCGGATGCGCGTGCGGGTGGACTCGTGCCAAGTACATGGCTGGGACGTCCTGGTGGACGTAGCGGCACAGCCAACCGGCTGGCTAGCAACCCTCGGCACCGCCACCGCCCGAGCTCGCGCGGGCCCAGCCGCCGTCGCCAGCCGTCATGAACTCGACAGCACCGACGTTCTGCTCGACGAAAAGGTCCGTGCTGTCGAGTTCACGACCAGGGGTGGCGTGCAACGAGGTTAGGACGGTGTCGAGAACTACTAGGGCGCCGGTTTTGTCCAGGGGGTCGTTGCCGTTGCCGCATTTGGGGGATTGCACGCACGAGGGGCAGCCTGACGGGCACTCGCAGGCGGCGATGGCATCGCGGGTCGCGGTCAGCCAGGGTGCCAGCGCAGCGTGACCCCGATCGGCGAACCCTGCACCGCCGGGGTGTCCGTCATGGACAAAAATTGTCGGTTCACCGGTGTCGGCGTGCCGCGCGGTGGAGACCCCACCGATGTCCCACCGATCGCAGGTGGCGACCAGCGGGAGCAGGCCGATCGCGGCGTGCTCAGCGGCGTGCAGCGCTCCTGGCCATGCGGCGAACGGCAACCCGGCGGCCTCTAGTAAGTCCTCGGAAACGGTGAACCAGACCGCCCTGGTTCGCAGCGTCGAGGGCGGCAGCTCCAAGGGCACCGCATCGAGCACCTGGCCCGACGGCAGCCGTCGCAGGTAGCCCACCACCTGCGAGGTCACCTCGACCTCGCCCAGCGTCACCGAGACCCCGCCGCAGCGCCGCTGGTCCAACGTTGAAACCACGCAGATGTCTGTTATGGAGCGGGCCGAGGTGTGCCACTGCGGCTCCTCGGGATGTACCAGGGCGACGCCGGAGTCCAGGTCCAGCTCGTTGACCACGAAGGAGTCACCCCGATGCAGATATACCGCGCCCGGGTGCACCGCGGTGCAGGCCGACCCGTGGTCGACGGTGCCGAGCAGGCGACCGGTGTCAACCTCCACCACCGCCACCGGGTGCCCACCTGAGCCGCGAATGTCCACTCCGGGATGCGGGCGCTGGCGCGCGGCGGCCCAGAACCAGCCACCAGACCTGCGCCGCAGCAGCCCTTCGGCGACCAGGTCGGTGACCACGGAACGGGCCACGTCGCCACCGAAGGAATCGACGCAGGCATCGGTCAGTGGCAGCTCGGCGGCCGCGCAGGCCAGCTGCGGGCGCAACACGTAAGGGTTCGTCGGGTCCAGCACGGTGGTCTCGACCGCCGCGCCGAGCAGGGCGGCGCTGTGGTGCACCAGGTAGGTGTCCAGCGGATCATCCCGGGCGATGAACACCACCAGGGCTCCCGATCCGGCCCGGCCGGCCCGCCCGGCCTGCTGCCAGAACGACGCCCGGGTGCCGGGGTAGCCGGCCAGCACCACCACGTCCAACCCGGTGATGTCCACGCCGAGCTCCAGCGCGTTGGTCGAGGCGACCCCGAGCAGGTCCCCGGAGTCCAGTGCGGCCTCCAGAGCCCTGCGCTCCTCGGGGAGATAGCCCGCGCGGTAGGCGGCGATCCGGGTGGCGAGGTCGCCTGCCGCGGCAGCGGACAGCGCCCGCTGGGCACCCAGCGCGGTCAGCTCGGCGCCTCGTCGGGACCGGACGAACACCAGGGTGCGGGCGCCCTCGATCACCAGGTCGGCCAGCATCCGGGCGGCCTCCGCACCCGCCGAGCGGCGCACCGGCGCGCCGTTCTCACCAGTCAACTCGTCGAGCAGCGGCGGCTCCCACAGCGCGATGGTGCGCTCGCCGCACGGCGAGCCGTCCTCGGTGACGGCCACCGTGTCCAAGCCGGTGAGCCGGGACGCGGAGACGCCCGGGTCGGCGACCGTCGCCGATGCCAGCACGAACACCGGATGTGCCCCGTAGCGGGCCGCGACTCGCCGCAGCCGACGCAGCAGCAAGGCGACGTGCGAGCCGAACACCCCGCGGTAGGCGTGGCACTCGTCGATCACCACGAAGCTCAGCCGTCGCAGCAGGCGCGCCCACCGGTCGTGCCGGGCGAGCAGGCCGTGGTGCAGCATGTCCGGATTGGTGAACACCCACCGGGCGTGCGAGCGCACCCAGTCCCGCTGCGCCATCGCGGTGTCGCCGTCGAAGCCGGCCGGCCGCACCCCGGGCAGGTCCAATGCGGTCACCGCGCGGATCTGGTCGGCGCCCAACGCCTTGGTCGGAGCGAGATACAGCGCGGTGGCCTGCTGGTCGTCCAGCAGGTGGGCGAGCACCGGCAGCTGGTAGGCCAGCGATTTACCCGACGCGGTGCCGGTGGCGACCACGACGTGGCTGCCCCCCCGAGCCAGTTCGGCGACGGCGACCTGGTGCACCCACGGCGCCGCCACACCCGTCGCGATGAGCGACTCGCGCAGCCGGTCGGGCAGCCAGCAAGGCCACGGCACCGTCGTCGCTGCCCGGCTTGGAATCGTCGTTACGTGCCGCAGCGGTGATTCGCGCGCCAAGCCACCATCGAGCCCGCCGGCGGTAGCCGGATTGCCAGCTCCGCCGGCGGTAGCCGGATTGCCAGCTCCGCCGGCGGTAGCGAGCAGCCGCTGCAACAGCATCTGCCCGCGCCCGTCGCAGTGCGCCACCGCTTCCCGCCTCCCGTCCCCGCACATCCTCGCTCCGCACGCTAACGCCTCAACAGCCCTCTTGCTCCCGAACTCCACAGCAGAGCTGCGCGGGCGGGCGCGGACAGCTCTGCGGTGGAGTTCGGGACACTGAGCGCGGTCCGGGGGCCGGCAGCGGACACCGGGGGAGGTGAGCAGCGGCGGCATGCCTACACTGATCGGCCGTGGCGCCGTCTTACGGGGGCGGCCCAGTCGGCGCACTGCACGAAAACCATGGAGGGCCGATGTCCCGGTTTATCCTCGCCCAGGGCGGGGGTCTCGACCTGAGCGGGGGTGACTACACCGTTGTCGGTGTGGTCGCCGTTGTCGCTCTCGCCGCGCTGGTCGTCGGTGGCGTGCTGATGCGGGAGGTACTGGCCGCCGGTCAAGGCACCGCGCGCATGCAGGACATCGGCCGAGCGGTGCAGGAAGGTGCGTCGGCTTACCTGAACCGCCAGTTCAAGACGCTGTCCGGGTTCGCCGTGGTGGTCTTCCTGCTGCTGTTCGCGTTGCCCGCAGAAGACCTCGGCGAACGGATCGGTCGCTCGATCTTCTTCCTCGCTGGAGCGCTGTTCTCGGCGTCGATCGGCTACCTCGGCATGTGGTTGTCCACTCGAGCGAACATCCGGGTGGCGGCGGCCTCCAATGAGTCAGGTGGCCGCGAGACGGCGATGCGGATCGCGTTTCGCACCGGCGGCGTGGTCGGCATGTTCACCGTGGGCCTGGGACTGTTCGGCGCGTCGCTGGTCGTGCTGGTGTACGCCGGTCACGCTCCCCGGGTACTGGAAGGTTTCGGTTTCGGCGCCGCGTTGCTCGCGATGTTCATGCGGGTCGGCGGCGGCATCTTCACCAAAGCCGCAGACGTCGGTGGTGACCTGGTCGGCAAGGTCGAGGCCGGCATCCCCGAGGACGACCCGCGCAACGCCGCCACCATCGCTGACAACGTCGGCGACAACGTCGGTGACTGCGCCGGCATGGCCGCTGACCTGTTCGAATCGTATGCGGTGACGCTGGTCGCGGCACTTATCCTGGGCACCGCGGCGTTTGGACTCAAGGGCCTGCTGTACCCGCTGATCGTCCCGGCGATCGGGGTGGTGACCGCGGTGATCGGCGTGTACGTCACCAAGGGCCGTGTCGGCGAGCCGGGGCTGCGCGCGATCAACCGCTCCTTCTACATCGCTGCGTCGATCTCGGCGGTGGCCTGCACGGCGGCCGCCTTCCTCTACCTGCCCAGCAACTTCGGCGCACTCGCCGGTATCAGCCAGATCGACGGTCAGCCGCTCGGTCAGGTAGCCGGCAGCCCGGCCGTGATCGCAGCGGTCGCGGTGATCATCGGTATCGTATTGGCCGGGATCATCCTGTGGCTCACCGGCTACTTCACCGGCACCGAACACCGGCCGGTCCGCGACGTCGGCACCAGCTCGTTGACCGGTGCCGCCACGGTGATCCTGTCCGGCCTCTCGATCGGTTTCGAGTCCGCGGTGTACACCGCCCTGGTGATCGCCGGCGCGGTGTACGCGGCATTCTTGCTGTCCGGATCGGTCACCGTCTCGCTGTTCGCTATCGCGCTGGCCGGTACCGGCTTGCTCACCACCGTCGGGGTGATCGTGGCGATGGATACCTTCGGTCCGGTCAGCGACAACGCCCAGGGCATCGCCGAGATGTCCGGTGACGTGAAGGGCGAAGGCGTGGCGACCCTCACCGAGCTCGACGCGGTAGGTAACACCACCAAGGCCATCACTAAGGGCATCGCGATCGCGACCGCGGTACTCGCCGCTACGGCACTGTTCGGCTCCTACCGCGACGCCATCCGGTCGGCCACCGCGAACATCGACCTCAACGCGGTGTTCAACGTCTCGGTCCCCAACGTCCTGGTCGGCCTGACCATCGGCGCCGCCGTGGTGTTCATGTTCTCCGGGCTGCTGATCAACGCCGTGTCCCGGGCCGCTGGAGCTGTGGTCTACGAGGTGCGCCGGCAGTTCCGGGACAACCCCGGAATCATGGACGGGTCGGTGCGGCCCGAGTACGGGCGCGTCGTCGACATCTGCACCAAGGACTCGCTGCGTGAGCTGGCCACCCCGGGCCTGCTTGCGGTGCTGGCCCCGATCGCGGTGGGCTTCGGCCTCGGCGTCGGCCCGCTGGCGGGCTTCCTGGCCGGAGCGATCATCACCGGTACCCTGATGGCGATCTTCCTCGCCAACTCCGGTGGTGCCTGGGACAACGCCAAGAAACTGGTCGAGGACGGCAACCACGGTGGCAAGGGCTCCGATGCGCACGCCGCCACGGTGATCGGTGACACCGTCGGTGACCCGTTCAAGGACACCGCGGGTCCGGCGATCAACCCGTTGCTCAAGGTGATGAACCTGGTCTCGGTGCTGGTCGCGCCTGCGATCGTGACGATCACGGCGCTACCGAACGGTGGCCCGGTGCGATTCAGTATCGCCCTGGTCGCCGCAGCGGTGGTGGTGATCTCGATCGTGATCTCGAAGCGGCGGTCCACCTCGCTGGTCGACTCATCGCCGGCCCAGGTCAGCGCGTGACCCGTATCAGCAAAACCTCCATCCGCAACGCCTGCGAGCAGGGAGTACCCGTGCCCACATCACGCCGCGATAGGGGCGTAACCGCTAGCCGAACGTGCAAGTCAGCGGCGGCCGCGGTGGTTCTGGGCCTCGCGCTCGCCGGATGCGGCGGCTCCGCTAACGTCGCGCCGAAGCCGCCCGCCGCTCCTCCGGGTTCTGATCCGGTGGCCTGGGCGGGGGCGTTCTGCGGCGGTCTGGGTGAGGTGATCGGCGGAGTGTCCGCGATGGCCAAGGCGCAGCCGACCCCACAGGGCCAAAAAGACGGTTTGCTGGAGTTCTCTGATATCGCCCAGCGGGCGTTCGCCAGCACCGCCCAGAAACTCCAACAGCTCGGGCCGCCGCGGATCATCGATGGCAAGCAGGTGCAGGACACCGCGGTGAACTTCTTCAGCAACGCGTCTCAGACCGTCGGCGTCCAGCGCACGAAGCTCGCCGAGTTGGACGCGAACGACCCGGACTTCGTGAACAAGGCCAGTCACCTCGCCGGCCCCGATCTCGGTGCCGCCAGCACCCAGATGCAGCAGCTGACCAGCAACAAGGAACTGGCCCCCGCGTTTCGGACCGCGCCACAGTGCCAGCAACTGAGTAGCGCTACTGCGGGGCATCGATAGACACTGATAGGTCCGCGTGGCGTAAGGCAGGATCAGTGGCCGTTCGCGACGGGTTGTGCGACGCTGGCTGCCCCGCGAAGTTGCACACCCCCGCGGTTGCGGAGTTGTGCACACTGGGGCACGGGGGTCGGGGCATCAGGAGTACACCGAGGTGAGTGCAAGCGTGGCACGATCAAAAACGGCGGCAGATCCGGGCGGCACGTCCAGCGGTGGCACGCGCCGCCGTACGGCGGCTGCCCGGTCCAAGGATGCCCACGCCAACGGCGCAGGGTCCAATGGTGGCCAGTCCAACGGCGCCGGGTTGAAGGACGGCGGGTCCAACGGCGGCCAGTCCAACGGCACCAGCCGTCGTCTGGTGATCGTGGAATCGCCCGCGAAGGCCCGCAAGATCGCTTCTTACCTGGGATCGGGCTACGTGGTGGAGTCCTCCCGGGGGCACATCAGGGACCTGCCCCGTGGGGCCGGCGATGTGCCCGCGAAGTACAAGGGCGAATCGTGGGCACGGCTGGGTGTGGACGTTGATCACTCCTTCGAGCCGCTGTACGTGATCACCCCGGAGAAGAGATCCACGGTCACCGAGCTGCGCAATGCGCTCAAGGGCGTCGACGAGCTCTACCTCGCCACCGATGGTGACCGCGAGGGCGAGGCCATCGCGTGGCACCTGATGGAGACCCTCAAGCCCACCGTTCCGGTGCGCCGGATGGTCTTTCACGAGATCACCGGTCCGGCCATCCGCGCGGCGGCGGAGAACCCGCGCGACCTGGACAAGGACCTGGTCGACGCGCAGGAGACCCGGCGCATCCTCGACCGGCTCTACGGGTACGAGGTCTCCCCGGTGCTGTGGCGCAAGGTGATGCCGAAGCTTTCCGCCGGACGCGTGCAGTCGGTGGCCACCCGCATCATCGTTCGGCGCGAGCGCGAGCGGATGGCATTCGTATCCGCGTCGTACTGGGATCTCGCCGCCACGCTGGATGCTGGCGAAGACGCGGCGCCGCGAAGTTTCGGTGCGCGACTGGTCGACGTCGACGGTCGTCGGGTGGCGACCGGACGCGATTTCGGTCCAGACGGCCAGGCCAAGCGCTCCGAGCGCGACCTGCTGATCGTTGACGAGGCATACGCCGGGCGCCTTGCCGAGGCGTTGGCCGATTCCCCACTGGCCGTCTCCAGCGTCGAGGAGAAGCCCTACACGCGGCGTCCCTACGCGCCGTTCATAACCTCCACGCTGCAGCAGGAGGCCGGTCGGAAGTTACGGTTCTCCGCGGAGCGCACGATGCGCACCGCGCAGCGGCTCTATGAGAACGGCTACATCACCTATATGCGAACCGACTCCACCACGCTGTCGGAGACGGCGATCGCGGCGGCCCGGGCCCAGGCTCGCGAGCTCTACGGTGAGAGTTACGTGCACGACGGGCCGCGGCAGTACACCCGTAAGGTCAAGAACGCTCAGGAGGCGCACGAGGCGATCCGGCCCGCCGGGGAGTCGTTTGCGACACCAGGTCAGCTGGCCGGTGCGCTGGACGCCGACGAGTTCCGGCTTTACGAGCTGGTCTGGCAACGCACCGTCGCCTCCCAGATGGCCGATGCCCGCGGCACCACCATGAGCGTGCGGATCACCGGCAACTCCGCAACCGGCGAGGCGTGCACGTTCGCCGCGTCCGGCCGTACCATCACCTTCGCCGGGTTCCTCAAGGCCTACGTCGAGACTGTGGACGACGAGGCCGGCGGGGAGGCCGACGACGCCGAGCGCAGGCTCCCCCGGCTGACCGAGGGCCAGCCCGTCACCGCCACCGAGTTGGTGCCGGAGGGGCACACCACCACAGCGCCACCGCGCTACACCGAGGCGAGTCTGGTCAAGGCTCTCGAGGAGCTGGGTATCGGCCGCCCGTCCACCTACGCCTCGATCATCAACACCATCCAGGACCGCGGGTATGTGTGGAAGCGTGGATCGGCGCTGGTGCCGTCCTGGGTCGCGTTCGCCGTGATCGGGCTGCTGGAGCAGCACTTCGGGTGCCTGGTCGACTACGAGTTCACCGCCGCGATGGAAGACGAGCTGGACTCCATCGCGTCCGGCGCGCAGCATCGCACCGACTGGTTGACCGACTTCTACTTCGGCTCGGAGCAGGGCAGCGTCATGTCGGTCGCCCACCTGGGTGGCCTGAAGAAGCTGGTCGGGGTGAACCTGGAGGAGATCGACGCCCGGGAGGTCAACTCCATCCCGCTGTTCACCGACGACGCCGGCCGCGACGTCGTGGTCCGAGTGGGGCGCTACGGCCCATACCTGGAACGGGTGGTCGGCGACGACCAGCAGCGGGCCAACCTGCCTGACGACCTGCCACCCGACGAGCTGACCGCCGAGATCGCCGAGAAGCTCTTCGCCGCTCCGGTAGAGGGCCGCTCGCTGGGCGCTGATCCGGTGACCGGACACGAGATCGTCGCCAAGGAGGGCCGCTACGGGCCCTATGTCACCGAGGTGCTGCCCGAGGACGAGGCCCCGCTAGACGCCCCGAAAAATACGCCGAAGAAGGGTGCGAAAAAAGACTCAGCCAAGACCGCGGCCGCTAAGAAGCCGAAACCGCGGACCGGCTCGCTGTTGAAGTCCATGAGCCTGGAGACGGTGAACCTCAGCGATGCGCTGCGGTTGCTCTCGCTACCGCGGGTGGTCGGCACCGACCCGGGCACCGACCAGGAGATTACCGCCCAGAACGGGCGCTACGGGCCCTACCTGAAAAGGGGTACGGACTCGCGGTCCTTGGCCGACGAGGAACAGCTCTTCACGATCACTCTTGACGAGGCGCTGAAGATTTACGCCGAGCCCAAGCGCGGGGGCCGCCAAGCCGCCGCCAAGCCGCCGCTGCGCGAGTTGGGCGCGGATCCGGTCACGGCGAAGCCGATGGTGGTCAAGGAGGGCCGTTTCGGGCCCTATGTCACCGATGGGGATGGTGTGAACGCATCGCTGCGCAAGGGCGACAGCGTGGAGGCGCTCACTGATGAGCGGGCTGCGGAGCTGTTGGCTGAGAAGCGGGCTAAGGGTCCGGCTCCGGCGCGCGCGGGCGCGCGCCGGAGCCGGACCTCGTGAGTGGGAAACAGTGTTATAACACTGTTTCCCACTCACGAGGGTTTGCTGTACGTGGCACCATGGTGGGGTGAGTGAGCACTCGCCGGACGCCCTGTCCGGCAGTTTCGACGGTACCGAGTCGCCCGCGCCGCTGCCGGATCCCTCGGGCCGCGATGGCTGGCGCGACGCTCCCGATTTGCCACCGTTCGCCCTTCCTCCGCTGCCGAACACCCGTCTGATGCGGGAAGCGGTCGCCGCTGCACTCGGCGAGGATCCCACCCGGCTGGTAGATAAGGATCCTGGTGCGGCGCCAGCACCGCAGCCCGTCGGCCAGCCCACCGTCCCGCCGACTGTCGCCCAACCCACCGTCGGCCCGCGCACTGGTGCGCCGCCCAGCGTTGCACCGGCGAACCTCACCGCACTGCTGCCTCGGCCTGCCCCGCAAATAGGAGTACCGCGCTCGGCCGGCGGCCCGGGTCGAAGCCCGCGACCGGTGGTCCCCGTGCCGGTCCCATCGGCTGCACCACCGCCGCGCCGACCCGGCGGCCTGCGTTCGCGTTACCGTCCACCGCTGGCAGCCGGATCCCGCACGCCCGTGCAGCTTGGTGACCTCCGTCGTCGAATCGATCGTTCACGCCCGAGCTTGCCGATACAGACCCACTCCAACGGGGGCGCGGGGCTTTTCTTCGCCATCTCGTTCGTCCTGTTCGTGGTGCTGGCGTACGGCGTCGTCAGTGGAATCGTCGAAGCGATAGCCCGGCTGCTGCCCTGACCGTCGCCGGTGGGCCCGGGTAGGGCGCATGGCAGACTCCGCGCGTTACCCACCTGCGCTCGGGGAAGCAGTGATGTGATGCGTGCCGTCTTGGTCGTACTGCCGATAGCTGTTGTGCTGGCCAGTTGCTCGACAGGTACTGGGCAGTCAGATGACGCCGGCGCAGCGCCGGGGTCATCGGCGGATTCCACGCCATCGGGGAGCAAAGCCGCGGACGATCCCATCCCACCGGTGCGCAATCCCAAGAACCTGACCGCCATCCCACCGTGCCTGTTGGTCACCCCGTCACAGCTCGACGCCAATCGGATCGACCAGCCCGGCCAGCCCAAGGACGCCCTCGGCAGCGAGGGTTGCGAGTGGACCGACAAGGCGCACACCCGCGAATTCGCGGTGTTCGTCGACATCGGCAATGACGTACTGCGCAATGTGTACAGCCAGCGCGACTCGATCCCGATTCTCGAAGTCACCCAGGTTGCGGGGCAGCCCGCGATCCGCACCAAGGACGACGCGAACAGCACCAGCTGCTACTTCCGGGTCGCCGCGGCCGACACCCAGACGCTGATCGTCCGGTACACCTGGCTTGGGCAGGGCCGGGAGGATCCGTGCGTCCCCGCGAAGGCGTTCGCCGAGACCGTCATCGGCAACCTGCCACCGCTAACGGGCTGACACCACTGCAGTGATCACCGGTTGTGTGTCGTAGACGACACGGGATGTCGCGTACGGCACACAAATCGCGATCATGAGTCGCGAAGTGCCGGCTGCGATGCCGCTGGCGGGACGCCAGCGCAGGTCGGGCCCTGTGGCAGACTCTGCGCGGCGCTGTCGCCGGCAGGTGAGGAGGAACGTCACGTTGAGTGACCACGGTGGGTTCGGTGCTCCCGCGCCATCCGATGGGATGACCGAGAACCTCAGCGAGCTGGTCCATCCGCCGGTCGCTGGGCCGGCGCCGGTGCGGGACTTGGCCTCGATTCTGGGTGATCCCGCGCAGCACTTTCAGCTAGATCTGGACCAGGCCCCGCAGGCGATCGCCGCCTTCTGCCAGGTCGCCCAGGGAATGCGCGATCTGATGGACCAGTCCAGTCGGTTGGCCAACGTGACGCCGCCGGGCCTCGATGCGGTCAGCATCAACGCGGCGAAAGAGATCGGGCAGTGGGCGATCAGCGAGGAGCCGGGTTCGCTGCGGTGGGCGCTGGAGTCCGGCGCGGTCCAGCTGGAGAAGGCAGCTACGGCGCTGGAGCGGTCGCTCGCCAGCCACCGGAACACCGACGAGGTCAATGCCGCTCACCTAAGCCGGCGGCAGCTGTGATGCGCCGCGTGCCGGTGGTGCTGGCGCTGGTTGCCGCGCTGGCAGGCTGCTCAGCGGGTGCTCCGCAGCCCAACGCACCGGGCGAAGCGCAGGCACCCTCGGCCGCCGCACCGGCTGACCCGATTCCGCCGGTGCGAGATCCCAAGAACCTGGCAGACACGCCGCCTTGTCAGCTGTTGACTCCAACGCAGTTAGCTTCCAACCGGATTGACTTGCCCGCCCGATCGAAGGACGTTGCCGGCGCTCCCGGGTGCGAGTGGGACGACAAAGCCCACACTCGGGAAATCTCGATGTGGTCGGACATTGGGCCAGATGTACTGCGCAACGTCTACGCTCAGCGGGCGACCTACCCGGTTTTCGAGATCACTCAAGTCGCCGGGCATCCAGCGATCCGGGTCAAGAACAACCAGGCGGGCACGAGCTGTTTTTTTGATGTCGCAGCCGCCGAGCGGCAGACGCTGACCGTCCGGTTTACGTCGCTTGGGGATGGGCTGGAGGAACCCTGTGCGCCGGCCAGGGCGCTCGCGGAGGACGTCATGGCTAATCTGCCGCCGTTGAAGGGCTGAGGGGCACCGATGGGGACGAGCATTGACTACAGCACCGTTTCGCATGAAACGATCTATCAGCACATCACCGGTGGCCCCGGTTACGCCGGAATGATGGAAAACAGCCAGGGCTGGCAGAGCGTCGCGACGCAGATGCAGCAATTCCGCGTTGCGGTGGAGCAGGCGGTGCGGGGGATAGGCTTGGCGCAGCAGGGGGCGGCGGCGGATGCGGCTACCCACTCGACGTCGGCGCTGATGCCTTGGCTTGATCGCAGCGTCGCCGCGGCCAACTCAATGGCGGCCCGGGTATCTGAGCAGGCCGCATCCTTTGCCCACACCCGGGACAGCATGCCGCCGCCGCGGGTGGTTCCCGAGGTGTCCTTCAGCCAGGACCCGGCGACATGGACGGCTGATCACGCCATTGAATGGTTGCCCGGGATTCAGACTCAGAACGAGGCCGCGCACGTGGCGGCGCAGCAGGACCAGGAGCGCGCCCGGGAGCTGATGGCCGGCTACCAGGGCACCTCGAATGGCAACCTCGCGGTCCGCGAGGACTTCGTTGCGGCCCCGACGGTGGTGGCCGAGGTGATGGATCCGACCCCGGGGGGCGTCGGGGTCGGCGGCGGATCCGGCGGTGGGAGCGCGCAGCCGGCAGCGGGCGGAGCGCATCCGGCGCTGGCGCGTTCTGCCGCCGTTCACCAGAGTCCCGCCGCAGATGTCCCCGCGCATGCGGCGCAGCCGGCATCTGGGGCGGTGGCTACTACCCCGCAGCTCGCAGGCGGTTACCCCAGCCCAGCGGAGCCGTCGATGGCCGGATCGGGCGCGGTCCGGTCGGTCCCGGCGGAGTCATTCGGGCCGTCCCCGATCCTGGCTATGTCCAACGGTGCGGAGCAGGTGCGGGGCGGATCACGGTATTCCGGTGGCGCGGCGCGGGCCGGCAGCTTCGGACCGCGCCCCACCGCGTTCAGTGCTGGCGGCTCGCATCTCAGCGAGCCGCGTCTGAGCAGCTCCGCCGCCTATGGCAGCGCCGAGCGGGCCAGCGCCGAGCAGGCCAGCGCTGGGCGAGCTGCCCGGGCAGGCGGCTGGGCGGACGCTCCGATGGGCGCTCCCGGTGGATCCGGCCGCGACGGTGATAGCCGCGAGCACCGGCGGGCGAGCTACCTCATCGAGTCGGACACCAACGCGATCGTTGGGGAGCTACCTCGCACCGCCCCACCGGTCATCGGGGCCGAGGAGGACTACCGATGACGTCGGTGTTGCGCGGGGGTGTGCTGGAGCTCACCGCTGAGCAGTACCTGCTGGCGTGGAAGCATCTCCAGCTCGGGCTAGTGCACTGGAACCTCCAACCACGCCGTGTCGAGCAGCAGCGCACGGCCGAGGAAAGCACGGCTGCCCGGCAGCAGACCTGGGACGCGCTGCGGGCCCGTGGGCTGGCCGGCAGCCGGCAACTCGCCCCGGAACTGGAGGATGCGCTGCATCTCATCGCCCGGCCGGCGGCGGAGCTCGACGCCCAGCTCGACTGGCCCGAGGACAAGCGCACCGTCGTGGGAGGCGCGCGGGGCGAGCACGCTGCCGTCGCCGAGCTCAGTGCGTTCGGGATGCGCATCCGGACCACCCGCGCCACGGCGCTGCCGATCGCGGTCGCCGAAGCCATCCCGGACCGGCCGATGAGCAGCGGGACAGCGGTGTCCGTCCCCGCCGAAGTCCTTGCCGACCACCAGCACGGGCTCACCGGCGCGGAGCTGGAACGCCTCCTGCTGCGCGGCGGAGCGCGGCCGGATGACGTGCGACGCTTCCGCACTATGCTGCAAGGCCCCAAGCTCGGTGGGGGGCAGTTCGGTGCGGCCTGGCGCGATCGCCATGGCAGCAGACGCGTCGCGGACTTCGTGGTCACCTACTACGAGACCGAGGGCGGTGGCTACACCATCGAGCAGAAACGGGGAGTCGACGGCAGCCGCTGGTACACCGTGGCCCCGGCGGCACGCCCACAACTCGCGCAACGCCTCGCTCACCTGCTTGACTCCATCCGGATATAACGGTAGGGCGTCATCACAGCGAACCACCTGGAGCAGCATGGATCCCCCAGCCGAGCACGACCTGGCGGGATCCACCGCGCAACGGATACGCGGAGTACTGGCCATTCCGGCGTTCCGCCGACTGTGGGGCGTCACGGCGATCACTGCGGTCGCGGAGTGGCAGTCCCTGCTGGCACTGTCCGCCCTGGCCACCCAGCTGACCACCGGCTACCAGGCACAGAGCTTCGCGCTCGGCGGGGTGGTCGCCACCAAGCTGCTGCCCGCGATGCTGCTCGGCCCACTGGCCGGGGCGTTGGCCGACAAGCTGGATCGGCGGCACGTGATGGTGGTCTGCGATGTGCTGCGGGCCGGTCTGTTCCTGTCCATCCCGCTGGTGGGACAGCTGGCCTGGTTGTTCGCGGCGACCTTCCTCATCGAGCTCTGCGCACTGTTCTGGATCCCGGCCAAGGACGCCTCGATTCCCAACCTGCTGCGCCGCCCCGAGCAGGTCGAGACCGCGAACCAACTCTCGTTGATCATGACCTACGGCGTGGCTGTACTGCTCGCCTCCGGGGTATTCAGCGCGTTGTCCAAGCTCGGTCCGGTGCTGCGCCAGGCCGGATTGATCCACAGCGCTGAAGGCTCGGCCTACCTCGCGCTGAGCATCAACGGCTTCGCCTACGCATTCTGCGCGCTGGTGGTCGGAACCCGGATCCCGGAGATCTCCGGCCGGGCTCTCGCCAGGCGTGAGGCCCAACCGGGCCTGCTCACGATGCTCCGCGACGGTGTCATCTTCGTCCGCGGCACTCCCCTGGTCCGCGGCTTGGTCACCGGGATCCTCGGCGCCTTCGCCGCAGGCGGAGCCGTCATCGCGTGCGCGAAGCTGTACTCCACCAGCCTGGGCGGTGGCGACGCCGCCTACGGGCTGCTGTTCGCATCGCTGTTCGTCGGTCTCGGTCTGGGCATGGCTGTGGCGCCACTGGCGGCGCGCCGGATCCGGCACCGCGGACTGTTCGGCCTGGCGATCGTGGCGGCCGGGCTGGCTCTGGTCGCCGTTGCGCTGGCGCCGCACCTGATCGCGGCACTGGCCGCCGTCATCCTGGTGGGCTGTGCCGGGGGCGTCGCCTTCCTCACTGGCCTGACCATCATCGGGGCGCAGGTCGCCGATGAGATGCGGGGCCGCACCATCGCGTTCGTGCAGTCGCTGGTCCGGTTGGACCTGCTCGCCTCGATGGCACTGGTCCCGTTCGCGGTCGGGCTGGTCCAGCAGCGCACCATCACGCTGTTCAGCGAGCCGGTGACCATCGACGGCACCCGTCCGGTGCTGCTGTGTGCCGGCCTGCTGGCGGCGATGGTCGGCGTGGTCGCGCACCGCCAGATGGACGACCGGCACGACGGATCGTTGCTGGCTGACCTGCGGGCCGGCGTCCGGGGACGTTTGCCCGCCAGCCCTCCGGCGGCTCCGGCGACTCCGCCGACCTCGGCGGAGTCGGGATGAGCGTGTGGGCCGATGTGGTCGGGCAGGACCCGGCGGTGACCACCCTGGTCGAGGCCGCCGGGCCGGGCGGGGCGATGACCCACGCGTGGCTGTTCACCGGACCGCCCGGCAGCGGTCGTTCGGTAGCGGCCCGGGCCTTCGCCGCCGCGCTGCAGTGCACTGATGCGGTGGTGGGACCGGGGTGTGGCAGCTGCCCGGGCTGCCGCGCCACGCTGGCGGGCAACCACCCAGACGTCCGGCAGGTGGTTCCCGAAGGTCTGTCCATCTCGGTGGCGGACATGCGCGCGCTGGTCGTCGGGGCGTCGCGACGGCCGTCGGCGGGCCGGTGGCAGGTGCTGCTCATCGAAGACGCCGACCGGCTCACCGAGGGCGCGGCCAACGCGTTGCTCAAGGCGGTGGAAGAGCCGCCGCCGCGCACGGTGTTTCTGCTCTGCGCGCCGTCGGATCACCCCGAGGACATCGCGGTGACGTTGCGCTCACGCTGCCGGTCGGTAGGGTTGCGGACCCCGCCCGCCTCGGCCATCGCCGCGGTGCTGGTGGCGCGCGATGGGCTCGACGCCGAGACCGCTCGGTGGGCCGCCTCGGTGTGCGGCGGTCACGTCGGCCGGGCCCGGCGGTTGGCCACCGATCCGCAGGCCCGGGCCCGTCGGGAGGCGGTGCTGCGGGTGCCGACGGCGCTGCGCTCCTTCGCCGACGTGTTCACGCTGGCCGATGAACTGGTCGGTGCCGCTGAGTCGGAGGCCAGCGGTCTGACTGTGGCACGTAATGCGGCTGAGACCGAGGAACTGGAGACGGCGCTGGGGGCCGGTGGAACCGGGAAAGCCGCCGCGGCGGCAACCCGCGGCGCCAAGGGCGCGATCCGCGAACTCGAACGCCGGCAGAAGTCCCGGGCCACCCGCACCCAGCGCGACGCGCTGGACCGCGCACTAGTCGACTTGGCCGGCTTCTACCGGGACACCTTGGTCGCCAGCTGGGGCGCCGCGGTGCCCCTGACCCATCCCGACCGTGCGGCTGACGTCACGACTGTCGCCGGGCGATCGGCGCCGGAGACGTTGCTCCGCAAGCTCGAAGCGGTGCTCGGCTGCCGCGAGGCGCTAGAGCTCAACGTCAAACCCCGGATCGCCGTCGAAACCCTGACCAGCGCCTTGCACGCCGAGTAGACCAGCGCCCCGCCTCGTGACTGCTCTGAGTCTCCCGAACTCCACAGCAGCGCTGTCCGGTCGACGTAAGACAGCGCTGCTGTGGAGTTCGGGAGCCCTAGGATTGATCACAAGTTGATGATCCACGGGTCGCGCCCTGGGTCGGCCAGGGGTGAGTGCGAGCAATCGTTACACTGGCTAGCGCTGTTGGCAGCGCCGCCTTAGCTCAGTCGGACAGAGCGGCTCACTCGTAATGAGCAGGTCCGGGGTTCGATTCCCCGAGGCGGCTCCACCTTTCACCTGCCGAGACAGTCTCAGGTCGAGAGCTGGGCCCAGTGGCGTGGAATCAAACGTGGTGCGAGTCGAGCTACAGTCGCGCCATGACGCAGGCCAGGAGCTACCGGAACAAGCGGCAGCGCGGCAGCATCGAGGAGCTGCCCAGCGGTGCGCTGCGGGTCTCCGTGTACGCCGGAACCGACCCGCTGACCGGCGGACGGCACTATGTGCGGGAGACGATCCCGGCTGGCCCCCGCGCGGAGGACGAGGCGCAGAAGGCCATGCGCCGGCTGGCGACCGAGGTCGACGAGCGGCGTAACCCACGGACGAACGCCACCGTGAACCAGCTCCTCGACCGGCACTTCGAGCTTGCCGATCTAGCCGCTTGCGGAGTCCCGATCGACAAAAAGTTGTCTATGCTGCGGTGGCCTCGGTGGTGATGCCGAGGTGGTGGAAGAGGGTGTGCAGGTTGATGCGGAGGGTTTCGTAGTCGCGGTCGACGCGGGTCCAGGTGGCGGGTTTGCGTCCCAGCCGTGGGCTGCGGACACCGGCCAGGATGGGTGCGATGACCTGCTCGCGCAGGGTTAGTAGGGCGGCGATGGTGCCGGCAAGGTGGGCCGGGATCTGGTAGCGGCGGGTCCGGCCGGGTTTGGTGATCAGGTCCTTGCCGCGCAGTTTGCGCAGGTTGTAGGCGCCTTGGCGGCTGGTGTAGTCGGAATCGGTCTGTCCGGTCATGGTGTGGACCTTGGCGGTGAACTCGGTGACGGTGAAGCCGTCGGGTGCGGTGGACAGGGCCAGCGTTGCCGACAGTGCGGCTCGGATCCGGGGCTTGTTCACATCGACCCCGCCGACGCGGGTGGCGCCGATCTGGCTGGGTGGTGGGAGCTGGTCGAGGAGCCCATCGCCGATGAAGGTGACATCGACGCAGTCCAGGGTGGTGGCGAACCGGTCGACCATGCCGGCGAGCCGGCCGATGATCTCGGGGAGCGGTCCAGGATACGCCCGCAGCGCAACTGCTTGGTGTTGTGCACGACCGCTTCGAAGCGCAGCACATGCTCGCCTTTGGTATACGCCTTCAGTGTCAGGTTCCCGAAGTGGACCTTGAACAGGGTCAGGTCATACCGAGGTGTCTCGATCACTGCTGCGAGCCGAAGCGACAGGTCGGGGGTGCCGTTTCGGGCGGGGCGTTGCTTGGCGCCGAACAGGGTCCGCGGCGTCGGCACGTCCAGCCGGGAGCGGGTCCGGTCGACTACCCGGTCGAACACCTTCTCCATCTGGGCGCCGACCTTGAACAGCAGGTTGCGGCTGTACTCGGCTTGGTAGACCGAGTAGCCGTAGCGGAAGCAGCTGCGTTCCTGCTCCTCGAGGTCCAGGCCGAAGCACAGGCAGGCCGAATAGGTCCACCGCTCGCAGACCTGGCTCAGGCGCCCTATCGTCGCGGGTTGCGACAAGGTGTCTGCGACCTGAGCCAGGCCTGCGGGGTCGGCGACTGCGGTGAAGCAGTTGCCCTCTTTGGTGAAGCCGATCCCGGCCAGCTGTGCCCGGGCGCCGACGTACTCGTGGCCGTTGAGGATGACCTGCGCGCCGAACGGCGGATGGCCGGACATCTTGATCGTCACATGGCCCCATTCCGGATCCATGATGTGAAACGAGTAATGGTTGACGAAGGTCTGTTTCTTGGCCAGGTTGACGATCACCCCACCGCTGGAGCGGGTGACCTCCCACACCGACGCCGAGGCGCGGGCGACCAGGATCAGAAACATTCCCGGGCCGACCGCGTGCGAGGCGAGGTACTCCTCGGAGATCTGATGCTTACGCTCGCCGCGCTTGCAGTCGATGACCGAGACCCCGTGGGCCCGGGCCGAGGCCCGAACCCGGCGGGCGAACCGGCCCGCCATCCGCATCAGGTGCGCGTTGTCCAGCTGATCATCGGAGTCCTCGTGCCACCGCCGCCACCACACCCGAAACCCGCCCGGCGAGTGACACAGCGAGTTGTAGGCGTTAAGCACGATACGATCCACGCAGTCGTAACTGCCCGCCAGAAGATCCCCGTAGCGTTCGCTGAACCCGTCAACCACCACGGCACACTATTGGGAACCGACCACGCCCGATCACACCGGCGGCCAACACTGCCCCGTCAGGGGATTGAAACTTGAGCCAAGTTTTTAGGCGGCCATACGGGCCTCGCAGGTGTAGTCATCGACGTGGTGGTTGATCACCCGGAGGGCTTG
Source organism: Pseudonocardiales bacterium (assembly GCA_023252195.1). Classification (GTDB taxonomy): domain Bacteria; phylum Actinomycetota; class Actinomycetes; order Mycobacteriales; family Pseudonocardiaceae. The sequence goes on from JAHEXI010000027.1 coordinate 39,267, forward strand.
GCGGAGGGCGAGTGGTGCGGGTGGGTCGTGGGCGGCGAGCAGCGGCCGTAGGAGCCGGTTGTGGAGCTTGGTGTAGAAGATCGCGACGCGTTGCCCGTCGGGGGTTAGGACGTAGCTGTTGGATCGGGGCAGCCGGGTGATCAAGCCTTTGAGGCGAAACCAGCGCAGGTCATAACTCATCTGACTCATCGAGTACGGCACACCGAGCAGGGTGCTCACCTGGGCGCGAAGGCTCCGGTTGGTGAACCCGGTGACGGTGTGCACGAGGGCGCACAGGGCGCTGGCCAGGGCCATGACCCGAGGGTCGCCGAACCGCAGGGCTGGGGCCCTCCGACCCTCCACCAGGGATGGTCGCGCGACCCGCTCAAAGGCTGGGCTCGCAAGGACACAACCCTGACCGACACGGAAAGCATCGACCATGCGACGGTTGACGTCACGGGCTTTGACCGATAGTTCCTCCAGATGTTCCAGCCGCCGCGCCACCCCGAGATCACTGGTGTCGTTGACGACGGTCTCGATCCGAAACGCCCGACCGCACTTGAGGTAGGACTTCACCCTGGAGTGCCGGAAATAGGCGTTGAGGGTGACCTCATCACCGGAGCGCAGCAGCTTGGTGCGGTAGCCACCGGCCGGAGCGGTGCGCACCCGACGACCGAAGATGATCTGCATCTCCTCCGGTCGGCCGATGTCGAGGTTGTCGCTACACAACACCTCAAAGAACCCGCGAGCATGGCGAGGTGCGTCGAAGACGATCGTGCGGGAGACCTCGACCTGGCGCATCGAGATGTCCCACCAGTACCCAGCGGCCCGATCCGTGTCGGTCAGCGGTAGTGGCAACCGCGCCCACCAGCGCTCGCAGAACACCCGGATCGTCCCCGGCCCGAGACTGTCACAGATCCGTTGCAACCCGGCGGGGTCCTCGGTGGTGGCGAAGCCGTTGTCCAGTGGCGTGAAGCCGATGCCCGCCGCAGTGGCGGCCCGCTTCGAATACTCGTGACCGTTAAGCCAGATCTTGATCGGATAAGGGAAATACGCGCAGACTTTGACAAACGCCGGCCCGAACACCTCATCCACCAGATAGAAGTAATAGGCCGTGACGCGACGGTCGGCCTTGGCGTAACCGAACCGCGGGACCCCGCCACCACCCTCATCACCGTGGTAGGTGGTGCCAGTGAACACCCGCTGGAACTCCTGAGCCACCCCGATCGCCGCGACCCCCGGTCCGTCCCTCTGCGACCAGCCGCTCCAGGTACGGGCGCATCACCTCCAGCTTGCGCTGCCCCTTGGCGAAGCGGATCACCGGGATGTCGCTCTCGGCGGCGAACTCCGCGACCGACTTGCGGAACTGCAACCCGATGCGCTCCAGCAACGCCGGAGACGGGATCGGGAACCCCAAATGCTGGGTCAAGAAGCTGACCACCTGCCCAGGCACCTGCAGGGTCGGCACCCAACCATTGAGATAGATCCGGTCAAAGCACTCCAGATCCAACCCGACATGCCCATCGAGGACGTCATTCACAGTCACGACACAGGTCGCCATGGCGCACCTCCGCAGCGAGTCAGCCCAACCCCGCCACCCTGGCCTCACCCAACCGCCACGTCATCCACCAACCCAGCCACCACCTCGGCGGTCCGAGGCGCAGCCTCTTTAGTACCACTGTGTGGTGCAGTTGAGTCCCCGATTGATTCCACGAGCCACGGCAACGCCGCCGTGTGCAGATGTGATCACCCATGATGACCTTGGGCCTCGACCGCCATGCAGGCCTGCCCGGTTCACACCCCCCAGCAGGTCGCATCGCTCCGGCCGCCGCCACCGAAGGCCTTCGGATTGACGATCTTGCAGACCAGCTACAGCACCTGGGCCAACACCATGCTGTGCCTGCTGGCCGCCAAGGCCGGGGCCGCCGACTGCACCAAGGACCTCTAAACGATCCGCGCGCAGATCAGACAAGGCCGGTCTGGTGTCGAGGCGGCCCCGCCAGTATCACTCGCAAGGGTTGCTGTTTGGACGCGGGTTCTGACCGGGCAGACGCTTGAGCGCGTGCAGCCCGCGTAGGAACGCGATCGCCTCGCCCTGTGTCTTCGGCTGCTGCGGCAGGGGGACTCCGGCGACCGCGGCGGCCCCGGCCACTATCGAGCGCTGCAGGTCGGTGAGCGGGACTGTGCTGAAGTCGATGTCCCAGAGCCCGGCAGGAATCTGCGGTTTCGGGATATCGGGCCAGGTTGATACATCTCGCAGGGCCGGTGCGGTGAACACCTCACGAAAGTCGGGCGCGGCAGCGTCCCGGGCGGTCAGTGGTCCGGTGATGTAGCGGCTCCACTTTTTGAACATCGTTTTGAGGAACGAGGTGTGGTCGTGGCAGGTGTTGATGACCGTGTTCGGCGCGATGTGCGCGGAAACCATCACCATCGGCACGCGCACGCCGAGGCGGGTGAAGTCGAAATCGTCCCACTTGGTGTAACCGGACAGGTCGGGCGGGGTGACTCCGGTGGGGGGCGCGACGTGGTCGTAACAACCGCCGTGCTCGTCGTGGGTGATAATCAGCAGCGTATTGCGCCAGCTGTTGCCCTTGCCCCCGTGAGCGCCCGTCGAATTCTTGATCGCGTTGTACACCGACCAGATGAGCTCCTCACCCAGCAGCACGCTGCCCACAACGTCGGGACCGTAATTCTTGTCGTCCCAGGTTGAGGGATGCTGGTCGTTGTGCGGCGTCCAGAAAACCGGTTCAAGAAACGAGTACTTCGGTAACGTGCCGGCCGCGCAGTCGGTGAAGAAGTCTTCCAAGCGCGGGAAGTGGTCATCCAGCGGCGTGTGGTACGCGGCGAGGGCCCCGGCGTGGATGATCCCGGTCAGCGAGGCCTCGTTGCTGCTGTACACCCGCCAATCCAGCGGGGAGCTCAGCCCGCTGTCGGAGATTTTGTTGAACAGTGTCTCGCCGATACTGTCGGCTACCCAGCTGGCGGTGTTCTCATCGTAGTAATCGGGGTCGCCAAAGTTGATGACGTGTCCCCAGGACGTGCCGGCATGCCAGAATGCGCGGTTGCAACAGGTGTGGCTGGGCACCGAGCAAAACCAGTGATCGAAAACCGCGAACTGCTCGGCGAGCGTGGTGAGCACTGGAACCTGCTCTGGCTTGAAACACTGCATGATCGGCTGATACTGCTGATATTTCGGACCGGCGCCACCGTCCGTGTCGCCAAGCGGGAAGCTCGCGATGTAGTCACTCACAAATCCCTGCATCCCCGGTGTCGTCGGTACCGGGCTCGGCAAGTTGTAGGGCTCCTTGTCGTTGCCGTTGATCACATTGAACAGCTGCGTGTTGACGTGGTAGTACTGTTCCCCCGGATCAGGAAAAGGCTGGTGATAGTCGGGCGGGTCGGGCACCGGGGAGACCGGGATCGACGTCACACCGCGAGGCGGCGCAGACTGGCCGGTGGCGGTGTTGGGGATCGGATTAGCCAGGTTCTTGCCTGCCACACCCTCAAAAGTCTTACCCGCTGGCGCGTTGTCGGGCACACCGTCCGGGTACAGGTAACCCAGCAGATTGTCAAAGGAGCGGTTCTCCAACATCAGCACGACGACATAGTCGAAGCCATCGAAAACCTCACCCACATCAGTAGTTGGTCGCATCACTGCATCCCTTCGGCGTCAGGTATTAGTGCGGGCCCGCTCACCCTGTCCGGGCGAGCCTTAAGCGGGCTGCAATAGTAATATGTGCAATTGTCCCGCTCGCGGCGTCCACCGTCCTCGGCTCGTCTTTGCTGGCGCCTTAGGCGCCGTTCTCATAGAGGGCACAGCTCATCAGGCCCGACAACCTTGTGATCGTGATTATCTCTGCCCTGTCAGTTACAATATCAGCCTTGACGCCGTCTCGGAACGGCGCCCCATGGCAGCGAAGATAGAATGATCGCGACTTCGCCACTTCCTGCTCCTGCGCGAGCAGCGGCGCGTGATGAGCCGGAAGAATCACGAGGTGAGCGGTCGCTATTTCATTACGTACTGTACAACCGCCGATTTCATAAAGAAGACACTTGCTGCCAGGAGTAAACGATAGGCGTCCAGTAGGCGAACAAGGGACGACTGATAGCCCTACTGCAGACAGCTACGTGATCAGGACAGGTTAGGTTAAGACCTAAGCTCCGTGCGCTAGGCCAGGTCAGCGTGCGCTTGCCGTCCGTCTCAGTTTCCGTCTAGGTTCACCCCGGTGCGACCCCACCATCCCGGTGCTAGTCGTCGCTCTATCCGCAGGAGAGCGAACAAGGTGATGGTTGCGAACGGCTGGGAATGGACCTCAAAAGCGCGTGTGGGTTTTAAGCCATCACGGCTCAATGCGAGCGCCTGTGATCACGTTAGACATCGGGCAGTTTCGGCGGCCCATTAATGCCCAGGGATTCCCTTTGAGACTGTGCGTCTCGGAGGGTTCGGCGAGCCCGTCGTAGGTGTCTTCCTTGGCGTAAGGCGCCCGTCCGGCAGGACGTGGGACCACTTCGAGCTAGCCTCGGGTCGACGGCAGTCAGTACATATTATCACTATCTGCCAAGAATGAGTTGTGCCTACCTGGCCGATGGTGTTTACCCTGCGAAGTTGATGATCGCCCATGCCATGGGTAGCTGGTTCGTGCGGGTCTCGGATGTTGGGCGATGGTCTCGGCCGAAGAAATTTCCGGTGAGGTAGTTGTCGGCGTTGTAGATGCTTGAGGGGGAGATCTGGCCCTGGTAGTCGAACGAGTCGATTACATACGGGATGCTGGGGCTGGCGATGGCCGATGGACCGTTCATGACTTGAAAATGCAGGTGTGGTGCGTTGGCGTTGCCGGTATTGCCCAGCTTGGCGATCACCTGGCCCTTGGTGACCTTGTCACCTACCTTGACCCGCAGGCTGCCCTTGATCAAATGCGCGTAGAAGGCGTAGGCGCCGTTGCCGATATTGAGCACGATGTGGTTGCCATCCACGTTGTCCACGGTCAACTTTGGCCCGAGTACCGGGTCTGCGGCCGGCAGCACCCCTGGGGCATTAGCGTTCTGTCCATCCAGGATGGCTGTCACCGTGCCGTCGGCGACCGCGAGGACCTCCGAGCCGTAGTCCACATAGCTCTCGTTCTTGGTCTTGTCCCCCGTGTAGAAGGCACCCTGGTTGTTCGTCTGTTTCCAGTCGATGGCGAACAGTTGGCTGCCGACGAGGTTGCCGTTGAGAGGCAGTGGCGAGCTGCGGTGCGGCCAGCCTGGTTCACAGCACCCGTTGAGCGCGATCCAGTTGCTACCCTTCAGGGGTGGACCGATGGTGATCGGGCCGCTGGTCGGGATGCTGTAGGGCGTCACGGTGTAGTCCACCGGAGCCGGTGTCGTCGTCACCGGGCTGGCTGCCCCGTCGAAGTACAGGTGGTGCATCACGTACTTCGGCGCGTCCTCAGCAGAGCTGAAGGCGTAGTCGACAAACAGCACCCGCGCCTGCTGGGGCGGGATCACCGAGTCTCTCACCGGCGTGGCAGGAAGGGAACGGAGACGGTTGCAGTCACCGAAATTGCACGCAGGGTCCACCAGTTGCCTGTCGCTGAACGTGGCGAGAACCTTGCTGGTATTGGTGGCCTCGACGACGTCGAGCTTGCGGATGGTCGCCGGGACTTGAGAAGCGTTCTGCAGCAGAAGGTTGTAGGCAACGTGGAACTTGCCATCGGTTCCAGCGACGGGGACCGATGGCGGGTTGTTCACCTCCATCAGCACCGGGGTGTACGAATCCTTGACAGTGATCCCGGGCGGCAGTGGATCGAAGGGGGAGTCCCCACCGGAGGCAGCTGCTGTTGCGTGCGTGCCGGCGGGAGACGAACTACAGCCAACTAGCAGCACGGACACAACAATCAAGAGCCCGAATCGCCACATACTGCCCCCTCTTGTTTTAATGCCTGAAGACCTGAAGAGTGGGTTGCTGACCCACCAAGACCATTGCCGCTGCCTACGGTCGATCACCGCCAGGCGGCGTCATGACTCCTCGCCCGGTATAGGCTGGGCAGCGAAGACGCCTTCCAGGTGGCTGCGCAAATCCGCGCAGGTCAGGGGTGCCGCGCGGAAGCCGACGTAGCCATCAGGTCGCACGAGGTAGCCATTCCCCCCAGTAGCGCCGTAGGCACCCTGGAACTCACCAGCCTCATCGACGATCAACGGCAGCGAGTTACCGTCGAGTCGTGCTGACGTGGCCGCACCGATCAGGTAGGTCTTCATCCGGCCTCCGGCCAGGGCGCTGGCAAGCTGCGCAAGCTCGGTGAAGACCGGCAGTTGCGCAATGTCGTCGGCGTAGAGCAGCAGTGTGTGATGCGGGTGGGCCAGCAGCTCGAACAACCGCAGCGGATGGCTCACCGCGGCGCGGCGCAGGCCGCGACAGTCCGGGGCGCGTTCCCCGGGCAGTGGTCCGCTCGAGCAGCCGCCGCCATCACCGACCAGCGGGCTATCGCGGTAGTGCACAAGCAGCTGCGCCTCCCGGCGGATCACCGTCGAGGGATCGTCCGGGTCGGCCTCGAAACCCTCGCGGGCATGGCGCACTGTCCGGCCGACGACTTCCTCACCGACGGGATGGCGCTCGACCTGGTAGGAGGCCAGCAGCCCGTCAGCGGCAGCGCCCTGCACGGCCAGCGCGAGCTTCCACGCCAAGTTGACACCGTCCTGGATACCGGTGTTCATGCCCTGAGCACCGGTCGGCGGGTGGATATGAGCGGCGTCGCCAGCAATGAAAACACGCCCCTGGCCGTACCAATCGGACAGCCGGTGGCTGATCCGGAACACCGACGACCAGCGCAACGTGTGCGCCCGGGCTGGTTCGGGCGACAGACGATCGAGGACGGCTTGGATGTGGTGCAGTTGGGGAGCCGGGCCAGCTTCCATGCCGTGCTGAACCTCACCTTGGGCCGATTTGGTGGCGAGGTTGTCAGGCACCAGCATCGACATCCGGTAACGGCCCGTCCCGGGCAGCGGGACGCACACCAGCACGTCATCAGTCCGACCGTCGGCCTGGTGGCTAGACCGGATCACGTAGCCAGTGGGCAGCGTCCAATCCACCTCCACGTCGCCGAGCATGTACCGCTGCGGAAATGCCTCACCGGCGAAGTCGAGCCCCAGACCCTTCCGAACCCGGCTATGGGCCCCGTCGACACCGACCAGGTACCCGACCCGCACCTCCTGCTCGCCGTCTGCTGCCCGCAGGCGGGCGTTGACCCCGTCGGAGTCCGACTCGAACCCGACCAGCTCAACCCCGCGTTCGATATGGCCCCCGAGCTGGTACAACCGGTCGGTGAGCAGCCGCTCGGTGACGTGTTGCGGGAGTGCGACGAAGCCATAAGGAACGTCGGGCGGCACCGCCAGATCCATCCGCGCAACCCGTTTCCCGTTGATATAGACGAGCTGACCACGGAGCGGGACGGCGGCGTCCAGAGCGTCGCGCAGCACACCAAGGTTCTCCCACACCTCCAGCGTGCGCGGCTGGATGCCCACGGCCTGGGCGTACTGCGGCGCCTCGACGAGCCGGTCGATTACCCGACACGGCACTCCTCGTCGGAACAACTCGATGCCTACGGTCAGGCCGACCGGACCCGCCCCCACCACGAGAACCTCATCCATTACGACGGCACCCCTTGCCTAGCAACGACACAATCCTCTTACCCGAGGACGGTCACTCGGAGGGAACCGCCGAACGACCCTGTTGTCAACGTGGGCGATCGTCTTCCGTACACGCCCGGACTCCTTCGAATGCTTTCAGGCCGTCGCTGGCCCGGTGTCCCATACTGGCGGTGTGTTGATCCAGGTCGAGGGCGTCGATCTGCCAGGGCTCGGCTGCGCTCCCAGCCCTGACTCGCCTGGCGGCTACCACAACGTCCATGTCGCAGTCCAGCGCCGCAACCGCAGTGTTGCCCGCCGTTCGACGTGTACATGTCGGCGTCATTCGTGGTGAGCAGGTGAGGGCGTGAAGAACCCCGCCGGGCTGGGTGCCGGGCGGGGTTTGGTGGTCATGCTGTCGGTTTGATGGTCATTCTGTCGTCACCTCCGTCACGGCGGTGCGCGCGCTGGACTCG
>JAHEXI010000028.1 GCA_023252195.1 Pseudonocardiales bacterium
GCTTTGGGTCATGTTCATCGCTGTCGAGCTCCTTGGCGGAGGTGCCAGGCGGGCTGCCCGGCGGGGTGAGAGCAAAACTAGGGGCCACACCACGCCCCGCCATCGGGGATCGCACCGGGTCGTCCCAGACCCGCATTAGGGGATTGACAACCCCCCAAGTTAGGGGCCCGGGGCAATTTCCGGCCGCACTCGGCTCAACGACGATGATCATTCCCACTTCATCACAGCTGCGGTATGTCGGCAAGCCTGCTTCGATCGATGACATGGTCGGCGACGACGTGGAATCGCGAGTGGCGCGGCCGCAGGACTACGACCGGATCGTCGCGGTGATCGACGACTGGTGGGGGCGCCCGGTGCGGGCGTCGCTGCCGCGGCTGTTCCTGGACCACTTCTGGGCTACCAGTCGCGTCACCGACGATGAGTACGGTCTAGCAGCATTCCTGGTCGCGTTCGTGTCACCGTCCGCACCCGAACTGGCCTACCTGCACTTCGTTGGCGTGCGACCCGACCGCCGACGCAGCGGTCTTGCGGAGTCTCTCTACGGCGAGTTCCTGGCCTATGCGTCGAGCGTGGGCTGTCGGCAGGCGCGTGCGGTCACGGCGTCAGGCAACGAGGGCTCAATCCGTTTTCACCAGCGCCTCGGTTTCGACGTCAGCGCACCCATGCCGAACTACAACGGCGTCGGGCGGGCAATGGTGACCTTCACCCGCTCGCTGGAGACCATGACCAGAACCGCTTCGATCGGGTCTGCGAGGCTGCCGGCATGATCTCGATCGAGGACTTCCTGTACTACGTAGATGATGCGCTCGACGCGATGGTGCGAATCGTCAGTGAGCTCGGCGACGACTTGGCCAATCGCCGACTCGACGTGCCCGGCGCGAACTCACCCTTCGCGATCCTCACCCACTGTCTGGGCGTCATGGAATACTGGGGCGGCGAGATCGTCGCTGGTCGGGCCATCGTGCGCGACCGATCTGCTGAGTTCCGGGCCACCGGCAGCGTCGCTGAACTCGCCCATCGCGCGGAACGCGCCCGCCGGCAACTGCGTGCCGACATCGCCGCGCTCGACCCGTTCGGCCCGCCGCGCGGCTCTCCGCCTGCCATGGACTCCACGCTGCCGCTGGCCCGCACCCAGGGCGGCGCCCTGCTGCATATCTACGAGGAGCTCGCCCAGCATCGCGGTCAGCTGGAGATCACCAGAGACGTGCTGCGAAGTGGGTAGCCGTTGAGACTGCCTTGAAAGCGTCAGGTGGCGCGCTGCTGGACGTCGAGTTCGGTGAGTTGCGACTGGTGGTGATCTTTCGTACCGCTCAGGGTGGTGATCCACACCAGCAGGTATCGCGTCGGTGGCCCGGCCCGCAGCGGGATCCGGGTGCTGCCGGACCCGAGGGTGGCGGTGCCGATCAGGGTGGTCTGTTCCAGTCGCGCGTTGGGCGATGTCGCGGTGCGTATCTCGAGCACGGTGCCCGGGCTCGGCGACACCACCGTCACTGCGGCCGCCGCGATGGGCATCTGGAAGCTCAGCATCACGCCGAGCCCCTTTTTGTAGCTGGGGAACTGCTGGAAATACGAATCAGTCGACCACCCGGTGCGCGGGTTGCCATCAAGCAGCTTGCCGACGTCCTTCTGGTGGTCCGGGCTGCCGAGTCCAGAAGGGTCATAGACAGACACGGTCTTGACCTGCACTGGCGTGGCCGACGCAGGTAGCACCGTCGGCTTGCCGGCGGCGCTGCTCGACGCGGCCGGCGGGCTGCCGGCGATGACCAATGGCGCGCCGCCGGTGTCGGTGAACACCGAGACGACCTGCATGCCGCCGTAGCCGAGAATCGACAGGGTGGCGGCGCCCAGCACCGTCATCGATGCGCCCAGTTTGATCCGGCGTAGGTGCTGCGCCCGGCGCGGATCGATCGGGCGCCGGACCCGGCCGCCGCGGCCGCCTAGTGAGAACAAATCCTCGTCAGCCGTCACGGCGTTGAGCTCGAGCACCTGGCGCGCGGCGGACCCGGTGTGCACGCCGCCGCCGGTTCCTGGGCCGGCAATGCAGCGCAGCGCCAGGGTGGACAACTCCACCGGCACCTCGGGTCGCAGGGTCGTCGGACTGATCGGCAACCGGTCCGTTCCCAGCGTCGCCGGCGGCAGGCCAGGTGGTCCGTCTGGCAGCGGCCAACACCCGGTGAGCAGTAGGTACAGCATCGCGCCCAGGCCGCGGATATCGTCGCGGGACCCGCTTGATACGGGCGGACCCGGGAAGGCGAGACGTGCCTGCCGGTCGGTGGTCACCCGGATCCGGTCCGGATGGTCGCAGCCGAGGACCAGACCGGCGTTGTGGGCCGCGTCGACGGCGCCAGCCAACGGCACCAGCACGCCGGCCGCCACCGACGGCGGCAGCGGGCCGCCATCCAGCAGGTCGACCAGGGCACAACCCGGGGTCCATTCGGCGACGATCACCGCGACGGTCGGGCCGTCACCGTGCACCGGTTCCAGCACATCGAGCATCCGCGCTGCGCCCGGTGTGTCCAGACGAGCCGACCGCAATGCCCGCGCGACGGCGGTACGGATCAGCGTGAGCTCCGCGGGGTGCGGTGCAGCGATGAACAAGGTCAGCGCGACTTCACGCTCCAGCATCAGGTCGCGGCCTCGCCAGAGGCGGGCGGCGCAGCGGTCGTCGCGGCCGAGTTCAGCCAGCAACCGGTAACGACCTTGGCCGAGAACACAGCCGGGAGTCGGCCACGAGGGATCGGACCGGTGTGGCCCTGTCCCCGCCGACTCGCTCACGGTGATGTCACCCTCCCTGGGCCGTTCCGGACGTTTCGGCGCTTCGGGATGATTGTCAAGCTTACGGCTCCCGAGGGCTAGTTGACCGAGTACCGCCGGCCGAGCCGGTAATCGGACGCAACCCCGCGAAGACTGGGGAGCGCAGCGCATCGGTGACTTCTGGCGTCCGCAGGACGATCAGGGCAAGGCCCATCACGACGCCGACGATCACCGTCGTGAGCACCAAGTCAAGCCAGGCGCCGGCCACGCCGTTGAAGTCGGTCAGGGCGCGCAGGGCGAGCACCGCGCCCACCGCGGGCACGGCGCTGAGCAGGCAGTTGCGCAAAGTGAGCAAGCTGCGTTTGGTCTCCACTCGGCCGAGTCGCCGGCGCAGCCACACCTGCCCCACCATGGCGCCCACTACGCAGGACAGCGAGTTGGCCGCGGTGAGCCCGAGCACCACATCGGCGTCGTCGAGGAACACCGGGCAAGCCAGCAGCAGCGGCAGCTTCACGGCGACCATCACAGCGTTGATCATTGTCGGGGTGCGTGCGTCGGCCATCGAATAGAACACCCGCAGCTGAAGCATCGTCATCGCGTAGGGCAGCAGACCGAAGGCGGACACCGCCAGCGCGGTACCCAGGCGCTCGGCGTTGCTGCCCGCCTTGCCCAGCGAGAACAGCGCGAGGCCGATCTGCTCGCCGGCCAGGGTGAACACCACGGTGATCGGTACCAGCAGCACGATGAGGTAGCGACTGGCCGTCGACAGGTGCTCGACCAGTCCTCGCCAGTCGGCGTCGGCCGCCGCCCGGCTCATCCGTGGCATGATCGCTGTGAGCAGGGAGTAGCCGAGGACGCCATAGGGTAGTTGCAGGAGCAGCCAGACCAGGCTGTAAATCACTACCCCGCCCGGATCGCCTTGCGCTGCCGAGCGGGTGGTGACCACGAAGCCAAGTTGGCCGACGAGCACGTAGAGGACGAACCAGGCCGCCATCCCGCAGGCCTGGGTCAGCCGGGAGTCCCATCCCCATCGCCAGCCGAAGTGAAAACCGGCCCGACGTAACCCGGGTATCTGCACCAGCGCCTGAGCGACAATGCCAGCGGTCGTGCCCAGGCCCAATACCAGCAATTTCGGGTCGCTGAGCCGCGCTGGGTTGACGCTGATCTCCCCTGGTACGAGGGCGTAGATCCCTAACGACACCAGCACGATGACGTTGTTGAGGACCGGTGCCCAGGCCGGCGGACCGAAGCTGCTGCGGGCGTTGAGAATCGCCCCGAATAGCCCAGACAGGCCGTAGAACACGATCTGCGAGAGCAGTAGATAACCGAACATGGTGGTCAGCTGCGGGTTGGCGTCCTCGCCGTCGCCCAGGAACAACACGGCCAGCAACGGTGCCGCGGCGATGGCGAGCACGCTGGCCACTCCCAGCGCCACGCAGGCAACGGTGACCAGTCGCTGCACGTAGGCCTCGCCCTGGTCGCGGTCCTCTCTCGCGGCGCGCACTAGCAATGGCACCACCACGCTGGTCAACACTCCGCCGAGGAGGACCTCGTAGAGCATCGCCGGCAGCGTGTTGGAGACCGTGTAGGAGTCGCTGACCACGCCCAGCCCTAGTACGGCGGCGAGGGCGAGCTGGCGGAGGAACCCGGTGATCCGGCTGACCAGGGTCGCCACCGCCATCGTGCGAGTGGCTGCGGCCAGCGAGCTCTGCCCTTTTCTGTGAGCTTTTTCGGGCTGGTCGGTGGACAGGCCGTCGGACGGCAGTTGCGTGCGGTTCGCGGTATCCAACGTCACCCGACTTCCCGTCTACGGCGTACTCGGCGCACCAGCCTGCGGGCCACCAGCAGAACCAGCGCGGCACCCGCGCCCGCGGTGAGCGCGACTGTAACCCTGCTGAACGCGGTGGAACGCAGCTGGAGGGTGCTCGGCTCGCCCAGCGGGGTGCCGCCCGGGGTGCTCAGCCGGGCATCGACGCTGAACTGACCCGCCCGGCTGACCTTCGCTGGGATGACCAGCTGCCGGGTACTGCGAGCCGGCACCAGCTGCAGCCCGACTTCGCCCGATCGCAGCCCGGCGGTCTCCGACAGGCTCAGTTGCACCTGCATTCCGACCGGAAGCTCATTGCTTACGGTGATCAACAGTGGCGAATCCGAGGCCGCCAGGCTGTAGGTCCCGGGTGGCTGCACGATCCGCACCGATCGGCGCAGGTCGTCGAGCCGGCTGCTCTCCTCGCTGGTGACCAGCGCGGCCCGACTGGGTAACCCGCGCCAAGCGGCGGACACGCCACGGAGCAAGCCCAGCCGCAGCGGATCGAGCAAGGTGGCCGGCCGCAAATTCGCGGCCGGGTCCAGGACGGTGGCTACCTGGAGATCGCGCAGGACGTTGCGATCCCACAGGACCTCCGCGGTGACCGAAGGAGGGATCTCCTGGGCGCCGGCCTGTGGCGGATAGGTCAGCGCGACGGCGGCATCGGCAGGATGGGTGCCGGCCAACGTTGGCAGCTCGCGAGGGGTGACGAAACCGGCCGCCAGCAGTTGCCGGGCACCGATCAACAGCGCGGTGGCCTCCGTACCGCGGACCTGCCAGCGGCGCGGCGGGACCAGCACGACGGGCCGACCGCTGGCGGCGCGATACGCCAGTGCGCCGAGCCCGTCCTGGGTGGGTAGCGGGTTCGCGGTGCTGGCCAGCGCGCTGGCCACCAGCGGGTCGACGAGTACACCGACGGGGGTGGCGCCGTGGCCGCCCGGTATGGCGATGCCCGGGTTGGTGGTACCTGAAGCGCCACCAACGAGGCTGACCACGTCCGCTGGGGCCGCCGGTGCGGGGATGATGCCGCGCGGGTCCAACAGCACGGCGTGGGTCTGCAGGGCGGTGAGGTCAGCCAGTGTTCGCTCGTCGAGTATCTGGTTGGCCGGCCAGCTGACCCCGGTCAGTGGCTGCACCCCGAGCAAGTCTCCCACCAGCCGCGTGCCGGTGCTGGTGGCCAGCGCCTCCAGGTCGGTCAGGCCGGCCCGGGACAGCGCTACCAGGTCGGCATCTGCGTAGGGCAGTGGCAGCACGCAGCGCCCCTGGACGGCCGCGCGCAGCCGATCGAGCCAGGTCCGCGCATCCCGCGCACCGGTGCCGTCGCTGATTCCGCCCGGGTGAGACACCTGGTAGCCGTGGCTCATCCCGTCGAGGGTGTCCAACAGCAGTGGATCGACCGCCACGCACACGGCCGCGCCCAGCGGTGACCCCGGTGGCACCGCCTGTTCCAACGCCCCGAGCAGCCCGTCCAGCCGCCCACCGGGTGCGATGTCGGCGGCCAGCGGGTCGGTTCCGGCGCGGTCACTGTGCAGCAGAACCGGGTCGCCGGGCTCGCTCGGGAGTCGATCGGGTGCGGCGGCCAGCGGCCACAACACGGTCAGCGGGGCCGGCTGCGAGGGTTGGGCTAGCACCGGGCCCGGTGGTTCACCTGGGCCCGCGGGGGGAATGCCGAGCACCGGCAACAGCAGTGGGACCGACGCCAGCCGCGCGACGCCGCCGAAGTCCGGTTTTCCGTTGAGGTTGACCAGCACCGGGTACACGCCTGGTTCGGTGATCTGCAACGACTCCAGGTCGGCCCCGCCGCGCAGCGGCACCTCTAGGGTAAACGGGGTGCTCTGGCCGGGGGCGAGATCAACCGGTAGCGGCTGGAATCGGGTGACGTGCGGCGCGTCGGCGCCGCCTGCGACGGCGCGCGCGGCGGCGTCGTCGGAGGTTATCGGCTCGTCGCGTTGCAAGCGGACCGCGAGCTTGGTGATCGGGCGGTCCCCGATGTTGACCACTGTGCCGGTCACCCGGAGCACCGGCGCGCTGGTGGCGGTGACCATCCGCGGCGACAAACTGGACAGCTCAAGCCGAGCCAGCACATTCGGACGGTCCGGTTGCCCCATCGCTAGCGCCGCCACGACGCCAGGGCCCAGTAAGATCAGCACCGTCACCAGGACGGCTGCGGCGCCACGATGGAGCCGGTATCTCATCCGGAAGAACTCATCTGCGGGCCCCTCATGCGGAGTCCGCGAGAATCGTGGTGGCGCGCTGGACCAGGCGGCGCTCGTCGGCGTAGGCCAGCCGTGCCGGCAGATCAGCCAGCGCCACCCAGGCCACCTCGGTGACCTCGACATCAGCGTCGGACAGCTCGCCGCCCACCGCGCGCAGCAGGAAGTGGTGCACCGTCTTGTGCACCCGACGATCTTCGGCGACGAACCAGTAGTCGATGCTGCCCAAGGCGGCCATCACCGCGCTGTCGATGCCGGTCTCCTCGGCCACCTCACGCACGGCTGCTTGTTCCGCGGTCTCGCCGTCTTCGACGTGCCCCTTGGGTAGCGACCACAGCAGCCGGCCGCGCCGGTCCAGCCGGCCGATCACGGCTGCTCGCCCGGTCTCGGTGTCCACCACCAGCCCACCGGCCGAGGTCTCCGCCACGGTGCGCATCCGAGTGGAGCGACTCTTGCCCTGGCCAGGTGCCTTGCGCGCATCCTTGTCTCGGCTGGACTTTCTGGAGCGCGCAGGCATGGCGCCGATGGTATCGGCGTCGCCGCCTTGCCCGTGGGCCAGTCGTCGCAACGGAGCAGTTACCCTCGCTCCTCGTGTCACCCTCACCTTCCGCGCTCGGAAATCGCATCCCGGCCGCGAGTCACGCACAGCACAATGCCATCGTGGAGCTACTCCGGATCGCGCCGGTCGCCGACGAGCTGGCCGCCCGGTTCACCGCGGCCGGCCATTGCCTGTACCTGGTCGGCGGCAGCGTGCGCGACGCGCTGTTGGGCAGGTTGGGCACCGACCTGGATTTCACCACCGACGCGCGACCGGACGCGATCCAAGCGATCCTGGCGGGCTGGGCGGATGCCGTGTGGGACACCGGGATCGCCTTCGGCACCGTCGGTGCTACCAGGGCCGGTATCCAGTGTGAGATCACCACCTTCCGGGCGGACCGCTACGATCGGGTGTCGCGCAATCCCGACGTCGTCTTCGGCGACACGGTTGAGGGCGACCTGGCTCGCCGCGACTTCACCGTCAACGCGATGGCGGTGAAGTTGCCGCTGCGAGACCATGGCCGGTTCGTCGACCCGCACGACGGGGTGGCCGCACTGGCGCGCCGTGAGCTGGACACCCCCGCGACGCCGGAGGAGTCCTTCGCCGACGATCCGCTGCGGATGTTGCGGGCGGCCCGGTTCGTCTCCCAGCTTGGCTTCACCCTCGCCCCGCGGGTCCGGGAGGCGCTGGTTGCGATGGCGGGCGAGATCCGCCGGATCACCGTCGAGCGGGTGTCGGCGGAACTGTCCAAACTGCTACTTGGCGCCAATCCGCGAGCTGGCGTCGAGCTGATGGTGGACACCGGGCTGGCCGAACACGTGCTGCCCGAGGTGCCCGCGATGCGCCTGGAGATCGACGAGCATCATCAGCACAAGGACGTCTACACGCATTCGTTGATCGTCCTCGAGCAGGCGATCGCGCTGGAGGACGGCGAGCCCGATCTGGTGCTGCGGTTGGCGGCGTTGCTGCACGACATCGGCAAGCCGGCCACCCGCCGCCACGACCCCGCCGGCGGGGTGAGCTTTCACCATCACGAGGTCGTCGGGGCCAAGCTGGTCCGCAAGCGGTTGCGTGCGCTGCGCTACCCCACCCGGGTCATCGACGAGGTCGCCACGCTGGTGTTCCTGCACCTGCGGTTCCACGGCTACGGCGGCGGCGAGTGGACCGACTCGGCGGTGCGTCGCTACGTCACCGACGCCGGGGAGCTGCTTCCTCGGCTGCACAAGCTCGTCCGGGCCGACTGCACCACCCGCAACCGTCGCAAGGCGCTCGCGCTGCAACGCACCTATGACGATCTGGAGTCGCGCATCGAGCGGATCCGCGCCGAGGAGGACCTCGCGGCGGTACGACCGGACCTGGACGGCAACGCGATCATGGAGCTGCTCGGGTTGCCGCCGGGTCCGCTGGTCGGCCAGGCGTGGCGACACCTCAAGGAGGTGCGCTTGGACCGGGGTCCGCTGTCCCGGCAGGAGGCCGAGGTTGTCCTGCGCCGGTGGGCGCAGGACAACCTCGGCTCGTGAGTGAGTAACAGTGTTATGGCACTCGATGCCACTCACGAGCCCTGACGACGCTCCGGTCGTCCTGCTCGATGAGGATCACCGGCCGATCGGGCAGTTGCCCAAGTCCCAGGTGCACCACACCGCGACACCGCTGCATCTGGCGTTCTCCTGCTACGTCTTCGACGGCTCCGGCGCCCTGCTGATGACCCGCCGCGCCGTCACCAAACGGACCTGGCCAGGGGTGTGGACGAACACCTGTTGCGGTCACCCGCTGCCAGGTGAGGCATCCGCCGACGCGGTCGCCCGGCGGCTGCGCGAGGAGCTGGGATTGCGGCTGGTGCGCTCGGCGGTGGCACTGCCCGACTTCAGCTACCGAGCGGTGGCGCCCGACGGTGTGGTGGAGAACGAGTTCTGCCCGGTGCTGGTAGGTACTGTCGACGGTGAACTACGGCCCGACCCATCCGAGGTGCTGGAATATCGGTGGGCACCCTGGCCCGACGTGGTGACGCTGGTCGAGGCCGCACCCTGGGCGATCAGCCCCTGGTCAGCCCTTCAGATCCCGCAGCTCGCCACTCTCAACCGCCCCCCATGGTCGCTGCTCACCTAAGCTTCCGGTTCTTTTTTGTCGACTCGCCACGCAGGCGCCCTACCCACACCGCGTTCTGGATGCAGACCGCGGTGAATTCGGGGTCGATAACAGCGGTCTGCATCCAGAACCCGAAAAAAGGTCCGAGCCAGGCGCCGTCCCACGCGTCACGGCCGTATCTACCTACGTCACGAACATGCCGTGACGCCGCCTTCTTCACTCCGCTGAGCCCGCTGAATGCGTGGGAGTCGGGGAGTGGTCGATGAGGGCGTGCAGGGGGGCAGCGATGATATATGCGGCGGCGGCTAGCAAGAGCAGGGCGGGGGCGTGGCCGTTGGGGGGGACCAGGGTCGCCGCGAGGGCGACCGCGAGGACGTAGCCGACGTTGAAGACGGTGTCGTAGAGCGCGAAAACCCGGCCGCGCACATCGTCCGCGATGTCGGCCTGCACCGTGGCGTCCAGGCTCAACTTCACCACCTGGCCGGCCGTGGACAGCGCGAATGCGGCCGCCAGCATCGTCGACATGAACATCGGCAGGCCGAGCGTGATGATCACCATTCCGGCGACCAGCAGGGCACCGCGGACCGTCCGTCGCCGACCGAAGCGCGCCACCAGTAGCGGGCTGAGCACCGCCGCGAGCAGTAATCCTGCGGCACCGGCGGCGAGCAGTTCGCAGACTCCGGTCAGCCCGGACCGGAACAGTCCATGCGAGGTGAAGGAGTTGCGGTAGAGCAGCAGCGCCACCAGGGTCGCGATCCCGAACGAGAGCCGGTGCGCCACGAGCGCGACCAGGCCGGCGGCCACGCTGGGTACTCGAGCCGCTGCCGCCAGGCCGTCGCGCAGCCCGTTGGCCACCGCGCGGGTCGCCTCTGCGGGCTCGTCGACGGAATCCGGGCCCAACTGACGGCGATGAAAGCCGGTTGCGAGCACCGCGGCGACCAGCGAGCCCGCAATGGCGACCGCCGTCACCCATGCTGACCCGGTGTTGCCCGACCCGATCAGGCCGCGCAGTCCGATCGCGCATACCCCGCCGAGGACGGTGAACGCCGAGCCGACGGTGGCGGCTAGCGCGTTGGCCTCAACGAGGTGCCGCGGCGCGACCACGTGCGGCAATCCGGCGGACAGGCCAGCCAGCACGAACCGGCTCAATCCGGTGACCAGCAGTGCCCCCAGATACAGCGGCACGCCCGCCACCCCGAACCCCACCGCCAGCGCCACCAGCACGATCGGGAGGCCACGCAGCAGATTCGCCACGATCAGGATCCGGCGGCGGTCCCAGCGGTCCAGCAGTGCCCCGGCGAACGGCCCCACGAGGGAGTACGGCAGCAGCAAGACAGCGAGCCCGGCCGCGACCGCCATCGGGTTGGCTTGGCGTTCCGGGTTGAACAGCACGGCGCCGCCCAGTCCCGCCTGGAACACCCCATCGCCCCACTGCGCGGCGAAGCGGGAGGCCAGCAACCGGGCGAACCCGCGGGTGCCCAGCAGTCGCCGCATCCCGAGCCGGTCAGCCACACTGGAGCAGACCATGGTCTGCGACGACGTCACGACCATGCAGGCTAGCGGTGTCGGGTGCCTTGTGGTGACTTTGTGGTGTGCGCAACGATAGTGAGATTAAGGACGTGGGCGCGGTGAACTCCCTGGAACGGGGATCGGCGCTGGTTGCCGCCCCGGGACTGCAAGATCCCAACTTTCGCCGCACCGTCGTACTCATCATCGATCACACAGCGTCGGGCACGCTCGGCGTCGTGCTCAACCGGCCCAGCGAGGTACCGGTGCGCGACGTGCTGCCGTTGTGGGGTCCGCACGCCACGCTGCCGCGGGCGCTCTACGTCGGCGGCCCGGTGCAACGACGCGCTGCGCTGTGTGTGGCCGCGCTGCCCGCCGGCGTGGACGCCGAGCGCACCGAGGGAATGATCAAAGTCCGCGGATCGCTGGCCCTGATCGACCTGGAGGCGGATCCGGAACTGATGGCGCCGCAACTTCGGGGGCTGCGGGTATTCGCCGGGTACGCGGGTTGGGGTGAAGGTCAACTAGCCGGTGAGATCAGCCGCGGGGACTGGGTGGTCGTGCCAGCGTTGGCCGATGATGTGCTGGCGCCGCTCAATACCGACCTGTGGAGTCGGATATTGCGCCGCCAGGGTATGCCGCTAGCCCTGCTGGCCACCTATCCCTCCGACCCAACCCAGAACTGAGCCCCACCCGGGTTGTGCCGCAATCGCCATTCGGAGCCGAATGGCGATTTTCGGCGTCGTAGAGCCGCCATTCGGCTCCGAATGGCGGATTTGGGCCTACTTCGACGTCGAGTTGATCGGCAGCGTTGAGCAGGCCATCCGGCGGCAGGCTCCGGTCGCGATCACACAGGCACTACCAGATCATCGACCGTTTACCGCTCTTAACGGACCGTTGAGCGATGGTTACCGGCGGGCCTCCGCCAGTCGGAGCTTGATCTGTGCAGTGATGTCGAGGCACTCATACACCCACCCATGGCCCCCAGACTCCGGGCTGGGCAACATCCGAGGGGTACTCAGTGTCTCGTGGAAAGCACGCCAAGTCTCGTGGTAAGCACGCCAAACCGACCTCGCATCACCACTTACCCACTGCGCTGGCGGCGGTGACCCTGGCTGCCGGCGGTGTCCTCGCCTTCGCCGGCAGCGCGGCCGCTGCACCGCTGCCCGGCCGCAGCACCGCGGCGCGCCCCGCCGGCCAGGCCGACGTCGTTGCGCTGCGGGCGTTGGACGCGGCATTGTCGCAGCGCGGTACCCGCTACCGCAGCGGCGGCAGCGGGCCGGGCGGGTTCGACTGCTCCGGGCTGGTGCAGTGGTCCTACCGCCAGGCCGGGCTCTACCTGCCCCGCACCGCCGCCGCGCAGTCGCGGGTCGGTACCCGGGTGAGCCTGTCGCAGATCCGGCCCGGGGACCTGATCTTCTACTCCTACGGTGGTGGTGTCGGACACGTCGCGATGGCCGCCGGGGATGGCATGCTCATCGAGTCGTCACAGTCCGGCCACCCAGTGGCCAAGCGCCGGATCTACACCAGAGGACTGGCCGTGATCCGACGCGTCGCCGAGCCACCGCCCACGGGGACAGCACCAGCGCCAGAGCCACCCGCTGTGCGCAACGGTGGGGCCGGTACTCCCTGGCGCTCCGGCGCAGCACCGCGAGTCTGGTGAGGGCGTCGAGGAACTCTCCTGCCAGCTAGATGATCTCTGCTGGGGCACACTGGGGTCGCGGGACGTCGCCAACCACTACGAGAGGTTGACCAGCGATGACATGGAGACGCGCACGTCGGGCGCAGTATCACCCCCCTGACGTGCACCCAATCGGTCCGGGTCAGGAGTCGGTATGGGATTATCCGCGTCCGCCACGACCCGAACGGGTGTGTCGCCGCGCTCGGATCGTGCACGGTGGGACCCTCGTGCTCGACACCGACGATGTGGTCCGCGTACTCGAAACCTCGCACCCGCCGACCTACTACCTGCGGCGCTCGGAGTTCCGAGTGCCGCTGCTTCCCGCGCCGCGGCTGACGATGTGCGAGTGGAAGGGCGAGGCCTACTACGTCGATCTGGAGGTGCCCGGCGTTGCGCCGCTGCGCGAGGTCGGCTGGTGGTACCCGCAGCCCGATCTGCGCTACCCGCAACTCACCGATCGGGTCGCCGTCTACGCCGGCCGGTTCGACGAAGTGACGCTGGACGGAGAACCGGTGACGCCGCAGCCGGGCGAGTTCTACGGCGGCTGGATCACTTCGGACGTCGTCGGCCCGTTCAAAGGTGGCCCCGGGAGCTCGGGCTGGTAGTGCGGTCAGGACGGTCCGGCCGGACCAATCTCGCCCGGAGTGGGTGAGTAGCGGTACGGGAGGACACCTTGATCGCCGGGATGTGGATAGAGGTAGGTGTTGATGCCGGCAACACGGGGGTTCTCAGTGGAGCGGCCCGCAGTGACGGGGCGGTTGGCTGTGCACTCTGCGGGTCGGCCGCCGCCAACGACGGTTGCGGTGCAACCTCCTGATGCTCCAGCGCGTAGCCGACCATCGAGGCTCCCCCGAGCCCCAGCACAACCGCGAAGGTTGCCGCGACCAGCCGCCGGCGCCGTTGGCTGGTACTACCCGTCGTCACCCCCTGGTCGTTGGATGGTCGCACCGCGGCGTTCTCCCATCGAGGGGGTTCCTCTAGCGCAGGGGATGGTCCTGGGTCGCGACCCGGATTCGACGCCGCAGCCCAGGACCGGTGGTGGGACCGGTGTTTACCTCGTCGAACTCGAAGACGTCTCTCGCCGACGGACGGCGTAGGCAGCGGCTCCCGCGGCAACCAGCAACGCAGCCGCGCCGGCGCCAAGCAGCCCACTGTGTTCGACGCCGGAGGTGCCTCCGTCGCCTGCGGCCACGCCACCGGAGGGCGCCTGCGCCTGTCCGGGAAGCGCTACAACGATCGTGGCGATACCAACCGTCGTTCCGCCCTTAAGGGCGTCGGTGCCGAACGCCTTGTTGAGCGCGGCTGCCGCACCGTCGGGCAGTTTGACCGTCGTACCCTGGAGCGTGGCCGTATTGGCCTGGGCGTTGGTGGTGATCGGCTGCAGAGTTGATCCGTCGAGATCGAACAACGTGGTGCTGTCGGCAATGACGTTGCCGTTAGCCAGCACCTTGCCGGTCAGCGTCGCCGGGTTGCCAGGATCGATGACGAAGTTCTCCAGCGTCACCACGGTATTGCCCTTGGTCAGCTTCAGCCCGCTGCCCTCGTGTATCAGGATGCCCTGCACGTAGGGGTTGACCTCGCCCGGCTTGTAGACCGTGATGTGGCCACCGGCGATCGGGAACGTGGCGACGCCTTTGTTCACCGTGGCCTTGCCCCACGGGGATGGCGCCACGTTGAGGGACTGCAGCGCCGAGACAAACCCGGAATCCAGGGCTACCGATGTGGAGACGCCCGTCACGTTGGGAATCGAGGCCACCGGCGTAGGCGCTTGCGGATCAGCTATTGCGACGCCGCTACTCAAGAAAACCATCCCGACCGCAACCACCCCGTGGCCAAGAGTCGGCCAAGAGTCCCGAAGGTCGTCGTGCAATTCTACCCATTCGAAAGCTCCTCGACGACCTGGCCGGCTGCTTTGCCAGCGCTGTACTCAGACCCATATCCGGCGGCTGGCCGTGGAAAACCCGCTCGTCATGGACTGGCGGCCGTCTGTGACTCAGACCACACCCAATCGTCACAGAAGAGATAAGCCAGGAAAAACCGGACAAACCAGGCCGAGCAGTGAATCCGGGATAGCAAACTCGGTGTCGGTGATCGCTGTGCGACCCCGCCTCACGCGGCGGTGCAGCCGCCACCACTACAGGCACAGCCGGTGCAGCCACCTGTCGGTGGTGGGACAGCGCTGGCCACCCGGTGGCCCAGCAACCCACCGGCGAGCAGGAGCCCGACTGCGCCGCTGCCGGCCACCGCCACGATCACTGCCAGCGCCGCACCGCCCGTGCCGAGGGCCAGGGCGCCACCAGCGGCACAGATCGCGCTTGCCGCGAAAACGGTCGGGGCGGCCACCCGATTGGCCGCACTGAACGCGGCATCTGAACGCAGCGTTGCGGCGGTGCGAATGCCGGCGAACCGGTTGCGTGGCAACCGCCGCTGCCAACCGAGTAGCCCGACGGTGAGCAGTGCCGCGGCGGCAAGGAGCAGCACCACCGCGAGCAGTCTGGACGCAGACACGCTGGCCAGGATACCGGCGGTGCAAGCTCGGGGTTATCGGTCCACGTCGCCGCGGATGAATGCCTCGACGGCGGCGTAGGCGTCGGAGTCGGAGTACTGCTCGGGGGGTGACTTCATGAAATACGCTGACGCCGAGGTGATCGGGCCGCCGATACCCCGGTCCAGCGCGATTTTCGCCGCGCGGATCGCGTCGATGATCACGCCGGCGGAGTTGGGTGAGTCCCAGACTTCGAGCTTGTATTCCATGCTCAACGGCACATCGCCGAAGGCCCGGCCTTCCAGCCGCACGTAGGCCCACTTGCGGTCGTCAAGCCACGGCACGTGATCCGACGGTCCGATGTGCACCGCCGCCTTCTCCATCTCGTGCGGCACCTGGGAGGTCACCGACTGCGTCTTGGAGATTTTTTTCGACATCAGCCGTTTACGTTCCAGCATGTTCATGAAGTCCATGTTGCCGCCGAAATTGAGCTGATAGGTGCGCACCAGCTCCACTCCACGGTCTTCGAACAGCTTGGCCAGGACCCGGTGCGTGATCGTCGCGCCGACCTGCGACTTGATGTCGTCTCCGATGATCGGCAACCCGGCGCGGGTGAATTTGGCGGCCCACTCCGGATCGGAGGCGATGAACACCGGAAGGGCATTGACGAAGGCGATGCCGGCATCCAGCGCGCACTGGGCATAGAACCGGTCCGCGTCCTCGGACCCCACCGGCAGGTACGACACCAGCACGTCGGCGCCGGACGCGCGCAGCGCGGCAACCACGTCCACCGGTTCCTCGTCGGACTCGGTGATGATGTCCCGGTAGTACTCGCCCAGACCATCCATCGTGTGGCCGCGCGCCACGGTGACGCCCAGCGGTGGCACGTCGCAGATCGAGATGGTGTTGTTCTCGCTCGCCACGATGGCCTCGGACAAGTCGCGCCCGACTTTTTTGGCGTCGACGTCGAATGCGGCGACGAACTCCAGGTCACCGACGTGGTAATCGCCGAACCGCACATGCATCAGCCCGGGCACTCGGGTTGTGGAATCGGCGTCGCGGTAGTAGTGCACGCCCTGTAGCAGGGAGGCAGCGCAGTTGCCGACGCCCACAATGGCGACCCGGATGCCGGGACCGGCGTCGCGGCCTTCAGTCATGGTCCGCCCTTTCGGTGTCATAGGTGTGATGGGTCGCTGCGTGATGCGGCGGTGTCGGCCTTTTCATGGGCGATCAGCTCATTGAGCCAGCGCACCTCGCGCTCACTGGTCTCCAGGCCCATTCGGTGCAGTTCCACGGTGTAGCGGTCGATCTGGTCGCCGGTCCGGGCCAGCGCGGCGCGCAGTCCTTCGCGACGTTCCTCCACTCGGCGGCGCCGGCCCTCCAGGATGCGCATCCTGACTTCGGCGGGTGTCCGCGAGAAGAACGCCAGGTGCACGTCGAACCCGTTGTCCTCCCACGTCTGCGGGCCTGCGTCGGCGAGCAAGGTGGCGAAGCGCTCCTTGCCGTCGGCGGTGAGCCGGTACACCCGCCGCGCTCGGCTGGCCCAACCGGTTCCCCGGCTGGCCCGCAGGGCGTCGGCGGCCTCGTTGTCCTCGACGATGAAGCCGGAGCGCTGCAACCGGCGTAGCGTGGGATACAGCGACCCATACGAGCAGGCGCGGAAGGCCCCGAGTAAGCCGGTGAGGCGTTTGCGCAGCTCATAGCCGTGCATCGGAGCGTCGTGTAGGACCCCGAGCACCGCTAGCTCCAGCATGCGGCACCTCCTACCAGATACCCGATGTATAGCTGCACTATATCGCGTCGATACATCACCTGACATCTTGAGCGTCGCCTTACCGCCCGAACGCCCCAGCGATGATCACGCGACGGTTGCGTACGCTGTTGTGCGTGCGGACCCAACGGCAAGTGGTGGACTACGCCTTGCAGCGGCGTGCGCTGCTGGCGGAGGTCTACGCCGGCCGGGTCGGGCTTGCCGAGGTCTGCGACGCGACTCCGTACCTGCTGCGGGCGGCGAAATTCCATGGCGAGCCCAGCTCGGTCACCTGCCCGCTGTGCCGCAAGGAGTCTTTGACGCTGGTTTCGTGGGTGTACGGTGACGGCCTCAAGCAGGCCGCTGGATCGGCTAGGACCGCCGACGAGCTGAGCCGGATGGCGACGCTTCACGAGGAATTCAGTGTCTACGTCGTCGAGGTCTGCCGGACGTGCAGCTGGAACCACCTCGTGCAGTCATACGTCCTGGGAACCAGCGGTGTGAGTAGGCGGTCCCGCCGGCGGACCGCAGCGGAGTAAGCCGTCTGGGCTGGGGTTATCCCCGCCAACGCGGTCCCGGCTCGAACCCTCGGGATCCTAGTACCGGTCTGGGAGGACAACGCGTGACCGACCAGCGAGATGACAGCGGTCGACCAACCAGGCGGACGCTGGCCGAGCCGGCAATCAGGCGAACGCCGCCGCTCCCCCAGGGCGAGCCCGAGCTGCTCACCCACCCAGCGGCGCCAGCTGCCCAACGTCCGGTTGGCGGCGGGTATAGCTATCGGTACGACAACGGTGACTTGCCGCCGTCGAATCGGGCGGGGCAGCCGGCTTGGCGTACTCGCTGGCTGCGGGCGCGCAAGTTCGTTCTCGCCGGCCTCCTGCTGGCGATTCTGACGCCGGTGCTGGCCTTTTTCGCCGGTTGGCTGTTTCTCAGCGTGCCTTCCCCGGCGGCGCTGGCGGCGCAGCGCAAGCAGGTCACCACGATCATGGCCAGCGACGGGACCACCGAGATCGGCCGCTATGTGCCTGAGCAAGGCAATCGGATACCGGTCAGTCTCGCGCAGGTGCCGATGCGGGTGCAGAACGCGGTTCTGGCCGCTGAGGACCGCAGTTTCCGATCCAATCCCGGATTCGACATCACCGGCATCGCCCGGGCGACGTGGGACCAGCTCACTGGCGGCGTCGGTGGTGGCTCCACGATCACTCAGCAGTACATCAAGGTGGCCACCGGCCACGACGAGTACAGCATCTTCCGGAAATTCCGCGAGGTGATCGTCGCGGCCAAGCTGACCAAGCAGGAGTCCAAGGACCGGATCCTGGAGGACTACCTCAACACGATCTACTTCGGTCGCGGGGCCTACGGCATCCAGGCCGCCAGCCAGGCGTACTTCGGCAAGAACGTGCAGAATCTGACCGTCTCCGAGGCTGCGGTGCTGGCCGGCGCGATCCGGTCTCCGTCGCGGTTGGACCCGGCCAAGAACCTGGCGCAGGCCCAAGCGCGGTGGAACTTCGTGCTCAACGGCATGGTCGAGCAGGGCTGGCTGTCGCCGACCGATCGGACTGTGGGGCTGTACCCGACGACCTTGCCGCCGAGTCAGGCCCCGGGAGCGCCGACTGACGACCGCGCGCACATCGTCGACCGGGTGATGGACGAGCTGGACAAGCAGGGCATCACTCGTGACCAGCTGGCCGTCAACGGTGGCCGGATCACCACCACGATCGATCCCAGAGCCCAGCAGCAGGCCCGCGACGCAGTGCTCACCGAGCTGCGCGGACAGCCGAACAACCTGCACTCCTCACTGGTCGCGATCGATCCGCGTACCGGCGGGGTGATCGCCTACTACGGTGGATCGGCGGGTGATGGCTTCGACCTGGCTGGCGGCCCGGCGTGGAGTCCGGGATCGGCGTTCAAACCCTTCACCATGATGGCCGCGCTGGAGCGCGACATCGGGATGAACTCGCGCTACTCCGGCGAGTCCCCAGTGGTGGTCGACGGTACCTCCTACGCCAACTCGGAGAGTCTCAACTACCCCGAGCTGACCCTGCACGATGCCATGACCAAGTCGGTCAATACCGCGTTCGTGCGGCTGGCTCAGGACGTGGGTCCCACTGCGATCCGCGACGCCGCGATCCAGGCCGGGATCCCCACCGAGATCAATGGCAAACCGTCCATGGCCGAATCGGACAGCGGGGCACCTGCGCTCGGTATCACGCTCGGCCAGTATCCGGTGCACACGATCGACATGGCCAGTGCGTATGCGACCTTCGCCGCCGACGGGATGCGCCGCGAGCCGTTCTTCGTCCGCCAGTACGCCAACGGCCGGGGCACCGTCGAGTACCAGCACCTAGACAAGCCACAACCCGCCTTCGACCGGGCCGACCTCGAGCGCAACACGCAGCTGGCCCGCAATGTCACCGCGACGATGACCGACGTCGCGCGCAGCTCACAGATCCCGCTGGCCGGTGGCCGTGAGGTGGCCGCCAAGACCGGTACCCACCAGCTTGGCGACACCGGTCACAACTCCGCGGCCTGGACGGTCGGGTACACCCCCTCGATATCCACCGCCGTCTGGGTGGGTGACCCGGCCAACTCGGCGCTGAAGACCGCCACCGGTGGTGACGTATTCGGCCGCGGCGTGCCGGGCGCGGTCTGGCAGCGGTTCATGAATTCCTACCTGATGGGCGCGCCGATGGAGGTCTTCGCCCCGTTCAAGCTGATCGGTCCGGCCGCGCCACCACCACCGGTGGAGAAGCCGGTGAACCCGCAGCCCACCCGCAAGCCGCGCGACACCATGCCGTCGGCAACGCCGGAACCGACCGTCGACGGCTTCGGGCCGATACTGACCGAGCCTTCGACCAAGCCGACCCGACCCCAGCACAACGGGTGCTTCCCGTTCTGTGATGCGCCGGCGCCGGCCGATACCGGGCAGGACAACCAGGGTGGCTGATTGGGCCCGGCGGTGTCCCAGCGCGTAGTTCCCAGCTGGACCGATCCGGTGGCGGCGCGGGCCAGCCGGATCGTCGGCGGTCCGCTGGGTCGCCATGCGCTGCTGGGTCGGCAGTGGTTCTGGACGCCGCTGCGGGTGATCCTGCTGTTCGCGACGATTACCCTGGCGTCGGGCTGGTTGGTCAAGGTGCCTTGTCTGCAGACCTACCGGGACAGCGCTGGCACGCTGCAGGTGGACTGGCGCGACGGCCGTCAGTACCTGGCGATGTGTTATTCCGACACCGTCCCGCTCTACGCCGCAGAGCGGTTGGACCACCCCGGATTGGCCGGATTCCCCTACGCCACCTCATGGCTCGACCATTCGGGTCAGCCTGGCCAACAGCTGCGCTACATGGAATATCCGGTGCTCACCGGCATCTACCAATGGGTCGCCGCCAAGGCCGCCCAGACCTGGGTAGCGATCGGGAGCTCCGGTTGGCTACCCAGCTCGGCACCCGCCATCGTGTACTTCGACATCAGCGCGGTCGGGCTGACCGCGGCGTGGCTGCTGACCGTCTGGGCCCTGGTGGCGCTGTCCCGGCGACGACCGTGGGATGCCGCGCTGGCCGCGTTGTCGCCGCTGGTGGTGGTACACGCGTTCACCAACTTCGATGCGCTGGCCACCGCGCTGGCCACCGTCGGCTTGCTGGCCTGGGCCCGGCGCCGACCGGTGCTCGCCGGCGTGCTGATCGGTCTCGGTGGTGCCACCAAGCTCTACCCGCTGTTTTTTCTGGGCCCGATCCTGCTGTTGTGCCTGCGTGCCGGGCGGCTGCGGGTCGGGCTGCAGGCGACCGCCGCGGCGGCGCTGGCCTGGGGGCTGGTCAACCTGCCGGTGGCGCTGCTGTTTCCGGCCGGCTGGGCGGAGTTCTTCCGGCTCAACAGACAGCGCGGTGCCGATCCGGACACGTTGTACACCGTGGTATCCACCTTCACTGGTTGGTCTGGTTTCGATGGGGTCCTGCAACCCGGCCAGACCCCCCACGTACTCAACTTGGTCAGCGCGACGCTGTTCGTGCTGGCCTGTGCGGCGATCGGGTGGGTCGCGATGGCCGCGCCGCGCCGCCCGCGGCTGGCCCAGCTGTGCTTCCTGGTGATATGCGCGTTCCTGCTCGTCAACAAGGTCTGGAGTCCGCAGTACTCGTTGTGGCTGGTACCGCTCGCGGTGCTGGCGATCCCCCGGTGGAAACCGGTGCTGGCGTGGATGGTCCTCGATGCTGCGCTCTGGGCCCCCCGGATGGCCTATTATCTGGGCTCGGACCACAGGGGTTTGCCTATCGAGCCGTTCCTCGGCGCGGTGCTGATCCGTGATGCCGCGGTACTGCTGCTAGTAGCCCTGGTGCTGCGAGCCATCTGGCAGCCAGACCATGACCCGGTCCGCGTGGCCGGCGACGACGATCCGCACGGTGGCGTCCTCGACGGCGCGCCCGAAAGACTTCCGGTCGCCCCGACATGGGGACATATCGGGGTTTCAGCGACCCAATAGCCCAGATATGTCCTCATGTCGAGACGGTGGGGCGGGAATTGCGGTTGCGCTGAGTAGTCGGTGTTGCGGGATCTTGGTCGCTGACTGGGGTCATAAGGGCCGTCTCTGTAACCTGGAAGGGGTGTTTGAGAGCTGTCGGCGCATCCGTCCAGTGCACGGTGAGTGCATAGCGTAACCACGATCTGCTGAAAGTGCTGGTTATCGTTACGGAGAGCCTCTATGGTCGTTACTCTGAAGGCACAACCGGGTACAGAGAGACACGTGAGCGACACGGAGGCACCTATGGGAGCACGAGCGAGGGTGACCACGGTTGCCGGAGCAGCCACGTTACTGTGCGCAGCCAGCACCTTTGGAGGGGCCTTGTCGGCCCTTGCCGCACCCTCCAACGTTTCCCCTTCTACAGCGGTTCTTGCTGCAGCTCCCGCACCGATGTTGGTGGGTGGCTGCGGCGACACGGTGAGAGGCGCTCCCGGCCAACCGGTGGGCGTCCGGTTGGCGGGACTTTCGGTGATCGACGTCGGCTCGGTGCCTGCCACCGGGTCGAAGACGTTCGACGCCACATCTGCCGTACGCCAGGAGATGGGTCCGTTGGCGCCGGTCTGCAAGATCAGCGCTGAGCCGCTTGCTGGGCTCATCGACCCCGTCACGAAGGTGTTCCCGCCCGCCGCTGCGCCGGTGACCGGCGTGGTCGGAACGCTCCCCCTGGTGGGCACGCCTGCAGTGCCGGGGGCGCCCGCTGCTGCGCCGCCAGCAGCACCTGCGGAGCAGCAGCAACCCAGCGCAGCGACGGCGCCAGCGCTGGCCTCCCCAGCGGCTGGTCCGTTCTTCGGGCCGATGATGCCAAGCGATTTCCCATTCGCGCTTGGTCGGTACAACAGTGGGTTACCTCGATACAACTACGCTGAGCTGTTGCAGATCGGTCGCCCGGGTGCGGGTGCGCTCGGTCGGCTCTCGGCAGGCATGTTGACTGCGGACCTGTTCGGGACGCCACAGGTCAGCAACGGTTCGGGATCATTCGGCAAGCAAAGTGCTGCGGCCAACGACGTCGCAGCCGCTGGCCGCGCGACAGCGTTGCCTGCCAGCGGTGTGGAGCGGATCGCACTTCCGATCCTGGTGGCGGTGCTGATGCTGGCTGGGGTTACCGCTGCACTGCTGCGGGGCTGGGTTCTCGGGCGACGCTGAACCCCCGCCTTACGGCGATTGAGCAAGAGGCCGCCACGCGATTGTGATCGCGTGGCGGCCTCTTGCTATCCTGCACAGCGTTGCCGCGCCAGTGTGTTGTCGCGCGGCTTCCTCCTGCCGCGGAGAGTCCGCGGCCGACCAGTCCACAGGAGGTGAGTGGTCTTCATGCGTCGTTATGAGATGATGGTCATCCTGGATCCACAACTTGACGAGCGCACCGTGGCGCCATCGCTGGACCAGTTCCTTGGCGTGGTGAAGACTCAGGGTGGCAGCATCGACAAGGTCGAGATCTGGGGCAAGCGCCGGTTGTCCTACGAGATCGACAAGCGCACCGAGGGAATCTACGCGGTAGTCGACATGTCCTGTAGCCCCGCCGCTGTGGCCGAGCTCGACCGGCAGCTCTCGCTCAGCGAGTCCATCCTGCGCACCAAGGTGCTGCGGCGGGATTCGGGGAAGGGCTGACATGGCCGGCGACACGATCATCACAGTGGTTGGAAACCTGACGGCTGATCCGGAGCTGCGGTTCACCCCATCCGGTGCGGCGGTGGCCAACTTCACGGTTGCCTCCACGCCGCGCACCTTCGACCGCCAAAGCGGCGAGTGGAAAGATGGTGAAGCGCTTTTCCTGCGGTGCAACATCTGGCGGCAAGCCGCGGAGAACACCGCTGAGTCGCTCACCCGAGGTATGCGAGTGATCGTCAGCGGACGGTTGCGTCAGCGCTCCTTCGAAACTCGCGAGGGCGAGAAGCGGACCGTGATGGAGATGGAGGTCGACGAGGTCGGCCCTTCCTTGCGCTACGCCACCGCCAAGGTCAACAAGGCGACCCGTCAGGGTGGGGCTTCAGGTAGCGGTGGCTATGGCGCTTCGGGGTCCTCCGGCGGTTCCGCCGATGACCCGTGGAGCTCGGCTCCCCAGGCCGGTGCGTCGGCAGGAGCAGGCAACGGCGCCGGCGGCTTCGACGACGAGCCCCCGTTCTGACCCGTCCTTTCACTCATAATCGACTTCAGGCGCGACCCCACTCAGGAGTATCTCAGTCATGGCTAAGCCGCCGGTACGCAAGCCGAAAAAGAAGATCTGCATCTTCTGCAAGGACAAAGACACCGCAATCGATTACAAAGACACCGGACTGCTGCGGAAGTACATCTCCGACCGGGGCAAGATCCGCGCCCGCCGGGTGACCGGTAATTGCAGCCAGCATCAGCGAGACGTCGCGGTAGCGGTGAAGAACGCCCGCGAGGTCGCGCTGCTGCCCTACACCTCGACCGCACGCTGATACCGGGGAAGAGGCGACCACGTGAAGATCATCCTCACTGCTGATGTCCCACAGCTGGGCGGACCCGGCGATCTCGTCGCAGTCAAAGACGGTTATGCCCGCAACTACTTGCTCCCGCAACGGTTGGCCATCGCGGCGACCAAGGGTGCGGAGAAGCAGGTGGCCACGATCCGTCGGGCCCAACAAGCCCGGCAGATCCGCGATCTCGATCACGCTCGCGAGATCGCCGGCAAGCTCTCGAGCCTGGGCAGCGTTTCGGTGACGGCCAAGGCCGCCCGGTCCGGTGGCAAGCTGTTCGGCTCAGTCACCGCTGCCGACGTTGTCGAGGCCGTCCGCTCGGCCGGTGGTCCCTCGCTGGACAGGCGTGCGGTGGACCTCGGCGGCCATATCAAATCCACCGGCAAGTACGAGATGACCGTGCGGCTGCACCCGGAGATCTCCGTAACCGTCCCCTTCGAGATCACCACCGCCGCCCGCTGAACTCCCTTCGCGCCGGCGCAGTAGCGCCGTAGCGCAGCGTCGTGAACTCGACAGGACCGACGTTCTGAGTGCTTTGAGACGTCGGTAGCGTCGAGTTCACGACGCGCAGCGGCAGGTGACGTGCTGCGCCCCGCCTCTTCGCAGAACGCGAGCGCGTGCCCGTGAGGCAGACTCCGCTGCAGTGCACCAACTCGGTCCCTCTCCGAGCACCACTTCCTCGCGCACGAACCCGGTAAGTCCCTGCGGGCGGCGCGCGTCGAAGGCGCGGACTGTGCTAAGCGCCGCCAGGGCGACACGCACAACGATGGGCGCTGGCCGGGACACGCCGCGTCGTGGCAAACAACTTTTATCCACACCCATGCACAGCCTTCTGAACAGGCAAAACAGCACGCTTGCGAGCAGCCTTCCCCAGGTTGTCCTCAGGCACCGACCACGGTACGGGTCGCAGTGGGCGGTTCGTCGGGGCGGTGTCCCCAGGCTGTCCCCAGGCTGTCTTCAGGCACCGCACTCGCGGGGTTGCTGAACGTCGCCGTTCGACCCTAACCTCGCCCAGCGCCTGAAGGAACGGGTCGCGGGGGCCCTGGCGAACAGACTCTGTCGGTGCCGTGGGATAGAACAGGTGTTCGTCGAAAGTTCGGGCAGTCGGGGGAAGGGCAGGTACCCACGCGTGGCGTTGGTGGATGACCGCGGCGTGCGGGTTCAGGACGGCGGACCGGCCTTCGATCGGCAGCCGCCGCAGGACATCACCGCCGAGCAGTCAGTGCTCGGCGGGATGTTGCTGTCCAAGGACGCCATCGCCAACGTGGTCGAGGTGTTGCGGACCGACGACTTCTACCGGCCCGCTCATCAGGCTGTCTTCAACTGCGTCCTCGATCTGTACGGGCGCGGAGAGCCGGCCGACCCGGTCACCGTCTCCGCGGAGCTGGAACGCCGCGGTGAGCTGCTCCGAATCGGCGGGGCGCCGTACCTGCACACCCTCATCTCGATCGTGCCGACGGCGGCCAACGCCGGGTACTACGCGGAGATCGTCGCGGCAAAGGCGGTGCTGCGACGTCTGGTCGAGGCCGGCACTCGCATCGTGCAGCTGGGCTATCACGGCGCCGACGGCGCTGACGTCGACGAGGTGGTAGACCGCGCCCAGGCCGCGGTCTACGAGGTCACCGAGCGGCGGATGAGCGAGGACTACATCGCGCTGGAAGAACTGCTGCAGCCCACCATGGACGAGATCGACGCGATCGCGTCCCGGGGCGGCGTCGCAGCCGGCGTCCCCACCGGCTTCGTCGACCTCGACGCGGTGACCAACGGCCTGCACCCAGGTCAGATGGTGATCGTCGCGGCCCGTCCCGGAATCGGTAAATCCACGCTTGGACTTGATCTTGCTCGGTCCTGCTCAGTCGCCCACGGCATGGCCAGTGTGATCTTCTCGTTGGAGATGAGCCGCACCGAGATCGTGATGCGGCTGCTGTCCGCCGAGGCCAAGATCCGGTTATCGGACATGCGGTCCGGCCGGATGACCGACGACGACTGGACCCGGCTGGCCCGGCGGATGGGTGAGATCAGCGAGGCTCCGCTGTTCATCGACGACTCGCCCAACATGACGATGATGGAGATCCGGGCCAAGGCGCGCCGGCTCAAGCAGCGCCACGATCTGCGCCTGATCATCGTGGACTACCTGCAGCTGATGACCTCCGGCAAGAAGGTCGAATCGCGCCAGCAGGAGGTCAGCGAGTTCTCCCGGCACCTGAAGCTGTTGGCCAAGGAACTCGAGGTCCCCGTGGTGACGATCTCGCAGCTCAACCGAGGTCCCGAACAACGCACCGACAAGAAGCCGATGCTGGCTGATCTACGCGAATCCGGCAGCCTCGAGCAGGACGCCGATATGGTGATGCTGATCCACCGACCCGATGCCTGGGAGCGCGACGATCCGCGCGCCGGTGAAGCTGACCTGATCCTGGCCAAGCACCGCAACGGGCCAACGACGACCGTGACCGTCGCTCACCAACTGCACTACAGCCGCTTCAACGACATGGCCCAGGGCTAACCAGCTGTCGTCCTGGGCTCGGCTCAGCCGGGCTCGCCGCGGCGCTTGCGATGAACGACCCAGCTCAGGTCTACCAGCGCGACTGCACCAAGCACCGCGAGCGCTATGCCTAGCGCTGTCAAGCCGGACTTGATCAGAAACACCGCACTGGCGGCGCAGAACACCAGCCCGAAGCTGGCTAGTACGACGCGCAGCGTCAGCGCACTGCGGGCTGGCGACGACCCAGCGAAGCCCGCAGTCGGGTCGTGGTATCCGGGCAGCCCCCGCTCGTAGTCGTCGCGGGTGCGCCGGCCACGCCGGTTGTCGTGCTCTGACACACCTACTCCGATTCCGCCAGCCGCGCTCTGACTCGCACCGCGCTCACGCTCCCGAGCTCAACAGGAGAGCTGTCACGCGTCCTGGGTGCAGCGCTGTCGTTGAGTTCGGGAACGGTCGTGCAGTCCGCTGGCCACTGCTTGAATACCCGGCGGGATCGCGGGTAAACCGGAGGGATTGCGGGCAAACTGGTGGGATGCGATGCGCGTCCGGCTGCGGCCCTGAAGGAGGCCAGCCGGCCCGCGGGTACCCGCTTTTGGGTCAATCGGCCGCCCGGCTACTCTCCACCGCGATGCATTCACGAGCGCAAGTCATCCATCTCGGCGACCTGTCTGGTCAGCTGCGCCAAGCGGCGAGGCATCTGTTCGAGGTGGTGCTGGCCCCGCTAGGGCTGTTCTACCTGCTACTGACGCTGACCAACCTGACCGGTGGGCTGATCGCGGCGCTGGCTTGGGCGTTGGCTGCGCTGGGGCGCAGGGTGGTGACCCGCACGCCGATCCCCGCCGTGCTGTGGCTCACCACCGGGTTGCTGGTGGTCCGCACCGCCATCGGGTACGCCACCGGCAGTGTGTTCCTCTATTTCCTGCAGCCCACGTTGCAGAATTTCCTCATCGCATTCGGACTGCTCGCCACCGTAGGGCTGCGCCGGCCGCTGATCGCCCGGTTGGCTGACGACTTCTGCGCTTTTCCGATCGCGCTCACCAGCAACCTTCGGGTCCAGCGGTTCTTCCGGCGGGTATCGCTGCTGTGGGCGATGGTGTTCCTGACCAACGGGGTGGCGACGCTGTGGGTGCTCGCTCGGGCCACTCTGGGGGACTTCCTGATGGTGACCACCGCGGGTTCGTTCACGCTGGTGGGGATCGCCGCGGTGGTATCCCTGCTGTGGTTTCGCCGGGAGCTGCGTGGCGAGGGCATCCGGCTACGATTCGGTGTCCCGGCCGCTGGCTAGGCGCTTCGGCTCAGCTGAAGCGCCTAGCCAGCCGGTGGAACAACTCTGGTGCCGCGCCCTGCACCCTCGCTGCCACCGTGAGCCACCGTGGCGCAAACACCTCCGGCTCACCGCGCTCGATCGCCTGGAGCAGCGCAGTGGCTACCTTGGCGGGAGTGAGCGGGCGGGGAAAGTGGCGGTCGTAGGGCAATCCACGATGCTCGAAGAACGGGGTGCGTACCGCACCGGGTAGCAGTGTTGTGACGCCGATCCCCTCGCCGGCCACCTCGTGGCGGACGCTGGCCGCGAACGTCCGCAGCCCGGCCTTCGTCGCGGCGTAGACCGCTTCGCCGCCGACACCCACTGCCGCGATGGACGAGACGAACACCAGGTGCCCACGCCCGCGCTCCCGCATCCCGGGCAGCGCAGCTTGGGTCAGGCGCAGTGGGGCGGCCAGGTTCACCGCGATCAGCCCGTCGATATCCGTCGGTGCCATCGCGGCCAGGTCTCCGGCCCACCCGCAGCCCGCCGAGTTCACCAGCAGGTCGACTCCCTTGGTGGCGTCGACCGCCTGCGACAGGCCCTCGGCGGTGGACAGGTCGGCCACCAGGGCACAAGCATCGAGGCGGTGCGCGAGCGCGGCGAGCCGGGTCCGGTCCCGGCCGAGCACGGTCACCGCGCAACCGGCCGCGGCCAGGCCCTCGGCGATGGCCGCACCGATGCCCGACGAGGCACCGGTGACCAGGGCGTTGCAGCCGGTGATCATCCCCAGACGGCCCATCATCCCCAGACGGCCCGGCCCCGACGGTCCCTGGGTACTCCGTCGTTGCTCTGAGCGGCCTCTTCCGCCTGGTGCCGGAGCTGGGTGCCGCGATACGCTAGCAGCACGACACTGCCGATCAGGACTACCGCGGCGATCACCTGACCGGTGAGCACCGCAGGCGAGTTGTTGATCTGCTCACCCAGCCAGCTCACCCCGATCGCCACGCCGACCAGCGGATCCACGATCGTGATGATGGCCAGTGCCGGGGCGATCAGAGTGCCCTGCTGGAAAGTGTTCTGGCTGAGCAGAAAACCCATCGGGCCCACCGCGCAGACCACGTAGAGCACCGGGTGCCCGAAGGGCTCGACGAATCCACCGGACCGGAACTGGCTGGTAACCACCTTCATCAGCCCGGCTGTGAGCCCGTAGAGCACTCCGGTTGCCGCTGCCAATGCTGCGACGTGCACTGCCCCGGAGAACCGGGCGGCCACGGCGAGGCACCCCACTACGAGCACAGCCAGCGTGATGGCCAGCGGCAGCAGCGTCCAGCCGTCGTCAGCGAGTTGGGTGGACGCGTCGGTTGGCTGGGCCAGGAGCAGGAAGGCGGACAAGCCCGCCACGCATCCCAGCGAGCCCAACACGATGAGCCGGTCCACCCGGCGATGGGCCAGTAGCGCCGAGAACACCGCGCCGAACAGCACGCCGGTCACCAGCAACGGCTGCACGAGCACCAGTGGACCGAACGCGAGAGCGACGAGCTGCAGGCTCAGGCCCACGATGACCGTCACGATGCCCAGCACCCACACCGGCCGCTGGATCAGGTCCAGGATCAGCCGCGGGTCGAGCGTGCCGGTAGTCGGCACCTCTTTGGTGGCGCGCTGCTGCACTGCGCTGGCCAACCCGAAACTCGCCGCCCCGGCCACCGCGGCGGGCACCGCGACGAAGAACATCGTCGACGTCGGGTTCGGCACGCCTCACTCCTGCGTTGTGTGGTGGACTGTGGTGCTACGCGGTGCATCGGTCGCCAGCTCCTCGAAGGCCCGGCGTAGTGCGCCGGCGAATCCGGCTGGGTCGGGCACGAGCCCGGTGTCCGCGCTCACCCCCACTCCGATCATGTCTCCCCACGCGAGAAAACCAACAGCCAAGCCAACGCCGTCGGCCAGCGGCAGCACCGGAAACACCGAGGCGACCCGGACTCCCTTCACATAATGCGCCTTTCGTGGCCCCGGCAACACTGATGCGATCAGCGAGAAGTACCGCCGCCGGTAAATCAGCCGCACCAGGGCCGCGTGCAGCGGCGCTGGCAGCCGGCCCAGCGCGTCGACTACGGCCTGGGCGGCGACCGGCTGGTCGGCCCGTTCCAGCCTGGCCAGCGCGTCGGCAACCGCGACGATCCGCCAGGTCGGTGGCATCGGTCCAACGGGTAGGTCCAAGGCCAGCGCGGCGGTGTGATTGCCCTGGTAGCAACCCCCCTGGTCATTGCCACCGGCTCGGCGGATCGCGTGGGTGGTCCGCGGCGTCATCACCCGCAGCCGATCGCGCGCCGCGGTACCTACCGGATCGGCGCGGTGCAGCGCCTCGCCAACCAGCGCCAGCAGCAGCGAGGTGGTGCCCACCCCGTGTGCGCGGGCGGTGGCCCGTGCGGAAGCCGCCGGCAGTTCCACAATGGCGTAGTCCCGCACGGCAGTGCTGGTCCCGACCGGTCCCCCTGCCGGCGCCGGCCCCACACTAGCCAAGCTGACCAACCCCCGAACCACCCGCCGCACGTGCAGCGCTCTGGACCTCCATGTTGCGCGTTGTGCGGGCTCAGCGGGGTTAACGAGGCGTGAATAACCCCGCTGAGTCCGCTGAATGCGGGGGTCCTCGTGGTCGGTCAGCAAGCCGATCAGGGTGGCGGTGACGGCGAGGCCATCACCCAGGCTGTGGTGCATTTTCGCCAGAAGCGTGGTCTGAGCGGTATCGGCGTCGTAGACGACCTCCAGTTGCCACCCGGGGACGTCCAGCGGGACTGGAGTGCTGAAGAACTCGCGCAGGGCCGCGGACCAGGCGATCCCGCGGGCGGTACCGACCGTCCGGACTCGCAAATGCCGCACCGGGTCGACGTCGTCGACCGGTAGCCACCGAGGCCGCCGGCCCGGCCGCAGATCCAGCCGGCGGTGCAGCATCGGCAACGCGGGCGCCCGGTCGGTGATCAGCGCGGCAAGGTGATCGGCGAGCTGTTGCGCTCCGAGGGGCGGCTGGTCGGCGAGTATCAGCACGGCGCCGACCTGCTGGGGAACCGTGCGGCTGGCGGCGTGGGCGAAGAAAGCGTCCGGCGCGGACAGTGGGCGGGCCCCGTGGTGGCGGGCCAACCCGGGCAGCGCGGCGATCTCAGCATCGAAGTCCAGGGCACCGATGTGGGTCAGCGCGCGGTGCTGCGCTTCGGCGAGCAGCGGGGGCTGGCTGGCGAGCTCGCCCAACGCGTCGATCAGCTCTGCCGGCCCATTGCACACGGTGGCCAGACCGGCTTGGGTCATCAGGTCGGCATTTGCCTTGCCGTGCCCGGCGATCGGCTCGAACATCAGCACCGCTCGTCCGCACGCCACCGCCTCCAGCGCCGTCGCGCCGCCGGCGTTAGTCACCACAACGTCAGCGGCCGCGGTCAGCGCCGGCATCTCCGAGGTCCACCCCAGCGGCACCAGCCGCTGGGCCGAGCTGAATTTCAGCAGCTCGGCACGCGTTTGCAGCCTGGCCCGCAGCGCCTCGTT
This sequence comes from Pseudonocardiales bacterium, assembly GCA_023252195.1. Lineage (GTDB taxonomy): Bacteria > Actinomycetota > Actinomycetes > Mycobacteriales > Pseudonocardiaceae. The sequence continues at coordinate 31,021 of JAHEXI010000028.1, forward strand.
GCGCCCGCAGGCCACCACCACACAAATCTTCGGGCCTGCTGCCAGCGCAGCGTCTACCGCGCGCTCCACCGAGCCGAACCCGAGCGAACCGCAGGACACGAGCGCGATCAGGCGGTCCTCGGGCAACCCACAACGCCGCCGCGCCTCGGCCTGCGCGGTCGGATGGAACGCGGCGACGACCGGTGGCGCCCCGACCGCGCCGCGCGCGTCCGGTCGCGCCTGGTACATCGCCCGCAGGCTCGGCTGGCTCGCCACGTAGTGCAGGTCGACCTCGGAGTAGACCCAGAACGGGTGCGGCGCGAAGTCCGAGATGATCGCCGCGACCGGGACATCCAGACCGCCGCGCCGCCGGATCCAGTCCAGCCCCCCGGTGCCCAGCGGGTAGGTCGACACCACCAGGTCCGGCCGGTACTCCTCGATCACCGGCGCGAGTCCGATGCCGCTCCACACCCCGACGACCCGGCAGGACGACGCGGCGAACCAGCGGTAGCGCCACAGCGAGCGGTAGAAGAAGTCATAAAGCCAGGGCGTGGTGTCCACGTTGACCCGGTATATCCAGCGGAATCCCGGGCCGACTCCCCGGCCCATCAGTTCCAAGGTGTCGATGCGGCGGATCTCGCAATCCGGCCACAGTCGGCGGGCCCGCTCCTCGACGGCCCGCGCGGTCGCGTTGTGGCCCTCGCCGATATCAGCGCTGACGACGAGTAGCTTCCTAGGAAGCAATAACTGCGGTGGCGCGATGTTCACCGCTACCTCGGCTCGCCGTGCCGGGCCGCCGGATCGGACTCGGTGGCCGCCGGTCCCCAGGCTAGTGCCAGCAGCAGCGCGGCGCGGGCGCCGGGGTCGTCCAGGGCGGACCCGAACAGCTCGCGCAGCTGGGCCAGCCGGTACCGGACCGTCTGGGTGTGCACATGCAGTTCGTCGGCGACCGCTTTGCGGTTGCCCATATGCAGCAGCCACGACTTCAGGGTTTCTAACAGCCGGTCGCGAGTGGACTCGGGCAGCCCGGCAAGGGGGGCCAGGTACTGCCGGCGCAACGCGGCCAGCAGCAGGTCGTCGCGGTGCACCACCATCGCGTCGAGGTGCTCGTCGACGAACAGGGGGTCGTCGGGCAGCACGTGTCGCAGCCGCACGGCGTGCTCCGCGAGGCTCACACTGGCCGGCAGCCGGTCAACCGGCACCGTGGCGCCCACCACCGCCCCGGCCCCGCGCAGCGCGGTGGCCAGCCGCTTGCGCTGCCCCGGGCCCTCCGGGTCCGACACGATCGCCACCAGCATCTGCCCCCGCCGCAGCCGCAGGCAGGAATCGTCCAGACGGTCCAGCAGCGCCCGCCCGACCGCATTGTCCGGATTGATCAAGACGACGGCGGCCTGCCGGGGCAGCGGCCACTCGACCCGGGCCGCGGCGGCTCGGACGGCCGCCATGTCACCGCGGTCGGACAGCAGTAGCTCGGCAAGCTCCTCGCGCAGCCGCTCGCGGGCATGTCCTTCGACCGCCTGCGCTTCGACGTATCCCCGCAGCGACGCCGACGACAGCTGGTCCACGGCGGCGAACACGACCGAAGCCAATCCCGCGAATATCTCAGCGGGAACGCCCAGCTGCAGCGCAGTGTCGGACACGTGCCGCCAGGTCACCACGGCGCCGGTCCGGTAGGCGGCCAGCAGCGGGCTGATGTCCCGACGCTGCTGGAAGTGGATCCGGCCGATCTCCTCGAACAGGGCCTGCTCGATCTCCGAGGCCAGCTGAGGTGCGATCGTCGACGGGTTCCGCTGGGCCAGCCGGACCAGCCGAGCGATGAATCCCTCGGAAGCGCCGAGGACCTCGTCGAAGTCCCAGGCAAGAAATTCCGCGTAGTCCGGTTGCTGCTCGGCGAGCAGGTCCCGGACCTCGGCCAGGATGGCTGGCAACCGCGCCACGATCGCCGGGACCAGATCGTGTAGCTGTATGTTCTCCTCTGCGTCCATGGCCTGCCCCCCGCCATCGTGCGACTCGTCAGCAGCCGGGTGTACCCAGTATTCGAGTTCCTGATGCTTTACTCACATGTGACAACATCGTCGACTGAGAACTGACGCACAAGACGCAGAAATACCTCCGCTGACCGCCTGAAGATGGTTTCATGGCCGGGGTTTCGGATGCGGTGGTGCGCGACCAAGCGCTGCGCCGCCAGCAGCACGCTGAGAACTTTCCGGTCGCGCTGCGGCTGCTTCCGCGGCGACTGCGGACGGGACTCGTCGCGGTGTATGACGTCGCCCGGGTCATCGATGATCTGGGAGATCAGGCCGCGGGGGACCGAACGGCGCAGCTGACCGCGTTCGGGCGCGACCTTGCCACGATCTGGGACGGCGGCCAACCCCAGCACCCGGTGCTGCGGCGACTGGCCCCGGTTGTAGCGGCGCGTGGGCTGGATCGGGAGCCGTTCGAGCGGCTGGTCCAAGCCAACCTGGCTGATCAGCGAGTGCACCGGTATGCCACATACGCGCAGCTCCGCGGGTATTGCACGCTATCGGCAGACCCGGTCGGCCGGATCGTGCTCGCCCTGTTTGAAGTGAGTGCTCCGACCGCGACCGAGCTGTCCGACCGGGTCTGCACCGCGCTGCAGCTGATCGAGCACTGGCAAGACGTCGCTGAGGACCGTCGGGCCGGTCGGGTATACCTCCCGCAGGAAGATCTCGCCGCCTTCGGTGTGACCGAGACCGAGCTGGACGGCGCGGTCGCCTCGCCGGCGCTGCGCCGGTTGATGGCCTTCCAGATCACCCGCGCTGCCGAGCTGCTCGATTCCGGTGCGCCGCTGGTCGGGCTGCTGCCCGGCTGGGCCCGGCTGGCCGTGGCCGGATACGTGGCGGGTGGCCGCGCCGCGCTCGATGCGCTACGCCGAGCCGACGGCGATGTCCTCGCCGGCCCCCCGCCCCCTCGCCGCCGCAACGTGCTGCGCCACCTCCTACGCCTGCTCCGGCAGGCAAGATCGGCCACCGAGGACCCTGCGGTTGCCGAGTTCGACAACAGGGCTGTGAAACCTCGATCCGACAGCCCTGTTGTCGAACTCGGCGCGCTGAGGGCGGCTGAGCGCGGACCAGAAGGAGGGAGCACGACGTGACCAGTATCACAGTCAGTGTGGCAGACGCGTTCGAGCTGTGTGAGTCGATCACCAGGACGCAGGCGCGCAACTTCTACTACGGCATCCGGCTGCTGCGCCCGGACAAGCGCGCGGCGCTGTGCGTGGTCTACGCGCTGGCCCGGCGGATCGACGACATCGGCGACGGTGATTTACCCCGCGCTGACAAGCTCGCCGCACTCGCGCAGCTCCGCGCCGCGATGGCTGATCTGGACCGCCCCGGCGCGGACCCGGTGCTCATCGCGGTCGCCGAGGTGGACCGGCGGCTGCCGCTGCCGCTGGGTGCCGTCGAGGAGCTGATCGACGGTGTCGAGATGGACGTGCTGGGCCGGCACTACGCCGACTTCGACGAACTGGTCGGGTACTGCCGTTGTGTGGCCGGCGCGGTCGGCCGGCTGTGCTTGGCGGTGTTCGGCAGCCCCCGCGCTGACCCCCGGGCGCCCGAGTACGCCGACGCGCTGGGCGTCGCTCTACAGCAGGTGAACATCTTGCGGGACATCCGGGAGGATCTCGGCAACGGCCGCGTCTATCTCCCGCAACAGGACCTGGATCGCTTCGGTGTGCAACTGGAGCTCGACGAGCGGGGCGTCCTGGTCGATGCCCACGGCCGGTTGACCGCGCTGATCCGGTACAGCGCGCAACGGGCCCACCAGTGGTATGCCCACGGTATGGAGCTGATCCCGCTGTTGGACCGGCGCAGCGCGGCGTGCTGCACCGCGATGTCCGGGATCTACCTGCGGCTGCTGGACCGCATCGCCGAGCAACCCAGCCTGGTGTTCGACCGGCGGCTGTCGCTGTCGGGTTGGCAGAAAGCGGAGGTAGCTATGCGCGCCCTGGTCGGGGCTTCAGCGTCGGGCTCGGCACCGGGCTCGGCTTGGGGAGCGTCGGGATGACCCGGCGGGTGGCGGTGATCGGCGGTGGCCTGGCGGGCATCACCGCTGCGCTGCAGTGCGCTGATGCGGGCTGCCAGGTCACCGTGTTCGAGTCCCGCCCACAACTGGGTGGGCTGACCCATTCGTTTGCCCGCGGTGATCTCAACGTCGACAACGGTCAGCATGTGTTCCTGCGCTGCTGCACCTCCTACCTGGCGTTGCTGCGCCGCCTCGGGGTGGCAGATCGGGTCGAGCTGCAACCGCGGCTGGCCATCCCGGTCTGCTCGCCCGGTGCTGACGCACCGGTGTGGCTGCGTCGCACCGCGCTGCCAGCACCGCTACACCTGGCCGCGTCGCTGCTGCAATACCGCCCGCTGAGCACCATGGAGCGGGTGCGTTTCGCGCTGGCCGCCGTCGCGTTGAAGCGGGTCGACCCGACGCTGGCGGCAACCGACGAGCAGAACTTCGGCACCTGGCTGCGCCGGCACGGCCAAAGCAACCACGCCATCTCCGCGCTGTGGGAACTTGTCGGGATCGCCACCTTGAACTCGCGGGCGGATCAGGCGTCACTGAGCCTGGCTGCCACGGTGTTCCAGGAGGGACTACTCACCGATGCGTCCGCGGCCGACATCGGCTGGTCGCTGGTGCCGCTGCGGGAGCTGCACGGCGATCCGGCGCTGGCCTGCCTCGACGCGGCGGGAGCGCAGGTGCGAACCAGCGCCGCCGTGCGGGGCATCCAGCCGGTCCCCGAGGGCTGGCAGATCACCACCGACGGTGCTCCGACGATTGCTGACCAGGTGATCCTGGCGGTGCCGCCCGCTGCGGCCGAACAGCTGCTGCCGACCGACAGCGTCACCGCGACGCCAGGTTGGTCGCAGCGGCTAGGCAGCGTCCCCATCATCAACGTCCACGTGGTGCTGGATCGGCCGGTGCTCAGCGAGCCGTTCATCGCCGGGGTGGACACTCCGGTGCAGTGGGTCTTCGACCGCACCGCGCAGTCCCGGCTGCGCCACGGGCAATACCTCGCGGTGTCGCTGTCCGCGGCGGACGACCTGGTCAACACGCCGACGGCGGACTTGCGAGCCCAGTTCCTGCCCGAGCTGACCGCCCTGCTGCCGAAAATGCGGGACGCGCAGGTGCGCGACTTCTTCGTCACCCGGGAACGGCATGCGACGTTCCGGCCGGCCCCCGGTAGCGCGGCACTGCGGCCATCAGCGGTGACCGGGGCGCGGGGACTGTTCCTGGCCGGCGCGTGGACCGCCACCGGCTGGCCGGCGACGATGGAGGGCGCCGCGCGCAGCGGAGCAGCCGCCGCCACCGCCCTGCTCGAAACGAGTCCGACGGACGTTGTCGCGGAGGTGGCGTGATGACCGCCGACGCACTGAAGACCGAAGCGCTCTTCGCGGCTGAGGTACCCCCGACGCCAGCCCCGGTCCGGCCGGGAGCGCCCAGCGTGCTGCGCCGGGCCCGGGACGCGGTGGTCCCGGCGACGCGGACGTTCATCGCGCGGCTGGACGAGACCAGCGCAGCGATCGCCTCCTACCACCTTGGCTGGACAGACACTGCCGGCGTTCCCACCCGCGGCGACGGCGGCAAGGCCGTCCGTCCCGCGCTGGCCACCCTGTCCGCGCAGGCGGCCGGTGCCCCAGCGCGGACCGGCGTGCCCGGCGCGGTCGCCGTCGAGCTGGTGCACAACTTCTCCCTGGTGCACGACGACGTGATGGACGGCGACACCGAACGCCGGCACCGGCCCACGGTGTGGGCGGTATGGGGCACCACCAGCGCGATCCTCACCGGAGACGCGCTGCTGGCACTGGCCCAGGAGGTGCTGCTGGACAGCGCCTCACCACACCGGGCCGCCGCCGCCCGGCTGCTCGCCGAAGCCACCCGCCACCTCGTCCGCGGCCAAGTGCAGGACGTCGCCTTCGAGCAACGCTGCGACGTCACCCTCGAGGAGTGCCTGGAAATGGTGTCGGGCAAGACCGGCGCCCTGCTCTCGGCCAGCGCAGCGATCGGCGCCGTGCTGGCCGGCGCGCCGCGGGACGTGGTCGGCGCGTTGTCCACCTTCGGTGCGCAGCTGGGGATCGCCTTCCAGCTCGTCGACGACCTGCTGGGAATTTGGGGTGATCCCGCGGTCACCGGCAAACCGGTGTTCTCCGACCTGCGCTCGCGCAAGAAGACCCTGCCGCTGACCTATGCGCTGACCCATGGCGGTCCAGCCGGCCGTGAGCTCGCCCGCTGGCTCGCCGGGTCGGACATGCCTGGTGAGGCAGACCTGCGGCGGGTCGCGGAGCTGGTCGAAGCCGCGGGAGGGCGGGACTGGGCGGCTGCCGAGGCGCAGCGTCGCATCGCGGCGGCCACGGACGCGCTAGCCGGAGTCCCGATGCGAGCCGGCCCGCGGGAGGACCTGATCGCCATCGCCCATTTCATTGTCGCTAGGGAGGCCTGATGACCCGCACCAGTTCAATCGTCGACAGCATGGCCAGCCAGCCGCGCTCAGCTGCGCAGGCGCTGGCCGCTGCGGTCGCGGACTTGCGCGAGCGTCAGGATCCGCGGGGATGGTGGAAGGGCGACCTGGACACCAATGTGACCATGGACGCCGAAGACTTGCTGTTGCGGGAGTTCCTCAGCATCCGCACCGCTGGCGAGACCGAGGAAGCCGCCCGGTGGATCCGGTCGCAGCAGCGCGACGACGGCAGCTGGGCGGTGTATTACGGCGGGCCGGGCGAGCTGTCCACCACCGTCGAGGCCTGGGTGGCGTTGCGCCTGGCCGGCGACCCGGCCGACGCCCCGCACCTGGCGCGCGCGGCGGAGTTCGTCCGGGCCAATGGGGGTCTGGAGCGCACCCGGGTATTCACCCGGATCTGGCTGGCCATGTTCGGGTTGTGGTCCTGGGAGGACCTGCCCCATCTGCCGCCGGAACTGATCTTTTTCCCGAAGTGGTTCCCATTCAACGTCTACGACTGGGGATGCTGGGCCCGACAGACGATCGTGCCGTTGACCATCGTCTGCACCCTGCGCCCGATGCACTCACTGCCCTTCGGGGTCGACGAGCTGCGTACCGGTAGCGCCGCATTGCGCCCGGAAGCAGCCCCCGCTCCGCCGTGGACCTGGGCCGGCTTGTTCCAGCGCACCGACCGGGTGCTGCACGCCTACTCGCGGCGCCCGGTGCGTCTGTTGCGGCGGGCGGCGATGCGCCGGGCCGCGGAGTGGATCCTGGCTCGGCAGGAGGCCGACGGTTGTTGGGGCGGGATCCAGCCACCCTGGGTGTACTCGTTGCTCGCGTTGCACCTGTTGGGCTACTCGCTCGACCACCCGTCGCTGCGAGCGGGCCTCGCCGGGCTGGAGGGCTTCGTCCTGCGGGAGAAGACCCCGGACGGGTGGGTCCGGCGGTTGGAGGCCTGCCAGTCCCCGGTGTGGGACACCTGCCTGGCGGTCACTGCACTGCTCGATGCGGGAGTCCCGGCCGAGGATCTCGCGGTGGCCCGCGCCAGCGACTGGTTGCTCGGCGAGGAAATCACGGTGCGGGGTGACTGGTCGGTGCGCCGGCCGGGGCTCGCGCCGGGCGGGTGGGCCTTCGAGTTCCACAACGACACCTACCCCGACACCGACGACACCGCCGAGGTGGTGCTCGCGCTGCGGCGCGTCGGCTTGAAAGATCGCAGCGCCCTAGACCGCGGGGTGGCGTGGCTGATCGGGATGCAGTCCAAAGACGGCGGCTGGGGCGCCTTCGACGCCGACAACACCCGGACGCTGTGTACGAAGCTGCCGTTCTGCGATTTCGGCGAGGTGATCGACCCGCCATCGGCTGACGTCACGGCCCACGTCGTCGAGGTGCTGGCCGCCGAGGGATTGGCCGACGGCGTGGTCTGCCGGCGTGGCGTGCAATGGCTGCTGGCCGCGCAGGAACCCGACGGATCCTGGTTCGGCCGGTGGGGCGCGAACTACGTCTATGGAATCGGCGGTGTGGTGCCCGCGCTGATCGCCGCCGGGATACCGGCTGATTCCTTGTGCATCCGCCGGGCGATCCGGTGGCTGGAGCAGCACCAGAACGACGACGGCGGGTGGGGCGAGGACCTGCGCTCCTATGACAACCGGGCGTGGGCGGGCCGCGGTGAATCGACCGCCTCGCAGACCGCCTGGGCGCTGCTGGCCCTGCTGGCCGCCGGCCAGCGTTCCTCCGACGCCGTCGAGCGCGGCGTGCGGTGGTTGTGCGATACCCAGCGCCCGGACGGATCGTGGGACGAGGCGCAGTTCACCGGCACCGGGTTCCCGGGCGACTTCTACATCAACTACCACCTCTACCGGATGGTGTTCCCGATCACAGCCTTGGGCCGGTACCTCGAGGCCGCGCCGTGAGCCGAGCCGTGTTGTGCACCCCGCTGCGCGTCGAACAGGCCGCGCTGCGCGGCGCCGGACGCAGCCTGCGGGTGGTGCACACCGGGATGGGCCCCCGACGCGCCGCAACCACCGCCGCGACCCTGTCCCGCAACGCTGATCCGGTATTGGTAGCCGGCGTAGCCGGTGCCCTCACTCCCCACATCCACCCAGGCGACGTAGTAGTAGCCACCGAAGTCCGGGCAGCAGAGTTGTCTGCGGGCAGCGTGGAGGTGGCGTCGGCGCCGCTGTTGGCGGGGGCGTTGCGGCGGCTGGGGTTGACCGTGCATACCGGGGCGATCAGTTCGGTCTCGCGGATCGGCGGCGGGATTGCTGGCAGCGACGCGCTGGCGGTGGACATGGAGTCGGCGCAGCTGGCGGCTGCGGGCGCGCCGTTCGCCGTGGTCCGGATCATCGTAGACACGCCCGATCACCCGCTGTGGCAGCTCGGCACGGTGCACCGGGGGGTGACCGCGTTGCGAACCCTGCGGGCGTGTGCACCCGCGCTGGAATTGTGGGCGGCCGCCACCGGCCCGCGTGAGATCCTGCTCGCCGCGCCGCGATCGTTCTGCGCGGGCGTGGCCAGGGCGATCGACACCGTGGACCGCGCGCTGCAACGCTACGGCGCGCCGGTGTACGTGCGCCGCCAGATCGTGCACAACGCGCACGTCGTCGGCGAACTCCAACAACGAGGTGCGGTGTTCGTCGACGAGGTCGACCAGGTGCCGGCCGGTAGTGTCCTGGTGTTCTCCGCACATGGGGTCTCCCCCGCGGTCCGCCGGGATGCCGCCGCCGGCGAGGGCACCGTCATCGATGCCACCTGCCCGCTGGTGACCAAGGTGCACAGCGAGATCCGCCGGTACGCGAAGCGGGACAACACGGTGTTCCTCATCGGCCACGCCGACCACGAAGAGGTGCAGGGCAGCCTCGGCGAGGCACCGGACGACGTGATCGTGGTACCCGACGTCGACACCGCATACCGCGTGGCGCCGCGGGATCCGTCGCGGGTGGCCTACACCATGCAGACCACGCTCGCGGTCGATGAGGCGGAAGAGATCGCCGGAATCCTGCGCGACCGGTTCCCCACCTTGACCGCTCCGCGCACTGATGACATCTGCTATGCGACCACCAACCGTCAACGCGCGGTCCGCGCGATCGCCCGCGAGGTGGACCTGGTGCTGGTGGTCGGCTCGCCCAACTCGTCGAACTCGGTGCGCCTGGTGGAGGTGGCCCAGCGCGAAGGCGTACCGGCGTACCTGGTCGACGACGTCACCGAAATCGATCTGCGCGCCTTGGTGGGCGCGACGCGGGTGGGTATCACCGCCGGCGCCTCGGCGCCACCGCATCTGGTGGACGAGATCGTGCACTGCCTGGGCGGCCTCGGACCGGTCACCGCGACGGAGTCGCGGTTGATCGACGAGGACGTCACCTTCGCGCTACCCAGAGAGGTGGTCTGAGAAATGCCCATGCCCATACGGCAATCCCTTCGGCTGGGCGGCTTCCTGTTGAAGCAGAAGCTGTTGCGCCGGGAGAAGTTCGCTCTGCTCGTGGAGTTGGAGCCGCTGTTCGCGTGCAACCTGAAATGCGGCGGCTGCGGCAAGATCGAACAGCCGGCCGCACTGCTGAAGAAGCGGATGCCGGTCGAGCAGGCGATCGCCGCCGTCGAGGAGTGTGGCGCGCCAATGGTCTCCATCGCCGGTGGCGAACCGTTGATGCACCCGCAGATCGACGAGATCACCCGCCAGCTACTGGACCGCAAGAAGATCGTCTTCTTGTGCACCAACGCGTTGCTACTGCCCAAGCACCTGCACAAGTTCACCCCGCACCCCAACTTCGCCTGGATGGTGCACATCGACGGGTTGCGCGAGCGCCATGACGAGTCGGTGCGCAAGGTGGGGGGCTTCGACGCCGCGGTCGACGCGATCCGCCAGGCCAAGGCCGCCGGTTTCCGGGTGATGACGAACACGACGTTCTTCAGCAGCGACACCCCGCACGACGTGATCGAGGTGCTCGATTACCTCAACAACGACCTCGGCGTCGACAACATGCAGATCTCCCCGGCCTACGCCTACGACAAGGCACCCGACCAGGAGCACTGGCTGGGTGTGGAGCAGACCCGCGAGCTGTTCGCCAAGGCGTTCGGCGACGGGCGGCGCAAGCAGTGGCGGCTGAACCACTCGCCGATCTTCCTGGACTTCCTGGAAGGCAAGCGGGAACTGGCCTGCACCGCGTGGGGCATCCCGTCGTACTCGCTGCTGGGCTGGCAACGTCCGTGCTACCTGCTCGACGACAGCTACGCCTCGACTTATCACGAGCTGATCGAGGACACCGACTGGTCGAAGTTCGGTCGCGGGCGTGACCCACGGTGTGCCAACTGCATGGCGCACTGCGGTTACGAGCCCACCGCGGTGGTCGCCACCATGGGATCGCTGAAGGAGTCACTGCGCGCCGCTATCGGCGGCTGACCCCATGTCATTGCGGTCGCGAGCGCGGCCCGTCGCGTTCTGGAGACAGATCGCGGTCAAAACGCCCGGGATTACCGCAGTCTGTCTCCAGAACACGGGACGGTGATCGCGATGTCGGTGTTGGGTGGGGTGCGGGGGCCAGGGGATGTGCGGGGGCTGCCGGCGGCGGCGCTGGCTGGGTTGGCGGCGGAGATCCGGGAGCTGTTGATCGACTCGGTGCCGCGCACCAGCGGGCACCTCGGCCCTAACCTCGGGGTCGTCGAGCTGACCATCGGGCTGCACCGAGTCTTCGACTCCCCCACCGACGCGATCATCTGGGACACCGGCCACCAGGCATACGTGCACAAACTGCTCACCGGACGGCGCGAGGGCTTTGCCCGGCTACGCAGTACCGGCGGCCTGTCGGGCTATCCGAGCCGCGCGGAGAGTGTGCATGACCTGGTGGAGAACTCGCACGCCTCGACCGCCCTGTCCTACGCCGACGGTCTGGCGCGCGCCTTCGCACTGCGCGGTCAGCCCGATCGTGCGGTGGTCGCGGTGGTCGGCGACGGTGCGCTGACCGGCGGGATGTGCTGGGAGGCGTTGAACAACATCGGCGGCTCACCGCAACGCCCGGTGATCGTGGTGCTCAACGACAACGGCCGCTCCTACTCGCCGACGGTGGGCTCGCTCCCGGAACACCTGAGCGCGTTGCGAGGCGGCGCCGTGTCCCGGTCGGTGTTCGACGAGCTGGGTCTGACTTACCTCGGGCCGGTGGACGGCCACGACATCGCGGCGGTGGAAGACGCGCTGCGCCAGGCCCGGACGCTCGGACGCGCGGTGCTGGTGCACTGCGTGACCGTCAAAGGCAAGGGACACCCGCCCGCCGAGAACGACGACGTGGATCGCATGCATTCGGTGTCCCCACCGACGGCTTCAGCGGGACCGTCCTGGACCGGGGTGATGGCTGACGAGCTGCTGGCTATCGCCCGGGAGCGTCCGGAGGTGGTGGCGCTGACCGCCGCGATGCTGCACCCGACCGGGCTGCACCGCTTCGCTGCGCAGTTCCCCGACCGGGTCTTCGACGTCGGGATCGCCGAACAGCACGCGGTCACCACCGCGGCCGGCCTGGCGATGGGCGGTCTGCACCCGGTGGTGTGCGTTTACGCGACGTTCCTCAACCGGGCCTTCGACCAGGTCTTGATGGACGTGGCGCTGCACCACCTGCCGGTCACCTTGGTGCTCGACCGGGCCGGCGTCACCGGCAACGACGGGCCCTCCCACAACGGGATGTGGGACCTGTCCCTGCTCGGCGTCGTGCCGGGGATACGGGTGGCCGCGCCGCGCGACGCACCGCGGCTGCGCGTGCTGCTGAACGAGGCCATCGCGCACCCCGGCCCAGCTGCGGTGCGCTTCCCCAAGGGTGCGGTGGGCCCGGACCTGCCGGCGATCGGACGGATCGGCGGGGCTGATGTGTTGGCCCGCAACGGGTGCGGGGGCGTGCTGGTAGTGACGGCCGGAGCATGCGCGCAGGCCGCAGTGGCGGCCGCCGCCGAGCTCACCGCTTCCGGCGAGGACGTCACGGTGGTGGATCCTCGCTGGCTGCTGCCAGTGGACCCGGCACTGGCTCGCGCGGCCGATGGCTACCGGCTGGTGGTCACCGTCGAGGAGAACGCCGACGCAGGTGGTTTCGGGGACGCGGTGGCCCGATCCTTGCGGTCCATCGGATCCCGGGTCGAGCTGCGCACCCTGTGCCTGGGCCAGCACTTCCTCCCGCACGCCGGGCGTGGTGAGTTGCTTCGCGAACACGGCCTGGACGTCGTCGGCATTGTACGCGCCGCCAGATCGGTCGCCCCGATCCCGGCGCGCAATGGCTCCGCCCCGCGCTGGTCCAGGCCCCTGCCGGTCACCGTGACGTAAGGAGGCAAGACGGTGCTTATCGCAAGGAGGCAAGACGGTGCTTATCGCAGTTCCGCCTATCGGTCGCCGCCACCGGATCGCCGCAGCACTGGTCGCGGTTGCCGTCGTATTGTCCCTCACCGCCTGCGGGACCAGCAGCCGCACGAAGATCCCGCGGCCGGTTCCGGCAGCCTTGGTCTACCCGGCGATCACCGTGGTCATTAAGAATTGCGCCTTTCTCCCGGCCAAATTCACGGTCAGGCCGGGGGCTACCGTAGCGGTGCTCAACCAGGATGCTGCGCTGCACACCGTCACCGCCGACAACCGGGAATTCAACACCGGCAATGTGGCCCGGGGCCAGACCACCACCTTCCAGGCGCCCTTGATCCCAACCGGTCGAAGCAATTGATCTTGGTGTAGATCCTCGGCGAAGTGTGATCGCCGAGGAGGAGCTGAGTGGCCCAGCGCAGGATGCTGACTGAGACTGATCGTGAGGAGAT
>JAHEXI010000047.1 GCA_023252195.1 Pseudonocardiales bacterium
TGACCAACAGTGAGTACCTCGATGGCCTACGAGACGTTGCGGCGTATCGTCACGCACACGATCAACTACGGGCGGCGGCGCTGTCCCCGAGCGAGTCGCGCCAGATGATCAGCGGACTGTTAAGGGAGCTGATGAGATGATCAGCGATAGCGCACCGATGCTTGGGCAGGTGTCTCGAAGGCACTGGCGCAAGAGTAGCTACAGTGGTACAGCTGGGAATTGTGTCGAGGTCGCCGACCTCGGTCGGGGCGTCCGCGCTGTGCGGGACTCCAAGGATCCGACTGCGTCGGCACTGACGTTCACTGCGGGCGAATGGATCGCATTCACCACCGGCATATGTGCCGGGGAGTTTGACTAACCGCGACCACTGAAATTTCTCTCCGCCGCGCCCTGGATGAACGCGGCCATCTCGGCACGGGCGAAGACGAGAGCGGGTCCCCCCGGGCACCGGGAGTTACGCACGGCGATCTTTCCCCCTTCCAGCTTCGCGAGCTCCACGCAGTCCCCGTGGGGATTGCTGTGTCTACTCTTTTGCCAGGTGGCCACTCCTAGTGAGCTGGCGGGTATACCGTTGGTGGTCTGCGACATCTACGACCTCTCCATTAAGCCCCGACCAGTCAGCTCCCGGAGCGGCCAAATCGCCCAAAACACCTAAGGCGGACCACCGCAATAACGGTTAATCATAGTAGTTCTTGCATGTGCACGCGACGTCGAGATGGAGATTGCATCCTGTGCGTCTGCCCTTGCATCCGCATACGACCGCTGGGACGGTTGTCGGAAAGATCTCTCATGCACCACCGTCAGTGGGGTGATTGCATATGGGCGCACACTCAGGAGGACGGCTCAGCTCACGCACAGTCAGTTGCGCCGTGGTCGGACGGCTGGGTGCGCTCACTGTTACGCGGACAGGTCGCCAGCGGGTGATTGGTCCGTGACGCCGTCGCCGTTATCAGCTCTTCGCTCCACGAGCGAGCCGTGCTTACCGTCCGAGCTGGAGCGCCTGCTGCTCGACGTGGTCGCCGATGGGTTTGTCCTGTATTGCTGCGGCCCGATAGCGGCGCCGTACGCTCTGGTCGCGTCTTACCGGTGGAAGGACTGCGTTGATCTAGTCACGATCCGGTGCTTCGAGCAAGTCACCACGGCCAGGGTTCCTTTACCCCGACACGGTCCGGTCGATGTGTTCGCCCCCGAGGTGGTGGTGTGGGCGTATGAAGGGCCGTCGTGGTGGGCATTGCGGGCATTACTCGATCTCGTACCCCCCCAGCACCCTGACGCTCCTACTAGCGCCTACCCGGCGCCACCCTCATTGCACATTCCCCGCACTGAGCAACGCCCGATGACAATTCGGTTTCCACCGCCTGGACAGGCCGGGATGCGAGCGGTTCGTCTCGCCGGCCGCGACGGACCAGGGCCGTTACACAGGCCACACACGCAGGTGAGAAACGCGTGAGGTGATCCGATGCCGTTGACACCCGCTGACGTTCACAACGTGACGTTCAGTAAGCCGCCGATCGGCAAGCGAGGCTACAAAGAAGACGAGGTGGACGTCTTCCTCGACCTTGTCGGGGCAGAGCTGGCCCGGTTGATTGAAATAAACAAGCATCTTCGCGAGGAGATTGACCGGCTTCGGCCGGTGACGGCTCCGCTACGGACGCCGATGCGGGAACTGAGCTCATCCGGTGGTAATCGCACTGTGCACGCCGTCCCATTGTTGGATTTGGCCCAGGAAACGGCGGACCGGTTGATACGCGAGGCTGGGGCCGGAGCTGACGGGATGTTACGCAAGGCCCGAACCACGTCCGAGCACCTGCTGTCCAACGCGAGGGCGAAGGCCGACGGTATGGTCAACGAGGCCAGAGCCCGAGCCGAGGCCATGCTCAATGATGCCCGTACCAGAGCCGAGACGCTGGACCGGCAGTCCCGGGAGAACGCCGCGTCCCTGGAGCGAGTTTCGATACGCCAGCACACCGAAATCGTGGGTGAAATCGCCCGCGAGAAAATCGCTCTGGAGCAGAATATCGGCGAATTGCGCGCGTTCGATCGTGAGTACCGCACCCAATTACAGACCGATCTGAACTCGCAGATTCGAAAGCTGGACGGGCGCGGAGCTGTCGCACCAGAAGACCCTATGTGCACGCAGCAGGGATTCGTAGCTCACCACCTCATTCCGAGCGTAAGGACTACGGGGGCTGGTTCGTCTCAGCCGGTGCAAATATCCGTCGGGAACGGGTCGCCCGACAGGCGTGCCATGGACGAACTGGGTGCGATACGGACACGGTGGCAACCTGCTGTTTGAGTTCGGCGAGCTTCGTTGCTCTGCGTCTCAGAGGTCTTTGCGGACGTTGCTGAGAAAGCTGATCGTCTCGGCCGGAGATTTACTTTGCACGCATAATCGATCCATGATCGTCCGATAATGCTGAATATCCTCGCCTTTGTCCAGGTAGAGGGCGCTGGATAGTTGTTCGAGGTAGACGATGTCGGGTAGGTCGGGTTCGGCGAACCGCAGAATCGTAAACGGACCGCCTAGTGCGACGTGTGCCCCGGAGTGGATCG
>JAHEXI010000007.1:0-41861 GCA_023252195.1 Pseudonocardiales bacterium
GCCCAGTCCTCCACGAACAACACCCCTTCGTCCTCCCCAGCTCGGTGCGAGCCAGGATCGCGGCGCAAGGGGTCAAAATTCGGATGCCGCGCGGGGGTCAGTTTTCACGTGCCGTCGACACGGAGCGGGGTCTGGCGGCAGATCACAGCAGGCACCTCGACCGTCACCAGCTGCCGCGTCGGTCAACACCAGGGCGTAAATAGGGCGCCAACAGCCGTAGACAGCCAGATACGACCGGACAGCACCGGACGTGACGAAGATCGACCCAAGACCTGTTCGATGCAGTTCGCGGGCCGTTTGTGCTGCGTGGCGGGTCAAGGATTCGAACCTTGGAAGGCATCAGCCGATGGATTTACAGTCCGCTGCCGTGCGACCCCGGAGGTAGGTGCACGCTCACGAGCCCCTTCTGCGCACCACATCACCAGCCCGTGCAGCCAATCGCCGTGGACAGGCGGTCCCGTCGCGTTCCAGCAGCTTGCCATGGCCTGGACCAGCCGGGCTGGCACGCTGGATTGTGTCCTGACAGTAGGTCGCAGCACGCATAACATGTCGGGATAGATCAATTTCAAAGGTGAGGGGGACTCCATGACCGCCGAAGACATGACATCTGCCGAGATCGGCACGGACACCGGTATCCAGCAGATCCCCGCGATGATCAAGATTCGAGAAGTCCCCGCGGCGGCAGAGGCCCGCGAGAAGCTACTGCAGGCGATCGCGGCCGAAGCACAGGCCATCACCGACAACTCTAGCGGGCAGTCCTCGGCAGCGCTGGAAAGCCTGGCCCGCGCCTACGCTCTGGTAACCGCTGGCGCGACGGCTACGGCGACCACCAGCGAGACCACCAGCCTCCCCCTGGCGACACGAGCCGGCGGACATCAGGTCGGTCTCTGTCTCGAACTGGAGCCCTGAAAAAGGGAAGCCCGGCCAACAAACGAACATGATCTACCTGCGGTGGTGCCCGCAGGGCTCTCCCGCTCGCCGGGAAAAGGCGTGCCCCACGTGATCTCAAGGATCCGGTTCGCTGTCCTTGCGGTGGCTGGGCTGACCGGGGATCGGTCGATCTCCCTCGTGGAGGAGCGGTGTAGCGGATGGGTACGGGCGTTGTTGTTCTGATGACGGACCACAACTCGGGGGAGGGCAGCCGCGTCCCGCTGGAGAAGGCCGTCGAAGTTCTCACCGGGGCGCCGCCGTTGTCGATCGATGCCCGGCACTTCATGCGCGGTGGTAGCGGCCGGGTGAGTTTCGGCGGCAGCGGGTTCTGGATGGAGGTCGCATCGGAGGGGCTCGTCGTGAGCCCCGAGGTGCTGATCGTGTACGAAATCCCTCCGGCCGAGCGTGGGCGGTTGGTGGCCTTCCAGCGGCAACTCTCACCCGAGGGACCGGTGTCTTTCGATGTGGACGCCGATGCCTGGTGCAATGCCACCGACAAACGGCGCACCGTTGACTGCTTTCGCCGTGCGGGCATCGCGCAGATGGAGACGATCGCGTTGTGCCGGCCGGATCTGGGCACGGCGCTGGATGCGTTCGAACGGCTCGGCCAAGACGTCTGGGCGCGGCCGACGGTCGGAGCAGGCGGCGCCGACGTCTTTCACCTGACCACCCGCACGCACCTGCGCGCCGCGCTCGGCCACTATGCAGCGTCGGAGCAAGACTGGTTGCTCTCTCGCGACGCCCGCAACATCACCAAAGATGGGCGCCGTCACCAGTTTCGGGTCGTCGTCCTGCACGACCACGTGCTGCGAGTGTGCGAACACGTCCAGGCCGATCCCGACGCGCCGTGCAACGAGTCACGGGGTGCGGTGTCCACGGTCATCCCCACCGAGGACCTCCCGCCGCAGTACCGCCGCCTCGCAGTAGCCGCGACGCGATCGCTGGGCTTGCCCTTCGGTGGTGTCGATCTTGCCACCGAGAACGGCGGCGTGGTCTTCGAGGTCAACGTCCATCCAACACTCGACGTACCGGCAGGAATGGAGACGGTCGCGATCCCGTTCGTGCAGGCTCCTCTTCGGGTCATGAAGCAGGGCGCCGGGGTTGTCAACGCCTGACCGCAGTTTTGACCGCAACGAGCAGCACCGTGCTGCACTCGGACACCATCCGGCGAACGGCTCATGCCCAGGTTGCGCGATGCGATCAGGGATCTGCCTGCATCTGTTAATCGCAGGGTTGTTGGTTCAAGTCCAACTCGGGGAGCCAAACCGCAGGTCGGGTAGATCCACCAGGTCGATGGCGAGATTCACCCCCAGAAGGCCTGCAGGTTCGGGGCACGACTCACTCCGCAAGCCTCCGATCCGCACCCCACTCAAGGCTACCGGATCCGACCTGCCGATGATCTCCAGCAATCCAGCCGCGTCCTCCGAAACGATCTCGCGGGCCCATGTAGAAGTCCTGAGTGAGCGACACGAAAGTGGCCGCTGTCTTGCGGAACACGTGCGATGTCACGACGGATAGCCCGGTCGAGCGAACACGTCGTATCAGCCGGCTCGGGTGTTGCTCGGGTCCGGGAGCATCCCGGTTGGGGAAGTGAACACAACACCCCATCAGTGCTCCCGACGAAGAAGGCCCCGCCGGGCTGCTGTTCCGGGCACCGCGCGACGTACCGTGACGGTCGTGCTCGTCCAGCCGATGCCTTCGCTCACCGACCTCGCGCTGGGGCTGGTGACTCTTTACCTGGTCTGGCGGTTGCCGCGCGGCGGTGAGGTGTCGAGACATTGGCGTGCGGCGTTCGCGTGGGCGGCGGGGACTGCGCTCGCAGGAGCCGTCTACCACGGTGTCCTCGTCGGGATTGCCCGGGTGAACACCCTGAGCTGGGCGGTCACGAGCATCATGGTCGTTGTCGTCGTGTCCTACCTGCTGGCGGCGTCCGTGGTGTAGGTCCTGGGGCGGCGTCGAGCCGTCGTGTTTTGGCTGCTGCGCTCGGTGGGCCTAGTGGCGCAGCCGCCATGCTGCGCCTCGTGCTCGGGGCCGCGGCGCTGGCAGCACTGGACCCGGACTCTGCTTACCACTTAGGGCAAATCGGCGGAATGGTGCTGCTCTACCACGCCGTCGCTACGGGCGAGCCAGCGTGCTTGGCCGCGTCCGGCCGGTCCAGCGAGCGGGTGACGAGGGTGGAGGCACTTGAGCGCGGCTTGTTCGATCGGGAAGTGTCCTCTGGCTCGCCGGCGCGTCGGTAGTGGGCGTTGAGTGACTCAACCGCGTTGGTCGAACAGATAATCTTGCGGAGCTCGACGTCATAGTCGAGGAATCCCGTAGACTTTCGCTGTCCTCATACTCAATGCTGCGTATGGGTGGTAGATCGCTGGCAGGGGGGTTGCTGTGCGGGTCGCAAAACGAGTTCTGCTGTGTGTTGCGGCGGTGTGCTGGTGTTGGTTTCTCCGGGATTGGATCCTGCTTACCGCCCGGCAGTGGCGGCGCAGGAGGCACTAAGCAGAACCCCGGATGTCACCCTCCGACACGATCTGTGTGCCCGCCGTGGTGGGCTCGGACATCTCGCCTCGTCACGTGTTTGGTCGCCGCGTCCGACAGACCCAACCCGTGTCGGCGCTGCGCCTTGTGGCTGAGCGCATAGCCGCAACTTACTCACCAGAGTCGCGTGCCTAGCGATCTCCAGGAAAGTACGGCATTATACTCCCATGAGGGGACCTTCTTGGAGTGATCCAAATCACAGAGCGTGGGCGTATGCCGAGCCGCGCATGCAGTCGGTAACCATTGGTCGGCCGATGCGCCGGCGGCTGAGGCTGGTGACGGTCACAGCCATCCTGGCTTTGATGCCGATGGCGTGCGCTTACAACGGGCTCAGCATGCCGGCAGTGACTGCGATGACCCTCCATGGCGACGGCACGCTCACCCAGCCGACGCCGGAGTCGGCCTCAACGCCCAACACCGGCACCCTTGCATACACCTATAACCCGACATCGGCGCCACAGGGCGCGCGCTTGGCGGTGGTGATGGCGCCGTCGGACGAGTCCACCAACGCGGAATTGACAGTCTCCGGTTTGCTGCCCAACCGGGGTTACGCGGTGCACGGGAACGTCAACGCCTGTAGTCCTAACCCCGCCGCGGAAGGGCCGCTTTACCAGAACCGTGTCGATCCCGCCGTCAATCCCACCTCGATCTCCGGCGAAACATCGACGAACCCTGAATACGCCAATCCGCGCAACGAGGTTTGGCTGGATGTGCACACCGATGGTGCCGGCTCAGGTACGTCACGCACCGCAGTGCCCTTCGTCTTCACCGACCGGGGGCCAGGCTCGATCGTGGTGGACGACGCGACGGACACTCCCACAGCTTTGGGTCAGGCGGCTAAGGGCGGTGGCGCCCGGGCAGCCTGCCTTTCGCTGTCAGCTGTTCAGCCGAGGGATCACCCGCGCGGTTCCGCCTAGCGCCCCAGCACGATAGCGCAGTGGTGGCAACAGGTCGCCTCACTTCCGGCCCGGTTTGTAGTTGCTTTTGGCCTGCGACGTTCCGTAGGACGTTCAGCTTCTGAAGATGGTGGCGGAAGGCTATCGAGCGAAGGCCGTGGCGGGTCCATCCACGGGTAGACCGTTGAGTTCGATGCAGCGGTGGTTGCGGTCGTAGGTGAGCGCGGTGCTGATGCTGAGGGAGGGGGAGGGATCGCCGGTGAGTGGGACTGGGTCGGCCAGCTGTCCGGTGCCCGTGGTGAATGCGATGCTGCCTAGCTGAGTGTGGGCATGCAGGAATCGGTCACGTAGCGCGGTTGCTGAGGTCAGCGCTCCGCCGGTATTGCCGCGTAGATCCAAGATCAGCAACTGGCTGTGGTGTGCGTGCGCTTCGGTGAGCAGGGTGTCGTAGCCGGTGGCGAGATCGAGCGATCCGTCGAAGCTGTCGAGCTGGACGTAGGTGCGGCGTCGGTCAAGATGCCGCCAGCGCAGGGTGGAGTCCAGGGTGGGCGCGATCGCTATTTCATTCCAGCGGGTGTGGTTGCCGCAGTGGTCGCGGGCGGTGAATTCGCGCTGGGGTCCGGTCATGGCCATAAAGTTGCGGGCGGCGACCTGTGCGTGCTGCTGGGGTGTGGCCCCGCAGGTGGTCAGCCACCGTGCCGGGTTGGCGACATCGATCACCCAGCCGGTGCGAACAGCGGCTTCATGGGCAGCCGAGCCATCGGGGACGCGTGTGAGCTCGGCGCCGGCCGGTGTCATCCGGGCGCGATAAGGAGGATGAAACCTGCGGGTTGGGCGGCGAGCCGAGGTGTGGGCGTCGCCGAGCTCGGCGATCCACCGCTGAACGCCGAGCAGAAATTCCTCGCCGTGCATTCGGGCAGGCGGGCATGGCGTTGGGTGATCTGGTCCCAGTCCAGGCCGCGCAGTGCGAACCCGGGGTATGTGTTGGCCACTTCGGTGTAGATGCGGTCGACCGCAAGCACAGAATCAGCCAGAGGCGTGTCGGTGGCACGGGTCTGTTGGCTCCAGGCCAGAGTGTGCAGCAGGTTCAGGGTGGTCGCGAACTCCGCCGCTGAGTTGGCGAAGGACGTCAGTTCCCGTCTGGCTGGATCCCATGCCAGCGTGGGGGCTTCCTCGGAGTCACCACGGTCGCGGATGATCCACCGCTGGTGATGCCGGTTCGCGTCCGCCACGAATTCGACCGAGGTACCCAGAACAAACTCGTCCTTCTCCGCCCGCAACAAGCCCAGCATGGCCCGCGCCTCCGAGCGCCCGACGAACTCCAGCCCGAACGGGTCTGCTGCCACCACCCCGACCAGCGACACGGCCCGAAGTTAACTGGAAGCAACGCGCTGAACAACGTTGGACCCCGCCGCGATCTGCCCGGCGTAGCGCAGCCCGACCTGGACGGGTTTGCCGATGCCTCGTTTGACCGTGGCAGGACACCGTGCGCTGCACCCTGGCCAGACGCTGGTCTAGGTGTCGAGCAGGGCCGGGAGTGCGGGCGCGACAAGCCACCCAAGATCAACACTGAGACTGATCTACGGATCGAGGCTAAACTGCCTATGAACAATCTTGCGCTCAGGAAGCGGTGGTGGAGTTGGCAAGAACGGGTGCTAGGTCCGGGAGACCCGGTGGAGCTGGACTGTTCAATGTCGTCAGTGTCGTAATCCTCGTCGTTGGTGTGCTCGTGATCGGTATAGCGGCTGCCCTGCTCGCCCGCACGCTGGCTGCGGCACAGAGCATCGACAAGAAAACGCAGACTATCGCGGAAAACGCTAGCAAGATCAACTCCTCGACCAACTCGGTCGTGGAGTTGAACCGGACGAATGAGCTTGCATCTTCGATCTTATCGAGTGCGAAGCCGCTGCAGGGCCTGCTCAACACGGCCGACAGCACCGCCCGGGACATCGCTGGCCTGGCGAAGTCGATCAATACGACTGCGGGAACTATCAAAGACACCGCAGGTACGGTCAACGGTACGGCTGGCACGATCAACAACGCCGCTACCGGCATCAACAGCAGTGTCGGGACGATCAGCGGCACCACGCGGGGCATCGGATCACCGGATTAGAGACACGACGCACACGTTGACCTTCTGCTCCTAGAAGCAACTCTGCGTGCGCCCGCATGAGGCGGCCTGGGCGATGACCGCGCACAGACGCCGGCTACCTCGTTGGTGTGCGCTGCGTTTTGGCCGCCGTTGAGCAGCCGTCACTCACTGTCTCCAATGGCTCTCGAGAAAAATGCCGACCGGTCGCACGCGACGCCGCCTCCCCGTGTATCGAGAGGTCGCCATTCGGTACCCAGCGGTGGTGACCGCCCGAAGCTAAACGGATTCGCCTTCAGCTAATGTCTACCTTTCACGAAGGGACGCTTGTCTGAGCCGTCCACGTTGTTTCTATCCCGCACGAAATCGCGCATTGCTTCGTCAAACTCTGGAACACCACCACGATTACAGTCCACGATGATCCCCATGCTCTGAGCCATAGGCCACACGGGTAAATCTGGATTGAATACAACATTTCTGTTACGAGCTGCTTGCACTAGGAGTACAAAGCCGTCGTAATCGTCGTCTTCGATTGTCTGTAGAGCTCGCAGAACAGCAGCTTTATCGATCTTCTTACGCATCACCAGCCACCACCCCTCATGTCTGAATGTGTCATCGTCGAGCAACGTTGTCGGTAGGGATTGATGTTACAGCAAACTAAATCAAACATCGCGTCGCCAGCGCCGCTGGCGCCCACCAACCTGCGCCGTTTGGAGACCGCACGCCAGCGCGGCTACTTCGGTCTTACGGCGGCGCGGGGTGGTCCGGTTGGCACCGAGGGCAGTAATAGGTGCTCCTGGCGTAGACATCAGCTCCCTGTACCGAGCGGATCACTCGCTCCCCGCAGCGGCGACACGGTCTGCCCGCCCGCTCGTATACCCAGTGCTGCTTGCCGCGGGCCAACTCCCCCGTGGTGGACTGCTCAGGACGGTCGGCGTTCGCCAAGAGAAGCCGCCGAGCCAGCGCCACCACGGCGTCGGCGTCGACCTCGCAGACCGGCATCCAGGGTGGCACCCCCAACAGGAAGCACATCTCCGTCTTGTACAGGTTTCCGATGCCGGCCATGATCCGCTGATCGAGTAGGGCGAGGCCGAGTTCAACGCCGGGTTGCTCGCGCAGCCGTTGCGCCGCTATAGCTGCGTCGTTGTCATCCCAATTGGCGTTGAGTAAGTCCGGACCCAGGTGCCCCACGAGCCGGTGTTCGTCCGAGGTGGCCACCAGTGCCATGTCATGCAGGAGGAAACCCACTGCAACCCGGTCCTGTGTGGTCAACACTGCCCGGGCTTGGTGGTGTGGTCGTCGCCACCGCTGTCCTGGTTGGTAAAGGTGCCAGAAGCCGTCCATCCGGAAATGCGTGTGCAGGCTTCGTCCGTCGTCGAAACGGGTAAAGAGGTGCTTGCCGACGCTGTGCACGCCCAGCACGGCTCGCCCCGACAGATCATGTTCGGCGAGCCGTGGATGGCGCAGTTCCCCACGGGTAAGGCGCTGGCCGCTCAGCGCCGCCGCCATCTGCTTGGCTGCCAAGTACACGGTGTCGCCTTCGGGCATCAGGCAGCGCTCGGCGCCCGGTGCAGGGACAGCACTCCGTCGGCCGGCCCGATCTGAGACCAACTGCCGGAGTCCATGGTCCAGGTGCGCCCGTCGAAGGTCACCCGGTCGACGCCGAGGCGCGACGCGTGGGCGACGAGCCAGCTGCAGATCGACCAGCCGCGGGCCACGGAGTGCGCTCCGCTGAGAGTGGCAGTGCCAAGCTCGGCGACCGCGGTGTCGACCAGGTCGGTACTCGACGGGCTGATAGTGAGGCCTCGGCAGGTCAGCGCGCCGGGTGCCTCGCCGGTGAGGGCGGCAGCGGCGGCTCGGGCCCGCGGTTCCCACTGCGCGTAAGCAGACGGCACCGCCGAGCGCTGGACGAGCTGAGCGGCTTCGGTGACGCTGAGCTCAGACCAATCCGGTTGGGCGCGAAGCCGCTGGTAGAACGCGGTGGACGCATAGACCGGGTCGAGTACCTGCGCCCGAGTTCCCCAGCCTTGGCTGGGTCGCTGCTGGAACAGACCTGCCGAGTCCCGGTCGCCGACCGGCAGGTCGTGCAGGCCGGACTCCTGCAGCGCAGTCGCCAGCGCGATCGTGACAGCGTGGTCGGGCATGCCCAGTTGAATGCCGATCGCGGCGATCGTGGCGGCGTTATCGGCCTGCTCCCCGGACAGCGGGAACGTCACGAGAGCACCAGACACCGGGTCCGCGACTGTGGTGACGGCGCAGCCGGGCGTTGCGCCGAGGTTCCGAATGAGAGGCCACACCGCCAGGGAGGCCACCACCAACACCACGACCACAGCGAGGGCGATCAGGCCTTTCCGGGCGTTCCACACTGGCGGTCTCCCTTCCGGGCCAGTGTATGAGCCGGACAAGGATGATCTCCAGCGGCTGCTGCGGTGTAGCGGCGTCGGCGGCTGACTCCCGCCCGGGTTCACCGGAGCGGGAGTCACCGGCCGCCATGTGTCTAGCTGCAGTCTCCCCGGTGGCCGTGGCCCCGGTCGTCCCAATTGTCGTAGCGCCAGTTCCGGTTGTCGTAGTCGTCGTTACGCCAGCTGTCCTCGTGCCAGCGCCTATCGTTATCGCCGTGGTGATGGCCGCCAAGGCTGAAGATTTCCGCGATCCTCATATCCGCCCCTTCTTCTCTCTTCTCGGTGACATCACCGTGGTTATCGTTGCGCCACGGTGAAGTCGGTTGGCGCGTAGCTGCACGTGAGACGTAGACGAATGCGTCTTTCGATCTTGATGTGCGACCCACGTAGTCGCGGGGCGGTGGGGATCGCTCGTGGCGACACCATCCATGCTCACAACTCCCCGTGGACGTGATCGGTCCGCCGACGCGGCCTTCCAATAGGCTACGCTCCGTTCCCTATTACAGCGAGAAACGGATCGTACTCTATTTGGGTGGTTGTGGCCGGGGTAGGCGCTTGATCACGTCACGCTCAGCACTTGGCCGAGGATCGGCGGGCGGTGTTCGGACTGGAGCGAAAAACAGACTAGAGTACGCGACGTTCCTATGGCACAGTCGTGTCATGACTCGCCCCGCCGAGACACAATCCGCGGTGAGCCCCAACGGGGCGGCCCGCCGGCCGGATGGTGGCGGGCCCGGTTTCCCAGCGCACCGGGCGGTCCAACCCGCCGTGGGTTGGGGCTTGCCACTGACGGTGCTGATCGCCGGGATGTTCATGTCGATCCTGGACACCACCATCGTCAACGTCGCCATCCCCACCATCCAGAACGAGTTCGGGGTGAGCACCGACGACGTGCAGTGGGTGGTCACGGGCTACACGCTCGCGTTGGGTGTGGTGGTTCCGGTCACGGCATGGCTGGGCGACCGTTTCGGGCTCAAGCGGGTGTACAACCTGGCGCTGCTGGCGTTTGCCGCCGGGTCCGCGCTGTGCGGGCTGGCCTGGGACCTCAACAGCCTGGTGGCTTTCCGGATCTTTCAAGCGATCCCGGGCGGGATCCTGCCGGTGATCACGCTGTCGATCCTGTACCGGATCGTGCCGCGGGACCGGCTCGGCGCCGCGATGGGCCTGTATGGCCTGGGCATCGTCTGTGCCCCGGCAATCGGACCCACCTTGGGCGGTTACCTGGTCGAGTATGTGAACTGGCGGCTTATCTTCTACATCAACGTGCCCATCGGAATCCTCGGTGCGGTGGCCGCGGCAGTGGTATTGCCGCGATTTCCCAGGATCGCCGGGCGTCGATTCGACGTGCTGGGTTTCGTCACCGTGGCGGGTGGGCTCTTCGCGCTGCTGCTGGCGATGTCGGAGGGAGCGTCCTGGGGTTGGGGCTCCTACCGGGTCCTCGGCCTGATCACCTACAGCGTGCTGAGCCTGGCGCTGTTCGTGGTGATCGAACTGGAGGTCGCCGAACCGTTACTGGATATCCGGATATTCCGCTACTGGCCATTCACCAACTCGCTGCTACTGATCGCAGTGCTCTCAGTCGTGCTGCTCGGCGTGCTGTTCTACATCCCGCAGTTCCTGCAGGTGGCCCAGGGCTGGGGAGCGTTTGACAGTGGTCTGACGCTGCTGCCCCAGGCCCTGGCGATGGCGGTACTGATGCCGATCGCTGGGCGGGTCTATGACCGCATCGGACCCCGCTGGCCGGCGGCGGTCGGCCTGACCCTCACCGCCGCTGACCTCTACTGGCTGCACACAATCACTCTCGACACTCCCCGCGAGCACGTCATGTGGATATTGGTGGGGCTCGGCGCCGGCTTGGGGATAGCCATGATGCCGATCATGACCGGGGGTATCGCGGTCATCCCGATGGCCCAGGTCAACGCCGCTAGCGCGGTCAACAACGTGACGCAGCGAGTGTCCGGAGCGCTCGGGCTGGCCGTGCTCACCGCGATCCTGACCATGCAACGGGCCCAACAGACTGCCGGTCGCGCCGCGTTGCTGCCGGCGGACACCCCCACCCCACACCTCGGCCCGCAGGGAACCCCGGACTGGGTTGGGATGTACGCCACCTACCAGCAGACCCAGCTGCAGGTATTCGTCGCAGCGATCGACGACTTGTTCCTGATCGCCGCAGCTATGGCCGCGCTGGGCGCGCTCGGGGCACTGCTGCTGCGGTCCGGGCCCGCCCCCGCCGCCCGGACCGGTTCCACCCCGCCACAGCAGGCGACCGGGTCCCCGATCCCAGCCAACGGGCCGGTCCAGGACGCCGTCGCTCCAGCGGCGAGCAGCGACCCAGCTCGACACACCGACAGGTTGGTCGACGTCAGAAGTCAATCATAAGCGGTCGGGGGAACGGTTAGGTGGACGCTTGCTCGCGGAACTCCCGGACCGCGTCGGCGATGTCATCCACCTCCAGCACGTCGAGCATCAAACCGACCTGCTCTTCCCACACCTCGGCGGGAACGGCAGCACGCAGCTCATCTTCGAGGACGTGGTACACGGGGAGGCCCAACTGGACCCCGGCCAACGGTCCTGCCCAGCTCGGATCACCGAGCACCACCGTCTCGGCGGCGATCCCGGCGCTTTCCGCGTCCGGTGCGCCGAGCACAACCAGCAGCGACTCGGCGCCGTGCTGGTCGACCAGGCGCTTGATCGTCTCCTGGGTGGACAGGTCCATGGCTCCGGCAGCCGTTCAAACGAAGCATTCGGTGGCGACGAAGGCCACCGGGGCCCCGGCCGCCTGGACACAGGCCGCAATCGCCGGTCCCGCGATACCGTCGCGTTCACCGATCACGATGACCTGTTTACCGTCGAACATTCACGCCTCCTTCGTTGGTAATTCGGCTAACGCATTGGCGAGCCACGTATCGACCTGATCCGCTACCAGGTTGGGGTCGCAGATGCGGGCCATTTCCTGGCCGTCGCGGAGCAGCAGGATGGTGGGCAGCCCGCGGACCTGCAGTGACATGCACAGCCGTCGAGCCTTGCTCGCATCCAGCTTGACCACGGTCAGATCGGGGTGTGCATCGGCGATGCTCGCCATGTGCGGGCTCAGCGCCACGCACGGGTGGCAGCTTTGCGCCCACACATCAACGAGCACCAGACCCGATCCGATAAGATCATCGAAAGTTTCTTTGGTGGCATCCACCACAGTCATCAGCTCAGCCTCCGTTGCGTTGCAGCAAGATGCTCATGCCGTCGGACCGCTGACTCATCCGCCCGAGAAACAAACTCCCCTTAGCTAACAACAACACCCGGTCGGCCGGTCCGGTGGTCAGCCGGGTCAGGGCATGGGGTAGGTAACACACCGCTGACGCCAGGTGTCCCTGAGTGGGAGCGTAACCCGGCATGCCTCGCTGCGCGACGAAGGAGCCGATCTCATCGCGGGTGATCTCCTTGCGGCGGACGGCCAACGCGGCGATCGTGCGGTAGTTGCGCGCCGCGACGTCTCCTGAGCCCTGCGGTTCGGTGATCTCGGGGTTGTGCAGCTCGGTGGCGTAGTCGTCGACGTCGCACATCCGGGCGCCGATCGCTTCCAATGGCTGCACCGTCAGGTCGTGCAGGATCTGCGCACCGGAGCCGCCCGAGGACACTCGGTGACGCCCGACGGCGTCGAGTCTGATCCGGGGTGAGATGCCGTCGTCGGCGGTCACCAGCACCGCGACGCCGCCGAGCACGTCTTCCAGCACGGGCAGGCCGTGGCGCAGGTGCCCCTCGAACTTCATCCCGAGCTTGGGCTGCGAGCCGCCGGCGAGAACGACGACCTGCTCGAACACTCCCGCCACCACGAGGCTGGCGGCGATCACCAGCGCGGGGATCGGCGCCGCACAGAAGTTCTTGACGTCCGCTCCGGAGGACTCGGTCAGCCCGGCGACCGCCGCGATCGTCTTGCCCATGTTGCCCCCGCCGCGCTGGTAGCGGTCCCCGACGGCTTCCTCAGAGCAGGAGATCGTGTAGCCGATCCCCGCTGGGTCGACGCCGTGGTCCTGCAGCAGGCGCAGCAGCGCCAGGGTTCCGGTGGCCTTGCACGCCAGGTTTTCCAGCAGTATGTGCGCGACCAGCGACTCGTCCTCTTCGTGCGCACCACGCAACGCGCCCGCGAGGCAGTCCGGCGCCAGGTGCACGGGCAGCGCGCCGCTGGCCAGCGCAGCGTCAACGTCGCCGGCTGCCGCGGAGACCCGGGCCAAGTCCAGGTGCGCCGCCAGCGGGTGCTCGGCCAGCTTCTTGGCGGCCCGCTCTGCGACCTCCGGGGTGAGTACCAGCAGGTCGAACTCATCCACCGCGGCCATCAAACCGAGGAACTCGTCCTCCGGCATCAGCTCGCCGAACGGCGCGAATCGTTGTGCGCCGGCCATGCTGGTCCCCACCCAGGGGCGCGGTGGCAGCTCGCGGGGGTGACATGAGCCCAGGAAGGCCTGGTGCGCCGGGTAACCGACGGCGTCATCGAAGCTGCGCAGATGGGCCAGGAAACTACGTGTCAGTTCGGCGTCGGCGGGCAGCGTGCGCGCCGGTTTGGAGCCGAGCCGGGCCAGGCCCGGGGTGTGCGCCAGCACGAGGCTGACTGCCCGGATCACCGCTGCTTCAGGCATCGGCCCGCTCCACAACGTCGACTTCGAAGATTGTCGGGTGTTCGACGGAGGTGGCGACCGCGTCCAGTGCGCGCAGTACCAACCGCCGCCGCCACGCCTGCTCGGCGTGGGGGGACAGGCTCGGATCACCCGAGGGGTAGGGAATGCCCCGACCCGGCACGATGCGCGGCGCACCCACCTGTTCGGCGATGGTGACGAGGTTGGTGATCACGGCGGTGGGGATACCGGAGCGCTCCAACTCCTTGGCAAGCGTTGACCCGCAACGCGTTCCAGTTCCTCAAGTGGCGGTCAGGATCGCGGCCTGCACGCCTGCCTTACGCAGCTCCGCGGCCCACTCGACACCGAAGCGCCGCGCGGTGGCCACCGGCGTGCCGTTGCCTACCGTAACCATGAACTCGCCATGCAGCCGCCCGATCGCGCCCTCGCGTTCCAGCGTGCGGGCGGCGTCCAGCGGTAGCACCCGGTTCGGGTCGGCATTGGCGGCGGTGGTCGCGAAGCCACCGGCCACCGACTCCCACTCCCCGGAAGCGAGTGCGTCGATCCCCTCGATCGGGTAGCGCAGCCAGCGGGTGGCGCGAGCCGACTCGAGCCGGTCCGGGTTCCCGGCGGGCACCACGGCAGCCTCGGTGACCAGCGCGATGGTCGCGCTGGCCGGCTTGTCCACCGGTGCGGCCGGCTCCACCGCGTCGAAACCACCGACGGGGATCTCGGTGCTCTGCTGGTCACCGCCGAGCCGCCGCAAGACGAGCTCGACGGCCCGCGCTGCGGCGCGCTGCTCGACCAGCCGGCCGATCCGGGCCGCCTTGACGACCCGGCCGTCTTGCGCGGTCAGCGTTGCGCCGGTGGCCAGCTTTGCGATCGCGGCGGCGACCCGCTGCAACGTCGGGCGCATCTCCCGGGCGGTGGCGCCCGAGGCCACTACCGGGGCGGCGCCCGCGTCGGTGATGCCGGGGTTGTCCGGGTGCATCGTGGCCAGCGCCGGTAGCCCGGCGGCGTCGGCAGCGGCGACCAGCCGGGCGCACGCCAACCCGTAGCGGCCACTGCCGAAGGCGGGACCGGCGACCAGCAGCTCAGCGCCGGCGCCGCGGGCCAGGTCGAGCAGTTCCTGCGCGGCGGTGGCGTTGGAGGCGGCATGGTTGTCGCCGCACACGATGGTCGCGATGATCCGGTGCTGGTCCCCGAGCAGCTGAGCCAGTAGCCGTCCCGGACCGACCGTCCCGTCGAGCATCCGGGGGCCGATACCCGCGGTTTCCTCGCCGCCGAGACCGGCATAGAACTGGTTGAGGTAGTGCACGATGCGCATCAGGCCGTGGCTCCCAACTTCAGACCGGCTAGCTGCTGCTCGTCCGGCCGGCAGGACAGCCGCCCGGCGCCCAGTGGGCTCAGGGCGGACAGGACCGCCGCGGTGGGCACCTCGACCGCGGCGGTCGCGTCCGCGTCGGCGATGCGCAGGCGGGTGCCGCCCAACGCCCGCTCGACTGCGGGCAGCGCCACCCGCTGATCGTAGTTACCGGTACTGACGATTGCGCCTCGCCGCGGACCGGCGACCAGCGGTGGACCGGTGCCGTCGGCGCCGGACATCTCGGCGTACAGCGCCACCGCGGTCAGACCGTCGGCCTCGAGGGCGTCGACTTTCAACATCAGGTCGTTGTCGGCGTTGCCGGCGCCTTCCTTGGTGACGATGGCGGCATCGAAGCCGGCAGCCCGGCACAGCCAGGCGGCGTGCGTGGAGACCAGTTCCTTGTCACCTTGCTGCACTGGCTCCGGGCACAGCACTACTCCGGCGAAGTGCAGGTCCCGGCCGTCGCGGGCGCGGAGCTCGGCGATCACCGGGTGGTTTTGGTGCAGGTAAGTCGGGTTGCGCAGCGCCGGGTGCCCGTACTGGCCGCTGACCACGGCCCCATCCTCGATCTCGGCGGGGTCGAACAGGGTGGGCAGGCTGCCCGCCATGCTGCGCCCGTAGACGAAGACGTCCTTGAACGCGCCCTGAGTCTGCAGGTTCGTGATCACGCCGACCCGGGGGAGGCCGCCAGTAGGGGTGCCCGGGCGGTGCGGTGGCGCCAGCTCCTCGACCGCGTCGGGCGCGGCGTCGACGGCGGCGTCGGCGAGGTGCACCGCTACCCGCAGCAGCCCTCGGCGTAGCGCGATCTCAGCTTCCTGCCAGGAGGCGCCGTCAGCGCGGTCGAACTCGATCACGATGTTGTTCGTCCGACCGAACGGGGACAGCTGCGCGGCCGGACCGGACATGTCGATCAGGCCCTCCTGATTGCGCGGCAGGAACCCGGCTGCCAGCACTGCGGCGCCGCGCAGCACGTGAATGTCGCCGCCGCGTTTGCGGTTGACCGGCGCCATCCAGCCGGGAAACGCTCCGCCGGCTGGTCCCTTGGATCGCGGCTCCACCACGTCGAGCGGCGCGATGATCCGGACCGGGTCTCCCGGCGCCGCGATGTGCACGCGCACCGATGCCAAGGCGGGATCTTCAAACAGCGCCTGGGCCCGGTCCCGGCCAACTACAAGATGATGTTGTTCATACCGGGTGGAGACGCCGATCTCAAGAGAGTGGACTTGGTGGACGATGCGCCTCGATGCCGGCACGACGGTCTCCCCTCAACGGCCTCCAGTTCGCATCGTAACCACGGATCACCGGTCGTTGGTCAGTGTCGGGTGAGCCACTTTATGTTCTTCGGTTTGCGCAGGCGCTTCCACGCCGCGGGCAGATCGCGCTCGACGCGCTGCGCGCGGGCGGATTCAACGGCGTGCATCAGGCCGTAGGTGAAGCCGTTGCCGCCCTCGAGGTGAGCCTGCGCGGCGAGCTCTCGCAGAACGGGTCGGGACACCGCCGTGTCCTGATGGGCACCGAGCAGCTTCTGCACTTTCTTCAGGCGTCGTTGTAGCCGCTTGGCCGGCTTGCCCAACGCGGGTATGACGGCTTCGGTGGCGTAGCGGAGCCGCTTGGCGGCCTTGCGTGTCTCGTGCAGGGCGATGTCGCGCTGCTCGCCCGCCGACTGGGAACTTGCGTCACGCATCCGCGACTTCATCCGCCGATAGGCCCGCGCCACGCTCTGGGGAAGCTCCCGGCGGGCTGGGCGGGCGGCGGCCCGGGTGAACGGCGGGTGGGCCAGCAGCGCGTCGATTATGTCGTGCAGCGCCAAGTAGCGGTGGCTGTCCAGGGCGGCGATCGCGACCTGGCGGGCATCGGCCTCGCGGCGTTCGAAGGACCGGGTGACCGCGGCGGCGACCGGCCCGAGGATCAGCTCATCGGGCAGCTCGGCCAGCATCGCATCGAGCCGCTCGGCCATCACCTCGGAGTCCCGCGCCCCGCCCAGCTCACCGGCTATCCACTTCAGCTCCATCGTCAGTTCGCGGGTCCGCTTCCGTGGGATCACCCGGCCGAACGCCTGGAGGGCACTGCGCATCCGGCGGGCCGCCACCCGCATCTGGTGCACCGCGTCCGGGGCGTCGCGGCGGACCAGAGGGTCGTACCTGCGCAGCTGTTCGGCCTGTTTCGCCAGGTAGGCCTGCACCACGTCACCGGCAGAGGAAGCGGCGGCCGGCTTCGGGGTGGCGGGGAGCGCCGACAGCTCCTCGGCTAGCAGCCGGCCCAGCTTGGACCCATGTCCCGAGCGCTGTACGCCCACTTTAAGCAGCTGACGCTCGATGCGGTCCAGCAGCTCGACCTGGCCGTGCTCGGCGAGCTCCACCTCCACCTCACGCCAGGAGACCGCCCTGGTCTGCTCACCCATCGTGTGTGCGCTGACCTGGTCCTCGACCAGCTCCGCGAGCGCCTGACCGTCCGGGCCGGCGAGCAGCCACCGTCGCCGCCGGGTATTGAGCTGGGCGACCGGCACCACGGCGGCACCGCGGGTATACACCCGGGTCAGTCCCAG
Organism: Pseudonocardiales bacterium; assembly: GCA_023252195.1. Taxonomy (GTDB): domain Bacteria; phylum Actinomycetota; class Actinomycetes; order Mycobacteriales; family Pseudonocardiaceae. Next base: position 17,365 of record JAHEXI010000007.1, read on the forward strand.
CAACTCCGCCGGCGGCTTGCGGCTGGAACGACCCAGTGGCATCCGCAGCTCGTCTCGGCTGTCCGCGTCGACCGGCAGCTTCAGGTGCCATCCCGGATCGGATCCGCCCTCCCGACGCCGCAGCGTGATGCCGACCCGGGCCAGCCGCAGATCGGCAGTGTCGAAGTACACCGCATCCAACTGTTGTTCCTGGGCGCCCGAACCGGCGTCCAGCCCGGTTAACCTGGCCGGGTCCGGCAGCTCCAGCGCGCTGGTCACCTCGTACTTGCGCTCGGTCTCGCGCATTGCCGTCACCCCGTCAGTCTTGGCCACAAGGACTGATATACCCGAACGGCCCCGTCACTGAAACCCGCGCCTCCCCGCGACACGCGGCTCGGCTCGTCGACCATGGTCAGTAACACGCTGGAGTGGCCGTCGGATGGCTGATTACCTCAGCGCATCAGTCGCGATGACAGCTACCGCGGACAAACTGTGATCATCGCCCGATATGTCGGCCATAGCTGGCGCGCCCGCGCCGTGGCCGGCTGTGGCCGTAGCCGTAGCGTTCATTTTTATCACGTTGGAGACTAGTTCTCGTGGCTCTTCGAAGTAGTCCATCGCGATAATTCCGACGCGCCCCGGTGGGGATTCTGAAAGGTACTCGTTGAGACGTGGATTTATCGTCTTTGCGTAGCCGTGAGCCTTCAGGTTAACGGCGCTGGTGAACGTGATGTACAGATCTTTTGGAGCACGTCGCTTCGCTTCCTCCAGGTGGGTTATGATGAAGTTGTACTTGGAATCTTCGCCAGGGTCGCGATAGTGATCTTCGATAGCGCAGATGAGTCCTTTCCTGGTTCTGAAGCACCGATTTTCCGGCCAATAACTAAGGTCGAATCCGACGTGCTTACTGGCCTCGAATCTGCGTAGTAAAACGATCTTACCACGAATTTCTGCCAGTGTCGTTTCGGACGTGAGCGTCGGATTGGAAGTCTCAGAATCGGGTGCAGGAACACGGGCAGGAAGATTGTAGAATAGTGACTCGTCGTCGACATACTGCCACGTTCTCGCTTGAAATGCGTGTTCAAACGACTTCGAACGGACCACCCAGTTCGCCCGGTTCCCTCGAGGCTTTCCAAAGACTTCGGATGGGGCGAATCTGCCGAGCGTGCTATCGAAGCGCTCTTCGTTCTTCACTGACAACAAGATACTTTCTGAGGGGTGCTGCCTGAGGAAGTCGGAACAAGTATTCAGAACGTCTGCGTAGCACTTTCCCATATGCACAACGTCATGGTGAACGTAGAGGTCATCCCGATAATGCGCAAGTCTGATATCGACAAACCGTATCCCAGTGCGCAATTGGTCTGACAAGTCGAGGTTCTGAGTCTTACCAAATCCGAGGAGGCCGCCGACGCTGCATGTATCATGGGTTCCAGGAATGCTCAGTGTTGTCACTGCAGCCGCATCGGGAATGTCGCGCATCCACGAACTGTGCGAAATGAAGTCGTCCATCGCTCCCCTCCGGTGCTCCACCTCCGGGCACGCCGCTGGCCACGGTACCGACCGCCGGCAGGGCGGCCGCTGACAGTGCACGCGCAGCGTCGTGACGTCCTTACCGGTTCTACGGCCGTGGCGTCCTTACCGGTTCTACGCCGGTCGGGGGAAATCGCGTCGATCCGGACCTCGGCGCACCGGGCTCGGGACGTGAGACGCCACTCAGGGTGGTTGCTTAGTGATCAGATGCCTCCCGTGATGGCGCCGAGTCGGTGGTGGGCTAGCCTCAAGCACCCGTCCGGGGCGGTAGCTCAGCTGGTCAGAGCAGCGGACTCATAATCCGTCAGGTCGTGGGTTCGATCCCCACCCGCCCCACCTGGTTCTAGCAGCTAGAATAGTCTTTCGAAGATCGATAAAGTGGATCTCTGGGTGCCGTTGCGGGTGCGAGTACTCTCAGTGCATGGCTTCGAGAGATCGAGACGGTCGCCAGCGGGGCGAGATCGAGCGGCGGGGCACGTCACTGCGGGTGAAGGTCTACGCCGGAGTGGACCCGGTGACCGGCAAGCGCGTGTACCGCAGCGAGACGGTCAAGGGCACGGACGAGAAGGCCTACAAGCAGGCAGAGCGCAAGCTCACGGCGCTGATGGCCGAGATCGACCGGCAACGAGGCACCCCGAGCGTGACGACGCTCGGGCATGTCATCGACGAGTGGCTGCGCACCGTCGAGATCGAAGACAGCACCCGCGAGGGCTACGAGGGCTACATCCGCCGCACCATTCGCCCCGTGTTGGGGTCGGTGCCGATTAGCAAGATCACGCCGCGAGCTCTGGAGAACCTGTATGCAGACCTGCGGCGCTGCCGAGTTCGCTGCGACCGGATGCCCCATATCGAGCACAAGGCAGTCGGTGACCATGATTGCGTCAAGGTCAAGTGCCGCCCTCACGAGTGCAGGCCCATGTCGGCTTCAGCGGTCCGGCAGGTGCACGCCGTGATCAGCGGGGCGCTGAACCTCGCCGTGCGCTGGGAGTGGCTGGACTCCAACCCCGCCCGGTTCGCGGTACGTCCCAAGCAGAAGCCACCTCAACCGGATCCGCCGTCCGCGGCCGATGCCGCTCGACTGCTGGATGCGGCGTTCGAACTGGACGACGACTGGGGCACGCTGGTGTGGCTGGTAATGACCACCGGTGTGCGGCGAGGCGAGATCTGCGCGTTGCGTTGGTCCCGTGTCGATCTGGACGCCGCCGTGATTGATTTCCGACGCAGCTACCGGCTCCGGCGCGGCACTGGGACCGAGAAGGACACCAAGACCCACCAGATGCGCCGCATCGCCTTGGACGCCGAGACCGTGGTGTTGTTGCGTGAGCACAAGGACCGGTGCCGAGAGCGCCTGAAATCGATCGGCATCGAGCTGACTGACGACATGTACGTGTTCCACGGCGTGCGCAACATCGACCCGACTACGCCGTACTCACCGCACGCCGTATCGAGCCGCTACAAGGACATGGCCGAACGGCTTGGCATCGTCACCCACCTCCATGCATTGCGGCACTACTCGGCCACCGAGCTGCTGACCGCAGGCGTGGACCTCCGCACGGTCGCCGGCCGACTCGGCCACGGTGGGGGAGGGGCGACCACGCTGCGGGTATACGCCGCATGGGTCGCCTCCTCCGACCGCAAAGCAGCGGAGATCCTCGGCTCCCGCATGCCCAAACGTACAACCGCAGCCCAAGGATCCGACTGTTAATAGCGGGATCGTTGGTTCGAGCGCCGATTCGGGCGCTAAAACACCAAGTCGGCGCTCCTCGGCAAGTTGAATTCCGGCGTTTGGGGTCAGCAAAGCATGGGTGGGACGGATTCGAGGAGGCTGGTGGTCTGGATTATTTGGTTGGCGCCGATGAATCTTCCGGCGATGAATAGCCCGGCGGTGTGGGCTTCGGGTCCAGAGTGGCTTGCGCAGGCGTCTTTGAGGATCCATGGTGTGAGGTCGTGTTCGAAGGCGTCGACGGCGGTTTTGAGCACGCAGATTTCGGTGTCGATGCCACACATGTAGAGGTCGGTCCAGCCTCGGTCGTCGACGAGGTGCGTTCCTTCGGGTGTGAATAGCGTGTAGATGTACTTGTCTACGACCGGTGTGTGTGGGCCGACGTAGGGAGTTAACTCGGTGACGAGTTCGGACATTGTCGCTGTCCTTGTCTGTCGTCCGTTGTCGTCTATCGAAAAAGCGTGATAACGACGACCTTGTAGCTATGCACTCCAACGTCGCTCACCAACTGGGTTCCTCCCTGAAAGTCTCAACGGCCGGTGTGTCCATGACTGATCACCGTCGCCAGGTTGGTGTTCATCTCGTGGAGCAGGTCTGTGATCTGGCTCAGGCGCTCGTCGATTGCGTCCAAGCGGGAGGACACGGTCCTGCCGTTATCGCTGACCGGGTCACCCAGCTCGGGCGGCGTGCGGCCGCGCAGTACGGCAGTGATGTGCTGGGGATGCCACCCCAGTGCGACCGAGAGCGCTTCGAGCGTCCGGGCGCTACGGCGCCGTTCGACGGTGTGATGTTGGAGTTCGCGCACGATCGCTTGGGAGACATGCGAGCGTTGCGCGAGCTCGCGTTGACGCCATCCGAGTTCGTTCACGCGCTCTTTGATGGCGTTGGCGACCGCCACCCAATCCTCCGTCACGTATTCCTCCGCGCTCCGCCGTCGCGGCGAGGCTAGCCGGTCTTCGAGATCTCACGGCTTGACACCCCGTTTTCGGTTGCGCCCTTACCGAATCGCGCGCTCAGATGAGCTGAAATCATCACAATAGTGATGAAATCCAAAATTTCTAACCAGGAGAACTTCAATGAGTACCGCAATACCCAATGCGAACCCGCCGGCGTTCTACACCGTCCGGGAAGCGGCGCAGATCCTGCGCGTGGACCCCGCCACCCTCTACCGCGCGATCCGGGAAGACGCCTTCCCCGCCGTCCGGGTCCGGACCCGCTACGTGGTACCAGCGGCAGCGCTGCACAAGTTGGTGACCGAGGCCGCCGAGTCCGGTGGGTGCGTCGATGTCGCCCGGCTCGCCAGCGAACGGCGCACGGCGCGCGAGATCGAGCGGTTGAGCGGGGGTCCGTCGTGGTGACCTATGACGACGACACTCCGGAGTACGCGGCCATGGCCGCCCGGCTCGACCGGCTCCAGCAGGTTCCGACCGATGTGCTGACCACTGTTGTGGTGCGCCGGGGCTGTGTCTGTGGGGTCTGTGGCCCGCGCAGGAGCCGGACTGGGAGGACTGCGCCCCCAGTGACCGGGCGCTCGCGGAGCGGCTGTGCGAGGGATGCCCGGTCATCGATCAGTGCCTTGAGCTGGAGCTGCGCACGGCCGGGGCAAGTACGACGGGTGTGTGGGGCGCGCTGCCGGAGGACGACCGGCGTGCGCTGCACCGAGTGTGGCAGCACCACCGCCAGCAACAGAACCAGAACGATCAGGAAGGAGGGGCAACGCCATGACCATCGACCTCGGTCCGATGCAGGTGGTCGCCGTTCTCGGAGTGCTGTTGGCGCTGGTCATGATGTGGCGCTCGGGCACCCGTCGGGGTCGGCGAGCGGCCGACGCGGCGCACGTCGCGTCCCGGATGGCATCGCTGCTCGGGTACGTGCTGGGCACCGCCGGTGCGATCGTCGGCGTGCAGTGGGCGGCGATCACCTACGCCCCGGGCACCACCCTGTATTGGGTGGTGCTCGCCGTGCCGGCACTGATCACCGCCTTTGTGGTAGCCCGGGCTCTCGCGGTGACGTCGCTGGATGTCACCTACCGGCGAGGTGACCGGAGATGACCACACATGACGGCGCGGTGATCCCGGCCGATCCGGTACTCGATGGCGAGCTGATCGAGGATGACCGGCCCGCCGGCCACCCGCAGCAGCACTCCTGGCCAGGGGCGTCGTGGTGGCAACGCTGCCCGCACATCCCCACCGCGCTTGCCAACCGCGCCAACGCGGCACAAGCCGCCAAGGACACCGCCGTCGCGGCGGTGCGCTCGCCGTGGCGGTTCGTCAGCGCGAGCGGTCGAGGCACTGTGCTGGCGCTGCGGGCGTGGCGGCGGTGGGTGACTGTGCACGACTACCGGGAGGGCGGCCGAACAGTCAGAGAAATTGGCGGACAAGTACGTCGAGATCCGCGAGCTGACGCTGTTGCGGTGGCGTGTCACCGGTGCCATCGTCGGGACCAGCACAGCGGGCGTGGCGGCGGCGGACCTGCTCTACGGCGATCTGGTGCTGTGGGTTTCGGGCGTAATCGGCGCGGCCATCCTGGCGATCACCGGGCGGCGCAGGGACGGCAGCCCCGGGCGACGGCCCGTGCTCGCCGGGCCCCGGTCGCTGAGCTGGACGATGGACCCGCAGATCCTGGTCGACGCCTTCCGCGACGCCAAACTCATCGGCAAAGACGAAAGCCTGCGCCTAGTCGAGCGCGCTAGCCGGGTCGGGGCCGGGTGGGCGATCACCATCGACCTCCCGGCCACCCGCAAGGCCACCGACGTCATCAAGAACCGCGAAGCGCTGGCGTCGGCGCTGGCCGTGGATGAGGTGCAGTTGCTCGTCGAGCGGGTCCGGGGCAACGGTGGGCACGCCGGGCGGGTCGCAATGTGGGTCGCCGACGCCGACCCCTACGCGACAGTGCCCCTGCGGACTCCACTGCTAGAGGTGGCGTGCTGGGACGCCTGGCGACCGGTGCCGTTCGGCCGCGACGCCAGGGACCGTCGCATCTGCCTGCCACTGGTGTGGACCTCCCTGCTCGTCGGGGCGATCCCCCGCCAGGGCAAGACGTTCGCCGCCCGACTGGCTGCCGCCGGGTTGATCCTCGACGCGTTCACCCGGCTCTACATCGCCGATTTCAAGGCCGGGAAGGACTGGGACGCCGCCGCGCAGGTGGCGCACCGGTTCCTCTCCGGTGACGAACCCGCCGACGTGCTCGCGCTGGCCGCCTGGCTGGTCGAATTGGTCACCGAAGTCCAAGGCCGGTATCGGCGGATGCGCGAGCTCGACAACGAAGTCTGTCCCGAATCGAAAGTCACTCCCACGATGTCCCGTGATCCGTCGTTGAACATGCCGATTACCGGAGTTTTCATCGACGAAGTGCAGGTCCCGCTCGAAGAACGCACACCGATCAAGGTGCAAGGCAAAATGATCCCCGCCGGAGAGTACATCGGCGAATTGCTCACCTGGCTGGCCAAGAAAGGACCCGCCGCCGGAATCGTGCTCGTACTGGCCACTCAACGCCCGGACGCCAAAACGATCCCGTCAGCATTGCGGGCCGTGCTCGGCTCCCGCTTCGCGCTACGCGTGATGGACTGGCGCGATTCCAACATCATCCTCGGCGAGCAGATGAACACCCGCGGATGGGACAGCAGCCGGTTATTACCCTCACACAAGGGTGTTGGCATCCTCCGCCCCGATGGCGACACAGCAGCCGGCGCCGACGTCCTGGCAACGATGGTCCGCACCGACTACATGCCCAACGACGACTGGGCCACCCTCTGTGAGCGGGGCCGGGCGCTCCGCGAGACAGCCGACACCCTGACCGGCCACGCTATCGGCGCCGCATCCACCCCCGCGCTCGACCCGGCCACCGTCGCCGACGTCATCGGCACAGCCCAACCCAGCACCAGTCTGGAGTCGCCGACGGCATGCGATCCACCCGAACCGCTGGCATCAGTAGTCGAGTACCTCGGCGCCGATCTCGATGAGGGCGGCCGTGAGTTCATCCCCTCTGCCGAACTGATCACCGCCCTGAACACCGACCGGACCACCCTCAGCCGGCAAATGAGCGATCTCGGCTGTCGACCAACCCGCGAGCGCATCCCCAGCGAGGACGGCACCATCCGGCAGATCCGCGGATACCTCACCGCCGACATCCGCACCGCCGCGCAGGCCATCCGAGACGGGCGCCTACCCGATCCAGACGATGACTGATCAGCGCAGCAGGGCCGTCACACAATCCCATCACGCCGTCACAGACGCCGGAAACGCTCGTCACACCGTCACAACCCTTGTGACGACCATATCGTCCCATCTAGCAGGAACAATAGTCCGTGTGACGTTGTGACGAGCCAGCGTCGAAGCCGTCACAACGTCACACTTCTGCCCCCACCAGCCCCCTCAGCTCGACTCAACGCGGAGAGCCGGAGTGTGCACCATGATCACACCATCTGAACGAAATCAGCTCTTCATCAGCTAGGCTCTCAGATCGGACACGAGAAGCCGACCACTCAGCGACCACGACGGGAGCGACAGACAAAACGATGCCGGATCCAACCCGGCCTGACAAGGTCAGCGCCGAGCAAGCAAGACACCCTCAGCGACCAGCTCCGTCACGCACTGACGACCGAGGCCGCCCGGCCGCCGCTAGCCGAGCGGGTCGTCACCCCGGTCTACCGACTGCTCACCGCGACGGACATCAGCCAATGACAGATCGCGCAGCTGACCGGTGATTGACCCAGACAAACCGGCCATGCGGGCGGCTCTTGCCGAACGTGATGTCACCCGCATCTTCCGCCTACTGGTGGACGGCGGCATGGCCCAGCGTCAGATAGCCCACCTGGTCAAGATGAACCAGTCTGAGGTTTCCGAGATCTTGAGCGGCCGTCAGGTCATGGGTTACGACGTGCTCGTTCGGGTTGCTGACGGTCTCGGAGTGCCACGCGGCTTGATGGGCCTGGCTTACACTGGCCGGGAGCCGGACGACGAGCCGGAGGAGGTGGACGAGGACGTGGAACGCCGAAAGCTCCTAGCCATCGCCGGAGCCATCCTCTTTGGTGCGCCGATCTTTGGTGAGGTTGTACCGCTGACCGTCCGCCGCATCCTGACAGACCCTCCCAGCAACGTCGGGCAACGTGACGTAGTCAGATATGAACAGACAGTAACCCGCCTGGAGCAGCTTGACCGGGAAGCCGGAGGCATGGCAGCCCGTCCCGCACTGGTAGCCACGGCGACCGCAGGCGAGCAGATGCTCAGGGCTCAGGCAACCACGGAGGTACGGACGCGGCTGAGGTACGCGGTGGCTGAGGCTCACCGGCTCAGCGGCTGGGCGTCCGGTGATGTTGGCCTGGTAGACCAGATGCGCCAGCACATGCACCGCGCCTTGGACTTCGCCGCTGGCAGCCCCGTCAGGGTGGCCGGGGTGTTGTGTTCGGCCGGTGATATGGAGAAGCAGTACGGAGCACCTAACGACGCGCTTAAGATGTTCCAGCTAGCCGAGATGGGTGAAGGCCTGGATCCCCAGGCTCAGGCCGTTATAGCGGGTCTCAGCGCCACGGCGTACCAGAAGCTTGGCCTACCAGCGGAAGCAAGACAGCAGCTCAAGAAGGCTCGCAGTCTGTTCAGGTACGGCAGCAAGCCGCAACCGTTCTTCAACTTCTATGGTCCGGGGTCTGGACTTCTGGCGGCCGGCGAAGCAAAGCTCGGTGATTATGATCTTGCCCGTGAAGACGTAGTGAATGCTATCAAAACACGACCTAATTTTGATAAGCGGTGTGACGCGCTCGACGCCATCGTGCTGGCAACCACCCATGTCCAAGCCGGTGAACTACGCGGCGGACTTCCACAAGCACAGAAGGCTCTGGATCTAGTACGGGAAGTCGGCTCACAGCGAGTGCGGGATAGACTGGAACCATTGGAGACAGCGCTAGCGGCGCGTAATGACAGCACGTGTAAAGATTTGGCGAGGATGGTACGGACGGTCAGAACGCCGAGAATGGTGTAAAGCCTGGCACTTTACGTAATCCATTAGATTTTAGTTGTGACAGCGGACTGGCGAGGTTCATGCGAGCCAGCTGTAGGGGTTCAAGTCCGAGGGGGGACTTGCGCACTAACCACCCGCATGGTCCTCGACGTCGCCATGTGATGCCCGACTTTTCATAGCCTGATGGACGGGCCTGCGGTGGCCGAGTGACCGATCCACTGCGACCGGCTGGTTCTCGTTGTGTCCTGTTGTGTCCTGATGTGTGACTTGACGTCTGATGGCCTGGACACAGATCTTGGTGTGTTCGGCTTGCGCCGCAGCGCGCCGCAAGCTGGCCCACCCCGGGAGGGGAGCGGGTGTCGCTGTATTTGTCGGGGCAGCGGGTATCTGGGTGGTGCTCTGCTGGCTCATCTCTTGGCAGGACCGGCTCGGCGCAGTGCTCTCGCGTCGTGTGCGGAACCCACGTCAGAAAGTCACGCCCCATGCCGACGCTCGATTTGGCCAGCGCAGACAGCTCTGTGTGCCAGTGATGACCTCTGAGGTGCAGCCCGAGGTCTTGGCTGCCACGGTGACCCCGCCGCCGGAGGGACTGCGGGGACGCGGGGTGACGCACTGGTCGGCGCGGCGGTTGGCCGACTGGCTGGCCCGGCATCGGGGCATCCGGGTCAGTCACGACTCGATCGCGGCGCTGGGTCGCTGGCTTTGCCTCCAGCCGCACCGGAGCGAGGGCTTTAAGGCCTCCACCGACCCAGCCCTGGAGGCCAAGATCCGCGACGTGGTCGGGCTGTATCGGGGTCCCCTAGGGCCGGTGGTGGTCTGCGTCGATGAGACCTCCCAGCTCCAGGTGCTGGACCGGATCGCCCTGATGCTGCCGATGCGTTCAGAACAAATCGAACGCCAAACCTACGACTACACCTGTCACGGCACCACCGCCCTGTTCGCCCGAAGGAGAAGCACATGGCATCAGATCCGACGACGCCCGTTGACGGCCCCGTCCCGACCTCGGCGGCTGGGGTCGTGATTGATCCAGCGTGGCCGCAGGTAGGCCGGTGGGACCCGGTGTTCCCGCTGCCGAATGTCGCGATCCACACCCATGTCCTGCCTGATGGCAGGGTGTTGTTCTGGGGTCGGCGCGACGACCCGAATGGCTCGATGAACGAACACGCGTGCACCCCCCACGTCTGGGATCCTCAGACCGGCACGTTCACCTCGACACCGCAGCCGACCCTTGCGGACGGCACGACCGTCAATCTGTTTTGCTCCGGACACACCTTTCTGCCCGACGGCAGGCTGCTGGTGGCCGGTGGGCATCTCACCGACGGCAACGGTGTCAACCAGGTGTGTACCTACGACCACGCCACCAACACCTGGACAGCCCTGCCCGTGATGAACGGGGGTAGGTGGTACCCGACCGCCACAACCCTCGCCGACGGCAGGGTGCTGGTGTCGTCGGGCAGCGCTGCGAACAACGGCAATGTGGTCGTCAATGACACCCCGCAGATCTGGGACGGGGCCCAATGGCACAACACCGTCACCTTCATCGGGCTGCCGCTGTATCCGCGGATGCACCTCGCGCCAGATACGCGGGTGTTAATGTCCGGGTCCAACGCAGCCACCTTCTTCCTCGACACAACGGGCACCGGCACTTGGACCCCGCTGCCCGGGCCCGGTGGAGTGCGGCCGAACGGTGAGCGGCAGTACGCCCCATCGGTGATGTACGAACCCGACAAAGTGATCTACATCGGCGGTGGGAACGACGCAGGCACCGACCTGCCCAGCGCCGCGACGGACCTGATCGATCTCAGTGCCGATCCCCCGGCGTGGCATGCAGGCGCAAGCATGGGGTTCCGGCGTCGCCAGCACAACGCGACAATCCTGCCCGACGCCACCATCCTCGTGACCGGGGGAACGAGCGGCCCCGGCTTCAACGACGTGTCGCCCGGCAAACCAGTACACGTCGCTGAGCTGTGGAACCCCGCCACCGGAACGTGGAGGCAGCTGGCTGCCGAGGACGTCGACCGCTGTTACCACGCGACGGCGGTGTTGCTCCCGGACGCGACGGTGCTCAGCGCCGGTGGGGGCGAATTCATGGTCGGTTCCGCGCCGAACGATCCTCGCGACACTCACCGCGACGGGCAAATCTTCCACCCGCCCTACCTGTTCCAGGGCCCGCGCCCGCAGATCTCGGCAACGCCCACCGAGATCGTCCACGGAGAGACCTTCCCCCTCGACGTCACGGGACCCGACATCGCGAAGGTCACCATGGTGCGGCTGCCCTCGGTGACCCACGCCTTCGACCAGAACCAGCGCATCAACGTCCTCGCGTTCAGCGCGCAAGGAACCACCCTGACCACCACCGCGCCAGCCGAGCCTGCCCTGTGCCCACCAGGGCACTACATGCTCTTCGTCATCAGCGCGGCCGGGGTGCCCTCCCTCGCGCGGATCGTCCATGTCAGCACCGCCCCCGCAGGTAAGGGTGCCTCGGAGCTGACGGAAGTCGGCGGGACAACGCTGCAGCCCCTCGTCGCCGAGGGCACACGCACCCAGGAACGCGACGATGCCGTGCGAAGCCAGTCGACCGGAACCCGTGTGACCATCGGTCTGACCGCGAAATGCCCCTACGGACTCGGGCCATGCTGGGGCGGCGCGTATGAGGCATTAACGAAACTCAGCGGTGTCGCCGCAGTGCGCCCGATCCCAAACACCACCGACTCGACCGCCGAGGTTTACCTCACCGATCAGGGGCTGCCCGACCTCGACCGATGGCCAGAACAGATCGCCCGCTGGGCCAACGGGAGCTACGACTTCCGCGGCGTGGAGGTGACGCTCGCGGGCACCGTCACCGAGCGCGACGGTGTGCTGAACCTGACCGGGCCCGCCCTTCCGGCTCCGGTGCAGCTCCTGGCGCTGCGCCCCGGCGAAGAACTTCCCTGGGACCTCGAAAGTCGACATATCCGACCCGCTTCGAACAACGAACGTGAGGCCCACCGACAGCTGCTGCAAAGACGCCGCCAGCTCGATACCGACCTTCACCTACGCGTGACGGGTCCGCTCCGAAAAATGAGTAACCGCTGGTCACTATTCGTCCGCACCACCGAGGACCAACCAAATCACCCGAGATGAGGCACATAGGAAACCGTGACCCCGTGGCCGCAAAACCGGTCAGCATCACTTACTTGCCGGTCACCGGATCTTGCCCACCGAACCGCCGCACCTGGCACATACCGCCCCGTTGCCCGATGCCGGTCAACTCCTTGCTCGTCGCGTCGTCGGTGTCAATGGTGGCGCTTGCAGCGCGACGCCGTCAGGCGCCGTTGACTCCGGTGACACGACGTGGACGATTTCCGGCCGAGGGAGCGGCGACCCGGAACCCAAGGATTAAAAGTTTGCTGTTCCGAGTGTCGCGTAGTGCCGGGTAATGACGGTTAGGGCCGGTAAATGCACGTCAGTGGCCGTCCTTGCTGGTTTCGAGTGTCGCCCAGTGCCGGTCAGTGCCGGGTTCGCACGAAACTGCGGAGCCCGATATGAGCCCACTGTTGGTTGTTGGTCACTGGTTTACACCACATAGACTCCACTATACACCTCAGCGGCGAGGCCGCCAGTTATTGTGATCTGGCTGCCGCCCGTTGAAGTCTTCGAGAGGAGCAACTCCTTGATGTTGACCTTCCGCTTCAGTGGGTTGCACCACAGATTTTAGCGGCCCAGGCTCAGGGTGATCGTTGTTGGATGCCAACCTGTGGCTGGGATCTGTTGGAGTCGAGATGGCGTCCGCTCATGCCGATGACCGTGTGCATCGCAGCCTGTGCCGCCGGGGTGTACCTGCTAATAGACGCTTCACCCCTCATGGCGGCGCGAGGCCGAAATCCAGGCCCGAGGAATCGAGCCGAAGGATTTCAGAGTAGAAAGCACTGTGGCCAGGAAAGTACTGTAGGAGGATTCACAGTGTTAGCGGACATCAAGAAATCCAAACGACTGCGCGGCGGGTCCCTACGAGCATGGGCCGGGCTGAACGTTGTTCACCAATACTGGCCGAAGCTCTCGCTCGCTGGGCATTGATCGCGCGCACTCAAAGTCGGCCTGGGAGTCCGGTGACGGAATACCCTAACGCCAGGTTCTACGAGAGCCGGGGATGCGACTCCCCGACCACTCGCCTGGAATCGGGCGCAAACGGACGTTCTAAGGTCGCAGCGAGCGTTATCTTTGAACTGACGTCGGCGCTACCCACAAGCGTCAATCTGACGGGGGCGTGGAGGATGCTAGACCAAGTGTGCTCGTCGTAACGGTTGGCGAAACGGCGCTGGAAGTCGCGTTGGCTGTAACCGGCACGCCGCCGGTAGCCACAGGACTCTTACGGATTTTCTCAAGTGCCGTCAGGGTTTGCCTATCTATGGGCTCAGCCTCGATGTCGACGCCGATCGGTTCCCAGCGAATGAGGAGGGTGGTTATACCGATGACAAGTGGTATCGCGGCCATAACGGCAAAGGTGATAGAGAAGCCAAACGCCGACCTCACCATTGGGAAGAAGAGGAAACCAACGAAGCTACCTAGGCGTAACATTCCCTGGGTCCAGCCAATTGCAGATCCCCGGATGGCTGTCGGAAATGATAAGGCGCCATAAGCCATGCCCTGGGGTCCTGGACCGATGGTGTGTCCGATCATGAAGACCCCGATCATGAGCCCTTCGACGATCAGGCTCCCATTCGTATGGGCGAGCGCGGTTCCAAGTAGGGCGAACACTGTCATAAAGGTGCCAACAAGTGTGAGAGGTCGGAGCCCTGTGCGGTCACAGACCGATGCCTGGAAAGTTGAGCCTAGTAGTCCCACGCCGTTGAAGAGGATCGCACCGAGGATGGCCGTTACTAAAGACTCGCCGAAAATCACCTGAGAGATAATTGGAAGGTAGAAGATCACGGAGTAATACTGGATGCTTTGGAAGCAGGCGATCACGGCCGCGAGGATTGCCCGCCATCGATAGTGCCGAGAGAAGATGACACGTGCGGTCTCCATCGCGTTCGGTTTCGGGCGAGAAGCTTCGGGTACAGACTGGGGATCAACTTCAACTGTGATGTTGCGGGTCCGTCGAAGAATCTTGGCCGCTTCTTGGAGATCGCCTTGATGGGCCGCCCACAGGGGGCTCTCTAGCATGTACTTGTAACGTAAGCCCAATAGAATCAACGCTGGAACGGCGCCAAACCCGACAGCTATGCGCCAAAGGTTCGCACCAGCACCAACTTCGTAGCCAATCAAGCTTGCGATGAATCCTACGATCGCCGCCAGGTTCCAGTTCAAATAGCTGAAGTTTACAGCCAGGCCACGTTTGGCTCGATTGGAGAACTCCGCTACGAAGCTCAACGCGACGGGAAAGTCGAGACCGACACCGAGGCCCATCAACAAACGGAAAATAATCAGCACAGTCAAGTTTGGAGCTAGTGCCGCTCCGATAGCCGAAAGCACGAAGAACCATAGATCCAGTAAGAACATCCGCTTCCGGCCTAGCTTGTCTACAAGATAGCCCCCTATAAGCGCGCCAAACAGGGCACTGATAGCCATCGTCGACGACAGCAGGCCGACCTGTGTCCCCGAAAGATGAAACTCGTCACGAAGTTGGATGGCGCCGACGCTTAGGCTCGTCATGTCGTAGGCGTCGACAAACACACCACCCAGCGCAATGATTATGATAAGAAGGGTCCTTCGCTGTGCTTTACGATGGGCCTCCGGATTCGCATAATCCGTAGTCGCATCCACAATCCGGACAACATCGTCAACGCTGCGCAGGGTCACGACTCCGCGGTCGTCGCGAAGGCTCGCACCCGCATCGATGGCGCCGCTCGACCCAAGCGCCCCCATGTTGGCAGTCGCCTGCTCCATTGCTACCTCCTGCGCCGTGCCCGGGAGTCCCCGGACCTTCGGACCGGTTCGCGCTGGGAGGAGTCGTACACTCGGAATGTTTCGGACACGCAAAGCCGGGTGAACGAAAAGTTACGCCACTGATGGACGGTGACGATATTGACGACCGGCGCGCCCACCAGCGGATTCCTGGCTGCTGGTGGGAGCTAAGCACCCATGCTGCCGGCTCCGGGGCCGCGGCGGCACGCCTGCGGGATGGCCGTACTGCGCGTCAGAGAATCCCAGTCAATCGTTAGTGCGCAAAGGTTTAGGCTGAGGGGCCTGTGCCGCTTGGCTCTCGCAGGACACAGCGGAAGCCGATGTGGCACGACGAGGTATCCACGCTCTGTGGTTGTCGTGCAGACGGTCGGTAGCGTCGGCAATAGTTTGGCGCGCAAAGATGCGAGCCACCTTTAACGACCCTCGTATTGGCCTCGGTTTTGGCCGATTGACTTCCCGAGCAACACGTGTTCCTCCTCGGAGATGAGATAGGTAACGCGAAGGGATCTGCGGTCCACTCCCACACGTTGCCAATCATGTCGTAGATGCCGTAGCCGTTGGGTGGGAAGGCTCTTACCGGTGACGTCCTTTCGTACTCACTTTCTGGCTTTTGCCAGGGAAACTCGCCGATCCAAACGTTGGCCATATGCTGGCCCTCGGGAGCGAACTCGTCTCCCCACGCATAGGTTGCTCCCTCCAGGCCCCCGCGCGCTGCGTATTCCCACTCCACCTCAGTTGGCATCTCTTTGCCCGCCCACTGGGCGTATCTGTAGGCATCTTCGTACGTTACGTGCACCACGGGGTGGGTTTCTAGACCATTGAGGTCACTGTCTGCGCCGTAGGGATGCCGCCAAGTTGCTCCCGGAAGATACGACCACCAGTTGCTGATGTCTCGAAGGTCGACAGGCCCGGTGGCTTGGTGGAACACCAGCGATCCTGGCACCAACATGGAGGGATCGGCCTCGGGGTAGTCATCTTCGGTGACGGGACGTTCGGCGACTGTCACATAGTCGGTGTCGTCCACGAAGCAGCGGAACTGTGCGTTCGTGACGGGACACTCGTCGATCCAAAAGCGATTGACTGCCATCAAGCGGAGCGGGCGCTCCTCTGGATAAAAGTCCATCGCACCCATGAGAAAGGTGCCTTCTCGGACTATAATCATGTTTTCTGTGTCCACGATCCACCTCTCGGCTCGCAAGTCGGGCCTTTAACTCTAGTGCAGTCTTTGCGGGACCAAGAAGACACCAATCAAGTTATCGTGCCAACACGACACTACCCGGAGGACCTTCTGGACGTTGCGGAACGAAGTCTATGGGCGCCCCCGCCGGGATGAGACCTTCCGTTGAGATGCTCTGCTCGAACTGCTTTATTAGACGCCGGGCGTGTTGCATGACCCACCACCGCACGTGTGTCTGGTTCACTGCTTCCCGTTCTTTTGGATCTTCTAGGAGATTAATGATTCGGGCGAATCCGAGCGGAATCTCGGGATCATGGAAATGTTGTTGACGCTTAAAGCTCACCTTGAACTGCGACCACTTGACTGCGTGCAGCTCCTCGTTCAACCAGACCATGCAACCCTCCCGATTGGAGGTTTCTCCGCCAGAGAAGAAATCCCGCTGATCAATACCGTCGATGATTCGGTCACTCGGAGGTTCGCATCCTATCCAGCGGAGAAGAGTCGTGAACATGTCAGTGACATGAACCATCTCGTTGCTCTCTCGGGCTGGCACCTTGCCGGGCCATCGAATGAGACACGGCGTTCTGATGCCCCCTTCAGCAGAGCTGAAGTACGAGCCGTCAAAAAAACCCGCCGTCCCTCGTCCAATGAGGTGATCCTCAGGGCCGTTATCTCCCGCGAATATAACGATCGTGTTATCGGAAATGCCTAGCTCGGTCAAGCAGTCGAGGATGCGCCCAAAATCGTGATCCAGCATCAAAAGACAGTCGCCCCACTCGCTGTTTGTGCTTTGCCCTCTAAATTCCGGCCGCGTCACCATCGGAAAGTGCATCAGCGAATGGTTATGATAGAGATAGAAGGGTTTTCCTGCAGCAACGCTTCGCTGCATGAAGTTACGTGCTCGACGATCGTACTCAGCATCGATCTGTCCTTTTAGCTCCACGCTGAGCCGTTGGTCCTTGAGTGGTTTCACACCAGTAGCCCGTGTTCCCTCATACATGTAGGCGTAGCCATCACGGTCTCCGTCGTACCAGGGATCGTCCGGCCACAGGCATTCGTCGTAGGTGCGAGGGGGCCCGTACCACTCGTCAAAGCCATGGTCGGTTGGCCAGCGCCCATCCTCTGCTCCAATGTGCCACTTGCCGTAACAAGCTGTGGCGTATCCCGCCTCGGAAAGGATGTCTCCCATGGTGCGCTCCCATGCGACCAGGCCACCATCGTTACCCCCGAGTGCAATGGTGTGATTTCCTGAACGAATGGGATAACGACCCGTCATGAGGGCCGAACGCGTAGGTGTACATTGGGGTTCGACAACGAAGTGCGATAGCTTCAGCCCTTCAGCGGCGAACTGGTCGATGCGCCTGGTGTCGGCGCCACGCAGTATGCCACCGCCATAGCACCCAAGCTCGCCAAGCCCTAAGTTGTCGACGTGAAAATAGACGATGTTTGGTCGATCGGACATTGTGCACCTCGCGGTCAGGATGGATAGGGGCTTCAGAGATATATGAACTGATCACGGTACATCTGGCCCATCAGTGCCCTTGTGTCTATCGGCGTCGATGGAGCGGGGGAGAGTGTTAATAAGGCAAATGCGGTCCCCGCGATAGCGGATCGACTCAAGGTCGAACGGAGTCTCGTCATCGAGGTAGGTAAGGCGGTGAAGCAGTAGAAGAGGTGATCCTGGCCGGATCCCGAGCAGCACAGCAGTGGTCGCGTCCGCAGACACCGCCTCCGTGGTGACCTCGGCCCAACCAAGGGCCAGGCCCAACTGGCCCTCGATAAGGGAGAACACGTCTGTCCGGTGGAGATCGGCACCGAGTAGGGCCGGGATCGCCTCGGCGCGCAACGAGCTGGTATCGAGGGACAACGGCACTCCGCCCACTGAGCGTAACCGCTCCACGAAGATGATCGGGCTGCCTTCGTCCACTCCTAGCTTGCAGGCCACGAACGGGGTGGCGGTTTCCTCGCGCACCGATAAGACGCGGTTATCGACCGGCAGGTGGTGGCCCGCCAGTGACTCCGCCAGCCCTTCGAGCCGGTCGAGGCGCTGGCGCAGCTTGGCTCCGGTGACGAAGGTCCCCGCACCCGGTACACGAGTGATCAACCCCTCGGCGCGCAGGAGATCGAACGCTTCTCGCACCACGTTGCGGCTGACACCCAGCTCGGCGGCCAGACGAGTCTCCGGTGGCAGGGCTGGCCTCGGAGCTGCCAACCCACCGAAGGCACCCTCCATGATCTGCCTGCGCAGCGAGTCCCGGACCCAGCGCGCAGCATCAGCACGACTACCCGGGTATGTCCTCGTCGGCGACCGGGGATACGCACGAGGCACGGGTGAGGGCCTACGCATGCGTCTACCATGCATGTTTTGTATTACCTGGCGGTAATCACCGAGTTACGCCACCACAGTCCTCGCTCACGCCCTGGCCAGGTAACTTTGTACTGGCGTATAACAGCCTGCTCCGCCACCGATGAAAGCACGGTGCCACCTTCGGCCAGCAGCTCTTGCCTCACACCGGCAGCGCGAGCGCGGTGACCACGATGAGCACCAGCACCGAGCCGCCGATCGAGCGGATCTGCCAGCGGGGCGCGAGCTGGTCAGGCAGCGGCCGCTGGGCTAACAGGCGTTGCCGCCTCCGACCCACCAGATAGGTGGCGACCGCGATCACGGCAGCCAGTCCCGCCGGAAGCAGTCGTAGCGGCCCGGTGTAGTGGTGGAGGTCGCGCAGTAACAGCAAGACGCCGTTGCCAAGCACCCCTAACGAGGTACGGCTCCACGACAGCGCGGTGCGTTCTGGCTGCAGTCCGTCGTCGGCCGGCCGGCGGCCGCTGGACGCAGGCACCGGATTCACCCCACCGCCTTGATGATCATCAGGACCACGCCGAACACCGCAATCAAGACCAGTCCTGCGGCGAGTACCCGCGGTGTCTGGTGGCGCGGCAACGCTAAGCCCCGGCGGATGGCGTAGTCGACGAGCTCCCACCGGCGCAGCCCCGCAACGGCGGTGACCATGGCCAGCGCCGCCAGCAGGCCGCCAGCGATGTGCCGGGCACCCGGGAAGGCGAACTCGGGCACCAGCTGCACCACCGCCACTGCGGCGGCCAGCAGTGCTAACGCCGTGCGCAGCCAGGCCAGAAAGGTCCGTTCGTTGGCCAGAGTAAAGCGGTAGTCCGGCTCGAATTCCTCTACTTCGCCGCCGGTAGCGTCCTCCCGGGTCCGCTCATTCTCGCCGCCCATGCGCGCCTCCTCGTCGTGGTGTCCAGGATGCGCCGCCCGGGCCCCATCAGCCGCGCGAGGGCCCACCACCACTGCACCGCAGGATACGAGGCGTCCGGTGGCCCGGGTCAAAAGCGACTTTGGCGGTGCCACATCCGACGACAGCGCGGGCCCTGTGATGGGGTCGGGTAATCGAGATTCACCTTGAATCGCGTCCCGCGCTCTTACGGTGCTGGAACATACCCACGCTGCCGAGGAGATATGACTCGAAGTTGGGAATGCGCAACCCGATGGAGGGCACAGCGTACCTTCCCTGGTGATCACCAAATGGGATGGCGGCGGGCGAACGCTGGTGGGAAGGACGCCAGGGTGGGGTGCCGTTGCTGATGTAGGCGGCGTGGGCCCATGGCTGGTCAGCAAAGCGTGTGGTGGCGTCCCACCGGACCCGGGAGGAGACGATGACATCACCGAGCAGCGTGGCGGCGCCGATGCCGCCGGCGGTGCCGGTGGTGATCATCAGCCGGGGCTGGACTTGACCGATCATCTGCACCCAGAGTGCGCGGATGGGCAGTTTGGGGCCGTCGGTGGACAGGTGCAGGTCCGATTTGACCAGGATGGCTGTGATGTCGCCGATTTGGGTCAGGGTCCACAGCCCGGCCTGGTCGCGGGCCAGGGACGGAGCGCCGGGCTGGACGGACTTTTTCAGCTCCGCCCAGCCGTTGCGGTACCGGGTCCAGCTGGTGGTGGGCTGGCCGGGGGGCTAACACATCGGCCAGAGCTTCGCCCTCGGCGACGGTGTAGGTGACGACCAGCACGTCGGCTGTAGGGAGTGGGTCGGTGTCTAAGGGTTGGGGGTCGATCGTGACTGGGGTTGGTGCCAGGCTGTCGGGCCACGGGATCGGATCTGGTTGTAACTGGGCGACGAGGGCCAGGGCCTCGGGCGTGTCCGGCTCGGCGGCGAAGTGGTACCCGGACGCCGTTTTGGGGTTGAACTCGATGAGGTGAGCAGCCAACGCCGCGCCTGTTGGATCGTTCACCAGTTGCTGTGCCCATGCCGAGACCACGGTCGGGCTCCTCTCACGATCAGCACCGTTGGCTGTTTTCCGGTCACACCGTGGCGTAGAGAATCGCCGGCCGACAATTGATACACGGCATTGGGGGTCAGGCGACGGCCGGCTCACCGCGCTGCTGGTGGTTCCCGCGACAGGACCGGCAAGCTCCGTGGGGGCGGGGCGAATGAGAGTGTGCCAACCTGGACGACGGCCTCAACCTCCACCGGGATATCGAACGGAAGCTCGGCCATCCCCACCGCAGACCGGGCCCCGCGTCCCGCGTCACGAACACTTCCACCAGCGAGTCGGAGCAGCCGTCGATGACCGCGGGAGCCCGGTTGAACCCCGGCCGACAGTTGGCCATCCCAAAACCTTGACCACGCGACGCACCCGACCAAGATCACCCAGCTCGGCTCGCAGCACCGCAAGAATCTGCAGGCCGTTCAGCCGGGCCGCCGCCCGAGTCGCCGAAGTCATGCGGGGTCGATGCGCTGGGCGAAATACGTCCTCACATGCCGCGATTAGCGCAGTGCCGCATCGATAGAGGCTCAAGCCGTCGCAGTAGCTGGCCACATCTGCCGCGATATCGTGATCCGATGCTTGATCTGAGCAGCCTGGATCTGGAGGAGATCGCTGCCGCTCTTGGCGACCAGACCGACTACGAGCATCGCTGGCTGATCAATCCGCGGACCGGACGGGTCGTGTTCTGGACTTCTGACACCGGTATCGACGGCCAGACACCTGTTGACCTTGATGACCTGGACCTGATTGGCATCGACCCCCTCCCGTCCTACGTCTGGTACCAGGACATGGCCGACTTCGCCGAGCGGGCCAGCGATGACCAAGCTCGACGCAGGCTGGCGCGAGCCATTGAGGGCAAGGGCGCCTTTCGTCGTTTCAAAGACGTGCTGCACCAAGAGCATCCGCACCTGCTGCCCGCGTGGCACGCCTTCCGCGAGACCCGCGCCCAACGCCGCGCGGTCGACTGGCTCGTCGACAAACTCGCTCATCGACGACGACGCAGCCACGCGGTTTCTCAATGACCACCCCGATCCTGACATGCCATAACTCCCAATGCTGTCTTCGGCCGACGATCTTGACTGCGGCAGGCACGCACATCTGCCACTGATCGCGCTCAACACAGCCCTGGGCAGGCTCAATGACATCCCGACTATCGCCCTGGCGGCGGCCAGCGCGTAGCCGCCCCACAGCTACGCATGCTGATCACTGATTGGCACGTTGTCGCACCTGACAACCGCAATTCATCCGTGGGCGCTCTCGCGGCACCGTTGCGTGGTGGATGACCTATTCGGGCAGGCGGTTGAGGCGTCGTGCGCCCTGCCGCGGACGATGTTCCGGGGTGGGTGAGCGCACCGCTAGCGTAGATCTGTGAGGTGCGCGCAGCCGTTCGGATCCTGGCCCACCCCCATCACGTCCGAGCTCGTCGTGGCCTCCGCGGTGCGGTTGTCGGAGGTCCGGTTCGACTCTGGCGACGTCTACTGGTCGGAGGGTCGCCCGGCCGAGGGTGGCCGTACCCAGCTGGTCCGGTGCAGCTTCGACGGCATCACCACTGATCTGCTACCCGAGGGGATGGACGCCCGGACTGCGGTGCACGAGTACGGCGGTGCGGCGTGGTGGGTACGCGATGGTGTCGTGTGGTTCACGAACTGGGCCGACCAGAGGCTTTACCGTATCAATTCCGGCGCCGCGCCGGTTGTGGTCACGCCGGTGCCCGCGGTCCCGCGCGGGGACCGCTACGCCGACGGCGACGCCGGGCCCGGTGGGGTGCTCGTCGCGGTGCGCGAGCGGCACCCGGTCAGCGGCCGCGGCGCGCTCGACGTGCGCAACGAGATCGTCCGCATAGGGCGCGACGGCCCACCGGAGCTGCTGGTCGCCGGCCCGGACTTCGTGTCATCCCCCCGGCTGGACCCGGACGGGACCCGGCTGGCATGGGTCAGCTGGGACCACCCGTCGATGCCGTGGGACGACACTGTGCTCACGGTGCGCGATCTCGGGACCGGTGCGGACACCGTTGTCGCGGGTGGGCCGGGCGAGTCGGTGGCCGAGCCGCGCTGGCAACCCGACGGCGCGTTGCTGTTCCTGTCCGACCGCACCGACTGGTGGAACCTCTACCGCTGGACACCCCACGACGGGGTCGAGCCCGTCATCGAGATCGACGCCGAGATCGGAGTGCCGGGCTTTCGGCTCGGTTCGGCCCGCTACGCCCTACTCGCCGACGGCCGAATCGTGTTCGCCCGCTGGCGCGCAGGCTACGACGGGCTGGCCGTGCGCGGCACCGACCGCGCTGTCACCGACCTCGACTGGCCTTTCTCCGCCGTAGCGGCGGTTCGGGCGGCAGGCCCGGACCACGTCGTCGTCGTCGCAGGCACCCCGACCGCTGAACCAGCGGTGTACCGGGTTCGGCCCGAGGGCCCAGAGATCGAGGTCCTCCGCCCTCCGCGAGAGCTGGGCATCACCACCGGTTACATGTCGGTGCCCGAGTCTGTGTCGTTCCCCTCGGTCGATCGCGACGGGAACCCGCGGGCGGCGCACGCGTTGTTCTACCCGCCTGCCAGCCCTGGCCGCACCGGTCCGGACGGCGAACTGCCGCCGCTGCTCGTGGTGATCCACGGCGGCCCCACGGGGGCAGCAGTGCCCTCGCTGTCGATCGGGTTGCAGTACTGGACCAGCCGCGGGTTCGCCGTCGTCGACGTCAACTACGGCGGGTCCGCCGGGTTCGGGCGGACCTACCGCGACCTACTCAAGGACGCCTGGGGCGTCGTCGACGTAGCCGACTGCATAGCCGCCGCCCGCTGGCTCGCCGAGCAGGGCCGGGTCGACCCGGCTCGGCTCGCGATTCGCGGCGCGTCCGCGGGCGGCTACACCACGCTGGCCGCGCTGGCCCGCGACGACACCCCGTTCGCCGCGGGCGCCGATCATTTCGGTGTCGCCGACCTGGAGGCGCTGGCCGCGGAAACACACAAGTTCGAGAGCCGCTACCTCGACGGCCTCATCGGACCGTACCCGCAGCGGCGCGACGTGTACATCGAGCGCTCTCCCATCCACCACGTCGAAAAACTCACCCGGCCGCTCATCGTGCTGCAGGGCATGCAGGACGAGGTCGTCCCGCCCAACCAGTCGGAGATGATCGTCAACGCACTACGGGCCCGGAAGGTGCCCGTCGCCTACCTGCTCTTCGACGGCGAGCAGCACGGCTTCCGGCGCGCGGAGAACATCCGCCGCGCACTTGATGCCGAATTGAGCTTCTACGCCCAGGTGTTCGGGTTCGAGCTGCCACCGGAGGACGGCATTGAACCGGTCACCGTCGAGAACGCCGAGAACCTGTAGCGCCGCCACGAACCACCGGAACAAAGCTAGATCGTCACCTGCGACGAATTTCTCAACGCCGACATCAAACAGTCGCCGTCCCGCAGCCCCGCACGCCGTCTCCGCGCACAACTTTCCCGGCGTGCCCGCAGCAGTGCTCGCCGAAGTGCACCCCGTCGACCATCAGCGCTACCAGATCCAGCCCGGACAGCTCCGCGGCCAGCAGCTCGGCCAGGGCGGTCTCGGTCGCGGCGACGAACCGACGCGACACCGCCGACTTCGACGTGCTGACCGCGGTCTGCTCGACACGAGCACCGACCGGTTCCAGCCCGACCGGGTAGCGCCGGGTCGACAGCCCCGCCAGCATCCGCTCCATCACCATGCGACCGAGCACCTCGGTCTGGGAGAACAGCTCATAGGTCGCCACCGGTAGTTCTCCTGAGCCATCGGTCGCGCGCATCCTGGGCCGTTCGACCGGCACCCGGCGCCCGCCCAGGCACACCGAGCCGGCCTCGTGGCCATGCCGGGTGGCCGTGCCGGGTGGCCGTGCCGGGTGGCCGTGCCGGGTGGCCGTGCCGGGTGGCCGTGCCGGGTGGCCGTGCCGGGTGGCCGTGCCGGGTGGCCGTGCCGGGTGGCCGTGCCGGGTGGCCGTGC
>JAHEXI010000007.1:41871-224843 GCA_023252195.1 Pseudonocardiales bacterium
GTGCCGGGTGGCCGTGCCGGGTGGCCGTGCCGGGTGGCCGTGCCGGGTGGCCGTGCCGGGTGGCCGTGCCGGGTGGCCGTGCCGGGTGGCCGTGCCGGGTGGCCGTGCCGGGTGGCCGTGCCGGGTGGCCGTGCGCTGCTGGTCGTGGCGACCCTTGATCCCGCACACCGCGGTCACGTCAGCTTCCATCATTGCGGTCATCACCTGCAACCCGGTGCCCACCGCGAGGGCCAGCAGACCCTCACGAACCTCACCAACCAACTCAGTCAGCGCCACGCTCACCTGCTCCGGCACGACGGGCTGGCTCGTGCCGAGCTTGTCGTTCTGATACTTCTTTCCCACGGCGGTCCCCTTCCTCGGGTCGTTCTTGGTCGGACACCCGAGTACCTACCGCACGGCAGGTCTCAGGCGGGGGACCGCCGCCTGAAAATCCACGAGCCCTGGGACAACCTCGCAAGAACGCCTGCCGCGACAGCGGCGGCCGGTACTCCCACCGCACACTCGCCGAGGGCAAAACAACATAAGGAGGCCATGCGCTGCCTGAAACGCCACATCACCGCGTGGGACGGGATCCACTCGCTCGCCGGCTACGCCCCGACGCAGCAGGTTAGCCCGAGGCCACTCGCCGTCGAGACGTACTCTTGCCGATGACAGGACGCACCACAGCCTGTGTCGCTCACTTCGGTGGTTGCCAATAAGTTGAGGTACCGGCGGCGCGCCTTGCGGGCGGCTCGCCTTCAACCGGAGTTCGTGTCCTCGAAATACTTGGAGTAGAGCTCGTCGTAGGTGCCGTCGGCTGTGATGTCGAGCAACGTCTCGTTGATCTTTTTGCGCAGCGCCGAACCGGTCGGTAGCGCGATGCCGTAGTTCTCGCGCGTGAAGATGCCGCCGACCATGGTCTCGTTGGTGTTGCGGGTGAGCTTGATGTGGTTTTGCAGGACTGGAGCATCGAAGACGATGGCATCGACCCCGCCGGAATCCAGCTGCCGGTAGGCGTCGTTGATGGTGGGGACGCCGGTGAACGTGATGGCGTGGGCTGTCAGGTACGCCGCCGCTGAACTGCCGGTGACGGTGACGACCTTCGCCCCGCCCAGGTCCTGCACCCCGGTGATCTTGCTTTGGATGTTCTGCACGGTCAGCTGGCTGGCGAGGGCTGCGGTGAACACCGAGACGAAGCTGACGCCCACGATGGTCCACATCACTGCGGCGGCCCGGCCCAGCGGCCGTTTGGGGTCCGCGACGCCGTAGTCGCCGACCAGCCCGAGCCCAGCGGCCTTGTATATCCCCAGCCCGACGCCGGCGAGGTAGCCGAGCTGGGTATGACGCCGGGTGGCGAGCCAGACCAGGTGCCCTGCGATGATCAAGGCGGCCACCAGCGCCAGCAGGTAGCGCCCCAGCCCAGCGATGACGAAGCTGGCCAGCTCGGTGGTCCAGTTCGATGAGCTTCCACGAGGTGTGGTCATCACTTCCAGCCCGGCGCTGAACATGGGATAGCTGAAGTCGAGCATCTGCTCGCGGTCCTTGGTGATGGTGATCCCGGCGATGCCGACGTCGACGGTGGAGGTTTGCGCATCCGTCAGCAGTGAGGGGAGGGTGTCGTGCCAGACGTAGCTCGTCTGCCAGGAGTTGCGCCGCGCAATCTCGTTCCACAAGTCGATGCTGAAGCCGTGATACTGATCGCCGTTCCTCGTCACGAATGGGTCGAGCGGCTTGATCCCCACCTTGATGGTGCTGCCTGGAGCACCGTCGGCGTCGCGCCTCGTCGTATCCGCGGACGCCGCTGACGCTGCGGCCACGGTCAGTATCAGCCCTACCCCAACAATGGCCGCCCATCTGCGTGTTCGGATCATCACGACGTGACAGTATGCCCCCGGGGAATGGTGACGCCGCTTGTTGAGCGCGTGCTCGTTCCACGATCGGGACGGCGAGCAGTGCCAGCATGGCGCCCTCGGTCAGCACCCTGAGCAGGGCCTGGGCGGGCTGGAAGCCGCCCTCGCGCCCACCGGCGGTGTTGCGTTATGCGAAGCGGTGGCAGCCTGAAGTCGTTCCGGTGGTTTGATCAGATGGCCATGGTCAGTTCGGTGAAGGCGCCCATCACCTGCAGCGTCGTGGGTTCCTCGCTCCCGAGTTCGTAGTGTCCGCGGCCGGAGGTTCTGGACGAACGCGTGCCCTGCGGTGATCACTCGTGCACAGCGGAGCTGTTTGAGTCCGCGCATCGGCCGGAGCCGGGACTTCAATCGGCCGTGATCGGTTTCGATCCGGTTATTGGCGTATTGCTCGGTATGGTGCCAGGCGCCCGGGGCCAGCTCATCAAGGACCCGCGGGTATACCGCCGCTTTGTCGGTGATGACCTCGACCGGGATGACCGTGGTGGTGTTCAGCGCCTGGGTGAAGAATCGGCGGGTGGCCGCCTGGTCTCGCTTCTCCGCCACCAGAACATCGATGACCTGGCCGAACTGGTCGATCGCACGGTACAGGTAGACCCACCGACCGCTGACCTTGACGTAGGTTTCGTCGATAAACCAGCGATCCCCGGGCACGTGCCGGCAGGGCTGGGCCGCGTCGATCAGCAGCGGAGTGAACCGCTGCACCCAGCGATAGACGATGACGTGGTCGACCGGCACTCCGCGCTCAGCCAGCAGCTCTTCAACATCGCGATACGACAGTCCATAACGGAGATACCAGCGCACTGCCAGCACGATCACCTCCCGCGGGAACCGGAAGCCGGTGAACGCCGACGGTGGCGGGAGGACCGGACGAACACGGCAGATGCGGCGCATGAGCTTGAGCATGCCGAACGACGTCTTCCCTCTGTGCAACAGTCCCGGTCAGGGTGGGTGCCCGTAGCAGGCTCACGGGGGTCGTTAGCGTGCGTTCCGGTTCGTTCGCAGCTCGCGTGCGATCTTGCTCTAGGGCGGACATCGCCTGGTCGGGTAGCACGCAACGACCGTGATCTTGGCGTCCGGAAGTCCTCAGTAACGAACAAGATCAAGTCGGACTGTTCGGAGATTGATTCGGTGTCTCCGGCGCCAGTTGGCGCGATTCTAACGGCGCTGCTCACAGTGCCGTAAGCCGATCGACCAACGGCTTCACAAGTTTCGGTTGACGAGACGTGCGTGGTCGCGTGCGCGCCGCCCGAGGAGGCGGATGCAACTGATAGGAATTCCAACATGATCCTCCCGAAGGTCCGAGACCCTCGCTTCTGACAATCCGTCGCGGTGGGAGCCTGGCCGACTCGGATCACCATCTCCTCGCTCTGTGGGCGGCTTCGTGCGCAGAGCACGTTCTTGACCTTTTCGAGTCGGCTCAGCCACAGGACCCACGACCGCGTCAGGCGATCGAGCATGCCCGCGCTTGGGTGCGTGGCGAGGTCACAATGACCCAAGCTCGCGCGGCGGGCGGCCATGCAATGGGCGCGGCCAGAAACCTGCGTGGAGCAGCACGGCATGCCGCCTACGCTGCGGGCCAAGCCGGGGCCGTCGCACACGTCGCCGCGCACGAGCTTGGCGCTGCCGCCTACGCGATCAAGGCCGCACGTGCTGCCGTGCCGGGAGGCGAGAGCGAGGCTGCAGGCCGACTCGAGTGCCGGTGGCAGCGTGACCAGCTTCCGGAGGCGATTCGCGAGCTCGTACTTGACGACCAGCGGTTGCGAAACGAAATCTGCTGGTCAGTGTTTGACAGCTGAGCGCGTCGCGACGCCAGGACCGCCCCCAAGCCCACCAAGCAGACGCCGTGAACTTACCCGTCCGGCTCAATCTGGGCGACCGGAACGCCTGTCCAGTAGCCGAACGTCTTGCGGATCCCTGACCGATGCCCACATCGCCGACATCTTCTTCGAGTGGACCGCTCCGGCCGCCCGCCAGGTGTCTAGCTGCTGGGCGTCCAGGCCCGGGACGTCGGTGCGGCAAGCTCGGCCAGGTGGTGCAGCGAGTTGGTGAGATGCTCAGGGCGGAACGGCGGGAACTGGATGCCTCGCTCCCGGATGAACTGCGGCACCGCCGACCAGCCGTAGGTGAGCGTGACCTCAGTCTCGGACGGACCGAGCGGCGCCACGTCGTAACGCCAGATCCAGCCGCCGAACTCCAGGTGACCGTCGTCCTTCTCCTGCCCCGTCAGCCAGGCAATGGCGCGCGGCGGGTCAAGCACCTGGACCTTGTTGACCACCTGGTAGTCACCGTTTGGATGGTTAGCGTGATACATGTCCATCCGGAAAATCTGCCCCACCTCGGTCAGCGGCGCCCGGTCGACAGCTTCCTGAACCCAGCCGGTGCCATCGATCGCAGAATGGGTCGTCGGGTCCGCCAGCACCGCGAACACCCTCGCGGCGGGCACGGCGACAGTCAGGGTGGCGCTCACATTCTCCTGGTCCACGCGGTATGCACGCTCCTTGTCATCTCATCTCGGGCCTCCCGCAGGCGCGGAAGGGGGACATTCCAACATGTAGACGACGCGGCGAGGCGGAACTCATCGGTCGTGTGGGCGGAACCCGCACCCGTGCCGCCGCTACCCCGACGCGATCCCGCTGCGCACTAATTGAGCCAACTCGGGATCGAGCGGCCGCTGTGAGCTGACTTGTCCGGCTCGACGAACCCGCTACGGGAGCGCCGCAGGTCAGGAGGGGTGTGGCCGCAGGGGTCTGTCGTAAGGGTGGTTCGGTGAAGAATTCCGCAGGGGTGCCTTAACCGGCACATGCCTTATCTGTCTGTGCCTCCAACAGTTCGCGCCCGACGCTGGCGCAGAACTGGGGGATGGCTGGTCTTACGGTGTGGGCTGTGCCGGTGGAGTTTCTCAGTGATCAGGAAGCGGCGGCGTTCGGTCGTTATGGCGGCTCGGTGTCGCGGGCCGATTTGGAGCGGTTCTTTTTCTGGATGACCGCGACCGGAAGCTGGTGGGCGGGCTGCGGGGGGCATCGTCAACTTGGTGAGTTGCCTGGTGGCTGGGATGATCGGCGGGTTGATCTCGGCAGGGAGGGGCTGGGTTCGTGGCCGCCGTTGTGCCGTCTTACAGGGGGTTCCGGTATCCGGCGGCGATCATCAGCCACTGCGTGTGGCTCTACCACCGGTTCCCGCTCATAATCCGTCAGGTCGTGGGTTCGATCCCCACTCGCCCCACCGGTCTACCAGCGGAAACAGTCCAATCTCGCTCCTGTCAGATGATCCATGGGCATGGGTTTGGCCATGAGCTGCGCTGTGGGCATGGCCACAGCACGTGCCAGGCATGGCGGCGAGCGACTCCAAGGCAACATCGAAGCTCGCGGCGACACGCTGCGCGTCCGCGTCTACGCGGGGCCCAACCCGACGACCGGCAGGACCGTGTCCGTGCGCGGTACCGACGACGCGGCCCGTCGCATCGCGCGGCAGACCCTCAACCGCCTGGTTGCCGAAGCGGACAAGGGCCGCCGGCAGCCCTCGGTGATCTCCCTGGGTCACGTCAGCGACGAGTGGCTGCGGGTCGCCGAGCATGAGGACAGCACCCGCGAGGCCTACATCGAGCGCACGATCAAACCGGCTCCCGGTTCAATGTCGATTGCGAAGCTCCACACCAAGCTCGTGGACCGCGTCGGCCGCATCAACCCGAACCTCCCGGTCCATGAGGCGGCCAGAACGACGAGGAAGGGAGGCCCACGGGTAGCCATTAGCCATGCCCGAAGGCGTGACCGACGGACCTGACGAGTTCTCGAGGAACTCGACGCGACGGCGTGAAGTTCGAGCGGACAGACAGCTTCAAATCGGACTGGCGGCGGCTGTCCGAGGCCGAACGTGAGCTATTCTGATCTGCGCTCAAACATTTTCACATTGCTGCAGAGTGCGTCGTCGCGGACCCGCGGGTACGTTGGCCGGGGAGTCTGCGAATCAAGCGAGTTGTTAGTGCGCCCCGAATGTGGGAGATGACTTGGTCGTTTTCCGGGCCCGACGGTCGTGTCACGTTCGAGTGGGTCGAGATTGACGGCGCATCCGCCATCAGGTGGCGTCGGATTGGTACTCATGAGATCTTCCGCGAACCGTAAGGACCGCTGGGCGCACCGGCCGGACGTCGCGGACCTTGAATCCCAGTCCGGGCGAAACCTGTCCATGGATTTGTCCATGAACTTCGGTGCCAAGGATGCCTCTGTAGCACGCTGAGCGCGGTGGGTACACCGCCTACAGGTTCTATGGTGCCGGTTTTGGCCGGCTGGTTACCTGCGCCCCCGGCTCTGACCCCTCATAGTCCGGACTGTGGTTGGGTGGTAGGGCAGCTGATCATGGGCTGGCCTCAGTGTGGAGGACACCGTGGGTGACGGCGGTTAGCAGGGAGTGGTAGTCGCGTTCGGTTTGCTCGGCGTAGCTGCGGGCGAATCGGCACATGGCCCGGTCGATTTTGTCGCTGTTGCCGAGGTAGCCGGCGATCATGGAGGCGCCGCTGGTGCGGGCGTGTCCTTTGGCCAGCAGCAGGCCGCAGATCGCGGCGTAGTCGGCCAGGGCGGGGGCGTCGATGCCGTCGATGGTGACGGCGCCTTTCATGTCCCGGAATTGTCGGACGTAGTACTGGTGGTCTCCGACGGTGGTCCATCCCAGCAGCGGATCGCTGACGGTCTGCAGCGCCTGCTGGTAGTCCACCACTCGCTGGCCCTGGTGGGTGTGCCAGGCCGAATCGCCATGCACGAACTGCGCGACGACGGACCGGCGGGCCTGCTTGAGCTGGAGGAACACGACATCGTCGGGGCTGCTGCCCTGGCACAGCGCGATGTAGGAACGCAGACCCACCGAGCCCACTCCGACGACCTTGTGAGCGATGTCGATGATGCTGTACCCGGCCAGGATGCGCGCCCAGTGGGGAGGCAGCGTCCGCAGGTAGGAGTCCAGTGCTTCGGCGATCCGGTCGGCCTGGCCGGTGTCCAGGCGGGTGATGAGCGGGGGCTCCTCGACGATGTGGCGGATGCCGTCGCGTTGTTCGGTGAAACGTGGCAGGGCGCGGTCGCTGGTCCGTCGGCGCGCCCGTTGTGCTGCCCGCTTCATCTCCTTGCGCAGCGTGTCGCGGGTCGCGGTCGTCTGTAGCCGGTCGAGGTCGAGCCGCTCATAGGAGCGGGCCAACAGCGGCTGCTCTGCAAGGTAAGCCATATGCTCGCGGTAGGCAGCAACACAGCGCGCAACAGCCTCCTGGCACGCGTGCTCCGGGGAACCGTTCTGCCGACCGGCGACCCACACGCTGGTCACCAGCCGGCGCAGATCCCACTCCCAGGCCCCCGGGTGCGCCTCATCGAAGTCGTTGAGGTCAAAGACGAGATCGCGCTCGGGTGAGGCGTAGAAGCCGAAGTTGCCCAGGTGCGCATCACCGCAGATAACCGGGGTAATACCGGTGGATGGCAGGTGAGCGAAGTCCTCGGCCATGATCGCGGCAGCGCCACGGAGGAAGGCGTAGGGGGAGGCGATCATTCGACCAATCCGGACCGGGATCAGCCGGTCCAGCCGACCTTGGTGGGTTGTAATGATCTGTTGCACCGGGTCGACGCGGCTTTCGGGCACACTCCAGTCGCCCAGCGCTGATCGGGGCACCCGCTTGCGCAGCGATCGCCCGATGGCGTACCGCTGCGGTCGGGGAGTCGCCGGCTGACGCAGCGAAACAAACCCCCGGCTATCGGCCGAGGACAGAACAACATGCCGATCGCGGTCTCGTCCGCCGTCGTTGGCCCCACGCCCGGACATCATCCAGCAACTCCACGATCCGGAACGTCCATACCACCTCGCAGCATGCGGTAACTACTCGTCTGACGGTGTTCAGTGGACCACCGGCTGGGCTGGATCGACCCAGGGCACGTGTTCGGGCTCGGCCACCCCGTCGATGTCGAGGTTGACCACGATCGGTTCCTGTCCGCTGCGGGTCACCACGCATTCCAGCGGCTCGTCGTCGAGGGCATTGATCTCTTGGTGCGGCACGAACGGCGGCACAAAGATGAACCCGCCCGGGCCGGCTTCGGCGGTGAATTCGAGGTTGGCGCCCCACCGCATCTGGGCTCGGCCGCGGATCACGTAAATCACGCTTTCCAGCTCGCCGTGATGGTGCGCCCCGGTCTTCGCGCCGGGGTGGATGGTGGCGATCCCGGCCCACAGCTTTTCCGAGCCCGCCCGGTCGTGGGTGACCGCCGCGGCGCGGGTCATCCCCGGTGTCTGCGGGGTGTTGGTGTCCAGCGCGGCGCTGGGGATGACCCGCACGCCCTCGGTGCGCCAGTTCGGTGTTGCGCCCGGTTTGATCGTGCCCATGCATTGAGGCTAGTCCGCGGAGAGAGAGCCACTGCCCATGGATGATCCGATGCGATCCGACCGGTCTGATGAGACGATGCGTCGTCGCCTTCGCAGCGTTTCGGTTCCTGCCGGATGCGATCATGGTGACGGGGGTGTGCTGGTATCTGCAGTATGGGCTCTCGTCCGTACCGAGCCGGGGAAGAGCTGCTGTGCTCAACGGGGCATCGCGGTCGACCGCGTGACGATCTACCGGTGGGCGCAGAGGTTTACCCCGCTGCTGATCGATGCGCCACGTCCCTGCCGGCACACATCCCGGGAGATCGCTGGTGCCTAGACGAGACGTCCGTGAAGGTTGCGGGGCAGTGGTGTATCTGTATCGGGCGATCGACCAGTACGGCCAGGTCATCGACGTACTGGTCTCCCCGGGATCTGGCGGCCACCCGGCGGTTTTTCATCCGCGTTCTCGAGCACGGCCCACGGCCCGCTGAGGTAACCACCGACCGGGCACCGGTCTACCCGCGAGTGATCGAGGAGCTGATACCCGCCGCGTGCCCCGTCACCGAGCAGCACGCGAGTACCCCCGTCGAAGCCGATCACGGGCGCCTGAAGGCCGCTTATCCGGTTGGGTTTCATCATCAATATCGTAATTCTCGCCAGATGGCTGCCCGTCTCTCGGAGACCGAGAAGGCGCTACGCTCGTTAACGCGCATCTCATAGGGGAGTGATGATGACTACCGAGATCTTGTGGCGCATGCCCGGGAAGATGACACAGTTAGAACAACGCAGCCTTGAGTCACTCGTCGAAGAAGTGGCAGACGAATTCGTTCCACCGCTAACTACTCGAAGCAGCACAACCCAGGCGGTGCTAGCGAGTGCCAGTGGCAGCGCATCGAGTAGCTACTTTGATGAATTGCTCATGCAACATTGCCTACTGCTAATCGAGTGCGACCAGCTGCAAGGGTTTCTTTCGTTCCGAACCTTTCACCGCGACAACCGCTTGCCGCAGATAGGAATCTGCATCTACGTGAGTACCATTTCTGTTCGTCCCGCGGCGCGAGGACGCGGACTTGCTCGCCTGCTATACCAGAAGCTTTTAGGGCTTCCCGAGGCATTGCCTACATGGATTCTTCTACGCACACGGTCCACCAGCACTCATCACCTACAACTGTTAGATACCCTCGGATTCAAGCATCTCCTTACCGTTCCTAATGACCGGGATCCTAGGGCCGACAGTATCTACCTGGGGCGCAAGCGCTAGCAGCATCCCGCTCAACTTCGCGGAGCGATAACCCTCATATCTATGGACAAGGGCAAGTCGAGCCGACCAGCCAAGCCGAGTGTGGTATCCGCTCGGTGGACCGGTCGTCAGTCCTGCTCGACCTGGCGAAGATCCTGCATGTTGATGTCGAGTCGCTGATCGGCCGGCCAGGCAGCTCGCCCCGAACGGTGGAGCGGTTACCCAGGCCTGGACTCCGTCCGGCAGGTCATGACCCACAAGAGGAGCCCGGACGCCGGCCATCCCGGTCTGGGCGGAACCTGTCCATGGATCTGTCCCATGGACTCGCCGCCCCGGTGCCACTGCAGCACGATGTGCGATCGAGCTGGATACCGTAGTCGCTCGTCGTCTACTGGCGCCGGTTGAATTCGGTGACTCAAATCCGTCAGGTCGTGGGTTCGATCCTCACCGCTGACTTGGCTGGATAACCCGGCTGGACCATCGCGCGGTGCGCGCCGAACCGTTCGGCTAGCCCTAGCAGGTAGGCCGTACCAGCGCCCCCGGGGACGGGCGCTTTGGCGCTAGTACGGCGGTCGCGGCTGTGACCTGGCAAAGGCAGCACGCCACCAATTGTCGGTCGTACCGTGCGTGCTGGGTTACACACCGGCTTCCCCGACTACCGTGGCTGAGATCAGCTCGTCACCGATCCGGTTGGAGTGTGCCCGTGCCGGCCCCATTTCCGAACCTGCGTTCCCGCGTCACTACCCACGGTCGCAACGCGGCGGGAGCGCGGTCGCTCTGGCGCGCCACTGGGATGACCGACGACGACTTCGGCAAGCCGATCGTCGCGATCGCTAACTCTTACACTCAGTTCGTGCCCGGCCACGTGCACCTCAAGGACCTCGGCGACCTGGTGGCGTCGGCGATCAGCGAGGCCGGCGGCGTGCCGAAGGAGTTCCACACCATCGCCGTCGATGACGGGATCGCCATGGGTCACGGCGGCATGCTGTACTCGCTGCCCTCGCGTGAGGTGATCGCCGACGCCGTCGAGTACATGGTCAACGGCCACGCCGCGGACGCGCTGGTGTGCATTTCGAACTGCGACAAGATCACCCCGGGGATGCTCAACGCCGCGATGCGGCTCAACATCCCGACCGTCTTCGTCTCCGGCGGCCCGATGGAGGCCGGAGGGGCCGTCGTCGTGGGCGATACCGTGCACCCGTCCAGCGACCTGATTACCACGATCGCGGCGTCGGCGTCCCCGGCGATCGACGATGACGCGCTCGAGCTCGTCGAGCGCTCGGCGTGCCCGACCTGCGGGTCGTGCTCGGGCATGTTCACTGCGAACTCGATGAACTGCCTCACCGAGGCGCTCGGGCTGGCGCTGCCCGGCAACGGCTCGACCCTGGCCACGCACGCGGCTCGCCGGGAGCTGTTCCTACAGGCCGGGCGCACAGTGATGGACCTGGCCACGCGCTTCTACGGTGAGCGTGACGAGTCGGTGCTGCCGCGCTCGATCGCCACCCGGGAGGCGTTCGAGAACGCGATCGCGCTCGACGTCGCGATGGGCGGCTCGACCAACACCGTGCTGCACATCCTCGCCGCCGCGCAGGAGGGCGAGATCGACTTCGACCTGGCCGCGATCGACGCGATCTCCCGCCGGGTGCCGTGCCTGTCGAAGGTCGCGCCGAACTCCGACTATCACATGGAGAACGTGCACCGGGCCGGTGGCATCCCCGCGATCCTCGGCGAGCTGTGGCGCGCCGGGCTGCTCAACACCGGCGTGCACACCGTGCACTCCCCATCGCTGGAGGCGTGGCTCGTGCAGTGGGACATCCGCGCAGCGAGCCCGTCCGACACCGCCGTCGAGCTGTACCACGCCGCGCCCGGCGGAGTACGGACCACGCAGGCGTTCTCCACGGAGAACCGCTGGTCCTCACTCGACACCGACGCCGCGGGTGGCTGCATTCGCGACGTCGAGCACGCGTATACCAAGGACGGCGGGCTCGCGGTGTTGCGCGGCAACATCGCCCCCGACGGCGCGGTGATCAAGACCGCGGGCATCCCCGAGGAGCTGTGGCACTTTTCCGGCCCGGCACTTGTCGTCGAGAGCCAGGAGGAGGCCGTCTCCGTCGTCCTGACCAAGAAGGTCAAGTCCGGCGACGTCATCGTCGTGCGCTACGAGGGGCCGGCCGGCGGACCGGGGATGCAGGAGATGCTGCACCCCACCGCGTTCCTCAAGGGCGCCGGGCTGGGCAAGGTCTGCGCGCTGATCACCGATGGCAGGTTCTCCGGCGGGTCGAGCGGCATCTCGGTCGGGCACATTTCCCCTGAAGCCGCCGCGGGCGGGGTGATCGGACTCATCGAGGACGGTGACACCGTCGTCCTCGACGTCGCGAGCCGCACGCTGGAGCTCCAGGTCGCCGACGAGGTGCTGGCCGAGCGCCGCGCCAAGATGGAGGCCAACGAACGCCCATGGCAGCCGCGGAACCGTGACCGGCCGGTGACGAAGGCCCTGCGCGCTTACGCGGCGCTGACTACGAGCGCCGACAGGGGCGCGGTCCGCCGCATCTCCTGAGGCTTCAGCGCGATCCCACCCAAGTTCTGGGGGACCGGTCGTCTTCTCCCGCATACGCCCCTGACCCACTGTACTGGGGCACTGTTCGACGGCGAACCGGATCAGCTAGGTGCGCGCAGCGCGGCGACAGCGCTTATTACTCGACGTCATTCCCGGTACGCAACAGTCTCCCATAGAGTCGTCGATGTGCCGTCTTATCACGAGACGAGGAATTGCCTAGTTGCATCATCACGACGCGCCGCGTATCCGATACGCCATGCATTAATTCACCATGATATGATGCGCTCATGCCCCGATATCTAGGACGCTGCTTCACTGTTGTGGCAGCATTTGTTACCGTTCTTGCGGCGACGGCGTGCTCGACACCACAAGGCGTCGCGCCGCAGGCGGTCGGGCCGCTCGCTCATCCGCTTGCGGACCCGATTTCTTCCGGCTTGGGGCTGACTCTTCAGGAGTTCGCGACGATACCGCCGTCGAAGCCGGACCCGTTGCCGCCGCCCGGTGACAACCTTGACCGTTGGGCTCGGATCAACTATTTGGGTGAGATCCCGGACGGTTCGGGACGCCTATTCGTACCCGACCTCAACGGTAAGATGTACCTCATTAAAGATGGTAAGCCACAAGTGTACCTTGACGTCGGCGCGGAGTTCGCCCCGAACTTCTTGAATACCAAGAGTCTCTCAA
The DNA here is from genome assembly GCA_023252195.1 of Pseudonocardiales bacterium. Classification (GTDB taxonomy): domain Bacteria; phylum Actinomycetota; class Actinomycetes; order Mycobacteriales; family Pseudonocardiaceae. Next base: position 54,569 of record JAHEXI010000007.1, read on the forward strand.
ACGGGTTAGTCTTCGCAGCTTTCGACCCGGAGTTCAGTAAAACTGGTAAATTTTACACCGCCCACACCGAGGCTGGCCCTGCGCTCAATCCGAAGGTCCCGCAAACCAAGATACCCGACCTGCCCTACCCGCAGGAGATGCCTGCTCAAGCTGTGGTGACCGAGTGGAAGGCAGCTGATCCAGCCGCGAGCACATTTAAGGGAACGCGAAGGGAAGTGCTCCGGTTCGGATTCGCCGATACCATACATGGACTACAGCAGATCGGTTTCAACCCGACCGCACATCCCGGCGACAAGGACTACGGACTGCTTTATATTGCTGTCGGTGACGGTGGCGTGGTCGGTGAAGAGAGCCCGGGTATGGTGACCACGGTGCCCCAAGATCTGAGAGTTCCGCAAGGAAAAATCCTGCGAATCGATCCGCGGGGCACTAACGGTACCAACGGAAACTACGGAATTCCGCCGGACAATCCCTTTGTAGGCAAACCGGGCGTCGCCCTCAGGGAAATCTACGCCTCCGGTCTGCGTGATCCCGTCCGCTTCAGTTGGGATTCTGGTAACGGCCACCGGATGTTCCTAGCCAACATCGGCGAGCAGCAGATCGAATCGATCTATGAGGTGCACTCCGGGGACAACTTCGGCTGGAGCCAGCGGGAGGGCCCGTTTGTGTTCAAGGCCGGTGATCCCTCTTGTGGTGTCTTTACTCCGCCTGCTGATGACAGCAAATACGGTTACACCTACCCTGTGGTGGCTTTCGCTCATAACCCACCGCCGGGTCAGCCGCCGTGCGAGACCAGTGGCCACGCGGTGGTCGGTGGTTTCGTCTACCAAGGTAGCAGTGCGCCCGAGCTGCGCGGCAAGTATCTGTTCTCCGACTTCGTGCCGGGACGCGTGTTCTACGCCGACACCCGACAGATGCACTCGGGCGGTAAATTAGCCACAATTTATGAGCTCGCGCTCTTTACGGACGGAGCGCAGCCGGTCACCATGCAGCAGCTTGCGGGGAACTCGCGAGTCGATTTGCGGTTCGGCGCCGATAGCCATGGCGAGCTCTATCTGCTATCTAAGGCAAACGGCAAGATCTGGAAAATCATCGGTACCCACCGGACGTCGTCGCCGCCACCACGGTGATCAAGTGGGGTTGCCGCAGCTGCCGGATGTGGCGCGAGTTCTCCCGCCGATGGGCCGGCACGGCTAGCGTTGCCATTACGGCCAGACTCGTGGTAGGCGGACGGCGATACACACCTGGAGGAGGGAGGGGTGGTGACTGATCACACTAGAACAATCTTGGAGGAGTCCGCGACCATCGCGGTCGTGGGGCTGAGTACCAACGAGGCAAAGGCGGCTCACGCGGTGCCGGCGTTTCTACAGGCGATCGGATATCGGGTGATTCCGGTGCATCCCAGTGCCGTCGACATCCTGGGCGAGCGCGCGTACCGCAGCGTGACCGACATCGGTGAACCGGTCGATGTGGTCAACGTATTCCGCCCGGCGCAGGAAGCTCCTGAACTGGCCCGGCAGGCGGTGGCGATCGGCGCGAAGGCGTTGTGGTTGCAGCAGGGCATCCGCTCGGCCGAGGCGCGGCAGATTGCCGAAGACGGCGGCCTGCAGTACGTGGAGGCACGGTGCATGGGCAAGCTGGCGGCGTTCTACGGGATCACCAAGGCCCGGCAGGTAGCTCCGACATGATCAAGCCGGTGCTGCTCACGGTTGACGACGACCCCGGAGTATCCCGTGCAGTGGCTCGTGACCTGCGCCGTCGCTACGGCGAGAACTACCGCGTAGTGCGGGCCGACTCGGCCGCCCAGGCGCTGGAGGCGCTGCGGGAGCTGAAACTGCGCGGCGAGCCGGTCGCGGCGATGCTCGCCGACTACCGGATGCCACAGATGAATGGCATCGAGTTCCTCGAAGAGGCCATGGACATCTTTCCGCTGGCGCGCCGGGCGTTGCTCACCGCTTACGCCGACACCGACGCCGCAATACAGGCGATCAACGTGGTGGACGTGGACCACTACCTGCTCAAGCCCTGGGAGCCGCCGGAGGAGAAGCTGTACCCCGTCGTCGATGCGCTCATCGAGATGTGGCGTGCGCTGGGTGACCGGCCAGTGGAGGAGACGAAGCTGGTCGGGCATCGCTGGTCCAGCGAATCCTACCGGGCGCGGGATTTCCTGGCCCGCAATTCCGTTCCCTATCGGTGGTACAGCGTCGACGAATCGGAGGGGCGGCGGCTGTTGGATGCCGCGGACGCGGCCGTCGAGGACGTTCCAGTACTTATCACCGCGGAAGGTGCGGTGCTGCGGAACCCGTCGGACGCCGAAATCGCTGCCGCGGTCGGATTGTCGACCGAACCGGCCGCCGACTTCTACGATCTGATCGTCGTGGGAGCCGGTCCGGCGGGGCTCGGTGCGGCGGTCTACGGCGCTTCGGAGGGCCTGCGCACCGTGCTGGTCGAACGGCAGGCCACCGGTGGGCAAGCCGGACAGAGTTCACGGATCGAGAACTACCTCGGCTTCCCCGACGGTGTGTCCGGTGCCCAGCTGACCGACCGCGCCCGTCGGCAGGCACAGAAGTTCGGCGCGGAGGTGCTGTCGACCCGCGAGGTCGTCGCGCTGCAAGCCAGAGGTTCCGCCCGCGTCGTGCGCTTCGGCGACGGCACCGAACTCGCGGCGCACGCGATCATTCTCGCGACCGGGGTGTCGTACCGGACGCTGGATGCACCGGGTATCGCCGAGCTCACCGGTCGCGGCGTGTACTACGGGTCTGCGATGACCCAGGGACCGTCGTGTGCAGGCGAAGACGTCTACATCGTCGGAGGCGCGAACTCGGCCGGGCAGGCCGCGGTGTTCTTCTCGCGCTACGCGCGTACGGTCACGGTGCTGGTGCGTGGTGCGTCCCTGCACGACTCGATGTCGCACTATCTGATCAAGCAGCTGGACGGGATCGATAACATCATCGTGCGTACCAGCACTCTGGTCGGGGCCGCGCACGGGACCGAACACCTCGAGAAGCTGACGCTGCTTGACCGCAATAGCGGTCAAGCAGACACGGTGTCCTCCGGGTCGCTGTTCATCTTCATCGGTGCCGCACCTCGCACCGAGTGGCTCGGCGAGGCCGTACGCCGGGATTCCCGGGGTTTCGTACTGACCGGTCCTGATCTGCTCATCGACGGACGCCGGCCCCCCGGGTGGCCGGTCGAGCGCGACCCCTACTACCTGGAGTCCAGCCTGCCCGGGGTGTTGGTGGCAGGAGACGCTCGGGCGGAGTCGGTGAAGCGGGTCGCCTCCGCGGTGGGGGAGGGCGCGATGGCCGTCACCCTGGTGCATCGCTACCTGGAGGACCGGTGAGCACACCAGAGCGCGTCAGCCCAGCTACGTTGCGCACCCTGTTCCTGTTCGAAGATCTCGAGGACGAGCAGCTGCAGTGGCTGGTCGAGCACGGTCATGTGGAGAGTTACGGCGCAGGCACGGAGATCGCCACCGAGGGGCAGCCCGCGGAGTGGTTCTACATCCTGCTGTCCGGCGCAATCACGCTCTCCCAGCTGGTCCGCGGCGATGACGTCGAGATCACCCGCGGTGATCAGCCTGGCGTGTATGCCGGAGCCACCCAGTTCTATCTGGGCAATCAGGTCTCACAGGTCTACACCATCTCAGTACGCACTACCGCGGACAGCGCTGTGCTGGCCCTGCCGGCAGCTGACTTCGCCGTGGTGTTTCGTCAGTGGTACCCCATGGCGACCCACCTGTTGCAGGGGATGTTCGTCGGGTTGCGTAACGCCGACGAGCTGGTCGGTCAGCGTGAGAGGCTGCTGTCACTGGGCAAACTGACTGCGGGCTTGACCCACGAACTGAACAACCCGGCGGCGGCTGCGGGTCGGGCGACCGTGGCGCTGCGGGAACGAGTTGCCGGGATGCGACACAAACTCGCTGTGCTCGCCGGGTCCGAGCTGCGAGCCGACGAGCTCAAGCAGCTCACGGCCATCCAGGAAGAGATCGTCGAGCGGATGTCCACTGTGCCGGAGTTGTCGCCGCTGCAGACCAGTGACCTGGAAGACGAGCTGACTGACTGGCTCGACGACAACCGTGCCACCTCCGGATGGGAGATCGCGCCGACCTTCGTCGCCGGCGGGGTCGGCGTCGACGATTTGCAGCGTGTTGCGGATGCGTTGGGCGCCCGTTATCTCGACGGTGCCCTCCGGTGGCTGGCTTACACGGTAGAGACCGAGACGCTGCTGGGCGAGATCGAGAACGCCACCGGTCGCATCTCCGCGTTGGTGGGCGCCGCCAAGCAGTACTCCCAGATGGATCGCTCGTCGCACCAATCCGTTGACGTTCATGACGGCCTCAATTCGACTTTGATCATGTTGAGCCGAAAGATCGGTGACCAGGTCAGGGTTGTCAAGGACTACGACTGCGGCCTGCCGAAGGTCCCCGCCTACGCCGCCGAGCTGAACCAGGTGTGGACAAACCTCATCGACAACGCCGTCGACGCCATGCGCCGCTCAGGAACCCTCACCCTGCACACGGCGCGCGACGGGGACCAACTGCTCGTCGAGATCCGTGATACCGGCCCCGGAGTTCCTGACGACATGCACCAGCAAATCTTCGAACCCTTCTTCACCACCAAACCAGTCGGCGAAGGCACTGGTCTCGGGCTGGACGTGTCCTGGCGCATCGTGGTCAACCGGCACGGCGGCAGTATGCGAGTGATCTCCGAACCGGGCGACACCCGGTTCCAGGTACGCCTTCCTCTTTCTGAGTCAACACATCGTCGACAACCAGCCGCCTCGTGATCTCAGCGCCTCGACGCCGGTTGGCTGTTTTCGCCGGACTCGTCACGCTGAGTGGTTGAGCAATACGGCGTGACGCGGAGTCCGGGAGTTCGTTAACGCGCCGTGAGCGCTCAGCAGGCCGCACCTCTCAGGTCCGTGCCTTTGGCCCGGCGGTTACCGCGGCGGGTCCGAGCAGCGTTGCTCGTGGTTCACGTCGTGGCGTCGGCGGGATGGCTGGGGCTCGACGGGGCGCTGGTTGCGTTAGAGGTGACTGGCCTGCACTCCGGTGATCCCGCGGTGCGAGCCGGGATCGCCCTCGCGATGGCCGTCATCGCCGGCTGGGTGCTGATCCCCGCGGTGTTCGTCTCGCTTTGCAGCGGCCTGGTGCTGGCGCTGGGAACATCGTGGGGTCTGACGCGACACTGGTGGTTGGTGGCCAAATCAGTGATCGCTGTCGTGCTGACCGCCACCGGGGCGGCGCTGATGCTGCCCCGACTACCCGAGGTCGTAGCCGGCGACGGTGCGCCGGCCCAGGGGCTGACGCTGGCTGCGAGGTCAGTAGCGCTGGGACTGTTGTTTACCGCGACGGCCCTGTCCGTGGTGAAACCGTGGGGGAAGACTGGGCTGGCGCGGTCACGCGGGACTCAGCCGACGGCTGCCGCTCAGGGCACTGGCCTTGCACCGGCTACCCTGTGGTCGGACCGTACCGACGCACTCGACGACATTGGCCAAGAGGGTCCACGGTCGGCGCAGCTTCACGCTCTGCGCGGCCTTCGTGCTTTCCCCGGCGCGCCCGGCGGGCGGGTGCTGGTTCGCGGATCCCGGACGTGGATCGATACCACCGCCCTCACCGACGCTGCCTCGGTTGCTCGACCGCAAGGTCAGCCGGCAGCCAGGAGCCGTCGGCCGCCGCAGCGGGGCCGGTCGCTCTCCCGAGCGCGGTCGTGACCGAGCCACCGCGCGGGTGCGTTGCCCATCGTCTGCACGCCATCCCCAGAAAGCAACATCTGTACACAGCGTGTTGATGCCTCTCCCGCAGATCAGCCCCCCTACGGTGTCGTTCCGTGAGCCAGACGCCGATCTACGACCAGCTCCGCCGCGAGCGAATCAACGCCGATGTCCCGGCAGCAGGGGCTAGCCAGCACCGAGTTGATCACACTGGGCAACACCGCCTTCCCGCTGCGACGCAGGGCGCGGTGGCAGCGTTCGACCGGCCAGCGGGGGGACCGCCCGCAGGCCGCCACAGCCCGACAGCGCGGGACACGGCGCAGTTCTCCTGGTTCGAACTCCCAGGCTAGCTCGCAAGAGCTGTCGAACCCCTTCACCAGGGTGGCTGCGTCGGCGTGCAAGGTCAGCAGTTCTGGGACGGTCCCCGCGATGATGACTGCTGACGCCAACGAGTGAGAGACTGGAGCGGACGTTCCGCTCCTACCGATTGACACCGAGGAATACGCCTGTGCCCGAAACGCCGTCCCTGCGCCCTGACTCGACCGAAGCGCTGTCCGAGCTGCTTCGATCGCGTATCCTTGTGCTCGACGGCGCGATAGGCACCATGATCCAGCGGCACGATTTCAGCGAAGAAGACTACCGGGGCGAGCGGTTCGCCGACTGGTCGAATGACCTTAAGGGCAACAACGACCTGCTGACGCTCACCCAGCCGCACGCGATCAGCGGAATCCACCGCGCGTACCTGGAGGCCGGGTCGGACCTGATCGAGACCAACACCTTCAATGCCCAGCGGATCTCTCTCGCCGATTACGGCATGCAGGAACTCGCCTACGAACTCAACTTCGAGTCGGCGAGTTTAGCCCGAGCTGAGTGTGATATCGCGACCGCCGCGAATCCTGACAAGCCGCGGTTCGTCGTGGGCGCGTTGGGACCGACGACCCGCACCGGGTCGATCTCACCGGATGTCAACGACCCCGGCGCGCGCAACGTCACCCATATGGAACTCGTCGAGGCGTATGCCGAGCAGGCGAACGGCCTGGTCGATGGTGGCGCCGACATCCTGATGATCGAGACGATCTTCGACACCCTCAACGCGAAGGCAGCGATCTTCGCCATCGAGACACTGTTCGAAGAGCGTGGCCGCCGTTGGCCGGTCATGATCTCCGGGACCATCACCGACGCCTCCGGCCGAACGCTGTCCGGCCAGGTCACCGAGGCGTTCTGGAACTCCGTGCGGCACGCTAAGCCGCTGCTCGTCGGGCTCAACTGTGCGCTCGGCGCGCAGGAGGTGCGTCCCTACCTGTCCGAGGTATCCCGCATCGCTGACTGCTTCGTGTCCTGCCACCCGAACGCCGGACTGCCCAACCACTTCGGCGAGTACGACGAGGCACCGGACCAGACCGCAACGATCATGCGCGAGTTCGCCGAGAGCGGCCTGGTGAACATTCTCGGTGGGTGCTGCGGCACGACGCCTGAGCACATCAGTGCGATAGCTACCGCCATTGACGGCCTCCCCCCGCGCGTGCCATCCGAGAGTGAGAGGGCATGCCGGCTCTCCGGTCTCGAGCCGCTGACCATTACGCGCGAGTCGCTGTTCGTCAACATCGGCGAGCGCACCAACATCACCGGCTCGGCGAAGTTCCGCAAACTCATTCGCGACGGTGACTACACCGCCGCATTGTCGGTGGCCCGCCAGCAGGTCGAGAACGGTGCGCAGATCATCGACATCAACATGGACGAGGGCATGATCGACGGCGTTGCCGCGATGGACCGCTTCGTCAAACTCATCGCCAGCGAACCCGACATCAGCAGGGTTCCGCTCATGATTGACTCCTCGAAGTTCGAGGTCATCGAGACCGGGCTGCGCTGCGTGCAAGGCAAGCCGATCGTCAACTCGATCTCCATGAAGGAGGGCGAGGAGAGGTTCCGCGCCCAGGCCCGGCTGTGTCGCAAGTACGGCGCCGCGATCGTGGTGATGGCCTTCGACGAGGACGGCCAGGCCGACAACCTCGAACGCCGGAAAAGCATCTGCGAGCGTGCCTACCGCATCCTGGTGGACGAGCTCGGGTTCCCAGCCGAAGACATCATCTTCGATCCCAATATCTTTGCGCTGGCCACTGGAATCGAGGAGCACGTCAACTACGGCGTGGACTTCATCGAGGCAACCCGCTGGATCAAGCAGAACCTGCCGGGCGCGATGGTCTCCGGTGGCGTCTCCAACGTGTCGTTCTCCTTCCGGGGCAACAACGCGGTGCGCGAGGCCATCCATGCGGTCTTCCTGTTCCACGCCATCTCCGCTGGCATGGACATGGGCATCGTCAACGCCGGGGCGCTCATCCCCTATGACCAAGTTGATCCGCGGCTGCGTGAGCGCATCGAGGACGTCGTCCTCAACCGGCGCCCCGACGCTGCCGAGCGCCTACTTGAGATCGCGACTGAGTTCGCCGGCGACGGCAAGAAGGCCGAAGCGATCAACGACGAGTGGCGTTCGCTTCCCGTTGGTGAGCGCATCACCCATGCACTTGTGAAGGGCATCGCCGACTACGCCGAAACCGACACCGAGGAACTGCGGGCGATTATCGAGGCCCGCGGCGGCCTCCCCATCGAGGTGATCGAAGGCCCGCTGATGGCCGGTATGAACGTGGTTGGTGACCTGTTCGGCGCCGGCAAGATGTTCCTGCCGCAGGTGGTGAAGTCGGCGCGCGTGATGAAGAAGGCCGTCGCCTACCTCATCCCGTTCATCGAGGCGGGCAAGTCGCCCGAGGACGCCGGCCGCAGCAACGGCACGGTGATCATGGCGACGGTCAAGGGCGATGTGCATGACATTGGCAAGAACATTGTCGGCGTCGTCCTGCAGTGCAATAACTACGATGTCATTGATCTCGGCGTGATGGTTCCTGCGCAGAAAATCCTCGATGCCGCGAAAGAGCACGACGCCGACGTCATCGGCCTGTCGGGCTTGATCACCCCGTCGTTGGACGAGATGGTCAACTTCGCGATGGAGATGGAGCGCCAGGGCTTCGAGATCCCGCTCCTGATCGGCGGTGCTACGACCTCGCGCGCGCACACCGCGGTCAAGGTCGATAAGAAATACCACGGTCCGGTCATCTGGGTGAAGGACGCGTCGCGCTCGGTGCCGGTCGTTGCCGCGCTGCTGTCCAATGAGCAGCGACCGGCCCTGCTGGCCGACCTGCAGACGGATTACGACTCGCTGCGTGAGCGGTATGCAGCCCGCAACGACGCGAAAACCATTCTGCCGATTGCCGCAGCACGCGAAAATCGAACGCCGATCGATTGGACGGGCTACCGTCCGCCGCGCCCCCGGCTACTCGCGCAGCAGGCGCCGGACGTCCACCACGACGGCGAGCTGAAGCCTGCCTCGGCGAAGCAGTTCGTCAAGGCCTTCCGCGGCTACCCGCTCGCCGAATTGCGCGAGTACATCGACTGGCAGCCCTTCTTCAACTCCTGGGAGATGAAGGGCAAGTACCCCGATATTCTCAACAACCCCGCCTCGGGTGAGGCTGCGCGCAGACTCTGGGAAGACGGCCGGGCGATGCTCGACAAGCTGATCAGCGAGAACTGGATCAGTGCGTCCGGCGTGATCGGGCTGTTTCCGGCCAGCATGGTCAACGGCGACGACATCGAGGTCTACACGAACGAGGGCCGCACCAAGGTACTCGCGACGCTGCACGAGGTGCGTCAGCAGTCCGAGCACCGTCCGGGTGTCCCGCACCGCTCGCTCGCCGATTTCATTGCTCCCAAGGAGACCGGTCTACACGACTATGTCGGTGCCTTCGCAGTCACCGCCGGTCTCGGAATCACCGACAAAATCATGGAGTTTAAGGCCGCACTCGACGACTACAGCGCGATCCTGTTGGAGTCACTCGCTGACCGGCTGGCCGAGGCGTTCGCCGAGCGGTTGCATGAACGTGTCCGCACCGAGTTCTGGGCTTACCAGCCCGGCGAGAAGCTCGACAATGAGTCCCTGATCAAGGAGCGGTACGTCGGTATCCGGCCGGCGCCGGGCTACCCGGCGTGCCCCGAGCACACCGAGAAGCAAACGATCTGGGAGCTGCTCGACGTCGAGGCCAACACCGGCATCGAATTGACCGAAAGCATGGCTATGTGGCCGGGCGCAGCCGTCAGCGGGCTCTACTTCTCGCACCCGCAGTCGCAGTACTTCGTCGTGGGTGCTATCGGTCGCGATCAGGTCGAGGACTACGCGAAGCGTAAGCGTTGGACGGTCGCCGAGGCCGAGCGTTGGCTCTCACCTAATCTCGGCTACCGGCCCGACAACGAGTAGCGTGTCGGCGGATTACGTCAAGATCGGGCACGGCTCCGCTTGACGGTGACGTCTGGCTGTTGTACAGGGTACGGTTCCTCCGCGGCGCACTTTTCGGTGGCCAGGGGAAGCGTCCGTCCTCGTGGCTGGGCGGCCGTGTCGGTCTGTGATCAGGGCGTTGCAACGCTGGCGCGGCAATGTGGGTTGGGCCGACTGTGCCTCCCGGCGCAAAGCGGGGGGCCCTGATCGGGCCAAGTTGGTGACTCACCGAAGCTTGGCAGATGGGGCCCGGTACGAACCTGGGGTATGTCGTCTGCCTCGAGTCACGACGAGCAGTAGTCGGCCCAGTGCGGTGAGGTCGGTCAGCGGGTCACCGTCGACGACGATGAGGTCGGCGCTGTAGCCGTGGCTGAGGGTGCCGATCTGATCGGCGAGGCCGAGACCGGCGGCTGATTCGCGGGTGAGGATGTCGAGGATTCGTGCGTTGGGGAACCCGGCGCGCTGGTACGCCTCGAGGTAGCGGTGGTGGGAGTACAGGTCGAAGGGGCTGACTCCCGCGTCGGTTCCGTTCATGATGCGGATGCCGTGGTTGTCCTGCCATCGCAGTACGCGCGTCTGGTGTTCGACGAAGCCAGGCCGTCGTTGTTCGTTGAGTTGGTAGTTGGTGCCGATGGTGGGGGTGACGATGATGCCTTTTTCCGCGATGACCGCGGCGGTGTCGTCGTTGAGGTCCGGGTCGTCGTAGGTGGCGCTGGTGAGCCACCTGCAGTGCTCGATGCTGGTGGCACCGGCGTGCGCGGCGGCCGCGGTCGCGGCGGTGGAGTGCGCGTGGGCAGCGACCGGGAGTCCGCGAGCGGTCGCCTCGGCGACCACGACCCGCAGTTGTTCGTCGCTGAACTGAGATTGCCATATCGGCGGCGAGTTCGGGGTGATGTTGCCGCCGGAGGCCATGACTTTGATCCAGTCGACACCGTGGCCGGCGTGGCGAGCGATGGTGTTGCGGATTTGGGATGGTTCCTCGACCTCGCCGCCGAGGAACCAGCAGTGCCCGCCGGGTGATGTCAGCGGCGCTCCCGAGGTGAGCACGCGTGGCCCGAGCCGCTCGCCGGAGGCGATGCTATCGCGTAGCGTGACGGCCAAATAGCCCCGGTCACCGAGGTCGCGCACGGTGGTGACCCCGGCGTCGAGCAGCTGGCGGGCATGCCCGGCCATAGTGAGAAGCAGGGCCGCGTCGTCGAGAGTGTTCAGTGCGGCGAGAGGATCCGGAGGACCGGCGAAGGCCAGATGGACGTGGGCGTCGATCAGACCGGGCAGCACGGTCGCTCCGGGATAGTCCAGCCGTACGGCGTCGTGTCTGAGCAAGGTATTGAGCGAATCCGGGGAGCCGACCGCGTTGATGCTCTCACCGTCGATCAGGACCGCTCCGGGGCTCAGCATGTGACCGGCCGCGCCGACAAGCACGCTTGAGGCGCTTATCACCAACTGCCGCATAATATGCCCCCTGGCAGGGGCAGACGCCTGTGTGGCGCCAGCCGCCCAGTGAATTCTGGACTGTCCATCTGTACAGTGAGTATTATACCTCAGCTAGGGACATTACTCGGAGGTAGGCGGGGTGATGGAGATCAATCATGGCTGACCAGGCACGGCCGCGCCCCACGACCGGGGCGAAAATCGACTATCTGTTTGAGCACCGCCGCCGCGCCGATGGCAAGCGTTACACCTACTCGCAGGTTGAGGCCGTGATCGCTTCGTATGGGGGAGCGACGGTGGGCGGGTCGTATCTGTGTCGGCTGCGCAAACACCCGGATCGGCACCTGGATCTGTCGCCGCCGAGGCGGGCCGCGGTGGCGCGGTTCTTCCGTGTTGACCCGGCCTACTTCGATTCGGACTGCCCAGTCGATGCGCCGCCGTGGCTGGAACTCGCCGCCGCTGCGGGCACTGCTGATGACGACGGCACGGCCGTGGCCCGCGACGAGCTCGGCTTGAAAATCTACGCCAGGGGCCTGGGTATGAGCCCGATGGAACAGACAGTGTGGCTGAAGATGGCCGAGGTGGCCAGACAGATCGTGGCGGAGTCTGGGCTCAGTGCTGACCGGCCGACGGAGTAGCCGACGTCGAGGCTGTCAGATCGAGCCCACACCGATTCACCCGAGTGACTGCCGCCGAGAGCGCTACCAGTCTGCGCGTGACCTGCCCCATCGTTCCATGGCCGATCCTGTCTAGGTCGTGGTAGACGACCCCGGCCGTGTCGCGTCGGCTTCCCTCGGCGACCAACGCGTTGAACACGCAGAGCTCGTGAGTCTCGCTCCTCAGCCCTGCGGCCGCCGCCGCGGCGAGTCCTTCTACCTCGATGTGGGTGCGCACCGCGGCACAGAGAACTGCGGCCCGGAGGTGATTTTCGAATCCTGGGTCGATGTCGGTCAGTCCGGTCGCGCGCGGCGCTTCCTTTGCTCGCTGCGCCACGGTGCGGTCGTAGAAGGGCCGCAGCTGATCGAGCCCGTCCAGGATTTCGATGAGGCATCGGTAGAAGCGCCAGTGCACGCGCATGGGTAACAGCCAGTCACGCCACACCGGTGGCACTGGATCGAGCGCATGTTCGGGGAACGCCTGGTAAACAAGCCGACGAAGCGGCTGCATGCGCAGGTGGTCGCGCCGGTGCGCCCGCCACACCGGTAACGCGACAACTAGGCTCACCGCCGCCGAGTACCCCGCGCCTGCCAGCATCAGGGTGTCGCTTGGGGGGCGCAGGGTACGTACGCCGAGATAGATCCTGAGCAGGGCCGGCGACCAGTCACCCACGATGGCCGCGCCGATGACCGTGACGGTTTTCAGCCCCGTCATCAATACCTGCACCATCAGTCCCGCTGCCAAGACCGCGAACCCCCATCGGGACGCGCGCCCCGCGGCGCGCCGAGCATACAGCCCCGACAACCACCCCACCTGGGCCAGCGTGAGAGTCAGATACACTTCGATGGCCAGCGAGAACGTCACTGCTGCCGACCCATGTGGCCCTCCACCGCCCCCGAGGCCGCGCTGCACCTGGCCCGGGTCCGATATCCAGGCGGTGACCGCGACGCTGAGTGCGATGATCAACACCAGCAACTGCAGTGCGACCCGCCGCAGTGGGCGGTCATACAACGCACACAAAAACCACGCGGCCAAACAGAAGGTAGCAACGCCAGCCGTAAGGTTGGCCACCAGACGCGGCAGAGCAACCTGCGCGGCCGGGGTGGACAGGATCGTCGAGCTCACCCCGAACGCAAAAAGAAACCCGGCTGCCGGAATGAACGTGCGGCGATCCTCCACCGCCCATCGAGCCTGCATTACCGCCCAGCCCGAGGCCAGAACCATCCCGATGCCGACGGCCAAACCCAGTGGCGACGTCACAGCCACCCACGCCGATGCAAAGTGAAGGCTCGCTCGACCCGCCCGCCGTCGAATGACGGACGGCCGATCGCGGCCGACACAGCGGTGCAGACCATCGCCCACTCCAAGATGATCGAAGCGACCACCTCGGCCTCCCACTCCTCAACGCTGTCGAAGTTCGTGCGCCGGTACAGATGGATCCCGCGGATGAGCTCCGGGGGATGCCCGGCGACCAGATGCGCCAACTCATGGATCTTGCAGTGGGTCTGACGAATCTGACCCGCCGCAGCCGGATACAACACCACGTCAGCGTGTGGATCGACATGAGTCACCGCGGACGGACCCGGGACCGGGATGTCGTAGGCACCGAACAACACCGGCCGACCTCGGTACTCACCAAAGCGACGCCCGAACTCTTCAACATCTAGCGGAGCCCGCACGTCGAGCGCGCGCAACAGTTCACGGCACTGTCGCCGCAGCGCCATCTCGTGACGACGACGATTCGTAGCCATGTGGCCCCTCACCACCCGCGCCCATGAACCACCCGCCGCTTGAGTGTAGGCCCAGATGCCGGGCTGTCGACCGATTTTGGCCGAAGTTCCACGGAGCGAAAAGGTTTGACATCCCAACCCCGCTTGGAGTACACAAATAGGTGCACATCTTGCGCGAGTGAGGCGGGAGGGTCATCGCCGTGGCCGAGGCAGGCGAACCGGGATCCCAAGACGTGGCGCGGCGTGCGGGCGCCACTGAGCTGAGCGTCGTTTTCAAGCTGGTATCTACCAGTGAGGAAGGTGGCGGGGCCGCCTGTTCCTGCGAGTGGGTCTTGCTCCCGGTCGTGTTCACTTGCAGGCTCCAGAGTGAACAACCTAATTATCGACTTGGCAGGCGTTCTGGCGACGGTCTTCGGCGCGGTGGGGTCCTGGCGGGTGCCGCAACGGATCGCGGTGTGGTTTAGGGGCTGGCTGCGTTGACCGGCATGGGTTGGTCCGAGGGTGCTCTATATGAGCTCGGCAGGGATCGAATGCAGGAAACCGAGCAACGGCCCGGCGCCGTCGGGTGGCGTGCCAATTCCTCGCGTCGCGCCGGTGGGAACCCCTCGCGCGGTGCGCCGCCAAGCGAGCGATCGACACCAAGCGACGACGAAGTCACACAGGGCAGCGTAAAGCTGCTTGTCGGTCCTCCAAGGTCGAGCATGTAGGGCGGTGGTCCGGTAGCGAGAAATCGACGAATGCCCGCTCAAAGGTGAAGAGCAAACAAGGCGGGTATCTTAAGACCTGGTGCCTGGCTTCTGGGCGAGCAGGTAGACCAGGCCGGGTGAGCCGATCACTTAAGGCAACTGTGCCGTAATTCGTGACCCGCCGTCGTAATCGTTCGTAATTGGATCTGTCACGCTGGCCCTCACAGTTACCGCGAACGTGACGATGTAGATCGACCATCCCAGACTTAATGTAGAATCATCGGATGCATATGACCCAACGGCCTATTCTGCCATCACCCATATGGCGGCTAGTCGCTCGCGTTTGAAGAAAATAGCATGTGTATTACACCTTGAAGAGGGTGTTGGAAATTCAAAGAATGGGGGAGTCACAAAGTTCCTCGTGTAGGGACTCGTGGTGTCTTGAAGTCGTGGAGTTCTGTCCCTGCGCTCGTCGATCATATTTCTGTCTGATCGATCGAATTTACACTGGGCTTATTCCCTCAATTCACCTCTTCTAAATGTTCCGCCGCCTCAATCAGGGTGCGACGGCAGCGAACGGTTTGCCGTCCCACGGCTCGGTTCACGAGCACCCCATAAGGAGAAATATGGAAACCTCTCAAGCAAGAAAAGACGAGTTCATCGAACTCGTCGGCGAGTCGCTCAGCGATGTGGGCACGGGTAGCCGTGTGGAGGCACTGACGGAAGCGACGGCACGCCAGTTCTTCGGCAGCCTCTACGAGGACGGGGACCATGTCGCCGCCAGTTGGACCAGCGCGGTGACGCCGCTGGTCGCCAAGCTCGGAAACAACGTTGTGTCCGGGGATCAGGCGCTCCAGAGCCTCATGGTCAATTTCGTGTTGAAGAATGCGGAGAACATCGACCAGGTAAAAAGGATGTCAGCGGCACTCGCCGGCATCAAGCAGATAATCATCGGTGAAGTCATCCAGGAGTTCCCGCACACCTCGATTGAGGAGCTTATCGCCGCGGCTAGAGAAGCCGGTTACGACGTTCAGGTTCTCACCGCCTGACCGATGTCAGGTATCTACTAGCGCGACGAGATGGTTGCCCGGGACGCTACCGCAGCGGGCCCTGGTCGGCGATGGTGCGATCCCGGGTAACCTCCCTATCTGTTCGAAGACAGTTCATTGCGGAGCATTAGTAGTAGCGGCCGGAAAGTTTTTTCCAGTCTTGAGGTGTGAGATGCCCTATTCGATGAGCGCACGAATTCCAAGGAGGTCTTTGTTGACCTGCTTTTCGTTGTCGGTCACTTCGCCGCCGGGTGGTGCTTGTGGCCGGTGCGCATTCCGGTCCCGGTAGGCAAGATTGGCGAGCAGCTTCGCGCGGTCAGCCACTGGGCACGGCTGGCGGCCCCGGCAGGCGTTGAGTGTTATGCCGCGCGTGGGTACTCGCCGCCCGATCGCGACGAGGTCCCCGTCCAGATGGTAGCTCGACGAGCCTACCCTGGGAACGTACTCACAGCCGCTGAGCCGCTGATACGTGTTATCGGTTCGATAAGCTGTCCAGGATTCAAGCACATGAATATTCGACCTAACAGTTTGGCAAGTTTTTTAGGACCTCCCCGTCCGTTAGATAGAGCTAAGGAAGAGAAATGCAACGGGATTTTATCATAGCAGGGCTTGAATGGCGCAGTAATTGGAAAATAGCCAACGGGAAAGATTCATTTGTGGTTCCATTTCCGACTCTTCGGCCGGTGACGATCGTCTTTCACGGCGAAGACAAGTTCGACTACGGTCACTATGGGATTCACCTCGGACAGGCGGACGTGCTTACCTTCCTTGGACCGTCTGATCGCGAGATCACCGGCCTGTTCATCGACTGCAGGGCGGAGTCGCCCACTGCCCGAAAGCGTGAGGTGAGAACGTGGAAGCCGACGTCCGGTGAGGCCCTCTACATACCTCCGGGGGTCGCACACGCCTTCGAGGACCTGGAAGGAGTGCACACCCTCAACACCTACGAGTTGTTCCTCCCCGAGCCGGAGAAATGGGTCAACGACGACGTCGAATGGCGCATCGAGGCCGATGTGATCAACCTGCCGATGAACATCAAGGATGCGGATATCCCAATCTTCTCGCAGAATAGGCTGCGAGCTAGCGACGTCTGGTATCAACTCGTCGCCGAGCAGCAGCGCAAGGCCATCCCCGAGCTTGACCACGAGTACCCCGTCACCCAGGATGTGAGGCTCAACGACGGGGAAAAGGTTCGCGTTGAGCTACGCAAGAAGCGTGACATGATCACCACGAAGCAATGGGAACCAATTGAGGGAATCGAAGGCGTGGGCTGGGTGGCGAATGCAGTTCTGTGGAGCGGAGCCAACTCTGGCTTTGTGCCGCTGCTGGACCCGCGTCCGCTGTACTTCATCGACCATGGTGAACACGACTACACTCACGACGCCTCCGGTATTCATCTGGGCCAGGAGGACAGGCTGACGTTCGTTGGCCCCAGCGACCACGAGGTCACCCTGGTCCTACTGGACACCCGTCAGGGCTCGCCGACCCTACACAACGAAGTCCTGACGACGTTTACACCGAGCGCGCTGCGCCATCTGAAGATTCCCAACGGTGTCGCACACCGTTTCGAGCACCTTGAGTGCGTGTTCACTTTCAACCGCCCTCACGTGTACCTGCCTGAACAGGGTGATTACGAGCCCGGCAACGACGTCATCGACTGGCCGATCGGTAAGCTTCCCCCGCCAGTACTAGAGGTCTACCGGCAGCCGGCCCCGCTGGAGTTCTACCAGCGCCAGGTGGCCGCGCAGCGTGAACTCATGCTGGAACCGGCCATGCATGCCACACCGACGGTCATCATGACTGAGTCAGCGGACGGCGGGATTGTGCGCGTCGCCTTCCGGAAGCCGAGTGCAACCGCAGCCAGCACCGCGTGAACCGGTCCGTCGCCGTTCGGGGCTCCATCGGACACTCGTTTCGGCGCAGAATCAGGGCGAAACTATCCACCGCCCGGTTCCTGAGCGTATTCGAGAAGTGGTCGTTGGTATTCTTTGATCATTTCATTCGGACTGGATTCGACAAGCAGTCGAAGAACAATATTAAACGCAGCGCGGTGCTGGCCGCTATCGTGTAGCGCCAGCGCGAGGAAGGTGCGCACCGCATGGTCTTCCGGAAATTCTTCGACTCCTCGTCGCAGAGTGCGAACGGATTCCTCATGGCGGCCGAGCGCCCGATACGTGCTGCCAAGGCCGAGGAGGGCTCCCTGCCGTTCATCCGGCGTCAACCCGTCTCCCCGCAATGCGCGGACGTAAAACTCGACCGCGTTGGCCTCCTCGCCGAGCTTGTCGTGCGCCCACGCGGTCTGGTAAGCAATTCGCTGATCATCGGGAAAATCTTCGGCCAACACGAGGAACGCGGAGCACGCCGACTTGTACTGGCCGGTTTCACGAAGCTGGATGGCCGCCGTGACTCGTTGTGATCTACTGGTCATGATCGTGACCGTACCGCAGTCGAATGAGCGAGTCTAGTTCACGAAGGGGCACTATTCCTCATGAATGAGTCGATAAAACCGGGGGCGCTGTGGCACAACCGGAGCTTTATGCTACTGTGGTCGGGTCAGTCGGCGAGCCAGTTCGGATCCGCGATCACGACCATCGTCCTGCCGCTGTTCGCTGTGCTGGCGCTGGGTGCATCGACTTTCGAGATCGGGTTACTAACGTCGGCCAGCACGATCGGGTTTCTGCTCTTCGGGCTGCCGGCGGGTGCGATCGTAGAGCGGCTGACGAAACGCCGGACCATGTTGTGGTGCGACGTTCTTCGCAGTGTCGCACTCAGCTCGATTCCGCTCGCGGTTCTGCTCGGAGGCCTGACGCTGGCCCACTTGTTTGTCGTGGCGCTGGTGATGGGGTTTCTCACCGTCTTCTTCGAGGTCGCCTACCAGAGCTATCTGCCGTCCCTGGTGTCTCGCGATCAGCTGATTGACGGCAATGGGAAATTAGGGACGACGGAGTCGCTGGCCACTACAGTCGGCCCGGGAATTGCCGGCGTCCTGATCTCCATCGTGGGAGGGGCTTGGTCGATCGTCCTCGACGGCGTCACCTACATGCTCAGCTCGATCTCCCTCATGCTCATTCGAACGCCGGAGTACCGGGCCGATACAGGTTCAGCTTTCCGGATTCGCGGAATGCGGAAGGAGATCGTCGAAGGACTGTCTTATACGCTATCCCACCCTATCCTACGTAGGCTATCCGCCTGTGTCGTCAGCGTCAATCTGTTTGGTGCTGTGTATAACTCGATCGAAATCCCATACCTCTTTCGCGTGCTGCATGCACCAGCTTTCATGATTGGTGTAGTGGTGGGGATCGGAGGAACGGGCGGCATCCTGGGCGGCATGGTGGCCGCGCCGTTCAGTCGACGCTTCGGTTCAGCGCGTATCGTCACCTACCCGCTGGTCGTGATTGGAAGCATCGGGCTACTTACTCCATTCGCGCAGCCCGGCTGGGGCGTGTTGTTGGTTTCCGTCGGCCTCGCGGGGAACATGGCCGCGTCGGTCGTTTTTATTATCGGCGCGGCCAGCTATCGCCAGGCTGTGTGCCCATCGAGTATGCTCAGTAGGGTTGCCGCCTCGCTGCGATGGGTTGCCTGGGGCACGCTGCCACTTGGCGGTCTGCTCGGAGGAACACTCGGAACCGCTCTGGGGATCCGCAGCACTGTTGCCGTCGCGGTTGTGGGATGCTGGGCCTCAGGATTCTTGGTCCTGCTATCCCCATTGCGCAAAGTCCGTGACTTCGTCACTCCCGATGAAACTGAGATCGAAGAGTCCATTGCAGGGATCAGTCGGGCTGGGTGACGGCGATCCTGCGCCAGAATGGAGGCGCCGTCTCTGTCAAGCTCGGCTGAGGCACCTGCCCCATAACGATCAGTGACCTGAGGGTGGGGATGGAGAGCTTCCCCGATATGACGATCAATGGCACCAAGGTGTTTCGAGCGACCGGGATCGGAGATCCTGGTCGGGTGTCTGGTGCTGGAACGCGACGTCCCGACCCTGAGGTTCCTGAGCGTGCCCGGCGGCGGACGTTCACCGCGAAGTGCAAGTTGGAGGTCCTGGCAGCGTACGACGCCGCGCCGGACGGCGAGAAGGGCGCGGTGTTGCGCCGCGAGGGCTTGTATTCCAGCCACATTGTGGACTGGCGCCGGGGCCGGCGCGCTGGCCGCTCTCGCGACGCCTCGCGGGCGCCACCGTCAAACCCGAGCTGGTCGCCGCACCCGCGGGTACGTTGGCCTGGGAGTCTGCGGGTCAAGACAGTTGTGGGTGCGCCCCGAATCTGTGAGATGACCTGGTCGGTCTCCGGGCCTGACGGTCGCGCAACATTCGAGTGGGTCGAGATCGACAGCACATCTGGAATCCGTTGGCGCAGGATAGGTAAACACGAAGTCTTTCGCGAACCGTAAGGACCGCTCAAACGCGCTACGAGCACAGCGCGTGCCAGGCATGCCACTGAGACTTACATCGCCGAGCAGCTCGCGTTATCGTGCCCTGAACCACAACCCTCAGCTTGACCCGCGTGGGCACTCCGGCGGCTGCGGTGGTGGAGCGCCGGTCGGTCGCCCGAGCGCGGTCATGATTGTGGGGCAGCGCGACTGCCGGGGTTCGTTCTATTGGTGCTTTCGGTGACGTCTGGCTGTTGTAGGGGGTAGTGGCAGGCGGCTTGATGCCCCTGGTGGCTGAACTGGCGCATGGGCGGTTCTTCAGCGGCGCATTTTTCGGTGGCCAGTGGACAGCGAGTGCGGAATCGGCAACCGGACGGCGGGTTCATCGCCGACGGCAGCTCGCCGCGCACTCCGGCGTTGTCCTTGCGCTGTTCACGCTCGGGGTCGGCGAGCGGGATCGTGTCGATCAAGCCTTGGGTGTAGGGGTGCGCCGGGGACGTGTACACCTGCTCGGCGGGACCGATCTCGACGAGTTTGCCGAGGTACATCACGCCGATGGTGGTGGACAGATATCGCACCACGGACAGGTCGTGGGAGATGAATACGTAGGTCAGCTGATGTTCGCGCTGTAGGTCGCGCATCAGGTTCAGGATCTGCGCCTGCACCGAGACGTCCAGTGCCGACACTGGCTCGTCGGCCACGATCAGCTTCGGGCGCAGGGCGAGGGCACGCGCTAGGCCGATGCGTTGACGCTGCCCGCCGGAGAATTCGTGGGGGTACTTGTCCAGCGCTGCTCCGGGCAGTCCGACCTCGTCGAGGAGCTTGGCGATGGCCTTTTCCTGTTCGACGGCGGATCCGCGATGTTGGATGGCCAATGGCTCGCGCAGGATTGAACGCACTCGCATGCGCGGGTCCAGCGATGCGTAAGGGTCCTGGAACATCAGCTGGAAGTCTCGCCGGCGCTTGCGTAGCTCGTGGTGGGACTTGCCGCTGATTTGGGTGCCATCGAACGTGACCGAACCCGATGTCGGCGTGTCCGCGGCCACGAGCAGCCTGCCGATGGTGCTCTTGCCGCAGCCTGATTCGCCGACGAGACCGAAGGTTTCTCCGGTGTGGACGGTGAACGACACATCCGCCACCGCGCTGACTGCACCGATTTTCCGTTGCAGCACACCATTGGAGGTGACTGGGAAGGTGCGTACCAGGTTGCGTACCACCAGCAGTGGTGCAGTTTCCTCGGCCACAGCGAGCGGGGTGTGCGGGTTCGGCGTGGCCTGTTCCTTCGCGCCGAGCGGGTGGAAGCAGGCGAACGGGTGCCCGTCCCCGGTGAGCTCCGGTTCCTGATCCCGACATTCTTCGGTGGCATAGGCACAGCGCGCGGCGAACCGGCAGCCCTGCGGAGGATTCGACAGGTCAGGTGGCAGGCCGGGAATGGCGTAAAGTCTGCGGTCGGCGTCCACATTCTCCGGTAGCGCACGAAACAGTGCCTCAGTGTAGGGATGCCGTGGGTTGGCGAACAGCTCTCGCGTCGAGCTGGTCTCCACGATCTTTCCCGCGTACATCACCGCGACCCGGTCGGTGTATCCGGCGATGACGCCGAGGTCGTGGGTCACCAGGATCACCGCCATACCGAGGCGGCCGCGCAGATCGTCGATAAGCTCGAGGATCTGTTTCTGGATGGTCGCATCGAGCGCCGTTGTCGGTTCGTCGGCGATCAGCAGCTCCGGTTCGCAAGCCAGTGCCATAGCGATCACCACGCGCTGGCGCATCCCACCAGACAGCAGATGCGGGTAGGAATCCAGCCGCTCCTTGGCACGCGGCAGCCCGACCAGGTCGAGCACCTCCGCGGCGCGCTCACGCGCTTGTGCCCGGGTCACGTCGCGGTGCAGCAGAACAGTTTCCGAGACCTGGTCGCCGATGGTCATGCACGGGTTCAGCGACGTCATCGGATCCTGGAAGATCATGCCGATCCGGTTGCCCCGGATCTTGCGCATACCGGCTTCGTCGAGGGTGGCGAGGTCGGTGTCGCCAAGCGTGATCGAGCCACGCGCGACGCGCCCGCCAGGTGGTAACAGTCGAATGACCGACAGCGCGGTCATGGTCTTACCGCAGCCGGATTCGCCGACAATGCCGAGACTTTCTCCTTTGCCGACGGTCAACGACACACCGCCTACCGGGTACACGGTGCCCTTGCGCAGCGCGATGTCCGTATGCAGATCGTCAAGTGTCACGACAGGACTCACCCTGCTCACCTCTTCTGCAACCGAACTTCGAACGAATCACGCAATGCGTCACCGATGAGGTTGAACGCGACGACCACGAGTACAATGGCGAGACCTGGTGGGTAGATCAACCACCAGTAGCCGTCGTAGGTGTAGTTGATGCCGTTAGAAAGCATATCGCCCCAGTTCGCGGCTGGCGGCGGTATGCCGAGGCCGAGGAAGCTCAGCGCGGCCACGATCAAGATTGCATCCGCCACCTGGAAAGTCGCGTTCACCACCACGGTGCCGATGGTGTTCGGCGCGATGTGCCGGAGGATCGCGCGCAACGGGCCGCCACCCATCAGCCGTACCGATGTCACGTAGTCCCTGGTGCGCAGCGTCAAGGCCTGACCACGTACCAACCGAGCCGGACCGAGCCACGAGATGAACGCGATCACCAGGATCAGTAGCCCGATGGTGGGCCTGGCGATCGACGCGAGGAACAGCAACAGGAACAACGCGGGCACCGCGAGCAGTGCGTCGACGATGCGCATCATCGCGGAGTCGATGAAGCCACCTGCGTACCCGGCGATGGCGCCCCACAACGTGCCGAAGACGGTGGCCAGCAGCGCGGCGGCGACACCCACCTCGAGTGAGGACTGTCCGCCGACCATCAATCTGCCCAGCTGGTCGTAGCCGACCTCGTTGGTGCCCAAGGGATGTGCGCCTGACGGCGGTAGCGTGGCCTGCGACAGGTCGATGTGTACCTGGTCGGTGTGATAAACCAGGGGACCCACGTAACAGAACACAATAAACGCCACGACGATACCGAGACCGACCACCGCGAGTTTACTCTCCACAAAAGCCGACACCGTCCGCGCGACTGTGCCGCGGCCCTTGG
Source organism: Pseudonocardiales bacterium (assembly GCA_023252195.1). Classification (GTDB taxonomy): domain Bacteria; phylum Actinomycetota; class Actinomycetes; order Mycobacteriales; family Pseudonocardiaceae. The sequence goes on from JAHEXI010000007.1 coordinate 77,628, forward strand.
GGCCGCGCACATGTGGCGAATCGGCCAGTGCCGCGTCATCGGCGGGAATGGCGGTCATGCGTACCTCACTCGGGGGTCGAGGACGGCGTAGGCGAGGTCGGCCAGCAGTGAACCGATCACAGTGGCAAGACCGACGAGCACGGTGATGCCGAGCATGATCGGGTAGTCCTGCGTTTGGGCGGCGGTCCAGAAAAGCTGGCCTATACCCGGGAAGTTGAACACCGCCTCGGTGATCAGTGCACCGGAGAAGATTGTCGGCAGCGACAACCCGAGCAGGGTGGCGACCGGGATCAGCGAATTGCGCAGCACGTGGCGGATCAACACAATGCGTTCGCCCGCACCTTTGGCGCGGGCGGTACGGACGTAGTCCTCGGCGAGGTTTTCGATCACCGAGGACCGCATGTACCTGGAGAACTGCGCGATGGTCACCAGGGCCAGAGTCAGCACCGGCAGGATCAGCCCAGCAGGCTGCGACAGGATCACCCCTAGCGAGGAACTCTGCGGCGCTTCCGCGGGCAGGATCGGCAGGTAGACCGAGAACACCACGATGAGTACGACGCCGAGGAAAAACGGTGGCGTTGCGTAGAAAATAAAAGCCCAGCAGGTGATCGTGTAATCTGCGGCGTGGTTGCGTTTCACCGCTTGTATCATGCCGAGCGGGATGGCTACGACGAGTGCGAAGAGCGTGGACAGAACCGTGAGAACCAAGGTCTTGGGGAGCCGCTCACCGATCAGTGAAGAAACCGACTGGTTGAACTTAACGGAGAAACCGAGGTTGCCCGTGACGAGATGTTTGAGCCAATCCCAGTACTGGACCGGGACTGGGCGATCGTAGCCCATCTGATGGTTGAAGTTCGCGATCGCCGCAGGTGTGGCACGGGTCCCGAGCTGCGCGCGGGCTGGTCCGCCGGGCAGCAGGTGCAGCAGGATGAAAACGATCACTGTCACGAGCAGCACGACGACGATGGACTGCAGTAGTCGCCGGGTGATAAATCCGATCATTTAACGTAGTACCAATCCTCCGGCGTGATGTTCAGGTACGGATTCTGCGGAGTGACCCCCTTGAGGTTGTTCGCGACCTCTGTTTCCTGGTAGTCGACATTCGGCTGCCAGATGGCGGGCATGGTTTGCGAGCCGTACTGGGCGTAGGCCTGCAAGGCCTCTGGCGAGTCGCTGTGCTGGGTTGCTGCGATGAGCTGGTCCAGTCTCGGGTCCGAGAAGCTACCCACGTTGGATCCGGCACCTGTGCTGAAAATCTGCTCCCCGGTTGGATAGTAGTCCGGAGCGAACACCCAGCCGCCACCCCAGAAACCCATTTCCCAGTTGCAGTCGGGTTTGCCGGCATCACAGGGGATGGCGGTGGCGATCACGGTATTGAAGGGCGCTCCCTGCAGGTCGATCTTGACGCCGACCTTGGTGGCCGACGATTGCAGCTGCTGCATCGACAGAGTGATCCGTGGGCTACCGGAGCGGTACATCATCTGGAAGTGCAATGGGGCGCCGGCTGTCACCCCAGGGCCGCATTGGTTGGGGCCAGTGCCGGGCCGCTCGCAGCTACCCACTCCGTCGCGCGGAGTGCTCCAACCGTGATCGGCAAGTAGCTTCTTGGCGCGATCAGGATCGTAGGTGAACGGATTGGGCTCGGTCTTGTCGTTGGCGTACGGGTTCTCCGGTGTCGTGGGCACCGGGCCGTTGGTCGTCGCACCGTACCCGTGCACAGCAGCCTTGATGATCGACTTCTGATCGACAAGGGATGTCAAGGCTTGCCGGAAGTATTGCTGCTGGAAGATCGAGCCTACCTTCGGGTTGTGGTTGTTGAGCGGGAAGTAGTTGACCCCGAAAACGAACCACCGGTCGAGCGTGTAGTTGTCTTCCAGCGGGTTGTGTCCAACCTTCTGGTTATCCGGTTTGGCCGGCGCGTCCTCCGGCGGTAGGTAGCCGACCTGGATAGCGTTGTTGCCGGAGCGTAAAACGTTGTATTCGGCGGCGTTGTCGGAAAAAGGTGCTTCGTTGAACTGAGCAAGATGCGGCTTGTTGGGTCCCGAGTAAGATTTGTTGGGGATGAAACTGATGTTGCCGTCAGCGTTGAAGGATTTCAGCCGCCAGGGGCCGTCCACCACCTGCCACAGCGGGTTCGTGGCGTAGCTGTTGATGCTCTTCGCCTGGTCGGTGAGGTAGTCGTAGACCGCAGTGCAGTCGCTGATCTTGTGTTCGCAGTCGCTGGTGCCGGTCGCCGTCCGGTCCCATGCCTGCGGAAGCGGGGTGACCTGCGAAAGTTCGTTGTACACGAACCACTTCGCACTGTAGCTCTTGTTCAGATGGAAGGTCACCTGGTTCGGCGAGTCCGCGGTCACCGAGTCGATGTCATCCGGGATTCCACCCGGTACGTATACCGCCCAGTTCTTCTTCTCCGCCTTCATCATGTTGATCCAGAAGACGATGCCGTCGGATGTCACTTTCGTGTTGTCCGACCACGCGTAGTCCCGCAGCTTCACGATCACGGTGCGGTTGTCGTCGGAGAACGTTGGATAGTCGGCTAGACTCAGTTTGTCGTTCAGCACGGGCTGGCCGTTGTCGCCGAACCAGTACAGGGGTCGGTACATGAGGTATTGGAAGTCCGAAATCGCGGTAACACTGAAATAGACTACCGACATGAACGGGAAGATGTAGTTCGGAGTGGTGTTCGCCGGTTCGGCGAAGGTGGCGATCCCGCCTTCCACAGGTCGGCCGGAGCTGGGTGTCGTTTGACCGGCACAGCCGGCCGCGATCAGTACGGTAATCGAGAAAAGAACCATCCAAATCGACCTTCGTGCGCGGGAAACGACGGGCCATCGTGGCAGCATTGCACCCCTCCTCCTGGCCCGGCTACGCAGCCGATGCTCACACTCGGTGACAAGGTTCCGTATCCTGACACCGAAACGGGACGGGTTGATTACACCCGGCGTACCAGTGCCCACCCCCGTCGGGTCCGCCGCGTCACCGAGGACCTGCCCGGTGACACTGCCGACCGCGGCGCAGCGAGCCTTCCGGTACGCGCATTCACACGATCGAACACTGCACCTCGATGGCTGGGGCAGGCGAGTACGACCGGCCCCGCAACTGGTCGAGCATGGCATCGCACTGCTGGCGACGCTCTCTGGGTCTGCAGGTCGACGAGATGACACTCTACGGTTACTTTGCCTGGAAGCTAGCTATTCGCCAACAGCGTCCTACCGGAGCTGTCATGAGGCTGACCCGTACGTCCGACGTGTGGTGGAGGAACGCGGTCATCTACTGCCTCGACGTCGAGACCTACCAGGACAGCGACGGCGATGGACACGGCGACTTCCGTGGCCTGATCCAGCGTATCGACCACCTGCACCGGCTCGGCGTGACCTGCGTATGGCTGATGCCGTATTACCCGTCGCCGGACCGCGACGACGGCTACGACATCACCGACTTCTATTGCGTCGACGCCAGGCTGGGCAGCCACGGCGACTTCGTCGAGTTCGTGCGCACCGCGCGCGACCGCGGCTTGCGGGTGATCGCCGACCTCGTGGTCAATCACACCTCCGACCAGCACCCGTGGTTCCAAAGCGCCCGCAGCACTCCCGACTCGCCGTATCGCGACTGGTACGTCTGGGCCGACGAGCCACCCGCGGACGGCCCGCAGGGCATCGCGTTCCCGGACCAGGAGACCAGTGTCTGGACCTACGACGAGGTCGCCGGCCAGTACTACCTGCACCGGTTCTATAGGTTCCAGCCCGACCTCAACGTGGCCAACCCGCGGGTGCGCGACGAGATCGCGCGGACGATCGGCTTCTGGCTGCAGCTCGGACTGTCCGGGTTCCGGGTCGACGCCGTCCCGTTCCTGTTGGAGACCACCGGGCAGGACGACGCGGGGCAACTCCCGGACCCGCACGACTACCTCGCCGACCTACGGGCGTTTCTCGGCCGGCGCAGCGGTGAGGGCGTGCTGCTCGGCGAGGTCAACCTGACCTACCCGGAGACCATGACGTTCTTCGGCGCGGAGCGCGACGAGCTGACCATGTGCTTCGACTTCATCGGCATGCAGCGGATGTACCTGTCGCTGGCCCGCGGCAACGCCGAACCACTGGCCGAGGCGCTGCGCGATCGTCCGGACCCGCCCAAGGACGCGCACTGGGCGACGTTCGTCCGCAACCACGACGAGCTGACCCTGGACAAGCTCACCGACACGCAGCGCCAGGAGATATTCGAGGCATTCGGGCCGGACCCGGACATGCAGCTCTACGGCCGCGGGCTGCGCCGGCGGCTGCCGACGATGCTCGGTGGCGACCGAGACCGCATCCGGATGGTGTACAGCCTGCTGTTCTCGCTGCCCGGCACACCGGTGCTGTTCTACGGCGAGGAGATCGGCATGGGGGAGGACCTTCGGGCGGACGGCCGGCTCGCGGTGCGCACGCCGATGCAATGGTCACCGGGACCGGGCGGCGGGTTTTCCACCGCCGAGGAGTCCGAGCTGCCCGGTCCGATTCCGGAGGGCGAGTACGGGCCTGAGCACGTCAACGTCGCCGCCCAGGAGCGCGACCCGGAATCGATGCTGTCCTGGATGCGGTTGCTGATCGAGTCCTACCGAGCCTGCCCCGAGCTGGCCTGGGGGCGCTACCAGGTGCTCGACGCCGGCGAGGCCGCCGTGCTCGCGCACCGCTGCGACACCGAGGGCGGCACGGTCGTCGCGGTGCACAACTTTGGGGTGGACCCCACGAGCGCGGCCCTGAAGCTGACCGGGCTGGACGATTCCTACGTGCTGAGGGACGTGCTGGTCAACGGATCGAAACGGATCACGAAGGACGGTTCGGTGACGCTGAAGCTCAAGCGGTACGGCTGCCGCTGGCTGCGTGTCGAGCGCGACCAACGGTAACCGCAAGCTTTTCCCACCGGTAACAGCGTGGTAACGGGGCCACCCTGAATGCTTTCGCCGGGCCTTGGTCAGTGAGCTCTCGGTGGCGTTAAAACCTGTCGATGGCCAACCTACGTGCAGTCGAGCCGACCAGAGATGATGCACGCGTGAACCTGACTGAACTGTCCACCAGCGAACTGGCCCGGCGCCGCGGCGACTTGCGTGGCGAATATGAGGCACTGCAGGCGCAGGGCCTGACGCTGGATCTGACCAGGGGCAAGCCGTCGGCCGAGCAGCTGGACCTGTCCGAGCCACTGCTGGAGCTGCCGGGCGCTGGCAAGCACGTGGCCAGCGATGGCGCTGACACCCGCAACTACGGAGGCCTGCATGGGCTGGTGGAGCTGCGGGAAATCTTCAGCGAACTGCTTGGAGTTCCCGTCGAGCAGCTACTCGCGTTCGGTAACTCCAGCCTGGAGCTGATGCACGAGTGTCTGGTGCATGCCGTGCTGTTCGGCGTGCCCGGATCGGCGCAGCCGTGGGGGATAGGTACCGGGACGGCGTTGTTGTGCCCGGTGCCGGGCTATGACCGGCACTTCTCGCTGTGCGAGAAACTGCGCATCGAGATGATCACGGTGCCGATGAACGCGGCCGGTCCGTACATGGACGAGGTCGAGCGGCTGGTCGAAGCGGACGCCAGGATCAAGGGAATCTGGTGCGTGCCCAAGTACAGCAACCCGTCAGGCATCCGGTATGCCGAGCAGACCGTTGGTCGGTTGGCTCGGATGCGCACCGCCGCCCCCGATTTCCGGATTTTCTGGGACAACGCCTACGTCGTGCACCACCTGACCGAGGTCCGCCACGAGGTCGCTGACATCCTGCAACTCGCCAACGACGCTGGTCACGCTGATCGACCCTTCGTGTTCGGCTCCACATCGAAGATCACGCTGGCGGGCAGCGGAGTGGCCTTTTATGGTGCCTCCCCGGCCAACGTGGACTGGTTGACCGGGCACTTGGCCAAGCGCACCATCGGCCCCGACAAGGTCAACCAGCTACGGCACGCACTGTTTCTGGAAACCCCAGCCGGCGTGCATGCTCATATGGACCGCCATCGGGCGCTGCTCAAGCCGAAGTTCGATCTCGTCCAGCGCACACTAACGGGCCAACTGGGCGACAGTGGGGTCGCGACCTGGACGGAACCCGAGGGAGGTTACTTCGTCACGCTCGACGTGCTGGAAGGTTGCGCCAGCCGAGTTGTGGAGCTCGCCGCTGACGCCGGCATCGCGCTGACCACCGCCGGCGCGCCGTTCCCGTACAGCAAGGACCCCGACGACCGGGTCATCCGGCTGGCACCGACCTACCCGCCGCTGTCGGAGCTGGCTGAGGCGCTGGACGGGCTGGTTCTGTGCATCAAGCTGGCCGCGGTCGAGCGCCTGCTCGACGGATCGGTCAGGGTGTGACTTCTGGGATCTCCGCGCCGCAGCGGGTGCACATGACGGGTGGGTCCAGATCGGCGAGCAGGCCGCATTCCGGGCAGACTCGAGGTAGCCAGCAGGCCGGGTCACCACCCTCGTCGGCTGGCGGTTCGGGTTTGGGTGCGGTCACGGGACTGCTCCAACACTTCGGCTGCGGACGGATTGGCGGCAATACGTGGCGGCGCAGTCGCTCGACACGCGACAGCCAGACAGCAAGATAGTGGCGTCCAGCAGAGTGGTGTACGGCAGGCCCGGTGATGGGCGTGGTGTCGACGTGTAGGGCGGTCATCGCGTGATCCTTCTGAAGACCTTCCACAGTGCTTCTCAAGGAGACCCTCGCGATGACCGCACCGTCGAGTATCGACCCTGCCCGGTTTCTGCACGCGCAGCTGGCGTCCGCGTCGCCGGACTTGCTGCGTTCGATGCTGTCTACGTTTATCAACACGTTGATGTCGGCTGAGGCCGATGCGATCTGCGGCGCGCCCTACGGTGAGTCGAGCCTCGCCTGTGCTGGCTAATCTGTTCCTGCACTATGCTTTCGATTCGTGGATGGCCCGGGAATATCCGGCCGTTGCGTTCGAGCGTTACGTGGATGACGGTGTGCCAAGAACGCTGAAGGAGGTTCCGATGTAGACGGAATGCTTTGGATGCGGTGCTGCACTGGTGATGGAGGTAGGCCCTCCGGGACCGCCCACGCAGGGGGAGGTCTCAAACCACCGCAAGCTGCGTCGGTGAATGAGCCGGGGTGGTGAGCGTTGCGGAAAAGGCGCACGTGATGCGTCAGGTGTGAGCCGAGAAGGCGAACGTTGCGCTGGGCCATGCGCAAATACAAACGGTTGCGCCGACGCGAGAAGCGGGCGGGCGAGTTGATGGCGGGAGCCTCCCGGCGATCCCCACGACTGTTCGCGCACTGGCGCTTCGGCCTCAAACCTGGTGGCTGGACGATGGGAGCCGTGTAAGCCGAGAGGTTTAAGCACGGTTCTGAGAGCGCCGGGGGGTGGGATTCCCCCCGGCGACTCGCTCGGTGGTGCACTGCGTCAGCGAGACAGGACGGGAAACGTCGCGGCTCATACGAGCACACGGCGTTCACCTTTCTTGGTTTCACGTTCCGGCAGCGCAGGGCGCGGGACAAGCAGGGAAGGAACTTCAGTAATTTCCTGCCCGCGATCAGTAAGGATGCCCTGAATAGAATCAGTGCGGAGGTGCGGTCCTGGCGGCTGCATCGCCGTACTGGCTGCACCTTCAACGACCTCGCACGGCGCATCAATCCGATCGTGGCCGGGTGGATGCACTATTACGGGGCGTTCTACCGCTCCGCATTGTATCCGCTCTTGTCGCGTATCAACGCCTACTTGGTGGGCTGGGTCCGCAAGAAGTACAAACGGCTGCGAAGCAAGAAGAAGCCCGCGAGTGCTGGCAGGGGATCACCGGCAGGTATCCCCGGATGTTCGCGCACTGGAGATGGGTCGCTTCGGTCCAGCGCGTCTGACGACCAGGGTGACAAGAGCCGTATGAACCGAGAGGTTCACGTACGGATCTGCGGGAGCCGGGAGGTGAAAGTCCTCCCGGCCACCCGACCCCCGGCGACTCACCTGCCTCCGGCGACACATATTGTCGCCGGAGGCACACAAACCGTGATCAACGACTTACATCCGTTCTGGTGCCGCGATACCGAGCAGGCTCAAACCCTGGCGCAACGTGCGGGCGGAGAGCTGGCACAGCGCGATGCGGTTGGTACGGACGCGTTCTGCCGCCGAGAGTACCGGGCAGGCTTCGTAGAAGTCGGTGAATGCCTTGGCCAGTTCGTAGAGATGACCGCACAGTCGATGCGGTTCGAGAACCCGGCCGACTTCGGCGACGGTGTCGCCGAATGCATCCATAGCGAGTACGAGAGCCCGTTCCGCAGGGTGCAGTGGCAGCATGGGATCTACCTCGACGATCCTGTCGCCGGCCTTGCGGAGGATGGAGCAGATACGGGTGTGCGCGTATTGTAGATACACTCCGGTATTGCCGTTGAACGACACCATCCGCTCGACGTCGAAAACGTAGTCCTTGATACGCGACGTGGACAGATCAGCGTACTTGACCGCGCCGATACCAGCCTGCTCCGCGATCCGGGTCAGTTCCTCATCGGTGAGCTCGTGGACCTTGTCGGCGATGGCGGCGCGCGCCCGATCAACGGCGCCGTCCAGTAACTCCATGAGCTTGACGGTGTCGCCGGAGCGGGTTTTGAACGGCCGCCCGTCGGGCCCCAGCACAGCACCGAACGCGACGTGGGCGGCGTCGATGCCGTCGGTGAGCCAACCGGCGCGGCGTGCTGCCTCGAAGATGAGTCGGAAGTGCAGCGCCTGCCGAGAGTCGACCACGTAGAGGATGCGGTCGGCCTTCAGATCGCGGACCCGGTATCGGATGGTGGCCAGATCGGTGGTGTCGTAGCCGTAGCCGCCGTCTTTCTTGCGCACCATCAGCGTGACCGGGTTGCCGTCGGGACCGACGACCTCGTCGGAGAACACGACGAGTGCGCCGTCGCTTTCCACCGCGATACCGGCGGTGGTCAGCTCGTCGACGACATCGGGCAGCAGGAAGTTGTAGAACGACTCGCCGTCGGAGTCCCCAGGTTCCAGAAGCACCCCGAGCCGGTGATAGATTTCGCGGAACGCGAATTCAGATTCGGCGACGATCTCCTTCCAGCGCGTGACGGTTTCCTCGTCGCCGGCCTGCAACGCCACCACGCGCGCTCTGGCCCGTTCGGCGAAGGCGGGGTCGGCATCGAACGCGGCGCGGGCGGCCCGGTAGAGGCTGTCGAGCGCGGAGACGGGGGAGGTGCCTTCGGTGAGCTCGTCGTGGTGCCAGGTGGCCTCGGGATGGTCATCGAGATACTGGATGAGCATCCCGAACTGGGTGCCCCAATCGCCGAGGTGGTTCTGCCGGATCACCTCGGCGCCGAGGAAACCGAGGACTCGGACCAGGCAGTCACCGATGATGGTGGTGCGCAGATGACCGACGTGCATCTCCTTGGCGACGTTCGGCCCGGAGTAGTCGACGACGGTCCGCCGGCCCTGTTCCGGACTGCCGACCCCCAGGCGCGGGCTGGCCAGCCGAGCGGCGACCTGTCGCCAGAGTGCGACATCCGTCAGGGTCAGATTAAGGAACCCCGGTCCGGACACGGTGATCTCAGCGACGGGTGTGCCGGTACCAGCGCGTAGCGCCTCCGACACGGCGCCGGCCACCTCTGCGGGCCTGGTGCGGGCGCGTTTGGCGAGCGCGAGTGCGGCGTTGGACTGGAAATCGGCGTGCTCGGAGCGCCGGACAACCGGGTCGGCGCCGGCCAACTCCGGCAGCGCCAGATCGATCGCAGCGCGGACGGCGCCCTCGACCTGGCAGATCAGCGAGCGCACCTCGTGCTCAGTCAACCGGGCGTCCTCCGTTCCTCTGATGACCCCTGTGGTGACCCTGTGATGAAAAACCCGTCACGGCCCATTATCCCAGGCCGTGCAGCGGGGCAACGTCGCCTGGTGCTGCTTTGCAGTGGCGACCGCCGCGCGCAGACGATACAAAGACACCGCCCGACGGCTTCGGTACGCCGGGAGAACAACGCGGACCTACGGAGGTTGTGTGGACATCTGGCCTGGCTCGCCCTACCCGTTGGGCGCAACCTATGACGGCGGGGGCACCAATTTCTCGATCTTCTCCGAGGCCGCGCACCGGATCGAGCTGTGCATGTTCAATGATGCGGGCAAGGAGACGCGGATCGCGCTGCCCGAACGCGACGCGCTGGTCTGGCATGGCTATGTACCGCGGGTCAGTCCCGGCCAGCGCTACGGCTACCGGGTGCATGGTCCCTACGATCCGTCGGCAGGCTTGCGGTGTAACCCGAACAAGCTTCTGCTCGACCCTTATGCCAAGGCGATCGACGGCCGTATCGAGTGGAACGAGGCGCTGTTCGCCTACCGGTTCGGTGACCCGGACTCCTACAACGACGCCGACTCCGCGCCGTACGCGATGACCTCGGTCGTGGTCAACCCGTTTTTCGACTGGTCCGATGACCGGCCGCTACGGATTCCGTATCAGGAGACGGTGATCTACGAGGCGCACGTCAAGGGTATGACAATGCGCCATCCCAAGATCCCCGACGACGTCCGCGGCACTTACTCCGGCCTGGCCCACCCAGTCATGATCAAGCACCTCCGTGACCTCGGAGTGACCGCGGTGGAGCTGATGCCGGTGCATCAGTTCGTGCACGACTCCACACTCGTCGAGCGCGGGCTGTCCAACTACTGGGGTTACAACACCATCGGCTTTTTCGCCCCGCACAACGACTACGCCTGCTTCGGCACCCGGGGCCAGCAGGTTCAGGAATTCAAGGCCATGGTCCGTGCGCTGCACCGGGCCGGCATCGAGGTCATCCTCGATGTGGTCTACAACCACACCGCAGAGGGTAACCATCTCGGACCGACGCTGTCTTTTCGAGGTATCGACAACCCGGCCTACTATCGGCTGGTCGACGGTGACCTGAAACACTACTACGACACCACAGGCACCGGGAACAGCCTCAATGTTCGGCATCACGAGTCGCTGCGGCTGATCATGGATTCGCTGCGGTACTGGGTGCTCGACATGCATGTCGATGGGTTCCGCTTCGACCTTGCGGCCACCCTGGCTCGGGAGTTCCATGAGGTGGACCGGCTGTCGGCGTTCTTCGACCTGGTGAACCAGGACCCGGTGGTCAGCCAGGTCAAACTGATCGCTGAACCGTGGGACGTCGGCGAGGGCGGATATCAGGTCGGTGGCTTCCCGCCGTTGTGGACGGAATGGAACGGTAAGTACCGCGATACTGTGCGCGATTTCTGGCGCGGCGAACCGGGGACGCTGGCCGAGTTCGCCTCCCGGTTCACCGGCTCATCGGATCTCTATGAAGCAGACGGCCGCCGCCCCATCGCCTCGATCAATTTTGTGACGGCGCACGACGGGTTCACGTTGAACGATCTGGTGTCCTACAACCACAAACACAATGATGAGAATGGCGAAGGTAATCGGGACGGTGAGAGTCACAATCGTTCGTGGAACTGCGGCGTCGAGGGTCCCACCGATGTCGGCAGGATTATTGCCTTGCGGGAACGTCAGAAACGCAACTTTCTGACCACCCTGTTGCTGTCCCAAGGCGTTCCGATGCTCGCGCACGGCGACGAGCTGGGCCGTACCCAAGGAGGCAACAACAACGTCTACTGCCAGGACAGCAAGATCAGCTGGGTGGACTGGGACGAGGCGCGGCTGAACTCCGTCCTCACCGAGTTCACCGCCCAACTCGCCCGGCTGCGCGCTGATCACCCGGTGTTCCGTCGTCGCCGGTTCTTTCAGGGACGCTCGATCCGCGGCTCCAACATCGAGGACATCGCCTGGCTGCGCCCGAACGGACAGCAGATGAGCGAGGAGGACTGGAACGTCCCGGCCCACAAGAGCGTCGCGATCTTCCTCAACGGTCGGGGCATCCCCGAAGTCGATGACCTCGGCGAGCGGATCATCGACGATTCGTTCCTGCTCCTCATCAATGCCCACCACCGGCAGGTCACCTTCACACTGCCCGACGCGGATTACGGTCGAAGCTGGGAGTTCGTGGTGGATACCACCGACCCGCTGCTGGCCAACGCCCGACGCAAGCAGCGTGACGCCGTACCTGGCGGCAAGTCACGGGTGCTGGCGCGGGCGATGATCGTGCTCCGCTGCCGATACTGAGTGCTGCTGCTTTACCATTGACTCTGGTTATAGCCATTGGGCGACGCCACCATGGCCCGAACAGGTACCTTGCCGATGTTGACTGAAGCTGTATTCGCCGTCGGAGCACCGGGCGGTGGCACCGGCCGGTGCTCCGACGGCCTGCTGGGGTCGGTGGACGCAGTTGCCGTTGTTGTTGCGGTAATAGTCCGCGTCGCACGAAGCGCTTTGTTGCGCTGATCCGGCAGCCGGGGGAGCGACTGCTGCGATACGGGGCGCAGATATCTGAGGCGGCGGTGGCGGCAGCGCTGCTGGAGATGCCGCCGGTGTCGGGGCGGCCACAACAGCAGGTGCGGTCGTTAGCAGAGTCGGACCCGGCAACGGTGCTGCAGAACTGCTGCTCACCTGAGACTGCGGATCGGGAGATTGCGTCACCGTCCCGTTCTGGCATCCTGCAATCGAGGCGCTACCGATGAAAAGTACGCTGATTGTTACCAGGGAGGCGAGTACGCTCCGAGCGTCGAAGCGCGAACCGGTCGGCGACATGTCATCTCTTTCGTAGGTCCCCGCGACGTCGGTGTGCGCGGTCTGCTCATTGTTCGCCGAACTAACTACCGGCGTTACAGATGTAACATTGAGTGCCACACCTACGATAGAATCCAGTGCGCCAGACTAGACGGAAAACCGTTTCAGGCGCATCGGTGTCGATCGATTTTCAGGCCGCCAGTCGGAGCCCTCGCCGCTAGCGACGCCACGCCCGCCACGTTCCAGGCGTACCCGGTGCACGCGCAGAGTGGCCCGGCGGCAGAATGGCGGACGTGTGCGCAAGATCGTTTGTAGAGCATCTGTCCGGTTTGAGCGAAGTGTCGTTGATCGCGTTGCTGCAAGCACGTCCGGACGTCCTGGTGCAGCCGGTGCCGCGTGGTTTCAGTCAGCTCGCGCAGCGGCTGGGTGGTGCCGAGTCGCTCGCTGCCGCGATGCGGACGGCGAACCGGGACATGGTGATGGTGGGGCAGGCCACCGTCGCCCTTGGCACCTCGGTCACAGTGCCGGCTCTCGCGCGGCTGCTGAATGCCCCAGAACAGGCAGTGCGCGCTGGCGTAGCCCAACTGTGCGGGCTGGGGCTGGCCTGGGACAGCTCTGGCATTCTATGCCTGCCGGAACGGCTGGAGGCGCACTGGTTGGCCGAGATCGGCGGCGGCCGGCCGGTGGAGAAGGTCGCGGGATCGGTCCTTGCGGAGAACCTGCGCGCGGCCCTCTGCGCGTTCGGTGCGGCGACCGATGGGCTGCGCAAGCCCGAGCTGACAGCGCGGCTGTCCGAGTTCATGACGGATTTTTCCTTGCTGAGCAAGGTGATCGCTGGTTTGCCGAAACCGGCCAAGGACCGGCTCAGCGAGTTCCGACGCGGCTATCACGACTACCACTCCGGATATGGCCGTTCCCAGCCGGGTGACCCGACCAAGCTGCTCCTCGCGGCCGGCCTGCTGCTGCCGGTCAACTATGCGCTTGAGCTGCCCAGGGAGGTAGCGGTCGCCGCGTGGCTAGCCGAACGCGAACTCACGCTAACCGGACGGCCATCTTTTCCGTTGGCCGGTGCCGACGATGTAGCGGTGCGCCGGGCTGCCCAGGCCGCGGCGCAGGAGGCACTTCGAGGCGTGACGACCCTGCTCGACGCGGCCCGCACGGCGCCGATCGCGGCGCTGAAGAAGGGCGGGGTCGGGCCTCGGGAACGGGCGAGGCTGGCCAAGCGGCTGTCGATCCCCGAGGACATCCTCGTGTTGTGGATAGATCTGACCTACGCAGCCGGCCTCCTGGGTCGAGCTGACACCGGGTACGCGCCGACGCACCTTTATCCGGGATGGCGCGCTGCGGAACCAGGCCGGAGGTGGGCCGTGCTGGTCGACGCATGGTTCTCACTGGAGCACGCGCCGACCGGCCGGGAAATCCCGGGAGACCGCGAAGTCGCGCCCCCGTTGCCACTCGGGTCGGCCGCTGGGCTGCTGCGGCGCGCGATGCTGCCGGCCGCCCGTTCGGGTGTGTCGGTGCGAGCGGTGGGGGAGCAGATCGACTGGCTGTTCCCGTTGCACGGTTACGACGCTTGGCAGCGGGTGGCCAAGGTGGCTGCCGCCGTCCGGGAAGCTGAACTGCTCGGGGTGATCGCCAGTGACGTGGTGTCGGAACTCGGAGAGCAGCTGCTGGCGGTGACCGGGTCTGCGCCGGCGGACGTGGTGGACGAGCTGGCCCGGCGGTGCGCCGCGATGCTCCCTGAGACGCCGTGCAGCGTGATCTTGCAGTCGGATCTCACCGCGGTCGTTTCCGGTCAGCCCAGCGCCGCCGTGTCGCGGCTGCTGACCGACTCCGCTGTCGCCGAGACCCGCGGGGGCGCCGGAACTTGGCGCTTCACCCCGGCCACTGTCCGGGCGGCGCTCGACACCGGGTGGACCGCACATGAGTTGCTCACCGAACTGGCTGCCATCTCGGCCCGTCCGGTTCCCCAGCCACTGGAGTATCTGATCACCGACGCGTCCCGCCGGCACGGCCAGATTCGGCTGCGGGGGATGCGCTGCTGCGTCAGTGCCGATGAGGCACTGATCACCGAGATACTGCACACTCGGTCGTTGACCAAGCTGCACTTAAGCCGGCTCGCCCCTACCGTCCTAGCCAGCCCATCGGGCCTCGACGAAGTGCTGACCCGGCTACGCGAAGTCGGCTTGTCCCCCGTGACCGAAGATGCTCACGGCACGGTGATCGTCGAAGCCCGCCACGATCATGAGGCATCGACGCCCGATCGCCCGATCATCACGAAATCGCGATCTGCGCTGTCCGCCCCCGAGCTGGCTCGGCTGCTGGCAGCCAATCCGTCGGGCCCGACCGCAGCGCCTAGCGTGGACTCGGACACCTTCGACCTTCTTGCGGAGCTCAACAATCACCTCGACGACGCCGAACTCGAACTGCTGTCCGATGCCGTGGACCACCACAACGACGTGCTCATCGTCTACCGCGACAAGAACGGCAGCTGCAGCAGCCGGGCAATCCGACCACAACAGCTCTACGGCAGGTGGCTCGACTCCTGGTGCCACCTCCGCAACGCCCAACGCGATTTCACCATCGCCAACATCGAGGCCGTCGCACCGGCCCGTTGATCATGACGCACCATTGACACCTAGGATCTGCTACCGCAGATCCGTTAGTCTCCAGGCAACGCCGACGTCGTGGTGGGAACAGATTCGGCGGCGTAGCCGGGCCGCATGGAGGATCGCGATGGCTGACGAGGGGGAAACGAGCGCGGCGGTACCTGGGCGACCGCCGCGGCTCACGCACGAGGAGCTGCGACGGGCCCAGGACCAGACTCTGGAGGCACCTCGGCGCCGGTACGGAATTGCTGCGCGGATCCTGTTCAGATCGCTTGACATGGTGTACGGCAAGCCGCTCACGCTGAGCAAGTTCAAGGTCCTCGAGTTGATCGCGCGCGTTCCGTACATGGCCTGGGAGCAGGTCGCCTTCATCGCTATCACCCACGTCCATGCAGACACAGATATGGCCCGGCGCATACACGAGCGTGTTGCTGAGTCCCGCGCGCAGCAAGACAACGAGATGTTCCACCTGCTCATCATCGAGGAGCTGATCGCCAGGTCCGGGCGGCGCCAGCCGCAGATCATGTTCTTCTGGTTACCGCAGGCGATCGCATTTGTCTATTATCAGTTGTCATGGTTGCTCTTCGTGGCGCACCCGAGGTGGTCGTATCGTCTTAATGCGGACTTCGAAGACCACGCGGAGCACGAATATATGATCATGGTTGCCGAAAATCCCGACTGGGACAGTACACCATTCGAATCGTCGTTCGCCGATGATTTCGGCCACTTCGCCTCGCTCGCAGACGTGTTTCGGCAGATCGGTCACGACGAGCGGGTGCACAAGCTCGAGAGTGAGGCCCAGATGAAGAAATCTCGGTTCCGCTGATTCCTCGGCGTGAACGCATTCGGGTGCCCCGTGCCTGCGTGACCTCGATCCGTTGGGGTGAACACAGCCTCGGGAATCCCTACGCCGAGCAAGCGAGAGAGGTGGGGCGTCGTGACAGCGGTGCGCTCTGAAGTGGTTGACCTGGTGTTTCGCGGTCGCAGGCTGACCCGGGACCGGCCGCTGATCATGGCCATCATCAACCGGACGCCCGATTCGTTCTACGACCACGGCGTCACCTTCGATGAGGAGGTCGCGCGCGCGGCCATCCGCCAGGCGGTGCTCGACGGTGCCGACGTCATCGATATCGGCGGGGTGCCGGCCAGCCCTGGCCCCGAGGTGAGCGTCGATGAGGAGATCCGCCGGGTTGCGCCGACCGTCGAATGGGCGCGACAGACCTATCCCGACTTGGTGATCAGCGTTGACACGTATCGCCACGAGGTCGCCGAGCGGATGTGCCAGGCTGGGGCGGACCTCCTCAACGACAACTGGGCGGCCGCCGACCCCGCCATCCTCGACGTCGCGGCCGAGTACGGCGCAGGTTACGTGTGCGCGCACACGGACGGTCTGGCGCCGCGCACCGACCCCATCCGCCCGCAGTACGACGATGTAGTGGCCGCAGTCGTCGAGGCCACTACGCAACTGGCCGAGCAAGCGGTGGCCAACGGCGTTCCCCGCGAGGGCATCCTCATCGATCCCGCGATCGACTTCTCCAAGAACACCTTCCACAGCTTGACCGTGCTACGTCACGTACGCACCCTCGTCGAGACCGGGTGGCCCGTGCTCATGGCCATGTCCAACAAGGGAGTCGTCGGGGAAACCCTCGACGTGGCCCTCGACGATCGTCTCACCGGCACGCTGGCCGCCACCGCGCTCGCGGCCCAGGCAGGAGCGGCGATGTTCCGCGCGCACCAGGTCCGCGAGACCCGGCACACGATCGAAATGGTCGCCAGCATCGTCGGTACCCGACCGCCGGCGCGGGCGCAGCGCTGGCTCTCTTGATGCGCTACATCTGGCCCCGGCACACCCACGAGATCGACGAGCAGGAGCTCGAACGGCTCTACGGCTATCCCGCCGACCGCCGCTGGCTGGCCGTGAACTTCGTGGCCAGCGCCGACGGCGCGGTCGAGATCCACGGACGGTCAGCGGGACTGTCCAATCCGGCGGACCGGCGGGTGTACCGGTTGGGCAGTGACCTCGCCGACGTCGTGCTGCTCGGTGCAGGCACCGCGACGATCGAGGAATTCCGCGGCGTGCACCCCGACGAGCAGGCCGCGCAACGGCGGCGACGGTACGGGCTCAGTGACGTTCCACCGATCGCCGTGGTCACCTCCGGCCGGACACTGCCCGCGGACGCACCAGTGATCACCGAAGCACGCACCCCGACCATCGTGCTCACCTGCGCCACGGCGCCGTCGAAGCTGTGCGAGGCCTGGACCGCCGCGGGTGCCACGGTGCTGGTCGCCGGCGAGGACACCGTGGATGTCACCGCCGCGGTGGGCGCTCTGGCGAAGCGGGGCCTGACCCGGATAGATTGTGAAGGAGGCCCGCGGCTGTTCGACTCTCTGATCGGGGCGGGACTGGTCGATGAGCTGCGCCTGACCATCTCGCCGCTGTTGGTCTCGGGAATGGCCGACCGGATTGCATACGGCCCGGGGGTCGTGCCGACGCGGCTTGAACTGGCGTCAGTGCTCGCCGAGGGCGACACCTTGCTGCTGCGTTATCTGGTGAAGCGCTGAGGTGACCAACCTGACCATGAACGCGGAAGGGATTACCGCTTGACCAGGGATAAGGCCAGCTACCAAGGCGCACTCGGGCATTATCTGTCACCACGACGGCGTGATCCGGTGAAGACTCTCATGGAAGAAGTGGTCTCGCACAAGATTTTCGCCAGCGCCGTGCGGCAGTTGCGACTCCCAGTCGGTCGGCCGCTTCGGGTGCTCGACATCGGTAGTGGTGTCGGCGACGGGTTCGCCCTGCTCACAGAGGCCCACGGGGATCTTGCGCCGGTGACCGCCGATCGCCGGCTCGACTACGTCGGCCTGGACGGCGATCCGGACATGATCGAGACCGCCACGGCGCTGCATCCAGTATCCGAGGCGACCTTCCGCGTCGGTGACATGCGTGATCGGCTGCCGGAGGGCGATTTCGACCTCTATCTGTCCTGCGGCGTTCCGTATTCCCACCTCACCACCAGCGAGATGACTGAGGTCATCGCTAACATCATGCGCCGTATCCTTGCCGCCGGGCGGCGCGCCGCGATCATCGTCGACGTGCTGGGGCGGTTTTCCATTGAGTGGATGCGCAACTGGCACTCCTCGCGGTGGAACTACGCGATGACTTTCTTCGAGGACACGACCGAGCGGCTAGAACAGCAGATGACGTTCTTCGACCGCACCTCACTTGGTGAAGCCATCGCGGCCGCGGCACGCAGTACCGGGGCGCAGCCAGCCGAGCTCGGTTTCACAGACCGGTCCATCCTGGTGGGCCGGCACACCGCCACCAGGGCGTTCAATCCCGCGATCCCGCCGTACCGGACGCTGGTCAACGATTTGGCGCGTGATCCGTCGAGCGTGTCGCTACCCGAGCTGTACTTCGAGCCGCCGACGGCGGGCGCGCCACCGGAGGTCCTGCACTTCTTCCGGGCCCTCGCCGGGAGCTGGAACGAGCTGCTCGATCAGGCTGCGACCGGTTCCGGAAAGCGGATTCGCGCCTTGGCGCCGGCGCTGTTGCGGTGTGAGACGCGGGAGCAGCGCGGCCTTGGTGTCGGCCATTCGCTGACTGCGACCGTGATCATCGATGCGTCCTGACGTCCGTTCCGAAGCCGAACGGGCGCTGCGGATCCGGGCCGAGGCCGCGTTGTTCGACCTCGACGGTGTCCTGGTCGACTCGATGCCGATCATCCGCTCCATTTTCGAGGACTGGGCTCGGTCGTGCGGGCTCGACCCGGCGCACGTCGTGCAGACCGTGCACGGGCGTCCCACCAGCCAGGCTCTCGCCGACCTCGTCCCGGCCGCGGAGGTGGCCGCTCACCTCGCCTACCTGACCGCCGAGGAGATCAGGCGTTCCACCGAGATGGTCTGCCTGCCAGGAGCCAAGGAACTGCTGACCGGGTTGCGCCCCGGTCGCTGGGCGGTGGTGACCTCGGGAGCGCGTGCCGTTGCGCGGGCGCGCCTTGCGTCGACCGGCCTTCCGTGGCCCCAGGTGCTGGTGACCGCCGACGACGTCGAACGAGGCAAGCCCGCCCCCGACTGTTACCTGCTGGCGGCCACCCGCCTCGGCATCGGGCCCGCGGGATGTGTGGTGGTCGAGGATGCGCCGGCCGGCGTCCGTGCCGCGCTCGCAGCGGGAATGCGCTGCATCGGCGTTGGTAGCCGGCTCGCCGGTCTGCTGCCGGAAACGACGGTCAACTCGCCTGCCGATATCCAGCTTGAGCTGTGAACGGCCAGGTCGAACCGTGGCCGGAGGCTGTTGCCTCTTCGCCGTGCCCGCGTTCTTAAGATCGTCAATAGTGAGCGCTAACCGTGCGGGCACGGCCATCGGTCATTTTCGGCGATCATGACAGGGTTTGTTGGGGCGAACGCGGTGGTGTAATCCTGTTCGCGCTGCTGCTGCGGTGCAGCTCCCGCTCCTCGTCGGTCCCAGCTGGCAAGCTCAGGACCTGGATGGCGACCGTGCTGAAGGGATAGGCGTGAACCGAAGCTCGTACCAGTGGCACCCCATCACGGAACTCGACGATGCGCTGCTGGAGCGCCGGGCGCCGTCTCTCGAAGGCTTGGCTCAGGCATGGACGGAGGAACGGGAGTCCATGCAGCAGCTGCAAGTGGAGCGAGTGTTCCTCGAACGTTGGAAGAACAGGCTGGCCGTGGAGACCGGCGTCCTGGAGGGTTTGTACTCGATCGACAGGGGTGTCACTGAGACCTTGATTGAGCGAGGATTCGATGCCGCGCTGATTCCCAATGACGCGACGGATCGGGATCCCACGGTTGTGGTGAATTTGCTTCAAGACCAGCGGAGTGCCGTTGATCTCGTGTTCGATGTGGTCCTGCAAAGGCGCGACCTGAGCCTGTCATTCATCAAAGAAGTTCACGCCCTGCTGACTCGGTCTCAGCCTACCACGACGGCCGTGGACCAGTTCGGGTGCACGAGAGAAGTCGAACTGCGCCGTGGGGATTGGAAAAAGCTGCCCAACAACCCCACGCGCGCGGACGGCATCGTTCACGAGTATTGCCCACCGGAACAGGTGCAGCCCGAGATGGAGCGACTCATCGCGTTGCAGCAGCGCTACTTTGAGCGGAGCGTTAGCCCGGACGTGCTCGCGGCGTGGGTTCACCACCGCTTTATACAGATCCACCCCTTCCAGGACGGCAACGGTCGGGTAGCACGGCTGCTTGCCACCCTTGTCTTCATCCGCGCTGCATGGCTACCACTCGTGGTGCGGCGAGACGATCGGGTGCGTTACCTCGACGCCCTGCAGGAAGCAGATAACGGTGATCTTCTGCCATTGGTGAAGCTCTTCGACACCGTGCAACGAGTCGGTTTCATGCAGGCGCTGAGCATCGCGGTGCAGGTGGCACAGGAGCAGGACGACGAACTCGAGCTTGTCCTCGCAGTGATCCGCGATCGATTGGCTGCCCGAGAAGAAGTTCCCAACAGTGGACTCGAGAGGTTGGCCGTCGATCTCCGCGACGATGCACAGAACTTGATGACGACGGTTCGGGATGAGCTCCGATTGATGCTTGACGTGCGCGGAATGCCGAAGCGAGTGTTCGTAGACGTCGATAACGCCGAGACGGCGAAGTGGTACCGAGTGGAGCGGATCGACCTCGCTCAAGAGTTCGACTATTTCGCGGACTTCTCCCGATACAGCCATTGGGTCAGGCTGAAGATCGACCTGGACAGCCGGTTCGACGTGCTGCTCTCCATCACCGGAGTGGGTCGCAACACCGGGGCCCTTGCCGCCGTTGTCGGGGCGTGGGAGGTGTCTTCAGGCGGGGACGACGGTTCTGATCGGCGGCCGGTGCAGGTGGTGAGCCAAGAGCCTTTCACCGCGACCAGCCGAGAAGATTCCCACGACGTGCGGGAGCGTTTCGCTGGCTGGCTTCGGACCGACTTGGCCCGTGCGCTGGCGTCTTGGCAACGAGGCCTCTGACCGGGATGGCTTGTGTCGCCGCTGTGAGTGGCTCAGCGCAACTCGCCAGCGCGCAGGGCGGTGGCGAAGGCGGTCCACGCCCGTGGGCAGACGGTCAGCACGCTGCCGGTGGGGTGCTTGGAGTCGCGCACCGCAACGGCGCCAACGGTGACGGCGACCTCGACGCAGTTGGCCTGGTCGCTGCTGCGGCTGCTCTTTCGCCAGCGGGCACCGCTGAGGTCCAGCGCAGGCATCCCGGGCTCCTCTCCAGTACTCATGTGGCCCTGCGCGGTCCGCCGGTTCAGCGGAGCTCGGTGGCGATCTGGGTGATCAGCTCGGTCGTTGCAGCGGGTGCAAGGGCTGCCTGCAGGATATTCCCCAGCGCCACCCGGTAGGAGGCCAGATCGGCCTCTTCCTCCAGAAACAGCACGGTGCTGTGATTCTCCAGGTAGACCAGCGCTGTTTCCTCGGCGAACTCCAGGATTACGAACGGCCCGCGTAGCCCGGCGTGTGCGCGGGGCGTCCGGCTCAACCGAGTCCAGCGAGCTGCGGTCTGGAACGTGGTCGAGGCCTTCGAACGCAACGCACAGACGCAGGGCAAGACAACCTTCGAGCTGCTCGTGGCCCGAGCCGCGGAGATCGCGGAGGATCAGGTGTTGCGCGAGCAGATCCCCAGGTATGACCACATCGTCGTCGACGAAGGGCAGGACTTGCACGCAGGTCACTGGAGGGTGCTGCGCGGCGTCGTAGCACCGGGCCCGAACGACCTGTTCATCTGCGAGGACGGCCACCAGCGGATCTTCGGTGAACGGACCGTGCTGAGCCGGTTCGGTATCGAGACCCGTGGCCGCTCACGCAAACTGACGCTGAACTACCGCACGTCCCGGCAGAACCTGGCCTTCGCCTTGGGAGTGATCGGCGACCAGAAGGTCATAGCCCTCGACGGCGACGAGGACACCGTCGAGGGCTACCACTCCGCGTTCACCGGCCCCGCCCCCACCGTTCGCGGATTCACCGGCGTGGCCGAGGAGATGCGCTTCCTGGTGGACACCGTGAGGGGTTGGCTGGACCAGGGAGTGGCCGCCTCGGCGATCGCGGTGCTGGCCCGTCGTAGCCCGGAACAGGACCGCGCGCGCCTTGCCCTGCAGGACGGTGGCGTCGCGGTGGAACTGCTACACAAGGAGGGCGCAGGGAACACCGCGGCGGTGAAGATCGCCTCGATGCACCGCGCCAAGGGCACCGAGTTCTCCCGCGTCGTCGTCATCGGCGCCGAGGCGGGTGTGGTGCCCCTGGACTGGGCGTTCGAGAACCAGCCCGAGTCCGAGCCCGCGGCCGTCCGGGGGCGGGAGCGCTCGCTGTTCTACGTGGCGTGCAGCCGGGCCCGCGACAAGCTGATCATCACTTGGCCGGGCGCTCCGAGTCCATTCTTGCCTCTGCCAGCTGCCTGATGCCGCCAAGGGCCACGGCCACGGGCTCTTTGTCGGCTGTTCTGGTTCCTACCGGCCAGTGAGGCGGCGTAACCAGTCGTCGACGGCGGCGAGGGTGGGTTGCTCAGCAATGCCGAGGCGGCGTTGCAGCCGTCGTTGTGCGATTGACCGTACGTATTCGGGCATGACGAACGAGGGCCGGTCGAATCCACCTCCGGCGACCGCGATGTGGTGGGCGAACCCGCGGTCGCGTGTGGTGATCGGTACGACGATGACCAGACCTACCGGCCACGCGTTGAACGCGTCGGTCGAGACCACGAGAACCGGGCGAGTGCCGCCTTGGTCGCCTGGGCCGACCGGGTCCAGGACAGCGAGCCAGACCTCGCCGCGGTTAGGCGTCGAGGTGCTCAACCGTTCCTTCTTCCCAGCGGCGTCCTTCGGCGAGGTAGTCGTTCCAGGAGTCGGGGTCAACCTCGCGCAGTTGGAACATCTGCTGGGCGGCCTGCTGCATCAGGGCCGTGTCGGCCACTTGCCGGGATAGTTGATCGAGCAGTGCGCGCACGGTCACCCCGTGCACTTTGGCGGCGGCGGCGAAGCGGTCTCGTACCTCAGCGGGGACCTTCAGGGATGTCAGATCAGGCATTCTCAGAGGGTACCTTGTAAAGGGAGCTCCGACGACTTCCAGCGCTGATACCCCGGATTCAGAGGGGTGAGGGGCCGGTGCGGCAGACTGACCGGGCAGCACCGCCGTCGAGAGGAGCAACCCGTGACCCGTCCGCAGGTCGACGTGCTGGCCGTCGCTCGCGAACAGGTACTGCAACAGGGCACTGGGCTCTCGGAGCAGCAAGTCCTCGCGGTGCTGGAAATAGCCGACGACCGGTTGGCGGAGCTGCTCGCGCTCGCGCATGAGGTGCGGATGCGCTGGTGTGGCCCTGAGGTCGAGGTCGAGGGCATCGTCAGCGTCAAGACCGGCGGCTGCCCGGAGGACTGCCACTTCTGCTCACAGTCCGGCCAGTTCAGCTCACCGGTGCGGGCGGTGTGGTTGGACATCCCCGGTCTGGTCGAGGCGGCCAAACAGACCGCGGCCACCGGGGCTACCGAGTTCTGCATCGTTGCCGCAGTCCGCGGGCCGGACCGTCGGCTGATGTCGCAGGTGAAAGCGGGCATTGAGGCGATCCGCGCCGAACCGGAGATCGCAGAGATCAACGTCGCCTGTTCACTGGGGATGCTCACCCAGCAGCAGGTGGACGAGTTGGCTGCCATCGGCGTGCACCGTTACAACCACAACCTGGAGACCGCGCGCTCGCACTTCACCAACGTCGTGACCACGCACACCTGGGAGGAGCGCTTCGAGACGCTGCGGATGGTGCGCGAAGCTGGGATGGAAGTCTGCTGCGGCGGCATCATCGGGTTGGGCGAGACGGTGGCGCAACGTGCCGAGTTCGCCGCGCAGCTCGCCATGCTGGATCCCGACGAGGTGCCGATGAACTTTCTGATCCCGCAGCCTGGCACCCCGTATGAGAGCTATGACGTGGTGGCGGGCGTCGACGCGCTGCGGACCGTGGCCGCGTTCCGACTTGCCTTACCCCGCGCAGTCCTGCGTTTCGCCGGCGGCCGCGAGCTCACCCTCGGGGATCTGGGTGCCGAGCGGGGCATGCTCGGCGGCATCAATGCGATCATCGTGGGCAACTACCTGACCAATCTCGGCCGGCCCGCGCAGGCGGACCTGGAGATGCTCACCGAGTTGCGGATGCCGATCAAAGCCCTCGGTCGGACGCTGTGAACTGCTGCGACGTCTGTGGCCGTCCGATGGACAGCGGCCAGCACGTCAGCTGTGCCCACCGCAGGCAGCTCGACCCGCCGCGATACTGCCCGCACTGCGGCCGTCGGATGGTGGTGCAAGTGACGCCGACCGGCTGGTCGGCCAGATGCAGCGCACACGGGCCGCATCCGGGGTCGGGATGACTGCGGCGCAGCCGGACGTCCAGCAGGCTCCCGAGCCCCGATTCGGTGTGGTGGTGCGCGCCGATCTGGTTCCAGCGCTGGGCGTGCTGTGTGCGGTGGCGGTGCTGGGCCTGCCGCTGGGCGCCCTGTGGTCCTGGCTGGCGCCGCCCGAGTTCGTCGCTCGCTCGGCGCTGGCGCCCACGCCGGGTGGCGTGCTGCCCTTCGTCGGGCAAAGCGAGCACCGCTTCGACGATATGGCGACCTTCGTGCTGTTCGGGCTGGCCGCCGGCATGCTCGTCGGCGCGGTGTTGTGGCTGTTCCGGCGGTGGCGTGGCCCGTTGGTGCTGGTGGCCGCGGTGCTTGGCTCGCTGGTGGCGGCGTGGCTCGCGATGCGCGTCGGGCTGTGGCTGGCCGCTGCGCACTACCCCGATCGGGCGGGGACCGGCGCGCCGTTTCCTCAGGCGCCAGTGCTCGAATCAGCTTGGGTGATCGTCACACAGCCGTTCGGCGTTGCGGTTACCTACTGCCTCGCGGCCGCCTGGAGCGGCGCGGAGGACCTGCGGTCGTGAGTGCGAAACAGTGTTATAACACTGTTTCGCACTCACGACCGTCAGTTGAGGCTGGCTTGTTCTGCGAACTGGTTCAGCGGTACGGGTACCGCACGCAGCGTCCGCAGGAACGCCGCCTCCCGTATCAGCAGGGCGCGTACCATGCGTAGCCGATCAGCGGGGTCGCGGTCCTCAAGCAAGGCCTGCCGGTCTTCCAAGGTCAGCAAGCAGTCTGAAGCGAGCAGGTGAGCCAACGCTGCGACGTCGACGTCCTCCTTGGGTTCCTCCCAATCACCGTGCTGCCACGCCGCGCAGCAGTACTGCCGGTGGGCTTCCCGAGCCGAGCGGGCCAGCATCGGCAGAAGCATCGACTGTTCTGCCGGTACGTCGTCATCAGGCACCCACTCGACGCTGCCCACCAGATACGGCGCGGAGGTGTTGTCGATATCGAGCAGCCGGAACCTTTTCTTGCCGCGAGTGACGATGTCAAAGCGGCCATCGGGCAGTCTGCGGGCATCCTGGAGTAGCGCAGTGCATCCGATGTCGTGGACCTCCTCCGTCGATTCCAGACTCTGCTTGACCGCGATCACGCCGAAGCTGCGGCCAGGTACAGCGCCGGTCACCAGGTCGACGGTCAACTGACGGTAACGGGGCTCGAAGATGTGCAACGGAAGCGACGCACCCGGAAGCAGCACAGTGCCCAGCGGGAATAACGGGACGGTCTCGGCCACAGGTAAACGTTACGGCGCTGGGCGCGGATCCGCTAAGTGAACTGCCCCTTCCGGGGCATGGTGTGCCTCCGGTGGTCGCAACACAGCGAACGGGTCGGTAATCCGCATGCCGCGCTCCGCGAAGCGGTACAGCGCCGCGGGCCGGCCGCCGGAGGGTCCCGGCGCGGCGGTTCCGCCAGTGGGGACCAGCACCCCACGGCGGGCCAGCACTCGCTGTAAGTTGGTCGCCGAGACTCGGTGACCCAGCGCAGCAGCGTAGAGCTCCCGCAGACTGGAGACAGTGAACTCGGGCGGCGCCAGCGCGAAGCCGAGATTGGTGTAGGACAACTTGGCGCGCAACCGATCCCGGGCCCGACGCACGATCAGGCCGTGATCGAAGGCGGTGCGCGGCGACCCTTGTAGGGCATCGGTCACCGGATGCCATGCCGTGTCGTCGGGCAGCGCGGGATCGGCCACGCAGGGCACCAGCCCGAGGAACGCGGTCACGACGGTCCGCCGGTGCGGCATCCGATCCGGCGCGCTGAAGACCTCGAGTTGTTCGACGTGCGCGACGTCGCGGACGTCCACCTTCTCGGCGAGCTGGCGCAGTACCGAGGTCTGGACGTCCTCATTGTCGCCGAGCCGCCCGCCCGGCAACGCCCAGCGCCCAGCATCGGGTTCGATGGCGCGTTGCCACAGCAGCACCTGCAGCTGCTGGTTGCGGACCTGCAGCACAGCGGCGAGGACTTCGTGCATCGCGAGGCCACCGCTGTTATCATTCACGTTTTCGATTGTAAGGCGAAAACTCAGGCAGGGGCCAGCGTCAGGGCTGGCGAAGGAGGCGACATGGCCGCTACCGCCGCGACGGAGTGGACCCACGCCGGCCACCCAGGGTCGGAGGTTGAACGAGCTTGGCGTCAGGAGGTACGCGAACTCGCCCGGCAGCGCGACGCGGTGTTGCTCGCGCACAACTACCAGGTGCCCGAAATCCAGGACATCGCCGACCACGTCGGCGACTCTTTGGCGCTGTCGCGCATCGCCGCGGACTGTGCGGCAAGCACCATCGTCTTCTGCGGCGTGCACTTCATGGCCGAGACGGCGAAGATCCTGGCACCGGGCAAGACGGTGCTCATCCCCGACGCGCGTGCGGGTTGCTCGCTGGCCGACTCCATCGACGCCAGCCAGCTGCGGGACTGGAAAGCCGAGCATCCCGGCGCGGTCGTCGTGTCGTATGTGAACACCACAGCTGAGGTCAAGGCCGAGACCGACATCTGCTGCACCTCATCCAACGCCGTCGAGGTGGTCGACTCGATCCCCGCGGACCGTGACGTGTTGTTCCTGCCCGACCAGTTCCTCGGCGCGCACGTGCAGCGCGTCACCGGGCGGCGCAACCTGCACATTTGGGCCGGAGAATGCCACGTCCACGCCGGGATCAACGGTTCCCAGTTGGCCGCGAAAGCCGCTGCCGCGCCCGACGCCGAGCTTTACATCCACCCGGAATGTGGCTGCGCGACCAGTGCCCTGTACCTGGCAGGTGCGGGTGCGGTGCCCGCCGAACGGGTGCGGATCCTGTCCACCGGCGGGATGCTCGCTGCTGCCCGGGCGACCGGCGCGCACGAAGTACTGGTGGCCACCGAAATCGGCATGCTGCACCAGCTGCGGCGCGCGGCCCCGGGGGTCGACTTCCAAGCGGTCAACGACCGGGCCTCCTGCCGGTACATGAAGATGATCACTCCGGCGGCGTTGCTGCGCTCACTGCGCGACGGTGTCGACGAAGTGACCGTCCCCGCCGACATCGCAGCGCGCGCCGGTAGCGCGGTGCAGCGCATGATCGCTATCGGCCGGCCGGGCGGCGACGAGTGACGGCCTGGGAGGTCACCGTCGACCTCGCGGTGGTCGGTACTGGCGTCGCCGGGTTGACCGCCGCCCTGCGCGCCGCCGAGCTCGGCCTGCGGGTGGTGGCCGTGACCAAGACCACGGTCGAGGACGGCAACACCCAGTGGGCGCAGGGCGGTATCGCGGTGGTGCTGCCCGGTGATCAATCGTCACCGCCCGGAGACAGCGTGGACGCGCACGTAGCGGACACGCTCGCGGCCGGCGCCGGGCTCTGCGACGAGGCCGCCGTCCGGACGATCCTGGCTGCCGGCCCCGCCGCGGTCAGCGAGCTGAGGACGCACGGTGCCGTCTTCGACGGTGGTTGGACAGATGTGCACCGCACCAGGGAGGGCGGACATCGGGCCTACCGAGTGATCCACGCCGGTGGTGACGCCACCGGCGCCGAGATAGAGCGGGCGCTGGCCAGTTCCGCTCGCAGTCAGCAGCTGGCGTTGCTGGAAGGGCAGTCGGTCAGTGAGGTGCTGCGCGACGATACCGGTCGAGTCGCCGGTTTGGCCCTGCTCGACGAGCTTGGTGCGGGAGTGTTGCGCGCTCGGGCCGTCTTGCTTGCCACCGGAGGCCTCGGCCAGCTCTACGCCGCCAGCACCAACGCCGACGTTGCCACCGGTGACGGGTTGGCACTGGGGTTACGGGCCGGGGCGCTGACCGCCGACCTGGAGTTCGTGCAGTTCCATCCGACGGCGCTGCACCTCGGCACGGGCTCGAGGGGCCGCCAGCCGTTGGTCACCGAGGCGATCCGGGGCGAGGGCGCGGTACTGCTGGACATCGCCGGTGCCCCGGTGATGACCGGTGTGCATCCGCTCGGTGGCCTGGCGCCGCGCGACGTGGTGGCCGCGGCGATCACCAGGCGGATGGCGGCGACGGGCACCGACCACGTCCTGCTGGACGCCACCCACTTCGGCAGCGTGGAGCTGCGCCGTCGTTTCCCGACGGTGCACGCGGCCTGTGCGTCGGTCGGCATTGACCCAGCCTGCGAGCCGATTCCGGTGGCCCCGGCCGCGCATTACCAGTGCGGTGGCGTGGTCACCGACACCAGTGGCCGGACGACGGTGCCCGGGTTGTACGCCGCGGGAGAGGTAGCCCGGACTGGTCTGCACGGCGCGAACCGGCTGGCTTCCAACAGCCTGCTGGAGGGGCTGGTGATGGGGCGACGGGCCGCGGAGGCGGTGGCTGCTGACTTCACGGTGTCCCGGTGTCCCGGTGTCCCGCAGCCCTCCCGCGAGCTTCGCCCGGTCGCTGATCGCGACGCGCTGCAGCAATCGATGAGTGCGCACGCCGGCATCGGGCGCGACTCGGCCGGTCTCGCCACTGCGTCGGCAGTCGCGGGTGCGACCACACGCCGGCGGATACGGACGCCGCATGACGCCGAGGACGCTGCGCTCACCCTGGCGGCGGCCGCGGTGCTAGCCGCCGCCGCCGCACGCACCGAGAGCCGTGGTTGCCATCTGCGGACCGATCATGTCCGCCCTGCGGAGCGCTGGCGGCGCAGTATCGCCGTGGTGCTCGACGATGACGGGATCCCGGTGCCGGCCGAGCCGGCGCTGATCGGAGGGGTGGCGTGAACGTACTCGCCAGCGTGGGAGTCGGTGCCGACGAAATACACCGGGTGATCAGCACCGCGCTGGCGGAGGACCTACGCTACGGCCCGGACGCCACCACTGCGGCCTGCGTGCCAACTGGAACTGTCGCCACCGCAACTGTCTCGACGCGTGAACCTGGGACGCTAGCCGGTTTGCCGGTATTCGTCGCCGTGCTCGACGCGGTACTCGGAGCCGGCGGATACGACATCACCATGGGGCGTCAGGATGGAGTGCGGCTTGCCACCGGCGATATCGCACTCGCGGTCCGCGCCCCGGTCGCTGGCCTGCTCACCGCCGAGCGAACCGCGCTCAACCTGCTGTGTCATCTCTCCGGGGTGGCTACCGCCACCGCGGCATGGGTGGATGCGGTGGCTGGTACCGGCGTCTCGATCAGGGACTCACGCAAGACGCTGCCCGGTTTGCGCGCATTGCAGAAGTACGCGGTGCGCTGCGGTGGCGGGGTCAACCACCGGATGGGGCTCGGAGACGCAGTGTTGATCAAAGACAATCACGTGGCCGCAGCTGGTTCGGTGACTGCGGCGATCGCGGCCGTGCGGGCGCACGCTGCCGCGTTGCCCTGTGAGGTGGAGGTCGGCACCCTCGACGAGTTGGACGAGGCATTGGCCGCCGAAGTGTCACTGGTGCTGCTGGACAACATGACGGTCGCGCAGTGCGCCGAAGCGGGCCGCCGCGCCGCAGGCTCGGTTACCGAGCTGGAGGCCTCCGGCGGTCTGACCCTGCGGCTCGCGCGGGCCTACGCCCAAACCGGCGTGCGCTACCTCTCGATAGGGGCCCTCACCCACTCAGCCCCAGCCCTCGACCTCGGTCTCGACCTGTGCTGAGCGTTGCCGGCGCCATTCGGAGCCGAATCGTGGTTTCCGAGCCCCCTCAATCGCCATTCGGCTCCGAATGGCGATTAGTTGGCGGCCAGCAGTGCTGCGAGGGCCTGGTGCCATTGGGTGTGGATTTGGTCGTCGCCGCGTACGTTGCCGATGATTGCGCCGCATGCTGTGCAGAGCTTGCCGGCGGAGCGGAATTCGTAGGTTGGGGTCCGCGCGACCAATTCACGTGCCATGTCCTGGGGCATCCGCCTGTCCTCTCCTGACATGGCCGCTAGCGGGCGGCGCAGTGGGCTCCGATGATTCGCGGGACGCAGTCTGCGTAGTTCAGCAGCAGGTCTACCGCCGCGTCATTGCGCGTGGTCTCGCGGTCTATCACCGACGCCGGTGGGTAGAAGCCGCCTTGCGTCAGGCTCGTCGGGTACATCTCCAGCGTGTAGGACCAAACGTGGTGCTGCGCCCACATCCAGTCCGCAATCGAGCCGTCGTTGATGTAGAGATGGCTGGACTGCTCCGGCGTGTAGCCGTTGGTGGCGGCCATCTGCTCGCCCAGCTTGCGGAACGTATCCGCATCGGATTTATTCAGGCCGGGGCCGGTGTCACTGGTAGTGAAACCGTAGGGCCAGAGCACCAGCTCGGAGAAGCTGTGGAAGTCGATGTGAGCGGTGATCTGCTGTACGCCGCCGATCACCCGGCTGTTCACCCAGTCCCGGAGCTGTGCGGTCTCCGGCGCGGAGAACGGGGCCGGGCCGCGGTAGGTGTCGTTCGCGGGATTGGCGCTCGACCCGTCGCAGCAGGCCCACTCGTCGCCCCAGTTCCGGTTGAGGTCGGTGCCAATCTCGCTGTTCTCCGGGGTCGGCTGGCGATTCTTGCGCCACATCGAGAACAGACCGGTGGAGATGTCGTATTCGGCGCCGTCCGGGTTGGCCATCGGCACCACCCAGACCTCCCGGGACTTCAGTAGCCGGGTAATCGCCGGATCGGTTCCGTAGCCCTGTGCCAGCCGCCGCACAATATGCAAGCACATTTCGACGGTGATGTGCTCACGTGCGTGCTGAGCGCAGCTGAACAGCACCTCGGGCTCGTGCTTGTCAGTGCGCACATCGTCGCTGATCTTCACCAGCAGTAGCGGGTGGCCCTGCGCCGATTTCCCGTAGCTGGATACCGCGACCTGGTTCGGGTGCGAGGCGGCCAGCGAGTCCAGCTCGGTGGTGAGCTGGCGGTAGGTGTGATAACCCTGGTACCCGATGGGGAATTGGCCGGGCGCCACCGGTAACGGCAGCGGTGCGGCCGCTGGAAGCGAGACCAACCGCAGCCCGCCGGCCCGCAGTCGCTCGGCCTGCACCGGCGTGGCGAGTACCTCCAGATAGTCGCGGCCGCCACCGAGGATCTCCACGCCCTGATTCGCGACGGCGGTGCGCGTGGTCGCGTTGTCCACCCCCGGCACCCGGTAGGCCGACGATGGCGGAGCCGGCGCCGCGGCCGCCGAGATCGGAACGACCAGCGCGAGAATCCCCAGCACAGCGCCCATCACAACCCGCCGCATAGCCATCCCACGCAGGGTAACGGTGGCGCCGCCGGCGCACTCAGCAGGCTGAGGGTGGCTATTTCGAGGTGTGACACCCGGCTGAGCCCGCTCAATACGCAGAGGCGCTTACCCTGGGAGGCGACGCTCGGATTGAGAGGGGTTCGCATGCTTGGCCGCACCGACCTGCGTGGTCGTCTTCCTGGCCCCGCGACGCTGCGGGGCATGCTGCCGCGGGCCGAGGTCGACGTCGACGCGGTGGCCCACCAGGTGGCTCCGGTGATCGACGCGGTGCGCGATCGGGGTGTGGCGGCGGTGCTGGACTTCGCCGAACGCTTCGACGGGGTGCGGCCGGCTGGTGTCCGCGTGCCGGCCGACGCGTTGCGCACCGAGCTGGAGCAGCTAGATCCGACGGTGCGCGCCGCGCTGGAGGAGTCCATCGCCCGGGTCCGCCGAGCGCATGCCGACCAGCGACGCACTGAGATGGTCACCCAGGTGGTAGCCGGCGGAACCGTCACGCAGCGGTGGGTTCCGGTGGCCCGGGTCGGGCTCTACGCGCCCGGCGGCCTGGCGGTCTACCCGTCCACGGTGGTGATGAACGTGGTGCCCGCACAGGTGGCAGGCGTGGCGTCGCTGGTGGTGTGTTCGCCGCCGCAGGCCGCTCACGGTGGCCGGCCGCATCCCACCGTGCTTGCCGCCGCCGCGCTACTCGGGGTTGACGAAGTATGGGCCGTTGGCGGAGCGCAGGCCGTCGCGCTGCTCGCCTATGGCGGCACGGACACCGACGGCGCGGCGCTGGACCCGGTGGACATGGTCACCGGCCCCGGCAACATCTACGTCACCGCAGCCAAGCGCGCTCTGCGCGGCATGATCGGCATCGACGCCGAGGCCGGCCCCACCGAGATCGCCATCCTGGCCGACGGCACTGCCGACCCGGCGCACGTCGCCGCTGACCTGATCTCCCAAGCCGAGCACGACACGCTGGCGGCCAGCGTGCTGGTCACCGACTCGGTAGCGCTCGCCGACGCCGTCGACGCCGAGCTGCACCGGCAGGTCGCGGCCACCAAGCACACCGAGCGGATCCGCACCGCGCTGACCGGCCGCCAGTCCGGCTGCATCCTCGTCTCCGACGTGGCCGCGGGGCTATCGGTGGTGGACGCCTACGCGGCCGAGCACCTGGAGATCCAGACCGCCGACGCGGCCGCGGTGGCTCGTCGGGTGCGCAACGCCGGGGCGGTCTTCGTCGGCCCCTACGCGCCGGTCTCGCTGGGCGACTACTGCGCCGGCTCCAATCACGTGCTGCCCACCGGAGGCTGCGCTCGGCACTCCTCGGGGCTGTCCGTGCAGACCTTCCTGCGCGGCGTCCAGCTCATCGAGTATGACTCCGATGCCCTGGTGAAGGTCGCCGACCACGTCGTCGCGTTGGCTGAAGCTGAGGACCTGCCCGCGCACGGTCAGGCGATTACCGCACGGTTCCGGGGGACCTCGCAGTGACAGCGGTGACCGGCCCGATCGGCTGCGACGTGACGCTCGCCGACCTGCCACTGCGCGACGACCTGCGGGACCGCGCTCCCTACGGAGCGCCGCAACTTGACGTCGCGGTGCAATTGAACACCAACGAGAACCCCTACCCGCCGGCTCCCAAGCTGGTGGCCGACGTCACCGCCGCCGTGGCCCTAGCGGCGCGGAACCTGCACCGCTACCCCGACCGGGACGCCGTGGCGCTGCGCACCGACCTGGCCGGCTACCTCGCCGCGCGCACCGGCGTGCCGCTGACCGCGGCGAACCTGTGGGCCGCCAACGGGTCCAACGAGATCATCCAGCAGCTGCTGCAGGCCTTCGGCGGAGCCGACCGCAGCGCACTTGGCTTCATCCCGTCCTACTCGATGCACCCGATCATCTCCGCGGGCACGCGCACGCAGTGGATCCCGGCGCCGCGGCGGGCGGACTTCTCGCTGGATCCCATCGGCGCGGTGGCCGCCATCGAGCAGCATCGGCCCGATGTGCTGTTCGTGACCAGCCCCAACAACCCCACCGGGCAGTCGATCCCGCCTGACGATCTGGCGACGGTGCTCGGCGCGGCGCCGGGCATCGTGGTGGTCGACGAGGCCTATGGGGAGTTCTCCCGGCGCCCGAGCGCGATCGGACTGCTAGAGCAGTTCGCCGACCGGCTGGTGGTCTGCCGGACGATGAGCAAGGCGTTCGCGTTCGCAGGCGGACGGTTGGGCTACCTCGCCGCCGCGCCGGCGGTGGTAGACGCGCTGTTGCTGGTGCGGCTGCCTTACCACCTTTCGGCGCTCACCCAGGCTGCCGCCTGCGCCGCCCTGCGGCACGGATCATCGACGCTGGAGTCCGTGGCGACCTTGGTGGCCGAGCGGGAGCGCATCATCGCCGGGTTGCGCAACCTCGGCGCCCAGGTGGTGCCGTCGGATGCCAACTTCGTGTTGTTCGGATGGTTCGCCGACGCGCCGGCGGCGTGGCGGCGTTACCTGGAGCACGGAGTCCTGATCCGCGACGTGGGAATCGCGGGCCACCTCCGGGTCACCGTGGGCACCCCCGCGGAGAACGACGCATTCCTCGCCGCCAGCGCGGCAGTTCTAGCCCGGGAGGCACGGTGAGCCGTACAGCGCGGATCGAGCGGGTAACCAAGGAGTCCTCGGTACTGGTTGAGCTCGATCTCGACGGCACCGGGTCTACCGAGGTGAACACCGGCATTGCGTTTTTCGACCACATGCTCACCTCGCTGGGTAAGCACGCGACGTTCGACCTGGTCGTGCGCGCCACCGGCGACGTCGACGTCGACGCGCACCACACCGTCGAGGATGTCGCCATCGTGCTCGGTCAGGCACTGCACCAGGCGCTGGGGGACAAGTCCGGCATCCGGCGCTTCGGGGATGCGTGGGTGCCGATGGACGAGACCCTGGCGCATGTGGCTGTGGATGTGTCCGGGCGCCCGTACTGCGTGCACACCGGTGAACCGGACGTGTTGACCGGGTTCGTGGTGGGCGGCAACTACCCGACAGTGCTCAACCGGCACGTCTTCGAGACACTGGCCGTTCATGCACAGCTGGCGCTACACGTCCGGGTGCTGCACGGTCGCGATCCGCACCACGTCACCGAGGCGCAGTACAAGGCGCTGGCGCGGGCATTGCGCGTTGCGGTGGAGCTCGACCCGCAGACCTGCGGGGTGCCGTCCACCAAAGGGGTGCTGTGAGCTGGGTCGGTCTAGCCCTGTTGGCAGTGGCCGGTTTCCTGCTCGGCGGCGTGGTGTCGGCCTGGCGCCGCTCCCGGTCGCTGGCTGTTGTGCTGGGAATCGGCACCGCACTAGCGATCGCCAGTGGCATCGCTTGGCTGCTCTGATCGCACTGCGCCTCCCGAACTCCACAGCAGCGCTGTCTGAGATCGGACGGAGAGCTCTGCTGTGGAGTTCGGGACACTCAGTGCATGCCTGACGGGGACGAACGGGCGCAGCACTACGACGACGCTCACGGTGGACTGCTTCGCGCTCGCGCTGCTGCTGCGGCCGTCCGCACGTTGCTGCCCGCAACGGATCACCTCCGTATCCTCGATCTCGCTGTTGGCCCCGCAACGGTGGCGGCCGAACTGCCGGGCACAGTGCTGGGGCTGGCCATCTCGGCGGCGATGCTGCGGCGCGCCTCGTCCGTCTGCCGGGTCGGGTCGTGCGCGCCGATGCCACCGCGGCACTGCCCATCCGTACTGCCGGCGTGGACGTGGTCACGGCGGTGTGGTGGCTGCACATGGTCGACGATCCCCACGGCGTACTACAGGTCGATTTGCACCTTGCCGGAGCCGCGGCATTCGGCGGTTACGGCTACCTCGGCGGCGCGGTCATAGAGTCGGTCTATCCCGTTCTGGCCTTCCACCGGCGATAGCCGAGCATCACCGCATCAGATATTGTATGCTGCGATGTATGCGGACGACTCTCAGTCTCGACGACGACATCGCGGCGCAGCTCGAACAGCTTCGCGCCCGCGGGGACCGGTCCTTTCGGCAACTGGTCAACGATGTGCTGCGAGCGGGATTGGCGCACCTGGGTCGCGAGGACCCAGGGCCACGCGGACCGTTCACCCGCCCGGTGTCGCTCGGCGCGCCGCGACTGCCCGACGTTGACGACGTCACCGAGGCCCTCGCGATCACCGAGGGCGAGAGCTACCGGTGATCGCGATCGACGCGAACCTGCTCATCTACGCTCACGTCACGTCCTATCCCCAACATGAGGCGGCGCGGACATGGCTGGAGGATCAGCTGGTTGGGGCGCCGCGGGTGGCACTGCCCTGGGCGAGCCTCCTCGCGTTCGTGCGCCTGGTCACCAACCCGCGGCTGTTCACCGAACCGGAGTCGATCGGCGATGCATGGGCCCAGGTGACCGCATGGCTGGATGCCGGTCCGGTCTGGACGCCGGCACCGACCGCGCGGCATCGTGAAGCGCTGGGCGCCTGCCTGGCCCAGCCAGGGCTGCGCGCGAACGATGTCCCGGACGCCCATCTTGCCGCGCTCGCCGTCGAGCATGGGTTGCGATTGGCAACGAGCGACAGCGGTTTCGCACGGTTCTCGGGCCTGCAGTGGTTCAACCCATTGCAAGCGGCGTGACCGGCCCAGCGTCGCAGCGCGACGATTATCACGCCAAACTGATGCCTGTGGAGCTGCTGATCGCTCATAACCCGGATCCGGAGTCCCGGCTGGCCTACCTGCTGCGCCTGCCGCTGGGCAGCGGGATGGTGTTCCGCACGTCGGGGACATGGCCGCGGACCAAGGCCCTGTACTGCTACCCGGTGGAGCCCACCGAGTGGCCTGAGGACCCCGAAATCGTTGAGCAGGTCCCGGTACGGTCCTGCGTCCGGCGGGGCGCCGCGATCGACCTGGTTCTCGACCGGTCCCGGGAGAATCGTTCGCAGCTCGTGTTCACCACCGCTCGCGGGCGCGACGCGGTCTTCTGGCAGTCCCCGCGCACCCGCAAGCAGGCCCGCCCCGACGTACGCACACCCACCGCCCGAGCAGCCGGAATCGCCGAGCTGCAGATCGTGGTCGACTCTCATGAGCAGTACGCCTACCGGTTTGCCAACCAGCAGGTGTCGACCGTGCACAGGGCGCTGCCCTGCGGTGACTACGGCATCACCGTCGGGGGCCGGCTGGTCGCCGCCGTGGAACGCAAGTCGCTGCCCGACCTGGTGTCCAGCCTCACCGGTGGCACTCTGCGCTTTGCGCTGGCTCAACTCGCGGCACTACCTCGGGCCGCGGTGGTCGTCGAGGACCGCTACTCGGCGATCTTCAAGCTCGACTGGGTGCGTCCTGCAGTGGTCGTTGATGGCCTGGCCGAACTCCAGGTCCGGTGGCCCACCGTCGCGCTCGTATTCTGCGAAACCCGGCCGCTGGCCGAAGAGTGGACCTACCGGTATCTGGCCGCCGCACAAACCTGGGCAGCAACCGAGCCGGCTGCCCTGGAGCGAATCGGTATCGCAACCGGCGAGCTCGACAACGCTCCCACCGCCCCTGAACCCGCCACTGCAGAAGTCCGTGCCTGGGCCCGCGCCGACGGCGTTCCCGTCCCCGCCCGCGGCAAACTGCGACCAGAAGTGTGGGACAGCTGGCGAGCCGCCCACCCCTGACGGCGGGGCAGCGTTCAGCCGGGTGGCAGGCCGTATTTACGGACCGCCACAGGCATCACCGGGTATCGGCCTTCGTAGATCCGCTGGTGTAACTCCGCTTCGACGATGGCGCGCACGATCGGCAACTGCCGGGTGGCGTCGTCGGTGCTGGTCACCTGCAGTGGCCAGTCCCCGGCGATCGAGCCCCGCAAATGGGCGTGGTTGAAGCTGCGGCGGAACCAGGCGATCACCTGGACCGGCGCGACCGGACCACCGTCTCGGGAAACGGCCTCCCGCTGCCGCGGCCAGGACAGCTCCCAGTGCTCGCCCACGCTGCCGTCGCCCTGCTCGACGCTGCGGCGGGTGATCTCCCCGGTGTTGTCGAGAAATGCCGCGTCGGCCTCGGTGAGGACACGCCGGATCACCGGATCGAGCAACTCAACCGCCCGGTGGAACACCGCCACCCTGTCCACCCACGACACCGCCCCCTCGTAGCTACGCGCCACAAGATCCCCCAAGTGCCGCATCAGATCCTCGTCGCGCACCACCCCAGGATGACGCATTCAGCGGGCGCAGCGGGGAATTCGTACCTCGTTTACCCCGCTGAATGCGGGTGGGCCAAGCTGGCGGGGTGAGCGGCGTCGTTGTTTTGGACTATGGGTCGGGGAATCTGCGGTCTGCTGAGCGGGCACTGCGGCGGGCTGGTGGCGACGTGGTGGTGACTGCGGACCTCGACGCTGCACTGAATGCCGACGGACTCGTGGTGCCCGGGGTCGGAGCGTTCGCGGCCTGCATGGCTGGGCTGCGCTCGGTGCGGGGGGACCGGATCATCGGTCGCCGGCTGGCCGGCGGTCGCCCGGTGCTGGCGATCTGTGTCGGGATGCAGGTGTTGTTCAGCCGAGGTGTCGAGCACGGGGTGCAGACCGACGGCTGCGGGGAGTGGCCTGGGACCGTCGAGCGGTTGAAGGCCGACGTGCTGCCGCACATGGGATGGAACACCGTGGCGTCGCCGGCGGACTCGCGGCTGTTCGCCGGTCTCGACCCGGGCACCCGCTTCTACTTCGTGCATTCCTACGCCGCTCGCCGCTGGGAGCTGGAGAGCTCAGAGCCGCTGACCCCTCCGCTGGTGACGTGGGCTGAGCACGGCGAGCCCTTCGTCGCCGCGGTGGAGAACGGACCGCTGTGGGCGACGCAGTTCCACCCCGAGAAATCCGGCGACGCAGGTGCGCACCTGCTGCGCAACTGGATCGAGACGCTGTAGCCGTCGGCTGCTGATGCGGATCGGGACTTCGCCGACCCGCATGTTCGACACCGGCTGCCGTGACCAAATCACGGCTGAGAGCATTGGTCTCGGCCTGCTTCGCCGCTGGTACCTCGATGGCGATGACCGGACAAGCCTGCGCTGCGATCGACGCGAGCGAACGCGGTCTGGCCGCACATCTCCAGCTCACGGGACCACCGCTGCCGTCCGGATCGTATCTGCACCAGGTGATCAGCTGCGCCGCGCTGCTCCGCGTTGGGCGCCTGGCCGAGGCCGGCGCACTCGGTGGAGCCGAATACGACAAGGCGGTCGAGGAAGGCTCCGTGGAGGCACGGTCGTTTTTCTCCTTGTTCCTTGGCTCGGGTTGCGCTTGCTGAGGGCCGGGTGACGACTGCGGCGCGACTCGCCGGGGAGTCGGCCGGGGCCTTCCGTGACATGCGGTGGCCGCTGTGGGTTCGCAATGCGTTGGCGATCCGCGCGCATGCCCTGGCGCTGCGACATGACGTCGAGGCCGCCTGGACTGTGCTCTCCGACCTGGATGCACTCGGCGTACCGCCGTCTGAGATCAGTGGCCCGGAGGTGCCGCGGGCAAGGGCCTGGACGGAGGTAGCCGGAGGTGACATAGCCCAAGGTTGCGTGCACCTCCACGAGGCAGCCGCGATGGCCCAGGAGTGCGGTGCCTACGCCCTTGAATCGGCGGCTGTGCATGACCTAGCGCGGCTGGGTCACGCCGCAACGGCCGCCCCTCGCTTACGGGAGCTTGCCGCGGTCGTCGAAGGTCCACTCGCGCCGGCTCGCGCCGCCCACGCCGCTGCCCTCGCGTCGGAGGATGCTCCGGCACTTGAGTCGAGCTCCGCCGCCTTCGACGAGTGTGGTGCAGTGCTTCTCGCTGCTGAGGCCTCCGCCGATGCAGCCGTGGTCTGGCGCCGGAACGGACTGCTGCGCCGCGCAGCCACGCT
The DNA here is from genome assembly GCA_023252195.1 of Pseudonocardiales bacterium. Classification (GTDB taxonomy): domain Bacteria; phylum Actinomycetota; class Actinomycetes; order Mycobacteriales; family Pseudonocardiaceae. The sequence goes on from JAHEXI010000007.1 coordinate 117,056, forward strand.
CCAGCGTGCTGGCCGCTCGCTGCGAGGGTGCCCGAACACCTACCCTCGCCACCGCCGTTCCTGCTCGGGCTGCCCTCACCCCCCCGGAGCTTGAGATCGCCCGCCTCGCGGCGGCTGGTCTCGCCAACAGGGAGATCGCAGCGCGGTTGTGCCTGTCGCACCGGACGGTGGAGAACAAACTCCATGCCGCATACGAAAAGCTCGGCGTACCGGGACGGGCCGAGCTCGCGCGAGCGCTTGAGACCACCTGATCTGCGGCGCTGCTGGTCTGCGATTGGCGTGGATCACTCCTGGAGTCCGAACAGAGTGGTCACCACTCTCCCGGCACAGCCGCGGGCAGTGCATCGTCCCTTCGGAACGCAGGAGAAAGAAAATGATCATGATGGAAGAGAAGTCAGATCCTAAGGAGATCGCATTTGTTGGGTCCGCCTACGAAGCGTTCGCCAAGGGTGACGTAGAAACGGTCATGAGCTTGCTCACCGATGACATCGAGTACTACGTCAGCGGCCGGAGTCCCGTATTGGGAACCTACAAAGGCAAGGATGAGGTCCTAGGCTTGTTCGGCAAGATGATGGAGCTATCTGGAGGAACTTTCCAGGTCGAGGTTCAGGACATACTGGCGAACGACAAGCAGGGTGTCGCTCTGACCATCAAGCGCGGTCAACGTGCGAGCAAAACCCTAGAGAGTCGTTCTGTCCACGGGTGGGATATCCGAGACGGCAAGTGCACAAGATTCCGGGCTTACAACGAGGAAGCCTGGGACGAGTTCTGGTCCTGATACCGCAACGGCAGTGCGGTGGTGGTGTCCGCGGCGGACAATTCACCCCGAGGCTAGGGTAGGCCGGTGAGTTTTGTGCTGCTGCCCGCGGTGGACGTCGCCGGTGGCCGGACTGTCCGCCTCACCCAAGGCGAAGCCGGCACCGAGACGTGGTACGGCGACCCGATCGAGTCCGCGCTGGCCTGGCAGGCCGACGGCGCCGAATGGATCCACCTGGTAGATCTGGACGCGGCGTTCGGGCGGGGCACTAACGCCGAGCTGCTGGCCGAGGTCGTCGGCCAGCTCGACGTCGCGGTGGAGCTTTCTGGGGGAATCCGAGACGACGCATCGCTGCAGCGGGCGCTGGCTACCGGGTGCGCTCGGGTCAATCTGGGAACCGCTGCGATCGAAGACCCGGACTGGTGCCGCAGAGTGATTGCCGAGCACGGCGAGCAAATCGCAGTGGGGCTCGACGTGCGGGTCATCGACGGACAGCACATCCTCGCCGCCCGGGGCTGGACCGCCTCTGGCGGCGACCTCTGGGAAGTACTCGGGCGTCTCGACGCCGACGGTTGCCCGCGCTACGTGGTGACCGATGTGACTAAGGATGGCACGCTGCGGGGCCCGAACCTGGATCTGTTACGCGCGGTCTGCGCGCGAACGAAGGCTCCAGTGATCGCCTCCGGTGGCGTCTCCGGAGCCGACGACGTGGCTGCGTTGGCCGCGCTGGCGCCGGAAGGTGTGGAAGGGGCGATCATCGGCAAGGCGCTCTACACCGGAGCGCTCACCCTGCCCGACGCCCTCGCAGCCGCTCGGTAGACCGCCGCATAGGCTGGGTGGATGGCCGTTGCCGTGCGCGTGATCCCGTGCCTGGACGTCGACGCCGGCCGGGTGGTCAAAGGCGTGAACTTCACCGCACTGCGGGACGCCGGTGACCCCGTGGAACTGGCCACCGCCTACGACGCCCAAGGCGCCGACGAGCTGACCTTCCTGGACGTCACGGCCTCCGCCGCGGACCGGCAGACGACCTATGACGTGGTCCGCCGCACGGCGGAATGCGTCTTCATCCCGCTCACCGTCGGCGGCGGGATCCGCGAGGTGGCCGATGTGGACCGGCTGCTGCGGGCCGGCGCGGACAAGGTGAGTATCAACACCGCCGCGGTAGCCCGCCCGGAGCTGCTGCGTGAGGCCAGCCACCGCTTCGGCGCGCAGTGCATCGTGCTCTCGGTGGATGCTCGGCGGGTGCCTCCCGGGCAGCCACCAACGCCGTCCGGCTTCGAGGTGACCACTCACGGCGGGCGGCGGGGCACTGGGATCGACGCAGTGGCCTGGGCGGTGTGCGGCGAGCAACTGGGCGTCGGGGAGATCCTGCTCAACTCGATGGACGCCGACGGCACGAAAGCCGGCTTCGATCTCGAGATGATCTCCGCCGTGCGGGCTGTCGTCACGGTCCCGGTGATCGCCAGTGGGGGAGCCGGTGAGGTAGGCCATTTCCCTCCCGCGGTAGCTGCTGGTGCCGACGCGGTACTCGCAGCGAGTGTCTTCCATTTCGGACAGTTGCGGATCGGCGAGGTCAAGGACGGCCTACGGCACGCGGGGGTAACGGTCCGGTGAGCGGGCTGGACCCGGCGATCGCCGAGCGGCTCAAACGCAACGCCGACGGGCTGGTGTGCGCGGTGGTGCAGCAGCGCGGCACCGGCGACGTGCTGATGGTGGCCTGGATGGACGACGAGGCGCTGCACCGCACGCTGACCACCGGCCGGGCCACCTACTGGTCGCGCAGCAGGCAGGCCTACTGGCTCAAGGGAGAGACCTCCGGGCACACTCAGCACGTGCACGAGGTGCGGCTGGACTGCGACGGCGACGCCGTGCTGCTCGTCGTCGACCAGGTCGGCCCCGCGTGCCATACAGGTTCACCGACCTGCTTCAGCAGGTCGGTGAACCTGTCGTGAGTGCGTAACAGTGTTCTAACACTGTTACGCACTCACGAGCGGGCCAGTCAGATACCGCTGGAGGTTCGGGGCGATCGCTGCGACCACCGTGTGAGGATCGGCAGAGGCCAGCGGCTCTAGCCGGATGACGTAGCGCACCATGGCGAGGCCGACCATCTGGGTGCCGCACAGCGCTGCGCGTAGCTTGGGCTGGTCCGGAGCCACCGCGGTGACGATCCGACCGAAGATCACTCGGCCGAGGAACTCGCGCATCATCCGAGCAGCTTCCTCGTGACTGGCCACGCTGCGCATCAGCGCGGCCAGCGCCCCACCGCCGTTGGCGTCCCAGACGGACAAGAAGGTGCGCAGGATCCGCTCGGCGGTCTGCTCAGGATCACCGTCGAGGATCCGCGAGAGGATCTCGGTGGGATCGACCGGGATCTCCAGGGCGGCGACGAACAGGCCGTCCTTGCCGCCGAACCAGTGGTTGACCATCGCGGCGTCCACCCCAGCGCGCTGGGCGATCGCTCGCACGGTGGCCCCGTCGAAGCCGCGCTCGGTGAACTCCACTCGCGCGGCGTCAAGCAGCGCCGCCCGGGTGTTCTCCCCGGCCGGACGACGACCCCGGGGATGCGGTCGGCCGCCGCGCTTGTCCACCACTGCCACACTCCTACTTTCAACGAGGGTTGAAAAAAGTATGCCCGAACTCACTGTGCGGTCAACGGCGGGCACAATAGATCCATGGTCAGCAACACCGAGGCCGGTAGTGGCCAACTGCAGCCGAGCAGGGAGCGGTTTCGCTCGCTGGCGACAGATCGCCGGGTGATCCCGGTGACCCGGACGCTGCTCGCCGATGGTGAAACCCCGCTGGGGGTGTACCGAAAGCTCGCTCAAGGCCAGCCGGGAACATTCCTTTTCGAGTCGGCGGAGAACGGTTCGTCCTGGTCACGCTGGTCTTTCATCGTCGCGCACAGCGCTGCCACGCTCACCGAGTCCGGTGGTCGCATGGTCTGGCGTGGAACACCGCCGGTGGGGCTTCCCGGGGTGCAGGGGCCGTGGGCGGGTACCCCGCTGGAGGCGTTGCGGCAGACCGTCGAGGCACTGCACACCGAGCCGCTGCCCGGCCTGCCCCCGCTCACCGGCGGGATGGTCGGCTACCTCGGCTACGACGCGGTCCGGCGCCTGGAGCGGCTGCCTGAGCTGGCGGTCGACGACCTGCGGGTGCCCGAACTGGTGATGTTGCTGGCCACCGATCTCGCCGCGGTGGACCACCACGAGGGCACCGTCACGCTGATCGCTAACGCGATCAACTGGGACGATTCCCCCGATCGCGTCGATGAGGCCTACGACGACGCGGTGGCCCGGTTGGATGGGATGGTCGCGAAGCTATGCACGCCGGCGCCGGCCAGCGCGGCGGTGTTCAGCCGACCGGCACCGGAGTTCGTGCGCCGGCGCAGTCCGGAGCAGCACCACGCCGCGGTCGAAGCGGCCAAGGAGGCGATCCGGGCCGGCGAGGCCTTTCAGGTGGTGGTGTCCCAGCGCTTCGAGATCGCCACCGACGCTGACCCGCTGGACATCTATCGGGTACTGCGCACCACCAACCCCAGCCCGTACATGTACCTGCTCATCTTGGAGGAGTTCAGCATCGTCGGGTGCAGTCCCGAGGCCCTGGTGACGGTCCGGGACGGGAAAGTCACCACACACCCGATCGCCGGCACCCGGCCCCGCGGCGCTGATCCGGACGAGGACTGCTGGTTGGAGAAGGATTTGATGGTCGACGAGAAGGAGCGCGCCGAGCATCTCATGCTGGTCGATCTCGGGCGCAACGACGTCGGCCGGGTGTGCCGCGCCGGCTCGGTGCACGTCACCGACTTCTTCCGGGTCGAGCGCTACAGCCACGTCATGCACCTGGTGTCCACCGTCACCGGCGAGCTGGCGCCGGGGTACACCGCATTCGACGCGGTGGCCGCTTGCTTCCCGGCTGGGACGCTGTCCGGCGCGCCCAAGCCGCGAGCGATGGAGCTCATCGAGGAGCTCGAGCCCACCCGGCGCGGCGTGTATGGGGGAGTGGTCGGCTACCTGGACTTCGCCGGGGACGCCGATACCGCGATCGCTATCCGCACCGCGATGGTCCGCAACGGGGTGGCCTACGTGCAGGCTGGCGGGGGCATCGTCGCCGACTCCGACCCGGTGGCCGAGGACACCGAATGCCTGAATAAGGCGGGTGCGGTGCTGGCCGCCATCGCCGCTGCGGGCACCTTGCGGCTCGCGGCCGGGGAAAGCACTGCCGAGCCCGCCGGTTCGCTGCGTGCCTGAGCGCGCTCCCGCGCGCGGGGCGCTTGCCGCCGTCATCGTGGCGCTGATCGCGGCATCGGTGTTGCTCGGCGTCTCGGCGCTGCTCGGGTGGGCGCAGCTCGATGTCCGGGAGCCGCTGCGTGGGATCGTCGCGGTGCGAGCCGACGGTTCCGCGGTGCTGCCTGCGCTGAGCCCGCTGGCTTTGCTCGCGCTCGCCGCGGTGGCCGCGGTGCTGGCGACCGGCGGCTGGGCGCGACGGCTCTTCGGCGCGTTGCTGCTGGCCGCGGCAGTGGTGCCGATCGTCGCGGTGCTGCGGGTGGCCGATGGGCGGTGGCTTACCGGCGCGGCGCTGGCCGCCGTGCAGCTGCCTGCCCGGTCGGTGCCGGTGGGGACGACCATGGTGCTGTTCGCGGGTCCCGCGCTGGCTGCAGGCGGTGCATTACTAGTCGCCGCGGCCGGCGTCGCGCTGGTAGTGCGGGGCCATCGGATGCCGCGGCTGGGTCGCCGTTATCAGTCGCCGACGGCACGCCAGAACGAGCGGATGCCGCCGGACGGGCGGTTCTGGGAGCGGATGGACGCCGGTGAGGACCCCACGGAGTCGGGACACCCCCGGTGACGAGTCGCAAGGCGGGCCGCAGCTAGCATCGAGACCCGGCTGCGCAAGGGGCGGAAGGGGAAAGGCTTGAGTGTCCTGGAGGCGATCCTCGAAGGAGTCAGAACCGACCTGGCGGCCCGCGAAGCCGTCGTCGAGTTCACCGAGATCAAGCGGCGCGCCATTTTGGCGGCGGCTCCCCTGGATGCGCTGACAGCATTGCGTGGCCCTGGGATCGCTGTCATCGCGGAGGTGAAGCGCCGCAGCCCGTCCCGAGGCGTCCTGGCTGAGATCCCGGACCCGGCCGCACTGGCCGCGGACTACGCCGAAGCCGGCGCCCGCATGATCAGTGTGCTGACCGAGGGTCGGCGATTCGGTGGCTCGCTGGCCGATCTGGACGCGGTACGAGCCGTGGTGGACATCCCGGTGCTGCGCAAGGACTTCATCGTCAGCCCGTATCAGGTGCACGAGGCACGGGCGCACGGCGCGGACGTGGTGCTGCTGATCGTCGCCGCGCTGGAACAGAACGCGTTGGAGTCGCTGGTCGACCGGGTCGAGTCGCTGGGCATGGCCGCGCTGGTCGAGGTGCACACCGCTGAGGAAGCTGACCGCGCGCTGGAGGCCGGCGCGTCGTTGATCGGGGTCAACGCCCGGGACCTGCACACCTTGGACGTCGACCCCAACGTCTTCAGCAAGATCGCACCGGGGCTGCCGGGTGACGTGCTACGGGTAGCCGAGTCCGGGGTGCGTGGGCCAGCGGATCTGCTCGCCTATGCCGGCGCAGGTGCTGACGCGGTGCTCGTCGGTGAGGGGTTGGTGACCAGCGGCGATCCCAAGGCTGCGGTCATCCAGCTGGTCACCGCGGGATCGCACCCTGCCTGCCCCAAGCCGGCCCGGTAACCGAACATGGTCACAATCCATCCCGTGCAGCCCAGCACCGCCCAGCCCGACGTACACGGGCACTTCGGTCGCTACGGGGGCCGGTTCGTGCCCGAAGCGCTCATCAAGGCTCTCGACCAGCTCACCGCCGTCTATGCCGACGCCAGGGCCGATCCCGAGTTCACCGCCCGGCTCAACGGCCTGCTCGCCGACTACACCGGACGGCCGTCGCCGATCACCGAGGTGCCCAGGCTCTCCGAGCACGCCGGTGGGGCACGGATCGTGCTCAAACGCGAAGATCTCAATCACACCGGCTCCCACAAGATCAACAATGTGTTGGGCCAAGCGTTGCTCACCGAACGGATGGGCAAACCGCGGGTGATCGCCGAGACTGGAGCCGGCCAGCACGGCGTCGCCACCGCGACCGCGTGCGCGCTGCTCGGCTTGCAGTGCGTCGTCTACATGGGCGAGGTGGACACCCAGCGCCAGGCGCTCAACGTCGCTCGGATGCGCCTGCTCGGTGCTGAGGTGATCCCGGTGAAGACCGGCTCGCGGACCCTCAAGGACGCCATCAACGAGGCGCTGCGGGACTGGGTGACCAACGTGGACACCACGCACTACCTGCTCGGCACCGTTGCCGGGCCGCATCCCTTCCCGGTGATGGTGCGTGACTTTCACCGGGTCATCGGCCTGGAGGCCCGCGAGCAGATGCTGGCCCGCTACGGCCGGTTGCCTGACGCGGTGGCAGCGTGCGTCGGCGGTGGTTCTAACGCGATCGGCATCTTCCACCCGTTCATCGACGACCCGGGAGTGCGTCTGGTGGGTTTCGAGGCGGCCGGCGACGGGGTGGACACCGGTCGGCACGCCGCGACGCTGTCCGCCGGTGAGCCCGGGATGCTGCACGGTGCACTGTCGTACCTGCTGCAGGACTCCGATGGGCAGACCATCGAGACGCACTCGATCTCGGCTGGGCTGGACTATCCGGGGGTGGGGCCGGAGCATTCCTGGCTCAAGGACACCGGGAGGGCCGAGTACCGGCCGATCACCGATGCGCAGGCGATGGACGCCTTTCAGCTGCTGTCTCGCACCGAGGGGATCATCCCGGCGATCGAGTCGGCGCACGCGGTGGCCGGGGCGCTGCGACTTGGACCGGAACTGGGCCCCGGGGCCTTGCTGTTGGTGAACCTGTCCGGTCGGGGCGACAAAGACGTGGACACCGCGGTGAAATGGTTCGACCTGTTGGAGGAGCAGTCGTGACCGCCCGGCTGGTGTCGTTGTTCGAGACCTGTGGTGCTGACCATCGGGCCGCGCTGATCGGCTATCTCCCCGCTGGCTATCCGACCGTGGACGGGTCGCTGGCGCTGCTGCGCGCCATGCTCGACGGTGGCTGCGACTTAGTCGAAGTCGGGGTGCCGTACTCAGATCCGGTGCTGGACGGACCGACCATTCAGGCCGCCGCGGAGGTCGCGCTGCGTGCCGGGGTGCGGCTGCGTGACGTGCTCTCGGTGGTGGAGTCGATCGCCGCTGCTGGTGGGCGGGCGGTGGTGATGACCTACTGGAACCCGGTGCACCGCTACGGCGTGGACGCTTTCGCCCGCGATCTCGCCGCGGCCGGAGGGCTCGGCGTCATCACCCCCGACCTGATTCCTGACGAAGCACAGGACTGGCTGGTCGCGGCGCAGGCCCACGACCTGGATCGGATCTTCCTGGTGGCTCCCTCGTCCACTGATCGGCGTCTGGCGGCGACCGCGGCGGCGACCCGCGGCTTCCTGTACGCGAGTTCCGTCATGGGTGTCACCGGCGCTCGCGACGTCGTAAGCAGCACCGCCTCCGAGCTGGTCAGCCGGGTGAGAGAGCACGCGCCCGAACTGCCTGTGGGCGTCGGGCTCGGGGTGCGCAATGGCGCGCAGGCCGCGGAGGTGGCGTCGTTCGCCGATGCCGTGATCGTCGGTTCCGCCTTCGTCACCGCCGCTGGAGCCGGGGTCCCCGGGGTCCGCGCGCTGGCCGCCGACCTCGCCACCGGTGTCCGCCGCCCCGCTCCGCAACCCGCCTGACCGAGCCCTCTGCGGTTGTAGTCCGGGTGGGAGATACCGTGTCGGCGTGCTTACCGCGATGTTCATTGCCAGCATTCCCAGTCCGGACCGCGGGGTCTGGCATCTGGGACCGGTGCCGATCCGGGCCTACGCTCTGTGCATCATCGCCGCGATCATCGTGGCCATCTTGTGGGGGGAACGTCGCTGGCAGGCCAGGGGCGGTGCGGCGGGGACGGTAACTGACATCGCGGTGTTCGCGGTGCCGTTCGGTCTGGTGGGCGGACGGCTCTATCACGTAGCCACGGACTGGCAGAAGTACTTCGGACCCGGAGGGGATCCGATCGGCGCGCTGAAGATCTGGCAGGGCGGGCTAGGCATCTGGGGGGCGGTCGCGCTTGGCGGTCTCGGAGCCTGGATCGGCTGCCGGCGCCGGGGCATCCCGCTTCCTGCGCTGGCAGACGCGGTCGCGCCGGCCATCGTCGCCGCGCAGGCGATCGGCCGGTTGGGCAATTGGTTCAACCAGGAGCTCTACGGTGGTCCGACCACGCTGCCCTGGGGGTTGGAGATCCGCGAGCGGCTCAATCCGGTGACCGGTGCCCCCGATCCGCTCAATGGGATCGCCCAGGGCCCGCCGGTGGCGATCGTGCACCCCACTTTTCTTTACGAGATGCTGTGGAATCTGGGCGTCGCGGCACTGGTGGTGTGGGCGGACCGCCGGTTCAAGCTCGGCCATGGACGGGCCTTCGCGCTCTACGTTGCGGCTTACACCGCAGGCCGCTTCTGGATCGAGCTGATGCGCTCTGATCCGGCCACGATGATCTTTGGGCTGCGGATCAATGTGATTACCTCAGCCGTGGTGTTCCTGGCCGCGGTGCTCTACCTCACGGTGGCCCGCCGAGGCCGGGAGGAGCCGGCGAAGCTTGCGGTGCAGCAGCCGGTGGCCCTGGTCTCCTAGGCATCGCCGCTGGTTGGCCGGGCACGTCGGAGCAGTGGCGGTCTCGACACTCGCCGGACGCCTGCCGGACACCGGATCAGTCCGGATGCACCGCTAGTCTGTCCCGTGTGAGTCGACGCGCGAAGATCGTTTGTACGATCGGCCCGGTCACGGCGACCCCGGAGAAGATCCGGGAGCTGGTCCGGGCCGGTATGGATGTTGCTCGCCTTAACTTCAGCCACGGGACCCACGCGGAGCACGCGCGGGTTTACTCCATGGTTCGGGAGGCCAGCGACGAGTCCGGCAAGGCGGTAGGCATCCTCGCCGACCTGCAGGGGCCCAAGATCCGGCTAGGCCGATTTGCGACCGGTCCGGTGGAGTGGCGCACCGGCGATGAGGTGCGCGTGACGGTCGAGGACGTCCCCGGTACCCACGATCGGGTCTCCACCACCTACGCCGGGCTCGCGAAAGATGCCCGTGAGGGCGATTCGTTGCTGGTCGACGACGGCAAGGTCGCCCTGCTCGTTCGCAAGGTCGAAGACACCGAGGTGGTGTGTGAGGTCATCCAGGGCGGCACGGTCAGCGACCACAAGGGCCTGTCCCTGCCGGGGATGAATGTCTCGGTGCCAGCGATGTCCGCGAAGGACTTCGCCGACCTGGAGTTCGCGCTGCGGTTGCGGGTGGACCTGGTGGCGCTGTCGTTCGTTCGATCCCCGGCCGACATCGACCTGGTTCACCGCGCGATGGACGAGGTGCCCGGCGGCCGGTTGCCGGTGATAGCCAAGCTGGAGAAACCCGAGGCGGTGGATAACCTCGAGGCGATCGTGCTGGCCTTTGACGGCGTGATGGTGGCCCGCGGGGATCTCGGGGTCGAGTTGCCCCTGGAGCACGTGCCGCTGGTACAGAAGCGAGCCATCCAGGTCGCCAGAGAGAACGCCAAGCCGATCATCGTAGCCACTCAGATGCTCGACTCCATGATCGGCAACGCCCGGCCGACGCGGGCGGAGGCTTCGGACGTGGCCAACGCGGTGCTCGACGGCGCCGACGCCGTCATGCTCTCCGGGGAGACCAGTGTCGGCCGCTACCCGATCGAGTCAGTGGAAATGATGAGCCGGATCGTGGAGGCCATCGAAGCCGGCTCGCCGAACGTCCCACCGTTGAACCACGTGCCGCGGACCAAGCGGGGTGTGCTGTCCTACGCGGCCCGTGACATCGGGGAGCGCCTGGAGGCCAAGGCGCTGGTGGCGTTCACCCAGTCCGGCGACACCGTCCGCAGGCTGGCCCGCTTGCACACCCACCTTCCGCTGCTGGCGTTCACCCCGGAGCCGCCAGTGCGCAGTCAGCTCGCGCTGACCTGGGGCACCGAGACGTTCCTCGTGCCCAGGGTCGAGACCACTGATGCGATGGTCCGGCAGGTGGATCAGGCGATGCTGTCGATCGGGCGTTACCAGCCAGGCGACCTGGTGGTGATCGTGGCGGGATCCCCACCTGCCACGGAGGGCTCCACTAACCTTGTTCGGGTGCACCGCCTGGGCGAGGAGGATCTTGGCTGATACCGGCGATCCTGCATGGAAACAGTGGATCGAGGCCCCGCGGGCAGCTGATGGTGTGCCCCGGGGTCAGCCGGTGGTGGACCGTCTGGTGGCCTTGCTGGACCTTGAGCGCATCGAGAACGACATTTTCCGTGGCGTCAGCCCCTCGGATTCCCCGGCACGAGTCTTCGGCGGGCAGGTGGCGGGCCAGGCGCTGGTTGCGGCAGGTCGGACGGTGCCGGTCGAGCGCAACGTGCACTCACTGCACGCATACTTCTTCCGGCCTGGCGACCCGCGGGTGCCGATCGTCTACAACGTCGACCGGATCCGCGACGGGCAATCGTTCACCACCCGCCGTGTGGTAGCGATCCAGCACGGTAGGGCGATCTTCGCGCTGGCTGCGTCGTTCCAGCTGCCAGAGCAGGGTCTGGAGCACGCCGATGAGATGCTCGAGGTCCCGGCCCCGGAGCAGCTTGATGACCTGGCTAGCTGGTCACGTCGCAGCGGCGATAGCCGGCCTCTGCTCACGCAGCTGCCCCGGCCGTTCGACCTGCGCTACATCACCCCGCCGCCGTGGGCTGGCGCCCGAGCCGACGCCGGCCCCGGCGCGCGCGACCAGCTGTGGATACGAGCCGACGGCAGATTGCCCGACGACGCCCTGCTGCACGTCTGCGTGCTCGTATATGTCTCCGATCTGACCGTGCTGTGGTCGGTGGCCATCCCGCATGGTCGTTCATTGACTGACGGTGTGATGGCCGCCAGCCTGGATCACTCGATGTGGTTCCACCGCCCATTCCGGGCCGACGACTGGGTGCTCTGCGACTACACCTCACCCTCCGCGTCGGGAGGGCGGGGGCTGGCGACCGGACGGTTCTTCAGCCGGGACGGCAGATTGATCGCCAGCGCGGTACAGGAAGGAGTGATTCGGGTCCTGCGCTAGTTCATCTGCGAGGCTGCCCTGATCGGCCACGTCCGCAGGGTCTTGTACCGCGTCGACCATCATTGACCGAGAAGCAGCGACAGTCTGTCATGTGGGGCAACGGGCCCTATCAGCACATCACCGAAACAGTTACCGACATCCACGCTCGTGTGATTGAGCGTCTCGCCCCGCAGCTCGGGATCCGCTGGTTGGACCTGGCATGCGGAACGGGCGGCAGCTCTTCTCGTCCAGCTACGGACCAACGAAAACGGCGGCGGAAGCGCTCGACGACGACCGGCGCGATGAGTTCCATCAGAACTGGGTCGACTTCTTCGACAGGCACTACCGGTCGGCCGGCGGCGTCTCTCACCCGCGGCAGTACCTGCTCGAAGGGCTTCCAACTAGCGCAGGCCAGCGGCGTCCATGCCGCGGAGCTCCTTCTTCAGGTCGGCGATCTCGTCCCGGAGCCGGGCGGCCAGCTCGAACTGCAGCTCCCGGGCCGCGCTCATCATCTGGTCGGTGAGCTGCTGGATCAGATCGGCGAGTTCGGCGCGCGGCATCGACGAGGCGTCCCGAGCTTCCAGCACACCGGCGCTACTCCGGGTCCGGCCGGGCTCGCCGGCGGCGCGTTTGCCCCGGGAGGCATTGCGTCCGGATCCGCCAACCCGCACCGCAGCGATGTCGGAGGTATCACTGGCCTCAGCGTAGACGCGCTCGAGAATGTCGTTGATCTTCTTGCGTAGCGGCTGCGGATCCACCCCGCGTTCGGTGTTGTAGGCAACCTGCTTGGCTCGTCGCCGGTTGGTCTCGTCGATGGCCCGGCGCATCGAGTCGGTGACCCTGTCGGCGTACATGTGCACCTCACCGGACACGTTGCGGGCGGCTCGACCGATGGTCTGAATCAACGAGGTACCGCTGCGCAGGAAACCCTCCTTGTCGGCGTCGAGGATCGCCACCAGCGACACCTCGGGCAGGTCCAGGCCCTCGCGGAGCAGGTTGATCCCGACCAGCACGTCGAACTCGCCCAGCCGCAGCTGCCGCAGCAGCTCCACCCGGCGCAGCGTGTCGACCTCGGAGTGCAGGTAGCGGACCCGGATGCCGAGCTCGAGCAGGTAATCGGTGAGGTCCTCGGACATCTTCTTAGTCAACGTGGTGACCAGTACCCGTTCGTTGCGCTCGGCTCGGACCCGGATCTCGTGCACCAGGTCATCGATCTGGCCCTTGGTCGGTTTCACCACAACCTCCGGGTCCACCAGGCCGGTCGGGCGGATCACCTGCTCGACGAACTCGCCGCGCGCCTGCGCCATCTCATAAGGCCCCGGCGTCGCCGAGAGGTACACCGTCTGGCCGATCCGGTCCTGGAACTCCTCCCAGCTCAGTGGCCGGTTGTCCAGCGCGGAGGGCAGCCGGAAACCGTGCTCTACCAGGGTGCGCTTGCGCGATGCGTCACCCTCGTACATCCCGCCGATCTGCGGCACCGTGACATGCGACTCGTCGATGACCAGCAGGAAATCCTCGGGGAAGTAGTCCAGCAGGGTGGCCGGTGCCGAGCCCGCTGCCCGCCCGTCGATATGACGCGAGTAGTTCTCGATGCCGGAGCAGAACCCGACCTGACGCATCATCTCCACGTCGTAGTGCGTCCGCATCCGCAGTCGCTGCGCTTCCAGCAGCTTGCTCTGGTTCTCCAGCGTGGCCAGCCGATCTGTCAGCTCGGACTCGATGCCCGCGATGGCGCGCTCCATCCGCTCGGCCCCCGCGACGTAATGGGTGGCCGGGAAGATTCGCACCTCAGGCACCTCCCGGACCACCTCCCCGGTGAGCGGGTGCAGGTAGTAGAGCGACTCGACCTCGTCACCGAAGAACTCGATGCGGACCGCTAACTCTTCGTAAGCGGGGATGATCTCCACGGTGTCACCGCGGACCCGGAAGGTCCCGCGGGCGAAGGCGAGATCGTTGCGGGTGTACTGGATGTCGACGAGGCCCCGCAGCAGCGCATCGCGCCCGACCTCGCCTCCCACCGGAACATGAATCGATCCCTTGAGGTACTCCTGCGGCGTACCGAGCCCGAAGATGCACGACACCGAGGCGACGACAACGACGTCGCGGCGAGTGAGCAGCGACCTCGTAGCGGAATGCCGCAACCGCTCTACGTCGTCGTTGATCGACGAGTCTTTCTCGATGTAAGTGTCGGTCTGCGGGACGTACGCTTCGGGTTGGTAGTAGTCGTAGTAGGAGACGAAGTACTCCACCGCGTTGTTCGGGAAGTAGTCCCGCAGCTCATGGGCGAGTTGCGCGGCGAGGGTTTTGTTAGGCGCCATCACCAGCGTGGGACGCTGGACCCGCTCGATGAGCCACGCGGTGGTGGCCGACTTACCGGTTCCGGTGGCGCCCAGCAGCACGACATCGCGCTCACCGTCGGTGATCCGGCGCTCCAGCTCCTCGATCGCAGCGGGCTGGTCGCCGGCCGGCGCGTAGTCGCTGACCATCTCGAACCGCGCCTGTGATCGCGGACTGTCCGGTGGGCGGAACTCGGAGCGGGGAAGCAGGTCGCGCGCGGCAGCGACGGCATCAGTCATGGCATCGAGCGTAGGCCGGACCCCTGACAGTCTGTCCTCGCGTAGGGTCGATCGCTATGACGGCCCAGCACGGACCGACTGCCCAGACCGCCCCGCACATTCACCCTCCCAAAGTTGAGCTGTTCGACCTGGAGGCGATGACCAACACCGACCCCAAAGGGGTCGTCCGCGCAGTCCGCGAATACCGGGTCGAGCCATTCGGCCTCTACGTCGCCCGCGACGTCATCGGCCATCCGTCGATTCGTGCGCTGGAGTCCTGGCTGTTGCCCGCGATGGGGTTGCGAATCACTGACTGGTTCTATCCTCCGGGGCACGAACGGGACTACCAATTCTACGTCGACGTGGTGCACATCGACGTCGACCCTCGGTGCTGGCGCACCGAGGACCACTACCTGGATCTCGTGCTTCGCACTGGTCACGGGGTCGACGTACTCGACACCGATGAGTTGCTGGCCGCGGTCCTCGCCGGGCTGCTCGATCGCGCAGCCGCGCAGGCAGCGCTGGCCACCGCGTACCGGACGCTGGAGGGCCTGGCCCGGCACGGCTACCGGTTGGACAAGTGGCTGTCGACAGTGGGCGTGTCGCCAACCTGGAGCCGGCACTGACGTGGGTCTCAGCCCACCAGCCAGCCGGTCCGCGCGGCCCACCGCTGCGCTCGATCCAGCGCGCTGGCTACGAACGGCGACTTCGCGGTGGCGTAGCCGTCGATGCTGTTCCACTGCTGCGCCGCGAGCCGGTGCTTGAGCTCGGCGTACTCGCGAACACCATCGGGATGAGCTCGCAGCCAATCCCGCAGCAGTATGGAATCCCGCCAGGCGGGGGAGTCAGCTGGCCGGATATGGCAGTTGACTGCCCGGCCGGGATCAGCGTTGGTTGCCATCGCCTTCTCCCAAGCGGTGCCGTCGCGGGCAGTGTCGGACCAACGACCGTCTCGCCTGATGAGTCCGGCGGCGACCAGGTTGTCAGCGAGTCGTTGGGCTGTGGCGAGGTCGGCGACCACGACCTGGATGTCCAGCACATCCTTGGCATCAAGGCCAGGGACCGCGGTGGAGCCGATGTGATCGAGGCGGTGCGCGCGCCGGCCCGCCAACGCGGCAATCCGTGCGATCGCCCGCTGCGCCTGCGCCGGCCATCCGTCGTCCGGCGCGACCACGACCGGAGTGCAAGCGCGCGCCGCCGGGCGACGGTGGCGCAGGTTTGTCTCGAAAGGCACCAGCCGCTGCGACCACAGCCGGTCGACTGCCGAGAGGGTGCCGTCCCGGTTGCCGCTGTTGTCCAACCAGATGTCCGCCGCGGCGCGGTGCTGCTGGTCGGTGGCCTGGGCAGCGAGTCTCGCTGCGGCGTCGGACTCGGCCATGCCACGCTGCTCGACCAGCCGGCGTAGCCGCACCGCAGCGTCCGCGTGTACCACGATCACCAGGGGGAACCGGGTTGCCATCCCGACTTCGACGAGCAGCGGAATGTCCTGCACCACGATGGCCTCGGCCGACGCAGCCGCGACCAGCTCAGCGGAGCGGGCCGCGATCAGCGGGTGCACGATGGCATTGAGCCGGGCTCGAGCTCCCGCGTCGCTGAATACCCGCCCCGCCAACGCCGATCGGTCCAGTGACCCGTCCATGGCGAGGATCCCCTCGCCGAACTCGCCGATCACGGCGCGCAGTCCGTCGGTACCGGGCCTGACCACCTCGTGGGCGATCCGGTCCGAGTCGATGATCGACGCCCCGCACTGTGCGAGCAGGGCGGCGACCATCGACTTACCGGACCCCATGCCTCCGGTCAGCCCGACGCGCAGCATCGGACGATCGTGGCCCTTACCCTTGTTAAACGCCGCCCTGTTAGACGCCGCCGGAGAGTTTCTCCCGCAGCGCCGCGAGCTGCTCGTCACTGGCGAGCGAGCCTCCGGCGGCAGCGTTGCCGGTGCTGCTGGTGCTGCTGGTGCTGCTGGTGCTGCTGGTGGTAGCAGCCTCTGCCGTCTCCGACGAGTAGTTCTGATCCTCGGCCGCCTCCGAGTCAGCCTCGCTCGCCTTGACGACCTGCTTGCGGTGTTGCTCGAAACGGACCTGCGCTTCGGCGTAGGCGCGCTCCCACTCCTGACGCTGCTTGTCGAAGCCATCGAGCCAGTCGTTGGTCTCCGGATCGAAGCCCTCGGGGTAGATGTAGTTGCCCTCGCCGTCGTACTCGGCGGTCATGCCGTACTGCGCCGGGTCGAACTCCATCTCCGGGGACAGTCCCTCGTTCGCCTGCTTGAGCGACAGCGAGATCCGTCGGCGGTCCAGGTCGATGTCGATGACCTTGACCATCACGTCGTCGCCGACCTGCACGACCTGCTCAGGGATCTCGACATGCCGCTGCGAGAGCTCCGAGATGTGCACCAAACCCTCGATGCCTTCCTCGACCCGGACGAACGAGCCGAAAGGCACCAGCTTCGTGACCTTCCCGGGCACGATCTGGCCGATCTGGTGGGTACGAGCAAACTGGCGCCACGGGTCTTCTTGGGTCGCTTTGAGCGAGAGCGAAACCCGCTCGCGTTCCAGATCGACGTCGAGCACCTCGACGGTTACTTCCTGGCCGACCTCGACAACCTCGCTGGGGTGGTCGATGTGTTTCCAGGACAGCTCGGAGACGTGCACCAGCCCGTCCACGCCACCGAGATCTACGAACGCACCGAAGTTGACGATCGAGGAGACCTGGCCCTTGCGGACCTGCCCCTTGGCCAGCTGGTGCAGGAATTCGCTGCGCACCTCGGATTGGGTCTGCTCAAGCCACGCGCGCCGGGAAAGCACTACGTTATTGCGGTTCTTGTCCAGCTCAATGATCTTGGCTTCCAACTCCCGGCCCACGTAGGGCTGGAGGTCGCGAACGCGCCGCATCTCGACCAGCGAGGCGGGCAGGAAGCCGCGCAGCCCGATGTCGAGGATCAGACCACCCTTGACCACCTCGATGACGGTGCCGCGCACCGGCTCCTCGTTCTCCTTGAGGGTCTCGATATTCCCCCAGGCGCGCTCATACTGGGCGCGTTTCTTGGACAGGATCAGCCGCCCTTCCTTGTCCTCCTTCTGGAGAACGAGGGCCTCGACCTCGTCGCCCACGGACACGACATCGGCCGGGTCGACGTCGTGTTTGATGGACAGTTCCCGGGAGGGGATAACGCCCTCGGTCTTGTAGCCAATGTCGAGCAGCACTTCGTCACGGTCGACTTTGACGATGGTGCCTTCGACGATATCGCCATCGTTGAAGTACTTGATCGTCTTGTCGATGGCGGCGAGAAAGTCCTCCTCCGTCCCGATATCGTTGATCGCAACTTGCTGCGGGGCCGGGGCGGTGGTGGTGTCGGTGGACATGCGGTGGGGTGCTCCGAAGGGATAGGGTCGAGCGGCCGGTGTTTGTCAAACTGTTGTGTCGGTGCGCTGGTTCCCCACTGCGCCAGATCAGCCACACCCGACAACCTCACCCGACAGATCAACCTCACCCGGCGGATCACTCTCGCCGCTGGTGAGTCTGACACCGGGCGAGCTTGATACCGAGTGAGCTTGACAACCGAGCTAGCTTGACGACCAAGGCTCGCTTGACAACCTGGGCAGCGCGAAACGACAGCGCAGTTCAATCCTACCCAGGCAGGAGTCAGGGCAGCAAACCCGACCCCGGCGCTCGCCTGCTTCGTGGTGAGAGACTGCCTCAGTGACAGACGCGCCGCAACCAGGCCACGACGATGACCGGATGATCCCGCTGGCCGGCCACTGCAGCGCTGAGGCGGTGCTGGGCACTGTCGGTGTAGTGAAACAGCTGGTCAGCGTCGCGGAGACGGTCGCGGCCAACCGTCGATGGTGGGACGCCGATGCCGCGGACTACCTCGCCGAGCACGGTGATTTCCTCGGTCCGGCGGATTTTGTCTGGTGCCCAGAGGGGCTTCGCGAGTCAGCTGCCGGGCTGCTCGGCGAGGTAGTCGGTCGCCGGGTGCTCGAGGTCGGTTGCGGGTCCGCGCCCTGCGCACGCTGGCTGGCCGCCCACGGCGCGCAGGTCGTCGGCCTGGACCTGTCGGCGGCGATGCTGTCGCACGCGGTGCAGTCAGCATGCGAAACCGGAATCTCGGTGCCGCTGGTGCAGGCCGATGCTGGTCGATTGCCCTTCGCTGACGGGAGTTTCGACCTCGCCTGTTCGGCGTTCGGTGCGGTGCCGTTCGTCGGGGACTCGGCTGCGGTGATGCGAGAGGTCGCCCGGGTGCTGCGCCCCGGTGGCCGGTGGGTCTTCGCTGTCACCCACCCGTTGCGTTGGATCTTCCCCGACGATCCGGGGGAGGCCGGCTTGACGGTGGCGCAGTCGTACTTCGACCGCACCCCGTACGTCGAGGTGGACAGCCTTCGCAACCCCACTTACGTGGAGCATCACCGCACCCTGGGTGACCGGGTCAGGGAGATCGTCGCCGCCGGTTTGGTGTTGGAGGACCTGATAGAACCGGAGTGGCCCGCAGACCTGCACCGGGAATGGGGCCAATGGAGCCCCCTTCGTGGCGCGCTGTTTCCAGGAACCGCGATCTTCTGCTGCCGACGCGTCTGATCTGGCGCCATTCGCAGCCGAATCGGGCCGAGCTCCATTCGGAGCCGAATGGCGGTCTGGCTGCTCGCAGGAGCGCCATTCGGCTCCGAATGGCGGCCAGGGCCGAGCGAACTAGTGCGCGGCGTCGTTCCAGCTGTGGCCTTGGCCGATTGAGACTTCTAGGGGCACGTCTAGGCGGTATGCGGCGGCCATCTCGCGTCTTACCAGGGCTTCCAGGGTGGGGCGCTCGCCCTCGGCTACTTCCAGGACCAGCTCGTCGTGCACTTGCAGCAACATCCGGGACCGCAGGCCCTCAACCCGCAATGCGCGCGCGACGTGCAGCATCGCGACCTTGATGATGTCCGCGGCGCTGCCCTGGATCGGCGCGTTGAGCGCCATCCGTTCGGCCATCTCGCGGCGCTGCCGGTTGTCGCTGACGAGGTCGGGCAGGTAGCGCCGGCGACCCATGATAGTGGCGGTGTAGCCCTCCAGCCGGGCCCTTTCCACAATGGTGCGGAGGTAATCGCGGACCCCGCCGAACCGGGTGAAGTACTCGTCCATCAGCTCCCGAGCCTCTTCGGTGGAGATCCGCAGCTGCGCGGAGAGCCCGAACGCGGAAAGGCCGTAGGCCAGGCCGTAGTTCATCGCCTTGATCTTGGCGCGCTGCTCGCCGCTGACCGCGGCGGCGTCCACGGCGAATACCCGCGCGGCGGTGGCGGCGTGAAAATCATGCCCGGAGGTGAACGCCTCGATCAGCGCGGTGTCCTCGGACAGGTGCGCCATGATCCGCATCTCGATCTGGCTGTAGTCCGCCGTCATCAGTTCCGAATAGCCCTGGCCGACGACGAAGGCCTGCCGGATCCGGCGCCCGGATTCACTGCGGACGTGAATGTTCTGCAGGTTCGGCTCGGTGGATGACAACCGGCCGGTCGCGGCGATGGTCTGGAGGTACGTGGTGTGGATGCGTCCGTCATCGGCCACAGATTTCAGTAGCCCATCCACCGTGGTCTTGAGGCGAGTTGCGTCGCGGTGCACCAGCAGGTACTGCAGAAACGGATGTTCGGTGGAAGCGTAGAGAGTTTGCAGCGCGTCGGCGTCGGTGGTGTAGCCGGTCTTGATGCGTTTGGTCTTGGGCATGCCCAGCTCGTCGAACAACACCACCTGCAGCTGTTTGGGCGAGCCCAGATTGACCTCCTTGCCGAGCACCCCGAAGCAGTCCTGCTCGGCCTGCTTCACCTCAGCGGAGAAACAGGCCTCCAGCTTGGCCAGCACATCACCCTCGACGGCGATGCCGGCTGCCTCCAGCTCGGCCAGCACGGCGAGCAGCGGAAGCTCCAGGTCAGTGAGCAACGACCGACCGGCGATCTGATCGAGCTCGGTGTCCAGCGCCACGGCCAACTCGGCGATCGCGCGGGCCCGCAGGATCTCGTCGGAGACCCGGGCAGCGGTGTCTTCGTCCTCGAACAGGCTTGGTTGGGCAACCTCGCCGGGTTCGACCCGTAACTCTTTGCGCAGATATCGCAGTACCAGATCGGCGAGGTCGAACGACCGCTGGCCGGGTCGGACCAGGTAGGCGGCCAGCGCAGTGTCGCTGGTCAGCCCCGCCAAGGTCACACCGCGTGACCGCAAGGCGTGCAGCAGCGGCTTGGCGTCATGCGCGGCCTTGGGCACGGCGGGGTCAGCCAGCCACTGCGCCAGCGCCCGCTCGTCATCGGGGGTCAACGCGCGCGGATCGAGGTAGCCGCCCTCACCGTCGGCAGCGGCCAGGGCGAGGCTTTCCAGATCCCCGGTGCCGCGCGCCCAGCTGCCGCGGAAGGCCAGTCCGGTCCGGTTTCCGTCCCGGGCATGCGCATCCAGCCAGGTGGCCACCGCACCGGCCGCTATCGTCGCGCCCCGGGCTTGGAAACCCTCCTCAGCTTCCGGCTCTGGTGCACTCAACGTGGCGAACAGCCGGTCCCGCAGCACCCGGAACTCCAGCTCGTCGAACAGCCGGTGCACCGCGTCGCGGTCCCACGGTTTGAGCACCAGGTCGGCGGGCTGATCAGGTAGATCGACATTCCGGACCAGCTCGGTGAGCCGGCGGTTGAGCAGCACCGAGGCCAGGTTCTCGCGCAGCGCGTCGCCGGCCTTGCCCTTGACCTCGTCCACCCGATCGACCAAAGCGTCCAGCGAACCGAACTCCCGCACCCACTTCGCCGCGGTCTTATCTCCCACCCCAGGGATGCCTGGCAGATTGTCCGAGGGGTCGCCCCGCAGTGCCGCGTAATCCGGGTATTGCGACGGGGTCAAGCCGTAGCGCTCGGCGACCTCGTCAGGCGTGAACCGGGTCAGGTCCGAAACCCCCTTGCGGGGGTAGAGCACGGTCACCCGGTCACTGACCAACTGCAACGCGTCTCGATCCCCGGTGCAGATCAGTACCTGGAAACCCGCCGCTTCGGCCCGGGTTACCAGGGTCGCGATGACGTCGTCGGCTTCGTAGTTCTCCTTGGTGAGCACCGGGATCCCCAGGGTGCCCAGCACGTCATGGATCAGCGAGACTTGGCCGCGGAACTCGTCGGGTGTCGCGCTGCGGTTGGCCTTGTATGGCGCGTAGGCCTCCGCGCGGAAGGTCTTGCGGGAGATGTCGAAAGCTGCGGCGATGTGACTGGGCTGCTCGTCGCGCAGCAGGTTGATCAACATCGAGGTGAAGCCGTACACCGCGTTGGTCGTCTGCCCCGTTGTGGTGCGGAAATTCTCGGCGGGCAGCGCGAAGAACGCCCGGTAGGCCAGCGAGTGGCCATCGAGTAGGAGCAGCCGCGGTGGAGTAACCGTCACGGCCCGCGAGTCTAGGCCGGAGCACCGACAGCCGACTGCGCCAGCACCTAGAGTGGCGAGATCCCTGGCCTAGGAGGTTCTGCGTGACAACGTCCGGCGTCCCGTTCGAGGTCACCCGGCTGCGCGCGTCAGACTCGTTGGCAGGCCTGCTGGCTAGGACGCGCTGCCGATAGCTCACTATGGGCACTTGCTCGGCTGGCGGTGGCTGCACCGGCCGCGGGCCGATGTCTATCCCGTGGAGGAGGAGCGCCGCCGTGCGACCAGTAGGGCCTGTCCGGTCGCCGGACGGGGCACGGCCGGACAATTCCGGCTTCACCCGGCCGGTTGCCGGCCTGCTGCGCGCGGTGCTCGGCGCACTGATCGCGATCGCCGCCCTGACCGGGCTGGCCGCTCCGGCACTGGCCACGCAGCAACCACCGCACGGCACATCATCGCAGCCAGCCCCACCCGAGCAGCCGGGTCTGCCGGTCAGCGGCACCCTGCGCAACGTCGACGGCACGCTGCTGTCCGGCGTCCGGGTGCAGGCCCTCGACGCCAGCGGACAGCAGGTCGCCTCGACTACGTCGAACACCGGTGGTCGCTGGGAACTGACCGTACCCACCCCGGGCCAATACACCTTCCGGATCGATCGACAATCCCTGCCGCCGGGCGTTACCGTGCTGCAGGGCGAGGTGGTCCGCGATGTGGCGCCAGGAACGTTGTCGCTGGTGGTGTTCCGATTCGGCGCGCAGCGTGCCGGGCTGCAGACATCGGCGAGCGCGACGGCCCTGCGGGTACTGGTCGACGGCATCCGGTTCGGCCTGGTCATCGGCATCACCGGGGTTGGCCTGTCACTGATCTTCGGGACGACCGGGCTGACCAACTTCGCGCACGGCGAGCTGGTCACGATCGGAGCCGTGCTGGCCTGGACGCTGAACGTCACTTTCGGGCTGCAGCTGATCTGGGCCACCTTGCTGGCCATCGTGGCCGGTGCCGCTCTCGGCGCGGCCACTGACCTCGCTATCTGGCGGCCGATGCGGCGGCGCCGGGCCGGCCTCATCGCCCAGCTGGTGATCTCCATCGGGCTGGCGCTGGCGCTGCGTTATCTGGTGCTGATCTACTTCGGCGGCCGGTCGGAGTCGTTCGCCGATTACACCAATCAGGTGGAACGCAACTACGGGTTCATCAGCATCACCGACAAGGATCTCGCCACGATCGTGATCAGCCTGGCCGTGCTGGTCGGGGTCGCACTGCTGCTGCAACGGACGAGGATCGGCAAGGCCATGCGGGCGGTGGCCGATAACCGGGATCTGGCCGCTTCGTCGGGCATCAACGTCGAACGGGTCGTGCTGTTCGTGTGGATCCTGGCCGGCGCACTGGCGGCGTTGGGCGGCGTGCTGTTCGGGCTGTCCGAGTTGGGCGGCACGGTGCAGTACGAGATGGGCTTCAACCTCCTGCTGCTGATGTTCGCCGGGGTGATCCTGGGTGGGCTGGGCACCGCCTACGGCGCGCTGTTGGGCTGCCTCGTCGTGGGAGTGCTGGTGCAGGTATCCGCACAAGTCATCCCGGTCGACCTGAAGTACCTGGGTGGGCTCGCTGTCCTCATCGTCATCCTGGTGATCAGGCCGCAGGGTTTGCTCGGCAGCCGGGCGCGGATCGGGTGAGCAGATGATCGACATCGCGAGTCTGCTCGCCAACGGCATCGCAGCGTTGGTCGGCCCGTCGGCGATCTTTTTCGCCTTGCTCGCGATCGGCCTGAACGTTCACTTCGGTTACGGCGGTCTGCTCAATTTCGGTCAGATCGGCTTTGCGTTGGTCGGCGGGTACGGAATGGGCATCGCGGTGCTGTATTTCGGCCTGCCGCTGTGGTCGGGAGTGCTGGTGGGGATCGTCGCGGGGGTAGTCCTCGCGCTGTTGCTCGGGATCCCGACGCTGCGGCTGCGTGCGGACTATCTGGCGATCGTCACGATCGCGGCTGCAGAGATCCTGCGGCTGATCACCCGGTCGACGTCGATGACGGATTTCTCCGGTGGGACCCAGGGTCTCACCGGCTACGGCGGCAGCTTCCGCCAGCTCAGCCCTTTCGACAACGGTCGTTTCTATGATTTTTACGGGGTACGTTTCCTCGGCCAGGATCTGTGGGCGATCTGTGTGGGCTGGACTGTGGTGGGTCTGTCGCTGATCCTGGTGTTCCTCCTGGTACGCAGCCCGTGGGGCCGGGTGCTCAAGGCGATCCGGGAGGACGAGGATGCAGTCCGCGCATTGGGCAAGAACGTCTTCGTCTACAAGATGCAGGCGTTGGTTTTGGGTGGGGTCTTCGGTGCGGTAGGTGGGATCGTCTTTGCACTGACCACGCAGTCGCTCACGCCGGACTTCTACTCGCCGCCGCAGACCTTTTTCGCCTATGCGGCCCTCATCATCGGCGGCGCCGGTCGCGTGTTCGGTCCGGTCATCGGCTCGATGATCTTCTGGTTTGTGCTCTCGATCACCGATAATTTTCTGCGCCAGGCCACCGCGGGTAGTAACCCCTTGATCTCCTTCATCGATAATCAAGATGTCGGCGCTATCCGGTTCGTTCTGGTGGGGGTGGCTCTGGCGGTGCTGATGGCCTTCCGACCGCAGGGCATCTTCGGCAAGCGGAGTGAGGTGCTGCTCGATGCGCGTTGAGGTGTCAGCCGAAGTGCCCGCGCAACCGGGTGCCCGCAAGCCCGACCCGGTGCTTGTGATCGATTCGATCACTCGCTCATTCGGCGGCGTACGGGCCGTCGACGTGGCTCACCTCGAGTTCCAACGGGGCTGGATCACCGGGCTGATCGGTCCGAATGGCGCGGGCAAGACCACCTTGTTCAACCTGCTCACCGGGTTCGACCGGCCCGACACCGGTCGCTGGACCTTCGACGGGATTCCACTGTCCCGGCTCGCCCCGCACCAGGTGGCCCGCCGAGGGTTGGTCCGCACGTTCCAGCTCACCAAGGCGCTCGCCAAGCTCACAGTGCTGGACAACATGCGGCTGGCCGCCCCGCAGCAGACCGGGGAGCGGTTCTTCGGCGCTCTGCTCGGCACCTGGGGACGGCAGGAGCAGGCCAACACCGGCAAGGCGATGGAGCTGCTCACCCGGTTCCAACTGGACGCCAAAGCCCACGATCTCGCCGGCTGCCTGTCCGGTGGCCAGCGCAAGCTCCTGGAGATGGCCAGGGCTCTGATGATGGATCCGGCCGTCGTGATGCTCGACGAGCCGATGGCCGGGGTGAACCCCGCGCTCACCGAGAGTCTCCTGCAACACGTCAAGTCGCTGCGCGATGACGGCATGACCGTGGTGTTCGTGGAGCACGACATGGACGTCATCCGGGACATCAGTGACTGGGTGGTGGTGATGGCACAGGGCCGGGTGATCGCCGAGGGTCGGTCCGAGGCGTTGTCGGCCAACAGGGCGGTGGTCGACGCTTACCTGGGCTCGCACCACGATCAGGTACTGGAGTTCGACGCCGACGGCAACCCGGTGGGCCAGACGGCGATGCTCGTCGCCGAGATCGAAAGCGAGCTCGAGGCGGCCATCGAACGCGGTCAGGATCTGTCGGCGTGACCGCCTCGACCGATGACTCGATCGGTGTTGGGCTGTCGCCCGCCGAGCTGGCCGCGACGCCGCAGCGACACCGCGAGCTGGCCCGAGGCGCGCTGTTGCGGACCGACGACCTGGTGGTCGGCTACCTGCCGGGGGTGAACATCTTGCAGGGGTGCAATTTCTACCTCTGCGAGGGCGAGATCGTCGGCATCATCGGGCCCAACGGTGCCGGCAAGTCAACACTGCTCAAGGCGATGTTCGGGCTGATCCCAGTGCGCGACGGCGTGGTCACGCTGCGCGACACCGACATCACCGCCGCCAAAGCGCACACGCTGGTCACCAAGGGTGTCGGCTACGTGCCGCAGAACAACAACGTGTTCGCCTCGCTGACCATCGAGGAGAACATGCAGATGGGGGTCTACCTGCGGCCGCGTACCTTCACCACGAGATTCGACGCGGTGTGCTCGCTGTTCCCGCTGCTCGGTGAGCGACGCAAAACCAAGGCTGCCGCGCTGTCCGGTGGCGAGCGGCAGATGGTCGCGATGGGCCGAGCGCTGATGATGGAACCAGCGGTCTTACTGCTCGACGAGCCCTCTGCCGGACTGTCGCCGATGTTCGCCGACGAAGTGTTCGTACGCTGCAAGAAGATCAATGCAGCTGGCGTGTCCATCGTGATGGTGGAGCAGAACGCCCGGCGCTGCCTGCAGGTCTGCGACCGAGGTTACGTGCTGGACCAGGGCCGCAACGCCTATACCAACACCGGCTCAGCCCTGATGAAGGACCCCCAAGTGATCGAACTCTACCTAGGCACCCTAGCCGGATCCCGCGCCGTCATACCGCATTCAGCGGGCTGAGCGGGGTCATTCGATACTCCGAAACCCCGCTGAATGCGTTGTTATCGCTCGTCAGCGGCCCACTACGCGGTACTGGATGGCGGCTTCGTCGATCTTGTTCTGGGCGTTGAATTTCAATATTCCGTAGGAACCCACCGCGCGCTCACCGGCAGCATTGAAGTCCAGGGTGCCGGTGACACCGTCGTAGTCGGGGTTACCGCCACTGTCGATGATGTCCCGGCACTGCCGGAAGGTGGTGCATTTCTCACCGTCTTTGGTGATCCCGTTGATCTCCGAGGCGATGTCCACCCCCTTGGTCGACTTCGCCCGTTCGGCGGCCAGCGCGACGATGACGACGGCGTCGTAGGCCTCACCGGCGTAGTTGGTATCGACCACTCTGGGATCCTCGGCCCGCAGCCGCTGCTCGAAGCCAGGCGACAGCTTGCTCAACGGGGCGGTGCCCTTCATGCCGTTGAGCAGGCCGGGCGGCAGGCCCATGCCCAGCGCGTTGCCCATGTTGCCGTCGGTCCCATAAACCAATTTCTGCCCCGGCCCGATGCGTACCTCGCTCATCCGGGTCAAGATCTTCTTCGATTCGTCAAAGCCGATCACCGCGATCGCGTCCGGGTTGAACTGCCGGACGTCGTCGATCTCGGTGTTGTACGACGTCGCGTTGGGATCATAGATGATCTTCTGAATCTGGTTCTGCGGAATGCCGGCAGCACGCAGGTTCTGCACCGTGTTGTCGGCCAGGCCGCTGCCGTAGGGGTCGTTGCGAGCCAAGATGGAGATCCGTTGCGCACCGTCGGTGGCCATCAGCGCCGCCAAGGCCTGGGCCTGCAGCCGGTCCGGCGGGGCGGTCCGGAAGTACAGGCCCTTGTCCGGCCAGCAGGTGAATTCGTCGGAAGTGTTGGCCGGCGAAAACTCGACCACGCCCGCACCGGTGATCTTGTCGATGACCAGTTTGGTGACTCCCGAGGCGGCCGCACCGATGATCACTTGCGCGCCTTGGCCGAGTTCCCGGTCAACGGTCTGGTTGGCCGTGTCCGTCTTGTCGTCACCGGAGTCGCCCCGGATGTTGACGACCGGGTTGCCCAGCACCCCACCGGCCGCGTTGATCTCCTTGACCGCCATGTCGACGGCCGCGAACTCGGGGGGGCCCAGGAAGCTCAGGCTGCCGGTCTCCGGCAGCAAAGCGCCGATCTTCAACGGCGCGGTGCTCGGCTGTCCGCTGGCTTTGGCCTGCACAGCGTCACGGGGATCACACTGCTTCGCGGGCGGACCAACGGTGGCTGGTCCCTGGGCCGTTGTGGTGTTGCCACCGCCGCAGCCGGCTATCACGACCGACAGGGCCCCGAGAAGCGCCGCCGCGCGGACAACGGTGCGGTATGCCATGCCATGTCTCCTCACCAACAGTCGCCTGCGAGGGGTAGCCGTGGTCGGCGTCTCGCGATGCGATCGTCAGACCGTAGTGCCGCCGGTGCAAGGAGGGCACGGCCGGTCGGTTGTCGTGACGAAGATGTGATCCGTACCCACGACCGTGGCGCTGCGAGCGTTCGGCCCTGTTGCGCTGCTAGCATCCTGGTGCTCGACGCTGAGCGATGTGCTGGCCGGGGTGGCGGAATGGCATACGCGGACGCCTCAAAAGCGTCTGTCCCTAGGGGCATGCGGGTTCGAATCCCGCTCCCGGCACAACAAGGATGACGCAGGCCTGGACACCGAGCCGCGTCACTGTTCCGCTATGGCCTCGCGGAGCCGCTCAACGAGTCCACCGGCTCGCTGACGGTCGCGACGGTGGTGGTCTCGATCCCGCCGCTACACCTTTCCCGACGTGCCCGGCCGTGGAACGTAGCCGCAGCTTATCGGTTGGGGTTGAAGAAAGACGTACGCCCGCGGGCCACCGTCATCTGTAGCTTACGCAACGCATTCAACTCCGCTACCGGATCACCATCGACGACGATCAGGTCTGCGTCATACCCTATCGCGAGGCGCCCGGTCCGCCCGGACAGCCCTAGTGCGTTGGCGGCACCGGTGGTGGCCATCTCCAGGATCTGTGACCGATTGAATCCCACGTACTCATACAGTTCGAGGGCGCTGACGAAATCGTTGAACGCCGAGCCCGGTAACCCAGCGTCGGTCCCGATGATCAGCCGGATGCCTTGGTCCCTCATCCACCGTAGGCGGTTGAACATCGTCTCCGCCCGTTCGGGTCCGAGCCGTTCTGCGAATGCCCGCCACCCTGGACCTAATCCGATGCACACGAAGATACCGCGAGCGACGATTTGGGTGGCAATGTCTTCCCGAGGATCAGAGCGGAACCCTTCGGTGAGCCACGTGCAATGCTCGATGGTGTCCACGCCGGCGGCCACTGCGGTGGCGATGGCGTCAGTGCCATGGGCATGAGCGGCTACCGGTAACCCGAGTCGGTGCGCCTCGTCGACTGCGGCACACAGCTCAGCCGCACTGAACTGGGATTCCCACATCGCGGGCCCGGTCGGAGTGAACTGCCCACCACTGGCCATCACTTTAATCAAATCAGCGCCGCGGCTGGCGTTGCGGCGAACCATCGCCCGAATCTCATTCTCACCGTCGACCTCACCTCCCAGGAAATGACAATGACCGCCAGGGATGGTTAGTGGGATGGTGGCGGCGAGAATCCGTGGACCGTGCTGACGTCCTGCGTTAATCTCGTCGCGGAGTCGAGCGGCGAGGCCGCCGACGTCACCAAGGTCGCGGGTCGTGGTCACCCCCGCTTGGAGAAGGTACCTAGCCCGGGTCGCCATGCCGGTGAGCAAGCTATCGTCGTCACTGCTCGCCAAGGTCGTGATCGGATCGGGGCCGGCGTCAAACGCCAGATGTACGTGAGCGTTGATCAACCCGGGTAATGCGGTCGAGGAGAGGTAATTCAGCCGGGCGGCATCCGGTGAGGCGAGAGCGGCCACGTCCGAGCGAGGGCCGATCGCGGTGATGATCTTGTCGCGAATGAGGATGGCGCAATCGAGGATGGGGTCATCTTTGGGACTAGATAACACTCGACCAACGGAGAGCAGTAAGTCCATGCAGCGGCTCCAGGTGCAAGATCGACGACTCAGCGACAAACCCGATCGTCTCACACGGCGGCCTGCGCCTCGTCGACCTCGCGGGAACGTCCGGACCGAGATCGTCGGTAAACACCCGAACCGACTCTGGTCATAAAGCGGTGAAACGGTCACGTCTTCTATCAGCAGGAAACAACGGTTTCGTGGTGAATGCTGTACGAACCGCGCCGGGGACACCACCTCCCGAGCGTCCAGCTACAGTTGCCATGTGGGGTTCGTGCCGTGACCGTCGTGAGACGCCGGCGAGAACCGCTGGACCTTCATCAAGCGGACGACAATTCTTGCTTGACCTGTGTCACTGCGAACGTCTTGTACGTGTTAGGGGTCACCGATACTCCGGACACGCAGTGGGTTGATCGTGAGGTCGGTCGGGAGCCAGGCAGCGCAGCCCAGCGCGTCGGTGCCAGGCGTTTCCTGCTGGAGCAGGGCCTGTCCCTGCTCATGGTGTGTGCCTACCAGCCTGAGCGGTACGTGCAGGAGGGCTTCGACTACCTCCGGCACTATTACTGCCAGGAGTGGGACTCGTCGTGGGACGAGTACTGGACATCGCAGCGGCTGGAGCGGCACCGCCGCGAGTGTCTCGCGGCCCAAGAGTTGAGCACCTTCGGTGCCAGGATGCTGGCTGAGTACCGGCAGCCCACGCTCCCCGACATCGGGCGCGCACTGGACCGCGGCTGCGTCGTGTGGCTTTCGGTCGACAACGACTGGGGCGAAGTCGACTGTCACGCGGTCCTGGTCTACGGCCAGCGGGGCAACGTGTTCGACGTCTACTCACCAGAGGTCTCAGATACCTGTCTGCAGCAGTACCGCCGTCGGGAACTGGACAGGGTGTGGCTGCGCAGCGAGGGCATGACCGCGGTGTGGCGCCGTGCGCCAGGAGACGAGTAGTGGAAGAGGGAAGCTGGTCCAGGCGTTGAATCGCGTGGAGGTGCTCGACGAAGTGACGTGCGTAGAAAATTGTATCGAATGCGGTGACGAGCTACTCGAAGAACGGGCGGAGCTCGGGTACCGGTACTGCACGAAGGCGCAATGCCAGGCAGTGCACTACCGCGGGGTGGCGATCACCGCTGTCGGGGTCAACAAAAGCGCAGACAGCTTCATCGTCGCTGATGAGGCCGAGATCCGGCGGCGCGGCGAAGCCGGGGAACTCGCCAAGAAGGACGCCGCCCTGGGGCTGGACTACCGCGAGCGGCGCGCTGCACCCGCCGCGCCAGTCCGGTCCAGCCCCGTACGGATCCCCGAACCGAGGACCGCGCCGCCCCGCAGACCCTGGGACGCTGAGCAGGAGAAGATCGTCCGGCTCTATCACGGTATGGGGTTGAACCCGCGGCAGATCGCGGACCGGGCCCGGGAGAACACTCCGCGGCTGCACATCACTGAGCGACTGGCCACCCAAATCATGTCCGCGCCACCCGGAGGTAGCAGGCCGCGCTGATTCGATGCCGGGGTTGTTGGGTAAACCACGGCAAGAGCTCTTCGACACCTGAGGGGAGACAGCACCCGAGAGGGGATATCGATGGTGACCCAAGGCCAGTCGGATCAGTACCGCAGCCAAGCGGGCGCAGCGGCGGTGGAGCGACTCGAGCAGGAATTGGCGGCCCTGCACAGCCGCCGCCGAGAACTCGCTGAAGGGCTGGGCAACCGGGATACGGCCGGCGACCGAGCGGACGCCGCCGCGGCCCTCGAGCAGTCCGAAGACCTGTCCTGGGTGGACGAGAGGATCGCACAGGTGACCGAGCAGATCGGACAGCTGCGGGACGGCACCGCGGCTGGGGGCGACGACGAGCTGGCAGACGGAACAGTCGTAACCCTGCGGTTCGCCGACGGAACGACTAGGACCATGCGCGCGGTCGCGATCACAGAAGAGATTATGGACGGTGAAGAGTCCACTGCCATGACAACCGGTAGTCCGCTGGCCCGTGCACTGGTCGGTAGCAGCGCGGGCGACACGATCACCTACCAATCGCCGTCGGGAGAGGCCCGCGCCGAAGTAATCGCGATCGAGACGCCCGCCAGCATGAGCTGACCCTGGAGCAGGAGACGATCACGCTGAAGGATGAGTACGCGCAGTCCAGGGGGCTGACCACCCTGGAATATCGAGATGGCCGCTCCGGTTGAGCCTACTTGACTCAATTTTCTCGCCATGGAGTGTGACTATCTTGACCAATACTGTGCAGTTGCCGGTTCTACCGCTCACCGACGCGGTGGTGTTGCCGGGAATGGTGGTTCCGGTGCGGCTGGCGGACGCCGAGATCCGGGCCGCCATCGAAGCTGCTCAGGCAGCGACCGCTGAAGATCCTGCCGCCGAGGCGCAGGTGCTGCTCGTGCCCCGGCTTGAGGGCAGGTACGCCTCGGTGGGTGCGTGGGGCGTGGTGGAACAGATCGGTCGGCTGCCCGGTGGAGAGCAGGCGGCTGTGGTGCGGGCGACGG
Source organism: Pseudonocardiales bacterium (assembly GCA_023252195.1). Lineage (GTDB taxonomy): Bacteria > Actinomycetota > Actinomycetes > Mycobacteriales > Pseudonocardiaceae. The sequence continues at coordinate 148,753 of JAHEXI010000007.1, forward strand.
TCCGGGTCCGGATCGGAACCGGCACGACGGGTCCGGGTGCGGCGTTGTGGGTGGAGGCCACCGTCCTGGACGAGGCGACGGTCGACGACCGGGCGCACGAGCTCGCCCAGGAGTACCGCACTTTGATGATCAGCCTGCTGCAGCGTCGCGGCGCCTGGCAGATGATCGATTCGGTACGGCAGGTTGACGAGCCTAGAGCGCTGGCTGACCTCGCCGGGTATGCCTCTTATCTGACCAAGGAGCAGAAGCTCTGGCTGCTGGAGACCCCGGATGTGGCGGTGCGGTTGGGTAAGCTCGTCGGGTGGGGCCAGGAGCACCTCGCCGAGCTCGACGTCGCGGAGACGATCAACAAGGACGTCAAGGACGGCATGGAGCGCCAGCAGCGGGAGTTCCTGCTGCGCCAGCAACTCGCAGCGATCCGCAAGGAGCTGGCCGAACTCGACGGCAAGCCCGCCTCCGAGGAGGCGGACTACCGGGCCAGGGTGGAAGCCGCGGCGCTGCCCGAGCACGTCCACAAGGCCGCGTTGACCGAGGTCGACAAGTTGGAGCGGACCGCCGAGTCCTCACCTGAGGTCGGCTGGATCCGCACCTGGCTGGACACCGTGCTGGAAATGCCGTGGAACTCTCGCACCGACGACACCTTCGACATCGCCGGCGCCCGTGAGGTGCTCGATGCCGACCACTTCGGGCTGGACGAGGTCAAGGACCGCATCATCGAGTACCTGGCGGTGCGCCGACGGCGTGCCGACCGAAACCTGGGAGTCGTCGGTGGCCGGCGCAGCGGGGCGGTGCTCGCGCTGGTAGGGCCGCCCGGGGTCGGCAAGACTTCGCTCGGTGAATCGGTGGCCAGGGCTATGGGACGCAAGTTCGTGCGTGTCTCCCTGGGCGGCGTGCGCGACGAGGCGGAGATCAGGGGGCACCGCCGGACCTACGTCGGGGCACTGCCGGGTCGGATCGTGCGGGCGCTGTCCGAGGCGGGCACGATGAACCCGGTAGTACTGCTCGACGAGGTGGACAAGCTCGGCTCGGACTACCGCGGCGACCCGACAGCCGCGCTGCTCGAAGTGCTCGACCCGGCGCAGAACCACACGTTCCGCGATCACTATCTCGAAGTCGAGCTGGACCTGTCCGACGTGATGTTCCTTGCGACGGCCAACGTCCTCGACTCGATTCCCGCGCCGCTGCTCGACCGGATGGAGCTGGTGACGCTGGACGGGTACACCGAGGACGAGAAAGTCGCGATCGCCCGCGACCATCTGCTGCGTCGCCAGCTCGACCGGGCCGGACTGAGCTCGGGGGAGGTGCGCGTCGAGGACGCTGTGCTGCGTCGGATCGCCGGCGAGTACACCCGAGAGGCTGGAGTGCGGCAGCTGGAGCGTTCGATCGCCCGGATCCTGCGCAAGGTGACCACCCGGCTGGCGCTGAGTCAGCACCCGCTTCCGGTCCACATCGGACCAGCTGACTTGCGGGACTACCTGGGTCAGCCGAAACACACTCCGGAGTCTGCGGAGCGGACGGCCGTGCCGGGCGTGGCGACCGGGCTCGCGGTGACCGGCGCCGGCGGCGATGTGTTGTTCGTGGAGGCCGCGCTGGCAGACAAGGGGACTGGATCGACGGATGTCACCCTCACCGGGCAGCTCGGCGACGTGATGAAGGAGTCTGCGCAGATCGCGCTGTCCTACCTGCGCTCGCACGGGACGGAGTTGGAGTTGCCAGTCGGCGACCTGGCCGAGCGTGGTGTGCACGTGCATGTTCCGGCCGGGGCGGTACCCAAGGACGGACCTAGCGCCGGGATCACGATGACCACTGCGCTGGCCTCTTTGCTGTCGGGACGGCCGGTGCGCGCTGACGTCGCGATGACCGGTGAGGTGTCGCTGACCGGACGGGTGCTGCCGATCGGCGGCGTGAAGCAGAAGTTGCTCGCCGCGCATCGGGCCGGGATCACCACGGTGCTGCTGCCCCGGCGCAACGAACCCGACCTCGACGACGTGCCAGAGTCGGTACGCCAGGAGCTCACCGTGCGGCTGGTCGGCGACGTCCGCGAGGTGCTCGAACTTGCCCTCGAGTCGGCGGCTCCCGCCGCAGCCGCCGCTTGACAGACGCTCTGGCGAGCGCCGGAGGTAGGTTTTAGCGATGGACGAGAACAGGGCCCGACGGGTCGCCGACGCGCTGCGCGATCGCGGGATCGACGCGCACCTGGCCAGGGTGGGTGTCTACCAGAGCGGGGTGCGTGTGTCGCTTTCCGACGGGCGGGAGGCGATGTGGGACTCCGACGGCACCGCGAGCCTCGAAGCACAAGTGATGCGAGACGGTGTTCTCGTCGGCTTCGTCCCCGTCATCGAAGGCTCCGAAGACTTCGATGAGTCTCAGGTGGTCGACGCTATCGCCAGAACCGACTACGAGCAGCCGATCGCGCGCCAGCATCGCATCGCACCGCCACCCGCTCCTGCGCTCCCGCCCGAAGGCGGCCTCTTCCGGCGTTTCCTCGACGGTTTTCGGTATCGATAGCGGTGGATGTCGGGAGGCAGAGCGGGAAGAAGCGCTGCTGCGCCGGAGCGGGTATGGCAGGATTCGCTGTGGGGGGTTGACATGCGTTATCGGCAGTTAGGTGAGTCGGGTCTCACGGTGTCAGTGATAGGCCTCGGAGGCAACAACTTCGGTGGTCGTATCGGCCTGAAAGAGACGCGTAGCGTCGTCGATGCCGCTCTCGACTGCGGCGTGACGCTCGTCGACACCGCCGACATCTACGGCAGCAAGGGCGGATCAGAGGAGCTCCTGGGCCAGGTGCTCGCGGGCCGGCGCGAGCACGTCGTGCTGGCGACGAAGTTCGGCATGGACATGGGGGACGGAACAGTTGCGCGGGGATCGCGTACCTACATACGACGCGCGGTGGAGGAGAGCCTTCGCCGTTTGCAGACCGACTACATCGACCTCTACCAATACCATGTGCCTGATGGCGTCACTCCGCTGGAAGAGACACTGGCGACGCTCGATGAGCTCATCACGGATGGTAAAGTGCGTTACATCGGCTCGTCCAACTTCGCCGGATGGCAGATCGCCGATGCCGATTGGATTGCTCGAACTCAGCATCAGGCTCGGTTCGTGTCGGCGCAGAATCACTACAATCTCCTGCAACGTGACGCGGAACAGGAAATTATACCGTCGTGCGTGAATCGCGGAGTCGGCGTATTGCCGTATTTCCCCCTGGCAAATGGATTGCTCACCGGCAAGTACAGTCGAGGACAGGCTCCACCTCGTGGGACGCGTCTGACCGGGCGTGAGTCGGAGTTGACCGACGACGTGTTCGACAAGCTCGAAGCGTTGCAGCGGTTCGGTGCGGAGCACCGACGCTCGCTGCTGGAGGTTGGAATCGCCGGATTGGCGGCCATGCCGGCGATTGCTTCGGTCATCGCGGGCGCGACGAAACCCGAACAGGCGCGAGCCAATGCCGCAGCCGGTGAGTGGGAATTGTCGTCGGACGAACTCGGCACGCTTCGGTCGGCACTGAGCTGAACCCAGCGGTGCGATGTGGCCGCTCGGACCCGGATCTCGCCCTGCGGCGTCTCCCGAGGCTGGTCCACCCCGAGGATGGCAGCACCGTCTCGGTTCCATAGCAGCCCGTTGACACGATTGCTTAGCGAAGCCTAACCTCAGACACCAAAGAGTGAGGTGAGGCTAACATGCTACCCACAGTGGTGATTGGGTTCCGTCGAGGTGCAGTCCTGCTGGCTTCCACTGCGGTTCTGATGACTGGCTGTAGCGGGCCAGGACGGCCTGCTCAACCCGCCTTCCCGGCGACCGAGGTGAAGATCGCGCTGTCGGACGCCGGCTGCGAGCCGCAACCGGCGAGCGTCCCTGCGGGTCCGGTGACGTTCACGATCACTAACTCCGGATCGCGCTTTGTGACCGAGGTAGAGCTGCTGCGCGAAAACAGGATCCTGGGTGAGAAGGAGAGTCTCACGCCGGGTCTGTCCGGTAGCTTCTCGCTGCGCCTCGACGATGGCGGCGCGTACCGCATTCACTGCGCCGGCGGCGCGACGAACAGTTGGCCCTTCACCGTCACGGGTGGCTCAGCCCAACCGGGTACCGCCCCCGGAAACGCTTCGCTGGCCGCCGCCACGCAGGGCTATCACGATTACGTCGTCGCCGAGGTAGATCAGTTGGCGGCCGCCACCAAGCAGTTCACTGACGCGGTACGTGCCGGCGATATCGAGAAGGCGAAGCAGATGTTTCCGCTGGCGCGGCTGCACTACGAGAGCATCGAGCCGGTGGCCGAGAGCTTCGGGGATTTGGACCCGAGCATCGACGCCCGCATCGACGACGTGGACAACCCGGCTGATTGGACCGGCTTCCACCGCATCGAGAAGGCGATCTGGCAGGACAAGACGCTCGAGGGGATGAGTCCCATGGCCGACAAGCTCGACGCTGACGTGATCACGCTCAAGTCGAAGGTGGCCGGCGAGACCTACCAGACGGCGCAGCTGGCCAACGGTGCCGTCGAGTTGCTCAATGAGGTCTCGACAAAGAAGGTGACGGGGGAGGAGGACCGGTACTCGCACACCGACCTGTGGGACTTCGCGGCCAACGTCGACGGCGCACGTGAGTGTTTTGAGCTGCTCAAGCCGGCGCTGGCGGCCAAGGACCCGGATCTCGCCCAACGGCTGGAGGGACGCTTCACCGACGTGGCGGACCAGCTGTCGAAGCACCGGCAGGGCGATGGCTACGTCGACTACAGCGCAGTTCCCGAAGACCAGCGGCGCGAGCTTGCCGACGCGGTGAACGCGCTGGCGGAGCCGTTATCCAGGGTCGCGGGGTTGGTGGTCTGAGATGGAACCCACCTCGGCTCGACAGATTGTCAGCGGTGCGGTGTCGCGGCGGCGCCTGTTGGGAGGTGTTGCGGGGCTCGGGATCCTCGGCGCCTCCGGTGCCGGGCTCACCAGCTGCGCGCACGCCACCGACACCGCTGGTAGCGCCCAGCAGGGCGTGCCGTTCTACGGCAGTCACCAGGCCGGGATCACCACTGACGTACAGGACCGGCTGGCTTTCGCTGCCTTCGACGTCACGGCCACCCGCCGCGAGGACCTGGTGGACATGTTCAAGACGTGGACCGCAGCGGCGGAGGCGATGAGCCGAGGCGTCATGGTTCCCGGCGACTCGCTCGCCGGCGAGGTGCCCCCGGCGGACACCGGGGAGACGGTCGGGCTCTCACCTGGCCGGCTGACTGTCACCGTCGGCTTCGGCCCAACCCTGTTCGACGGACGTTTCGGGCTGGCGCCTCGCCGCCCGGCGGCGTTCGCCGCGCTGCCGGCGATGCCCGGCGAGACCCTCGACCCAGCGTGCTGCGGAGGTGACATCGCCATCCAGGCCTGCGCCGACGACCCGCAGGTCGCCTTTCACGCGGTGCGCAACCTCGCCCGGCTAGGACGCGGCGCAGTGGTCACCCGGTGGACGCAGCTCGGCTTCGGTCGCACCTCTGTCACCGGCACGACGCAGCAGACGCCTCGCAACCTGATGGGATTCAAGGACGGCACCCGCAACATCCGCAGCGACGACTCGGCGGCCCTGGCCAAGCACGTGTGGGTCGGCGCTGAGGCGGGGCAGGAGTGGATGCGCGGCGGGAGCTACCTGGTGGCGCGTCGAATCCGGATGTTCGTCGAGACCTGGGACCGGGACGTGCTCAGCGATCAGGAGGCGGTGTTCGGCCGCGCGAAGTACACCGGCGCCCCGCTCACCGGCAAAGCCGAGTTCGACACCCCCGACTTTGCGGGCCGTGCCACGGACGGCGCGCTCACAATCCCGGACAACGCGCACATCCGGCTAGCAGCGTTCGAAGCCAACGATGGCGTGCGGATCCTGCGCCGCGGGTACTCCTTCACCGATGGCATAGACGCGCGGACCGGCACGCTGGACGCCGGACTGTTTTTCATCAGTTTCCAGAAGGACCCTGCACAGTTCATCACGCTGCAGCGCAAGCTCGGGAAACACGATGCGCTCAACGAGTACATCCGCCATGTCGGTTCCGCGCTGTTCGCTTGCCCGCGGGGCATCGCGGATGCGTCGGGGTATTGGGGACGTGCGCTGTTCGAGGGTTGACCGGCCCGCTGCGGAGCATTCACAAGCTGCACCCAGGCCACTCTCAGGTTGCGGCGGTGTACTCGAGGGAGGAGAACTGTTCCGAGGTCGCGGAGAGGAGCCGCCGTGAGCGAGGTCGACCGTCCGGGCGGCTACTGGCCCCCGCAGGTTCCTCCGCCCCCGAGAAGGCATCCGCTGCGCCTGGTGGTTGTCCTGATCGTCGCCGCAATGCTGTCTGCCGGGGCGCTTGGCGTGGGTCGAGCCGCCTGGCAGGCAGCCTTCACTGTGCCGTTGGTGTCGTCGCTGCGGGTGCCATCAGGAGCCTCCGCACCGTGGGCACCGTCGACGGTCTCGCCGCCGGCAATCCAGCCCGGTGGGTCGGCGGATGTCTCGGCGTTGTTGGCCAAGGTCGCTCCGGGTCTGGTGGACATCAACACCCAGCTGGGCTACCAGAACGGCGAGGGCGCTGGCACCGGAATCGTGCTCAGCCCCTCCGGTGAGCTGCTGACCAACAACCACGTGATCAGTGGTGCCACCAACATCACGGTGACCGACATCGGCAATGGCCGGACCTACCCGGCGACGGTGGTGGGTTACGACCGCAATCATGATGTCGCGGTGCTCCAGATGCAGGGTGCCTTTGGTTTGCAGACCGCCTCGATCGGGGACTCCAACGCGGTCGCAATGGGGGATGTGATCGCGGCGATCGGTAATGCCGGTGGCGTCGGCGGTACCCCGAGTATCGCCGCGGGCACAGTGTCCGCGCTCGATCAGGCCGTCACCGTCAGCGACGACACAACCGGAAGCAGTGAGCAGCTTGACGGGCTGATCCAGGTCGCAGCCAACGTGGCGCCCGGTGACTCAGGGGGCCCGTTGGTGAATACCGCGGGACAGGTCGTCGGGGTCGACACCGCGGGTGCCGGCGGCTCCCGGTTCGAACCCTCGACTAGCGAGGGAATGGCGATCCCGATCAACGATGCGATCGCGATCAGCAAGCAGATCGATAGCGGTACCAGTTCCGCGAACGTCCACATCGGACCGACCGGCATTCTCGGCATCATGGTCCGGGAGCCGACACCCAGGGCGGAGTACGGCCGGTCGGGAAGCCGGTACGGCTCTGCTGTTCCTGGGGTCCTCGTCGCGGGGGTCACTCCTGGCTCGCCGAGTGAACAATCCGGGTTGGCGGCCGGGGACGTCATTGTGGCGTTGGACGGCGCGGCGGTCGATTCGCCCACGGCGCTCACCAGCTTGCTGACCGGCCATCACCCCGGCGACCTGGTGCGTGTGGCGTGGGCGGACCAGTCCGGTCAGCAGCAGAATGCCGGGGTGCGGCTGGCGGCCGGTCCACCAAGCTGACGGGCGCCATCCAGATCTCAGTGACGAGCAAGCCGCCGACGGTCAGTAATCAGCCCGGCGTGCCGGTGGTGGGGTCGAGGATGAGGTCGCCAGCGTGGTGGTGTGGAAAGTCGAACATGCCGGTGAGTGGCCCGGCGAGAGGCATCCTGCGGGGACTGGCTGGGGTTGACGATCGGACTGGGCTGGTGGTCGTACCACCCATCGGAGTCGTCGTCGTAGGCGATGACGACCGCTGTGAAGTGTCCTGTGCCCCTGCTGCGGCCGGGAAGGCCGTGGTCAGGGTGGCGGCAATGGCCGCCGCTGCAGCGATGATGGGCAGCCGGGTCTTGCAACTGGTCGCGTCGCGCTCCCTCGGTGGGTGACCACGGGATCGAAGGTCCCCGAATGAGACGCGTCGGATGTGACCGTTCACATAACGGCACCTCAACGGACGGCGAACGGCGGAAGTGCACTCGTCGGTTGCTTAGCTGCAGCACACGGGGGACTCCAGTACCGTGTAGATCGGAGGTGACCTGGGTGTCCTCCCCACCTAATCTGCTCACGTCTCGCTTCGGGGACGGCCTGGCGGCCGGCCCCGACCTAGCGGCGGCGGCGGAATCCGCCGTCACACAGGCGCTGGCCCCGCTGCACGGGCAGCGCCCAGACTTGATGTGCGTGTTCGTCTGCGGTGACGATCCGGCGATGGTCGAGTTGGCGGGCACCCGCGCCATGGCGTTGGCGGGAGCCCGCACGACTCTGGGTAGTAGCGCTGGAGGTGTGATCGGCGCCGGTCGGGGGGTAGAAGGCGAACCCGCGGTGAGCGCGTTCGCGGCGTGCTTGCCGGGGGTCAGGTGCACTCCGTTGCACCTGGAGCTGGTGCGCACCCTTGACGGTGCGGCTGTCACCGGGATGCCAGACCGGCGCGACGACGACGCCGTTGCGGTACTGCTCGCCGATCCTTTCACCTTCCCGGTCGCGGATTTCGTCCAGCGCTCCCACGACGACCTCAATGGTCTGCCATTGATCGGTGGCGTCGCCAGCGGTCCGCGCGGTGGCGAATCGGCACGACTGTTCCTCGACGGGCACAGCGCGCCCGCAGGCGCGGTAGGAGTGGTGCTTGGCGGTCCCCTCGCGGCCCGCATGGTGGTCAGCCAGGGCTGCCGCCCCTTCGGACCCCCGATGATCGTCACCAAGGCCGAGGGCAACGTGCTGCTGGAACTGGCCGGTATGCCAGCCCTAGCCAAGCTCGAGCAGATTGTCGGCGGACTCCCCGCTGACGACCGGCCGGCCGCTGTGCGCGGCTTGCAGATCGGCGTCGCGATGGACGAGTACGCCGAGCAGCACGAACGAGGCGATTTCCTGATCCGCGGCGTCGTGGGTGCCGACCCGCGGCGGGGAGCGATCGCGATCGGTGAGGTCGTGGACGTGGGTCGGACCGTCCGCTTCCAGGTGCGTGACGCGTCCGCCGCCGACGAGGACCTCAGGGAACTGTTCACCCGATTCCGCGCGGAGGCCGGTCCGGTGGGTGGTGCGCTGCTGTTCTCCTGCAACGGCCGTGGCCGGACCATGTTCCCCAGCGCCGATCACGACGTGCTGGCAGTCCGTGCCGGCCTCGATACCACCGGTGTGGCCGGGTTCTTCGCGGCCGGCGAGATCGGCCCGGTCGCGGGCCGGAACTACCTGCACGGGTTCACTGCGTCGATCCTTGTGTTCGGTGCCGACGACGCGTGACCGGCTGCGCGGCGCCGTGCGCGGGTGCGGTACTCGGTGCGGGCGGTGACGCTGATGTCGGCCTGGTCGGTGAACAGGCCGTCGAGGCCGGTGTGCAAGTAGGTGATCTGTTCGTCGATTGCCCGCCCGTACTCAGTGCGCATCGCTGAGGTCTGGTAGTCGACCGGCAAGAAGTTGTTCTCGGCACGGAATGTGTAGGGATGCACGACCAGGCCCGCTTCATGCGCATCGTCGACTAACACGGTGGGGCGGCCCAGCGTGCCGTCGGCCCTGCGGGGGATGATCTGCAGCTTGTCCGGCCCGATTCCCTGGGCGTAGCGCGCAATGCCCCGCAGGCCCGCTGGGGTGGACAAGTCGGCGTAGGTCGGTCCGCAGCCGGCTGCCACGGTGTCGAACGGCGCCCCGGAGGCCACCAGCAGCTGGACCGCCTTCGTCCGCAGCCCGGCCGCGCGCAACTGCTTGAGGTTGGTCACTTCGAAGGACTGCACGAACACCGGGGCATCCGGCTGATTGAGGCGATTGCGTCGCAGGCTGTCCATCAGCCGAGGTTCCAACGCCAGGCCAGCGTTGCGGAAGAACGTGGGGTGCTTGGTTTCCGGGTAGACGCCGAGCCTCCGGTGCAGCTCCTCGGACAGTTGGGCCCGAAGGTCCAGCACCTCCTGGAACGTGGGAATCTCGTACCGTTGGTTGAACAGGGTGACGTGCTGGCGGATCTGCGGCAACCGCTCAACCGCGCGCAGCGACTTGAGCTCGGCGAGGGTGAAATCCTCGGTGAACCAGCCCGTGACGGCGACGCCGTCGATCATCTTGGTGGTCTTTCGCACGGCGTATTCACGGTGGCTGGCGACATCGGTGGTGCCGCCGATCTCGGGCTCGTGCCGGCAGACCAGCACACCGTCGCTGGTTACCACCAGGTCGGGCTCCAGGAAATCCGCGCCTAATCGCGCGGCGAGCTCGTAGGATGCCAAGGTGTGTTCCGGCCGGTAGCCGGCGGCGCCACGATGACCGATGACAATCAATGCCCCGTTGAAATGGTGTAGCGGCGGGTCAGCCAGCGCTCGCCGGGTGAGCATCCTGTCCCCTCGTCAACCGGTGCGGTCACCTACTGTCATCGCACCAGCACGAGGTGAAGGCGAAGCTGCTTGCTCGCTTACGCTGGGTGTCGAGTACGCGAACTGCCGACGTCAGCTGGTGATGTCCTTGGTGGCGAATCGCCACCACGCTGCCAGCCCGAACACCGTGGCGTAGGTCAGACCGGAGAATGCTCCGCTGGCCAGGTGCGTCCAGTCGATCGGGGAGGCCAGCAGATCGGCCCACGCCGAGTTGAACCGGGTAGGCAGGTAGTCCCGCAGGTCGCCGAGCGCATTGATGGTTTCCAATATCTGGGACAGAATCGACGCCATCACCGCGCCGCCGACTGCGCCGAGCGGCGCGTCGGTGCTCACCGAGAGCAGCAGCGCCAGCCCAGCGACCCAGGCGAGCTGCAGCGCCAGGTAGGCGGGAACCAGCGCCAGCCGGCTCGCGGCAGGCAGGAAGGCCAGCGACTGGCCGGTGGGAGAGATCAGGTCGGTCTCCCCGTAGGCGACCACTCCGACCGCCATCGCCACCACCGGCAATAGCACCAGCGCAAACACCGAGAGCAGCGCGGCTACCACCGCCTTCTGCCGCAGCAGGCGCCCCCGGGGCACTGGGGCGGCCAGCAGGTAGCGCAAGCTCGACCAGGATGCCTCGCTGGCCACCGTGTCGCCGAAGAACAGCGCAACCACCACAACTAGCAGGAAGCTCACAGTCGAGAACAGGGTGAACATCACGAAGTTGAGCCCGCTGGCGGTGGCGAGATCGGCCAGCGTGGCACCCCCGCGTGTGCGGTCGTCGCGCCCGATCCGGAACGCGAGCCACAGCAGGAACGGCAGCAGTGCGAGGAATCCCAACGTGAGCACGGTGCGCCTGCGCCGCAGCTGACGCACTAGCTCCACCCGCAGCGGTAACGTCGTCGTGGCTCGGTAACCCGGCGCCGCCCCGTGAGTGGTCATTCGATGGCCTGCCGTCCCACCAGCTGCAGGAACGCTTCCTCCAACTGGTGGCGGGAGTCCACCCCGTCGATCCCGACGCCGGCCGCGGCGACGATCTCAGCGACGGTGCCGGCGGCTACCAGCCGACCCCGGTGCATCACCACCACGTGGCTACAGGTCTGTTCCACCTCGGCGAGTAGGTGACTGGAGACCAGCACCGTCGCCCCGCGGGCGGCGAAATCGCGCAACACCTCCCGCATGGCGTAGATCTGCGGCGGGTCCAGACCGTTGGTCGGTTCATCAAGCACCAACAGATCCGGTTTGCCGAGCATCGCTTGCGCGATCGCCAGGCGTTGTTTCATGCCTTGGCTGTAGGTGCCCACCCGCCGATGCACCGCATGGCCCAAGCCGGCGATCTCCAGTGTCTCCTCGATGCCGGCATCCGCAGCGGGCCGACCGGTCGCCGCCCAGTACAGCCGGAGGTTGGCCGCACCGGTCAGATGCGGGAGGAAGCCTGGACCTTCCACGAACGATCCGACCCGGGACAACACCGGCGAACCGGCGCTCACCCGGTGCCCGAAAACCCGCAGCTGCCCACCGGTCGGTATGACCAGCCCCATCAGCATCCGCAGCACGGTCGTCTTGCCGGCGCCATTGGGTCCAAGCAGGCCCAGCACCTGCCCGTGCTCGACGCGGAAGGACAGGTCATCAACGGCGGTGAGGCCGCCCGGATAGCGCTTCGTCAGACCCGACACCACCAACGGCACGCCGGCCATTCCAGAATCGGCGTCCTCGGAGTGTCGTCGGCGCAGCGCGGCGACTATTCCGAGTGCCAGCACCAGCGCGGTGAGGATCCCCAACCCGGCGAGCTGAACGACCGGAAGCGGCGCCGCTGCCTGCTCGCCTGGGACCACGGGCACAGCCAGGTGACCGTCCGGAGCCAGCGACACCGTGTACCCGGCGGGCTGCGGGGGCAGTGCGTACCCGCGATCGGTCGTGGCCACGGCGACCTCCAGCCGGTGTCCGGCCTGGACTGGCCGCACCACGCCGGCCAGTGTCACGGTGACCTCGGTCGGGGCCCCATCGGCTGCCAGCGGGCCGATCCGCACCGGGGCCACTGCTGCACCGGGCAGCGTGCGGCGCCCATCCGGTCCGACGTCGTAGAGCTTGACGAACAGCACCGCATCCGATGGCGGTGCTGTGGTATTGGTCTGTGCCGCGGCTACCCGCAATCGGATCTGCGGCGCCCCGGTGATCTCCAGCGAGTCTGGCAGCGGATCGGTGCTGAACGTCGCGGTCTGCCCGGGCAGGTCCATCGCCACCCCGTTCGTGGCGACTGCGGGCAGCGCGGAGCTGAGGCCCGGCAGGCTGCTCAGCGCGGCCGGGCTGCCACCGGGCGGCCGAATCACCGGCTGCGGCCCACCGTGCAGCGTCAGCTCCCGCCGCTGCACCGGGACGCCGTCGAGGCCCGGATAGGTCGGGGCGTGCACGGTGCGCTGGGCGACCCCACTTCGGGTGCCGAAAATTCCCGGCACCTGGTAATCGAATCCGGTCCCCGGATCACTTCCCTTCCGGCGGAGGTGGTAGTCGAACCAGGCGCCGACCTGCTCCTGCAGCGCCGCGTCGGGCTCCCCGCCGTCGTGACCACCCGCGTACCAGATCACTTTCAACGGTGCACCCGCCGAAGCAAGCTGACGGGCGGTGGCGTCAGCCTGGTCCAGCCCGAACAGCGTGTCGTGCTCGCCCTGGATGAGCAGGGTCGGTGCGGTGATGTTGCCCGCTACCGCAGCGGGCGACGAGCGGTGTAACAGCTGCACGATCTCCGGAGTAGGGCTACCGGTGGTAGCGGCTTGGACGTAGGCGGCGCACACCTCGGGGGGAAACCGCCCGCACAATCCCCCCGCACCGGCGAGGCCGGCGCCGAAGAAGTACCCAGCCCAATCCCGCTTGAATACTCCGTCCGGGGCGAAGGCCCCGGCCGCCGGGGTGGCCGTGCGGATGGACGTGGGGCTCGCGGCATTGGGGAACAGCGCCTGCGAAAGATCGTTCCAGGTGATCTCCGGTGCGAGCGCATCCACCCGCCGGTCGGTTCCCGCCAGCAGCAGGGCCAGCGCGCCGCCGTAAGACGCACCGGTGACACCGACCCGGGGATCGCCGGGCCCGTCACGCACCACATCCGGTCGCTTGGCCAACCAGTCCACCAACGCGCGGGCGTCGGCCACCTCGTAATCAGGGGAGTCCAGGCCGATCTGTCCGGTGCTCGCGCCGAATCCCCGGGCGCTCCAAGCGAGCACGACGAACCCTCGGCGAGCCAGCGCGGTCGCCTCGGTACTAACCGAGTTCTTGCTGCCACCGAAGCCGTGGGCCACCAGCACGGCCGGCGCGGGAGTGACTGCCGGCCGGTACACCGTGGCGTCGAGGTGCACCTGACCGGCGCTACCCGGTCCCTCCGGTACGTCGATGGTCACGTTCTCGGTGGCGACCTGGCGTGTACTGGAGGCCGTCGCTCTGATCGCCAGCATTACCCCGGCGCCCGCGATCACAGCGGTGATCACCAGTACGACGAGCAGCCGCCGGCGGATCGTTCGGGACACTGCACCGACGGTACAGATCGGTTCCGGTGCGGCAGCCGTCTCAGCATCACCCCACCGGTGACCAACGTCATCACGACGGGCCGCTATCCGGGGTGGTGCCAATGCGGGCCATACGGGACACTCGTCCCAGCGTGGAGGGGAGTATTCCTTCGCGGCGGCATCGTCAACACGGTTTTCCCGCAGTGCTGCGGGTGCCCGGTGCCGTCGACCGGTTCGCCGGTGGAAGAGACCTCCGGGTGTCCGACGTATGCCGTCTGCCCGGAGGTTCGCTCATGGATGTGCCCGCGTGGGTATGGCTCGCCACGGTGGGCGCTATCGGTGTTCTGTTCGCCCTTGACCTGGTCATCGTCGACCGTAAGCCGCACGAGGTAGGCATGGCGGAGGCGGTCCGGTGGGTGGTGTTCTACCTCGCCTGTGCGGCGGCCTTCGGGCTGGGTATCTGGCTGTTCGCCGGCAGCACTTTCGCCGTCGAGTATTTCGCTGGATATCTTACCGAGTACTCGCTGTCGGTGGACAACCTGTTCATTTTCGTGATCATCATGAGCGCGTTCGGGGTGCCGGCCATCCAGCAACACCGGGTGCTGCTGATCGGCATCGTGCTCGCGTTGGCCATGCGGGGACTGTTCATCGCGGCTGGTGCGGCAGTGATCTCACACTTCAGCTGGGTGTTCTACCTCTTCGCTGCGCTGCTGATCTACCTGGGTTGGCGCCAGATCCGTCACCGCAAGCAGGAGGTGGAATTCGGGGAGAACATGGTGTTGCGCGCGCTGCGGAAGCGGATCCCCGTGACCGATGAATACGACGGATCGCGGCTCACGATCAAGCGCGACGGCAAGCGGTGGTTCACTCCGATGATCGTCGTGATGATCGCGATCGGCACCGTCGACCTGGTGTTCGCTCTTGATTCCATCCCAGCGATCTTCGGGCTCACCCAAGAAGCCTTCCTCGTCTTTACCGCGAACGCTTTTGCGCTGATGGGCCTACGGCAGCTGTACTTCCTCATCGGAGGACTGCTCACCAGGCTGGTCTACCTGCCCATCGGCCTCGGTGTGATTCTCGGGTTCATCGGCGTCAAGCTGGTGCTCGACACGCTGCACGAAAACTCGCTGTCCCTCCTCAACCGCGGCCAACCACTGGAATCAGTACCGCCGGTGGGCATCGGGCTCTCGCTGGCTGTGATCGCCGGCGTGCTGCTGGTGACGACTGTCGCCAGCGTGTACAAGACGCGGGAAGATCATCGTGGCGCTGAGCTGGCACGCTCGAGCAGCTCCGTTAGCCCTGCGCGACCTGCTGGGCGCGGGCGTAGATCAGGTGCGGAAAGTCCGCGCCGGTGAGTACGGTGAAAGCGCTGCGACGAATCGGGTGAACCGCGGTACGAACAACAGCCCGATCGTGAAGCCGGTGCCCATCCACGTGTCAAGGCAGAACGGGCAGCTGACGAGTTCGCCTATGGCATGTCGCAGGCGGCTACCGTCACGCACCTCTTCCATCACCTCGGCAGGTCCTCCAGTACCGCGGTAACGGGTGAATGGGACAGTAGCGGGCTCGTGACCGCATCTTTGCTGATCATGCGGGACAGTTTGTGGGTTCCTGTGGTGATCAAGGCCAGGTCGTAGGGTGCGATTTTGCGGGGCAGCCCGCGCCCGGTCAAAGCGGCCGTCAGGCCGGCCAGACCCACCACCGCGGCGAAGGCAGTCATCACCACCACGTAGCCACCCAGCGGTCGCTCCGCGCCCTGCCGGTATTCCTGTGCCTCTGCGTGTACCGCGTCGCCGACTCCGGTCTGCTGGGGGACGCCCTGCACTCCCTCCACTCGGCCGGCGCTTGGCTCGCTGCTGGTCTGCAGGTCCAGCCGTCGACCGGCGACGACTCGTGGATACCCGCTTCCGAACGATGTGAAGCGCTCATCACACAGTGGTGATCAGAACGGAGGTGGTTCGTCTGGCCCGGATGCCGGGTGGGTGGTCAGCGGTTCGGGGTCGGTCAGTGGTGGTGGTTGTGAGTGGTAGCGGTGTCCGCTGGGGGTGGCCCAGGTGGTGCAGCCGTCAGGGTGTTGGGTGACCGACTGTTGGCCGCCGCTCACGGTGCCGATGTAGGTGTCACTCGCGGCGCAGAGGTGAATCGGGCATCTCGGGCGGTGTTGACCGGCGCGGTGGCGTCCTGGTCGTCACGGTGCTGCCCGCGGGCACGGCGTCGCAGGTATCGGCGTCGGCACGGTGGCGGCCGGCTGCGGGCGCGCGAGGACTGCGAAGGGGCGTAGATCAGCCGGTGCCGGCCGGGGCGACGAGCCGCCCACCGGTGAACTGGCCGATCAACGTCCAGGGCGGGACGTGCGGGGTGAGCCGGGCGCGAACGGTCATCGCCGCCGCGGTCAACGCCTCACCGAGCCGGGTGGGCTCCGACCCCCAGGGTGGCCAGGATCTCGCGGTCGACCCGGGCGATCCACCCGACGCCCTGCCCGCGCAGCCACTCGACGTGGTCAGAGTCGCGGACCGCGCGAACCCAGCGGCGCATGGTGGTAGTCGAGCGCCCGATCCCGGCCGCGACCCGCCGGTACCTGGCTCCGCGGGCGCTGCCGCTCCGATCACGGCGGTGGAGTCGGCACGCCGCGGCAGGACCGCCCCGAGCAGCAGCACGTACGTGGCGCCGCACGACTCGCACCGGGCCCGCCGGGGCCGCAGGCGCAGCGTCGTCGCCCCCTGGTCTCGGACGTCACGGGCGCGCGCGTGGCCCCACCGGCGCAGCCGGCCGCCGCATTCCGGGCAGGCCAGCTCGCCCGCGGCCAGGTCTGCCTCGGCCCCGCTCAAGGTCCACGATCCCGATCATCGCGTCGTCGTCCCCGCACAGCGCACGAGCGTTGTCTATCACGGGCCAGGCCGGCAGGGGTCAACTGGTGTTGGACCCACCCCAAAGCCAGGCGTGTCCACAGTGGAGGAATCGGCGGTGCTGCCCAGGCGGCACCGTGGCGAGGTTCAGACCCGCGCGAGCCGGGCGAACCCGCCAGCTCGGCACGGTGGCGGCGCCGACGAATCAGCCGGGCACGTCCCAGTCGTCGTCACGGTCGACGGCGCGAACCCAACTCCAGGTCGGCATCCTCGGTGGCGGTCAACGGCGGTTATGGCTCCCCGCCCGGATTATCACCGTCTGTGACCACCACCACGGGCTTCTCGTCCAGCTTGACAGCAGCCTTTGTCACGGTCGATAGGGGGTGTCTCGCGAGGCGATGGGAGGCTACGCCCTGATCGGATGACGCGAAGACCCGGCATCGGCGGGCCCGGTTTTCCCGGGGTGTTGCTCCTCGATCAGTTCCAGCCCTCAGGAGGAGATGATGTAGGCGCGACCGAAGAACGTTCCGATCTCCGCGCGGTGCAGATGACCGGCGACTGCTTGATCACCTTCTATGGCCATGACAGCGTGGATGTGCACGGTGCCGTTGATGATCTCCCCGCTACCCGTCATCTCGGCCGGTAAGGAGTAGTCGGTGATGATGTCCTTGGTGGCGTCGTGTTGGGGCATGGTGGAGATCGTGAAGCTGTCCACGGCGCCGATCAGGCTGACGATCGCCCCGTCAGTGATGTCGAGGCGCTTGGCCTCGTTGGTCACGGTCTCCATTAGCTCAGCGTTGCGGACCTCGATGACAACCACGTGAGCTACCTCCCGATCAGGGGACTGAGCTCTTGCAGCATGGCAGCGGCGCACCATCGCGCGCCAGCGTCGCGGTCGCTGACTGCTTCCCGGGCGAACCTCTGGGCTACCAGCACGGGCTGGGGAAAGCCCGCAGAATCCTGCGCAAGCTGAGCGGCGACGGACCAGTCGAGGCCACAGACTCGGGCCACGACGGCGGTCATGTAGCGGCCACGGACCTCGGCGTCCCGGCTGAGAGCGGTAGCCACGTGAGATGCCTCTACCTGTCCAGGAACCTTGGCGAGGATTCCAGCGGCATTCACCCGCAAGACCGGATTGTCGCCGTCATCCAGCCACCGTCGCAGGTGGCCCACGGTGCCACGATCAGCCAGGGTGGCAATCGCCAGGTCAGTGCCGTGTGTGGTCTGGACCACGGCCAGGGGACCGGAGTCGTTGCCGGCGATGCTGGCTGCCATCTCCGTAGCTATGGAGGTGTTAGCGGCGATAATCCTGGCCACCTTGAAGAAGTTCCGACGATTCACCTCATCACCCAACTGGCCTATGCCGAGCACTCGCTCGTACGCCCTGACCACCTCGGTGGTCGCCGCTCGTTTGCCAGTTTCCACCATGCTCAGGTAGGGCTTGCTGTAGTGCGTGCGGGTGGCCATCACGCACAAACTAATCCCGGCGGCGTTCCGAGCCGCCCGCAAGGCTTCTCCGACCGTCATCGCTGTCAACGCCTGTGAACCTCTGAGCCGTTCTCTTGGGGGTCCGTGTCGATCAGGCTAGCGGCAGCCAGCAGAGCCTGACAGCGAAGGGACAACCATGTCGATCAAGAGTCCTGCTTGGTTGCGGGCGGCGAACCTGACTGAGCGGGGGTGTGGTCGGTGTCCGGGGCGCGCGTCGTGAGTGATCCTCAGGTCGAGATCGAGGCCGCCTGCGAGGTGCATCGGAGCTCGGGGCGTCTGGTGGTGCGGCGTGAGGGTGATCGGGTGGTGCTGGATGCGCGTGCCGATGAGTGCTGCGTGATCGCCATGGAGGGCGCGGGGGTGACGCTGTTGTTCGACGTTCTCGGGGAGTGGCTGGCGTGAGCCGTCCCCGAACGCCGCCCGGCGGCGCCATGATGGTCGACACCTCTCCCGCGGCGCCGCCTCCTCTTACACCTGGGGAAGTGCTGGCCAAGCTGTTCCTGAACAACGCGGACCGTGGTTGCAACGCGGAAAACGATGCCTTCGTGGAAGAACTGCTGAAACGACGGCGGGCCATCCAGGCGCTGGCCAACCCCAGCGGCGAATGACGATCCCCCAGTTAAGAGGAACGGGGCAGGCGATGACCGCAGAGCCTTCGCACCGGTTCGCGCTGACCGGTCACGATCCCGAGGGCCGCAACCGCACGATCATCTTGTGGCAAGAGGCCGATCTGGTGGACGGCATCGTCCAGCGCCGGGTGGTGGTGACGTTGGACGCCACGATTAACACCGCGACGGTGCTCACCCGTTCCGAAGCCGTCGAGGTGGCCGACGCGTTGCGAGCGGCTGCCCAATGACGATCACGCGGCTACGGCGGTGCCCCCTTGATCCCCGGTCGGCCGCCGGTTTGAGCCCGGCCCCCGTCATTTGCTCCCGGCGGCCGACCGGTTCCACCACCCGAACGTGAGAACGCGCGCACGGTATGAACGGATGAGAGAGGAAGGAACCTCACATGGACTCGAACCCGTTGTCGTCAGCGGCCTTGCGGCTGGAGTTCCCCGCCGGGAGATCCGTTGAGTCGGCCTCACTGGCGCGACCTTTCGTGCTGCGTTTCGCTCAGCGAATCACCCCATCGCAGCGCGCCGAATACAGGTACTCACCCGAGCTGCAGATCGCGCTGGACCCGAGTGGTCGCCCGCTGGTCGAGACGATGGACAAGGACGTGCAGACGAAACGGCACAGTGATGGGGATGAGGGAGTCGAAGAGGAATACGACTGGGAGGAACTGTGACCGTCGTTATCTTCGCCCAGGAGTGCGACGCGTCGGTGGATGAGGTGATCGGGCAGCTCACCGATCGGGGGGTTCCGGTGTTCCGGGTGGACACGTCATGGTTTCCACAGCGTTTGACCATCCAGGCGCGACTGGAAGGCGACCGATGGGTGGGCTGCTTGTCGGCCGAGCATCATCGGGTGAACCTCGGCGACGTTCGCTCGATTTGGTATCGGGATCCGACCGCGTTTGACTTCCCGGCGAATCTGTCCCAACCTGAGCGGCGGTTCGCGTTCCGTGAGGCACGTCTTGGGTTCGGTGGTGTGCTGGCATCGTTGGACACGTTGTGGGTGAACCACCCCAACCGGGCCAGTGATGCCATCTACAAGCCGTTGCAGCTCACCACGGCGGCGCGTTGCGGCCTTGCCGTGCCGCGCACGCTGGTCACGAACGATGCGAGTGCGGTGCGGCACTTCCACAACGAATCCAGGCCCGGGTTGATCTGTAAGGTTTTCGGTTCCAACGCGATCACCGAACACGGAACCACCCAGGTTGCCTACACCCACCGACTTGACGACGGCGACCTGGCTGACCTGGACAACGTGGGCAGCACCGCCCACCAGTTCCAGGACTGGGTGCACGACAAGCACCACGAAGCCCGCGTGGTCGTGGTCGGTGACCGGATATTCCCGGTCCTCATCCATGCAGATTCTGTGGCGTCGCGGATAGATTGGCGTAGCGACTACCGCGCGTTGCGGTATGAGCTTGCCGAGCTTCCGGTTTCCGTGGAGAACGGTGTCCGGTGTTACATGGCGGCGTTCGGGTTGGTTTACGCAGCGTTCGATTTCGCTATCGACGCCACCGGGCAATGGTTCTTCCTCGAAGCCAACACTGCAGGCCAGTACGGTTTCCTGGAAACGAATACCGGTGCGGCCATCAGTGATGCGCTTGCGGATCTTCTCGCCGGGGGCGCTTGTGACTGACTGGACGGTTCACGCCGTGCGGCTGGCCGACAACCTCACCAAGGCGGGGAAGGTGTGGTCGGCGCCATGGCAAGCTGCGGTACGTGCGGTGCCACGCCACGAACTCGTCCCCGTGCACTACCAACGAGTCTCCGGCACCGAACAATGGGCCCGCACCGAAACGACCCTGGATTTGGCCTACTCGAACACGGCGCTATTCGTGTTGCCCGACGGATTGTCCTCGACCAGCATGCCGTCGTTGATGACCCGCATGCTAGAGGCTCTCGATGTCCGCGACGGGCACAATGTGCTCGAAATCGGCGTCGGCACCGGCTACAACGCGGCCCTACTGTGCCACCGGCTCGGCGATCAGCACGTGTTCTCCATCGACATCGAACCCACGCTGGTGCAGCTGGCGCGGGAACGTCTCGCCCGGATCGGCTATCACCCCACCCTGGTCACCGTCGACGCTGTGAACGGCCTCCCGGAACACGCGCCCTACGACCGTGTTATCGCCACCTGCTCCGTCCCCGCCGTGCCCTGGTCGTGGGTCGAACAAACCCGCGAAGGAGGCTTGATCCTCGCCGACATCAAACTAGCTGCCTTAGCCGGGAACCTCGTGCTACTGCACCGGACCGCCGATGGTGCGCAAGGCCGATTTGACCGCACCTACGGCGGGTTCATGGCGATGCGCAGCAGCGGCGAGACCTACAGCTCATCCCGGCCACGCCGCATCCACCGGGACCGCAGCAGTGCCCGCACCCGCACCAGCACCCTCGATGTCAGCCCACCGTGGGAACATTCGGTGCTGTGGTTCCTCGCCCACCTCCACCTACCGCCCGGTATCTCATTCGGACTGTGCGGCAAGGACACCAGCACACCACCCACTACGGCGTTCCTGTCCGCAGCGGACGGCTCCTGGTGTGAGATCGATGAACCATCCCCGGACGGCACGTGCCAAGTCCGGGAAGCCGGACCCCACCAACTGTGGCGCATCATCGAAGAAACCCACGCCACCTGGCTCACGATAGGCCAACCCGGGTGGGAACGACTCGGACTCACCGTCACCACCAACACGCACGAGGTCTGGCTGGACGAACCCCGCAACGTCCTACCGCAACTCACCGAGACCGACTCATCTGAGGCAGGACGGCGCACCCCCTAGGACCGCCGAAAATGGTTGTTTTCCAGGGTATGAGTGCTCGACTGCCTCACCGTGGTTATCTGCCTCGTCGCAGGTCAGGGGTAGGACAGTGACCCGGCGAGGGGCGAGGCATGTGCCTCAGCGGAGCGTGAGTGCCTCACCGCCTGCCTCACCTCTCGGACGGCCGCCCGAGATCCAGCCGCTCGGCTGGTCCTCGACCAGGCAGTCGATGGTCTCTTCCTCAGGTGATCTGATCACCGGTGGCGTTGGGGGCTCCAGACAGCTAGTATCGAACACATGTTCGGCTCTGCTTCCCGCCGTACGGCTAAGCAAATTCCGGCGCGCCGTAGGCGGCGGTCGCCAACTGGGGCTTTCGGCGCACGTGGCGGTCGGTGGGTCGGGAGGCCGCCGAAACCGTCTAAGGTGCGACGGTGCGCAGCCGGATGACTGCGGACTGTGATCAAGGAGGTCGAGGGTGTCCAGTGACTCGTTCGTCCACCTTCACACGCATACCGAGTTCTCGATGCTCGACGGTGCGGCGCGGCTGGACGACCTGTTCACCGAGTGCGTCCGGATGGGCATGCCGGCCCTGGCGATGACCGACCACGGCAATGTCTTCGGCGCTTACGAGTTCTGGAAGAAGGCTAACGCCCACGGAGTCAAGCCGATTATCGGCATGGAGGGCTACCTCTCGCCTGGCTCCCGACACGAGCGCAAGCGGGTCGTGCTGGCTCGCGGCAGCAACGACGTCGACAACCCAGGTGAGATGTACACCCACATGACGCTGCTCGCGGAGAACACCGAGGGCATGCACAACCTGTTCCGGCTCTCCAGCCTGGCCAGCCTGGAGGGCTACTACTACAAGCCGCGGATGGACCGTGAGCTGCTGGCGGCCTACGGCAAGGGGATTATTGCCACCACCGGCTGCCCGTCAGGCGAGGTTCAGCGGTTGTTGCAGCAGGACAAGTTCGGTGCCGCGTGCCAGGCCGCCGCTGACTATCGGGATATCTTCGGCCGGGAGAATTTCTTCTGCGAGCTGATGGACCACGGCATCGAGATCGAGCGCCGGGTTCGTGACGATCTTGTGCGGCTCAAGAAGACCCTTGAGCTGCCCGGACTTGCCACCAATGATCTGCACTACACGTTCCCTGAGGACGCCAAGCCGCACGAGGTGCTGCTGTGCGTGCAGACCGGCAAGACCATGTCAGATCCCAACCGGTTCAAGTTCGATGCCCAGGACTTTTACCTCAAGTCCCCGGCACAGATGCGCGAGCAGTGGGACGGTGAGTTTCCAGAGGCCTGCGACAACACCTTGCAGGTCGCCGAACGGGTGCATGTGGAGTTCACCGAGGGCCGCGACCTGATGCCCCGGTTCCCGGTGCCAGCGGGCGAGAGCGAGGCCAGCTGGCTGGTCAAAGAAGTCGAGCGGGGCCTGCAGCAGCGCTTCCCAGGCGGTCTGCCTGACACCCACCGCCGTCAGGCCGACTACGAGGTCGGCGTGATCTGCCAGATGGGCTTCCCCGGCTACTTCCTGGTCACTGCGGATCTGGTGCGCCACGCCAAGGCCAATGGGATCCGGGTCGGACCTGGCCGGGGCTCGGCGGCAGGCTGCCTGGTGGCCTACGCGATGGGCATCACTGATCTCGATCCCATCCGGCACAAGCTCATCTTTGAGCGGTTCCTCAACCCCGAGCGTATCTCGATGCCCGATATCGATATGGACTTCGACGAGCGTCGGCGCGGTGACATGATCCGCTACGTCACGGAGAAGTACGGCGAGGACCGCATCGCACAGATCATCACCTACTCGACGATCAAAGCGAAGGCGGCGATCAAGGACTCCGCGCGGGTGCTCTACGGCCAGCCCGGCTACTCGGTGGCCGACCGGATCACCAAAGCGATGCCGGCACCGGTGATGGGCAAGGACATCCCGCTGGCCGGGATCTTCGATCCTCAGCACAAGCGCTACGCCGAAGCCACTGAAGTCCGGGCCTTGTACGACGCTGATCCTCAGGTCAAGGAAATCATAGACACGGCCCGCGGGTTGGAAGGGCTCAAGCGGCAGTGGGGCGTGCACGCGGCTGGCGTGATCATGTCCAGTGAGCCTTTGATCGATATCATCCCGATCCAGCGCAGGGATTCCGACGGCGCGATCATCACGCAGTTCGATATGGGCGCCTGCGAAACACTCGGACTGCTCAAGATGGACTTCCTCGGGCTGCGCAACCTTACGGTCATCGACGACGCGCTGCGCAATATCAAGCTCAATAGCAAGCCGCCGTTGGACCTGGAGAATCTGGAACTCGACGATGCCAAGGCCTATGAGCTACTCGCCAGCGGGGACACCCTCGGGGTGTTCCAGCTCGACGGGGGGCCGATGCGTGACCTGCTCCGTCGCATGGTGCCGACCACTTTTGAAGACATCTCCGCAGTCCTGGCCTTGTATCGACCCGGGCCGATGGGCGCCAACGCGCACAACGACTACGCCGACCGGAAAAACGGCCGCCAAGAGGTGCGGCCGATCCATCCGGAGTTGGCCGAACCGCTGGCGGACATCCTGGACGAGACCTTCGGGCTGATCGTCTACCAAGAGCAGGTCATGGCGATCGCCCAGCGGGTAGCCGGGTATTCACTGGGCAAAGCGGACTTGCTGCGCCGGGCGATGGGCAAGAAGAAAAAAGAGATCCTAGACAAAGAGTACGAGACTTTTTCCGGTGGAATGCGTGACGCCGGTTACTCCGCGGCTGCAATAAAGACGCTGTGGGACATCTTGCTCCCGTTCTCCGACTATGCTTTCAACCGCGCACACACCGCAGGATACGGGCTGGTCTCCTACTGGACCGCCTACCTGAAAGCCAACTATCGTTCAGAATACATGGCTGCGCTGCTAACCAGCGTGGGCGACGATAAAGACAAAGCCGCAATCTACCTCGCCGAGTGTCGTAAGATGGGCATCACGGTGTTGCCGCCGGATGTGAACTCTTCCGAGCGCGACTTCGTCGCCGTCGGCAAAGATATCCGGTTCGGGCTCGGCGCCATTCGCAACGTGGGTGGCAACGTCGTCGATGCGATCACCCGGGCCCGCACCGAAAAGGGCTCTTACACCGACTTCTCGGACTTCCTGCGCAAGGTCGACGCGGTGGCCTGCAACCGGAAGGTCGTAGAGTCGCTGGTCAAGGCGGGGGCGTTCGACTCGCTTGGACACCCTCGCAAAGGGCTGTATCTGGTGCACGCCGAGGCGATCGACGTGGTCATGGACTCGAAGCGAGCTGAGGCGATCGGGCAGTTCGACCTGTTCGGCGGCGAGCCCGGCACCGGCGCCGGGCTGAACCTGTTTGACGTGCCGGTGCCCGCCGAGCAATGGGATACCAAGCACCAGCTTGCCCTAGAACGGGAAATGCTCGGTCTCTACGTATCTGGGCACCCGTTGCAGGGCATGGAGCACGCCCTGGCTCGCCAGGCGGACACCCCGATCGCCTCGATCCTCGATGGCACGGTCAGCGACGGCGCACAGGTGATCGTCGGCGGGATCCTTGCCAGTGTGACGCGACGGGTCAACCGCAACGGCGAGCCGTGGGCGGCCGCCCAGCTAGAGGATCTCGCCGCCGGGATCGAGGTCCTCTTCTTTCCCAAGGCCTACTCAGTCGTCGGGGTGAACGTCGCAGAGGATCACATCGTGCTGGTCAAGGCCCGGGTAACCAAACGAGACGACCGGATCTCGCTGATCGCCAACGACCTGGTGGTTCCCGACCTCGCCCAGCCCGGTGGTTCGGCTGGTGGCGGCGGGCAGCCCGGTGCGGGGCAACCGGTGACGGTGAGCATGCTCGCCGCACGCTGCTCGCCCGAGCGGGTTGCCCAGCTCAAGGACGTGCTGGCCCGCCACCCCGGCTCCCAGGAAGTACGGCTGAGCCTGGTCAATGGCGGCCGCAAGCACCTGCTGAAGCTCGACGACAGCCTGCGGGTGACACCTAGCACCGCGCTGATGGGGGATCTCAAGGCCCTGCTCGGCCCCGGTTGCCTGGCCTGACGATCAGGCTCGGGGAGATGGCGTGTGAATCACCGCCGACACCCGTGATTCCTTCACATGGAAAGCCTGACGAACGGCACTAGCGGCACCCATGGCGTCGGCGCGATTATTGCTGCATAGCGATGATCGGTCGGCGAGGGGGACACAGTGGACAACGGTTACGAGGTGTACTGCATCGCGGATCCGTTGTTTTACGATTCGATTTCCGGGGCCAACCGGGTGGCGCCTTTCGATGCGGTGCAACGTCCGGTCCCCGATGGGTGGGAACGGCGCTTCCTTGATAACTGGGTGGTCATGAACCCGGTGGGCGCTGCGGTGCCCCAGCAGGGCTGGAAGGTTCACGTGTCGGCGTGCCTCGATAACGCGGAACGGATTCTGGAAACCGTATGCGCCTACTGTGTTCCGCGCCGGATCACGTTTAAATTCCTGGCCGCACGAAGCGCCGTTCACCTGCAGAACGCGAAGTACGCGCCGCGGGGGTCTAGTGGCAAGTTCGTCACGATCTATCCGACTGACATTGATGAGCTCGGCACAATCCTGCACGACCTGGGCGAACTCCTGGCCGGCGAACCAGGTCCTTACATCCTCAGCGACCTGCGCTGGAACGAAGGTCCACTCTATGTGCGCTACGGCGGTTTCGCACTGCGGCACTGCCTGTCGGCGCGGGGTGACCGGGTTCCGGCCATCGAGGACCCCAACGGGGCGCTAGTGCCGGACCGCAGGGATGCGGTGTTCTGCACGCCTCCCTGGGTGACCTTGCCGGACCTGCTTGTTCCCCAACTTGCAGCGCGCAACGCCACCACCGTCACCGAGCTGCCGTATCGCATCGAGCAGGTCCTGCATTTCTCCAACGGCGGAGGACTCTACGAGGCGACTGACCAGCGCACCGGAGTGCGGGTGGTCCTGAAGGAGGCCCGGCCGCACGCTGGCCTCGCCGCCGACGGCGCTGACGCGGTCGAACGGCTGCGGCGCGAACGGGAAATGCTCGAATGCCTGGCCGGAGTCGAGGGCGTGCCTGCTATCCACGATCACTTCGCCCTGGGTGAGCATCATTTCCTGGCGCTGGAGTTCATCGAGGGAATGCCGCTGAACAAGGTTTTCGCGCAGCGCTGGCCGATGAACGACCCCGCCGCCGGTCCCGCCGAGTTCGCTGCCTACACCGAATGGGCGTTAGGGATGTGCGCCCAAGTAGAAGAGATCATCACGGCCATCCATGGTTGTGGAATCATCCACGGTGATCTGCACCTGTTCAATGTCATCGTCCGGGACAACGGCCGAGCTACGCTGATTGACTACGAGGTCGCCGCGCGAATCGATGAGGCACGCCGTCCGACACTGGGCAGCCCAGCATTTAGCGCCCCGCGGGACCGGGCCGGGTTCGACATCGACCGGTACTCCTTGGCCTGCCTGCGACTGGCCCTGTTCCTTCCCTTGACCGCGATGATCCGGCTCGACGCCGGAAAGCCGGAAGACTTCGCCGAGGTCATCGCCGAACATTTCCCGGTGCCACCTGCTTTCCTGGCGGAGGCGGTGCGGACGATCACCGGAACTAGCCGAACCAGCGGGACTGACGGGACTGCACCCCGACGGGGGGTCCGAGCGCTGCCGTCGCTACCCGATGGGATAAGCGGCTGGACAACCGCCCGGGACTCGATCGTCGCCGGAATCCTGGCCAGTGCTACTCCGAAGCGCACCGATCGGCTGTTTCCTGGCGACATCGCGCAGTTCAGCACCGGTGGCCTTAACATCGCCCACGGCGCCGCCGGTGTGCTCTACGCACTCGCGGTTACCCGGGCCACGCCGTATCCCGCCGGGGAGCACTGGCTACTTGAGCGGGCGGCCGCGGCAGCCCGCGGAACGCGGTTAGGTTTCTACGACGGCCTGCACGGCGTGGCGTACGTGCTGGCGGAGCTGGGATACCGGCAAGCGGCCCTCGACCTGATCGAATTCTGCCTCACCGAGCACAGCGACCAACTAGGTTCAGACCTGTCCGGCGGGCTGGCCGGCGTCGCGCTCAACCTTGCTTACTTCGCGGGCATGGCTGGCGAACCCACTCTGTTCGACCATGCGCTGCGTGCCGCCGATATCGTTGCCGACCGGCTGGGCACCATCGACAGCGTCGGCACGATCAGCGGCGGAGATAATCCATACGCCGGGCTGATGCAGGGCTCATCGGGACCGGCGCTGATGTTCTTGCGGCTTTACGAGCACACCGGTGACCGCGGATTCCTCGAATTGTCCGCGACCGCGTTGCGCCAAGATTTACGCCGCTGCCTGGTACGTGCCGACGGCTCCATGCGCGTCAACGAGGGCTGGCGGGCGATGCCCTACCTCGACAGGGGCAGCGCGGGCATCGGCATGGTGCTCGACGAATATCTCACGCACCGGGTAGATGACGAGTTCGTCAACGCTGCGGCTGCTATTCGCCGCGCCGCACTGTCCCGGTTCTACATCCAGCCGGGTCTGTTCAGTGGCCGGGCCGGAATGATTGTTTACCTGAGCCGGGGATACCCACCTGGGCATGCGGTCTGGCACCCGGAGGTAGCTGCTCAGATCCGGCGCCTTGGCTGGCACCGCGTTGACTACCAGGGCCATCTTGCCTTCCCTGGTGAACAGCTGCTCCGGCTGTCAATGGATTTGGCGAGCGGCGCCGCAGGCGTCCTGCTCGCACTGGGTGCGGCTGTGCACGAGCACCCCGTCGGTCTCCCGTTTCTCTGTGAATCACGGCAGTTCCCGCCGCACGATGCCCCCGTGCCGGCAGGGCTGACGGGGAGAAACGGTTTGGTATCCGCGTCGACATACGGAAGGAGGTGAAAACAATGGTGCTTCTCGACCTGCAGGCCATGGAGGTGACCGTCGAGCTGAACGGCCGCTGCGACGACCACGGCCACGGCCACGGCCGCTCCCACGGGAGTGACATCAGCCTGCTGCTGTGCGGCTGAGGCTTCATTAACAGGTGGTCCGGGGCGGCCGGCGTTGCCCCGGACCACCTAATGATTTCCCCAACACATGGGTTTTCTTATCCTCACCAGCTTCGAAAACAGACCATCACGACAATGCGGAGGTCGCGTGAACAGCGATCCGGCAGGAGCGTCGGCGGATCCGCACACGTCAATGTGGAAACAAGCTGACCGGTTGCTGCTCACGACGGGTCGTCAAGGTGGCTGGTGGATCTGGTCCCTGGCGCTGGCCGCGCTGCTCGTCGCGGGCGCGGAGATATTGTTGCCCACCGCACTCGGTCGCGCCTTGGACGCGCTGCCCGGTGGTGGCCACATCACCTGGGCCGTGGCGGCCTGCGCGACGCTGATCGCCGTCATGGTGGCTGGGAAAGTGATCAGTGACATCGCGACCGGACAGAGCAACGCCCGGTGCACGGCCTGGCTGCGGATGACGCTGGTCCGGCAACTCGTCGGGATCGGCCCGGCGGCTGTCCGTCGCTTCGAAACCGGAGACCTGGTGACCCGGGTCACCCGCAACGCCAGCGAGGCCGGTCAGGTCGGTATTACCGCGGTCATGGTCGGCGTCGGTCTGCTTCCCCCAGTCGGCAGCATCATCGCCTTGACGTTGATCGATCCCTGGGTGGGACTCACCGCGTTGGCTGGTCTGCTGGCGATGGCCGCGCTGCTCCGGGTGTTCGTCCGGGACAACACCGAGACCATCAGGGGTTACCTGCACAGCCAAGGACTGATCGCGGCGCGGCTGCTCGATGCGTTGTCCGGCGCCCGCACGATCGCCGCCGCCGGCAGCATCGAGCGCGAGCGACGGCGGATCCTTCAGCCGTTGCCCGGATTACGAGAGCACGGCATGCGCATGTGGCGCAACCAGGTGCGGATGACCAGCCAGGCCGCCGTGATCGGGCCGCTGCTGCAGCTATCCGTGGTCGGAGTCGCCGGGTTCGGGGTCGTCGCCGGGCGGCTGAGCGTCGGCGAGCTTTACGCCGCCAGCCGGTATGCGGTGATGGCCGCCGGGATCGGTTCGGCGGTGGGATTGCTCAACAAGCTGTCCCGAGCCCGCGCTGGTGGCCGGCGTGCGGCTGAGGTGCTCACCGAGCCGGTGACCCGATACGGCGACGCGAGGCTGCCGGAATGCTCCGGTAAGGGCGGCCGGCTGGAATTCCGCGGAGTGCGGGTGTCAGCCGCCGGGGACACCGTGATCGACGGGCTCGACCTCGTCGTCCCGGCTGGTGCCACCGTGGCGGTAGTGGGCCGGTCCGGAGGCGGCAAGTCGCTGCTCGCCGCGCTGGCCGGTCGCCTTGCTGATCCTGAGCGGGGGCAGGTCCTGCTTGATGGTGTGCCGCTGCCCGACCTTGCCCAAGCGGAGCTACGCGGCGCGGTGGGTTTCGCCTTCGAGCGTCCAGCGCTGGTAGGTGACACGATTGACGATGTGATCAACTTCGGACCGGGCAGCCCCAGCGCGGGGCAGATCCGACAAGCCGCTGCCAGCGCGCGCGCCGATACCTTCATCGAGAGGTTGCCGCAGGGATACCGGACTGAGTTGGCTGCGGCGCCACTGTCTGGTGGTGAGATGCAGCGGCTCGGCTTGGCCAGAGCCTTCGCGCACTCCTACCGGGTGCTGATCCTCGACGACGCGACATCGAGCCTAGACACCGTGACCGAGCGACAGGTCGGCGCCGTGCTGGCCGACGGGCACCGGAACCAAACCAGGCTGATCATCGCGCACCGAGCCGCCACCGCTGCCCGGACGGATCTGGTTGCCTGGCTCGACCGCGGCAACCTGCGTGGCCTGCGTCCGCACAGCGAGCTGTGGCACGACCCGGACTACCGCGCTTTGTTCGGTGCTGAGGCCGTGCCCGCGCAACCGCTCGGGGTACCGGCGTGAGCTCCACCATGGTGTCGGCAGAGCGGAACTCCGTTCCCAAGGTGCTGCTAGCCGCCTTACGCTGGCAGCCGGGTGCGCTGGTGCGGTTGGCGGTGTGGTCGGTGCTGGAGGTGGCGCCACTGCTGTTGTCCGGTTACGGGGTGGCGCACGCGTTGGATGACGGATTTCTCGCCGGCCGGCCCGGTACCGGGGCGGCGTGGCTCGGTGTGCTGGCTGTGGCGGTACTCGTCGGGGCCCTGGCCACCCGCCACGTGTACCGGATTCTCGCTGAGATCGTCGAGCCGTTTCGCGATGACCTGGTGAACAACGTGGTGGGAGGTGCGCTTCAAAGATCTACGGTGCTGGGCGGGCGGCCGGATTCGGGTGCGGTGGCCCGGCTGACCCATCAGGTTGAGGTGGTGCGGGACAACTTCGCCGGCTTGCTGCTTCTCACCACCGGCTTCGTGGTGACCACGATCGGCGCAGTGATCGGGATGGCCACGCTGACCGGGGTTGTCGGCCTCCTGGTGCTGCCGCCGCTGCTGGTTGGCCTGATGGTTTTCCTGGTTTCGCTACGCTCGATGATGGCCCGGCAGCGTGATTACGTGCTCACCGACGAAGCGGTCGCCGAGTCCGCCAGCACTGTGGCGCACAGCCTGCGCGACGTCGTCGCCTGCGGTGCCGAGGACCGGGCGTGCGCGGGGGTGCAGCGCCAGGTTGACGCGCACGCGGATGCGGAACGGACGCTGGCTCGGATGACGGCGATCCGCACGCTGTCGGTGGCGGTCGGTGGCTGGCTGCCGGTGGTGGGGCTGCTGGTCGCGGCGCCGTGGCTGCTCGCGACGGGCTCAACGCTGGGCACCATCGCCGGTACTTTGGTCTACTTGACCCAGGGACTGCTGCCGGCACTGAAGGCGCTGGTCGACGGGTTGGGCGGGGGAGGAATGAAGCTGGTGGTCACCCTGGGCCGGCTGGTCGAGGCGGGCGAGCGTCCGGTATCTCGGGAGACAGCGCAGCGGCGCGCACCCCAGGGGCATGAGCTGAGGCTGGATGGTGTCACGTTCTCCTACGGCCGCCACGCCGAGCCGGTGGTGAACCATGTCGACTTGCTGATCCCGCAGGGCCAGCACCTGGCCATGGTGGGTCCCAGCGGTGCGGGGAAGTCCACCCTGGCGGGGCTGCTCGCGGCGACGCACGTTCCCGATCGCGGCAAGGTTCGGCTGGGCGGCGTTCCGGTCGGGGATCTCGATTCGCAAACACTGGCCAGCCACCGGGTGTTGATTCCCCAGGAGGCTTATGTCTTCGCCGGGACGATCGGCGAAAACCTGCGTTACCTGCATCCCGCCGCTGCTGCCACCGAGCTCGACACCGTTGTCGACGCCCTGGGCCTGCGCTCCGTCGTAGCGCGTCTTGGTGGATACGACGCTGTGGTCGATCCCGGAACGCTCTCGGCAGGGGAACGGCAACTCATCGCCGTGGCACGGGCGCACCTGACGCCGGCGCCGGTGCTGATTCTGGATGAGGCGACCTGCCACCTGGACCCGGTCGCGGAGGAGCGGGTGGAGCGCGTTCTGGCGGCCCGTGGTGGCACCCTCATCGTCGTCGCGCACCGGATCAGCTCCGCGCTGCGGGCACAGCGGATCGTGCTGATGGACGGCGCCAATATGTTAGCGGGCACCCACGGGGAACTGCTTGCGAATTCACCGCTGTACCGCGACCTGGTCGGCCTTTGGGACATCGGTCAAGGCCGAATGGTCAGGGACACATTGGTCAAGGGAACGACGGGCCGGAGCTCACTGTAGTGGCTGCCGGCCCGCCGTTCCCACAACTGTCACCAGAGCTGTTAGATCCAGCCCGCCTCGGCGGCGATGCGAATCGCATCGATCCGGGTTCGCGCCTCCAGCTTGGTCATCACTCGCGAAAGGTAGTTGCACACCGTCCCGCGGCTGAGAAAGAGCCGTTGGGCGATCTCCGTCGGCGACGCCCCTCCCGAGGCGAGGTCGAGCACTGTGAGTTCCCGGGGGGTCAGCGGGCTACCCGCCACACCGATCGCGGCCACCGCGAGCGCGGGGTCAATCGTCCGCTTTCCCTTGGCGACCTGGCGGATTGTGGCCAGCAGCCGTCGCGGCTGGGCGTCCTTGTCGACTGCACCAGCCACCGGCACATCCAGTGCCCGGCGGACCAAGCCCGGCCGGTGTGCCGCGGCAAGCACGATCACCCGGCATCCGGGGAGCCGTTCGTGCAGCGCCTGCGCGGTGGCAAGGACGTCCGATCCACCTTGATCGAGGTCCAACACGGCGATATCGGGTTGGTATCGGATCGCGGTGGGGACCACGCGGTCGCCCGCAGCCATTCCGGCCACCACCTCGATGTCATCCTCGCTGGACAGCACGGCGGCAAGTGCTCCACGTAGCAGGCTCATGTCGATAACCAGCAATACTCGAATCGGTTTGGTATCCGGACTCGAATGGATCGTCGCGGGAGAGTCGTGCATACCGGTGTACTCAGCACCCGCGGCAACAGTGCTGGCCGCGAGATTTCGCGGTGACTGGTGTCGTGAAATCATGAGATGCGAACGAGGTCGGCTCGGTCGCGAAACGTGCATGGTCGCCAACGTGCTGCCATTGGGCTGTCCCCTCCCCAGGTGTCAGGGATGAATGTGTGATCCACACCCATCCCTAGACGGTCGAACGCGCCCCGCTGCCCCCAACGGGTGGCCCCGAGGGGCCACGCCGCAGAATCCCCGAAGGGACCCTGTACAGCTTGTCATCGCGAGCATGTCGCGTCGTGTTACATCGAGCACTGTCTGTCACCAATGTTACTGTGTGTGCATATTCCCTCCGGTTGCGGCGGATCGTAGGGTCGCGGGTTGTGGACCCAGCGCAGAACCTGCTCGCTGCTGATCGAGCGCACGTGTGGCATCCCTACGGACCGATGCCGGGGCGAGTCGCGCCACTGGTGGTTCGCTCAGCTGCCGGGGTTCGACTACAGCTGGCTGATGGCGCAGCCCTGGTGGATGGGATGTCGTCGTGGTGGGCGGCCATCCACGGCTACGCCCATCCGGCGCTCGATGCTGCGGTACGCGATCAGATCCGCCGAATGAGCCACGTGATGTTCGGAGGCCTGACCCACGAGCCGGCGGTCCAGCTGGCCCGCCGGCTGGTTGAAATCACGCCGGAGCCGTTGCAGCACGTGTTCTTCGCCGACTCGGGCTCGGTGTCGGTGGAGGTCGCGATCAAGATGTGCCTGCAGCACTGGCGTTCGTTAGGGCGTCCGCACAAGCACCGGCTGCTCACCTGGCGCGGCGGCTACCACGGTGACACCTTCGGTGCCATGAGCGTCTGCGATCCCGACGGTGGCATGCACTCGCTGTGGTCAGGAGTGCTGGCCCGGCAGGTGTTCGTGCCGCGCCCGCCGGTCGGTCTGGACCCGGCGTATGTACAGCTGCTGGCCGACACCGTGGAGCGGCACGCTGACGAGCTGGCCGCGGTGATCGTCGAGCCGGTTGTGCAGGGCGCTGGCGGGATGCGTTTTCACGACCCGCGCTACCTGCACGTTCTTCGGGAGATCACGTTGGCCCACGAGGTACTGTTGATCTTCGATGAGATCGCCACCGGATTCGGTCGCACCGGAGAGCTGTTCGCCGCTGACCACGCCGGGGTCAGCCCGGACGTCATGTGCGTGGGCAAGGCGCTCACCGGCGGATACCTCACCATGGCCGCCGCGCTGTGCACCGCGCGGGTGGCCGAGGGTATCTCCGGTGGCGAGGTCCCGGTGCTCGCTCACGGGCCGACGTTCATGGCCAACCCGCTGGCGGCAGCGGTGGCATCGGCGTCGATCGACCTGCTGCTCGGGCAAGACTGGCGAGCCGAAGTGCGGCGGCTGGAGGCGGGGTTACGGGCGGGGCTGGCGCCGGCGGCGGAGCTGCCAGGGGTGGTTGAGGTCCGGGTGCTGGGTGCGATCGGGGTGGTACAGCTCGACCACGACGTCGACGTCCCCGCCGCCACCGCCGCCGCGGTGGGCCAAGGGGTGTGGCTGCGCCCATTCCGCAATCTCGTCTACACCATGCCGCCCTACGTCACCGGCGACGATGACCTGGCGCAGATCACTCGCGGGGTGCTCGCCGCGGTCGGCGCAGGCTGACCGGTAGCCGATGTCGACCGGGTAAATATCGTAGCAAGTTCAGCCTATCCTTACCTGAACTTCAAACCCGGGCACTACCATCGATGGTGACGGGGAGAAACCAGCGTGTAACGGTCGATGACGTCCGCCCCGGACCGGCCGGCGATCGTCGGGGTATCGCAGCACGGCGATGCACTGATGTGGCTCGGACGGATGTGGACACTCGCATAACCGCCGATCCGGAGGCTGTCTCTTGGTACCCCCCATCCCCGCTCGCACTCCGTTGCCCGCCGCGCACCACCGCGGATGGACGGTGTTGCGGCACGACGTTGCGGCCTCGCTTGTAGTGTTCCTCGTCGCGGTGCCACTGTCCCTCGGTATCGCGGTGGCGACCGGTGCTCCAGTAATGGCGGGGCTTATCGCCGCAGTCGTCGGCGGGATCGTGGCCGGGCTCTTTGGCGGATCGCCCCTGCAGGTCAGCGGCCCCGCAGCCGGTCTTACCGTGGTGGTGGCCGATCTGATCGTGCAGTTCGGCTGGGGCGTCATGTGCGCTATCACTGCGGCCGCTGGGCTGCTGCAAGTGGTGTTCGGTCTCAGCCGGGTGGCCAGGGCGGCGCTTGCAATCTCCCCGGCGGTGGTACACGCGATGCTCGCCGGCATCGGCATCACGATCGCGCTCGGCCAGTTGCACGTGCTGCTCGGCGGGTCCGCCCGAACCGGCGCGCTCACGAACATCGTGGAACTGCCCACCCAACTCGCGAATGTTCACGGTGGCGCGGCGCTGGTGGGCCTTGCGGTGATCGCCGTGCTGCTGGTCTGGCCGAGGCTGCCGCACCCACTGCCGAGCATCCCGGCGCCGCTGGTGGCTGTCGTCGGAGTGACGGCGCTGGCCACGATGCTTGCGCTGGACGTCGAGCGGGTGACGCTGCCCGGCTCCTTGCTGGCCTCGTTGAACTTGCCGGACGTACCGGGTGGCAGCTGGGGCGGCGTGCTCACCGGGGTGCTCACCGTGGCGGTGATCGCCAGCGTGGAAAGCCTGCTCTCAGCTGTGGCGGTGGAAAAGATAGCCAAGGGCGGGAAAACCAACTTCGACCGGGAGCTCGTCGGCCAGGGTGCGGCGAACACATTGTCGGGGTTGTTGGGTGGATTGCCGGTGACCGGCGTGATCGTCCGTGGATCCACCAACGTCGCCGCAGGAGCGCGAACCCGCGCATCAGCGGTGCTGCACGGCGTGTGGGTACTGCTGTTCTCGGTGCTGCTCGTCGGGTTGATCGAGCTGATCCCGTTGGCCGCGCTCGCCGGTCTGCTGGTGGTGATCGGTGTTGGTCTGGTCAAGGTAGCTGACCTGCGCACCGCCCACCGGCAGGGCGAGTTGGTGATTTACCTGGTCACGATGGCCGGCGTGGTCTTTCTCAACCTGTTGGAGGGCGTGCTCATCGGGCTGGGGTTGTCGTTGCTGCTGGTGTTACGCCGGGTCGTCTGTTCGGTGGTGCACGCGCAGCAGGTAGGGCCGCCGTCGGATGCGGAGCCGGCCTGCTGGCGGGTAGTGGTCGAGGGCACCTTGAGCTTCCTGTCCGTACCCCGGCTGTCTCGAGTACTGGCCCAGGTGCCCGCCGGCAGCCACGTCGTCATCGAGATGGTGGTCGACTTCCTAGACCACGCCGCTTATGACCACCTCGCCGCATGGCAGCGGCAGCACGAGTGCAACGGTGGCACCGTCGTTGTGGATGAGGTGGGTCCGGCACGGCACAACGGTGACGGCGGCAACGGCCTCGCCCGGCGGGCACGAATACCTGCGTTGCCGCGCGCTTTCTCGCCATGGTGGGCGTGGCAGGTCCAACGTGACGACCACGACGCCTTGCAACCGCTGTTTGCCGGGGTGCGTGAGTACCATCGCCGTTCGGTGCCGGAGGTGCTACCGCACCTGGAGCAGTTGGTGGCGGAACAACGTCCCCGGGCATTCTTCCTCACCTGCGCCGATTCGCGTGTGGTGCCCAACGTGGTCACCAGTAGCGGACCCGGCGATCTGTTCGCGGTACGCAATCTTGGCAACCTGGTGCCGCCCCCAGGGAACGAGTCCGACTCGTCAGTCGCCGCGTCGCTGGAGTATGCGGTGAACCACCTCAAGGTGCCCTCGATCCTGGTCTGTGGGCATTCCGGCTGTGCGGCGATGCATGGCCTGCTCGCGCGCGGGACCGTCACCGGGTCCCTGGGCCAGTGGTTGCG
The DNA here is from genome assembly GCA_023252195.1 of Pseudonocardiales bacterium. Lineage (GTDB taxonomy): Bacteria > Actinomycetota > Actinomycetes > Mycobacteriales > Pseudonocardiaceae. Next base: position 185,378 of record JAHEXI010000007.1, read on the forward strand.
GTGGGGCCTGCCGAGTCTGGCGGCCATGCGCAGCGGGCACCCGGTCGGTGTTGCGGCGACTGCGGAGGGCCGGGACGAGGTGGACCGGCTCGCTATGGTCAACGTCGCCCTTCAAGTAGAGACGCTGCGCACCCACCCCGCGGTACGCGATGCCGTCGCCGCCAGCCGAGTGCAGGTCGCGGGTTTGTTCCTGGATCTGCGCACCGCACGGCTGCTGCTGCTCGACTCAGCGGCTGAGTGTTTCGTGCCGGTGCCAGATGATCACAATCCCGGCGGTCTGGCGGTGCCTGGCGTGGCCACCCTGGCGACCTAACCACGGCGGCTGCGGAGCCACCGGATATTGCTCGACCGGCGCGTCGTAGTCTCGCTGGTCGTGGCGGTGTATCCATAGTGACCGGAGCCCAGGACTGGCTGGACCATGCAGCCGCCGGGCGTCGGTCCGCTGGGCTGAAGCGGGTACTGCGGCCGCGGCCCGCGCTGGAGACGGTGGTCGACCTCGCATCCAACGACTACCTAGGTTTGGCCAGGGATTCTCGGGTGGTGCGAGGCGCGGCGCGTGCGGCGCACACTTGGGGTGCGGGATCGACGGGATCGCGCCTGATCACCGGCTCCACCGAGCTGCACGCGCAGCTGGAGGACGAGCTCGCCGCGTTCTGCGGCGCGCCGGCGGCCCTGGTGTTCTCCTCGGGTTACACCGCAAACCTTGGCGCGGTGACAGCGTTGTCCGGCTCGGGCAGTCTCGTCGTGTCCGACGCCGCAAGCCACGCCTCGCTGGTGGACGCATGCCGACTGTCCCGGGCCCGGATCGTGGTGACGCCGCACGGTGATGTCTCCGCGGTCGACGCCGCGCTGGCTACCCGAACTGAGCAGCGGGCGCTGGTCGTCACCAATTCAGTGGGAAGCGTCACCGGTGACCTCGCGCCGCTGGGGGAGTTGCACGCAGTCTGCCGGCAGCATGGCGCGGTTCTGTTGGCCGATGAGGCGCACGCGCTCGGGGTGCGCGGACCTGGCGGGCGCGGACTGCTCGCCGAACATGGTCTGGCCGGCGAGCCCGATGTGGTGGCCACGATCACCCTGTCGAAGTCGCTGGGCAGCCAGGGCGGGGCGGTGCTGGCTTCTCGCGTGGTGGTCGACCACCTCGTCAACACAGCGCGCAGCTTCATCTTCGACACCGGCCTGGCGCCCCCAGCTGCCGGCGCGGCACTGGCGGCATTGCGAGTATTGCGCGGCGAGCCTGCGCTGCCACGCCGGGTGCTCGACGCTGCCGCTGCCATCGCCACCGCGGCCGGCATGGCCCGGCCGATGTCCGCGATGGTTTCGATCATCCTCGGTGAGCCGCAGCGCGCGGTCGACGCGGCCGCGGAGTGCCTGCGCCACGGTGTGCGGGTGGGCTGCCTGCGTCCACCATCGGTGCCGGGCGGAACCAGCAGGCTACGGTTGACGGCCCATGCCGCGCTGACCGATCCAGACCTGGCGCAGGTGGCCCACGTGCTTGCTGCGGTACTGGCCGGCGCGGTCAGGTGACCATCCTGGTGGTGACCGGGACTTCCACCGGCGTCGGCAAGACGACGGTGACATCAGCAATCGCTGCACTCGCCGTCGCGGCCGGCCGTCGAGTGGCGGTACTCAAACCCGTTCAAACCGGCGTCGACGCGGCGCAGCTGGGCGACGTCGACGAGGTGCGACGTCTCGCGGGTCCTTCGGTCACGTGCCGGGAGCTGGCCCGCTTCCCCGACCCGCTTGCACCGGCGCGCGCTGCCCGTCTTGCTGGCTTGGTCTCCGTGACAACCGCCACCACGGCGTCGGTGGCCCGGGAACTGGCCGGCGAGCATGATCTCGTGCTGGTGGAGGGTACTGGCGGGTTGCTGGTGTCGCTGGACGACAACGGGGGAACTCTCGCCGACGTCGCCGCTGCCTTGTCGGCTCCGGTGCTCGTGGTGGCCGGCGCCGGTCTAGGCACCCTCAACCACACCGCGCTCACTGTGGAAGCGTTGCGCACCCGCAGCCTGAGCTGTGTCGGGATTGTGATCGGTTCCTGGCCCACAGAAGCTGACCTTGCTGCTCGATACAACCTCATCGATCTGCCTGCCGTGACCGGTCTACCACTCCTCGGCGTCGTGCCCGAGGGCGCCGGCCGCCTCACCTCAGCGGATTTCCTGCCAGTAGCCCGCCGGGCCCTCGAACCAGGACTGCAAGCGCTGGGTTGGTCGTCGTTGCAGCCTGGTGTGGCCGGTCAGTCCAAGTAGTCGCGCAGGACTTGAGAGCGGGACGGGTGGCGCAGCTTGGACATCGTCTTGGATTCGATCTGCCTGATGCGCTCTCGGGTCACCCCGTAGACCTGCCCAATCTCATCGAGAGTGCGCGGTTGACCGTCGGTGAGGCCGAATCGGAGCCGCACCACCCCTGCCTCCCGCTCGGACAGCGTGGCCAGTACGGACTGCAGCTGATCCTGCAGCAAGGTGAATGAGACTGCATCGACGGCGACGACGGCCTCGGAGTCCTCGATGAAGTCGCCGAGCTGCGAGTCGCCTTCATCCCCGATGGTCTGGTCCAACGAGATGGGCTCGCGGGCATACTGCTGGATCTCCAGCACCTTCTCCGCGGAGATGTCCATCTCCTTGGCCAGCTCTTCCGGAGTGGGTTCGCGGCCGAGGTCCTGGAGCAGCTCGCGCTGGATGCGGCCCAACTTGTTGATCACCTCGACCATGTGCACCGGGATCCGGATGGTCCGGGCCTGGTCGGCCATCGCTCGGGTGATCGCTTGGCGGATCCACCAGGTGGCGTAGGTGGAGAACTTGTAGCCCTTGGTGTAGTCGAACTTCTCCACCGCGCGGATCAGACCGAGATTGCCCTCCTGGATCAAGTCCAGGAATGCCATCCCACGGCCGGTGTAGCGCTTGGCCAGCGACACGACCAGGCGAAGGTTGGCCTCCAGCAGGTGGTTCTTGGCACGCTCGCCGTCTCGGACGATCCAGCGCAGATCCCGGCGCAGCTGCGGCGAAAGCTTTTCGGTGACGTCCTCGGCCCTGCGCACCCGCTCGGCGGCGTAGAGCCCGGCCTCGATGCGTTTGGCGAGCTCCACCTCCTCCTCGGCGTTGAGTAGAGCGACCTTGCCGATTTGTTTGAGATATGCGCGTACTGAATCGGCCGAGGCCGTGAGTTCGGCGTCCTTGCGGGCTTGACGCAGCGCCTCGGACTCCTCCTCGTCCCAGACGAAGTCCTCCGAACCGGGGCCACTGGGCGCCTCCGGTTCCTCGGCCTCCACCGTGATCTCCTCGACCTCGACCTCGACGTCGGCGAGGTCCTCGGCGGCGGGGCCACTCTCGATGTCGACGCCGGGCTCGACTACCGGAGCAACGCCTGGGCTGTCGGGGCTCCCTGCTGCACCGGCCGCGGGTTTGGCCGCGGCGGCGGGTTTGGTACCCGTCTTGGCGGTGCTGGTGGCTTTCGCGCGGGTGCGTGCGACGCCGTTGCGGGCGGCGGGTTTCTTATCCGTCCCGGAACGCGAGGCAGTGGAGCTCAACGCTGTCGAGTTCATCGCTGCGGCATTCGGCGCAGCGGCGTTCGAGGCTGCGGAGTTCGAGGCTGCGGCGCGATGGGATGCGGGTTCTGCGGCTGCCACGGACGGCCTTTCGGAAAAGTCGGTGTTCGGGCGCGGTGCGGGAATCGGGCCCCCGTCGGCGAGCCCGCCGCTGGAGCCAGTGCCGGCAATCACGGCGGCTTGCCGGATTCCGACGGTGCGATCCAGGGTGCTCGGGGACGGTGCCGCGTTCCAGTGTACGACTCTGCATTGTAATGACGCCCATCGCGCACCGGGGCGCGCGCCGACGTGATTATCGCACACGTCCCTCCGCGGCGGCTGCGGCCGCACCGACGATGCCGGCATCGTTGCGCAACGCGGCCGCCACCACGGGGGTCCGGCACTCCAGCAGCGACAACCATTTGTCGGCCTTCTTGCTCACCCCGCCGCCCGCGATGATGAGGTCCGGCCACATCAGATCTTCCAGTACCTGCAGGTAGCGTGACACTCGGAGAGCCCAGTCCGCCCACGACAGTTCTTCGTCGTCCCGGGCTGCGGCGGCGGCTCGGATCTCGGCATCGGCGCCATCGACCTCCAGGTGGCCCAGCTCGGTGTTGGGCACCAGCTCTCCATCGACGAACAGCGCGCTGCCGATGCCGGTCCCGAACGTGAGCAGCACGACCACTCCGTCCTGGTCGCGGCCGGCACCGAACCGCATCTCGGCCAGCCCGGCCGCGTCGGCATCGTTGAGCACGACGACTGGCACTCGGCAGTATTCGGAGAACAGCTTGTCCGCGGCTAAGCCCTTCCACGCTGGGTCTAAATGCGCTGCAGTAAGCGCGATGCCGCGCTTGAGCACACTGGGCAGCGTGACTCCCATCGGGCCGTGCCAGCCGAACTCGCTGGTGATGGCGGCGACCAGCTCCGCCACCGCGGTCGGCGTGGCAGGCGTAGGAGTGGGAACGCGGACCCGCTGGTCCGCCAGCGACCCGCTGCGCAGATCCACCGTGCATCCTTTGATGCCGGACCCGCCGATGTCCACCCCGAACCCGGGTGTCCTGGCCATCCGCGTCCTCTCCTGATCGCCCGCCGCAAGGGCCGCCGGTCGGATCTGACCCTAGCCCGAACCTCCCTGCCGAGGTGTGGTCGGATGGCTCGGTGTCGAGCGTTCGAACCGACGATGTCGAGCAGTTGCGGTCCACCGCCGTGGCGGTAACCCAACAGGTCGGCGACCTGGTGATGCGGATGCGGCTCGCGGGAGCCGATCAGGTGCAGACCAAGACCAGCGATACCGACGTGGTCACCGCCGCAGATAAGGCGGCCGAGCGGTTGGCCCGGCGGCTGCTCGCGCAGTGGCGGCCCGGTGAGCCGGTGCTGGGCGAGGAGGAGGGCGGCGAGGGGTCGACGACGGGCGGCCTGTGCTGGGTCGTCGACCCCATCGATGGCACGGTGAACTACCTCTACGGGCTGCCCTGGTATTCGGTCTCGGTAGCGGTCCAGCGTGACGGGCAGTCGCTGGCCGCGGCGGTGGGACAGCCCGCTGCTGGTCGGCTGTGGAGCGCAGCGCGAGGCGGCGGGGCGCACTGCGATGGGGTCGCACTGCGGGTCAGCGGGGCCACCCAGCTGGAGCTGTCGCTGATCGGCACCGGTTTTTCCTACCGGTCGGAGCGGCGGGCTCGGCAGGCCGCCATGGTAGCCGGCATGCTGCCGAAGATCCGGGATCTACGCCGAGCGGGATCGGCTGCCTTGGATCTGTGCTCCGTCGCGTCCGGATGGTTAGACGGTTTCGCCGAGCACGGCCTGCACCGCTGGGACTGGGCGGCCGGTGCGCTGATCGCGGCCGAGGCGGGCGCGGTGGTCCGGTTGCCGCCACGCGGATCAGACTTCCTCTTGGCGGCGACGCCGGGGATCGTTGACTCGCTGGCGGAGCTGATGGCGCAGTGCGGCGCTGACGCAGTCTGAGGCCGTCAGCACGTCACCTGACGTGCCCGGCGCAGGAGGCTGGGATCGACCACGGGAACCGCTGGCTGAATGCTGGCCGTGTCGGGCGGTCCGGCCTGAGCGGCCAGGCCACCATGGGGCGGCACAACTTGCATGAGCCGGCCGAGGCCGGCCGAGTCCAGTAGGGCGGTGCGGGCCGCGTCGTTGGGTCGAAGGGCGAATCTGGTACCCAGAGCCAGGTCGACGTCCGAGTCGGGCCGGACATCGCGGACGAGCTCGGCGCAGGGCACCGCCAGGCTTAACGTCCGCGCTGCGGCCTGTCCAGCGGCGCCGAAGCGGATCTCACCGTAGCAGCGTAGATCCAGGTCGGGATGCAGCGGATCGTTGGCGGAAGTGGTGGAGGCGAACCCCAGGTGAGCTAGCGCGCTGTCGACGATGGTCGCCTCGCCGAGCCTGCCATTGGCGTTGAGCACTCTCACTCGGGTGAATTGGGGCGGCGCAGGTGACACTGCATCCAGGCCGTCGGTCGGGAGCTTTTGACCAGTTGCTGCGGGCTTCGGGCAGCCGTTGTCCGTCTGATGCAGCACGTTGAGCCAGATCAACCCGGCCGCGCTGCCGAGAACCACCACGAGCAGAAGTGCACGAATCGGCCTGCGAGTGCGGTAGCCCTGCTTCCGCCCGCTCGACGAGTCCACCGCAGCCACGGCCCCGCCCTCCCTGGCCCTTGACCTGGCCAGCCCCTGCATTTGAGGGTAGATGTGAGGCGGGATCAGCGCAGCCCATTACGGCGTGTCCGAGTCCGGTTCGCCCAGTTGGCGGCGAGGCGAGCGGCGACACCGACGTGAAACCGACGGGACACGCCGGGGAAATGCGCGCATTGCACCGGTTGGCGAGCTATTCTCTCGCCGCTCTGGCGCCGCAGAGGGGCTCACGGTTGAGGCGCGCGCCAGCACCGTGCCCGATGCGTCGAAGTGTGACCGACGTCTCGGGCACAAATTAGCGTGCTTATGCGTTTGTGCTGCGGCATGACCCGTACAACTCAGGGGTGGGAATCATGGCTACCGACTACGACGCTCCGCGGCGGAGCGAGGCGGATGAGCTTGTCGAGGACTCGCTAGACGAGCTCAAGGCGAGACGGAACGAGGCCCAGTCGGGTGCGGTTGACGTCGACGAGTCGGAGTCCGCGGAGAACTTCGAGTTGCCCGGCGCCGACCTGTCCGGCGAGGAGCTGATCGTTCGAGTGCTGCCCAAGCAGGCCGATGAGTTCACCTGCTCGAGCTGCTTCCTCGTCCATCACCGCAGCAGGCTGGCCGAACAACGCAACGGCCGGATGGTGTGCCGGGATTGCGCGGCTTGAGCAGTTTGTTCTGTGCAGTGCCTGTTACCGGCTAGGCGAGCGTGGCCCAGGGTTGCCATGGGGCACCTCGTCAGTGTGGGTCCGAAGCAACGCAGCGAGCTGCTCAGCGTGGCGGACGCTGAAGACCCAGTACGGGGTGGGATCGGCTGGATCGGTGAGCGTGACTCGCAACACCGGGCCGACCCACCCGGTGTGCAGCACGAACGCTGCTGGATCCAGGTCCGGACCCAGCACGCGCCGTTTGGCGTCCGGGGGAATCACCTGGACCTGTCCTAGCTGGCGGACCGGGACGCGCGCCGGGCCTACCCGCAGCTCATCGCCCTGCAGCGCAACCCGGTGCCGACCCATCCGCAACAGTACGACGCAGGTCAGCGGCACTGTCAACAGGTATGGCAGCCAGGCGCGTACCCCCGAGTATCCCATATGGACCTCAGCCGCCAGCAGCGTCGCCACGCCGAAACCCAACGGCCACCACCACAGCGGCACGGCGAGGCGCTCATCGAAGGCCGGCGCGGCGTCGGACAAGTGCTGGCCGGGGGCTTCACGATCGGACACCAGGCTGAGGGTAGTCTCGCGCGCCGTGTCCCCGCCTCCGCTCGAAGTCCTGCTAACCCGGCTGGATCCTGAGGTGCCGGTGCCCGAATACGCACACATCGGCGACGCCGGAGCCGATCTGGTCACCACCTGCGATGTGGTCCTGCCCCCTGGTGAGCGAACCGTGGTGGGCACCGGCATCGCGATCGCCCTGCCCAGTGGTTATGCGGCGTTCGTTCACCCTCGTTCCGGGTTGGCGGCGCAGGCGGGATTGGCGGTAATCAACTCGCCGGGCACCATCGACGCCGGCTACCGGGGGGAGCTGCGGGTCTGCCTGGTCAACCATGACCTCCGCGAGCCTGCGGTGCTGCGCAGGATGGACCGGATCGCGCAACTGGTCGTGCAGCGGGTGGAGCGCGCCGCGTTTCGTGAGGTGACCGCGCTACCGCAGTCCCTGCGGGGAACGAACGGTTACGGCTCAACGGGGACCTGCCAGCTAGGCGGGACCACACAGCAGGGAGAGTGCTAGCAGTGTTCGGACGTCGCAGCAGACCCCAAGACCCGACACCGCCACCGGATGGCGTCGAGGCGCCCGACCAAGTTCCGCACAGTGCTACTGAAAGCATCGTGGAGGGGGGGTCGGGGTCTGGACCCTACGACGCGGACGAGGCGCCCGATGACGGGTGGATCAGGCTTGATCTCGGCTCGCTGCGGTTGCCTATGCCAGACGGCGCGCAACTTCAGGTGGAGGTGGACAGGTCCGGTCCGGTGCGAGCAGTGCACTTGATCACCGGCGTCGGTCAGTTCACCATCACCGCGTTCGCCGCTCCCCGCAGCGGCGGGTTGTGGCGCGAGGTTGCCCCCGAGCTGGTGGCCAGACTGCGAGCCGATGGTGGCCGCGTCGGGCGGGTCACCGGCGAGTGGGGACAGGAGATTGAGGCGGTGACCGAGCAGGGGGTGTTGCGGTTCCTGGCGGTGGACGGCCCACGGTGGATGCTCCGCGGTGTCGCTGTGGGCACCGCCGAGCATTCCGAGGCTCGGATCGCGCTGCTGCGTGATCTGGTCCGGCATACTGTCGTGGTCCGGGGTTCTGAAGCGCTGCCGGTACGTAGCCCGTTGCCGCTGCAACTGCCCGGACCACTGGGCGAGCAACTCAAGCAGGCGACCGCCGAGCTGGTCAACGCTGCGGCCGATGGCGGCTGAGGGACCACCCTGAGACACCACCTGACACATCCCCTCGAGAAGCGGGAACCACAGATGGGCGACATCGGCTGTGGTCAAGCGAATCAGGTTGCGATCGGGTTACGCTGGTGCTGAAGCGGGTCCGTCGAGGTACCCGCGATCGCAGTCCGGAGGTCGATATGACCGATGCGGCTCCCGGCTACTGGCGGCGACTCGTCCGGAAGCTCACCAGCGAGACTTCCGATCTGGACGCCGAGGACCTGTCGCGCTGTGTGGAGCGGGCCGGCGCGCGGCGCGCCAGTGAATGCTGCTCCGGCCAGGCGGTCACCGTTCTGGGCCGGTTGCGCAGCGTGGAGCACTGCCCTCGAGCGGCGGCGGCTACTCTGGAGGCCGAGCTGTTCGATGGCTCGGAGGCGATTACCCTGGTCTGGATGGGGCGGCGGCGGATTCCTGGCATCGAACCGGGAAGGACCGTCAAGGCCTCAGGCCGGATCGCCGTCCGAGACGGCCGCAAGGTTCTCTACAACCCCTACTACGAGCTGCAGCGGAGTTCATGAGTCAGTCCTTACCAGTGCCCCCACCCTCCGAGCAGCGCACTCCGACCTTGCTGGAGCAGATGGGCGGTGTCGGGGGCTTGGTGTCCTCGGCGATGCCCGCGGTGGCCTTCGTCGCGGTGAATCCGCTAGCCGGCTTGCAAGCGGCGATCTGGGCTTCGTTGGCGGTCGCGGTCGCGGTCGGGGTGTGGCGGCTGATCCGCCGGGAGCCACTCCAGCCGGCTGTCTCCGGGATCCTCGGGGTAGCTGTGTGTGCCTTCATCGCCTACCGCACCGGGGAAGCACGGGGTTTTTTCCTCTACGGCATCTGGTACAGCCTGGTGGCGGGACTGGTGCTGGCGTTGTCGGTGGTGGTGCGCCGTCCGTTGGTCGGCGTGCTGTGGTCAGCGCTCAACGGCTCAAGCTTCGGCTGGCGAACCGACCGCCGCGCCCGGTCCGGCTTCGACGTGGCGACCGTGGTCTGGGCGGTGTTCTTGCTGGCCCGTTTCGGGGTTCAGCACTACCTGTACGACGTGCAAGAGACCGATTGGCTCGGGGTGGCCCGGCTGGCGATGGGCCTGCCGCTGACAGCGGTGGCCGCATTGGTGACCATCTGGGCGATCCGGCGTGCCGTCCGGGTCACGGCGGCGACCAGCTAGCGGTCGAGCCGGATCCAGCGATGACCGGCGTGGTTGCCTGCGCAGGGCCTCAGGTAAGGCAGGGAACCCTGGGTCACAGGCTCAGCTTGAGCCCCTCATGTGAGGCGACGAAGCCGAGCCGCAGGTAGAAGCGGTGCGCATCGACGCGGGACTTGTCCGTGGTCAGCTGCATCAGCGCGCAGCCTCGCCGGCGGCCCTCATCGATCGCCCACGTGATCATGGCCGCGCCCAAGCCGCGCCCGCGGTAGCTACCGTGCACCCGAACGGCCTCGATCTGTCCCCGCAGCGCACCGCGCCGGGCCAGCCTGGGCAGGAAGCTGAGCTGCAAGGTGCCGACAACATCGGCATCCAACGTTGGCGTCGACGGTCGCCACGACGAGCAGCTGCGCCGGGTCGGAATCGATAGCGGAGAACGCACGAAGGTACGGTGCCAGGCCCTCGACGTCGGTGGCGCCATCCCTGGTCGTTCCGAGCTGGTCATCGGCAAGCAGCGCAACAATGGCGGGCAGGTTCTGGGCTTGTGCCCTGCGCAGCAACACCGTCGAGCCCTCGCAGGACAGCTCCGCCAGCGCAGTCACGGGTCCAGCGTGCCTCAGCACAGTCCGTGACGGAACGCGGCTGCCGGCCATTGCGGCCGTCGAAGCGGTGGCGCGCAGTTCTTCGGACGGCATGGAGGACGTCCCGAACCACAGTGGTCACAAGCGTCCCAAGAAGAGGCGAGTGGATATTCTGCAGAGGTGCCACAGATGGCAACCTTGCGGCAAGAGTTGGCGCCGGTGGCACCTTTGCGCAGGACACCCGCGAGACTCTCGCCGACACGGACAGCGACGAGACTGCGGCGATCCAAGCACAGCCTCTCTAGCTCTGGCGACGATTTAGCGCCGCCCGGACATCGGGTTCCACTTCCGCGACAGCGACGAAAAGCAGCTCGTCCCCGCCCTCGAGGGGATCGTCGCCCTGCGGAACGATCACCCGGCCGCCACGCAGGATGGTGACCAGCGCGGCGTCGACGGGTAACTGCAGCTGTCGTACCGGCAGTCCGGCCAGCGGGGTGTCCGCGGGCAGTGTGACCTCGACGAGGTTCGCCTGCCCTTGCCGCAAGGTCATCAGCCGCACGAGGTCGCCGACGGAGACCGCTTCCTCGACCATTGCGGCGAGCATCCGCGGCGTAGATACCGCGACATCCACGCCCCAGGCCTCGGTGAACAGCCATTCGTTTCGCGGGTCGTTAACCCGGGCCACCACCCGACGTACCGCGAACTCCGTCTTGGCCAGTAGCGAGACAACCAAGTTGACCTTGTCGTTGCCGGTCGCCGCGATCACCACATCGGAGTGTTCCAGCCCGGCCTCCTCCAGCGAGGCCAGTTCGCAGGCATCGGCGAGGACCCATTCGGCGCCCTCGACCTCGTGCGGATCAAACTGATCAGCATCTCGTTCGATGAGCATCACCTGGTGGCCGAACTCGAGCAGCTCAGTCGCGATGGACCGGCCCACCGCACCCGCTCCGGCGATGGTCACGCGCATGGCGGCTCCCAAGGTCAGCTCGAGGAGTTAGTCGTTGACCGGCACGGTAGCTGCCGCGGTGGTGACATCGGTGACGGTGCCGGAGACAGCGGCGGCGTACACCTGGTCTTCGGCCTGCACCACGGTGTTGTGGTTGGGCAACACCCCGGTCCCGAATCGGACGATGAAGGCGATCCGCGCGCCGATGTGTTCCTCCAGGTCACCTACGGTGCGTCCGGCCCATCCCTCGTGTAGCGGTAGCTGTAGCACCGCCACCGTGCCCGAAGGATCACGCCAGGCAGCCGCCACGCCGTCGGGCAGCAGCATGCGCATCAACCGGTCAGTAGTCCAGGGCACGGTGGCCACGGTCGGGATACCAAGTCGCTCGTAGACCGCAGCCCGTTTCGGGTCATAAATCCTCGCGACGACATGGTTCACGCCGAAGGTCTCCCGGGCGACTCGAGCAGCGATGATGTTGGAGTTGTCGCCATTGGACACTGCGGCGAACGCACCAGCCCGCTCGGTTCCGGCCTCAGTGAGGACTTGGCGATCAAAGCCGATACCGCGAATCTGTTGGCCGTGGAAGTCAGCACCGAGCCTGCGGAACGCCTGCGGATTCTGGTCGATCACCGACAGATCGTGGCCGAGCCGTTCCAGGGCCATGGCCAGCGCAGCGCCCACTCGGCCACAACCCATGATCACGACATGCACGCGGTCACTCCCGGGTCGGTGGGTGCCAAAAAGGTACTCTCCGAAAACCGTATCGCCGATGCCACTGCCATCCTCCGCCGGGCTGCCGCTCGGCCGTAGGCTTTGCGGGTGTCGAAGCTCGCGACGGCGGTCAAACGGATTCTTGTCGGCAGGCCGTTTAGTAGCGAACGCCTGGCACACACACTACTGCCCAAGCGCATCGCGTTGCCGGTCTTCGCGTCGGATGCGCTGTCGTCGGTCGCCTACGCCCCCGAAGAGCTCTTCCTGGTCTTGTCGGTCGCGGGGATTTCGGCATATTCGTTCGCATCGTGGGTCGGGCTCACGGTCGCGGTGGTCATGCTGGTCGTGGTCACCAGCTATCGGCAGAACGTCCGGGCGTACCCGTCGGGCGGCGGGGACTACGAAGTCGCGACGGTGAACCTGGGCGGTACCGCAGGGCTTGTGGTGGCCAGCGCGTTGCTGGTGGATTATGTCCTCACGGTCGCGGTGTCGATCTCCTCGGCGGCGTCGAACATCGGCTCGGCGCTGCCCTTCGTCGCTACCCACAAGGTGGCCTTCGCGGTGGCCGCAATCATCGTGTTGACCGCGGCCAACCTGCGGGGGATCCGGGAATCCGGCACGGCGTTCGCCATTCCCACCTACGCCTTCATGATCGGCATCATCGTGATGCTCGCCTGGGGGTTGATCCGGGTGCTGCTACTCGGTGAGCCCCTCCGCGCGGAGTCAGCGAGTTTCGGGTTGCGGGGGGAGGGCAACCAACTCGTCGGCGTTGCGCTGGTATTCCTCGTGCTGCGGGCGTTCTCCTCCGGCTGCGCCGCGCTCACCGGCGTGGAGGCGATCAGCAACGGCGTGCCGGCTTTCCAGAAGCCGAAGTCCCGCAACGCGGCCACCACCCTGCTGCTGCTCGGAAGCATCTCAGTGACCATGCTGATGGGTCTGATCGTGCTGGCCCAGCTCACCGGGGTGAAGATGGCCGATGATCCGGCGCGGCAACTGATCGGCGCACCGCAGGGCTACGCGCAGAAGACATTGGTCGCACAGATCGCGCAGGTGGTCTTCGACGGTTTCCCGCCGGCGTTCTACTTCATCACCGCGGTCACCGCGCTGATCCTGGCGCTGGCCGCGAACACTGCGTTCAACGGCTTCCCGGTGTTGGGTTCGATCCTGGCGCTGGACCGCTACCTGCCTCGCCAGCTGCACACTCGAGGTGACCGGTTGGCCTTCTCCAATGGCATCATCTTCTTAGCCGGCGGGGCGACTGTCCTGGTGATCGCGTTCGGCGCCGAGGTCACCCGGCTGATCCAGCTCTACATCGTTGGGGTGTTCGTCTCGTTCACCTTGAGCCAGACCGGCATGGTGCGGCACTGGAACCGGCTGCTGGCTCTCGGGCCGGAGCCGGCCCAGCGTCGCCGGATGCGGCGTTCGCAGGCGATCAACCTGCTGGGACTGGTGATGACCGGCTCAGTGCTGATAGTCGTGCTGGCCACCAAGTTCGCGCAGGGAGCCTGGATCGCGATCGCGGCCATGGTGGCGATCTTCTTGGTGATGCGGGCGATCCGGAAGCATTACGACCGGGTATCCGCCGAGTTGGTGCCCCGGGAGATCGATACCGTGCTGCCGTCGCGCAACCACGCGATCGTGCTGGTAGCCACCTTGCACCTGCCGACATTGCGCGCCCTGGCTTACGCCCGGGCTACCCGACCTGACGTGCTGGAGGCGGTCACCGTCAACGTCGATGACGTGAGCACCCGAGATCTGGTCGCGCAATGGGAGGCACGCGAGCTTCCGGTGCCGCTGAAGGTGGTTGAGTCGCCGTACCGGGAGATCACCAAGCCAGTGATCGACTATGTCAAGCGAGCTCGCTCGGACAACCCCCGTAACGTGGTGACGGTGTTCATCCCGGAGTATGTCGTGGGCCACTGGTGGGAGCAGATCCTGCACAACCAGAGTGCGCTGCGGATCAAGGCCCGCCTGCTGTTCGAGCCGGGCGTAATGGTGACGAGCGTGCCGTGGCAGGCGCGTTCCTCCACTCGGGTCGCGCAACGTGAGGAGCTCGCTCCGGGCGCGGTGCGCTGGGGGATGAACAGCGATCGCGCCGCCAAGTCAATCAACAGCACCCCTGGCAACAGCAGCCCGGGCGGTGGCCCACCGGCGGGGGCGGCCGAGGCCACCCCCCCGACGCGCGGGGTCGACCGACCGTGACCGCCGACGCGGTAGATCCAGCGGGAGCCGTCGAAATGGAGCTCACGGTCGGACGGGTGGGCCATGGTGGGTTCTGCGTGGCCCGCCATGAGGGTCGGGTGGTCTTCGTCCGGCATGCGTTGCCCGGAGAGCGGGTCCGGGCGGTGGTGACTGAGGACCGCGGCGGATCTTACTGCCGGGCCGACGCGGTAGCGGTGCTCGAACCCGCGGCTGGGCGGGTGGCGTCGCCGTGCCCGGCGTCGGGCCCCGGCGGCTGTGGCGGTTGTGACTTCCAGCATGTCGATCCTCAGCTGCAGCGTGAGCTCAAGGCACAGGTGGTGGCCGAGCAGCTACACCGGATCGCCGGGCTGGACGTCGCGGTGACCGTGCAGGAGCTACCCGGCGGCTCGCTGGGCTGGCGGACCCGAACCCGGCTGGCGGTGGACAGGACGGGGCAGCCCGGTTTTCGGGTCCACCGCAGCCATACCGTGCTGCCGGTGCCGGCCTGCCCGCTGGCGATGCCGGGTTCTCTGGACGGAGTGCTCTCCCGGCGTTGGCACCCGGGCGCGGAGCTTGAGGTGGTCGCTGAGGACTCCAGTCGGGTACACGTGGTGCAGCTGCCCGCCAGCGGACCGCCTAAACAGCTGCACGGCAGCGGGCGTGTCGTACGACACGCTGTGGGCCGAAGCTGGGAACTGTCCGCGCGCGGTTTCTGGCAGGTGCATCCCGCCGCGGCGGACGTTCTGGCGACGCTGGTAGGGGAGTGGGCAGCCGCGCCGCTGGGCGCCACGGTGTGGGACCTCTATGGCGGAGTGGGCTTGTTCGCCTCGGTGCTGGCCGGTCAGGTGGGGCCGACCGGGTCGGTGACCGTCGTGGAGGCATCCCGGCGGTCAGTGGCCGACGGCACCGCGGCGCTGGCTGACCTCGGGCAGGTGCGTTTCGTCCATGGCCGGGTGGAACACGTGCTCGCCCAGCTACCCGGAGCTCCGGACGTGGTGGTGCTGGACCCGCCCCGGCGTGGGGTCGGCCGGCAAGTGGCCGCAGCGGTGGCGGACCGCGGGCCCGCACGGTTGATCCATTTGGCCTGTGACCCGGCGGCGCTGGCTCGAGACGTCGCGGCCTACCTTCAGCGCGGGTACCGGCTGCTAGCGGTGCGGGCGCTCGACGCGTTCCCGATGACTCACCACATCGAATGCGTCGCTGTGCTTGCACCCGAGTCCATGATCGTCGAATCTGGGGCGTGACCGTGCAAACGTGGACCGCCATGGCTCAGTTTTGGTGATCATGGGAAGCTACCGCTCGCAGTGGGGCAGATCGGTCGTACGCGTGGCATGCCGGTCCCTGATGTCTCTCCTAGAGTGGGAGTCCGGTCGCCATCGCGGCCGGCGGCCCGTCGTCGGCGGCCGGCTTTGGACTTTGCGGCGACCGAGGGGGGACCAGTGACCTTATTGCAGTCGGTGCACAGCCCGCAGGACGTCAAGCGCCTTGATCTGGCCGCTGCGACCCAGCTGGCCGGGGAGATCCGTAGGTTTCTCGTCGAGAAGGTGTCGCGCACCGGAGGGCACCTCGGTCCGAACCTTGGCGCGGTGGAGCTCACCCTTGCCGTGCATCGAGTCTTCGACTCCCCGCACGACCCAGTGATCTTCGACACCGGCCACCAAGCGTACGTACACAAGATCATCACGGGGCGGGCGGCAGGGTTCGACCGGTTGCGCAAGCGAGGTGGATTGTCCGGTTATCCCTGCCGAGCGGAGAGCGAGCACGACTGGGTGGAGTCCAGCCACGCCTCGGCCGCGCTGTCCTACGCCGACGGGCTGGCCAAAGCCTTCGCCCACTCTCGCGCCCAGCCCGGCGCGCCGTCCGGGCCAGCCCGGCACGTCGTCGTGGTGGTCGGAGACGGAGCGCTGACTGGCGGAATGTGCTGGGAGGCGCTGAACAACATCGCCGCCGGCAAGCACCGACCGGTGATCATCGTGGTCAATGACAACGGCCGCTCCTACTCACCCACCATCGGCGGCTTCGCCGATCATCTGTCCACGTTGCGGCTGCAGCCCAGCTACGAGCGGGTACTGCGGACCGGCAAGGAAGCCCTGGTGCGCACCCCGGTGGTGGGCCGGGCGATCTATGCCGGATTGCACGCCGCCAAACGAGGCCTCAAGGACGCTCTGACCCCGCAGATCCTCTTTGAAGACCTCGGCCTGAAATACCTCGGCCCGGTTGACGGCCACGACCTGAGCACCATGGAATCAGCGCTGCGCCGGGCGAAGGACTTCGGTGGCCCGGTGATCGTGCATGCGGTGACCCGCAAGGGCAACGGTTACCTGCCGGCGGAGAACGACGTTGCCGAGCTGATGCACCAGGTGAAGGTGATGGATCCGGAGACCGGCGCCCCGATCGCGCCTGCCGGTATCTCCTGGACCAGCGTTTTCACCGACGAACTCATCAAGCTGGCCGGCGCGCGCGCGGACTTGGTCGCGATCACTGCCGCGATGCCCGGCCCGACGGGTCTGGCGGTGTTCGCCAAGCGGTTCCCGGACCGCTGCTTCGATGTGGGCATCGCCGAGCAGCACGCGGTCACCTCTGCGGCGGGGCTGGCGCTGGGTGGGCTGCATCCGGTGGTGGCGTTGTACTCCACGTTCCTCAACCGGGCGTTTGACCAGTTGCTGATGGACGTGGCGCTGTTGAGCGCTCCGGTCACGATCACCCTGGACCGGGCCGGCATCACCGGCGATGACGGCGCCAGCCACAACGGCATGTGGGACCTGTCGGTGCTGGGGATCGTTCCGGGGATCCGGGTGGCCGCCCCCCGTGATGCCGGCACCCTGCGCGAGGAGTTGGCTGAGGCCGTCGCGGTGGATGACGGACCTACTGTGGTGCGGTTTCCCAAGGGTCCGGTGATCGAGGCAGTGCCCGCCCTGCAGCGCGTCGGGGGAGTGGACGTGCTGGCCCGGCCTGCTGCGGCCGACGGCGACGACGTGCTGTTGGTGGGTGTCGGCGCATTCGCGATGCTCGCGGTGGCCGCCGCGAGGCGGCTTGCCGACCAGGGCATCGGGGTCACCGTCGTCGACCCTCGGTGGGTGCTTCCGGTGCCTGAGGTGCTGGTGCGGATGGCCGCGCGGCACCGGCTGGTCGTCAGTGTTGAAGACGGCGGCCGGCATGGCGGTTTCGGCTGGTCGTTGGCCGCCGCTCTGCGCGACGCCGAGGTTGACGTGCCGCTTCGTGATCTCGGCATCCCACAACGCTTCCTCGCGCACGCCTCTCGGGATGAGGTGCTGGCAGATCTTGGTCTGACCGCGCAGGATGTCGCCAGGGCGGTGACCGGCTGGGCCGCCGCGCTGATCCGACCGATCGGCGTACCCGCCGCGGTGGACGCTCCGGGCGCCCCATAGCTGCATCCGAAGCCGGTGCAGGGCTGGCAACGGGGTGTGGCACCGTTGGGGGGTGCGCATTCTGATCGTCGAGGACGAGCAG
The DNA here is from genome assembly GCA_023252195.1 of Pseudonocardiales bacterium. GTDB lineage: Bacteria > Actinomycetota > Actinomycetes > Mycobacteriales > Pseudonocardiaceae. The sequence continues at coordinate 202,970 of JAHEXI010000007.1, forward strand.
CCGCTGGCCGATGCCGTTGCTCGCGGTCTGCGCAGGGAGGGGATGGCGGTGGATGTCGCCTACGACGGCGACAGTGGCCATGAGAAGGCCGCGGTAACCCGGTACGACGTTGTGGTGCTTGACCGGGACCTGCCTGGGATGTCGGGTGACCAGCTGTGCGCCGAGATCACCTCGTCCGGGGCGGTGACTCGAGTGCTGATGCTCACGGCCAGCAGCGCCGTGTCCGACCGGGTGGCTGGGTTGTCACTGGGAGCTGACGACTACCTGTCCAAGCCGTTCGCGTTCCCCGAGCTGGTGGCCCGGCTGCGTGCGCTCGGTCGGCGCGCCACCCCCGCGGTGCCTCCGGTGCTCAGCGCCGGCGATGTGCTACTCGATCCGTCTCGGCGCACCGTCAGCCGTTCCGGTACTACCGTTGACCTCACCCGCAAGGAGTTCGGGGTGCTGGAAGTGCTGCTCGCCGCCGGTGGAGGCGTCGTCAGTAGCGAAGAGCTGCTGGAACGAGTGTGGGACGAGAACGCCGATCCGTTCACCACCACAGTGCGGGTTACCGTGATGACCCTACGCAAAAAGCTTGGCGACCCGGGCATCATCGAGACCGTGGTGGGGTCCGGTTACCGAGTGCCCAGCGCTGACCTTGCGTCCGGCTGAGCGGTTGGTGCGACCGCGCCGGGGCCCGGGGCTGCGGGCCCGGCTTACGCTGGTCGCCACCGGATTATCGGCGGTGGTGAGTGCGCTGCTGTTGTGGCTGGGCTGGTTGCTGGTCGGTGGGGTAGTGGCTGCGGTGCCCGACTTGCCGCCAGGCAGCACCGTCAAGGTCAACGGGGTGCCGGTGGCCGCCCGCCAGCTTGGCGAGGCGCTAGCCGAGGCGGCCAGACAACGGGTGCTGCAGGCCGGGTCGGTGGCGTTCCTGCTTGCGGTCGCCGCCACCGTGCTGCTCGCGTGGGTGATCACCGGTCAGGTATTGCGGCCGCTGCACGACGTGACCGCCACCGCTCGCCGGCTGTCCGCTGAGTCGCTGGATGAGCGGTTGCGGCTGCCGGGGCCCCGTGACGAGGTAGCCGAGCTCGCCGACACCTTCGACGCGATGCTGGATCGGCTGCAAGCCGCCTTCCAGTCACAACGTCGATTCGTCGCGAACGCCAGTCACGAGCTGCGGACCCCGTTGGCCGTCGTGCGTACCGAGGTGGATGTCACGCTGGCGGATCCCGCGGCGGATGTGGCTGAGTTGCGCCGGATGGCTTCGGTGATCCGAGATGCGACGTTGCGGGCGCAGCAGCTGGTCGACGGACTGCTGGTGCTGGCCCGGACCGAGGGCGGCTCGCTTCGGGCCCGTGAAGTGGCCGACCTCGCCGACCTAGCCGAGGCCGCGTTGCGGATCGTCGCGTCCGAAGCCCATAGCCGGGCCTTGCAGGTGACCAAGCGGATGACACCGGCGTTGACGGTGGGTGACCCCGCGCTGTTGGAACGGGTAGTGGGAAACCTGGTGGAAAACGCGGTGCGGCATAACGTCGACGGTGGCTGGATGGAGGTCTGCACGGATCTGGCGGGAGGACACGCGACCCTGCGCGTCGCCAGTTCGGGTGACGTGATCGCGCCCGAGGCGGTGACCGCGCTGTTCGAGCCCTTCCACCGCGGCGGAGTCGCTAGAACGGCGCACGATGGGGCAGGTCTGGGCTTGTCAATCGTGCACGCCGTGGTCGTCGCGCACGGTGGCACCGTGCATGCGCAACCGGTGCCTGGCGGGGGTCTCGCGGTGACGGTGCAGCTGCCGGCCGGATAGCCGGCGGACTACTCGGTGGGGGAGCTCAGCGCCGCGGCGAGAGGGCACGCGGTGAGTTCGCACTGCCATCGCCGGGCGCCACCCGCGACCAGATGCCGTTCCACGCCGGCGGCATCGAGTGGTTCAGGGGGCTCCCAGCACAGCCTCCGGACCAGGTCAGGTGCCAGCAGGTTCTGCAACGGCAGCCGGTGCTGCTCGGCGATCTCGATCAGCGTCGCACGCGCCGCGGTGAGCCGGACTGCGGCCGTCGGATCCCGGTCTGGCCAACGGTTCACCGGAGGTGGGCTTTCGCCTTGGGCGCGCAGCGACGGCAGTTCGTTGGCCGGCAACCCTCTGGCGGTCTGGAGCGCGGCGAGCCACGTCTTCACGTGCCGGCGCTGTGAGCGGCCACTGAACACTGGTCGCGACAGCAGCGTCGCCTCGTCCGGCGGCTCGGACAGCACTGCGTCGATGATCGCGGTATCCGGTAGTATCCGGCCTGGAGCGATGTCACGCTGCCGGGCCATGTGGTCGCGGGTTTGCCACAGCTCGCGGACCGCGGCCAATTGGCGAGCTTGGTGGATGCGATGCATTCCGGAGGTCCGCCGCCATGCTTCAGCCCGCGGCACGGCCGGTGCTGCGCTCCGCACTGCCTCGAACTCCTCGGCTGCCCAGGCCGACTTGCCCTGGGTGTCCAGTTCGGCGGCGATCGCCGCTCGCAGTGGCAGCAACAGCTCGACATCAAGCGCGGCGTAGGTCAGCCAGTCCGCGGGCAGCGGCCGGCGCGACCAGTCCGCGGCGCCGTGTCCCTTCTGCAAGTGGTAGCCCAGCAGCTCTTCGACGAGTGGCGCCAGGCCGACCCGCTCGAAGCCGGCCAACCGAGCGGCGAGCTCGGTATCGAATACCGCCGTGGGCCGCAGTCCCAGTTCGCCGAGGCACGGCAAGTCCTGGGACGCGGCGTGCAGCACCCACTCCAACGGGTTGAGCACGTCGGCCAGTTCGGACAGGTCGTCAAGACCGATCGGATCGACAAGTACCGTGCCCGCGCCGTCTCGCCGAAGTTGCACGAGGTAGGCGCGCTGCCAGTACCGGTAGCCAGAGGCCCGTTCGGTATCCACGGCTACCGGGCCGGTGCCGCCGTCGAGCAGCGCGACCGCGGCGTCCAGAGCTCCCGCGGAAGCCACCACTGGTGGCACTCCCGCGGCCGGCTCCAGCAGCGGAACCGGAATCGTCTCGGTCAGCGGATGACCCCCGCACGCATCGCCAGGGCGACCATCTGCGCCCGGTCACCGGTGCCGAGCTTGCGCCCGATACGAGACAGGTGGCTCTTGACGGTGAGCGCGGACAAGTTCAGCGCCTCACCGATCTCCTTGTTGGACTGGCCGTCGGCGACCAGTTGAAGCACCTCCACCTCCCTGGCGGACAGCTCTCGCGGAGTGTTGTCGGTTCCCGCCACCCGAGTGCCCGACGCCAGCAGCGGCGCCACCGTGGGATCTGCGTAGACCCCACCTTCGAGGACTCGACGCACGCCGTCGGTGACCACTGACGGAGACGCTGATTTAAGCAGGTAGGCCTGCGCGCCAGTTTGGAACGCGGTGCGTACGGCATGTGGGTCGTCAGATGAGGCCAGCACCACGATGCGGGTCCAGCCCCATCCGCGCAGCTCCCCGATCAGGTCCAGCCCGCTACCGTCCGGCAGGGTCAGATCGAGAATGGCCAGGTCGCACGGACCGGAGGCTTGAGCGCGAGCCCTCGCCTCAGCTACCGATGCGGCCTCGTGCACAGTGACCGCGCCCATCGTCACCAATCGTGAGGCGATGGCCTCACGGAGTAACGGATGGTCGTCGACCACCAACACGGTGAACAGTTCTTCCCGCGGATGCGGGACTAATGACGCCGGCACGGCGCCGGACGGCGCCGACCTGACGGTCGAGCCGTATCCGACAGCAGCCACGTAGCTACCTCCTGGAGTCGGTCGTGCCCCCGACCGCACCGGGACCTCGTCCGAGTAACCGCGCCGCCACTCGAGCGAGGATTGGTGTCGTATGGGCGAGACTAGCCGCCCGAGCGGCCTAACGGGGCCCGCTGCGTAAACCTTCTTGCCGATCTGCCCGTAAAGCCGCCATCGGCGGTCGCCCAATCAGGCGAGAGAGGGCCAGGCCAGGTAACGCTCATGGCATACTGGACGATTCAGTCTATCTACGCATTCATCGCAGGTCGCCGTACGGGGCGTTTGGTGACATGTTCAGACCAGGCGCTTGCTGAGAGTGACGACCCCGACCGGGGGGAGTCCGGCGGCTGCGGCGATCAGTTCGCAGAAGGCCACCGCGTGCACCGTCAGACCGTCGCCGACAGGTGTCCACGACGCCCGCAACTCGATGTCGTTGGCCCGCTCGCGACCCGCGATAGCGCCGAACCGCGTTGATGAGGTCTGCGTGACGGTGCCCCCGAGGGCGGTGTACTCAGCACCGGCGCCGTCCAGTGCGTCGGCGAGCCAGGACCAGCTCACGGCTGCAAGCAGCGGGTCCTCAGCCAACTCGGTGTCGAGCTCGGCGCGGACGAAGCCGACCAGTCGCAGAGTGCCGTCCCACCCGTCTTGGCCATCGGGATCGTGCAGCAGCACGAGTCGACCGGTCGCCGACGCGTAACCGGCGCCGGGAAGCTCAAGACCCCAGGCGTAGGACCACGGCGCAAGGCGGCGCGGGGCCGGGATCGGTTCCAACCGCATCTCCGAGCGCGGCCGCACAGCGCTGAGCGAGACCACTGCTTTGCGGAAGATCTCCGGGGCGTCGGCCAGATCGGGCACATCCGGAACTGTAGGAGCACCGTCGCCGACAGTCTCGCCGAAACGCCGCTGCCCAGCGGTATTGGATATCCAGGGCGTTCGATGCGGGAACGCTAGCCCGTGCGACGATGGTGGCCGAGATGACCAGGACTACTGAGCCGGCCACCGGTCGTCGGCTACTCCCCGACGCACCGCTGTTGGTCGCCGCCCGGGGGCAGCGACCGAGTCGTCTGCCGGTGTGGTTCATGCGGCAAGCCGGGCGGTCGCTGCCCGAGTACCGCCAGTTGCGAGCTGACCAGCCGATGCTGCAGGCCTGCATGACTCCGGAGCTGGCGTGCGAGATCACCCTGCAGCCCGTGCGCCGGCACGCAGTGGACGCCGCGATCCTGTTCAGCGACATCATGGTGCCGCTGTATGCCGCTGGCGTCGGGCTGGACATCGTGCCGGGCACTGGTCCGGTGGTGGACAGTCCGGTGCGCACCACCGCTGATGTCATGACGTTGCCGGTGCTCGAACCCGATGCTGTGGAGCCGGTGGCTGCCGCGGTGCGGTTGCTGGTCGCCGAGCTGGGGCAGACCCCCTTGATCGGCTTCGCCGGAGCCCCGTTCACCCTTGCGTCCTACCTTGTCGAGGGCGGACCAAGCCGCCACCACGAGCGAACCAAGGCACTCATGCATTCCGAGCCCGACGTCTGGCACGCCCTGCTGGGCCGGCTCGCGGAGCTCACCCTGACCTTCCTTCGGGCGCAGGCCGCCGCCGGGGTGGATGCGATTCAGCTATTCGACTCGTGGGCGGGCGCGCTGTCCGAACGGGAGTACCGGCAGTTCGTGTTTCCACATTCGGCGCGGGTGCTGGCTGGTCTGGCCGACACTGGCCTGCCGCGGATTCACTTCGGGGTGGGAACCGGTGAGCTGCTCGGCGCGATGACTCAAGCCGGCGCGGACGTCGTCGGGGTGGACTGGCGGATTCCCCTGGATGTAGCCGCGCAGCGAGTGCGGGCCGTGCGAGTGCACGAGCCGCTCGTGCTGCAGGGAAACCTTGATCCGGCCGTGTTGCTAGCCGGCTGGCCAGCCGTGGAGCGAGAGGTGCGCCGGGTGATCGCTGAGGGCCGCGCGGCCGACGCCCACGTGTTCAACCTCGGTCACGGCGTCCTGCCAGGAACCGATCCCGACATGCTGACCCGCATCGTGGAGCTGGCGCACTCGCAGTGAGCAACACCCGGGTTGCTGTGGTCGGTGCCGGAATCTCCGGGTTGACCACGGCGTACCGGTTGCGGACCCTGCTCGGGCCGGCTGCCGAGATCATGCTCATCGAGGGTTCGCGGCGGCTGGGCGGTGCGTTGCGCACCGTGGAGCTCGGCGGCGTGGCCCTCGACGTGGGTGCCGAGGCTTTCCTGGTGCGACGGCCGGAGGCGCTGAGCCTGATCGAGGAGCTAGGGCTCGGCGAACAGTTGAGGTATCCCACTTCGGCGGCTCCTACGGTTCGCGCCGTTGGGCGCACCATGCCGCTGCCCATCCGCACGATGCTCGGGCTGCCCGGCGCTGCTGCCGACGTCGCCGGTCTGCTGTCCGCACAGGGAGCGGCGCGGGTGGCCGCGGAACCCACGATGCCGCTGCGCTGGGAGGCCGGGCGTGACGCCGCGGTCGGGCTGCTGCTGCGCGAGCGTGCCGGTGACGAGTTGGTCGACCGGCTGGTTGACCCGTTGCTGGGCGGGGTGTACGCCGGGCGTGCTGACGCGCTCGGACTGCGTGCCACGCTGCCGGCGGTGGCCACCGCGCTGGACCGCGGCGCCGGATCGCTGCTCGCCGCGGCCAGCGTGGCCTTGACAGCTGGCCGGCGGCCGACCGGCGGTGGCCCGGTGTTCGGCACTCTGAGCGGTGGATTCGAGGGTCTGGTGGACGCGCTGGTGGCGGGTGCGGCAGTGTGCGCGAGGCTCGGGCGACCAGTGCGTGGGCTTGCTCGCACACCGCACGGCTGGCGGCTTCAGCTGGGCCTGACCAGCGAGGCTGAACACCTCGACGCCGACGCGGTGGTGCTCGCGGTCCCCGCCCCCGCCTTGCGGCGGCTGCTGGCCGATCCGTTGCCGGCGGCCTCGGCTGCCGCAGGCCGGGTCGAGGTCGCGTCCTCCGCGGTGGTCGGCCTCGCGCTGCCCCGGGCCGCCGCGCAGGCTTTGCCAGAGAGTTCCGGCGTGCTGGTGGCCGCTAGCGAGCTGCTCTCGGTCAAAGCGTTCACCTTCTCTGGGCGCAAGTGGGCGCATGCCCGCTCGGCGCAGGTGGTGCTGGTCCGCGCCTCGATGGGCCGCCACGGCGAGGCCCGGGTCTTACAACGTGACGATGCAGAACTGGTCGACGCGGTACGCGCTGATCTCGCCGCGCTCACCGGGATCACCGCGACGCCGGTAGCGACCGTGGTGGCGCGTTGGGGGGGCGGGCTGCCGCAGTACGCGCCCGGACACCTCGACGCGGTCGCCGCTCTCGAACGGGAGATAGCCGGGTCGACTGGGCTCGCTGTCGCGGGCGCCACCTTGCATGGGGTTGGCCTGCCAGCGTGTATCGGCACCGCCGACACCGCGGCCCGCCGCATCGTCGGTTATCTGAATGACCGTCGGGCAGCAAACGCAGTGCGCGGCGGCGTTGAAGTACCCGGTGGAACAATGGGGCCATGACTCGCTTGGACTACGCCGCACTGAACTCCACTATTCGCTACACCATGTGGTCGGTTTTCCGGGTCCAGCCCGGGAAGCTGCCCGCCGATCGCTCTGAACCTGCGCGCGAGGCACAGCAGTACCTCGAGATGCTGGAGGGCAAGGGGGTGGCGGTCCGCGGGGTCTACGACCTCGCGGGTCTGCGGGCCGACGCGGATTGGATGATCTGGTGGCATGCCGAGGAGATCGAGGTGCTGCAGGCCGGATACGCCAACCTGCGCCGCGCCACCGCGCTGGGCCGGGCTAGCGTGCCGGTGTGGTCGACGGTGGCGTTGAACCGACCCGCGGAGTTCAACAAGAGCCACGTGCCGGCGTTTCTGGCCGGTGAGGAGCCTAAGAGGTACGTCTGCGTCTACCCGTTCGTACGGTCTTATGAGTGGTACTTGCTGCCCGACGCCGAACGCCGCGAGCTGCTCGCCGAACACGGAATGCAGGCGCGGGACTATCCCGACGTGCGGGCCAATACGGTCGCCTCGTTCGCGCTGGGCGACTACGAATGGGTCCTGGCGTTCGAGGCCGACGAGCTGCCCCGCATCGTCGACCTGATGCGCGCGCTGCGGGCCAGCCGGGCGCGCCGCCACGTCCGTGAGGAGGTGCCGTTCTTCACCGGTCCCCGGGTGCCGGTTGCCGAGCTGGTGACGGGGTTGCCCTAGGGCGCAGCCTCGTCAGATACCAGCCGGAGCGAGATCGCGTTGATGCAGTAGCGCTGATCGGTGGGGGTCTGGTAGCCCTCGCCATCGAAGACGTGCCCCAGATGGCTGTGGCAGGTGCTGCAGAGCACCTCGACGCGCTTGGAGAACATGCTGCGGTCCTCACGCAGCAACACCGCGTCACCGGCCAGCGGGGTGAAGAACGACGGCCACCCACAATGCGACTCGAACTTGTGGTCGCTGCGGAACAACTCCGCTCCGCAGGCCCGGCACTCGTATATGCCGGCGGTCTTGGTGTGCTCGTACTCGCCGGTCCCGGGGGGCTCAGTGCCTGCTTGGCGCAACACGGCATACTCCTGTGGGCTGAGCTGCTCGCGCCACTGGGCGTCGGACTTGACGACCTTTGGCGTCACACCCTTAACCGGCTCCATGCCAATACGGTACGCGGGCCTCATCCCAGCAGGGCGGTGAGGACGAACGTCGCCGCCTGCCACAGCGTGATGGCCACGCCGAGCAGGATGAGCAGCACCACCAGGACGGCGGCTAACCGCCGAGGACCCTCCGTGCGATTGACCGACTCCGCGAAATCGCTGACTCCGGACAAGTAGCCCTCGACGGTGAACCCGGAGCGCAACCGGTGGGCCCGGTCCAGGTGCTCGGAGAATGCCCGCACCTCGGGGTCGTCGCGGTCCAACCCGATCAAGTCGTCGTTCAGTCGACGTCGCTCCTGCGCTTCAGCCTGCTGGTTGGGTCCATACTCGCCGCCCGGCCAGTCGGGTTGCGGTTCGCTGCGCACCGGTCCCACGGTAACCGTTATGCGGTAGTTTTCCGATCGTGGCCCGCGGTGACGCGCTCGAAATCACGGTATCTGGCCCTGCGGGCGAGCGCACTGTTCGGGTATCCAACCCGGACAAGGTGTACTTCCCCGACCGCGGCATCACCAAGCGGCAAGTCGTCGAGTACTACCTCGCTGTTTCTGAGCCGCTGCTGGGGGTGCTCGCGCAGCGCCCGGTCACATTGAAGCGCTTTGTCGACGGCGTCACGGGGGAGTTTTTCTACGCCAAACGGGTCCCCCGGGGTGCACCGGCCTGGGTGGATTCGGTGGAGATCACCTTCCCGTCGGGACGCACAGCCAGCGAAGTGTGTCCGACTGAGCCTGCCGTGCTCGTCTGGGCGGCGAACCTGGGCACGTTCGACTTTCATCCGTGGCCGGTGCGCCGCCCCCTAGTGGATCATCCTGATGAGCTGCGGGTGGACCTCGACCCGCAGCCGGGGACCGGCTTCGCCGACGCCGCTGTGGTGGCCGCGGTGCTGCGCGAGGTCCTCGCCGAGGCCGGGATGGTCGGTTATCCGAAGACGTCCGGGGGCCGGGGGATTCACGTCGCGGTGCGGATCCGCCCGCGGTGGTCATTCGTGCAAGTCCGCCGGGCGGTGATCGCATTGGGGCGGGAGGTGGCGCGACGGATCCCGCAACAGGCCACCGTGTCGTGGTGGAAAGAGGAGCGCGGTCAGCGAGTCTTTCTCGACTTCAACCAGGCAGCCCGGGATCGCACGATCGCCTCTGCCTGGTCGGTGCGCGGCACCCCACGCGCCACGGTGTCCATGCCGGTGCGTTGGGACGACCTGACCGACGTCCACCCGGACGATTTCGACGTGCTGACGGTACCCGCGCTGCTCGCGCAGCGGGGCGACCCGCACGCCGGGTTGGACAGTGAGTCCTTCGGCTTGGAGCCGCTGCTGGAGTGGGCGCTGCGGGACGAGCGCGACCACGGCCTCGGTGACCTGCCCTACCCACCCGAATACCCCAAAATGCCAGGTGAGCCGCCACGCGTACAGCCCAGCCGCGCAAAGCGCAGAAACGACTCCAGTTAGAAAAGGAGGCATCGCTATTCGGTCCCGAATAAAAGGTTAATCGAGAGGTAGAACCGCCATTCGGAGGCGAATAGCGGTTTCAGTATTATGGCGGGCACAGCGTGCCTTGGCGCGGTACTGAGGCATCGGTGAGGAAGCGGGTGACCAGGTCGACGATGCAGGAGCTGTGAGATAGCGCTCCATGTGCCTGGCCCTGCCAGGTCACCAGCGTCGCTGACGGCATGGATTGTGCGGTGCGCCGGGCGCCCTCGGCTGGGGTCACCGGGTCGCCGGCGGTGCTCACCACAAGCACTGGGGGTAGCGGCCGGTCCTCCGACGCAGGGGGCGGGGAGGGCACCGGCCACGCACTACACAGCAGCAGCCGGCCTGCGAACAGCGGGCCGAACAGCGCGGAACGCTGCTGCCACTGGCTCGCCAGCTGGTGGGCGCGCTCGGGAGGCACACGGGTGGGGGTGTCGTTGCAGTGCGTTGCCAATGCCGGATCGAAGCGCGCGGGCAGCCCGCGGTCAGCGGTCAGTATCGGCGTCACGAGCGCGGCCAGCTCAGCGCCGTCCCCGTCGCGGGCAGCTGCCAGTGCATGGGACAGCTGCGGCCAGCGCTCCGGGTTACCGACGGTCTCGAGTACAGCCTGGTAGGCGATGCCCGCGGTGATGAGCTGCCAGCCGACCTGGAGAGGGTTCCGACCCAGCGTCGTTGCAATGGACAGCAGAGCGCCGCGCGGGTCGGCTCCCAGGGGGCAGCCTCGGGCGACGCAGTCGGCGGCGAACGCGGTGTATCCGGTGTCCGCGGCGACCAGCGTGGCCTCGGCGGCGGCCACGTCGTCGAGGGTGGGATCAACGGCACCGTCGAGCACCACCCGCCCCACCGAGGTGGGGTATCGGCGCAGGAACTCGGTGACCGCCCGGGAAGCCTCACCCTGCGAGATCACGTTGAGCACCGGCGCGTTAAGGGCGACCCGGAGCTGCTCAAGGTCGTCAGCTGCGCCGGTGGAGCTGATCGTGGTGAGCACCTCGCCGAGATCCTGTACACAGGTCTCGATGGCGGCACGGGTGATCTCAAGTAGCGAATCCAGCTGTCCGGCTTGGCTCGGATCAGCATCGATGCCGACTATCTGACTCCGCGTGGTTTTCGGTATGCAATCCAGCGGTTCACTTGGCCCGGTACCGCGGCGGGCCATGCCGATCAGAGTGAAACGGTCCAGGAGAGCGGGGGGAAGTTGCTGCGCCAGGCGGGCGGCCCGGACCGTTCCGGGCTCCCCGGACGCCTCGCCGATCACGACAAGGGGGGCCGGGCCGTCGCCGACCCTGGTGACGTCCAGATGCAGAGAGTTGCCGAATACCGGTCTCTCAGCCGTGGCATCGACCCGAAGCTCGCTGCATTCTACTCGTCGTGGGCTGGCCATGCCGAGCGCACCGCTGATCGCGTCGGTGCAGTCTCTCCAGGGCAGCGAATTACGGTAGTAATCGCCAGCTGGTGGTAGCGGCGGGCTGCTGGGCAATGCCTGCTGGAAGCGCTGCGGAGGTAGGTTGGCGTCGCGCACCGCCACGGCGGGCCGATCGGAGGGTCCAGCGGTGCAGCCGCCCATCAGCGCCGCCAGCAGCACCATGAGCGCTCCCAGACACCGCAGTATCCGGTGGCGCACAGACTCTCCTCGCATCCAGGTCAGCGGTGGCCTGGCGATGCTGACACCCTCCCGGTGAGCCTGCCGTGAGCATGATCCCTACCGGCCACGATCCGGCACGGACTTCCGCATCGCGGCTTGGACTTCGGCGGTCAACTGGGAGCGCGCGGCGATCGCCGGTCCTCGGTGCCGGCGTTGAACAGGTACACCGTCCCGCCCTCGGCACTGCGCTGGGTCGGTACCTGGGATGCGGGAACCTCCGCACGCTCCACCGGGCTGCTGTCCGCCGCAAGCCGGTCTATCCCGGTCCTGCCGACCTGTCTGAGCGCCTCGGCCAAGACCTGGTACGTCGCGGCCAACGCCGCGGTTACCTCCGTGCGCAGCGCCTCGAGCGTGGTCACGTCGTTGGCAGCCTGGCTGCGGAGCTCGCGCAACGCCGACTCGTCGCGTTCAACCGCGCACGCCCGGGTCGACAGCTGCTCACCGACAACTCGGTGCATCAGGTGTAAACGGGCGATGCTGCGCAGCTCGCTGTCCCGGATCCCGGCGCTCGCCGCGGCCTCACGTTGCGCGATCGTCTCTGCCGCGTCCTGCTCGGCGGCCTCTCGTCGCGCCGCGGAGTCCGCTTCGAGTTGATCGCACTGCCGTCTCGCATGCTCGAGCAGCGACTTCGCCTCGCGGCTGGCATGTGCACGCAGGCTGGCGATCTGCTCATCCGCGCTCGCTCTCAGCTCGGCGAGCTCGTGGTCGGCGCGAGCCTTTCCAGCGGCGATCTCTGCCTCGGCAGTGGCTTTGAGCTCGGCCGCCTCCTCCTCCGCCAGCCGCATGATGCGCTGGATTCGGGCGCTGGCCTCAGCCATTGGGGTAGCCAGTACGCGCTCAACCCGCGCACTCGCCTCGTGAGCCTCCCGGCGTAGATATTCCAGCAGCTCGCTCTGCAACCGGAGATGATTCATCACCTTGCTGAGCTCGGCGGCCTGGGTCAGAGCCGCATCCCGATCGGCCACGACCACCGCGATGCGGCCATCGAGGGACTCGAGGTGCTCCAGGACCTGTCTTCGGTTGAAGCCGCGGAGAGCCGTCTCGAACGGCTCGTGCAGGGGGACCAGGTCGTCGTTATCCCGAGATCCGCGCACAGACGCTGATCATAGCGGGCGAACGGGCACGAATAAACCACAACTTCTCGGCCAGCGCACGATCAGTGTGGATGCCGATCGACTCGGCGCGGGTCATCTGCCATGGCGATGACGGGTCTGGCCTGGCCGTTGCCGTTGCATGTGGCGGCTCGACGAGCAGCGGCGGTTCGCTTCGGCGATCGCCGCCCAGGTGGGCAGCGTGGCAGCGAGAGTACGGATGCTCCAGGAAGCTCCTATGTCTCTGTCAAGGGGTTCCGGGTGGTGTCCTCGTCTGGTTTTGATGGTCAAAGACTGGAGTGGGCGCGTCAATCCCGCTGCGCGCGCCTTCGGCGTTTCAGGGTTGACCCACCCGCTCCAGTCGATGAGGCGGCCCAGACGACGAGGACGGGTGCAGACTGACCAGGGCCTGGTAGAGCTCGCGGGCGACGTAGCGTTGCAGGCAGCGGATGATCTCCCGGCGGCTGAGGCCCTCGGAGGTGCGTCGGGCCACATAGCGGTGGGTCCGTTGGTCAAGGCGCAGCCGGGTCAGCACGACGGTGTAGAGGGCGTTGTTCGCGGCGCGATCGCCCCCGCGGTTCAGCCGGTGCCGGTGGGTTTTGCCGCTGCTGGCCGGGATCGGCGCCACCCCGCACAGATGCGCGAACGCGGCCTGGAGAGCGCATCGGTTGCGGGTTATCCCCGACGGTGGTCAACAGCTGCCCCACTACCTCGACTCCGACACCGAGTAGATCGGTCATCCCCGGGGCGGCAGTGGCGACGAGGCCGTGCAGCTCGACGTCGGCGTCCTTAATCTCGGTGGTCAAGTGCTGGTGGCGGCGCGCCAGCCGACGCAACACCACCTTCACCGCCTGGACTGGATCCGACAGCAGACCGGTTGTCCGCAGCCGCGTACAGGCCTGCACCAGGGCTGGGGTCTTGAGGTCGGCCAAGCGTTCGCGGACCTCGGGTGGGGCCGTGACCAGCAACGACTTGAGCTGATTAGTGGTCTGGGTGCGAGCCTTGACCGCACCGCGGCGGGTCACCCGCAACGCCCGGATCGCTTCGACGATCCCATCGCCGGTCTTCGGGACCGAGGTGCGGGAGGCACTCAACGCGGCCCGGGCCGCGGCATAGGCATCGATCGGGTCAGACTTGCCCTGCGCGCGGCGAGCCCGCCGATCCGGGCGATTGACCTCCAGCACCGACACACCCGCCTGACGCAGATACCGAGCCAGACCCGCGCCATAGGAGCTGGTGCCCTCCACCCCCACCCGGGCCAGCTCACCGAACCCCCACAGCCACCCAGCCAGGGCCGCATAACCCACCGCGGTCGCCGGGAACTCGCGGTCATCCACCTCCCGGCCCAACTGGTCGATCACCGCGACATGATGGGTCTGGCCATGGGTATCCACGCCACCGACGACAACCCGGGTCTCACCGGTCATCCTCGACATCGCTGCACCACTTCCGCTCACACCGGATGGGTCAGCGCGTTGCGGTCGGGCGCGACGGACAAGACAGTGATGGGTGCCACTGGCACAGGCTCCTCTCAGGTCACGCCGCCCGACCGCACACGCAGACGACACCGCCCGCGCCGAGGCCGACCAATCCTGGCCAAGACAGCAACATCACGTCAGTCGACGGAGGGTCACACCCCAAGCGAGCGGTGCCGCCCACATCCCATCTCACTGCCGACGGGGCTGATCTCGCGAACTTCACGGCTGTTCCGTCACGCACCAGCTCGCCACGTTTGCGAAATCACGCTCCATCCGCCGGACGGCGTTGTTCTTGCGAGTCCGTTCCAGCTCGGCACGTTCGGTCGCGACAGGTCCTCGCCCTGGATCTGGCCATTGCCTTTCATTTTCTTCACCCTGTCTGCCTAACGTCATCCCGTGGATGCCGATACCTCGGCGATCGAACGGCCGGAATCGAGGTGGAGGCTCACGGCCTAGTCCTCGTACTCCTGGGCTGAGGCGTCGGCGTGTCGCCAGGTGATTCGTGTCCGCGGCAGCTACGACCGGGTGTCCAGAGGATCGGGACCAGTCGACGTGCCGCCACGACCTGCGATGCTCCGACACCTGCTCGCCGCCAACGCCGAACACTGACTCGACTCAACGCCTACCTAGTGGACCCCAACGAATACCGGGCTCCGTCCGCAAGCTGCTGCAAGTCGGACGCACACCACCGGCAACGCCTCACCATCACCGTGGGCCTCAACCGTCCCACCTCTCCCAAGATCACTCGAGTGCTCACCCTCCTCGCGACGAACTGACATCAACCCACCCCACATTCCCGGCGATCTCCGCCCAGCACCGCAATCATGATCAGCATTCAACAGCCGCCGCAACCCTTCCGGATGTCTGAGACTCCGGACGCCGCGCGGCGCCGCACTTCTCATATTGCCACTTCCCTCGGCTCGTGATCGAGTGTAAACTTCCGATTACGGACCCAATAAGCGAAACGGCTGCGTTCCGAGCCTGATCGAGTGCCAGAACATTCCTCGCAGGGTTGGAGGTCGCATTGAATGTGTTTGTAGCATTGAATGAGTATGGGGAGCCGTCCCTTGGCGGCTGGTGGATAGGCCTGATCATCGGGTTGGTGGTCGTCGTGGTCGTGGTGGTTGTCGTAACCACGCTCCTGGTGCTTGCAACCCGGATCAACGGGCAGGCGCGGGCAGCGGCTCGCGAGCTCGAGGCGATACGGTCGACCACGCAGCCGCTCGGGGGACTGCACCGCACGAACGACACGCTCCAGAGCATCCTCCGGGGCGCTCGGGCCGCTCGAGGGGCATTGGGGGGATAACGATGGTCCTAGCTCTCGCCGCCAACGAAATCACATTCTGGGAGATTTATCTGGTTCTCGGGTTGGTCGTGATAATTGCCGTGATCGCGCTTCTCAGCCTGCTCCTAGCCTTCGTCCGCTCCATCGAATCCAGCGTGCAGGGACTGGGCGGCGTGGCGCAGGGGGTTGCCAGCAACACAGCCAACATCAAGGTAGCGCTTGCTGTCGCAGACAGCCTGGATGAGATCGCGGACGAGGCAGGCCGCCACGCCCGACTTCTAGGGGTGAACGTGTGATGAGCACCGTACTGCTCGTGATTCTCACCGTCGTCGAGATCGTGGCCCTAGTGGCCGTGTTGGCGCTGTTCGTTATCTTGATCACTCGCCGGCTACGCTCCCTCGCCGACACCCTCGGAGACGTGAGTGGGAACGTCATCGGCGCGATCCAAGGGGACGTGTTCCTAGTTGGCGCCGGCGCCGCCATCCTGAACCGGAAGCTGAACGCGATCGCCAAAGTTCTGCCGATGCTCGCGGAGAAGGCCGAGTCGCTGCCTGCGAAGCATGCGCAGGCCCAGACCGCGCAGCGGCCGCAGGCCCAACCCGCCGGAACTGGCTGGCGACCCGCAATAGGTGCTCAGGACCCCGCGGTAAGGCGAGGGTAAGACTAAGGAGGCGACGATGTTACTGTGGTGGATTGGCAACGCGCTCTTCCTCATCATAGTCGTACCCGTCGTGGTGGTGCTGCTCCAGATTCTGAAGGGGTCCGCCGTCGGCGTCGGGAAGCGTATCGACACCATTCACGATCAGGCCGGGGGCCTCGTCATCGCAGCCGACGATGTGAAGGCGCTGATACCCACCCGCGACGCCGTGAAACGGGTGGGGGCTGGCCTCACCCGCTATGTGAAGGCGGTCGACCGCCTCCTGTGAGGAGCGAATTACCATGCCGGCAGCCGCTGTATTCTCGATCGTCCTCGCAGCGCTCACCATTCTGGTGCTCGCTGCCTACCTGCTCAGTATTGCGCGCATTCTCGGGCGCATCAACACGAAGCTCCGCGCAGTCAACACCGGCCTTCACGTGGTCACCGAAAGGACCGAGCCAGTCGGATCGATCGTGGAGGGAATCAACAACGACCTCGCCGGAGTGGACAACGCCTTGCGGGCCGTGCTCGGCAGAAGATAGTGAAGACTGTAGTTTCCGGCACCCGCACCACCGATAACGGGTGCCGGTCGGCCAGGTACTCCGCCAGGTCGCGGACGGCGACGATCACCCGATGTCGTCGCCGTCCGCGACTGATTCGTGATCCCTGTGTTTGGTTGTACGTGCTGGTGGGCGATACTGGGATTGAACCAGTGACTTCTACCGTGTCAAGGTAGCGCTCTCCCACTGAGCTAATCGCCCGAGGCGGAGGCGGGAATCGAACCCGCGTACAGGGCTTTGCAGGCCCTTGCCTAAGCCACTCGGCCACTCCGCCACGCCTCGTACCGAGGAGTTCTCGCTGGCCCGGCGATCTGAGTTCGTCGCGCCGAATGACTCCCTGACCCGCCCGTGAAACGGCCCGGCGTGGTGGGCCGCACAGAGCGGACGACGGGATTCGAACCCGCGACCCTCACCTTGGCAAGGTGATGCGCTACCAGCTGCGCTACGTCCGCATGTTCCCAACGGGACTTGATCTGGCTCCCCCCGGTGCGTGACAGAACTGTAGCTGACGCGGGAAGTCCGGATCAAGCGGCCCCCGAGTTCACGGCAGATCGTTGGCGATCATCTGGTCGAGCGCGTCGTCGACGTTCATCCACCGAGTCTCGTTCCCAGGCAGGACGATGTCATAGCTGGCGTCGAGAAACTCAGCGAGCCGCTGGGCGCTGGCCTCGAACACGGCGTGACCGGAGGGTGAGTTGAGCTCCACAACGACGATCTCGGGATCGCCTGAACCCGGCCGGATGCGCACGTCACCGTCACCCGCATCGGCGATCAGGCCGTCGGCGAGTAGATCCCGGGAGAACACCCACTCGACCCACCCAGCCCGCCCAGTGCGAAAAGCCGCGACGATGGCGTATGGGTCGCGAGTGTCGTAACGCAGCGCAACCTGAACCGGCACCGCAGGAGTGCGTGGTGCCAGCAGATCAAAGACCGCCGATGAACGGAGGGTCACATGGTCGTTACGCATCGTTGTCGCCCCTTTCTGTGCCGTCAGCCCTGAAACGATTGACTTTGGTTGCTGTGACGCGGAAATGGCTGAGCTACGCCCGGATGCCTATGGCAGACCACCCGGACGGGTCAGAGAGCCTCACCCGAGCGACAGGGTCGTCGCTCATCGTGCCTAGCGGCCGCCGTCTGAGCCGATACCGTGAGGGAACTAGCCTGAACCGGTAGGTTGTGCCCGGCGTAGATACGACGTGAGGATCTCTCTGGTGGCCGATGAGGCTCGATCGAGCGCCCCCCGGCCCGAACGATGGCGAAACAGTTCGGACCCGGTGCCGCCAGCTCTCAGTATGGGTGAGGGACCTTCCGACGTCGAGTTGGTGCGACGACTCGCGGATGCCGATGGAGCCGCACTGTCCCAGCTGTATCAGCGCTTTGGTCGGCCGTGCTACTCGCTGGCCCGCCGCATCTGTGCTGATGAGGGACTAGCTGAGGATGTGGTGCAGGAGGTGTTCCTGACGCTGTGGCGCGATCCGTCCCGATTCGACCCCGCGCGGGGCGGCTTCGCCACCTGGCTGCTCACGCTCATTCACCACAAGGCGGTGGATGCGGTGCGAAGAGAGAGCACCATCCGTCGCCGCATGGTCGCTGCGCCGGAAGCGGGCGAGGACTGGTCGCCCATGCCGGTACCGGGTGCCGATCAGGCGGCGATGGCTCGCGTCGCCGCAGGGCAGGTGCGTGCGGCGCTTCACCGTCTACCGGTCGAGCAGCGGCAGGTGCTCGCGCTCGCCTACTTCGGCGGACATACTCAGCGTGAAATCGCAGTTCTGACTGGTGTGCCACTAGGTACGGTGAAGTCCCGCATGTTCACCGCTGTGCAGAGGCTGCGATCGCTGCTGGCCGATCAGCTGGGGCCGGACACGCTGATCGCCGAGGCGCGCGTGGTGAGAGAGGCGAAGCGATGAACGACCAGCAGCAGCGCCCGGTTGCCGGTTGCCCGCATCGCGACTTGGCGGTCGGGTGGGCGTTGCACGCCCTGGAACCCGCCGAAGAATCTCTGCTCGCCATCCACATGCCGGAGTGCCCGACCTGCGTCGAAATCGCTGCGGAGACCGAGGAAATTGGTGCCACGCTGGGCCTTTCGGTGCCGGAAGCAATCCCCAGCGCCGAGCTGGAGCAGCGCATACTGAGCGTCACCGGTGCCAGCCGGGTTGCGCCAGTTGTGCCGATAGCATCCTCAACAGGAGGGGGGAGACACATCGCCAAAGCATCGCGGCAGCGCGTTCGGGAACTGGCTGCGGCCGCGGCGGTGATCCTGGTCGCTGCGGCGGTGGTGCTCGGGGTGCGAGTGGTGCAGCTCAACGGCGAACTCAACCAAGCACAACGCCAGGTCACCGGTATGTCCGAGGCGATACAAAGCGCAGCGGACCCGGAGTCGATCCGGGTGCCGCTGGTCACCAAGAACGGCAGTGCAGTCGGCATGGTGCTCGCGAACCGGGAGCAGGTCGCGGTCGTATCCACCCGCCTGCCTAGCAACAGCGAAGACCACACCTACGTTCTGTGGGGTCTCGATGGGGGAGTGCCGGTGGCGTTGACGGCCTTCGACGTAGCGCGAGAGGCACCCGGACCGCACTCGGTACCCGCAGCCGGCGCGACCGGAAAGTTCACCGGCTACGCGGTCTCCCTCGAACCGGGTCGACGCGCCCCCGCGACGCCGACCGATATCGTGGCGAGCGGGCAGGTGACACGCTGACGGTCGCGGAGAGGCCACTCCGGAGTTCCACAGATCGAGCTGGGCGCGAGAACCGATTCGCCCCGTTGCGGGACTGGGCGAGCCGCAGGCCAGGCCTCGATCTCGCCTACCGGATCGTGGAGGGTGTGGTCGGTACGGCGGTGCTCGCCACCGGCGCCCTCGCTATTCCCTATCCAGGACCCGGGTGGCTGATTTTGTTCGCCGGCCTCGCGATCCTGGGAACCGAGTTCACGTGGGCCAAGCGGCCGCTGCGCTGGACTCGTGCACGCTACACGCCTGGACCGGGTGGGTGCGCCAGCAGCCTGCCGTCGTCCGGATAGGAGTGATTGCGCTGACCGGGGCCGTCCTCTTGGCCACTCTCTGGTTGGTGAACGCCTTCGGCCTGGTCGCCGGGTGGGTCGGTCTGCACGGGGATTGGGTGCAGTCACCGCTGACCTGATCCTGTATGGTGATGCCGCTACCGCGGTCAGCAGGGGGCGATTAGCTCAGCGGGAGAGCGCTTCGTTCACACCGAAGAGGTCACTGGTTCGATCCCAGTATCGCCCACTCTTAAAATCCCAGGTCAGAGGCCGTATCGAAGCCTTCGGGTCGATCTTCATGTGCGTGATCACTGTCGATCGTCAGCGAATCGTCAGCGAATCGTCAGCGAATCGTCAGCAGGCGTCATCATCGTCATCGAGTGCCTGCAGGATGCGACCGTGATCGTCGGTGCGCCGGGTGTAGAGATCCAGAGTTGTCGAGGATCGCTCGTGGCCCATTACGCGCTGGACCATGTTCACCGGTACGCCGTCGTCGACGAGCCACGTGGCGTACGAATGCCTGAGATCATGAAAACGCAGGCCGCCGGCGTATGACCTGGTGATGTGCACGATGGCTTCCCGTTCGGTTGGGAACTCTTTGGCCAGCGTCGCTCCGGTGGTGTCGGTCCACCCAGCCCGCACGGTGTGGTCGTCGATGACGGTGAGGTTGCCGAGCATTCCTGCTTGTACGAGCGCAGGCCGCCAGACGCGGGCGCGGAACAGGGTGCGACGCAGTGGCTTGCCGACCGTGTTGGCATAGATCGGTGCTTCGGGCGGAACCGGGTACCGGTCAAGGTGCGCGCGGATGATCGGTACCAGCCAGCCGGGTAGTGGCACTGTGCGCCGGCCGGCGCTGCTTTTGGGGTAGGGCTTGAAGGAGGTGTTTCCGCTGACCTCGATCACGGTGCGGATTACCCGCAGCTGCCCGCGGTTCAGGTCGAGTGCGTCGAGACGCAGGCCTGCGACTTCGCCCCAGCGCAGACCGGCACCGGCAGCGGTAGCGATGATCGCCTGGTACCGGTCGGGGGCCGCGGGGAGCAGTTTGGTGCGCAGCTCGCCACGGTTGATGACTTGGTCGGCGGTGTCCTGCCGACGACGTCGGGGCAGTCGGATGCCTTCGCAGGGGTTGAACGCGATTAGCCGGTTGCGCACTGCGGACCGGAGTACCGCTGAGGTGAGGCGGTGGGCTTCGGCGACGGTGGCCGGTGCCCGGTGGGTGCCCAGTTCGGTGATCCATTTCTGTACTGACAGGTGGTCGATCTTCGAGAGTGGCCACGTGCCCCACTGCGGTAGGACGTGGGTATGCATGATCGATGCGTCGCGGGCCTTGGTGGTCAGCTCGTCGTTGCGGCTGTCGAGCCACTCTTGAGCGTGGGTGGCGAATAGCAGCCGGCCGGCGTGCGGATCGACATACAGGCCGCGGGAGAGGCTGCCGTCGATCTCGGCGAGGAATCGCTTGGCCTCCGTCTTGGTGCGGAAGGTTTTGGCTTTCTGCTGGCCGGAGGGCTCCCGCCAGTTTGCCCGGTAGTTGCCTTCCGGAGTGCGCGATACGAATGACATCTCAGGCTCCCTTTGGCATCTCGTTGAGCCAGGCGTGAAACAGTTCCCGGGGCACCACCCAGCGTCGGCCTAGGCGCTTAGCTGGGATCTCGCCGGCCCGGATCAGCTCGTAAGCCAGCCCGGCGCCGATACCCAGCCGGGTGGCGGCTTGCCGCACGGTGTAGATGTCCGCGCGGGCGTAGTCGTTGAGAGACACCGGGTCCTCGGGTGGCACGTCAAGCGCCCACAGCGAAGTCACGTTGTCCATGGCCGTCCCCACCTTTCCGATCACGCGGCTTGATCGTCAGTTGCCGAACAGTGGCTAGTCGGTGGTGATCCGCTTGTTGCGAGCTGAGCGGCGGCGTATTCGGCTTTCCATCGCTGTCGTTCGGCGACGGCGCGCAGCAGCAACACGGGCCGGGGTGGGATGTCGGGGTCGGCGGGTGCGGGGCGTTCCCACCGGTACGGCCCGTCCTGGGGGCCGTGCGCCGGCTGGATCCCGACCTGCTCCAGGAGTTGCCGAACAAATTCGCCGCGTTCGGCCCGGTGATCGTCCAGGGTCTTGTTCGACCACTTTCGGGACACCAGGACTCGTCGGCCGGCGATGCCGAGGTGTTCGGGTTTGTGGGCTTTGCCCTTGCACCGTCCGGGGGTCAGGGAGTGTCGGGCGCCGTGGGGTTGGATGCCGTATGTTGCCCGCCGTTCGACGTGTACATGTCGGCGTCATTCGTGGTGTGCAGGTGAGGGCGTGAAGAACCCCGCCGGGCTGGGTGCCGGGCGGGGTTTGGTGGTCATGCTGTCGGTTTGATGGTCATTCTGTCGTCACCTCCGTCACGGCGGTGCGCGCGCTGGACTCG
>JAHEXI010000048.1 GCA_023252195.1 Pseudonocardiales bacterium
CTTGTTTGATAGCTTTCGTCAGAAATTGGCAACCACAGGGCGGGCCTGGGGAGGGTGGACCGTGACCATCTACGATTCCATTGGCGGCGCGCCTTCGGTACGTGTCGTGGTCGATAAGTTCTACGGGCGGGTGTTGAATGATCCCCAGTGGGCGCATTACTTCGCCGGAGTAGCGGATATCGACAAGTTGAAGTCGCACCAGCGCTCGTCCATTGCCGCCGCGATCGGTGGACCGGAGATCTACCAGGGTCGCGATATGGGCGCGGCGCACGCCACACTCGGCATCACAGCCCGGACTTCGATGCGGTCGTGATGCACCTGGCGACGACGCTCACCGAACTCGGACTCCCTCACGAGACCATCGCTGACATCGGTGGTGCGCTGGCTCCGTTCAAGTCACAAATCGTCGGCGTGCCGACACTCTGGCCCCACGCTTGCCCTGTGGCCGGTTGGCGTTACGAACCGGCCACTGTCGCATCAACTCGGTGATCAATCCTTCCGTGCGACGCGCTCGGTCGGCCGGCCAGGTAATCGTTTCGAGACCCGAGCCACGGACCCGTACAACGCCTCTTCCTCTCTTATGTGTCACCGTTGACGAGTAGGTGGGGGCGAATGACGCGAAAGACCGGATAACGCGAGCCTGGCAGTACGCTTCGGGTAAGCAGGTGTGGAGGGCCGGGCCCGAGTTGCGGATGTCGGATCTTACAACCCTCACAGCAGGAATCTGGTGTCTGTGAGTGCTTGGTTACGGGAATCCAACGGCAACGAAACTACCGGCTAGCTAGGGGTCCAATAGAGTCGATGCCGGGCCAGCGACCGGTCTATGTCCAGATTTTAGCTGTCGCAAGCGCGGATAGTCACCTGATGAGGCGGGGAGTTAATCATGACCGTAAGCAATCAGACTGAAGTCAGCGAGATCGAAGGGGACGATCTGCTGGTAACACCCGAGTTTGCTCCGCTCGCTGAGTTCGCTGGGTTCGGGGCGTATGAGGCTGCGGCTGTTCAGGATACCGGCAAGAGCATCCCGGCACTGTCCGAGCGGATCGCGCGGGAAATGTCCGGGTACCTGATGACGCGCCCAGAGTTCACGTCTGTGATGAATGGATCGTATGGGCCGATCAACGAGGTGGTCATCAGGGAGTGGTTGGACCGGACGATCGCGGGGCCCTTTGATGGTGAGCTGGCCGCGTTCCTGCGAGGGGTCAGTCATCTCTCCGGGCGGGAGGTGACGTTCCCGGGTGTGCAGGTGGCGCTGCCCCCGCAGCTGACTCTGGCTCTCACCGCGTGGGTGCAGGGACGGATCCTCCAGGCTCTGGGGGAGACCTTCGATGTGGCCACCGCGTCGGCCGCCGGGGCGGCCTGGATGAACCAGTTCATGCTGCAGCTGGGCATCATCCTTGAGCCCTGCCTGACCAACCCCCACGGGCCCCTCGGTCACCACGCCGCCGCCGCGTTCCATCCCTACGCGGAATTCGCGGGTTTTGGCGGCAAAGAGGCCTCTATCCTGGGCAAGACCGGACCGCTGCTGGGACCAGCCGCCGGTGGCGTGATCACCCTCGCCTACGATTACCTGCTGTCCCGGCCAGAATCCGCCGGGTACTTCCAGGACACCTCGCATCTTGCGCAGCGCAAGATGACGCTCAAGGGATGGTGGGCTAGGACAACCACGACACCCAAGGACGGCAACTTCCACTCCTACATGTCCCGAGTCGCCGACGCCCACGTCCAGGGTGGCGGGATGCATCCCCATGTGGTCATCCCGGCTGATCTGACCATCGCCCTCATGGGATGGGTCCAGATGCGAGTCATGACCGCCCTGAATACCATCGCCCTGGGCCCTGACGGTGACTATGTCTTCGGCAAGATGCCTGAGCCGGCAGACCTCGCTGAGGTGGGCCAGGCCTGGATGCGGATGCTGACCCTGCAACTGGGGATCCTCCTCAAACCCTACCTCGTGTAACCATCGACCGCGCCTGTAACCGCACCGAATGAGCGCAAGCACCTCGTCCAGGATGTCACCGGTCCAGGGAGCAGGTCGACCGGTCGCGCGCTGACCGCGGTGAAGATTCCGGGACCCCGATGGGAAGAATAGGGAATGAGGAGAGATGACTCTTGTTATTTTGACAGTAGTCGTGATCGCGTTGTTGATTGCCGTTCTGGCGGTCTTTCTCTTCGTGATCGGTGTGCTGCTTAACCGCATCGCCGACAATCTCGACGACTGCTTAGGGAACGTGAAAATGATTGCCGGGCAGGCTGAAGTGATCATACCTGACGTCGGGCGCATCAACCAAACCGGTGGAGTAGTGGCAGGTGCGCTGCCACTACTGATCGAAAGCGCTGAGGGTGTCACCGCTAAGCTAGCCCCGCCGAAGGAGGCTCCTCGGCATGCTGCACCCATGGCCGTTCCAGCTGGAGTGGGTTACCTAGATGCGTGACGACGATACCGAAATTGCCACTGCTGCCCATAGCTATTGTGCCGTGCAACCGCGACGCCGACGCGCTGCGCCTCCCTCACGCCGTGCGCATAC
>JAHEXI010000029.1 GCA_023252195.1 Pseudonocardiales bacterium
CCCAGTCCTCCACGAACAACACCCCTTCGTCCTCCCCAGCTCGGTGCGAGCCAGGATCGCGGCGCAAGGGGTCAAAATTCGGATGCCGCGCGGGGGTCAGTTTTCACGTGCCGTCGACAATTTGTAGCCGGAGCTGGTCTGTAAGCCGGATACAGCAGTTACTAACGACGTTTCCGTGCTCTGATTTCACAGACGGCCGATCTGCGGCATGCAGTGGATACCGGGAGTTGACCTGGCATTATTCTTGTTCGGCTGCCTGTTTAATGGCTTGCAGCGTTGCCGCCATGTTCCGTTCGTGCTCGTTAAGACGGAAGGCGATGATGCTGTCCTCATGCTCAGGTGCCTGCGCGATCGCGTCGCTTAACCCCGATGGGCCGGGGCCCAGGACGGCGCGGTAACGCAGGATGGTGCCCCCCGATCCGTCGGCAGCCAGCTGATAGCGCCAGGTGGCCGAGGCGTACTGCGGGTCTCCCACCGCCCACGCAAAGCTGACGCCAGGCTCGGCCTCGCTCACCACCGACACGCTGGTCCACTGCTGGCCCTGGCGAATTTGGCGACCGCAGAATCGCGCCCCAACCACAGGCCCGTCAGCGCCGTCGATCCACTCGGCGCACACACACTCGCCACCCCAGTCCCCGACCCGAGTGATGTCACTGACCAGCGCCCACACCTTTCTCGGCGGGGCAGCCACACGACAACAAACTTCCAGCGCGGGCAGCTCAGACAGCTCCACTTGATATCCTAACTTTCCCGGAAACGCTGGGTGTGGACGCATTCAAACAAGTGTTCGCGTACGGAACGGGAGCGGCAGCGACCAGCGCCATTGGGGGATGGCGGCGTTAGCAATAAAGCTATCCCACAGCACCGCGGACGGTGCTAGAGGTCAAGCAGGTTCCGGCGGCGCGCTCGGCTGCTTAGGCGGCCTGAGCACGGCTCGTCGAAGCGGGTGGCCGGATTGCGGCCAATGACGGGCGAGTGAGGATCTGCAACGCTGTGATGTGGATGATCACGCCGATGGGGACGAGGAAGGTGGGGATGAGGACCTCCGGCAGGACTGTCAGGGGGAGGGTGTTCGGCTGGGTGGTAAAGATTTGCAGGGCTACGGGGGCAGAGGTTAGGCCGAGTGTGATGGCCGTGACGAGGTCCAGTAGACCGAGGGTGTGGAAGATGATCCCCGGGCGGCGGTTGGCTGGGCGTTTCCACAGCGCGTAAGCGACGAATGGCGCAGCAAGCCCGATCGCCACATCACCGATCCCGGCGGGCAGCGCGAATTGTGCCGGTAACAGGTTTTGCAGGTACAACGTGATAAATACGATACCGACGACTCGCCAACTGTTGGCCAGTGTGAGCAGCGCGAGCATCCGGGGATGAGCCAATGCGTCACGCACTGCGGGTATGCGCGTGAGCAACACGCCAGTGATGATTGGGATGGCCACCCCACCGGCGATGGCCGGCACAGCGCTGCTGGGACGGCCGAGGAACACCTCGGCGCCGCCCATGGCCGCGGCGGCAGCCAACCAGGCCGCCAGGATGGCGCCCACCCCCAGTGTTACGGCCAGAGCGCTCCGATGGTCTGATCCGTGTTGTCGCGCAGCGACATAGCCGATCGCGGCCATCACGGCAACCACGATGATGCACAGCGTGACCGTGACCGCCGTGGCATAGCTCGGTATGGCGTTCATGGGATTCTGGTCCTCTTCTCGGCATGGATCTCATGCGAACAGCGAGGTGGCCACCCGGCGTGACGCTGCAGATCGACGCGGCGATGCGTTCCGCCACGCCGCAACCGGCGCCAGAGTCAAGGTCCATGATCACTGCCCTGTCCTGAGATTCGAACGAGTTTCTTGATGCAACTAACAGTAGAGGGAGTGAGTCCTGTCAAGCAACCCACTAGGTAACTTGCAGAGGAGAGGTGCATGAAGTGTTACTGCGGACCTATGACGACCAGGTGTGCTCCATAGCCCGCGCCCTGGAGGTGGTGGGAGAGCGCTGGAGTCTGCTCATCGTCCGGGATGCCTTGCTCGGACTGAGCCGATTCGAGCAGTTCCAAGGGGGCTGGAGATCGTCGTCGATTCCCACGAGCAGTACACCTACCACTTCGCCGGCCAACAGGTCCGCACCCTCACCCGCGCACTACCCTGCGGCGACTACGGCGTCACCGTCGACGGACGGCTGGTCGCCTCGGTCGAACGCAAGTCTCTGACCGAGTTCGTATTGCCGCTCACCCGTTTACAACTTGCCCGTCCTCAAATCCGCACTGCTCTTAAGGATCGGAGAGTCGCTGCGCCAATTCTCCGGTTGGACCCTCTCCCAGAGACTTCCCTTGCCGAGCTCTTTTCCCACCTGGTCTTCTCGGCTGAACCACTGCTCAGCACTTCTAATCCTGTTGGGGTGAATTTCGTCGAGCAGAGCGTAATCTCTGGTGATGATTCCGTATTTCCATACATTCCAGAAGCCCGTGAAATTGTCCCGAAAGCTCATGGTGCTTTTGTCGTTGGGATCGGCATTATATCCGGCAGGGAGATCAGCCGCCTCCTTCAGTGGACCGTTCCAATATGTGTCCAGATCAGTGTCGGTGTATTGTGCCGGATGCCCGGTGATTTTCTCGAATGCCGCAGCCATATCGGTATAGGTCATGTGTTCGATAGCGACTTCGAGGTCCATGCCATTCGCCCGCTCTGGGTGGTCGAAGAGCCAGCGAACGTAGAATCCGCAATCTTCGAGAGCCACGTGGGGAACGGCTCCCTTGCCGAGAGGCACTCGCCACGTGACGACACCGTCCTCGATGGTGGGTGTCATGGGCGTGCCCGGTGAGATCACCATCTCGATGTAGGGACCCGAAGTGAAGACCGCTACTCCCATCCTGTCCCTGTTCTTTTCATTTTGAAACAGTACCCATTCGCCCATACGGCCTTTACCGTCATAATGGCCGGTGCGGAACCTGGAGTCGTAGCCGGATTTCTTGAGGGCGTAGTCAAGGTTTCCGTAGACGAAGAACTTGATTCCTTCTTCAATCGCTATCTCGTAACTGCGGATGGCCCAGTAGGTCTCGGTTTTCTCACCAGTGTTGAACCCGTCGATGTTGATGAATGCCCCGTCACAGCCGCGAAATCCTTCCCGCAGCACGTCTTCGTCGGCGAATGACCCTTCGAGGATGGAGACGTTGCCGAGCGCGAGAAGGGCCTGGGCTCGGGGGGAGGTGGAATCGCGGGTGAGGACTCGAACGGAGTACTTCTTGTCGGCGACAAGAGCGCGGACGATGGGCATCCCTTGAGCCCCTGTGCCGCCGATGACGAAGATGGTGGAGGTGGTGGTGTGAGAAGACATGGCTTTGACTCCAGAGGTTGAGTACCCACACGATCAGTACGCGATGAGCGCGGCGTGTTCGAGACTGCGCAGATCGTCAGTTCAGCTTTGCCTACCGGTGGGGTAGACGAAGGCCGCGGCCGAGCAGACTTGGCTGGGCGATGACACGGGTTCTTAGTCGCGGGTGACACGAGGCATTGCTCCTAGTGCCTCGTCAAGCAACGTAAGGCAGGTAATCGGGTAGCCGGATCTTGCGCAGCGTTTCCCGGCTGATGTCGATTCCGTTGATACGCAACACGTCCCAAAGGCTTCGACAGGCTCCAGGTCGAGAACGGACACTTGACTTCGCGGGCTGGATGGCTTACGCCGCTGACCCGTTTTCGCGGTGGCCGCTGGCACCCCCGTCCCGGGCGAACACCGTTCCGGCGGCATCCACTGCCAGTGTTTCCTGGGAAAGTCTGCGAATCAGATCGCGGCTGCGGATCCGGTACATGCCCGCTGTTCTGGTCACCCCCAGCCGTTTGGCCCACCACCGGTCCAGAGAGATCCAGTGATCGGCGCTTTAAGGTCCATCCCTGAGCATGATCGTGCAGGGCTCCGGAGACATCCCGGGACGCAGAGCTGCATACGGTGTTCATGGGATTGCTGTCCTCTCCTGGGCGTGGACGCATAGCGGTCGCCGGATTGACAGCGCAGCGATGGACTCACGTGGTGCGTCAGCCGGTGAGCAAGAACAACACCCCCGGACGGCAGCACGATCAACATCCATCATCACCACCCCACCGCCCCGCAACCGGAGTGAGTTGCTTGACGAAACTGACACTACCGCTGTTAGTTCTTTCACGCAACCCACTCTGGTATCCTGGCTGTGGAGAGGTGAGTGACATGCTGGCGCGAACGTATGACGATCAGGTCTGCTCCATCGCCCGCGCACTAGAGGTGGTGGGCGAGCGCTGGAGTCTGCTCCTCGTCCGGGACGCCTTCCTGGGGCTGAGCCGTTTCGAGCAATTCCAGACAAGTCTCGGCATCGGCCGCAACGTGCTCACCAACCGGCTTGGTCGGCTCGTCGAGGCCGGAGTGTTCGAGCGAATCCGCTACCAACAGCACCCCGACCGCTTTGACTACCGGCTTACCCCGATGGGCCGTCAGCTGCTCGTCCCTATCCTCGCCCTCATGCACTGGGGTGACGACCATCTGGCCGAGCCGGCGGGCCCGCCTCGCCTCGCGCAGCACGCCGAGTGCGGCGGCGAGCTGCACGCCGCGCTGATCTGCCGGCAATGCCAATCGCCTGTCCCGGCCCACCAGGTGACCGTTGTCCCGGGACCGGGTCAGCACCCGCCCACATAACCCGGACGCCCAGACCGCCGAGTCGAGACAAGCACAGCATCGTCATCGGCGGATTCCTTCCGCGCGGCCGCGATGAGCTCGCGCAGACCTGTGCCAAATACGCGAACGCCTCCGGAGACGACATTGATGTGGTCCCTTAGCACCGGGAACTCGTCGCCGTCTATGGCGACGCGGGCCAACGGCGGCCAACCCGCGTTCGGGGTGTGCGTACGCGACCCGCGGGCCCGTCGGGCACGCGAATGGGCAGCGTTGCGTTGCTGAGGGTGGTCAGGCTTGACCGCGGATTGGTGTCGTGGATCAGAGGACGAGGGCGAGTTCGGCGAACGCCGCCGGGAGCTGGTGACTAGGGTTGGTGTGGGTGGCGATGTCGTAGTGGCCGCGGCGCAGGTTCTGCACGAACGCGTGCCCGGCACTGATCACGCGCACTGCCCGGCGATCTTGACATAGGTCTCATCCACACACCAGCGGTCTCCCGGCGAGTGACGGCACGGTCGAGCGGCGTCGATGAGTAGTGGGGTGAACCGCTGTACCCACCTGTAGATGGTGACGTGGTCGACGTCAATGCCCCGCTCGGCTAGGAGTTCTTCTACGTCGCGGTAGGAGAGTCCGAAACGCAGATACCAGCGCACCGCCAAGGTGATCACCTCCGGCGGGAACCGGAAACCAGCGAACGCCGAGGACGCGACGGAGGGGACGACACAGCGAGCGGCTCTCATGCACCAAGCATGGCAACCGCTGCTCCTATCACCGGACGCAACAGTGCCGTTACAGCTGGTCAGAGGTGGTGGCCAGGGGCGGGGTCGAACCGCCGACCTTCCGATTTTCAGGACTCGGGATAATAGTTCGCCAAATAGCGTCTGCGTCCGTGACCTGCATCGTCGCATTGATCTGAATGCCGATGAACGTGGACGAACGTAGGCGGATGAGACCAAGATGAGACCACCAGGACTCGGGTGCCTCGCGGAAACCTTCGCCCGTGGCGGGGGCTGACAGGATTCGAGGTGCTTGCCCTGCTCTTCCCGCGTTCCCTCATACCCGGCCGGGCTCTGCGTCGCGTCGACGGTGTCAAGGGTGGCGCTGGCGCCATCGCGGAGCGACGCCTTAGGCGCTCTTGATGCCGGCGGGGCGACGTAGCACGATCCCGGGGACTTGTGAGGGACCGAGATCCCGGTGACCCACCACCCTTTCGCAGCCGCTGGGGCCGATCCCGGAGGTCCTGTGACCTGATGTCGCGTGCCACGAGTAAGGGACCGCCGTTTTGTCACCAGCTAGGGACCACTTCGGCGGTCGTGGGCCGTGTGCTGATCGTCGTGTAGGGGTCTGGGTGTCGTCAATGTTTGTCTTCGCGGTGTCGGCGGTCGGTGGTCTCCTTCGGTTGTCGCGGTGATCAGTTGAGTCTGCTGTGTTCGGCGACTCGGCAGGCTGGGCTGCAGTAGCGGCGGGGTTGCCCGGGTCGGTCGAGCGGCATGTGGAAGGTGCGGTGGCAGAGCCATCGTTGGCAGCGGAGGACGAGGCAGCTGGGGTGGTTCGGGCAAGGTCCCGGAGCCCGGGTGGGGGTGTAACGATATTCGCGCTGCTCGCTCATCGGCTGCCGTCTTGGGTGGTTGGGGGTTGGCTGATGCGGGGGCGTTGGCGTTGGCGGTAGCTTTCGCCTTCGACGACGAGTTCGAACGCGGCGGATTGCAGCCGGTCGAGCGCGGATTGGGCTAGCAGTGGGTCGGCCATCATGGTCAGCATCTCTGGGGGTTCCCGGTTTGAGGTGATGATTGTGGAGGTCTGGCGGTGGCGTTCCACGATCAGCTCGTAAGAGTCGCTGGTTTGCTCGGTGCCCAGCGGGTGCAGTGCCAGGTCGTCGAGGATTAATAGTTCGACGCGGTGCAGTTTGCGCATCTCTTCCTCGTGGGTGTGGTCGAGTCGGGCGGCGCGTAGTCGTTTGAACAGTTTGTCGGAGCGTTCGGTGTGCACTGTGTATTTGCGGCGGACCGCGGCGTGACCCAAGGCATTGGCTAGGAATGTTTTTCCCACTCCGACGGGTCCCATGATTAAAACATTGTTCGCCTGGGTGAGGAATCGTAGTGAGCACAGCTCAGCCCACAGTGTCCGGTCGAACGCGACGGTGGTGGTGTCGTCCCAGGCTTCCAGGACCATGGTCGGGTCCAGGTGCGCGGTGCGGGCGCGCAGCAGCGCGGCTTGGTGGTCGCGGCGGGTGACCTCGTCGGCGAAGAGCATCTCCACAAAGTCGTGATGGGGCAGGTGTTGGGTGCGGGCCAGGGCGAGGCGCTCGGGCAGGGTGTCGAGCAGTCGACCGAGCTTCAGTCGGCGCATCAGGCCCTTGAGCTCGGTGGAGACCTCGACTCGTTGCGCGCTGACACCAGGCGCGGGGTTGGGGCGGACGGTCGTCATGAGGGCCGCCGCATCTGGCGCTCGGCGGGGGTGCCGGTCGCGAACTCGCCGGCGTCGCGGACGAAGCGTCCGGCGGCGGGCACCACCTTCGAGACGGTGTTGGGTGCATCAGCGGCCGAGCTGGTGGTGCTGGGCTGGCCGGTGGCGGTGGTGGTGGTGTCGCTTTCCAGGCCGCGGGTCAGCATCGAAGTCGATCAACCCGACGTTGACCGCCTCGACCTCCAAAGCCCGCTGACAGGCCAGCTCAACCCGCCCGGCGCCATGGCGGCGGACCAACCCGAGGAGTCGATAGACCTGGCGCATCTTGGTCCAGGGCAGCGGATGATCCAGCAGCGCGGTGGCGTAGGCGCCGATGTGCTCACCGTGCCCGGCAGCGCGCCGGGCCAGCGCGTCGAGATCACGCATCGCGTAGGCGCAGGCCTCGGTAGGGAGATCGGCCGGGTCGGTGCACCGACGGCCCGGTTCCTGGCGCGGATGGACTTTGATCAGCTGACCGCGGCGGAACAGCTTGACCGTGTGCGCATCAGCGCGGGCGGTCAGCCGCTGCCCGACCAGGTCCCCGGGCACCGAATACAACGCCCTGGCCACCTCGACATGCCGATCGGGTGCGACTTTGGGTGTGGTGTAGACCGGGATCGCGAACGCCTGCGTCGGAGCGGGCAACAGCAGGGATGCTTCCTCGGCGGCGAACACCTCAGCCGGACAGGTGGTGCCGTGGATGCGTTGTCCGGCGACCTGAGCGCACCAGTTCGCGGCCCGTTCCCGGCAGTCGGCCAGATCGGTGAAGTCTTCCCCGGCGAAGAAGCTGGACCGCACGTACTGGACACACCTTTCGACGCGCGGCTTGTCCCGAGGATGGCGGACCCGAGCGGGGTCTATCACGAAACCCCGAGCTTGAGCGTATTCGCGGAAACTATCATTTAGCCGCGGGTCGATGGCATCAGCCTGATCGACAATTGCTTTCAGGTTATCGGGGATGACGACCTTGAAAACACCACCGAAGAACGCCCAGGCGGCTTCGAACCCGGCGATCACCTCTTCCAAGGTTTGGCGATGCGTCGGGTAGAGAAACATGTGCCGCGAATACACCGCGGTGAAAATCAGCCCATGAGCGACCCGCCGCCCCCCACCGACCGGATCCGGGATCAGCCCGAGCCGACCGAAATCGACCTGCAGCTCCTCACCCGGGTTGCCGTCGGCGACCCGGACCGTGGGTTGGCGCCGACCAAACCCAAGCTCGGTGACCGCATAACGGTGCAGCGTGCGATACGGCACCATCACACCGCGCCGGCCCAGCAGCACATGCACCTTGGCCAACGTCAGGTCCTGTTTCAGCCAGGCCGCGATCTGCTCCCGATAGCCCTCCAGGGACTCCCGGGCCGCACCCACCCCCCGTGGCCGGTCCGGGCGCACCGCGGCGACCACCGCCCCAACAAGCTCATCAGTCAACTGCCCCGGGCCACACTCCTGGGTCAGCCCGGCGGCCTGGGCGGCCTCGACATACCGGCGAGCCGTCTTGCGGTCCACCCCCGCCAACGGCGTCATCGCGCGCAGCGAACGACCTTCCAACCACAGCCGAAGGATCTCTTTTACCTCGATCACCGATACCTCCCGATAAGTCATGCGGGCGAGGACAACGGCCACACGACCGGAAGGCGGGGAGCCACGCCGGGTGGTCCCACTACTGGCAAGCAGGTGGTCCCATCACTGGCAAGCCCCCGGTCCCATGCTCGTGGCAAAACTAGGTCTCAGGTGGTCCCTTACTCGTGGCAGACGACAGACCTGATCGGTGTCTGCTCGTCTCTGGGTGCGCGAGACTGAGCAGGTGGCGGATCGGCCCACCAGTCCTCAGCGTCGGCAGGGTCTCTCTGTTTGGCAGCAGCTGGCGAGTGGCGCCCTTGGCGTTGCTGGTGGACTGGCCGTGAACACGCTGAGCACTGATGTGGGGTATCGCGGTGCGGCCACGGCGGCGGCGTTCGCCGCGATCCTGATCAGCACGAACTGGCTGCGCCAGCTTCCGTCCCGGGCCCCGCTTCCCCGCATCATGTCACGGGCGCTGCTGGGGGTGGCAGCGATTGCGGTACTCACCGCTGCCACCAACCCACGCTGGGAGGGCATAGCGACGATCGTGGCAACCATTCTCACGACCTCGGCGGTGCTAATCCAGACCGAGCTCAACAAAGCCGCTGGACTCCTGGTCGGGGTCGCGGTCATCGGTCTCGGGATCGCGCTCATCCGCGTCGGCGTCGCCATCGTGCGCCGCGGGGACGTGCTGTTCGGGGTCGCGGTCATCGTCAGCGGGGTCGCCCTCCTGCGCCACGGGCATGTGCTGTTCGGGGTCGCGGTCATCGGCGGCGGGATCGCGCTCATCGGCGTCGGCGTCGCCATCGTGCGCCGCGGGGACGTGCTGTTCGGGGTCGCGGTCATCGGTCTCGGGGTCGCGGTCATCGTCAGCGGGGTCGCCCTCCTGCGCCGCAGGGATGAGCTGTTCGGGGTCGCGGTCTTCGGCGGCGGGATCGCGCTCATCGGCGTCGGCGTCGCCCTCCTGCGCCACGGGGATGCGCTGGCCGGGGTCGCGGTCATCGGCGGCGGGGTCGGAGGCATCGGCGTCGGAGTCGCCCTCCTGCGCGGAACCCGCGTTGTAGCGTGTGCCCTGAGCTGGTTGATCTCGCTCACCAGAGGCCCGACGGCGAGGCCTTGCACCAAGCCGATCCCCCCGAGCGGGACTAGACAATCCACCACCGGCAATCAACAGGCCAATATCAGAACCTCTGCACACCACCTACCGCTCATGCACAGTTCTGGTCGGGTCACCATCGATGCCCGGATGCGGCTCGTTCACGCTTTGCATCCACGTCTCATCACTACCTGCCTCGAACCTCGTCGCGGTGGCAGGTCAACGGTGACCCGCCGCGATCGCGCAGCACGTTGCTGTCGGACGCAACAGGAGCGAGAGACAGCAATCGTAAGGTGGCCAACCGAGTCCTCAACTGTGCAGCTGCGACGGCGCAGGCCCTGGCTGATAGTTGATGACCACGAGCGCCCGCTGGGCCGGCCCGCGCGAGCACGGCCGTCAGGCCGCGCGCAGCAAGCGGGATCGGCCCGAGCGGGCACGCGCGCGTCTGACCATGAACCTAGCCGCATCTGCGCCGCCGCAGGCGGCGCGCTTGAATCTATTTAGAGGTATGTTCGGCAACGGTCATGGCCTGGCCTTCCCCCGGGCTGGGGCGCCTCCGTCGCGATCGTCCACGTCCGCCCACGGACCGGGATCGTGATGGGGGTGCGGGGTCGCTGTGACGGGCCTGGTCGGGGGTCAGAGGGGGTTGGGTTCGATCTCGATGCGGCTGTAGTCGAAGGTGCCCCGCGGGGCCCGGTGCTCGTCGATGATCACGGCGGCGAACAGGAACCGCAGCACCGCGTTGAGCCGTCCCACCTCCCCACCCTCCGCGAGCCGATCCCACGCGGTACGGGCGTCAGCGCCGACCAGACCGGCCAGGACTTCGACGGTGGGGCGCACGATGGTCTTGCGCCGCAGCGTGGTGATGCGGTCTTCCACGGTCTTGCGCATCGCCCGATATTCCCGAGTACTCAGTTCCCGGCTGGTCCACATGTCCTTCAACTCGACCAATTCAGCTTCGTCGATGTTGATCACGGCCTCATCAGCGGCCGAAAGCGCGATGGCCGCGCTCGGAGTACCGGTCACGTCCAGATTGGTCAGCAACTCCACCGCCGCATCTGTGACGAATTCCTCCAGCCGAGCGGCACCGATCCGGCGATGACAGCGCTCTGGACCGAGATAGGTGTGCTTCGCGCACATATAGCAGGCGTCTTTACTGGTGCACCCGGCCATCCGCCAGCCACATTTCTTGCACACCACCAACCCCCGCAACAAATAAAACCGCCACCCCCGCCGGTCATACGCCGAAGCCCGGTACGAGCGGCGTTCTTGAACCTCCCTCCAGGTGCCCCGGTCGATGATCGCGGGCCAGTCGCCTTCCCCGGCATCTTGGCCTCGGAACACCCGGATGCCGGTGACGTGCCGTGAGTCGAGCACCGAGCGCACCGCATAAGGCTGCCATGCCTTTCCACTGCCGGTCAGCACCCCGCGTTCGTTGAGTTCCCGGGCGATCTCACCCGGGCTGCCCCCCTCCAAGCACCGAGCGTAAACCTCCCGAATGATCACGGCCTCGGCCTCGATGACCGTCACCGCATCCCGGGCGTACCCGTACGGGCGTTGCCCCGAGGAATGCGGACGCCCGTCGCGGGCCCGTCTTCCAACGCATCCCGCAACCGCCGGGACGTGTCATCCGAGGAGCGGCAGGCGTGCGCGACCTCGATCCGCAGAAAAAACCGATCATCCGCATCGGAGAGATCCGGGCGGTTCGCCTGCCCATGCAACGTAATATCATGTTCTTCCGACAGGGTGAGGAGTTCCTCTAAATCCCGAGGTTGCCGCATCAACCGATCCGGGTGGTACACAATCACATGCCGCAGTTGCCCGGCCCGGATTGTCTCCAGCAACGCATTCCATCCCGGGCGGTTCCGCGTGCGCTGCCATGCCGACCGGTTGTTGTCCACAAACACCGCCCCCGGGGCAATGACCAATCCCAGTCGCTCGGCGACCTCCCGGCAGAGCCGCTCCTGGCGGTCTACCCCGGTTTGGTCCTCATCCCGGGCCTTGGAGATCCGGCAATAGATCGCTGCCGGTTGCCCCGCCCACCCCGAGGACCCACCGCCACCCCGAGTCCTACCTCGCGTCCGACGCTGCGCGGTGCTCATGCTCGTAGAGTATGGACGAGGAATGGCTCACGTCACGGTCTTCCGGTGGGTGCAGCGCTTCACACCGTTGTTGATCGACGCGGCACGACCGTGCCGACATGCGCCAGGTGATCGCTCCGAGAAGCGGGATCTCGCGGCCACCCGCCGATTCTTCATCCGCGCACTCGTGCACGGCCGTCCCCGACCGAGGTCACCACCGACCGCGTTGACATGAACCGGGCTCAACCGTCGAAGTAAACCTCGAGCTCGCCGATCGACGTGAAGCTCGCGCTGCCGCCCGGTTTTCCGACGATGCGGACCCCATCGCCCGAGGTGTTGGCGAAGGTCAGCGTGAACCGTCGGTTGGGACCCGCGTTGGCGTCGTAGGGGTAGGCGGGGTTGACCGCGAGGCCGGTGACGGTTGTCCAGACGAAGTTGTTCCTGACCTGGACGGTCAACCCGCTGGCGAACCAGCCTCCGTTGGAAAACAT
The DNA here is from genome assembly GCA_023252195.1 of Pseudonocardiales bacterium. GTDB lineage: Bacteria > Actinomycetota > Actinomycetes > Mycobacteriales > Pseudonocardiaceae. Next base: position 12,306 of record JAHEXI010000029.1, read on the forward strand.
CGCTCCGGTCGTGTAGACGACCCGGTCGAGGTTGTACGGCTTTGACCAGGTGATGCCCCAGCGGTCGGCATCCTTCGGTGAGCCATCCCAGCTGTCCTCACTGGCCGATGGATTGCCGTCGTTGAGATAGGCCAGCTTCCCGTAGTGGGAGGTCTTGTCGATCGGCACCGCGTCCCCGGCTCGTGCCAGGTTCACCAATGGGTTTCCCGGGTTGCTCGGCGTGCCCGCTTGATAGGGGCTGACCGTCACCGGACGCAGCGAGAACTTGTAGTTGTTAGTTCCTGCGCCGAGTCCGACGAACCAGTTGCATTGCATCCACATCCGCCGGCCGTCGGCGCTGATGAACTTGGACGGGACGGTAGTGGCGTACCCGCCGTTCTTCGGTCCAATGGTCGAGCCGTTGCCCCACCATGGATATGGCCCGAAGTCCTTGTGCAGGAACAGCTTCCACGGTCCCCACGGATTCGGTGCCTCGTAGAACTCGTGGGTGTACTCGGTCCAGGACGTGTAGAGGTAGCGGCGCAGTGGGGCGTTGTAGACGACACCGCCCTGCGAGAGGACCGAACAGCCGTCCGAGGTTACCGTGCCCGGATATTCCCGGCGTTCGTCATGCAGCACCGCGACCCTGCGGCCGATGTCGCTGCTCCAGGTGGGGGCACCGGAGCCGTCTGTGCCGGTGAAGAATTGCCAGCTCGCACGGTTCGCAATGGTGCCTTTCGGTACTCGGGCCAGGTAGAGGTTCTGCGGATCAGTAACGGTGTTGCTGAACGAGTCACGCCAGTTGTTATCCAGTCCGTAGGCGTAGACGTAGGCCGCTCCGCCCGGGCCGAGCACCGAAGCGTTGCGGTTGCTCTGGCCGAAGTCCAGGAAGAAGATCGTGGTGAAGACGTGGTCGGCGAACATCGGCGCATTGGTGGTCCGCCAAGTCCTGCCGTAGTCGGTGGAGACCGACACGCTCGCGGCCGGGGCGTCGTTGAACGCGAGGGTACCCGGTCCGGTGCATTGGTCCTGTATGGCCAGGTACAGCTCGTCACGGCCGTCGCCATTGCCGTCAACGGCGACCATTCCAGTGGGCTTGCGGTTGTAGTTGCCTGCGGTCCAGATCTTTCCCACCTGGCTCCCACCGCTGAGCCGGACGCCGCTGATGCCGGTCGGTGGCGTGCCGGTGATCCTGTTCACCACGATGTCGGCGAAGTCCTTCGGGTTCGCTGAGAAGCCGCGGCCATCCCCGTTGGCTGAGTAGAGCGCGCCATCGTTAGCCCAGCAGCTCGCCCAGAGGTCGCCGTCACTGGCGGTGTTGACGGTGGCCAGATATGGAATATCGGCCGTAGCGAAGAACTGGCTGGTGGGTTCGACCAATGCGGCGGAACTCTGTGCTGATGCGAGTTGGCTGGTGAAGTCGAATTCGCCGTCGGCGGCTCCGGCGAGGAAGGCGGACCACTCCTCGGCGTCGAAGCGCAGCGCGACTGTGGTGTGGAGTGACTTCACGAGGGTGTCGGTGCCGATCGTGGTGATGGTGGCTACGCCGTTCGTGTTCGCTACACCGTCGCGAGTGTCGTGGACGAACGCCCTCCATGCGGAGCCGGGGAAGGTGATCGTGCCGGCGGAGGGGTGCTTGCTGTGTCGGATCACCACGCCGTCTGCTGCCGGGGTCACCTCGACACAGTTCTCGCCGTTACTGCTGCGGCTGGAGATCCGCCACGCGAGGTGGTCGGCGGTGGTCATCTCAGTCCTCCGAACTCGTCTTCGAGGCCTCGATGCATGCGACGATGGCATCGGCAGAATCGGACTCCGGCAACGCAGCTGCGCACAACCGACATCCGCAGACAAAGTATACCCCCCGACCTGATCTTGATCCTAGATGTAGATGGCACCAGTGGGGTACGCGATGTAGCCGATGCTCTGGGCGGGACTGTTGCGCGGCCGACTGAAGTCGCGGCTGCGGCGCCCACCTGGACATGCTGCGCAAGCGTTATCAGCGTGTTGCTGCTGGCGCTGTGGTACCGGCCTGCACGCTGGGAGAACTACGGCTCATCTGCGAAAGGAGGCAGCACAAGCGCCTCAGCGCGCACCACGAACCGGATAACCCTAGGAGGGCCTGCCGCCACGACCTGGTCGGCCTGGCTGCGGAGAGTGGTCCGCTCGAGCAGATGCATCCGGCTCCAGTCAACCTCGGCCACCTCGGCATCGCTGAGGTGGCGCTCCGGGGACTGCCACCACGTGATGCGGCGTCTGACGATGAGCCGGTCCCGCAGCGCCTCGTCCAGGGAGCGATGGACAGCCGTTTCGGTGTCATCGATCACACCCTGCCCACCACGCACGATGGCATCCGGCCAGACCACGTGAGGAATCTGGATCGTCTGCCGTAGGTCCCAGGCGTCGGCGATGTGCTGGAGCAGCCTCGCGTGCTGCTTATCGACAACGTGGAGGCTGAGAGTCGCCACAGCCGAACAGTACATCGGTGCCTCCGTGAGCCGACTCGACGAACTGCAAAGCGACCTGACCGACCGCCGCAACCACGCGCGGCGGCCGAAGCATGGCTAGGCGAGATCGAGGGAATCGACCGGACGCTCCAGCGCCTGCGCGACAAGCGAGCCGACGCCCTGCGGCTGACCCGCCTCACCCGCCAGGTCCACCTCGGGATGCCTGCCATCGGCTCAGCCCGATAACCGTGCCAGCCGGATCGCTTCCCACGACTGGAGCACGTCGGAAGCGATCTGGCTGGCAGGGGATCTCGCGTGGCTTGGCCGCGGATTTGTCGTTCCGGGCGGTCGCGATCGCGATCGCGACCGGGTTGGGCAGCTCACCCTCGACGGTCAGCCGCGAGGTCACGGATAACGGCGGGCGCGGGGGTTATCGGGCGGCGTGGTCGCGAGCACAGCGTTCGAAGCCGACCAAGCTCTCGCGGCTACCAGGGTTGGCCGCGATGGTGAAGGAGAAGCTGGAACAGCGGTGGTCGCCACAGCAGATTTTGGGATGGCTGGAAGCCTGGCAGTGGTCGCCCGCGACGCCGGGACAGGAGAGTGCCTACTCCTTTCCACTCTCAACGTATAGCGCGCTGGGGGACTTGCGGCAAGACCCGGGTCGTGCCGCAGAATCACCGGCCGAAGCCAGAACCTGCGGAAATGGGAGTCGCGAAGTCCGTGTGTTGTTGTCGACGTATGGGTCGCGCGGGGACGTCGGCGCACCACCCGCCGCTGGCGTATCCGGGCCGGACGGCCCTGACCCCCGAGACCCGCGCCCGAGCGACCGCCGTGGCGGCCACGATCCGCACCGACGGGGCGACCGTGGCCGCGACGCTGCTGCTCGACGCGGCCAGCCGGGAAAAGGCGTCAGTTTCCGCGTGAACCACGCGGGATCGTCGCGCTGGGGGGAAGCGCCCGGCGTCGGGCGTTCCGCGGCGTCGTACTTGCCGGTGGGCACCAGCACCGGCTGCCAAGACCATTCTTCGGGTGAACAGGGGGTTTTCATGATCGACGTGATCGTGGTCGGCGGCGGACCGACCGGCTTGATGGTGGCCAGCGAGTTGCGGCTGCACGGCGTGCACGCGCTCGTGCTGGAGAAGGAGGTGGAGCCGACCAGGATTGTCCGCGCGCTCGGCCTGCACGCGCGCAGCGTCGAGGTAATGGACCAGCGCGGTCTGCTGGAGCGGTTCCTCGCGCTCGGCCAGCAGTACCCGCTCGGTGGTTTCTTCGTCGGCATCAGCAAGCCGGTGCCGGACCGGCTGGACACCGCGCATCCGTACGTCCTCGGCATCCCGCAGACCACCGTCGAGCGCTTGCTGACCGAGCACGCCACCGAGCTCGGCGTCGAGATCTGGCGCGGCTGCGAACTGGTCGGGCTGAGCCAGGACGACCACGGGGTGACCGTCGAGCTGGCCGACGGCACGCAGCTGCGCTCGTGCTACCTCGTCGGCTGCGACGGCGGCCGCAGCACGGTGCGCAAGCTGCTCGGCGTCGGCTTCCCCGGCGAGCCCACCAGGGTCGAGACGCTGCTGGGCGAGGTGGAGCTGACCGTGGAGCCGGAGACGCTGGCCGCCGTGGTGGCCGAAGTCCGCAAGACCCAGCTGCGGTTCGGCGCCACGCCCTTCGGGGACGGGGTGTACCGCGTCGTCGTGCCCGCCGAGGGGGTGGCCGAGGACCGCTCGGCCCCGCCGACCCTCGAGGAGTTCAAGCAACAGCTGCGGGTGTTCGCCGGCACCGACTTCGGCGCGCACTCACCGCGCTGGCTATCCCGCTTCGGCGACGCCACCCGGCTGGCCGAGCGCTACCGGACCGGCCGGGTGCTGCTGGCCGGCGACGCGGTGCACATCCACCCGCCGACCGGCGGGCAGGGGCTCAACCTCGGTATCCAGGATGCGTTCAACCTCGGCTGGAAGCTGGCCGCCGAGGTCAACGGCTGGGCACCGGAGGGGCTGCTGGACAGCTACCACACCGAACGGCACCCGGTGGCCGCCGACGTGCTGGACAACACCCGCGCGCAGATGGAGCTGCTGTCTCTCGAGCCGGGTCCCCGGTCAGTGCGCCGGTTGGTGTCGGAACTGATGGACTTCGAGGAGGTGAACCGGTACCTGATCGAGAAGATCACTGCGATCGGGGTCCGCTACGACTTCGGCGAGGGGCATGAACTGCTCGGCCGGCGGCTGCGGGACGTGGGGCTGAAGCGCGGTCGCCTCTACGGGCTGATGCACGGCGGCCGCGGGCTGCTGCTCGACCAGACCGGCCGGCTCTCGGTGGCGGGCTGGGCGGACCGGGTCGACCACGTCGTCGACATCAGCGAGGAACTGGACGTGCCCGCCGTGCTGCTGCGACCAGACGGCCACGTGGCGTGGGTCGGTGACGATCAGCAGGATCTGCTCGGCCAGCTGCCGAAGTGGTTCGGCGCGCCCGTCGGCTGAGCGCGCACGCCCGAGAGGGAATACCCGTCGAAACAAACTTCGGTTCAAACGCTACGAGGGACCTGTGTCGAATCAGGGGTACGAAGAGGAATTGCGCCCCGAGCGGAGCTACTTGGCCGGGCTCTACGCGCGGCTCGACGCCGAGCGCGCGCGAGTGAAGGGCGAGTACAACGCGGCGTTGCGGGGAAACGGCGGGACACCCATGGAACGGGATGTCGAGGTGCGCGCGCTGGCCAAAGAGGTGAAGCGGCTGGACGTGGCGGACAACGGGCTGTGTTTCGGTCGGTTGGACACCCTTTCGGGCGACCATTCGTACATCGGCCGGATCGGCCTTTTCGACGAGGAGAACGAGTACGAACCGGTGTTGCTCGATTGGCGGGCGCCGGCGTCGCGCGCGTTCTACGTCGCCACCGCCGCGTCTCCGGAGAACATGCGTCGGCGCCGCCAGTTCCACACCCGCGGGCGTCAAGTGGTCGATTTCACCGACGAGGTGCTCGGCCGCCCCGATGGTGGCGTGCGGGGGGACGCGGCGCTGCTCGCGGCGGTCAACGCGCCGCGCGGTGACGGGATGCGCGACATCGTGGCGACGATCCAGGCCGAGCAGGACGAGATCATCCGGCTCGATCACCCGGGGGTGCTGGTGATCGAGGGTGGCCCGGGTACCGGGAAGACCGTGGTGGCGCTGCACCGCGTCGCGTACCTGCTCTGCAACCAGCGGGAGCGGATCGAACGCCATCGGACCGATTAATGTCGCCATCCATCGTGTCAATACCGCTGCCGAACTTGGCGACATGCAGTCTGTACTGAATCTTGGTCGGTCATTGAACACCGGTACTGTTCCGGTCGAGCGGCGAGTTCGGCACCTTCTCGATGTCGCGCGGGCGTACAGTATGACCGGACGGTGTGATGACGCACTTCGCACGATGCTCGACGCCGAGCGAATGGCGCCGGAGCAGGTGCGCCAACATTACCTGTCGAGAAAGACAGTGATGAATCTATTTCGGCGCTCGGTGGGCAAACCTTCGATCGAACTCGGCAAGTTGGCGCAACGTGTGAACGCAGGTGGCTCGAACAGGTGACCAATCCGGTGGATAAATTTGCCATGCCGCGCCTTGCTTCGGGCGCACTGTTCGTTGTGGGCGACAAGATCCTGCTGGTGCGCAAGACGTACGGTAACTGCTGGGACATAACGGGCGGTTACGTCGACCGCGGCGAGTCCCCGGCGTCTGCCTGTGAACGCGAAGTGCGCGAAGAATTGGGGCTGAATAGAACCGCCAGACGTCTACTGGCTCACGACTGGGCGCCCAGCGACGCGGAAGGCGACAAGCTCCTCTATATATTCGATTGTGGGGAACTTGGCCGAGATGAGCACGCCATTCGTCTCGACGGCACCGAAATCGACAGGACCGAATGGGTGACCGTCGATGATCTGGCCCACTACGTGATCCCACGGCTCGAACGTCGCCTGACGAACACCTACCGCGCTTACACCTCGGGCACGATCTTGTACCTCGAACACGATGAACCCCGCGCGTGACCATCTCGATCTACGACGGTCCTGGTGCAGGTCTAACCGCGCTACTAACCGTGCAAGTCAGAGGCTACTACGGTCCGGTCTTGCGGGATTGTCTCTGGCGTCTTCTCGTTCCGTTCACCCTGCTCAGGGTCTCCTGAGTTGCTGTGGTGTCAGTGGTTCATTGCACGAACCCTTGCACGAGCAGCGACGACCGCGCCCCGCGGCCGCGGTAGATCGCTGGGCCTGCGCTGCGCCGGATCCGCTCCGTGGGACTGCTCTATCATTCACGCGTGCACGAGGGGCCTGGCCGCCGCGGGCGAAGTTGGGAACGGTGATCGCCAAGCGATCGAGCATCTCGTCTGCAGACATGGGTGGGTGGCGTTTTCTCGCTGCTTGCGCACGAAGTGCGGCGGCAACCACGTCCGGCTGGCGCTGCATTGCGTCGCAGAGAAACTGATCGGGTGATTCGATGCGGATGCCATGGGGGTTACCGGATTGCGGCGGAAAATGGCGGAGGTTAGCTGTCACGACAACGTCTGCCTGAGCGGCGACCGCGGCTGCGAGTACGTGGCGATCCTTCGGATGGTTGGTCATCGCCTCAATAAGTGGCTCGTAACCGCTGATCATGGCGTCGGGAAAGGCGCGTCGGATGGCGGCGAAGGTCTTTTCGAGGTGCTCCATCGTTAAGCCTGGTGTGTCCCGGACGATGTTGCGGGCGGTTTCCGTCAGGATTTCCTCGGTCCAGAGCACTCGGAACGAACCTGCCTCAGCCACGTTCAAGAGTGTGTCTCGTAGGCTGATGGGGTACAGAACGCAGGCGTCAAGCACGGCGGCGGGAACCACGCCGGAACCCTAGCGGTGCGGTCAGACAGTAGTTGGTCAGTAGCGCAGGCCCAGTCCTTCGGCCTCAGCGCTCGTCTCGTCGAGTGCGGCTCGTCGCTCGATGTCTCGCGCCCGTTTATAGGTCAGCACGTCTGCTAGGCGGAGGCGGCGATGGTTGCCAGCGGTGCGAGCGTAAGGCAACACGCCTTGGTCGAGGAGTCCGATCAGGTAGGGCCGAGAGACGTTGAGGAGATCGGCTGCTTGCTGCGTGGTGAGCTCGGCGTGCACGGGAACCACGGTGACGGCGTTGCCCTGGGCGAGTTCGCGGACAACGCGTATCAGGACATCGTGGACTGAGCGTGGCAGCTGCACAGCCTCGCCGCTGGGGCCGAGCAGCCTGGCTGCCGCTGGTCCGGTCAAGGCGTCCCTCACCAACGTGAGAAGGTCGGCCTCTTCGGCGGTTAGGAGGATGGGGTCGGCGTCGTGGGCTGGCATTGATTGTGCCATCGCTCTAGGTTGGCGGAAAATCGAAAAAATCGCAACTATCCCCGTCTGGCGATAGCGTAGACGAACCGGCTGACATCCTGACTGTCACCTCAGTGTGGCTGAGTAGAGCATGAGCACCGCCTTGCACGTCCGCGTGCAAGCTAGCTACTCATGGTGATATCAGCTGGTCAGACGTGGCGCCCCCGGCAGGATTCGAACCTGCGCTCCCGCCTCCGGAGGCCGGGTCCCGCCCTGCACTGTGGAGTCTTTGGTGTCCTACCAGGGCTCTTGAAGGGTCTTCAGAGTCCACGGTCTCCACCGTGTCCTGCGGTTGAGTCCACGATTGATTCCACGCGCCACCGCAACGCGGCCATCGGGCGGCTCTGATCATGGCGGTCATGGTGTGCTCGAAGGCAGCAACGCCTGGGCGGGGCCCTCGCGGCGCAGCGCCCAACGACGACGGCCTCTGATGTAGTAAACTTGTAGTTGTATCGGCTGTTACTGGACCTACGGCGCGCAGCACATGTGGGTCAACCACAAGGTGGCCACCGTGGAGGCTGATGAGGCGGTCGGTGACATCGACGCTGTCTGGTTTGATCCGGATCCGGCTAGCCGGTCAAACCACAGTATTCGGGTGATCGGTTATAGCCACAGCGCCGGGCGGTCTTGACCGTCATCTTGGTCCACCGGGGTGAGCGAACCTACTACGGGGCAAATGGTTGGGAGTCCAATCCGGCAGAGCAGCGGCGTTATCGGGAGGCGCAGTGATGGACGCGAAGCAGGAAGTTGAGAAGGCACAGGCTGAGTCCGAGGTCACCCGGGACGAGCCGTTGCCGGAGCACGTGATGGGTGAGCGGCGTGGCCGTTCAGTGGTGCAGTCGGTGCGGCTGCCGGTCGAGGCGTTTGTTGCGATTGAGGACGTTGCCGCGCGCGCAGGGGTGCCGGTGAGTGCGCTGATTCGGGGCTGGGTGCTGCAGGGATTGGCCAGCGAGCAGGGGATGTCCTTGCGGGACGGGATCGAGCGTCTCGCCGCTGATGCCGATCGCCTCCGGCGGCTGGCTGCCGCCAGTGAGGTCGCCTAACCTGTTAGGTGCCGCGCAAAGAACATCCCGCACTTATCCGCGGAGATTACGCATGCCAAGTGGCAAAGAGGTGCATCGGACGACCTTTGGTCGCCACAGCTCCTACTGAGGCACTCTCGCCGTTGCAGCAGGTCAGACGTGGCGCCCCCGGCAGGGTTCGCCACAGAACTGTCCGCGCTTGTCTCAATGTTCGTGGTTAGGGCGGACAGCGGAGCGTGTTCGCTCCACGTGAAGTGAACGGCCGGCGCCGCAGGCCAACTGGCATGCCGCACCGCCTCCCGCCGGTCCGGGATGCCGATCACTATCCTGCGAGTATGTTCAACCGTGTCTCGGTCAGGCTCGTTCGAGACGTCTGTGGATGGCTGTCCGGCGGGGCGGACCAGGATGCTGCTGACGTGGCCTGGCGGCTGCCCGACGGGAACGCCGTCTGCTGTCTTGAGGTCCTCCTTGAGGCACGGGCGAACTGGCTCAACTGTCCCGACCCGACGTTGTGGAAGACCGGTGACGCGCATCGCCTGCTCATTGACTCCGCTGCGCCCCGGCTGACCGATGTCTATCGGCTGACTGAGCAGGGCCCCACCGTGCTGCGGGTGTTGGTCGATTTCCTGGACGACACCGATCGATTCCATCCGGGCAGCATGCGCATCGCCGCCCTGCGCACGGAGTTGGACAGGGCAGCGGCGAAGTTTCCCGCGGCCATGGCGGACGAGTCGGTGTGGCGTCTGGCCAAGCGGATCTTCACCGCGATGCGCGCCGATGGGGTTGACCTTGCCGACGACGTCGCGGTCGATGCCTGGGCCGCTGCGTTCGGTGCGGCGTCGACCGAACGGCGACGTGCCGTGCTCGGTGGTCTGCTCGACCGGCAACCCGAACTCCTGACGTCCCAGTTCGTGATCAGGGACAGCCAGGTCGCCGCGATCGCGCCTGGTATGCCGGTCCCGCCGCAGCTTCGCAGGCATGACCCGGACACCTGCCAGGACTGCCTGGAAGCGCCGGTCAATCCGCCTGTTGCCCTGCCTCCGATCAACGAACTTGCCGACGCCGCGCGTGAATCAGCGCTGGTGCGCAAGATGGTCGCGTGCGGACGGTGGGCCGGTGCGGGCCGGAGAGTGACCAGGCAGGCCTTTCCCTCGGCAGCCGACACCCGGTCGCTGGGCGCGGCCCTGGGCGTGGGGGTCCGCGATTCTGTCCGTGATCCTCGTGATCACCTCGGGCTGATCCGCGGGTGGCGGCTGGCCATGGACACCGAAATTCTGCGACTCCACCGGACTGCGGTGGTTGCGGGGCCCGTGCTTCCGGCTTTGGAGCGGGCGGTGGCTGATGACACCGATCCGGAGCACACCTTGCGGGTGTGGAAGGACATCGTCGACATCGCGTTGACCGGTCCGACTCAACTGGCTGCCGGGGACAATCCGATCCCAAAACTCGATGAGTTCTGCCGGCCGTGGGGACCGAGGGCTCTTGGCGAGCTGTACCGGATCAACGAGCCGGTACAGCTCGATGACCTGGTCGACACGCTGATCACTGACTACCACGGGTCAGACGCCGAGGAGATGCTGGCCGTGATGATCGGCGCGGCCGTGCGTACCGGCCTGGTCGCAGGGACCGAGGCTGGCGCGGTCGCCGTCACCGTGCCCGCCAACGCCGAGATCGACCAGTTGGCTCGCCACTCCAGCGTCCTGTTCGGCGAACCGGCCTGGGCTGTGGCCCCCATTCCGGGCACCCGCGTCGAACTCACGCCGCTCGGCCGCCATTTTGTGCGGCTGAACCTGCTGGCGGAGGGAACCAACGCGCCACTCCTCGAACCGGCGACGTGATCCAGGCGGGTCCGCTCACTCGACTGTCAAGATTACCCCCCACTGCCACCGGAGGAGCTCTGTGCGGGAACTCGACGAGTTGATCGCCGAGATCGTCGTGGACTGTTACGACGAAGAAGAGTGCATGACGGCTTTCTGCACGGTGCTCGGGGATGAGATCCCGGTGCCCTTCGACGTGGTTTTTATGGGCGTCCCCGTCGAGGTGATCGCCATCGGCGCGGGCCGGACACCCGGGGTGGTGGCAACCTGTCGCTGCGGTAAGGAGACCGGTGAGGTCGGTCTGGCATCGTTGACGTTGCCGGACGGTAGTGTCGCGGCGTGGCTGCAAGCGGCCTATCTTCGGTACCTGGGCAACGACCCTGGGCAAGCGAGTCCACCGCCCGGGTGGCACCTGGGATCATGGGACCAGCCGTGATCCTGTGCTGATGTGGCGGCGGAGTTCCATCGTGTTGACACTGGATTTCACCGTGCGCGATCTGCACAACGGCACGACGCCGACGCACGGTCGGGAACTCGCCGCGCTGGTCGAGGACCTTGACTGGGACGAGTATTTGCTGTGGGGCCGGATTCCGGGCGAGGGGATCGGGGGTGCGTCGCGTGCACGTCGTTTCTGGCGCGGTCGACGGTTGGTCGGAGTGGGATCGACGTTTTTGTGTGTTGTGTGTTGCTGATCATGGTGGTGACTGGGAGGGGTTGTCCGAGCGGTTGTTCGACCCCTCGGCGTATGGGCAGTCGGGTAGTGCGAGCAACGGTGAGGCGTTCTGGAGTCATGTGCTTGACCTGCGCCGTCGGCTTGATGAGGCCGGACTCGACGCGGTCGCTGTGGCCGGTGAACGGGTCATCGCCAAGGGCGTGGCGGCCGAGAGCCGCCGTAAGGTATTCAAGCGGACGTTGGCCAACAACGAGCCCAGCCTGCCGATGATTCAGACCCCGAGGGTGCGGTTGGCGCAGCGGGCCGCGACCGGCAATTGGGATGGCTTTCCCGTCTCGCCGCAGCCGTTTCACGATCGCTTGGTTCTTTCCTCCGGGATCGACCGGTGGACCTTCGGTGAGGGCGCGACCATGATGCTTGCCGACGATTTTCAGGCCGGCGTCGCCGTAGCGGAACGCGAAGCGGGCGGCGATCCAGCGGTGGTGCTCGCGGTGCGGCGTGCAGCACTGACGGTCGCGGTGTTCGCGCAGGAAGCCGGTGACGATTCCTCCGGGTATCTCGGGGCCGTCGGCCAGGAGATGATCCTCGCGTATGCGCGAACCGACTGGCCAGTGACCGGGATCGTCGCGTCCATGTACTGGCAGGATCTGTTGGAGTACCTGCTCTGGGAGGATTACGCCCTGACACACGGCGTCGAGCGGGACATCCTTGCCGCGGCGGGCGCATCAACCGCACGGGGCACCTGCGTGGTGATCCTGGAGGGACTGGCCCGCGAGTGGGCGCAGGCCCGTGCCGCATACACCGCAGGTCGGGCGGGGTTCTGGCTCGACATGGTACGGCATATGTGAGCGGGTGCGCCGGACCTTGGTCTTGTGGGCGTCAGGTCCGCGCCGGTCAGCCCGGTCGCATCCGGTGCCTGTCAACAGCCGCGTGCGGGCGGCGTCGTTATCCTCGCGGCGTGACTGGCGATCCGTTCTTGTTTGGTATCCATGAGGCGGCGCAGGAGGCTCGTGCCTGCACCGCGTTCGATGAGGCACGGCGGCTGGCTACATGGCTGGGTGCCGGGCGGCCGGTCACCCCGAAGGGGGTGCTGAGGCCGGGCGATGTGCCGGAGGCGGCGCAGGTGCTCGGCGCCATGGCGCCGTCGAGGTTTCGTAGCGCCGCCGACCTGCCGTGGTTGCACGAGCCGTGGGTCATGGCGTTGGACTGCGGATTCGTGGTGGTGGAGGCACGGTCGCCCACACGGGCGAGGCACTCGCGGAGTCGGTGGGTGTCCCGGACGAGGCGGTGCTCGGCTTCTGGTGGCGGGCGTTTCGGGCAAAGATCGAGGCATGGGACGATCCCGACAACCCGTGGTCGGGGATCCCGACTGCTCCCGTGGGAGCGTTGCGCCTACTCGCGGCCGAATCGGGCCGGCTACGCGTCGAGGAGTTCGCCGGCCGGGTCTGGGATCTGCTGCGGCACTCCCACGATGTCGTGTTCACGCCGTGCTGGGAGCTGGCCGGCGGCCGTGACCAGCCGGCGATCATGATCGTGGAGTTGCTGACTCGGTTCGGAGTGGTGGCCTCGACGGGTGGGAAGGTGGGGCTGTCTCCGCTGGGCGGTTGGGCATTGGATCAGGTGGCGAGCCTGACTCCGTCGGTCGTCACCGAGATGATGACCGCCGCTGAGGTCCTGGCTGCGGTGGAGCGTCTTGATGAGGAACTGGCGTGGCGGCGGGCCGGCCCCTGGCTGGGTGCCCGAGCCCCGATCACGGCCGCGCGGGAGCTGCTGACTGTGGCGGTGACCGCGTCCCCGATGCACCGAATGGTAGCGCTGTCTCTGGTCGCGGGATTGGACGACGGTGCGCTGCCTGCCTGGCGGGAGGCGGCCGAGTTGCCGCGGGTCGGCCCGGCGGCTCGGGCGTTCCTCGCCCGCGAATTCGGCGAGCCGGAGCCGACAGCGCAGGATGCCCGCTGGCAGGTCGTGGACGAGAGTGTGGCCCTGCTTGCTGAGGAGGAGGTGGCCGGGGCGCTGTCGGATATCTGGGACAATCTGCCTGGCAACGACGCTGATGCGAAGATCATCTCGATCGAGGGGACCGGTCACCCCGATGCCGGGCGGCTGATCGAAGAGCTGCGGCGGTACGCGCCGCTGGCCGCCGGCCGGCCCGCCCCGCCTGTGTACCAGTTGAAGATCTCACTCATGCACGTGCGGCCATCGGTGTGGCGGCGCGTGAAGGTTGTCTGGCGTCTTGTCGTTCTCGTTTGCCCTCCTCTGCATCTCATGGGTTGCTCTGGTGTCCGGTGGTTCATTGCACGAACCCTTGCACGAGTGACGAACGCAGTGGTTACGACTGGTTGTTGGGTAGGCAGGCATCGCTTGTCCGCTGGGTTCGCGGCAGCCGCACCGCCAGGTGCTAGGTCGGCTGCTCGGATACTGCTCGGACGAGGTGGAGGTGCCGACCTGCCAGTAGGTCGTTGATGTGCTGGCGTTGCGGCCGGCAGCCATACCGGAACCGACGGCACGCCGGTACGAGCAGTCTCTGTCGAGGCGCGCTGACCGGTGGATGACGTCTGGCCGTTAGACCGGATTGTGCTTGTCGCAGAGGGGTCGGTGTCCGAAGACCGGCTCAAGATGATAGCTTGAAGTCATCTTTGAGGCGAGGTGACTTCAGGACATGACCATTGAGCGCATCGGTGTCGCCGAAGCCAAGCGGAGGTTCTCCGAGCTGGCTGCCCGGGTCGGCCGCGGCGAGTCCTTCGTGATTGTGAGCCGGGGTCGTCCGGTCGTCGCCCTGGTCCCTCCCCAGAGGGCTGCGGAAGAGGAGCATCAGCCCTCGATCGGGCTTGCCGCCTTTGCCGGAGCGCTCGCCAACGAATGGGACACTGTCGACGAAGACATGGCCGAGATCGTCGCCGCGCGACAACAAGTGTCCGACCGTCCGCCTCCGGAACTTACGTGACGGGGTACTGCTTCGATACCGACATCCTCAGCGCGACGATCAGGCCCGCCCCGCCGCTGCACCTCATCCGCCGGCTGGCCACCGTGCCGCCGCAGGAGCAGTTCACCACCTCGATCACGGTCGGTGAGCTGATCTACGGCGCGCGTCGCGTCGGACGTGAGGATCTTTCCAGGAGGGTTGAGCAGCTCGTTCACCGTGCCCAGACGGTACTGGCCTTTGATACGACCGCTGCCCGTACCTTCGGTGCTTTGAAGGCAACGCTGGAACGCCATGGCACTCCGCTGGCCGAACCCGACCTGCGTATCGCTTCGATCGTGCTATCGCGAGGACTGATCCTCGTGACCCGCAATGTGCGGCACTTCCAGCGCGTTCCTGAACTCACCGTTGAAAACTGGATCGACGAGCCATGAGTAGCGATGGCGACTGATCAACCCCGTCCACACTGTCAGATCGAGATCCGGTAATTCGGTCAGCGGACTGTCACTGCAGTGTGGCTGAGTAGAGCATGAGCACCGCCCTTGCACATCCGCATGCCTGCGCTCCCGCCTCGGAGGCCGGTACAACACTGATCATCTCAGTCTCTGGCGTCTTCTCGTTTCGTTTACCCTGCTCAGGGCCTCATGAGCTGTGGTATCCCGCAGTTCATTGCACGAACCCTTGCACGACGAGCACGGCCGGTCACGTCCAACGCACGGAATCCGCCCTCCGTGGTCCGCCCCAGGCGGTCGGCGATCCGAACGTTGTTGGCGATGATGACGAGAGAGCGAGCCCGTGACGGCAGGGCACGTTGCCAGCAAGCGGCAAGCGATGATGTCCCGGATGCTGCTGAACCTGGGAGTTCAGAGGTGCTTCATGCGGAAGCTGATGGCGACACGAACCTGCAACGGTGCCACGCCGCCTGGTGAATGAGCTACGGATGGGCGGAAGAATCTTCGTCTGCGCCGGACGCCGGCGGGTAGAGATCAACTTGGCTTCTTGCGAGCCTGTATCCGTAGGCGGTGTAGCTCCAGCGCAACGTCCGCTTCTGTCGATGAGCGGACGGTCTCGACGAGACAGCGGCAAAACGAATGCTCGTGTCGTTGATCAGCGCAGCTGAACGAATCGTGCATCCCGAAGTGCGCGAGGTGCCTGTCCTCGGCGAGTACCTCGAACGCGACCGCCACCTGCGTGCGGCACTGGCCTGGCCCCTCCGGCGCGCTGGCTACAGCAGTGGCCGGAGGGCGGGCACGACGCTCGCGGCCATCAACCCCTGTGGGAAGGCATTGAGCGGTGAGGCGTGGAACAGCATGCGGGCACGCAGCCGATTCACCCTTCTCGGCTCGATCAGCAACTGTGTGCCTGAATCCGTACTCCGCGCGCAGGCTGCCTAGGTCCACGCGGTCCCAGTCGGCCTGCTCGGCCACCTCCGCGAGCTCCCCGCTCGATGATGAGCGTCCGCCCCCGCGTTTTGAAGATCAAACCCGCATCGGAGGCGGCGACGAGCCTGACGAGGACCAACACGAGTTGCAGCACCGCTACCGGCGGGCAGAGTGTAGGACTGGTTGCGCCACTGTCATCCCTGCAGGAATTGGCTGATCCTGCCTTGATCAGCGTGTCGGGCGATATGATCAACAACGTCGCGCCCGGCATCGACAACCGAGCAGCGGCGATCTGCAGGTCGCACAGCGCATAAATGTAGACGCAGCCAACGCAACGGCGACTTAATAGTACCACTGTCACCAGTAGAAACTTTAAGACCGAACCGGGCAAACCTCCTCAACCAGCCAATCAATGCTGAACTGACGCCTCGCTGCCTCGATGTTAAGGTGCGCCTGGAATCTGATCAATCCGTCGACACGCCGTGCTAAGAGGACTGAGAATGATAAAGCGACACTTGGGACGCCGACGATCCGGCAACTCCCCTTCCTTAGCGACAACACCCGGCGGACAGTGGCGCGCTGGCGCGCACCGCGTCTCTACATCGTCGGTAACCGATTCGCCCTCGCTGACCGCGAATTCCTTCGCACGGTTTCTGTGGATCTTCACTACGCTCGGGTTGATTGTCGTGGTGGTAGTCATCGGCTTCTTGATCGGCATTGTTCGCGCACTCGAATCGATCGATAACGGACTGTTCACGGCGTCTAATTCAGTGACCGGCGCCACGAGTGATGTCCAACCCCTACCCAACTACATTCAGACGATCAACTCCGCACTGAGCGACATCGACACCGACTTGAAGCCGATCCGCGGTCAGGTCGCCGATGCCACCGCTTCGCTGGTGTCGATTCGGGGTACCGCGCAGGGGATTGACGCATCGTTGAAGGACACCTCCCAGTCGCTGGTCAACACATCGGGTTCACTGGTTGACACCTCGGGAACGCTGGAGGGCGCCTCCCATTCCGCTGCTTCAATCTCCACCTCGCTGGTGGACACCTCCAACGTGCTGCTGAACGTCCTAGGGCTCGCTCAGTCGATCGACGGCACGCTGGAGTCGATTCAGAACGCGGACAGCAGAGGCGCCGCCTTGGTTACCCCACAGGTGAACGACATCAATAGCGCCCTCATTGGTGCTGAGACCGACCTCTCTAGCATCAACCTTCAGCTTCAGGAGACTAACCGGCACCTGACCAACATCTGCATGTCACCCACGCTGTCCCTGCTCCCACCCTTCAAGTGCCGCCCGTGAGAGATTACTGATGCGGCGCTTGAATCAATGCGCCCGCAGCTATCATGCTCGCGATTGTGATTCCGTGGGCTAATCGGATCGAGAACCGCGTCAGATCATCCATAGCTCACTGACGCGGATCCATGACAAGCTCAACTCAACACCGCCCCGGTTCGCAGCAGGACCTCCGATACGGCGCACGCGATCCATGACGCGCAAACCTCAACTGACAATGGGATGCCGAGCCACGACGAGACCTGTGATCTTGGAACTTCTGCACTCGACTTCGTGGCGCTGACACCGAGGCGATCTGACCTCTAGAAAGCTATCTACTTATCCGCGAACGTCCGGTATTGCCGCTGACCGTGTGTGGTGTACTCACACCTGGCAGGCCTCTTCGAGTACCAACCGTCCGGTTGTTTGATGTTGTCCTTGTTTTAGGTCCCCGGCATCCTTGTTTATCTTGATCACCGCATCATGAGCTGCCGTGGTTTCCGCAGGTTCATTGCATGAACCCTTGCACGAGTGACCACACTTTATGAACCGGGCGCCTGGCGCCAAAGTTCGAGGCGGACGCTGCGGCCACGTACCGGCGGCCAATCCAGTCCCGTTGGCGCAGTCGGCGGAGCCAGTGGGCAAGGTACTAATAAGGGCATCAGAGGTGATGTCCAGGGCAGACCTCGCAACTCCACGTGCCGGATCGTGTCAGCGAGGTGGAGACGGCTGACGTCCCGGACTGCCAGTACTGTGTGGCTCAGTAGAGCATGAGCACCGCCCCGGCACATTAGCCTGAAAAACCACCTACTCACAGTAGTATTAGCAGGTCAGGCGTGGCGCCGCCGGCAGGATTCGAACCTGCGCTCCCGCCTCCGGAGGCCGGTACAACCCAGATCATCCCTGTCTCTGGTGTCCTCCCCTTTCCGTTTGCCCTGCTCAGCCTGTCCTGAGTGGCCGTGGTGTCGTGTGGTTCATTGCACGAACCCTTGCACGAGCGACGATCTTCACCGACCACGTTCGAGGACTCCGCCACCCGGCCACCCACATGCGGTGACATGCGCTGCTCGCCAGGCACCGTCACCATGAGCATGAACCTGCAACGGTGCCACGCCGACTCGTGAGCGAGCTACGGATAGGTGGGCGATCTTCCTCTGCGCTGGGTGCCAGCAAGGTGGGGTTCATCCCTTGGTTTCTTGCGGGTCCAAATCTCGAGGCGTCGCAGGAAAATCCTCTTTTGCCGATGAGTGCGCCTTTGCTCCCGCCGCCGCGATCTTCTATTCGAGCGCCATCGCGCTGATGTCTCCCAGCGCGCTCGTCCTGGACCAGCTGCTCCCGCAGCGGGTGGTGATGTGCTTTTCCCGAGGTCATCGTCGCCCCGGAGGTCACCCACCGGCGCACAACAGGTTCTCCCTTGAGTTAGGCGGTGCAGACATCTCTGTCCGCACCCACCCGAGGGTTTCCCTCGCCGTGTTCCATCCCGGTGTGGGAGCGTCCATCGCCGTGCTGCACATGGAGAAGGCGATCGCGGCGGGCGCGCAAACCTTCGTCGCCTGCGGCGGTGCCGGGGCGGTGGAACCGGGATGGCGCTGGGTCATGTCGTCGTCCCCACCGCCGCCGTGGGTGATGAGGGCACGTCGTTCACTACGCCCAGCTCTCCCGACAGATCCACGCTGACCGTACCATCGTGGCGATGCCCAGATGATCGAGGACTGCGCCGATGCCCCACCTGTCGAAGCGCCCCAGGCCCTCGTCCGTGCGCAGATCGTTTGCTGATGAGTGGTATCAGCGGCCGATCCGGCCTGATCCTTCAACTGAAGGACCGCTCGCAGGGGGATGGCAAATGGAGCCGACGCGGTCACCACGCTGACTGAATTCCCGCTGAAGGAGGCGAGATTCGAATGGCTCCCAGCGATCGGCTGCTTTCCCCGCCACCGGAGCTGACGATAGACCAGGACGCATTCAACGCCTTCGAGGCGGCGGGCTGGCAGCGTAAGGCCTTGACCTACGACCACATCGCTGCCGTCACCAGCCGAGTCATCAAGCCGTTGCTGGACGCCGCCCGCGTCGAACAGGGGATGCGAGTGTTGGACATCGGCAGCGGCCCTGGCCACGCAGCCGCCCAGGCGGCCGAGCGACGAGCCTCTGTGGTGGGGGTAGACGTCGCAACGGCGATGGTCCAGCTTGCCCGACGACTGCATCCCGGCCTGGACTTTCGTGAGGCGAACGCAGAGGCACTGCCGTTCGAGGATGGATGCTTCGACGCCGTGGTCGGCAACTTCTCGATTCTTCACCTAGGGCGTCCCGAGCAGGCGGTGGGTGAGTTCGTGCGGGTCCTCAGAGCGGGTGGGCAGCTGGCGCTAACGGTGTGGGATCTGCCGGAGCGGGCGCGTTGGCAGGGCGTGTTCCTCGACGCGGTCGCTGCGGTAGACGTGACCGCGCCGGCCGATGTTCCCCCGGGTCCTCCGTTCTTCCGATTCTCCGTCGACGAACAGTTCACCGCCTTACTACAGGATCGTGGGCTCACCGATGTCGTGGTCAGAACGATCGTATTTGATCACCCGGTGCCGACCGCCGACGAACTGTGGGACGGGGTGCTCGCCGGAACGGTTAGGGTCTCGGCGCTGATCTTGCGCCAGGACGAGCCGGCGCGCCGGCGCATCCGCGCTGTGTTCGACCAACTCGTCACCGAATACCAGCGCGGTGACCACCTTGAGGTGCCCGTCTCCGTCAAGCTCGCCGCCGGAAGCAAGCCGCGGTAGGGAAGTGGCTGGATGAAACCTGGGGAGTGTTCGCCGGGCACAACCGTGACACACAACGGTTCCCGATCTACGACGGCACCACGAGCCCTTTTCGTGCTCGGCGCAGTTGAGGAAATCCTTCGTGTTGAATGTCACCAGTGGGAGCTTCCGAACAAGGCAGTACGCGGCGATACACACGTCGTCGACGGGTCTTGGCGCGAGCGGACGTTGCGCAAGGCGAAGGGCAAGTGGCACGGTTCGCGGCAGGCCGAGTAACTGCCAGCAGTCACCGCAAGCGGATCCTTCACCGGTTCACCGGAGGTCGGCTCAGTTCGGGTGCTCATCGAAATCAAGCCACGTCACGAGGAGCACATCTACCCGGTCTTGATCGGCGAGTAGCAAGTAGGTGATCAGTCCGCATCCACTGCCGAAGGGCAGCTGATAGACCCACCATCCGGGTTGTCCGCGTTGAGCGGCTCACCGCGCTCAGGCACCAGTTCCAGTACCGCCAGGGCAGCGGCCAGCGCGGCCGCTCCTGCCGGAGGGAGCTCTATGGATCTGGGCGCGCGCGACAGGGTCGATATCGAGCGTGTACGTCATGAGGTCGACGGTCAGAGACCGAGTTCGGCCTTGACCTCGCTCCACGGCACGCTGCCGGATCGTGAACGGCCGATCCGCTGGACCTCGACGGCTGTGGCAAGCATCTGTCGGTGCCCCTCGGGGTCCCACTCGGTCATTAGTGCCTGCCGCGGCCACATCCGCAGCACGTGGCGCAGCGGGTCTAGGCGCAGCGTCTGGCCGGCGATGGCGAGCGCGGCGTTGAACGCGTCGTCGAACTCGGCCAACTGCTCGGGCAGCAGAGCCGCCCGAATCTCCTCCGGCGAGCCAAAGTGCTGTGCAGCGATCGTGTCTCCGGCCCACGTCGCCGCCGGCTCCAGCCCGTCGCGGTCCGGACCCGCTCCCGACGGGTGACAGGGCTCGGAGTACTGCTCGGCGGCGGTCACGAGGTACACCTTAGTTCTTCGAGCACTATGCGCCACGGCTAACCGACGGTGCGCCGGTAGGATCGTGGCCTCCTACCGGCGCCCATCCATTCCCGGTCGGCGTGATTGGAAATCAGTAGGCACGTGCCTTATGAGGGCAACAGAGGTGGTGCCCTCGGCAGGACCCGCAACACCACGTTCCGATTCGTCTCAGCGGAGACGAACCGGTTGATCTCCCGGAACTGTCACCGCAGTGTGGCTGAGTAGTGCATGAGCACCGCCCTTGCTCATCTGACTGAAAACCGGTCACTCACAGTGATGTGAGCTGGTCAGAAATGGCGCCCCCGGCAGGATTCGAACCTGCGCCACCGCCTCCGGAGGCCGGGTACCGTCATGCACTGTGGCGTCTCTGGTGCCCTATCAGGGCTTTTCCGGGGTCTCGAGCGTCTACAGAGGCCACCGTGTCCTGTAGTTGAGTCCACGATTTGATTCCACGGGCCGCGCCGACTAGAACGGCGCCACCTGTGGGTCAGTGACCGATGTCCCTTCCTTCGCCCGAGGGGTCTGGCGACGTGACGAGCCGAGGGCTACTCGGTTGCGGTATCCCTGGGTGGATCGAGGCGTCGCTCAGCGGTGCGCCATTGCTCGATCGCGACGGCAAGATCGATCCAGCCGTGGAAGGTCCAGCGCTGGCCGGATGCGGACACTAGGACACCGCTGGGGGGCTCGCCTTCGATCGTGATCGACAGGCTCGCGCTGGTCGTAGGGGTGCGATTGTCCATTATGCCCATGTTTGCGGTTGGGGTTGGCGTTTGGCGACGGGGTCGGCACCGAAGACTTGCCCCTTGAACAGCGCCTACGCTCCTAGGCAACACCGTTTCTCCGGCTGCAGACGCGAGTTTGGGACAGGTGACGGGTGAAAACGGATAGTGCTGCGGACGAGCGTGGGTCGGGAGCCATGTTGCTCCTGGAACGCGAAGGGGAACTGGCCGCCCTAGATGCGCTCGTCGCTGCCACCGCCGCTGGCAGGGGGCGCGTGGTTCTGGTGGAAGGACCTGCAGGGATCGGTAAGAGTCGGCTGCTTGGCGAGGTATGCAACCGTGCAACGTCGCTTGGCTTTCGGGCGCTCACGGGCAGCGGCGGAGAGTTGGAGCGCGAGTTTGCGTTCGGGGTGGCACGTCAGCTGTTGGAACCCGCAATCACGGATTCAGCCGATGGGCAGTGGGAGGGGTTGTGGTCTGGCGCTGCCCGCTTCGCCGAGCCGGTGTTCGCCTATCTTGATGTTGAAGTAGGCGAAGCGGGGACTCCGTCCCAAGCGATTTTGCACGGGTTGTTCTGGTTGACGGCTAACCTGTCCGAGCGCACACCGCTGCTGGTGGTCATCGACGACCTGCACTGGGCTGATCCGCCGTCGTTGCGTTTTGTGAGCTATCTGGCGCGGCGGGTGGAACGGCTGCCGGTGCTGGTCATGTTGGCTGCCCGGCCCGCTGAGCCGGGGACAGACGCCAGTTTGGCCGCTCAACTGATCGATTCGTTGGGCGCTTCGGTGATCCGTCCCCAGCCATTGAGCCCTCGCGCCGTGAGCGCCATCGTCCGTGCTGAGTTGGGTTCGGTGGCGGGTGAGCGGCTGTGTGCAGCCTGTCATGAGGCGACGGGAGGTAATCCGTTTCTGTTGGGTGCCGTCGTCGAGGAGCTGCGTGGTCTCGGAGAGTTGAGCGGAGTCCGTCCGGATATGGTGCGTCAGCTTGGCTCGGAGCGAATCGCGGTGGCGGTGTTGTTGAGGGTGGGCAGGTTGGGCGCGCCCGCGTCGGTGCTTGCGCGGGCGATCGTGGTGCTGGGTGAGCGGGCTGAGTTGGCGTGCGCAGCTGCGCTGGCCGGCCTCGACACGGTCACTGCGGGAGGGATTGTGGATGCGCTGGTCGATGCGGCCGTGCTGAAGCGTGGTCGTCCTCTCCGGTTCGTGCACCCGATCGTGCGGACCGCTATCTATGGGGATCTTGCCGCCACTGAGCGCGTGCAATTGCACGCTCGGGCGGCGCGGCTGCTGTCCGAGAACGGGGCTGACATCGACACGGTGGCCGTGCATCTGCTGGCCACCGAGGGCCACGGGGATCCGTGGACTGTGCAGGGTCTGCGGGCTGCTGCGGCTGCGTCGCTGGGTCGCGGTGCGCCGGAGATGGCGGTCGGGTTTCTGCGGCGTGCGCTGCGGGAGCCGCCGGCAGAGTCCCTGCGGCCTGCTCTGTCGCTGGAGCTGGGCGTGGCCGCCGCCCGCGCGGGTGATCTCGATGCGGCGGAGTTGCTGCGGACTGCGGTCACGTTGACCGCTGACCCGGTCACTTGTGCCACAGCGGCCGTGGAGTTGGCGTCGGTGTTGCTGGCTGCCGGGCAGATCGACGAGGCCGTCGAGGTGCTCGAGCGAGGGTTGGCCGCGGTCGAGAACGCCGACACCGAACTCGCCTGCTTGGTGGAGGCGAATCTGTTGTTGATGGGCGTGTGTACGGCGGCGGCGCAGCGGCGTCTGCGTGACCGGTTGGATTGCACAGTCGAGCGGCTGCCCGCGCTGCCCGTGAGGTCTGCGCGGATACTGGTCGCTCCGTTGATCGTGCATCTCGCCTTCCGCGGTGCGACGGCAACCGAGCTGGCGGCCTACGCCGAGCGCGCCCTTTTCGGCGGGCAGCTGGTGCGGGAGCTATCGGCTACCTCCTCGCTGCCCTACCCCCCGATGATCATGCTCAGCTACGTCGATCGCGCTCAGACAGCCGAGCAGGCGCTGGATGACGCGTTCGCACAAAGCAGCGCCCGCGCCTCGGTCGTAGGTCTGGTCCTGAGCTCAGGCTTCCGCGCATTGGTCCGCTTCCGGCGGGGGAACCTGGCCGGCGCACAATCGGACGCGGAGAGTTGCCTGGAGCTGGCCCTCGAGGCCGGCCTGGCGCGGTTCGACCGACTCGCGGTCGCCATGCTCATCTCGGTCTTCATCGAGCAGGGGCGCATTAGCGACGCGCAGGCCGTGCTCGACCGGCTGACGGTGGTCGCGATCGATGACCCGGACGGTCCGCCGGCAGGCACCCTGCTGCGCGACAGCCGCGGATGGCTCAACCTCGCTCAAGGCGACGCGCACAGTGCGCTGGCCAACTTCGATGCCATCCGCTGCTGGGAGCAGGATTTCGGCGCGACCGGTGGAGTGGTGCAAGTCTCCTGGCGGATCGGCGCGACCCTGGCAAACCTGCGAATGGGCGAGCGCGCCGAGGCGCTACGGCTGGCCGACGAGCAGATGATCCTCGCCCAGCGCTTCGGTGCCGCTTCAGCCATCGGTGCCGCCCAGCGCGCACTCGGCCTTGCCCTAGGAGGGCAGGACGGCATCACCTCGCTCACCCGAGCCGCGCTGACCCTCGAAGACTCACCAGCCAGGCTCGACCATGCCCGAGCGCTCATCGACCTAGGCGCAGCACTACGGCGGGTCGGGAAGCGGTCCCAGGCCCTTGGGCCATTGCGTCAGGGGATGGACCTCGCCCACCGTTGCGGCGCGGCCGCGCTCGCCGCAGGCGCACATCACCAGCTCGTCGCCGCCGGTGCGCGGCCACGGCGGCTGGCCGTATCCGGTCGCGAGGCCCTCACCCCCAACCAGCAACGGGTTGCCGAGCTCGCGGCCGGGGGAATGAGCAACCTCGACATTGCCCACACACTGTTCGTCACCGTCCGCACCGTAGAGATGCACCTGTCCAACGCCTACGCCAAGCTCGGCATCACCTCCCGACACCAGCTACCCACCGCCCTCACAGAAGCCACCCAGTAGCACCGCCCCCACAAGCTCGAAGCCCGATCTGACCAGAGCCACTGC
Organism: Pseudonocardiales bacterium; assembly: GCA_023252195.1. Taxonomy (GTDB): domain Bacteria; phylum Actinomycetota; class Actinomycetes; order Mycobacteriales; family Pseudonocardiaceae. The sequence goes on from JAHEXI010000029.1 coordinate 36,722, forward strand.
AGCGCACGTAGCGTTGCCGCCTCGACGGGAACGACGACTACCGGCAATATCGGGTACTTGTCTCGCCAGGATGCGGCACCGCAGCATCTCTCCTGGGGGCCGATGTCACCTCAGTCGGGTTTCCCACGCTAAGAAAGCCGCTCAATTAGCCAACCGTTTCAGACATCGGCCCGGCCGGAAGCACGACAAAACGGGCGCTCGACAGGAACGAGACTGCGGGGATTGGCCATTTATCCCGGCACCTGGGGCGGCCACGACCGACGCGGAGTTGACGCTCCGTGCGCGGGCCTGTACCGCCGCAGATGTTTTCTGAGAAAGTCAACAGGCCTTCGGTTAACTCTTCGGTTCCCACCGTCGCGAGACGTGGCGGGCGGAGGTTATGTTGCTAAGGACATAGTTTAGATCGACCTTATCCTAAGGAGAGTCCTCAGATGGCTGAAATATCGTCGCCGGCAGTGTACCAGGCTGAAGAAACTCAGTCAGGACTAGACATGACTGTTCAGACCTCCGCCGTGTCCTTGGCTGCCCTTGTACCCCCGCAAGTGAATACCTTTCAGCATACATGGCGATTCTGCAGGAAATGCTATTCACTTTATTTCAACGGTTATGCTGGTTACGGGGTTTGTCCTGCGGGGGGCGGGCATGACGGACAAGGCTGGGACTTCTATCTTCCCGCTGATACAAACAATCTAAGGCCACCGGCCGCCTACTGACGCAGGCTCGCGGCCCACCGATCAAGACTGGTCTACCGTGGTCCACTCCCGGCTCCGTTGTCCCGGACGGGCGCACCGTAAGTCGACCCACCCCGCTCCCACCCGAAGCGAGGTAACCGACGGGACCAACGGCGCCGGGAGCCTTATTCACAAGCCGCGAAGAAGTAAAGGCCGATGACGGCTTTTAGCATGCGGCCTTGTTCACGCCAAGGTGCTGCCAACGTACGGCGCGTTCGAGCGCGCCACGGATGACGTAGTGAATCTTGCGAGTGGTGCTGGTGCTCAGCGGCCGGCAGACATGTCCTGCGGAGGGTCGTCCTGAGCACAGCTCGCGGCAGCGATGCAGTCGCGCATAGAAGCGCTCCAGCAGCTCCGCATCGAGCTTGCTCGCCAGCATGTTCCCGAGCGGCGGCAGGATGTAGAGGCGAATCAGATCGTCGTACCGCTCGCGAGTGGTGTCCTCCAGATCGGCGACGTCGAGCCACTGAGCAAGAGTCTGCCGGACGGTGATGGCCGTCTTCGGGTGCCGACCTTCGTCGACTTGGCTCTGAAGACGGGTCAGCGCTCGTTCCGCGCCGTCACACGTCGTGGCCGTCTCGCGTAGGTACCGCTCCTTGCCGGTCAGCGGGTCGGTACCGGTGTAGACGATCGCCTGAAAGCTGCCGGACGGCAGGGTCCGGATGTGCCCGCGCGGTCGGCGTCGGCGTGGAGGCATGCGCGGACGGTAACGATTTCATTGCACGAACCCTTGCACGACACCATGAACAGCGGACGTCCTACGTTTTCGCTGTTCAGGCGTGGCGCCCCCGGCAGGATTCGAACCTGCGCTCCCGCCTCCGGAGGCCGGTACAACCCAGATCATCCCTGTCTCTGGTGTCCTCCCCTTTCCGTTTGCCCTGCTCAGCCTGTCCTGAGTGGCCGTGGTGTCGTGTGGTTCATTGCACGAACCCTTGCACGAACGGCGATCTTCGCCGACCACGTTCGAGGACTGCGCCGCCTGGTCACCACCTGCGGTGACATGCGTTGCTCCCTGGGCACCCTCACCATGATCAGACCCGCGCGGTAGCCGGTCTGCGCAACCCTTTGCCGTGCGATGTCCGCCCTTGCCGACGAGTGGACGTTCAGGTGGTCTGTCGTTTCTGTCGGCGCAGGGCTGTTGCGGTCGGGGCGGGCAATGCTCTGGGGAGCGTGAGTACGTACGGGAAGGTCCGGTTGCTGGTCTGTGAATGTATCTCGGTGGCCTGTTTTTGTAGTATGCGCAGGAGTTCTTCGCGGCTCCGAGTTTGGCTGCGGCGCACTTGGTTTTCCGGTCGTCGGCAGTCCACAAGTCCAGCGGGTACCAGCCGATGAGGTAGACGCCTGCATCGGTTTGTGCTGCGGGGAGGTATCGGTCCGCGAGTTGGGTTCTTTGCGCGGTGGGGACCGCGTCGTGCCAGCAGCCTTGATCTCGATGGGGACGGTGACCGTCGTTGCCGTGTCGAGGGTGGCGGCTGGGGCGATGGCTTCGACGAGGATGTCAGGTCGTTCGCCGGAATCGCCCGCGTCGGTGGGTTTTATGACGACTTCGCGGTTGATGACGATGGCTCGGCGCGCGAGTCTGAGGTCGAGTTCGTGGGCGATGTAGGAGGCGAGTCCGCCTTCGAGCTTGGAGCGTCAGACGATAGGGCGGCGGTCCCCTTTGGGGAGCCTTTGGGGAGCCTTTGGGGACTGGTGCTCGTTCACGGTCCCACAGCAGGTTCGGGTGGCTGTCCAGGTCGCGGTCGATCTCGGTGATTGTGTCGATGAGGAGCTCGGCCAGTTGCATGGCGGTGCGGATGACCCGCCGGTCTGGATCGGCGAGTAGTGCGATTACCTGCTCAGCGTTGAGCAGGACGGTGGCGTGGGTTTGGGTTCGACGTCGGGCGGCGCCCAGGGCGGCTTGGAGGCCAAGGATGTCGGGGAAGCTCTCGACGAGGGTGCGGATGCCGCGTACGGCTTCCGGGTGCCGCGGCGGGATAGGACGCCGAGCAGGGCGTTACGCTAGTCGTGGATGGACTGTTTCCTGGGCACAAAGCCTGTTCGGTAGACCTCGGTGTCGGGTGGGGCGACTTCGGCGAGCCAGCGGTAGGCCTCGGTCAATTCGGTGTCGGAGAGAGCGTCAGCGACGGTGTCGGTGTGGCTTGTGGTGGCGCACGCCATTGCCCAGTGGACCGTACCCGATCTTGTAGACACCCGTTGTGACTGCCGCTGATTGCCAGCGGAGGAAATCGCGTGGCGACACGCCGAAGCTTCACCCAGGAATACAGGGAGCAGGCCGTTAGCCT
>JAHEXI010000008.1:0-61668 GCA_023252195.1 Pseudonocardiales bacterium
CAACCGACGCCGCCATCCCACCCGGGATCACGGCGTCAGTTGTGTATCGACCCACCGCCATTCGGAACCGAAACGCGATTGCCCGCGCCGACAAACCGCCATTCGGCTCCGAATGGCGGTTTTGGCCTGCGCTCAGGCCGCGTAGAGGTTCCCAATGGCGGTGGCACTCGGCGGATAGGGTGGCGGCATGGGCTGTGTGGAGTGCCGCTTTGGGTACAACGTGGCCGAGGCACCGACGGCTGTTACTGGTGCAACGTGAGCGCGTGTGCTCGCCGGCCGCCGCATGGACCCGGCTCCCGTGTGAGCCCATGGGCCGCGACGGACGAGCCCATGAGGTCACAGCCACCACCTCCTCGACGTCCGTCGTCAACTGGCGTGAGCACGCGCGCGGCCCAGATTGACGGTACGTGGAGAGCGGCCAACCGGCACGGGAACATCGGTCCGTAGGATCGTGTTGTGGCCAACGTGAGCGATCAGATCCGGGACGTCATCATCATCGGCTCGGGCCCGGCTGGCTACACCGCCGCGATCTACACCGCGCGAGCCCAGCTGGAGCCGCTGGTCTTCGAGGGCAGCCAGTACGGCGGCGCCTTGATGACCACCACCGACGTGGAGAACTACCCGGGGTTCCGCGATGGGATCATGGGTCCCGATCTGATGGAGCAGTTCAAAGCCCAAGCTGAGCGCTTCGGTGCGGAGGTGCAGACCAAAGACGTCACCTCGGTCGAGCTGGCTGGTGATATCAAGCGGGTCGTGGTGGATGGGACTACCTACCAGGCCCGGTCGGTGATACTCGCGATGGGCGCGCAGCCCCGCTACCTCAACGTCCCAGGAGAGCAGGAACTGCTCGGCCGCGGCGTCAGCTCGTGCGCCACCTGCGACGGTTTCTTCTTCCGCGATCAGGATATCGCCGTCATCGGCGGTGGGGACTCCGCGATGGAGGAGGCCATCTTCTTGAGCAAGTTCGCGAAGTCGGTGACCGTGGTGCATCGACGCGACGAGTTCCGCGCCTCGAAGATCATGCTTGAGCGCGCCCGGAACAACGACAAGATTCGCTGGCGCACCGGGGTGACCGTCGACCGGGTAGTCGGCGACGGCGGCGTCAGCGGCCTGGAGCTCTCCGACAAAGCGACGCTGGACGTCACCGGCATGTTCGTGGCGATCGGGCACGACCCGCGCAGTCAGCTGATCCGCGATCAGGTGGACACCGACGCAGCCGGGTACGTAGTGGTGACCGCACCGTCCACTGCTACCAGCGTTGACGGCGTCTTCGCGGCGGGCGACCTGGTGGACCACACCTACCGGCAAGCTGTCACCGCCGCGGGCACTGGCTGCGCCGCCGCGATCGACGTCGAACGCTGGCTCGCTGAGCACGCCGCGGACCCGCACGCCCAGGTGGCTGCCGAGTTCGTCGGCGGCGGCTACGGTTCCAAGTCCTGATCACCAATTCCATCCGGCCATGCAGAACCGCAACCAGGAGATGAGATGGCAGACAAGTCGACCGTGACCGTGACCGATGATTCGTTCGCCGACGACGTGCTCGGCAGCGACAAGCCGGTGCTGGTGGACTTCTGGGCGAGCTGGTGCGGCCCGTGCAAGCAGGTGGCGCCGGTACTCGAGGAGATCGCCTCGGAGAACGGCGACAAGCTCACCATCGCGAAGATGGACATCGACGCCAACCCCAGCACCCCGCGGGACTACCAGATCATGTCGATCCCGACCATGATTCTCTTCTCGGGCGGTAAGCCGGTGAAGCAGATCGTCGGAGCCAAGCCCAAGGCGGCGCTGCTGGAAGACCTGGCCGACTACCTCAGCTGATTCGCTGCTGCTGCGATGTCAGTGCCGTGGCTCATCGTCGCGACAGGCAACCGATTACGGTGGGACGCGTCCTGTCCGGCGGGACGAGCTTGAGTGTGACAAGCCGGCACCGAACGAGTTCCGCGCCGAATCAAAGTCGGGCCGATCTGAAGTGAGGTTGCATGCAGCTGCTGCGCCGCGGTGACACCGGGCAGACGGTGGCGCAGTTGCGGGTCCTGCTAGCCGCTCAGGGATTACTTTCCCCGCCGTCGAGGCCGTCGAAGCCAGGCTCCGATACAGCCGTCGACGTCTTCGATATCAGTGTGGAGCACGCGGTTCGCGCCTTTCAGCAACGCCGCGGTCTGATCAGCGACGGCATCGTCGGGCGGGCGACCTACCAGGCTTTGTGCGACGCGCGCCTGGGGTTCGGCTGCCGCCTGCTCAGCTATCTCATCCCCGGCCCGATGCGCGGCGACGACGTATGCACGCTGCAGGAACGGTTGCTCGAGCTGGGCTATGACGCCTACCGGGCCGACGGGATCTTCGGTCCGCAGACCGAGACGGCCCTGCGCAGCTTCCAGCGCGACTATGGCCTGCTGGTCGACGGCGTATGCGGGCCTGCGACCTTGCGGGCGCTGCGCCAGCTGCAACCCAAGGTCCGCGGTGGCAGGCCGGTGCTGCTGCGTGAGCAGGAACGAGCCCGCCAGGCGGGTCCAGCTTTGCGCGGCAAACGGATCATCATCGATCCGTGCCACGGCGGCTCCGAGCACGGCATCGTGGTCGGCTCAGCCATCGAGGCGGACCTGATGTGGGACCTGGGTCAGCGGCTGGCGGGCCGGATGGCTGCCACCGGGATGGAGACGCTGCTCTCCCACCGCCGGGACACCAGCCCCACCGAAGCCGAGCGAGCCGCCTTCGCCAACACCGCGGGCGCTGACCTGGTGCTGTCCCTGCACACCGACGGCCATCCCACCGCACTGGCGCATGGCTTGGCCACGTTTCACTTCGGTACCAGCAATGGCACCAGCTCCACGCTGGGTGAGGCGCTGGCCGAGTTCATCCAGCGCGAGCTGACCGCTCGCACCGGGATGCTCGACTGCGGAACCCACCCCAAGACCTGGGAGCTGCTCCGGATGACGCGGATGCCCGCGGTGCGGATGGAACTGGGCTACCTGACCAACCCCGAGGACCGCCGCAAACTCCTCGACCCCGCCTTCCGCGATGTGGTCGCTGAAGGGATCGTGGTCGCCGTCAAGCGGATGTACCTGCTGGGCGAGAACGATCAACCCACCGGCACGTTCACCTTCGCCGACCTACTACGCGGAGAACTAGCCCGAGCGGAGTAGGCAGGCCCGTCAAGCCGGCTCCACGAATCACCCTGGTTGTCGTAACAAGGAACGGCTTCCCGAGGTAATCCTGGATTCGATGCTCGAAGCCAGCTCGGGATTAACGGCGAGTTGGTCGCGATACTCGGACCAGTGCAAGCGTACTCGCTCGACCAACTCCGCGACACATGCCGCTAGCTCTGCTCGCGGGGCGCGCAGCCGCTGTTGCAGGCGTTCGAAGGTTGCCAGGTCTACTTTGTCGAAGCGTCTCGTGCCACCAAATTTCAGGCCGAGCGTCTCCCGCTCCCCGAGGTAGTACGCGGTAGAGACCATGTCGTACGCCGGAGCGAGGCTGGGGACGCGTGGATCGGTATAGATCAACGACCAGTTCTTGAGGTGCGCGTCACCGTTGGCGATAAGAATGGTGAACGCCAGCCGGCGGGCGAACTCGCGAAGACCATCGAGATCGTGACCCCGGTGAGCGAGCGCGGCCACGGTCTCGTAGTTGCCGAGGTATTTGTCCTCCGGGTAGACGTTGCGCACTTGGGCTAGGTCTTCGACGTGTATCGAGTTGCGGTTTGCATCCCGGTCGAATCGCCGGATGGCGTACGCCCAGTCTTCCCGGCTCGTCCAGACATCGGGCGGTAAGCCGTCCAGCTCGTCGCGATGCACCAACCGAACCGGCGGGACGTCGATTCCAGCGGACGCTGCCAGGGACATCATGGTGAACTCGTTGCGCGGTACGTCCGGATACGTCTGGTCGGGCAGCTTGACGATCCAATCACCGCCCACTCCGAAGGCGGGCAGGGTGAGCCGATCGCCCTTCGCCAGCATGGAAAACTTGAGTGCGACTCCAGCCAACGAGAAACGCCAGGTGTTCGGATCTTGCGCGTCTCGCTTCGTCGGTGGCGAGGAATGCGTGGGCAACCACTCGATCTCGTTGCCCTCGCCGTCCAGCGCAGGCAACACTCGCACGGCGCCCGACAGGTCATGGCCGACCTGTGCGAGTAGCTCCATCTCGCGATGCGGTGACACTTTCCGGTCAGCCGCGATCCATTCCCGTAGCCGGCCTTCGGGAAGCAGGTTGGAAAACCAGCAGGGCAGGCGTAACGCAGCCGCATGCCGTGCGTAAAGGTCCTGCTCGAAGATCAACCCGAGGACCGGCCGGTCCGGGTCGTTGAGGTAGTCTTCGGAGAAGACGAATCGGGTGTAGTCACCGCGCTGGAACAGCGTGCCTACCCGATCGCTGCGTAGCCACACCGAGTGCTGGACCTCACGCAGCGTCATCGTCTCCCTCGCCGAGATCTTCAATGAGCAGCTCATGTAGCGGCGGGGTGTTCTCGAAACCCCATTCGCACTTGCGGCGGAGGAAGGATTCGAGCACCTGCTGTAGATCCACCTGGCGGGAGTGCAGGAAGGCCACAGTGTCACCACAGGCCAGCTGGCTCTCGCTTTCAGCGTTGATCGAGTGGGAACGGAGTACTAGAGACCAGGTGTCCTCGGGTACGTCGAATGGGCGCTGAAGAAACGCTCCAGACACCTCGTTCGCAGGCTCGTTGAGCACCGGCACAAGAGCGCGGTTCGACGCCCAGAGGCGGTAGGGCTCCGGAATGAATCTCCGGGCAACGAACACGGCCACGGCGTCCGCGGCGGTCGACCGATCGATCAACGCCTCCGTGAGCTGTGACAGGTCGAACTGGACACCAGTATCGGGGCTGCGGGGGCCAAGCTCCCACCAGGAGCACAGAATGATCTTCGCGGAGGCCTCGTTAGTGCGGAATCGACGCAATTCAGGCATCTTCGCCTGGCGCTCGTCGAGCGCGCCGAGGAGGGCCCTCATCGATCCGCTCAGATCGGCGGGGTCGACCTTCGTGCACAGGGTGCGCACAGCACCGGTGGTGCTGCCCTTGAAGACCTCCGGGCCGAGAACCGCCGCACGCCAGTACCAGCGGCCCAGCAGCCTGACATTAGCCGGATCAGGGTCAGGATGGTGCGCAAACACCCTGGTCAGTACTACGAGGAGGTAGCGGTACGCCAGCAGAGCAACATGGGGAACTCCGATTGACTGCAGGAAGCGCACGGTCCGGACCAGCGCGTCCTCACCAGCAGCGAACGCGGAATCACGATCCTCGTTTGGGAATTCGAGATCTCCTCGCCTGTCGTCGTCGAACTCAAGCCGGATCTCGCGATGCACATCTGGCCCGCGACGGGCGAGGATGGCCCGAAGCACCGTGTCGGCATCGATCCGGCCGAAGCCGAGCTGGCCGTCCACATGATCAGCGATCTGAGCGATGGTCAGGGTGTCATCGGCATCGGACTCTCGGCCGGCATTGAGCGCGGAAAAAATCTCCGCCCGGCTTAGCCGCTTGCCGTAATTGTTCATCCGATCGAAGATGTCACGCAGCACGTCCGTGTCATCCTGCATCACCTGGTAGGCCGGAATCGAGAACTGGCGCAAGTGCTTGGTGAGCTCGAACGCCCTGTTCCGATAATCGGCCACTTCGGGGTGGGTTGCGAACCAGTCCAAGACCTTCGTGAGGTCGAAGACGATCGGCATCGGGATCACATACGGGTCATCAGTGCCTGCACGGACGACGACGCGGTCATCCCGGACGTCATAACCGAGATTGAACCGAGGATCTTGCGCTGCGTCCAGGTGCAGCGCGTTGGCAAGGCTCCAGACGCGTTGCTGGCCATCTACCACCCACAAGGCCTGATCGAGCGCTGGTGCGTCAATCCGAAGCGCCCCGAGGGTGAGCCGCTGTGCAGGTGCCGGTCGCCGCCAGAGCAGCAGGCTGCCGATCGGGTATCGCTTAACGATGCTGTCGAACAGCCGGATGACGTCTTGACGCGTCCACCGAAAGTCTCGCTGGAAGTGCGGGACCCGAATGTGACCGCTCCAAGCAAGCTCGACCAGATCGTCGAGGCCGAACGTGGTGGCGCCCGGCCGGGTCTCGAGTCCGCTGCTCATCCTGCCTCCCATGTCAGCCATCGCTTATGGTGCCCTATCCCCCCGACAGACTGTGATGGCGCCAAGCGACCCATCCAGATCCGGGACTTACGGGATTGGTCTGTAGCGCAGCGCGGCGGAAATCTGGTGCCACACGATGCAGGGGAAGCGACGGCGGCGCCATCTCCATCGCCGGCAAGCCCGGCACCGACCCGCTGCAGTGGGCTGATGGGAAGTCAAAACCCGCCGCAGTGCAGCGATGGGGCCCGGATGATGACCGGACTGTTCCAGCTCAGCGAGCATGTCCCAGACCGACTAGACCAGGTTCCTGGCGCACGGATGATCAGCTAGCCAGGCAACGGCTGGAACGGATCCGCCGAACGAGCAGCGCACAGCGGTCTGCCGCTGCCGGCATAGCTGCGCAAGAAGGGCGCTGCCAGCTGCGTGGTGCTCATCGCGGTCTCCGGTCACTCGCCGTGGAATGGCCGGACCGGCGACTCTGCGTCGGGGCGTCGCCGGTCCGGCCATGACCCTTCGCACGCGGTGGTGATGCGGCGTAATGGGCTGCGCGGAGTCAAGCATCGCGACGCGCCGAAATGCAAGCTTACAGATAGAAGTTTCGATATGACTACTCAATATGGTTAACTCATTCTGAAGCGAGCCCATGAATGCTTTCATTCCGGGTGTAAGATTCCCTCACGGTGAGAGAGGTGGACGATGACCGAGGCCATCACGACGACGGGCTCGACCGTGCCCCGCCGGCAACTCGGCCGGTATTTGCGCGACCTGCGCAATAAGTCGCGGCTCACCGTGCGCGCGGCGGCGGCGCAACTGGAGTGGTCCGAGGCCAAGATCTGGCGCATCGAGACCGGGCAGACCTCCCTGCGCAGCCTCGACGTGGAGGCGATGTGCAAGGTCTACGGGGCGCCGCAGGAGATCACCGAGGCGCTGATGGGCCTGGCCAAGGAGACCAAGGCCCGCGGCTGGTGGCACTCCTACGGCGACGCTATCCCGGAGTATTTCGACGTCTACATCGGATTGGAGGAGGCAGCCTCGCACTTCAGCTGGTACGAATCCGAGTTGGTGCCCGGATTGTTCCAGACCGAGCACTACGCTCGCGCGGTGATCCGGGCGGACAACCCGGGCGTGGACAACGCCGAGATCGAACGGCGGGTGCATGTCCGCCTCGCCCGCCAAACCCTGCTGACCAGGCTGACCAACCCACCGATGTTCGACGTGGTCCTCAACGAGGCCATCCTGCACCGCCCGGTGGGAGGCGAGGAGACCGCGTGCGGCCAGCTCAAGCGGCTGGTGGAGGTCAGCGAACTGCCCACCGTGTCGCTCCGGGTCATCCCCTTCGGTGCCGGGCTGCACCACGGCATCATGTCCGGGACATTCGAGATTCTGCGGTTCCCGGTCAATGGCAACGGCCAGGACACCGAGCCACCCACGGTCTACGTCGAAAGCTTCACCGGAGCGCTCTACCTGGATAGACCGCACGAGCTCGAGCGGTACAACACCGCCTTCACCAACATCTGGGAATCCGCTCTGGACGAGCGGGCCTCCCAGGAGCTGATCACTCAAGTGACAAGGGAGCTAGGAAAGTGAGCACAACCGACCTGTCCGGCGCCACCTGGCGCAAGAGCAGTCGCAGCAATGGCCAAGCAAGCTGTGTGGAGGTCGCTGATCTCGACACCGGCCACCACGCCGTCCGGGACTCCAAGAACCGCACCGGCCCGGCCCTGATCATCCCCTCCACCCAGTGGGCCACCTTCACCACCGCCCTGGGGACCGACGAGCTATAAGGCCACTCGCAGTTCAGCGGGCTCAGTGGGGTCACTGGCAGCCGAATAACCCCGCTGAGCCTGTTGGATGCGCTTGCCCGTCAGGCCGGTCGCAGGCTCGGCTCGACGTTGTGGAGCGTCACCGAGGTCAACAGTCGCTCCAGGGCCGCTTCGACGTCTTCCTTCCAGGTCAGCGCGGTACGCAGCTCCAGGCGTAGCCGGGGCCAGCGCGCGTGCGCATGCACCGTCTTGAAGCCAACCAGCTGCAGGAACTCGGCTGGAATTACGCAGGTGGACTCCGGAGTGGGACGGGCATCACCGAACGCCTCGATGGCCTTCACACCGCGCCGGGTCAGGTCCTTGGCAACCGCCTGCACCAGCATCCGGCCCAAGCCGCCGCCTTCGAATTCCGGCAACACCTTCAGCGCGGTGAGTAACACGGCATCGGGGCTGACCGGCGAGGTGGGAAATGCCGACGCCCGCGGCACCGCGCCGGGAGGGGCGTAGAGCACGTAGCCAGCCGGCACATCGCCGGACATCACGATCCGCCCGCAGGAACCCCACTCCAGCAGCACGCTGGAGACCCAGGCCTCCTTTTCCAACTCGGTCTGACCGAAGTCCTCCGCCTGCTCCCGGATATGCGGGGCAAGTTCCCAGAACACACAGCGCCGGCACTGCTTCGGCAGCAGATTGAGATTGTCCAGGGTGACGCCGACCATTCGACGTGACACTGGGCCTCCCTGAACTCCACGAGCGCGCGCCAGCGGCGGGCACAAGCGCCTGGCGCAGCATATGCCGATGGCGGCCCGGAGTGAAGACGGCAGCCACCGTGGGACTGACCTCTACACTGCCAGGGGACCCGCAACCGCAGCGAAGGCGCCCCTATGACTCCCACCCCCACGCCTCCCCAACCGTCTGGTGAGCACAGCCGCAGACAGCCCACCCAACGAGACCTCGATCCGCACCTGCACCGCTACGCCCAGCGCACCGCGGGCATGACCGCTTCCGAGATCCGAGCGCTGTTCGCGGTGGCCAGCCGGCCCGAGGTGGTATCCCTGGCCGGCGGCATGCCGTACCTGCCGGCCCTGCCGTTGGACTCGTTAGCTGACGAGCTGGCCCAGATGGTCGCCACTGAGGGGATGACGGCGTTGCAGTACGGCTCGGCGCAAGGCACTGCGGAGCTTCGCGAGCGGATCTGCGAGGTGATGGCCCTGGAAGGGATCCGGGCGCACGCCGACGACGTCACGGTGACCGTCGGTTCCCAGATGGCGCTGGACATGGTGACCCGGATCTTCTGCGACCCGGGAGACGTGGTACTTGCCGAGGCCCCGTCCTATGTCGGGGCGCTGACCACCTTCGCCTCCTACCAGGCGCAGGTGGTGCAGGTGCCGATGGACGACGAGGGACTGATACCCGAAGAGTTAGCCGCCGCGCTGGGTTCACTGCGCGCTGCGGGTCGCAGCCCCAAGTTCCTGTACACGATCCCGAATTTCCATAATCCGGCCGGCGTCACGCTGGCCGTGCCGCGCCGTGCCGAGATACTGCGGTTGTGCGCTGAGCACAAGGTGCTGGTCGTGGAGGACAACCCGTACGGTCTGCTGGGCTTCGACGGTCAGATCTATCCGGCGATGCGCGCCACTGACCCGGACAATGTGGTGTATCTGGGCTCGTTTTCGAAGACCTTCGCGCCCGGACTGCGGGTCGGCTGGGCGCTGGCCCCGCACGCGGTCCGGGAGAAGTTGGTGTTGGCCGCCGAGTCGGCGACCCTGTGCCCGCCGACGTTCACCCAGTTCGTGGTGGCCCGCTACCTGGCTGTGCATGACTGGAAAGGTCAGATCAAGACCTACCAGGAGGCCTATCGGGTCCGTCGAGACGCCATGCTCGAAGCGCTGGCGCACCACCTGCCGCCGGGGTGCCGGTGGACCCATCCGGCGGGCGGCTTCTACGTCTGGCTCACCGTGCCCGAAGGGTTGGACACCAAGGCGATGCTGCCCCGGGCGGTGACCCAGCGGGTGGCCTACGTTCCAGGCACCGCGTTCTACGCCGAGTCGGACAGATCGTTGGCGGCTAGGCTGATGCGGCTGTCGTTCTGCTACCCGACACCGGAGCGGATCACCGAAGGGGTGCGCCGGCTGGCCGCCGTGCTGGACAACGAGCTCGAGTTGCAGCGCACGTTCGGTAGCCTGCGCCCACGCACGGTGTTCGGTTCGCAGTCCCCGTCTCCGGACACCGCTTAAGACTGACCGGACACTGCGTAAAACTGAGGAGTCTTCGGGTGACCGATCGCACCGTCGCTGTGCTGGCTGGTGGGCTATCGCACGAGCGAGACGTGTCGCTTCGCTCCGGGCGTCGGCTGTCCAGCTCGCTGCGCGATACCGGGCTGTACGTCGAGGAATGGGACGTCGACGCGAAACTGATCAGCCGCATCAACAGCAGCCGGCCAGACGCCGTCGTGATCGCGCTGCACGGCGGCGCGGGGGAGAACGGCGCCGTCCAGTCGGTGTTGGAGATATTGCGGGTGCCCTACGTAGGTGCCGATCCGCGGGCCTGCCGCCGGGCCTGGGACAAACCGACAGCTAAAGACGAACTGGCCCGCGCCGGATTGAGTACTCCGGAGTGGATCACGCTGCCCCACGCCACCTTCCGTGACCTCGGAGCCCAAGACGTGCTCGACGCGCTGGTCGCCCGGCTCGGCTTGCCGCTGATTCTCAAACCGCCCCAGGGCGGCTCCGCACTGGGACTGCACCTGGTGCGCGAGGTCGCCGAGCTCCCGGGCGCCGTCGTGGGCTGCCTGGCCTATGGGGACTCGGTGCTCGCGGAGAGCTTCGTCGAGGGCGTCGAGGTCGCGGTTACCGTGTTGGACGGACCGGATGGGCCCCGGGCGCTACCCGCGGTGGAGATCGACGCCACCTCCGGGTTCTACGACTACACCGCCCGCTACACCGCGGGGCTGGCGACCTTCCACGCCCCGGCCCGACTCGATAGCGCAGCGGCCGCCGCGGTAGCCGACCTGGCAGTCAGTGCGCATCGGATACTCGGACTGCGTGATGTGTCCAGAACCGACGTGGTGGTCACACCGGACGGAGTGGCCCAGTTCCTCGAGGTCAACGTCGCCCCCGGACTCACCGAGACATCACTGCTCCCGATGGCGATCGAATCCACCGGCGCCCACCTAGGCACCATCTACGCCGCCCTCATCGAACGAGCCATTGCCCGCGGTCCAGGGACGCTTAGTCGAAACTGAGCGAGCGTCTGCCACGCACGTTGCGATTCTGCGCTTCGCCAGCACGTCGGACTAGCTAGAGCTCGGTCTCGTCGCACAGCTCGAAAGATTCGATCATTCCGAGAGCTTGCAGAGGACGTAGCACAACCCGACCCTTGGCTGCGAGACAGAAACCGATGTGGTATGCCTCGGCGTGCTGGCGTGCGTTCTCCAAGACCATCACGCCCTGTGCACCGATGAACTCCACGCAACGCAGGTCCACTACAACCCGGCGACAGGTCCCAGCGTCGAGTTCGCGGTGGATAGCCGCGCTGAGCTGCGGCGCCGTTCGCGAATCGACCTCGCCGCTGACCCGCACGACCACATCATGCTCACGGTGATCGAGCGTCACACCGATCGACCGTTTCGACAGCCGTCGGTGGCGCTCCGATCTGGCAGCGTCCGGCTCCCCGTGGTTCGCTGCGTCCTGAGCCTCCGGATCCACGAAGCGCGCACGCGGACCTGCCCCCGGTCGCCGTGATGGCGTGGCCTGCGCCATGTGGGAGGGTACCCCGGACAGCAACTCTCGACACCCCCGTAGTGGGGTCGTTCACCAGGCGTGCCCGCTCCAGCGCCGCGTCCGCCGGCAGCTGTAACACGCACCACGCCGTGTACGCCGCCGCGACCGGGCTGGCCTACAACCGGCTGGCGCGGCATTAGCGCCGAACGAGGCGCTAATGGGCCCGGACGGACTGTTGCCTAATCACCTCGCCCGCGTTATCAAGATCGTCGATAGTGAGCGATAACCGTGCAAAATCGCACGGCAACCACTCAGATTTGGCGATCATGGCAGTTCGTCGGGCCGTCGACAGGATCCGCTAGCGGATCCTGTCGAGAAGGTGGGTCATGGGCGCATGAGGGCGACGATGCGCTCCAAGTCGTCGACGGAGCCGAACTCGACAACAATACGGCCCTTGCGGCGACCTAGTTCTACCTTCACGCAGGTGTCGAAGGCGTCGGAAAGGTTCTCAGCGAGCTGCTGCAGTCCGGGCGCCCGCATCGGGCGTGGTGCTGCCGGCTTCGGGGCGTTCTGGGCGGGCTCCGTACGGCTGAGTGTGACCGCTTCCTCGGTGGCCCGAACCGATAGTCCTTCGGCGACGATCCGCGCCGCCAATGTCTCCTGGGCGAACGACTCGTCCAGGCTGAGCAGCGCTCGGGCATGTCCGGCGGAGAGCACTCCGGCCGCAACTCGCCGCTGCACCGCGACCGGTAGCTTGAGCAGCCTGATGGTGTTGGTGATCACCGGACGGCTGCGGCCGATCCTGGACGCCAACTGCTCATGCGTTACCCCGAAGTCCTCCAAAAGCTGCTGGTAGGCGGCGGCTTCCTCCAGCGGATTGAGCTGGACCCGTTGGATGTTCTCCAGCAGCGCGTCGCGCAGCATCGCGTCGTCTGCGGTGCCCCGCACGATCGCCGGGATGCAGTCCAGTCCGGCCAGCTGCGCCGCCCGCCACCGCCGCTCACCCATGATCAACTCGTAGCGACCCGTGCTGAGGTGCCCGACCGCCAGCTCAGCCGGCAGTGGGCGAACCACGATGGGCTGCAGCAGCCCGAATTCCCGGATCGAATGCGCGAGCTCAGCCAGCGCATCCTCGTCGAATACCTGCCGAGGCTGCCGAGGGTTCGGCACAATGGCCGCCATCGGCACCTCTTGGTAGACGGCACCGGCGACCTGGCCAGTGGGGCTTTCCACCTGGCCGTCGGGGCGCAGCCGCGACGCTGGATCACCTGGGACGCCGACCGGTCCGGTGGGGATCAGTGCCGCCAGCCCGCGACCGAGCCCGCCTTTACGCGGTACGGCAGCTGCCGGCTGGTGAGAAAGTGCGCTGCTGGGCGGCATCAGCGAGACACCTCCCGGTCAGCTGGACGGCCGTCGGCGCTACGGGTGTGGTTAGGGACGCCGTGGTCCTGGTAGCGATGATCGTGTGCGATTTCTCGGGCAGCGTCGAGGTAGCTCAGCGCACCCCGCGAACCGGGATCGTAGACCAGCACCGTCTGCCCGAAGCCCGGCGCTTCTGAGACCTTCACGCTGCGCGGGATCACGGTGCGCAGGACCTGGTCGCCGAAATGTTCGCGGACCTCGGAGGTGACCTGGTCTGCCAGTTTTGTGCGCCCGTCGTACATCGTCAGCAGGATGGTGGACACCGTCAGTGCGGGGTTGAGGTGCGCCTGCACCAGCTCGATGTTGCGGAGCAGCTGACCGAGCCCCTCCAGCGCGTAGTACTCACATTGAATCGGGATCAACACCTCAGGAGCGGCCACCAGCGCGTTCACCGTGAGCAGTCCCAGCGACGGGGGGCAGTCGATGAAGACGTAGTCGACACCCAGCTCGTCGAGTGCGACGCCGGACAGCGCCCGGCAC
The DNA here is from genome assembly GCA_023252195.1 of Pseudonocardiales bacterium. Classification (GTDB taxonomy): domain Bacteria; phylum Actinomycetota; class Actinomycetes; order Mycobacteriales; family Pseudonocardiaceae. The sequence continues at coordinate 13,481 of JAHEXI010000008.1, forward strand.
AGCCGCGACTCCCGGGCCACCATGGACACCAGCTCGATCTCGGAGCCTGCGAGGTCGATGGTAGCGGGGATGCAGAGCAGGTTGGACGATTGCGGGCTCACCGCGACCGCGTCGATGATCCCGATCTCCCCGAGCAGTACCTCGTACACCGACGCGGTACCGGCGCGGTGATCGATACCCAGCGCGGTGGAAGCGTTTCCCTGCGGGTCCAGGTCAACCACGAGGGTGCGTAGCCCCTGCAGAGCCAGTCCAGCGGCGAGGTTGACCGTGCTCGTGGTCTTACCAACACCGCCCTTCTGGTTGGCCACCGCCAGTACCCGGCGCCGCGCCGGGCGAGGCAACTGGTCAGTGGGGTGCTTCACCCGAGTGGCCCGCTCCGCCTCCTCCGCGATCGGCGTCCACCCGACTCCGGAAGGCAGTGCGTGGGCTGAGACGCCTCTGGCGGCTTCAGGAGGAGCGCTGGGGGGGCAGGGCACGTGATGGGCTCCACTCTGTCTAATCGAGGGACTCTGTCTAGGCGAGGGCGACGGGCGAATGAGGGCGTGCCGAGGCCCCGGTCTGACTAACGCGCCATCGGACGGCGCGGTTTCACGTGAAACGCTCACAAGCGCTGCAGCGTGGAGCTCGGCGGGCTGTGACGTCACGTCGTGTGCCGCAACGTCGTGAATTCCGCTGTCTGGTTGGGCCGCAGCATCCGCTCGGGCCGCACTGTCGGGTCGGGTTGCACCGTCGGGCCATTTCGGGGCGCTCACACTCACCGATCCTTCCTCCTTCGTGCCTTCGCTAAGCGAGGGACACGCTGGGCCACCCGGCGCACCACGATGACCGTCGTCGGCGGGTGCACAATGTTGGCACCGCACTGCACGATCTCCACGGCCGCCCCCCCGGCAGCCTGCACGGCGGCAACGTCACGGCTGGCCTCCTCGTCAGCACCGGCACCCTTGATCGCGAGCAGTCGGCCGCCCGGTGCCACCAGTGGCAGGCTCCAGCTCGCCAAGCGTCCCAGCGGGGCTACCGCTCGGGCAGTCACCACGTCGTTGCCGCCAACCTCAGCTCGAACCACCGGATCCTCGGCGCGCCCACGATGAACCTCGACGGTAAGCCCTAGCGCAGTGACTACCTCTCGCAACCAGGCCACCCGCCGGGCCATCGGCTCCAGCAGAACAATCGACAGGTCTGGGCGGGCGAGCGCAAGAGGTATCCCCGGCAAACCCGCCCCGGAGCCGACGTCGAGGACCCGGCAACCCTGCGGCACGAGTTCGGCCAGCACGGCGGAGTTGAGAAGGTGACGTTCCCACAACCGATCGCCTTCTCGGGGGCCGATGAGTCCCCTGTCGACTCCCGAGCTTGCGAGCAACGCCGCGTAGCGCTCAGCAAGTGGATACCGGTCAGCGAACACGGTCTGAGCTGCGTCATGAGCGTCCGGCGACATCGGCTGTTTCACGTGGAACATCGACCGTTCATACAGCCTGCAGACAAGACCCGAAGCGGGTCGGATGACCGTCGGTCACGTAGTGGGGGACACCACGACGCAGCGTTGCGGCTCCTCACCCTCGCTCTCACTGCGCACCCCATCCACGCCCGCCACCGCGTCATGCACGATTTTCCGCTCGAAGGGAGTCATCGACTGCAACCGGACCGGCTCGCCACCGTCGAGTACCCGCTGCGCTATCGACCGGCCCAGCTCGCTGAGATCATCTCGCCGAGTAGCCCGCCACTGAGCAATGTCGAGCATCAGCCGGCTGCGAGCCCCGGTCTGTTGCTGCACCGCCAGCCGGGTCAGCTCCTGGAGAGCTTCCAGCACCGTGCCGCGGGGCCCTACCAACTTCGCCAAGTCCGCTCCGCCATCGATGCTCACCATGGCCCGGCCGCCCTCGACATCGAGATCGATATCGCCGTCGTAATCGACCAGGTCGAGTAGTCGTTCGAGATAGTCACCGGCAGCGTCGCCCTCCTGAACGAGAAGCTCCTCGCTCGGCGGCACGTTGCGGATCGACTCGCCAGCCCCAACCTCGTCATCACCATCAAGGCGCGAGTTCGCTTCGGTCACCACATCAGTCGCCAGCATCTCCGCCACAACTGTCTCCTCTCCGGGCGATCGCGCCCTCAGCGGCGCTTCCGGTTGGTCTTCTTCCGCGGTCGTGGCCGCTGCTGGATCATGCCAGGTGGCGCGGAGCCGTCCGCGCGCGCCGAGCCTTGAGCGCCCGAGGAACCTTCTGGGGAGCCAGACTGGGTCGGTCCCACCCCCTTCGAGACAACCCCGTTCGACCCCGCGCCTGAACCCACTTCTCTCGGATCCACTGGTGTTGCGGCCTCATGGTCCACCGCACCAGCGGTGTCCCGCTTTGGTCGCACAGGTTTCTGGCCTGGTCGGGGACCCAGCGCCTGCCGCTGGGCGATCGCGACCTCTTTCTTCTCGGCGTCCTCAGCCTCGATCTTCTGGTACACCACGCGCTGCTGGGCAAGTGTCCACAGGTTGTTGGACAGCCAGTACAGCAGGATCGCCAACGGGAAGAACGGGCCACCACCCACCACACCGAGCGGGAACAGGTACACCATCAGCTTGTTCATCATGGCAGCCTGCGGGTTGGCGGCGACCTGCGCTGGATTCTGTCGCGCCACCGACTGCTTCGCGGTGAAGTGGGTCAGTACCCCGGCGACGATGGTCAGCGGCACAGCCACCACGGCGATCTGCCACCGCGAGATATCCCCATACCTGGTGAGCAACTCCGCGGGTTCGGTGATGAACGCCGACAGCGGCACGCCGAACACCCGTGCGTCCAGGAACGACTGCACATCCAGGGCACTGAACACGTAGTTTGCGGTCTGGCGGTTCGCCTCCGGGCTCAGCGCCGGCCGGTTGAACGAGCGCAGCACGTGGAACAGCCCGATGAACACCGGGATCTGCACCAGCACCGGCAGGCAGCCACCCAACGGGTTGACCCCGTGCTCGGACTGCAGCTTCTGCATTTCGGCGGCCATCTTCGTGCGGTCGTCGCCGTACTTCTTCTTCAGCTTCTGGATCTCCGGCGCGAACTCCTGCATCTTGCGCATCGAGCGAACCTGGCTGACGAACGGCTTGAACAGCACCGCGCGCAGCGTGAACACCAGGAACACCACGGCCAGGGCCCAGGCGAAGCCATTGCCCGGCCCCAGCACGTAGCCGAAAGCCTTGTGCCAGAACCACAAGATGGCCGACACCGGGTAGTAGATGAAGTTCAGCACTACGTCTCACTCTCGGCGTGGGAGCGGGGTGATCTCACTGGAGGAACCGGGTCCATCCCTCCAGGGTGCCAGGGTCCGCAGCGAAGTAACCGTCGCGCCGTCCACCACGACCCACGCAGCATTCCGTGCATGGTCAGTGCCTCGATCGCGTACGCGCTGCAGCTCGGGAAGAACCGGCAGGTCGGCGGCAACGCCGGGGAGATCCACTGGCGGTAGAACCGCAAGACCACCACCAGCAGCCGAACCACCGGGCCAGTTGCGACAACCGAGCTGATCTCCTGCGTCGGATGCGTTGACACGGCAGGTTGCGCTCCGGGAGGCCGGCCCGTCATCGTCGCTTGCCAGGGTCTGCCGCGCTCGAGGCGCCCACCGCACGGGAGCTCACGAGCCGCCGCAGTGCGCCGTCGAGGTCATCACCCAGCGCCGCGCTACTCGCGCCGGCCGACGAGGGTAGCGCCCGCACAACCACGAGCGATCCAGCTGGAAGCGCCGCCAACCGGGACCGCATGAGGTGGCGCAACCGGCGCTGCACGCGGTGCCGGACCACCGACCCACCGACCGTCCGACCGACCACAAATCCCACTTTGGGACCCGACGTTGAGCTCACCGCCGGACTCACCGGCGGTGGCGTATCGGTGGAGCCGACACAGGACAGGTGCACGACGATGGAACCGCGAGCCGCCCGGCGGCCCCGCTGCACCCCCGTCGCGAAGTCGTCACGGCGGGTCAGTCGGGCGGCAGCGGGCAGCAACGCGAGATATCCGGCGTGAGAAGGCTTAGGCCGACAACTCTATGCGACCCTTGCGGCGCCGGGCCGCCAGGATCGCGCGCCCCGCGCGGGTACGCATGCGCAGCCGGAACCCGTGGGTCCTCGCGCGGCGACGGTTATTCGGCTGGAACGTACGCTTGCCCTTGCTCACGGCTGTCGTTCTCCCAGTGCTGTGGTGCGCGTCGCCATGGGCGAGGGCGCGCAAGAATGCCCGCCGGTGGGCGGGAGACGGGCCCGAGCCTAGGCGGCCGGGACCCTAGCCGTCAAAACCAGCGTCTCGCGTCACTGTCCGGGCGACACGCCGTTACATCGATGGTGCTTGCTTACAGGGGGTTTCTGTGGCAGCACCCCAGGCTTGTTAGCTTGCGGCGCCCGAACACTGAAGGCCGCCTGGCAAGCTGGCACGTCGGGGACCCGGGGAGAGCGCGATCACCGTTATCCACAGCTGTGGATAACTCTGTGGACGCGTGGCGCTCCTGAAGTCCACCACCGGCGGAAGGGGAGTCAGCGGGTGTCAGAGCGACAATCCGATCTCGGCCAGGTGTGGAACGAGGTCGTGCGGGAGCTCTCCACCGGGACGCTGTCGCCTCAGCAACGTGCCTGGATGCGGGTCACCCGGCCGATCGGTCTGCTGGATGGCACCGCGCTGCTGGCTGCGCCCAGCGACTTCGCCAAGGACGCCATCGAACGGGCACTCCGCGAACCGATCAGCGCGGCACTGTCCCGGCGCCTGGGTCGCCAGGTGTCGCTCGCGGTGAAGGTGGACCACCCACTGCCGGTGCCACCGCAGCTACCGCCACAGTTCACCGCACCCGGCGCAGCTGAGACCGATAACTACGGCCGGGACAGCTCGACGCCGGGACCGACCACCATCGGCGTCGATGCCAACTCCGACGGGCAGAGCGAGAAGGAGGCCGCGGTGGCCACCGTGAACGAGATCTGGCCCACTTTCGCCGGCCCGGCCGCCGCCGCATCGACCCGGCCGCCGAGGTCGCAGACCAAGCTCAACGAGAAGTACACCTTCGATACTTTTGTGATCGGGGCGTCCAACCGCTTCGCGCATGCCGCCGCGGTGGCGGTGTCCGAGGCCCCGGCGCGGGCTTACAACCCACTGTTCGTCTGGGGCGAGTCAGGGTTGGGCAAGACGCACCTGCTGCACGCCGTCGGCCATTACGCCGAGCGGTTGTTCCCTGGCATGCGGGTGCGCTACGTCTCCACCGAAGAGTTCACCAACGACTTCATCAACTCCCTGCGCGACGACCGCAAGGTGGCCTTCCAACGCCGTTACCGCGACGTCGACGTGCTGCTCGTCGACGACATCCAGTTCCTGGAGGGCAAGGAAGGCACCCAGGAGGAGTTCTTCCACACCTTCAACACCCTGCACAACGCCAACAAGCAGATCGTGATCTCCTCCGACCGCCCACCCAAAGGACTGGGCACCTTGGAGGACCGGCTGCGCACCCGGTTCGAGTGGGGCCTGATCACCGACATCCAGCCACCCGAACTCGAGACCCGGATCGCCATCCTGCGCAAGAAGGCCGCCGGCGACAGGCTGGCCGCACCCGATGAGGTGCTGGAGTTCATCGCCGCCCGGATCGAACGCAACATTCGCGAGCTGGAGGGCGCACTGATCCGCGTCACCGCGTTCGCATCACTGAACCGCCAACCCGTCGACAACCAGCTCGCCGAGATCGTGCTGCGCGACCTCATCCCCGACGACCAGGCGCACGAGATCGGCGCCCCCAACATCATGGCGGTGACTGCGGAGTTCTTCGGCCTCACCATCGAGGACCTGTGCGGACCGGGTAAGACCAAGCACGTCGCGCAGGCCCGGCAGATCGCCATGTACCTGTGCCGGGAGCTGACTGATCTGTCGTTACCCAGGATCGGCCAGATCTTCGGCGGCCGCGACCACACCACAGTGATGCACGCGGACCGCAAGATCCGCAAGGAGATGGCCGAACGCCGTCGCACCTACGACCAGGTGCAGGAACTCACCTCCCGGATCAAGCAGCGCGCCCGATCCTGACCGGCGGCCCGCGCGATGGGCTCAGGGTGCGACCCAGGGTCGCAGTGGGGGGCAACCCTCATGTGTCCGGCAGCGCGGTCCGGCACGCTCTTGATTATCGGTCGGTTGCCTGGACGCCACGCCGGAACGCCCAGGCAACCGACCGAATGAGGAGTTGGATTTTCCGATTTTTGGATGCATCATAGGAGGGGATCGCGTATCCAGGTCGGGTGCGTCGGCGACGAGCGTTCGACGGGAGTTGCGATGGCTGCTTCAGAGACCCGGCCGCCTCGTGCGACGGTTCGAGCCAAAGCGCAGCTCACCCTGCCCACGGAAATCCGCGAGGCACTGCACGTCAGCGAGGGAGACGAGGTCGAGTTCACGATCACCGACGCGGGCGAGGTCCTGCTGCGCGGCATGACCAGCGTGCCCGCCGACCAGCGTTGGTTCTGGGAGCCGGAATGGCAGGCCGGCGAGCGCGAGGCGAGCGAACAGATCAAGGCTGGTGACGTCGAGATCTTCGATGATGCCGATGCGATGTTCGCCTCACTGAACGACTAGACAACAGTGCCGACGTTCGCGATGACACCGCGCTTCCGGCGTGATCTCAAGGCCCTGAGCTCTGAGCAACGCGCCCGGTTCGAGAAGACCGTGCGCGAGGAGTTCGTGCCCGATGTCGACGCCCTCCGGTGGCGGCGAGGGCTGCGGGTCAAGCGGGTTCAGGGCGTACCGAAGGTGTTTGAGATGACCTGGGCGCCGGATGGCCGGGCCACCTGGGAGTTCGGGGCACCGATCCGCGACGGCGTGCAGCATGTGATCTGGCGCCGGATCGGCACCCACGACATCTTCGCCGATGCTTGACCTAGCCTGCGGACCTATTCCTCGACGTAGGGATGACCATCGCGGGCGGCCTCCAGCTGTGCGCGAGTGAGAACCGTACCGGACGGCCAGTCGATTTGGGTCAGTTTCTCCAGACCGTCGGGCGCGCCGGTGATGCTGTCAGCGCCATGAGCGGTGATGTCGTCCAATAGCCGAGAGATCAGTAGAGCCAAGGATCCTTGCCCTGAACGGGCGTAGCTTCCCCAGCTCAGTCCGTAATACTCGTCCTTGGGAGCAGGGTAGAGCGTCCCGTCCTGGGTCCGCACCCAGATAGGCGTGTCCACAATGACTTCGGCCAGCGGGCTGAAGGTTGCGAGCCATTGTGGGATCGCCGCCAGCAGCATGCCGTTCGGCTCGCGGACGACTGGGGCGTCGGTCTCCGGATCGGTCAGAGTCTCCTGCCGACCGTCGAAGTCGATGAGCTCGAACGCCGCGGTGCGCTCGATGGGCTCCAGCCGTGCAGCCCACTCGGCGCCGTACTCCGTGGCGGGGTCGATCTCCTCCGGGTTGGAGAACGGGAAATCGCCGCCGCCGTCCCACGTGACTACCTCGCGCACACATTCGGCAGCCAGTTGATCGGTGCGGGCGAGGATCGCTGACCAACCAGTACGACGGAGAGCCTCGTCGAGAGCCTCGTCGTTGGCCTCGGGAACCGGCAGGGGGTGGGCGGCCACCACGGTGACCTCACCCTGGTGCCGACCAAATTTGATAGAGCGCTCCTCGCATTCAGCGAGAATCTGCAGGTCAAGCAACGCGCCGGCGGTGGAGCCGAGTTGTGCAATCCTGGCCGTCTGAAGCAGCACCCGGTGGGCGAGGTCGTCTCGCGGCAAGGTCATGGCCAGCCGCAGCAGCGACGTGACGTCGACCCCAGGGATCGTCGGGTAGGTCACTGCCGGCGCCCCAGGTACCCATGCTGCGATCAACGTAGCGATCCGCAGCCCGAACGGCCGGTACGGCGCCGGTTGGCCCAACACTCGCGCCAGATCAGGCCAGCTCATCCCGAAGCGTCTCCAGCGGATCAGATTGCCGGGTTGCGCGGTCGATAACCCGGGTCCGAAGACGCCAAAGTCCCCCTGTACGTGGATCAGAGCATCGGCGTCCGGAAGCTACGCAGCGACGCTTGGCAGCGCCAGCCCGGCCAGCCCCGGGCGGGACCACAGCACGCAGACCGTGCCGACATCAGTGCCCCACGACTGCACCACGGCGGCCTCAATCTCACGCGCGCCGAGGTACGCGGCCGGGCGGTTGGCGTCAGGCCAGTAGCGGGATGGAACGCGGTTGATCAACTCGGGATGGGTGCTCGCTGCCCACCGGAACACATCATTCTCATTCCAGACCGGCTGACCGTCCTTCGTACCGGCAGGTGATGCAAACTCACCGACCTTCGACCGACATCACAGCAAGGGCAGCGGCCAGCCGAGGAGCTTCGCGCAGTCTGCGAGGTCGATACGATCCGGGCCGTCCTCGTCGGTGTCACCCACGAGTCCATCCTGCCGCTGGTGGTGCGGGCCAGGCGATCAGCGTGCGTCGCCCTGTTTTGTCCTACCTCCTGTGCTACCGTTTTCATCATGGTGCAGCGGCAGAAGAGATCGATCTCGCTACCGGCTGAGCTGGCAGACGCCATCGAGAAAGCGGCCAGCTCAGAGGGAACCACAGTGAGCGGCTGGCTGGCTGACACAGCGGCCCACCGCCTACGACTGGACGCCGGAAGACGGGCTATCGCCGAATGGGAGACCGACAACGGGCCACTGACGGCAGCGGAGCTCGCCGACGGGTTGGCCCGAGCTCGCGCGCTGCTGGGGCGGTCCGCAGCGGGCCAACCGACGAAGCGATCGGCATAGATGGCCGGCGTCACCTACGACACGGGGCCGCTGATCGCAGCTGAGCGCAACGACCGGCGAATGTGGGCTTTGCACGCCGGCTTCCTTGCCGAAGAAGTCGCTCCGGTCGTTCCGGCGCCGGTGCTCGCCGAGGCATGGCGAGGAGGGCCACGGCAGGCGAACCTCGTCCGCATGCTCTCGATGTGCAACGTGGAGTGGATGACAGAAGACCAGGCTCGCAAGGTCGGCGCCCTCGCCGGTCAGTCAGGCCATGACGACATCGTGGATGTGACAGTGGTGGAAGGCGCCATCCGCCGGGGCGATGCCATCGTCACGGCGAACCGGGCACACATCGAGAAGGTGAGGCAAGCGGTCGGCCTCACACTCTGCATAGAAAACGTGTAACCCGGCTACCGCACTGAATCGAGACGGCGGGGGCTCAGTCGACCGCGGCGTGAGCGCTCACGACGTCCCGGTCCTCATCGGGCGGTGGGGCGCCACCGGGCCGGAGCAGTAGAGCGCCCAGTGCTGCCGCCGTGGCGGCAAAGACCGCCCCGACCAGGAAGGCAGCGTGGTAGCCCCCGGTGAGCGCATCGAGCCGATCGACGCCGACGGCCGTCAGTCCCTTGGTCCGGGCATCGGCGAGGCTGGCGAGCACGGCCAGCCCGAGCGCACCACCCATCATGAACGAGGTGTTCGCCACGCCCGAGGCGAGACCGGCCTCGCTCGGCTGCACCTCGCTCATAGCGGCGAGGAGTACCGGGTTGAACGACACTCCCATACCGAGGCCGAGCAGGATCATCCCCGGCAACACGTCAACGGCGAAGTTCCCGCTGACCGGGGCACGCGCGAAAAGTGCGAGACTGGCCGCGACGAGCAGCATCCCGATCGCCAGCGGCGCCCTGAAGCCATATCGCAGGACGATTCGCTCGGACAGTCCTAGCGAGAAGGCACCCATGATCAGGTTCGCCGGCAGGAATGCGAGACCGACCGCGAGCGGGCTGTAGCCGAGCACGAGCTGCAGGTACAGGGCGGACAGGAAGAACCACGCGAACATGGCAGCCGCCCACAACACACCGACGACGTTCGCGGTGGCGACGCTGCGGAGTCGGAACAGTGCAAGTGGCATGACCGGCGATGCCGCGTGGGTCTCGATGCGGAGGAACACCGCGAATAGCGCGACCGCGACGACGAGCAGGCCGATCGTCTGAACCGAAGCCCAGCCGGCATTGTTGCCATCCATGATCGCGTAGACGGCGATCATGAGAGCTGCGGTCACGGTGACGGAGCCGGCCACGTCGAGCTTCCCTGCTCCCCGCTGACCAGCCACGGCGGGGAGCAGGACAAGGGCAGGAAGCAATGACCGCAGCACCAATCGGGATGTTGACCAGGAAGATCCAGTGCCAGTTGAGCGAACCGGTCAGTACGCCGCCGAGGAGCACACCGATACTTCCGCCACCGGCGATGATGAAGCCGATGAAGCCCATCGCCTTGGCTCGCGCGGCCGGCTCAGTGAACATGATCATGATCAACGACAGCGAGACCACCGATACGGCCGCCCCACCGAGGCCCTGCATCGCACGCGCCACGACCAGAGACTCCGCCGATGTGGCCAGACCACAGGCGAGCGAGGCGCAGGTGAATACAGTCAGGCCGATCAAGAACAGGCGACGGTGGCCGAAGAAGTCCCCCATCCGCCCGGCGAGAAGCAAGAACCCACCGAAGGTCAGCATGTAGATGTTGACCACCCAGGCCAGAGAGGCCTCCGAGAATCCGAGATCCGCGCGAATCGACGGCAACGCGACGTTCACGATCGTGCCGTCGAGAACGATCATCAAATCCCCCAGGCACAGCACCAGCAGCGCCAGCCACCGTCTCCGCTCGGTAGTCACGGTCGCTCCATTCGTCGCCGACTCCGGCGAATCCCGGTCCCGGTGGGACGATGGTGGTTGACCGCATCATGGCTGACGGGTCAACCGGCAGTGAAGTCATTTAGCTGGGAGCGGAGTCACCGAATTCGAACCGGCCCCGCAATGTCCACTGCCTGTCGAAGGCCAGCAGCCACGCCTCGCACAGCTCAGCGCAGATCGGCAGCTCGGCGGAGACCTCCTGTTCGATCCGCACAGCGGTCTCCGCCGAACACCGCAGGGCGACCGTCAAGTGCGGCTCCACATCGCCGTAGACGCCCTCGTAGGGCACCACATCCGGCCATCGGCGCCGTGTCTTGGCGATGAGCTCGTCGAGCCCGTCGGTCAGCTCAGGGCGCAACGCCACGAACCCGCCGCGCCGGTAACACTCCACGAAGTCAACCGCGATCGGCAGCTGCTCGACGAACAACTCATTCAACGAAGTGGTGACGCGCTCGTCGAGCTCGGCCGCGACAACGAACGGATACAGCAGTGATACGTGGGCCGGCAAACCCTCTCGGACGGTCCCCGGGTACCGATCTCCCACCGAAGCCAGCAGCGCATCCGCCGCCGGCACTGGGATCACCAGACCGGTTTGACCGTGTGTCGGCATCACCGCACCCGTCAGCCGAGCAACTCCGTAATCGCCGCGCACAACGTGCGGGCACCGTCCTCGTCGAGCCTAATCAGGCAGCAACCAGTGACGTGCGGATCAACTTCAATATCGCCGCCACGCTTGCTGACGAGCAAATTGGTAAACCCGGGCGTGCCACCGTGCTGCGTGCAGGTGGCCGCGATCGCACGGCGGGAGCTTTCGTTGCGGGGGGCGCTCATGTGCTTACCGTCGCGCAGGAATGCAACGATGGCCAGAGTGGCAGTGTCGCCTCTGGCTGCGATGGGGGAACGGGCGACAACGGGAGGCACGTGATGAACCGGTCGGACTTCGCGGCCGACCTCGCGCGTAGGCGGGCCGACGCCGGGATGTCCCTGGCCAACGTGGCCGCCCGAGCACACGTCAATCGAGGCTACGTTCACCGCGTCGAGCGCGGTGAACGATGGCCGTCACGCGCGGTGGGACGGGCCCTGGATGCTGCCGTGGCCGCCGATGGGGCCCTACTAGCCCGCTGGGAGGCGGCAGACCGGGAGCCGCAGGAGCTGAGCACTAGTCGCGACGGGCAGCCCACAGAGTTACTGGAGCTAGCCGCCCGGGCGCGGGCGAGCGACGTCGGGTCGACCACGCTGGATCTACTGGCCCGCAGCGTGGACGAGATGGCCCGGGCTTACACCCGCCTCCCGCCCGCCGAGCTGCTGCGCAGGGTTCGCGCCAGTACCCGGCAGATCGGCTCCCTGCTGGACGGCCGAGCCACCCTGGCCCAACGCCGCCGCCTGCTCACCTCGGCTGGCTGGCTGGCTCTACTAGCGGCTACCTTGCACGTTGATCTCGGGCAGCGTAGCGCGGCCGGCGCGGCCCGAAGCGTCGCCGGATCACTGAGCCGGGAGACCGAATACGACGAGATCGGTGCGTGGGCCTGCGAGATCGACGCGTGGACTGCGCTGGTCGACCAAGACTGGCCCCGAGCCGCCTCGCTGGCCGCCGCCGGGGAGGCGCAGGCCCCGTCGGGCAGCCCGGCCGCGGCCCAGCTGGCTGTGCAGGCTGCTCGAGCAACCGCACGCCTCGGGGACGGACCGCAGGTGCGAGCGGCCCTGCGCCGATGCGCGGCTGCGTTGGATCGGCAGTCGCAGGACCGTCCTCCTGATCATCACTTCTTCTTCGACGGCGACAAGTTCGAGCTGTACACCGGGACAGCCCTGGCGTGGCTGGGAGACCCAGCCGCCGAGGATTACGCCCGGCACGCCGCGGCACGGTATGACACAGGCAGTCAGCCCCGCCGGCTAGCGACGGCCTATCTAGACCTCGGACTCGTGTTGGCACGGCTGGGCCGACCAGACGAGGCCGCCCACTGCGGTGTGCGCGCGCTGGGGGCGAATCACCTCGTCCCCTCGAACGCGTGGCGAGCCGACGAACTGATCACCGCAGTGAGGGGTTACCGCGGTGTGCCCGAAGTTGAGGAACTGCGCGAATTGGTGCGACACAAGTCAGATACAACGGGTAACCGATCTACCCACACCTGAGGACAACTCTGTGGATAACTGGGAACCGCTGTGCATCCCGGGTCCGCATCCCGTCGCTGTCCACCGTCGGTCGGTAAGCGCCACGAATGACAAGAGGAGCTGTCCCCACGGCACCACACCGCTGGAACAGGGCAGATGGCGGGTGTCCACACCGCCCACAACACCTACTACTACTACTGATGTTTTCTCTAAAGGACAAGATCAAAACATCAGGTCGGTGGATACCCAGCGCAGCAGGTGCCCAAACCCGAGCTGCCACACCCGCCGCTACGGTAGGAGGCCGCACATAGGGGAGGACGCGTCGTGTCGCTCGGACTCGTGGGACAGCTTGGACTGGTTGGTCTGGGCAAGATGGGTGCCAATATGCGCGACCGCCTACGAGCTGCCGGCATCGAAGTCCTCGGCTTCAAACGCAGCCCCGGAGACCGCGACGTCGACTCGCTGGCAGAGCTGATCGACCGGCTCTCCACACCCCGGACCGTATGGATCATGGTGCCCTCTGGCGAGGCGACCCGGGACACCATCACCCAGTTGGCGGCCCTGCTCGCCGAGGGTGATCTCGTCGTCGACGGAGGTAACTCGCGCTATACCGAGGACCAGGTCAACGCTGAACTACTCGCCCGCAGCGGCATCGGGTACCTGGACTGCGGCGTCTCCGGCGGGGTGTGGGGCAAGGACAACGGCTACGGGCTGATGGTCGGCGGCGCCGCCGACGCCGTCGAGCGGCTGATGCCGGTGTTCGACGCACTGCGCCCAGCAGGTCCTCGCGAGGAGGGCTTCGTGCACGCCGGCGACGTCGGCGCCGGGCACTTCGCCAAGATGGTGCACAACGGCGTGGAGTACGGCCTGATGCAGGCCTACGCGGAGGGCTTCGAGCTGCTGGAAGCCGCCGACGTGGTGACCGACGTGCCCGCGGTCCTCAAGGCGTGGCGGCGGGGCACCGTGGTCCGCTCCTGGCTGCTGGACCTGCTGGTGGCAGCCCTGGACAACGACCCTGAGCTGGCGCAGCTGCGCGGTTGGGTGGCCGACTCCGGCGAGGGTCGCTGGACGGTCGAAGAGGCGATCAATCACTCGGTGCCCGCTCCGGTGATCTCCGCGGCGCTGTTCGCCCGGTTCGCTTCCCGCCAGGCGGACTCACCGGCGATGCGGGCGGTGGCCGCGTTGCGCCAGCAGTTCGGCGGCCACGCCGTGCAGCAAGCCGGCCCCGACTCAGCTAGTTAAAACGAGCGTACGTCTGTGTATGTTAGACAGCTCGAGGTCACCGATTTCCGCTCCTGGGAGCACGCCGAGATCGAGTTCGAACCCGGTGTCTCGGTGCTGGTGGGCGCCAACGGACAGGGCAAGACCAACCTGATCGAAGCGCTGAGCTACCTGTCCACGCTGGGGTCGCACCGGGTGTCCACCGACGCGCCGCTGGTGCGCCACGGGGCCCAACGCGCCATCGTCCGGACCGCTGTGGTGCACGCCGACCGGGAGCTCACCGTGGAGCTGGAGATCTCCCCCGGGCGAGCGAATCGGGCCCGGCTCAACCGCAGCCCGGTGCCGCGCCCCCGGGAGGTGCTGGGCGTGCTGCGCAGCGTCCTGTTCGCACCAGAGGACCTGGCGCTGGTCCGCGGTGACCCAGCGCAGCGCCGCCGATTTCTCGACGATCTGCTGGTCCTACGCGCCCCCCGGCTGGCCGGCGTACAAGCCGACTACGACAAGGTGCTGCGCCAGCGCGTCGCGTTGCTCAAATCCGCAGGCGCGGCACGGCGGTCCGGCGGCGGCACCGCTGATCTGCGGACCTTGGACGTCTGGGACGGTCACCTCGCCCGGCACGGCGCGGAACTGCTCGGGGCCCGGCTGGACCTGCTCGTAGAGCTGACGCCGCATGTTCGTGCGGCCTACCGGGCGGTGGCTCCGGAGTCGGCCACCGCCGAGCTCGAGTACCGCAGCAGCCTGGGTGACGCCCTGCCGGCGGCGGTGCCCGACGCTGGGGTGAACAGCACCGGCAAGGCCGACGTCGATCTGCTGGAGGTAGCGCTGCTGACGCAGCTGGCCCAGCTACGGGCGGCCGAGGTCGAGCGCGGGGTCTGCCTGGTCGGGCCGCACCGCGACGACCTGGAACTCAGCCTGGGCGGCCTGCCGGCCAAGGGCTACGCGAGCCACGGCGAGTCGTGGTCGTTCGCGTTGGCTCTGCGGCTGGGCAGCTACCAGTTGCTGCGCTCGGGTGGTGCCGAGCCGGTGCTGTTACTCGATGACGTCTTCGCCGAGCTGGATACCCATCGCCGGGCCCGGCTGGCCGAGGTCGCACTGGCAGCCGAGCAGGTGGTGGTCACCGCCGCGGTGCCGGCGGATGTCCCCGAGGAACTCCAGGGAACCCGGTTCGACGTCGACGCCGGGCAGGTTCGCCGTGTCCGATGAAGTCGGGCGGCCTGATGAGGCGGCCGCCGAACGGCGGCCCCAGGCTGGGGACAAACCTGTGGACAGTGTGGACAAGTCGATGTTCGATGCACCCAAGAGTCCATCTCAGACCCCATCTGTGGTGCCGAAAGGCGCCGACATCGCCCGCGCCGCGCTGGAAGCCGCCCGTGCCGTCCAGCGTAAATCCAACGGTACGGGCGCGGGCCGGGACAAGCCTGGCGCGTCGCGCGCGGTGCCTCGGCGGCGCCGCGGCTGGTCCGGTGCGCGGCCGGATGACCGGGACCCGCAGCCGCTGGGCCGGCTGGCGTCGCGGCTGGTCGCCGACCGCGGCTGGGTGGACCGGGTCTCGGCCGGTGTGGTGTTCGCCCGGTGGGCGCAGCTGGTGGGCGCCGACCTCGCCGAGCACGCGGAGCCGGTGTCGCTGAAGGACGGCGAGCTGACCGTGCGGGCCAGCTCCACGGCGTGGGCCACCCAACTTCGGTTGCTGCAACGGCAGCTGATCGCCCGGATCACCGCCGGTGTCGGGCCCGGCGTGGTGACCCGGCTGCGGATACAGGGCCCGGCGGCGCCGAGCTGGGTGCACGGCCCCAGACACGTCCGCGGCCGCGGCCCCCGAGACACCTACGGCTGACTCCAAGCCTCTAGTGGCACTCAGAGCCCAGCAGGAAGCCCAAATCTTCCTGCTGGCCGCCGGGACCTGCGCCGACACGAAATAGCCGCGCTGTGACGAAGTCAGGGGTGTCCCTGACCCGCTTCTGTCAGACCGGACCAGTAGAATCGATGAAGGACACTCTGCATCGCATCGGCAAGGAGACACCGACGACCGTGGCCCCTAAGAAGAACGACTACAGCGCGTCTTCCATCACTGTCCTCGAGGGGCTCGAAGCCGTCCGCAAGCGGCCCAGCATGTACATCGGATCCACCGGCGAGCGTGGCCTGCACCATCTGGTCTGGGAGGTCGTCGACAACGCCGTCGACGAGGCGATGGCGGGCTACGCCACGAGGGTTGATGTCACCCTGCTCGCCGACGGTGGGGTACGGGTCTCCGACGACGGCCGGGGCATCCCGGTGGACATGCACCCGGTGGAGAAGCGGCCGGCGCTAGAGCTGGTACTCACCACCCTGCACGCCGGTGGCAAGTTCGATGGCGACTCCTATGCCGTCTCCGGTGGTCTGCACGGGGTTGGCGTGAGCGTGGTCAACGCCCTGGCCGTCGCGCTGGAGGTAGAGATCAAGCGCGACGGGTTCGTTTGGCGGCAGCGCTACGAGGACTCCAAACCGGCGCACCCGCTGCGCAAGGGCGAACCGACCCGCAAGACCGGCACGACGCTGACCTACTGGGCCGACTCGCGGATCTTCGAGACCACCGTCTATAACGCGGAGACGGTGGCGCGCCGGCTGCAGGAGATGGCCTTCCTCAACAAGGGCCTGACCATCGTGCTGCGTGACCAGCGGGTCAACGGCAGCAACGAGACCGAAGACGCCGAAGGTCAGACCGCTCAGGTCAAGGAGCGCACCTTCCACTACCCCGGTGGTTTGGAAGATTTCGTCAAGCACATCAACAACTCCAAGGACCCCATCCACCGCAAAGTGATCGGCTTCGAGGCCAGCGCTGAGGGCATGCAGATCGAAGTCGCGATGCAGTGGAACGCCGGGTACACCGAGTCGGTCTACACCTTCGCCAACACGATCAACACCCATGAGGGCGGCACCCACGAGGAAGGCTTCCGGTCCGCACTGACCTCAGTGATCAACCGTTACGCGCGGGACAAGAAGCTGCTCAAGGAGAAGGACACCGCGCTCACCGGCGACGATGTGCGCGAGGGTCTGGCCGCCATCGTGTCGGTCAAGCTGAAGGAACCGCAGTTCGAAGGTCAGACCAAGACCAAGCTGGGCAACACTGAGGCCAAGTCGTTCGTCCAGCGGACCTGCAACGAATGGCTGATCGACTGGTTGGAGCGTAATCCCGCCGAGGCCAAAACGATCATCAACAAGGCGGTCTCGTCGTCGCAGGCGCGGATGGCCGCCCGGCGGGCCCGCGAGCTGGTCCGCCGCAAGTCGGCAGGTGATCTGGGTGGTCTGCCCGGCAAGCTGTCCGACTGCCGCTCCACCGATCCCTCGCGCAGCGAGGTGTTCATCGTCGAGGGTGACTCCGCTGGTGGCTCGGCGAAGTCCGGCCGGGATTCGCTGTACCAGGCCATCCTGCCGATCCGCGGGAAGATCATCAACGTCGAGAAGGCCCGGCTGGACCGGGTGCTGAAGAACACCGAGGTGCAGGCCCTCATTACCGCGTTGGGTACGGGGATCCACGACGAGTTCGACCTCGCCAAGCTGCGCTACCACAAGGTCGTGCTGATGGCCGACGCCGATGTGGACGGCCAGCACATCCGCACCCTGCTGCTGACGCTGCTGTTCCGGTTCATGCGCCCGCTGGTCGAACACGGCCACGTCTTCCTTGCCAACCCCCCGCTGTACAAGATCAAGTGGCCGCGGGCCCAAGTGCAGTACGCCTACTCCGACCGGGAACGCGACGGGCTCATCGAAGCGGGACAGGCCGAAGGCCGCAAGCTGCCCAAGGAGGACGCGATCCAGCGCTACAAAGGTCTCGGCGAGATGAGCGCCAAGGAGCTGTGGGAGACCACGATGGACCCGACCAACCGGGTCCTGCTGCAGGTCACCCTCGATGACGCGGCGACTGCGGACGAGCTGTTCAGCGTCCTGATGGGCGAGGACGTCGAATCCCGCCGCTCTTTCATCACCCGCAACGCCAAGGATGTCCGCTTCCTGGACGTCTAGCCCGTCGTCGCCGAAACGGCGCGGTCGACAACGTTCCCATGCTCAGAGTCCTGGGGGCCATTCCTCAACGGTGAGTTGGGGCATCGGGAAGTCCTCGATGTTTCCGGTGGCCAGTCGCGCGCCGATCCCGACGGTGACCGCGCCGATCAAGCAGTCGGCCTGGTGCAGTGTGATGCCGAGGGCGGCGTGTTCGCGTCGCCAGGCTCCAGCGCGTCGGGCGTCCGGCTCCCGCACCGGGAGCACCCGGATTGCGGTGAACAGCGCGTCGGCCACGGGTTCTTCACTCGGTCGCAACCCACGGACGATCTCCTCGACGTTGACTGCCGTGGTCAGCAGTACCTCGCGACGGGCGGCGAGATCGCGCAAGCGGGCTGCGGCAGGGCGCCCTCGCAGCGCGTCAATGAGAACGGTGGTGTCTAGGACAAGGGCGGTCATCAGCCGGCACGTCGATCTGGCCACCACAAGGTGCCCCCGACGACGGCTCTGAGCGCGAACCAATAAGGTCGCCCGATGCCGGTGAGGCCCAGCATTCACACGATCAAGGTGTCGCTGCGGTACATGAAGCCGCCGGTCTGGCGACGCCTGCAGGTTCCTTCCGCGACGACCCTGGCCGAACTGCACAACATCATCCAGGCTGCGATGGGCTGGTACGACTGTCACCTGCATCAGTTCGAGGTCAACGGTGTGCACTATGCCGACACCGAGCACATGCTCGAAGACACCACCGATGAGGCGGGTCGGACACTGGCTCGGATTCAGGCTGGCGGCCGGATCGCGTACTGGTACGACTTCGGTGATGACTGGTGGCACGACATCGTTGTGGAGTCTGTCGACCGCGCCGACCCGGCGCTGGCCTACCCGCGCTGCGTGACCGGTCGGCGCGCCGGACCGCCCGAGGACAGTGGCGGCCCGTGGGGTTTCGCCGAGCTGATGCGCGCGTTGCGCGATGACAAGCACCCGGAGCACGAGATGTACAGCCGCTGGATGGAGCAGATCGGCGAGATCGGCTACGACCCGGCGCACTGCGATCTCGATGAGATCAACAAAGCACTGTCCCAGCTCAGCGTGGTCGCGCTGCAACACTGATTCATAGTCAGGTTCATCCGCCGCCGCATCCAAGGGGCCGCTCCATAGCTCCGAACTCAACAGCAGAGCTGGCTTCAGCGGCTCGAACAACGCTGTTGTTGAGCTCGGGAGCCCTAGGCGCATAAGGACAGCCAGCCGGCGCGCGTCCGGCCGGAGGGGACGCTGCGTGACCGGTAGACTGGCTGGGTTAGGCGCATGTCAGTGGCCCCGCGAAAGTGGCCCCCCGAAGGGAACCGAGCTCCGTGACTGAGATCATCCTGCCGCCGGACGGAGACCGCGTCGAGCCGGTCGACATCCAGCAGGAGATGCAGCGCTCCTACATCGACTACGCGATGAGCGTCATCGTCGGGCGTGCGCTGCCGGACGTTCGCGACGGGCTCAAGCCGGTGCACCGGCGGGTGCTGTACTCGATGTACGACTCCGGCTTCCGCGCCGACCGCGGCCCGGTGAAGTGCGCCCGGGTCGTCGGCGACGTGATGGGTAACTACCACCCGCACGGTGACTCAGCGATCTACGACACGCTGGTGCGGATGGCCCAGCCGTGGTCAATGCGCTACCCGCTGGTCGACGGGCAAGGCAACTTCGGCTCCCCAGGCAACGACCCGGCCGCCGCGATGAGGTACACCGAGTGCAGGCTCACGCCGCTGGCGCAGGAGATGCTGCGCGACATCGACAAGGAGACCGTCGACTTCGAGCCGAACTACGACGGTCGCACCGAGATGCCCACGGTGTTGCCGTCCCGGGTGCCGAACCTGCTGGTCAACGGCAGCTCGGGGATCGCGGTGGGGATGGCTACGAACATCCCACCGCACAACCTGCGCGAGGTCGGCGCGGGTGTGGTTTACCTGCTGGAGAACCCCGACGTCGATGACGACACGCTGCTCGACGCGCTGATCGAGCGGATCAAGGGTCCGGACTTCCCGACCCACGGCCTGATCGTGGGCACCGACGGCATCGCCGACGCCTACCGCACCGGTCGCGGTTCGATCCGGATGCGCGGCGTGGTGGAGGTCGAGGAGGACAGTCGGGGTCGCACCACACTGGTGATCACCGAGCTGCCCTACCAGGTCAACCCGGACAACTTCATCGAGGCGATCGCGTCGCTGTCCCGCGACGGCAGGATCGCCGGGATCGCCGAGATCAACGATGAGTCCAGCGACCGCATCGGCATGCGGATCGTGATCACGCTCAAGCGGGACGCGGTGGCCAAGGTGGTGCTCAACAACCTCTACAAGCACACCCAGTTGCAGCACACCTTCGGCGTGAACATGCTGGCGATCGTCGAGGGCGTGCCGCGCACGCTGCGGCTGGACCAAGTGATCCGGCACTATGTGCGCCACCAGCTCGACGTTGTGGTCCGGCGAACCCGGTACCTGCTGCGCAAGGCCGAGGAGCGGGCGCATCTGTTGCGTGGTCTGGTCAAGGCCTTGGACATGCTCGACGAGGTGATCGCGCTGATCCGCCGGTCTCCCACGGTGGACGACGCACGCACCGGCCTGATGGCGTTGCTGGACGTCGACGAGATCCAGGCGAACTACATCCTGGAGACCCAGCTGCGGCGCCTGGCCGCGATGGAACGGCAGAAGGTCATCGAGGATCTCGCCGAACTCGAGCGGGAGATCGCCGACTACCTCGACATCCTGGACAAGCCCGAGCGGCAGCGCCAGATTGTCATTGATGAGCTGGGCGAGGTCGTCGAGAAGTACGGTGACGACCGCCGGACCAGGATCACTGGCTACGACGGCGACATGTCGACCGAGGACCTGATCGCCGTCGAGGATGTCGTGGTCACGATCACCCGCACCGGCTACGCCAAACGCACCCGGACC
The DNA here is from genome assembly GCA_023252195.1 of Pseudonocardiales bacterium. Lineage (GTDB taxonomy): Bacteria > Actinomycetota > Actinomycetes > Mycobacteriales > Pseudonocardiaceae. Next base: position 34,336 of record JAHEXI010000008.1, read on the forward strand.
GACCTGTACCGGGCACAGAAGCGCGGCGGCAAGGGCGTCATGGGCGCGGGCCTGAAGACCGACGACATCGTGGCGCACTTCTTCGTCTGCTCCACGCACGACTGGATCCTGTTCTTCACCAACAAGGGCCGGGTATACCGGGCGAAGGCTTACGAGCTGCCCGAGGCCAACCGCAACGCCCGCGGCCAGCATGTGGCGAACCTGCTCGCCTTCCAGCCTGAAGAGCAGATCGCCCAGGTCATGCAGATCAAGGACTACACCGCAGCGCCGTATCTGGTGCTGGCCACCCGCGACGGCCTGGTCAAGAAGAGCAAGCTGACCGACTTCGACTCCAACCGCTCCGGCGGCTTGATCGGCATCAACCTGCGTGATGAGGACGAGCTGGTCGGCGCGGTGCTCTGCGCCGCCGAGGATGATCTGCTGCTGGTCTCGGCCCAAGGCCAGTCGATCCGGTTCTCGGCAACCGACGAGGTGCTTCGCCCGATGGGGCGGGCCACCTCGGGCGTGTTCGGAATGCGATTCAACGAGGGTGACGAGCTGCTGTCCATCGCGGTGGTGCAGAGCGGGCTGTACCTACTGGTCGCGACCGCGGGGGGCTATGCCAAACGGACCCCGATCGATGACTATCCAGTGCAAGGACGCGGTGGCAAGGGTGTGTTGACCCTCCAGTACGACCGCCGGCGTGGCAAGCTCGTCGGGGCGCTCATCGTCGACATCGACGATGAGCTGTACGCCATCACCTCCAGTGGAGGGGTCATCCGAACCACCGCCAAGGAGGTGCGCAAGGCTGGCCGGCAGACCAAAGGGGTGCGGTTGATGAACCTCGGTGAGGGGGCGAGTCTGGTGGCTGTCGCACGAAACACCGAAGCGGCTGTCGACCCCGATGTGGGCGAAACGGGCACCACAGCTACCGGCACAGCAGACGCCGGCGGTGCACCGACGAAGGGTGAGTTGTGACGAGCCCCGAGAACGCCAGCGAGACGGAGTCACCCCCACCGCAGCGCCAGCGCAGCACCACTGGCGATGACGATCCGACGACTGTGGCGCTACAGGTGGGGGCGCCGGAGCACGCTCGTGGTGCCGTCCGAGAGCAGGCCGGTCGCCAGCCAGTGGGCGGCCCGGCTTACGGCTTCTCGACGGGCGTTGGGCCGCCGGCCGCGGCCAGCGGACCAGCGGGCCGAACGGATTTCGCACCGTCCACGGTGCGCGTCGGCGGCTATACACCGCCGGAGCGGCTGGGGCCCGCCTCGCAGTCGGGCAACCAGTCACGTTCGGTCCGGGTTCCCCGACGGACGAGCTTGCAGCTGCAGCGGCTCGATCCGTGGTCGGTACTGAAGATCTCACTGGTGCTGTCTGTCTGTGGGTTCCTGGTCTGGATGGTGGCCGTCGGGACGCTCTACGGAGTGCTCGCGGGGATGGGTGTCTGGGACCAGCTCAACGGGACCTACTCGGACCTCACCTCGGCCAACAACGCCCAGGCCGCCGGGTCTGAGCTGATCAGCGGCGGCCGGGTCTTCGGGGTGTCGATGGTGATCGGGTTGGTGAACATCGTGCTGATGACCGCACTGGCCACCGTCGGATCCCTGGTCTACAACATCGCCGCAGACCTGGTCGGCGGCATCGAAGTCACCCTGTCTGAACCGGACTGACTGCGGTCAGGCGGGTGTGGACCCGGTGGGGCTATGCGGTAACCTTCGCCGGGTCGCCGGGGGCCTATAGCTCAGTCGGTTAGAGCGCATCCCTGATAAGGATGAGGTCGCTGGTTCAAGTCCAGCTAGGCCCACTGAAGACGTACCATCGTGGCAGAAGGAGATACATCGTGAAGAAGATTTTGGCACTGCTGCTCGTCGGTCTGGTCGCTTTGATCGTCGTCCAGCGTCAGCGTTCCGCGAAGGCTGAGGCCGACCTCTGGCGTGAGGCCACCTCACCGAATTCCTGAGCACCGCTGGCTACGCTGATCGCGCCCGGAGCCTGGGGACGTAGCTCAACTGGCAGAGCACCGCCTTTGCAAGGCGGGGGTTGAGGGTTCAAGTCCCTTCGTCTCCACGAGGTCATCGAGACGCTCAGGTCCAGGTCAGCGCGATGGTCCGCTTTTTGGCCGGTTGCGTCAGCCTGTTATTGGCTCTGGGGTGCCCCTCACCTGCCCCATGCGTCGGGCTTCCTGGATGTTCTGACTGATTGCATCGGCGATCTGCTTGTCACAACTTCGGGTTGCGTGCTGGTAGATCAGCGTGGCTCGCATGGCTGAGTGGCCCATTCGTGCCATCAGTTCCCTGGTGCTGGCACCCGTGGCCGCCGCAAGGCGGTACCGGTGTGGCGCAGGTCATGGAAGTGAACGTCCTCTTCGTTCACTTCGGCGTCCGTGAGTGCCTTGGTCCACAGCCGGTGGAAGTTGCGTCGCCGTAGTCGGCCACCGTTCGGCCCGACGAACACCAGGCAGCCGGGCCTGCCTCGGAGAACCGGCCGAGGTGGTCCCGCAGCTCGGCGAGCACACCGCCGGGATCGCAACCGAACGCTTGCCGGCCTCACTCTTCGGGTCCTTGATGATCGTGCGACCGTCCTTCAACTCGGCTTGCGACCGGCGGACCCGCAGCTCGCCGCCGTTCCGGTCCACGTCTCGCCGCCGCAGCGCCGCGAACTCCCCGAACCGTAAACTTGTGAGCGCACCGAGTAACACGAGTAGCCGGTAGCGCGGCTGGATCGCGTCCGCCACTGCGAACACCTGCAATTGGAGAGCACGCTCAAGAGAACGTCATCGATCACGTTCGCGGTCGATTCCCGGACAACCCGTTTCTCACAGGCAGCGTGAACTTGTGGTTTCCCGATCATGCGCTCAGCGCAGAGGCTAAACCACACATTGATCAGTGCTTAAATCTCCCAACCTGGCCCGTTTGCGGAGTTATGCGTGGAGTCATGCGCTACTTCATCTCTGTCGCGTGCTGCTGCCACCTCACGCAAAACACACCCTCCGACACATTAAAGTGGGCATTGAGGGTGGGTATAAGCAGCGGTCGGGAGCAGCTTATGAACGACCACCCGTTCTGGCGTACCGGCGACCAGAAGCGCGTGCGACCGCCGCAAGCACCCAGCGTGGTGGCCCCGTGGGGCTCCTTCGCCGCTCGGGCGGCCGTGCACCGAACTTGCTACGAGGTGACACTGCGGTGCCAACGCGTCCTCGCCCGGTATAGCCCCGGAGAGGACAAGCTCAAGCACGTCGCTGTAGGTGACCCGGATCCCGTCCCAGCCCACGGTTACTGGGCGTGCAGGTTCGAATGGGCGGATGAGGTCTCAACAGGCTTCGTTCTACTCTGGTGCTGCACACGGGCACAAGGACACCACGGCCAACACCTTGCCGGCACCGGCGAGCGGGTCGCCGCGGTGCACTCGAATTCTGTGCAAGGGCATTTCGGATGCCGAGGAGAACACGAGCGTCACAGGACTACGGCGCCTCGCGGTATAGGTCCCTCGCAGGTTGGCGGGCATGACCAGGCATAGTAGAGAGATTTTCAAGCTCTAGCCCAAACATGTGCCTCCGGCGGGCCTCGCTCCGGAATGGTTCCAAGGCTGGACCCGGATAGTGGTGGGTCACCAGGGGCGCGGCCGGGGGCAGGCGTCCAACTCGTACAGCGCGTCGGGTGCGCCAACTAGACCCCTGTCCCCCCGGCCCGCTCCGAGACAAGCTCGCCGACGCGACGGGTTATCGGCCGACGACATCCTCGACCACTGCAAACCAGATCAAAGGGCATCATTTACGCGACACTAGCAACGCACTTCCTAGTTTCCACTGCCTGTTTGCAATGGTTCCCACCTTAGCCGTTTTCGTGTCACCCTTCGGAGTTGTTCCGGAGATATAAACATCGAACTTGTCAAACTGATGCATGCCCTTCAGCTCCAGCTCGAAGGTTGCCAGCGGCTTGAAGGCCGCCATCCAGCTGTCGCTGGGCGGTTTGAAGGCGAACTCTTCGATCTCCCAACCGCGGCGCATGTCACCGGCCCCTGGGTAGTTGCGTGTGATCTCGGCAAAGATTTCGGCCTTGCTCCGGAGCTGAGCGAATTTCAGCATGCGCTTTCCTCTCTTGTGAGTGGGCAGCGGTGCAGGCTACGTGCCACATCTATGCCCGCGGCGCCGATCGGGCCTGGGCCTTGCTCACGGCCTCCGCCAACTCGGCTCGCAGACCCTGGTGCCGCGGCTGACCCCGGCCCCTGATCTCCCACGAAGCTGGGTCCAGTGTGTACTTGCAGATGTACTTGCACGTGCAGTTAATAAGGTAACCCTTGGCAGCAACAGGCGCATCCCTAACACCTAAATGGAGCAGTATCAATCTCTACCGCGCCGAACTCGCCCACAGTCGCCCCAGCATGTGCCGAGCGCGCGACGATCCACTCTTGTCACTGCTCCACGACTGTCAACGACCGAAGTATCTCCCCGTCGCACCGGCGCGGGTGCTCCACGTGGACCCTGACCCTGGCCCCTCCGAGCCAATCTTGCCGAGGCGACGGGATACCCTCTTTCGCCGCCTCGTGTCCTGCGACAGGAGGGCACACCGTGTGTCCGGTGATCTTGATTCGTGTCCCTTGCGTGCCCGTTCCCACGGGGCTGACGGAGAATCACCGGCTCTGGCAGACAAGAACTCACTGACCGTGCATGGAAACGCTTCGCAGCTCACACCGCGATAGGCCCTCACGACAGGACAGACATCCCAGTGCGCTGCACCGATGATCGTTGAGTTGAACCGAGTACAGCCACATGACCGCAGGTCTACCGTGAGCACTGACGAACGGCACCTCGCGCTCATAGGAGCTTCCCATGGCAGACAGTGCGTCCATCCCCCCTGGGTCGCAATCCGAGATCGACACCACCAGGGCGCACACGGCGCGGATCTGGAATTACTGGCTGGGAGGCAGAGACAACTACGCCATAGATTGTGAGGTCGGTGATCAGATCCGGCAATTCCACCCCGATATTGGCAACTACGCCCGCGCTGACCGGCTCTTCCTGGGGCGTGCCGTGCGGTACCTGGCCGGTGAGGCCGGGATCCGTCAGTTCCTGGACATCGGTACCGGTCTGCCCACCGTCGACAACACCCACGAGGTCGCCCAGCGAGTCGCGCCGGAGTCTCGGATCGTCTATGTCGACAACGATCCTTTGGTGCTAGTGCACGCTCGTGCTCTGCTGACCAGCACGCCCGAGGGTGCCACCGACTACATCGACGCCGATATGCACGACCCTGACAAGATCCTGGCAGAAGCGGCGCGGACGTTGGACTTCACCCAGCCGGTCGCCGTCACCATGCTCGGAGTAGTGATCTTCATCAGCGACGACGGGGAGGCTTATGGCATCGTGCGCCGCTTCCTGGACGCGCTCCCCTCCGGCAGCTACCTGGTGCTGTCCCACACCATCACCAGTCCGACGATGCCCGACGTCGACGCCGCCGTCGCGTTCTGGAACGAGCACGGGACACCGAAGCTGACCCAGCGCACCCCCGAACAGGTCCTCCGATTTTTTGACGGGCTAGAACTGCTGGAGCCCGGCGTAGTCTCGTGCTCGCGATGGCGGCAGGAGGCGACACCCTGGGGCGAGCCCGACGAGGTAGCGATGTTCGGTGGCATCGGGCGAAAGCCGTAATGCCTCCGCGGCGTCATCACCCCTCATGTGCGTCCCGGGCGTCCTTCTCCTCGGCGGATGACTTGTTGGTATGCCGCCCGCGCCCCGAATGATCGCGTTCGCTACGCCGCGATTGGGTGGTTGAGGGTTCAAGTCCCTTCGTCTCCACGAGGTCTGTTGCGGCCGTCATGGAAGCGGCGGTAGCTGTAGACGAGCAGCACCAGCACCACGATGCCGGAGACGATCAGGCTGGATCCGGTTGCCATCCCGCCGAGGGGCAGCGCTGGTACCAGGATCCAGGCGAGGCCGGCCCCGATGAGCGCGAGTCCGCACAATGCCGTCGCGCTGGTTCGCACCGACGAGGCGACGCTCTGGGCGGCGGCTTGCGTTGCTCGTTTTCGCACCGGTCCCGTCATTCGGTGTGCCCACGGGTACTCGTTGGCGAGCAGCACCAGACCAGCTAGCACCAGCAGCAGACCCGGACCGGGCAACACGAGCAACACGATCCCTACCACGCACAGCGCCACCCCGGCGACCGTCACGAGCACTCGGCGAACCAGCCCGGTCTTCCTCTCGCTCTGCTGGTTCACCTGGTGCATCGCAGCCCCCATCGAGTGTGACCCACGTCGAAACAGCTACCCACAGTGCGCCGTACTCATGCGTGACGAACACCTAACGCCACCACACTAACGGGGCTGCGCCCCATCCCAGCCGGGCATGCTCCCTGGCTGGCTTGCCCGTGGGCGCTGTCCGTGAACTCGACGCGGCCGACGTTTCTGTCCCCTCCGCAGGTCGGTCTTGTCGAGTCAGCATGGAACGGCCGGTCCGTTCCGCTGGTTGCGTGGGTCGTCCACGCTGAGCGGGACGTTCGCCCTGGAGTCGACCCAACCCTCAACAGTTGACTCGAGATTAACGGCCGTGCCGCCTAAGCCCTCTAAGCTGGGCCGGTGGCTACCGGGGAGGTACTCGGTGATCCGGCGCGGCTAGCGGCGGTGGGCAGAGTGCTGCCGGTGGCGCAGGCCAACCGGAAGGCGCTGGACCGGCTGGCCGAGTTGGCCGCGATTGTGATGGACACCCCGGTCGGTATCGTGAATCTGATCGACGCCCAGCAGAATTTTGTGGGCATGGTCGGCCTCGGCGAGCCGTTCGCGACATCCCGGGTAGCGTCGATAAGCACCGGTTTCTGCCCGTCCACGTTCTTCGCGGGTAGTCCGTTGTACATCGAGGACGCCGCTGAGTCCGGGTTTGCTGATCATCCGGCCCGCGTCGAGTTGGGTTTCAACGCCTATGCCGGCTGCCCGCTGCGCGACGCCGACGGGCAGGTGATCGGCACCCTGTGCGCGCTCGATACCCGGCCGCACCGGTGGCGGCGGGTCGATCGCTTAGCGCTGGAGGCGCTGGCGAACTCGGTGGTCAACGAGATGGCGCTGCACCAGGACATCAACCGCCGCCAACGGTTGCTGGACGCTTTCACCGCCGCGCCGGCGGCGATCGCGGTCACCCGCGGTCCGCAGCACATCGTGGAATATCACAATCCGGCCTATGAGGCCCTGTTCGGCGAGCTGCCGCTAGAAGTGCCCGCCCGTGCGGCGATGCCGCAGGTGCCGGATGAGTTCTTCGCATTGATGGATCAGGTACTGGCCAGCGGTGCGGAGTACCGCACCGCTGAGGCCCCGGTGACCATGCTCTGGCCCGGGGAGCAGCGCCCCCGCGAACGGCTCTTCGACTTCTCCTACTCCGCGATCCGTCGCACCGCCGGCGATGGGGTGGACCACCGGGGACTGCTGTTGGTCGCGGTGGAGGTCACCGACCAGGTCCACGCCCGCCGCGAGCTGGAACGCCACGCCCGCCGCCAGGAACTGCTCGCGCGGGCGAGCGCGAGTTTGAACCGTAGCCTCGACCCGGGAGCGGAACTTCAGGAACTCGCCCGGGCGGTAGTCCCCGAGCTCGCTGATCTGTCCACGGTGCACGTGCTGGTCCACCCGGTGGCCCCCCGCGCCGACCCGCCCCTGCCGGTGATCACCAACCGGGTGGCCGTCGCCGGCATACCCGGCGTCACGATGGCGCCGCGGCTGACCGGCCTGCGCTGGAACGGCGACGGCGACCCGATCACCGCCGCAATCCGCCGCGGTGAGCTGGTGCGCCAACCCGTGTCCACTGCCGAAGTGCCATCGTGGTCGCGGAAGACCGGAACGGCTGACATCTTCCGCGACGGGTTGAGCCAGGTGGTGGTCGCCCCGGTGATCGTGGATGGTCTCGTGGTGGCGGTGGTGTCCTTCCTGCTGCATCACACCCGACCGCCGTGGAACGACGACGATCTGCACGCGTTGGGTCAGATCGCCCGCTACGCCGGGATCGCCTTGGAACACGGCTTGACCTACCAGGCGACTCGTGAGTCGGCGTTAGTGCTGCAACGCAGCCTGCTCACCGAGCCGCCGACGGTGCCCGGACTGCGGATCTGCGCCCGCTACCGCCCGGCTGGGCGCGACGAGGTCGGCGGCGATTGGTATGACGCGTTCCAGCGCCGCCAGGACCAGCTAGCCGTGGTGATCGGCGACGTCGTCGGGCACGACATCACCGCCGCCGCGGCGATGGGCCACCTTCGCGCCACCCTGCGCGGGTTGGCCTTCGACCGCGACGAAGGACCGGCCGCAATTCTGGACCGGCTTGCCGAGATCAACGCCGGCCTTGCGATCACTCCGTTCGCGACTCTGCTCTATGCCAATCTCACCAGCACCGACGACCGCTGGACGATGCGCTGGGCCAGCGCTGGGCACCCACCACCGTTGCTCGCCACCCACGACGGTGTTGCGCTTCTGACGGGGGTCAGCGGGCCGGCCTTGGTCTGCGCCCAGACTCCGTCGCGCACCGAGGGCGAGATCACCCTGCCCGCTGGCTCGACCCTGTTGCTCTACACCGACGGTTTAGTCGAACGCCGCGGCACGGACCTCACCGACAACCTCAGTCGCCTGGTCAGCCAAGTCACTGCCGGCACCCCTCACCTCATCGAGCCGCTCTGTGACGAGCTGCTGGCCAACGCACCCACCGACGACGACATCGCGGTGCTGGCCATCCACGTCTGTTAACTCGTGAGATCGTCGAACTCGCCGGCTTTGACGCCGTGGATCCACGCGGTCATCTCGGCGGGAGTGAACAGCGCCACCCCATCGTCGGGATGGTTGCTGTTGCGCACCGCGATGCGCCCATCAGGCAAAGTGGCGACCTGGACGCAGGTTCCGTTGTTTCCGCTGAAACTGCTGATGCGCCATGAAGCGGCGGCTATCTGTAAGGGGCTAGACACGGTGTGTGCCTCCGAACGCTACTCCCCGACGACCGATTGGATGAATGAGATGGACCGTTCGGGGTCAAGGGCGACCCGCTGTAGATCCTCAGCCACCATGGTATACGACCGAACCTGTTCTGCATCTTGTAAATACACTGCCCCGTCGTGGAGTTCGACGTAGCCGATCGCGCGCACGTTCGCGAAACCCAGCACGACGAACTGACCGGTCAGCGCGGTGTGCGGACCGTCCTCGGGGCGGATCACCTGAATCGTCACGGTAGGCAGCTCAGCCATGGCCAGCAGATGCCGAAGCTGTGCGCGCCGCAACTCCCGGTCACCCACGGCGAGACGCAATGCACCTTCGGTGACGATGGCGTGCAGCTGGAGCGGGCGCTGAAGATCGGTGAGTCGGCGGGTGCGGGCAATACGAAGGCCGACGAACCGCTCGCTGTAGTCGGCGCGCACTCGAGGCGTCTGAGCAGTGACGGCCGCGGCGTATTGCGCTGTCTGCAATAGGCCCGGAATGAGCATGGGCTCGAAAACGAACTCACGCTCGGCCAGGCCCTCCAGGCCGACGAACGTCTTCAGCCAGTCCGGCACCACCTGCGCCCACGGTGCCCACCAGCTGGCCTCGTCGGCTTGGCTGGTTAGCAAGATAAGCCGCTCGATATCGGCTTGCTCGGCGCCGTAGCCGGCGAGCAGACCCGCGATGTCGTGCGGATCCTGCTGCTGGCGTCCGGTCTCCAGATGGCCGAGCTTGGCCCGGCTGATCCCGCTCTGTTCACTGGCCTCGGTCAGCGACAGCTTGGCCGAGTTGCGGTAGCGGGCCAGCTCCACGCCGATCAGCCAGCGCAGCGGCGCTGGACCTTCCCGCAACCCTTCGGCCGCCGGTTTTGTCATGAGACGTCTCATGTATAGTCCCCCGAACTGATACACGTCCCACCGTCCGATTTGCTCGAACGGACCCGACCGACGGAGCGCGAGCCAGTGCCGCGGTGGTCAACCAAGCATTGTGCGTACTGAGTGCACTTCGCCGAGCTTTGTGGCCGGGATGGTCGCTGGTGAGGCTACCGCCTGCCTCCCGAAAAGCCGGCAGGCGCGCTGTCGCTTTCGTCCGCGTGTCGAGTTGGTCGCTTGGCCTGTGCGTCTGGCAACGTACGGGGCTACACCCAGAATTGTCATTCACTACGGACCGGGGAAGACGACTGTGGACCAGGCTCCGCCGGATTGTCAGATCCGCGCATCGCATCTGGCGGCCCTGTGGATACCCGAGCCACAGTTTCCCACCAAGACTCCAGCCGGTCGACGGCCAAGCCGCCCCACGCCGGTTCGCGCTCCGGTGGGTCAGTCGGACCCCAGCGATCAGGCCGGCAACCCTGGCGTCGAACAGCTGCGATGGGCACGCTGTCCCGATGACGGGCGCTTGCACCTGCTGCAACCTGCTGGTGTCGACCTCGCCGCCGCGAACGGCCACGCCCAGGCAGTCTGTGGCCATCGCGTACCGGCCCAAGGCCTCACCATCAACGGCGTCCCGTCGGGAGCGTTGTGTATGGCCTGCGTCATTGGTGCGACTTCGTAAGGACAGCGGCTGCGCTCAGCTGAGGTAGCCCTCGACCTCACTGGCCGGGCGGACCTCGGCGCCGTCGGGATCCTGTCCGGCGGCGACGCGAGCCCGACGTTGCCGTAGCAGATCCCAGCACTGGTCGAGCTGCTGCTCCAGAGACCGCAGCTGGGCGTGCTCGTCGTCGGTGGTGAGCTCACCGCGGCCGAAGCGCTCCCGCAGTGCGTGCTCAGCATCGACCAGCTCATGGATGCGGCCCAACACGTCACCGTCATCAGCCATCCGACCTACCCCCTGTCCACAACACTGGGCCAGCTACCCGACGATACCGACAGAGCGCAGGAGCGGCGCGTGGAATGTCGGTCCGGTCGAGTTCACGGACCGTGCACGTCATGGGATGGTGTCGGGGGTCACCTGAGGAGTTGACGATGTGAACAGCGACTTCGCTGATTTGCCGGGGGCGCCGGAGACAATGTTGCGCCGCGAGGACCTGGCCGCCTTGCCCGCAACCGCCCCGCCCGCGCCGTGGCGGGTCACCGCTACCGCGCTGCTGTGGACGGATCGTCCGGACGCCCGCGCCCGGGCGGCGATCAATGCGGTGGTGTCGACGGAGGTGTCGGCTGGCGCCACGCCGATCGCCACGGTCGGAGCGTTGATCCGGTACCTGCGCACTCCCGTCGGGCGCTACCGCGAGGTCATCGGGGCAGTCGTCTACCGCCGGGGTGCCACCGTGTTCACTCACATCCCCTTCATCGCCGTCGACTCGCTGGCCAGCGTGGTCGGTGGACGCACCAACTGGGCGCTGCCCAAAACGTTGGCCAGCTTCGACGGTCAGCCGGCGCATGGCATCTCGATGGCGGCGACCGGCGTCGACTGGCGCGTCGAAGCCACCCCCACCGCTCACCGGCTTATGGTGCCCATGCTGATACCGAAACTGCTCGCATTGGTCCAGTTCGGCCCGCACCGCACCTTGTGGTCGGTGCGACCCACCTGCTACGGCGTGACCCGGCTGGCCCGGATCGACGTGCGGGTGACGGCTGCTCCCACCCTGCGGGACTGGTTCCCGTCAGGCACGCGCCGAGGCACCCTCACCCCCCAGCTGACGATGGTGCTGGGCGCCGCCATCAGCTGAGGTTGGTGAAGCGCAATGACTCGTTATGAAGGCGTCAAGATCGGTGCCGGCGGGTTGGGGCGATGCGAGGCTCGGCGGTGTGAGTCTGCTGCTGAAGAGGTTGCTGGTCGGCCGGCCGATGCGCAGTGCCCGGCTGGGCGAGACGTTGCTGCCTACCTGGCTGGCCTTGCCGGTGTTCTGCAGCGACCCGATCTCCTCAGTGGCGTATGCGACCGAGCAGATCGTCCTGGTGTTAGCAGCCGGTGGTCTCGCCGCCTTGACCCAGACACCGTGGGTCGGGCTGGCCGTGGTCATGCTGCTGGTGGTGGTCGTGGCGTCCTACCGGCAGACCTGCTTCGCCTACCCGAACGGCGGCGGGGCCTTCGTGGTGAGCAGGGACAACCTCGGCGAGACCGCAGCGCTGGTGGCGGCCAGCGCGTTGCTGGTGGACTACGTGATGACGGTCGCAGTCTCGGTTGTGTCCGGCGTGGTGGCGATCACTTCGGCGCTGCCGGAGCTCGCGCCGCACGCGGTGGCGCTGTCGGTCGGGTTCGTCGTGGTGCTCGCGCTGGCGAACCTGCGCGGGACGAAGGAGTCGGGCCGGGCGTTCGCCGTGCCGACCTACGCGTTCATCGGCTTGACCTTGTTGATGTTCGTGGTGGCGGCCGTCAAGGGCTGGGGTGGCACGCTGGCGTTGGCCGAGACGGCCCGGCTGCCGCTGCCGGCAACCATCCACATCGGCGGGATGTTCACCGTGATCCTGCTGGTGCGGGCCTTCGCGTCGGGCTGTACCGCGCTGACCGGGGTGGAGGCGATCAGCAACGGGGTGCCGGCCTTCCGTAAACCCAAGAGCCGCAATGCGGCGCTGACGCTGACGCTGATGGGCGTGATCGCGGTGACGTTGTTCGCCGGGATCACCCTGCTGGCAGTGCGGCTACAAGCGTGCGCCGAGCCCGACGGGAATCCGTCGGTGATCTCGCAGATCGCGACCTCGGTGTTCGGTGGCGGCTCGGCGCTGTTCTACCTGTTCCAGGCCGCGACCGCTGGGATCCTCATCCTTGCCGCGAACACCGCTTTCAACGGCTTCCCGGTGCTGGCCTCGATCCTGGGCCGGGACCGGTACCTGCCTCGGCAGCTGCACAACCGTGGGGACCGGCTGGTGTTCTCCAACGGGATCCTGCTGCTCGCGGGGGTGGCCGTCGCTTTGATCGTCGGATTCGACGCGAACATCGACAAACTGATCCAGCTGTACATCATCGGCGTGTTCACCAGCTTCACGCTCAGCCAGGTCGGGATGGTGCGGCACTGGACGCGGGAGCTGGCCGACGAGAGGCAACCCCGGCGACGCCGGTCGATCCGCCGCTCCCAGGCGATCAATCTGGTGGGTGCGGTCTCGACCACGGTGGTGCTGGTCGTGGTGTTCGCCACCAAGGTCGCACACGGTGCGTGGCTGGCGGTCACGGCGATGATCCTGTTGTTCTTCGTAATGCGCGGGATCAACCGGTATTACGCCCGGGTGAGCCACGAGATCAGCGCCGAGGATGTGGCACCCACCCTGCCGGCTCGGGTGCACGCGATCGTGCTGGTCTCGCGGCTGCACCGGCCGGCGCTACGGGCGTTGGCGCTGGCCCGCGCCACCCGACCGGACGTGCTGGAAGCGGTGACCATGGAGTTGGACGCCGCCGAGACCCGGGAGCTGGTCGGTGAGTGGGCGCGTCGCGATCTTCCGGTGCGCCTGAAGGTGCTGGCCGCGCCGTACCGCGACCTGGCCCAACCGCTCGTCGAATACGTCCGGGAACTGCGCCGATATGAACCGCGCTCGGTCATCACCGTTTTCATCCCGGAATACGTGACTACGAGATGGTGGCAGAACCTGCTGCACAACCAGAGTGCGCTGCGGTTGAAGGGGCGGTTGCTGTTTACTCCCGGAGTTGTAGTGGTCAACGTGCCTTATCACCTGGGTGTCGTCGACCAGGGCTGGCTGGGTGCGGCCGCGCCGGAGCAAGTCGGGACCACACTGAAGTTATGACGACCGCGACGGGACGGCTTTCGCGCCGCCGCAAGCTGCTGGGCTGGCTGTTCGGGCTGGCGTTGCCGGCGTTGGCAACGCTGATCTCGGTGGCTGGCCGGGGATTGCTCGGGCTGCCCACCGACGTGATGCTGTTCGTGTTGGCAGTGGTCGTGGTCGCGCTGATCGGTGGACTGGGCCCCGCTCTGCTGGCCGCGAGCGCGTCCGGGGTGCTGCTCAACTTCTTCCTCACACCGCCCCTGTACACCTTCACGATCGCGGACAACGAGAACGTGATCACGCTCGCGGTGATGGTAATGGTTGCGGTGCTGGTGGCGCTGGTGGTCAACCAGGCGGCGAGACGCGGTGAGCAGGCCTCCCGGGCCAGGGCCGAGGCGACCCTGCTCAGTGACTTCGCCGCGGCGGTACTGACTAGCCAGGAGCCGCTTCCACTGTTGCTGAACAAGGTGCGGGAGTCCTTCGGAGCCCGCTCAGTCGCCCTGCTCGAGCGGCGGCAGGCCGGCTGGCATCGGGTGGCCAGTGCCGGACCCGACCCGGTTGAGGCACCGGAAGACGCCGATGCGGACGTCGCGATCGACGCTGACGTTCACCTGTCGCTGCTCGGTCGGACCCTGACCGCCGGGGACCGGCGCGTGCTGCAGGCGGTGGCGGGTCAGGCGCTGCTCGCGCTGCGGGCCCAGCGGATGGCGGCCCAGGCGCGCGACGCCCAACGTCGAGCCGAAGCCACCGAGCTTCGCAGCGCGCTACTCTCCGCGGTCGGCCATGACCTTCGCACGCCGCTGACCTCGATCAAGGCCGCGGCGAGTAGCTTGCGCGACCCGGAGCTGAAACTGTCCGACGCAGACACCACCGAATTGCTGGCTACCGTCGAGGAGTCCGCGGACCGCCTCCAGGGGCTGGTCGACAACCTGCTCGACTCCGCCCGGCTGGCAACGGGAGCTGTGCTGCCGCAGCTGACCGCGGTGGGCTACGACGAGGTCGTCGCACGTGCCCTGTCGACCGTGGACGGCGGGCATCTCGTCGCCACCGACGTCGATGACACGCTGGCGGCGGTGCTCGCCGATGCGGGGCTGCTCGAACGGGTGGTGGCAAACGTCATCGACAACGCACTGCGGCACGGTCAGGGCTCCTCGGTGCTGATCCGGGCAACGGTGCACGGTGGGGAGGCCGAGCTGGCCGTCAGCGACCGGGGGCCCGGCCTGCCGATCGGGGCACTCGAGTCGTTGTTCGCGCCGTTTCAGCGGCTCGGCGATCGGTCGTCGCGGCCCGGGGTGGGACTGGGTCTGGCGGTGGCCCGCGGCTTCACCGAAGCGATGGGCGGCCGCATCCGCGCCGAGCCGACCCCCGGTGGTGGCTTGACCATGACGATCACCCTTCCGCTCGCACCGACTCCCTCCGCAACGGTGCCCGAGCTCGCCGCCCGAACCCGTGAGCCGTGATGACGACCCGGGTCCTGGTGGTCGACGATGACGCGCACATCCTGCGCGCCATCCGCATCCACCTCACTGCCTGCGGCTACGCCGTGCGCACCGCACAGACCGGCCGGGCAGCGCTGCGAGCCGGTGCCGAGGAACACCCCGACCTGGTGCTCCTCGACCTCGGCCTGCCCGATCTCGACGGCACTGCGGTGATCACAGAACTACGCAGCTGGTCCACCGTGCCGATCATCGTGCTCTCCGCCCGAACCGATGGCGCCGACAAGATCAACGCGCTGGACACCGGGGCCGACGACTACCTGACCAAGCCGTTCAGCATGCCCGAACTGCTCGCTCGGATGCGCGCCGCCGTGCGCAGATCCGGTTCGCCGACTGATCGGGACACGGTGGTCGCCACCCTGGATTTCAGCATCGACCTGGCCGCGAAAAAAGTGACCAACCGTACCGGAACGCAGGTGCACCTGACCCCCACCGAGTGGGCCATCCTCGAAATCCTGGTCCGCGACCGCGGCGCACTTGTTTCCCAGCGTCGACTACTCAGCGAGATATGGGGACCCGCCTACCGCACCGAAACCAACTACCTGCGGGTCTACCTGGCCCAACTGCGCCGCAAGCTGGAACCAGAACCGGCCCGCCCCCGCTATCTCATCACCGAATCCGGAATGGGCTACCGATTCCAGGACTGACGCCGCACCGTCCGGCGGCTCCGCCAGCGCATCACGAGTCTAAGATGTGCGGTGAATGGTGCAGTTCGGCGCCGTTCGCACAGAGTTCACCCGGCCCAGATCCGTCGGTGCTCTGCAGGCACGATGGATGACGGCCCCGCGGTGTAGGTGCGCCTTCATCGTTATGTGTCGGGGCGAACGGTGAGGAGCCGGACCGATGACGTGCGCGCCAAAGCTGTCCGGCGAGGGAGAAGATCTACCTGCGTGAATCTGGCCGGAGTGGGCAGCTGCGACTATCGACTGTTTGACGTGCTGGTCTGGGCCCACCACGTGCTCACCGACCGTCAGGGTTGGTTGCGGTTGGTCGGGGTCGGCCCCGCAGTCCGCAACGCCCTAGATGAAGCCACGACGTCTGAGTGCCTACTGGTCTACGAGGCTGCGGAGTGGACCACCGATCTGGCTGGCTAAAGCATCAAAGCCTACATCTACTGACGCCACGGCGCCCGTAGGTGATTGAATCTGCCGAGTGGGCGATAAAGGCGACCCGCATGCCCGGTCGAGCGGTCAGCGCGTGAACCGTGGCCACAACGCGGGGCCGGTGACGGAAGAAGACCTCCGTTGGATCATCGCCCATCTGCGCGTGGTGGTCGCCACCAGCTCCGCAGTCTGGGCGGGCCGCGGAATGACGTTATTACAGCTCACCGTGCTGCACTTCATCAGCGCGCTGTCTCCGCTGACGCTTACCGACCTGGCCCAGGTCCTCGGTACCAAACCGCCGGCTACGTCCGCGATCGTCGATCGGCTGATGCACGCGGGGCTGGTGTGCCGCACGCCGGACCCGCAAGACGGTCGACGCGTCCAGTTGTCCCTCACTGCCGCCGCCGAACCGATCATCGGCAACACCGACCCGGACACCGCCAGGCGTCTACTGACGGTCCTCAGCCGCATGAGCCCGCAGAGCCGTCGGCAGCTGATCGAGATACTCACGGACGTCGTCCGCCGATCCGCGGAGTAGCCACGCCGTACTGGTGCTCCTTGCTCGGGGGCGCGGGGTTCGGGCAGCCGTGCCAGCACGCGGACAGCATGACCGGCGTGCGCCATGACCCTGGCTCTGCGTTGTGTCTGGTGGTCGGTCACCACTGGCATTCATTCCTCTATCCCGACCACGTTCCTCACGGAGCGTACGGCTCACCGATCCGCTGGCCTGGTCCACACTGGCGACGCCGCCATCAACACCGCGCCCGCGCCAGCTACTACCGCCGTCAAGAAGCTCAGCTCACCTGATCACGATCTACGGCTGGAGTACTCGCTGACGAGGTCAGCAAAAACGACGACGTTGTCGGCGGGTGCTCCGACGATGCGACTCCGCAATGTCATTGCGCAAGCTCAGCTCCGAGGAGAGCCTCACAAACCGTGACCCCGGCCATGTCCCACCTCCAGCCAGTACCGGTGGCGATGGACATTAGCGCGACACGGAGGAGGAGTACTGTTCAGCAGTCAGGCGCATCGGAGCACCTCCTTACAAAGGTGCGGACCGTCACGCTGCGTGAGCTGGAAACGTTCCCGTGCATGGACAGTGAGCTTTTGTCCGCCAGCGGCGGTGGTTCCCCGTGAGTCCCCGTGGGAACGGGCACGCAAGGGCACAAACCAAGATCATCGGACGCCCGGGGTGTGCCGCCCGGGCGCAGGACAACGCGGGAGGGGGCTGGTGGATCGGTGAAGGCTGCGCTTGACGGGGATAGCCCCGATCTTCGATCATTGTCGGCGACGAGGACAGGGTGTTCATTCGCCGGGCGCCCGGCCGTGGACGACCGGAGGACATGATGGACGAGTTCGTTACTCACACTTCCTGGATGCGTTACGTTCCCGATGACGCTTCAGTGATGACTCTGAGCATTCCCGGAACACATAATTCTTGCTGCATCAGCGGATTGCTCGGAGTCGGAAAGACGCAGGAGCTGGATCTGTCCGACCAGTTGAATGCGGGAATACGCTTTCTTGACATCAGGTTCACGCATTACCAGGACAATCTTTGTGTACACCACGATGTTATATGCACGGAAAAAAGCTACGTGGATATTCTGACTATTTGCTTCAACTTCCTTAAACGGTACCCTTCTGAAACAATTTTGATATCAGTAGAAGACGAGAGTCGTGTCGATGACGCGCTCGGCAAGTTCGCTCCTTCTCAAATTGCTTGCAGATTACCGATCGCAGACACGGCGACCCCTGGAAAAAACACCCGCTCGTTTGAAGATACATTCAATGCAAAAACATGGGAATGTATCGAAGATATCCCACTATTCTACAATTTCATCGCCGCTCCTCCTGGTAGCAATTCTGTGGTCACCAGTCCCGCACTCACATCCGAAACAAGGTTGGAAGATGTGCGAGGTAAGATCATATTGTTGCGCAGATTCGAAGGTAGCAAAGGTGTTGGGTTTGACCTTTCCTACTGGCCGGAAAACGAGTGCTTCAGAAGTGCAGCACTCCCAATCTATGATATTGAGGATCGCTATCAGAATCCTGGAGATGACGACAAGTTCGATTACGTCGTTGCTCACATAGAAAAAGCCAGACGTGGTGATCAAAATGAGTTATATATTACGTTTTCCAGCGCTGTTGGGCTGACCGCACACGGTTACTCAAAGAAGATAAATCCACGTCTCAACGACTATCTTGCCGAATCCCCACCAGGACGCATTGGAATTATCGTGATGGACTACTTCGAAGAACCTCAGGAATTGGTCTCCAATGTGATCAAAGCGAACGCTACGACGGGACTGACCGGTACTCCAGGACGGTGAACACCACCGCCCGAGGCCGCTCACCCTCCGGGCCTGGGCGGCGCCATCGCGTGACGACTGGCTTGCGTTTCCCGCGCCACGGTCGCCCGTTGTGCATCGTCGGCTAGCTGACCCACCGAGTATGTCAGCAGACATGGTTCTGCGTAGCGCGAGTTAGCTCTTAGCCATGGTGGCCAGGCGAACACCCGCCACGGCACTCGCCGCCGTCGGCGGGCAGGCGGAGAATGTCAATCTGCAGGACCTCGTTGTTCAATGATGCAGTCGGGCCCTGGGTAAACGAGCGACTCGTGTCCGTCTGAGTACCGCACCAGGTAGGGCGGCTCTCCTTCCAGACCCCGTACTTCCAGGATTTCGCCCACATGTTCCTGCATGCCGACGTTGCGGCCCTTGATGTGGACCCTGTCACCAACGGTCGCGTGCATGGCGCTCCCTCGCTCCCAGCCAGACTCCGATGAAGGCACTTCTTCATCGGCGAGCGTGCCGCACAAATCCGGCTGACAGCAAGGTCCTCGCTCGTCGATACAGATCATTGGGTAGGGTCCCGGGCCGTTAGGCGGTCACCGAACGTGCGTTGTGGACCGGTGCGCTAACTATCAGCACATGGGCGGCCACTTTGCGATCCAGTGTGTGTGCGTGGCTCTCCCACTGGCTCGTGGCCGATTCTCTATCCTGTGCGCGGCCTGCGGATGGCAGTTCAATGCCACGTACTTCGGCCAGGGTGCGGTGTGGTCTACTTGTCGTCGGTTCGCATCCGTGCGCGGGTGAGCATGCCGGGTTCTTCCGGGGTTGGTTGTGCGTGGGCTGGCGGAGGAAGGGCTGCTTGCGGTCCCCACGCCGCTACCGCACTTTGGCGGTTGGTCGTCGGCTGGCTCGCTGTGTGTATCCGTCCGTGACGAGGTGTCGCACCGTCGGGTTAGGCTCGCGGCGTGGCATGGACTACGGACTGCGCCGCCGGCTCGATCGCGGTGAACCAGGACCAGGCCGGGGCGCGGTCGGCTCCTGCCCGTGGTGGCTGGACGGACACTTCCGCCATAGGACCCAGTCCGCCAAGGGTGAGGCGGTGTTTCCCGGGATGATCTCCCGGCTGCTGGTCAGCTTCGCTTGCGGGGATGTCGGCGTTAATTCGCTCGCCACGTAGTTGGTCGTAAAGGGGCGTTGGGTGCACAGGGCGACACCGTAGGGGCACCGCCTGGGCGAGCGGCGTCCACAGCGTGTGTACAGGTGGTGCCCTGTGGAGTGGTTGGTGGAGATGCTGTGGAACATCGGTGGATTGGGTGTGTGCAACGGGAATTCCGATTGACCCGCTCGACGACAGTGAGTAGCGATACACTCACAAGAGATAACCACCGACCCAGCTCGTCCCATCTTGTAGCCAGACAAGCCGGCGGCGCACTCGTCTGAGGCAACTTCGTCCACGAAGGGGCCGTCTTTGGTGCCCTACCGACACCGATGCGCACACAAGTGGATGCGAGGTGTCAACGGACGTCTGAGTACTGGCTTCGAGTCAGGCATCCGGCCTGGTCAGGTGGTGAGTTGCTCGAAGTAGCGGCTGATCGCCGAGACCCGGTCGCTGTAGATGTTGTTGATCGCTTGGATGGTCTTGTCGGGTCCTAGGGCCGAGAGCTCGGCGGCGGCCTCAGACGCGAGGGCAGCTGCGTTGCTCTCGGACGTGGCCCAGAAGTCCGAGACGCTTCGGGCGGTCGCAGCGAGGATCGCTGCCTCGCCCAACGAGGTGGCGGGCCTGCCGATGTGGGAACACTTACTGAGGAAGATGTTGATCGCTGATGCGGCGGCAGTAGCTGACGTCTGTCGACACTTGGCCATGATCGCCTGGGCTTCCGGAAGGCGCTGGCCTTGCGATGCGCTAGCTACGGCGTTGGTCATACAGGTCTGCTCGGAGCCGTTGATCTCCGCGAGTTTCACTCGGAGTTGCTCGACGGGCCCTGCCAGTTCGGGCGGGAGCGACGACATCGAACGACTCCTTCCGTCACGACATCACGGGACCGTGCGACACAGCACAGCCTAATCAAAATGGTGCGACACGAAACACCCGCAATGGCGAGCCTTGACCGATCCGGCGCGGCGTGTCGCGGACTCTGAGCCGACAGTCAAGGACCAACGCCTTAGCGCGACTATCGCCGCCCGCAGGGGCGGCCCGCGCGAGCACAGCCGCAGCACGGTCGAAGACCCGAATGACGGTGAAGCGGATACCCCGTCCGGCGCTTCAGTACCCGCTGGCTAACAGCACGCAGACAGCACGCCGGTAAATATTGACAGTCCATTACAAAGGCCCAGGTCTACAGAGGACATTCCCTGACCTGGGCTTTTGCGATTTGAGCGGGTGACGGGAATCGAACCCGCGTCTAGAGCCTGGGAACCCTCTAATGCCACCCTGGTCTAGTCCTTGAGCTGCGGCCGGCTGGGGTCAGGGGTGACCCCGGTTGACCGATGCTGACCCCTTCTTGTGGCACGCGTGTGGCACGACGCGCCGTGCCCGGTGCCCCCGCCGGATCACGTCGGTGCTGGTGCGCCCGGTCGGTGGGTCCATAGCACTCGTAGCATTCGGTCGGGCCGCAATAGCCCTTCGGGGCGGTCCACCATGCCCAGCACTCGGACAAATGCCCGCCCCAGAGTGACGTCGGCGGTGGCGGCGGCGTGCAGTTTCGGCAAATAGCGGTTGACCATCCGGATCTTCGCGGTGCGTGTCCCCGGTACCTGGGGAAAGGCCAGGTCCGCCCCGACCGCGATATCCCATGGTGTATTGATGGTACGGGCGATTGTCCGGAAGTAACGGCGTGGCTGTGGCATTTCGCCCCGAGCCAGCAGCCGCTGTAGCGCGCCGGCCTGTATTGCGGCTGCGGTCATTCCCTGGCCGTATATCGGGTTGAACGAGCACACCGCGTCGCCGAGAATCAGCAGACCGATCGGGAAGCGCCGCAGTCGTTCGTAGCGGTGGCGCACGCTGGCCGGAAACCGGATCGAGACCGGGTCGGTCAGCGGCTCGGCATCGCGAATCGCGTCGGTAATGTCGGAGAACACCAGGCTGGCCGCGAACGCGTCGAAACCGGGCGGGTCGGTCGGTGGGTGGTCGCCCAGGATCCCGAAGAGCGTCAGGATGTGGCGCCCACCCTCGATCGCGGCGATCGCGCCGCCGCGCGGGTTCTGCGGTGTTCCCGCGGTCAACATCGCCATATCGGTACCGAGAGCTCCTGGCCGCAGCCGGTAGATGCGGGTGGCATAACCGAGCCCGATATCTACTCGATCCACCGCGGCTGGTTCATAACCCAGTTCGGACAGCCACAACGGCGCTCGGGACCCTCGTCCGGTGGCATCGATGACCAGATCGGCCGGCACAGCTCGCTCGCCCCCGCCGGCGGTGCCGTGTACCCGCACCCCGCTGACTCGGCAACGGTCGGGCGTCGCGGTCACTGCGACCACATCGGTGCGCTCAACCAGTGTCACGTTCGGTAGATCGCTCACCCGGGCACGGACGTGGCCCTCCAGAAACGGCCGGCTGGCCAGCAGACCGGGCAGTCTGATGTTTGCCTGGCGAAACTGATGCCCGGACAGCTGCCACCGGATGTTGCCCAGCACATCTCCGGTAGGAGCCCCTTGCCCGATGAGCCAGGCGGTCAGACCGGGGAACAGCTCGTCGAGTGCCTGCCTGCCGCGAGGGTGCAGGAAGTGCAAGTGCCTGTCCTGCGGCACCCCTCGCCGGTGGACGCTAATCTCGGGCATGGCGTCGCGGTCGAATACCGTCACGCGGCCGTAAGACCTGGCCAACACCCCCGCGGTCAGCAGCCCCGCCATGCTGGCGCCCAGCACCACAGCATGATCACCGATACTCGTGTTCATAGTGTCTCCTGGTCGGTAGCCAACACGCCATCACACATATGCACGACACAGCAGCCAGGGTCAGTAGCGCAGGATAAACAACACCCCTCACCTCCATGGTGGCACAAAACACAATCCAGCTCCCGCCACGTCGGGCCAGACACACCAAAGCCGCAGCCCGTTTCGGAGCAGCCCACCCGGATCAACGCCAAGCTGACAGGCATGAACCCACCACCACCGCTATGGTCACGTCATCGGACAAGACCCGGCCCGTACAGCAGGCAATGACCAACCCAGACGGCTCCCTCACCACGACGCTGACGGATCTCGGTCACATCAGCGCCGCTGAGCATGAAGAACCGATCCAGAAACCCCGTCATCGAGCTCCACAGGAAACCCCGACATACTGCGCGACTATTGCGTAGGTTTTTAGTCCACTAATGCTGCTATCTGAAAGAGAAAACAAATGATGCCCGATAACAACGACACCACCGCGTTTGTGTCCACAAAAGTCGAGCTCGGCGAGATGGCGTTCAACGTCATCGACGTCGGCGAAGGCTCCCCGGTTCTACTGCTGCACGGTTTCCCGGACCGAGCGACCATGTGGCGCCACCAGATCCATGCTCTCCTTAAGGCCGGGCACCGGGTCATCGCTCCCGATCTGCGCGGCTTCGGCGACAGCAGCAGACCGGATCGCGTCGAGGACTACGCCCTCCCCCTCGTCCTCCACGACATCACCGGCTTGCTCGACCACCTCGGCATCGACAGCGTCTCCGTCGCCGGCCACGACTGGGGCGCGCTGCTCGGCTGGCTCCTGGCTGGCACCACACCCGAGAGAGTGAACAGGCTGGCCGCCCTGTCGGTCGGACATCCCGACGCTGTCTTCGGAGCCGGGTTCACACAAAAGCAGCTGTCCTGGTACGTGCTGTGGTTCCAGTTTCCCGGCATCGCCGAGGAACAGATGCCAGCCAACGACTGGAGCTGGTACCGGCAATGGATCCATGACGGCCGCCTCCGTGACGACGACATCGACCTCGATCGGCAACTCACCGACCTAGCGCGGCCCGGCGCCCTCACCGCGGGCCTAAGCTGGTACCGCGCGAACCTCTCCCCCGAGATCTTCGCCCTCAACCAGGTCAACTTCGGAATGTCCACGATCACCTGCCCGGTACTGGGCGTCTGGAGCGATGGCGATCCCGCGCTCGGCGAACAACAGATGACCGACTCCGAGAAATACCTCAGCGGCCCATGGCGCTACGAGAAGATCACCGGCGTCGACCACTGGATCCCCACTCACGCCACCACCCACACGAACGAACTCCTCACAGAATTCTTCACCTAACCGCTCCACCCTCACCCCTGGCCAAGTGGTCGCAGTGGAGACGAAGGGACTTGAACCCTCAACCCCCACCTTGCAAAGGAGCAGACAGTCACGCGGTGTGAGCCGGGAAGCGTTCCCATGCACGGTCAATGAGTTCTTGTCCGCTAGAGCCGGTGATTCCCCGTGAGCCACCATGGGAACAGGCACGCGAGGGCACGAACCAAGATCACCAGGCGCATGAGGTGTCCCGCTGCCGCAGGGCATGAGGGGGAAGCGGGTATCCCGTCGCGTCGGCGGCCTTGCTTGGAGCCTCCTGGTTGCTGACGGGGCGGGATACCTGCGCCACTGGTAACCCACCACTTTCGAGCCCAGCTCTGCTGGCCATCCTGGAGCCAAGGCCCGCCGGAGGCACCTGTTCTTGATTGAAAGCTTGGGAATCTCCCTACCGTGCCTAGTCGCTGACCGGCACGAACAGGGTCGCGGGTCGATCTTCGTGGCCCTCGGCTCACCCACCACGCAGGATCTTGTTAATGACGCTGTTCCCGCTGTCGCTAGAGTTGAGAGTCCGCACACGCCCCCCGCTGGGCCCATAGACGCGAGGTCGGGACGCGTCATGATGAGGAGGCCACAAGGTGGCACAGGGCACGGTGAAGTGGTTCAACGGTGAGAAGGGCTTTGGTTTCATCAGCCCTGACGGGGACGGCCCGGACGTGTTCGTGCACTTCTCAGCGATCGTGGGATCGGGTTACCGGAATCTTGAGGAAAACCAGCGGGTTGAGTTCGAAGTCACCCAAGGCCAGCGCGGACCCCAGGCCGCAGATGTCCGCGCTATATAGAGACACGCAAAGAGGCACCGGATTCTGGGCCTGACACGATCGGCACTGCGACGAGATGCCGTTGCTTGGCACTAGTCAGACGCATCGACAACCTGCATTTCTCCCTCGCCACGACGGTGCTGACGGACACGTCGCCGTGATGACGTACCACCCATCCGTGCTGATCAACGACGGCCCTGACAGCACTGGATCAGAACGTTCATCATGCACGCCACGACGGTTGAGGATCGGGCGATCGCGGACCGACTCAGCGGTTTAGTCGACGCGCATCGCGCCGAGTCTGATGACGCCGATGAAGCGGAGTGACTGGATAAGGATGATGATGGCTACGACGACTCGTCCAGCGCTCTCGTCCGTTGAGCTAGTGGCACGCGGACCTTCGACACCGACCGCAACAAAGGAGCAGGATGACTCTAGAACTGGTGCCTTTAGGGTGGAGCGGGTGACGGGAATCGAACCCGCGTCTAGAGCTTGGGAACCCTACAATGATGCCCTGGTCACGGCGCTAACCTGCGGTGGACTGTGGTCGGGAGTGGCCCCTGTTGACCGCTACTGACCGCCGCTTGTGGCACGCGTATGGCACGACGGTGGGTCTAGTTTCGCGCCGCGCGAGCCGTGATTAGGCATGTCGACAGCGAACAAAGTTGCGCTGCTAGCGCAAGATGTCACCAGGTAATGGTTAAAGCGCCAGCCTTCCGACTTTAAGGACTCAAGCTAATGGTTCATTGAACGAGCACAGGTCGATTGTTCTAGCTTATTTCGACAATGCGCAGCTTATTCATGCAGTATCCTTTTAAAGTACCCGTTTTAAAGTTTAGATCATTTTCAGTGGTACGCAGTTCGGGGCGAGGCCTCGCTTGCAGGTGCGCCGGTACGCGATGCCCCCAAGGCGGGTACGGTGTTGCCACCGGGATGGACGGTGGGGCCAGACAACCACGACAGGGAAGAACTGACCCTCTTGTGACGGATCGGAGAGAGATGAATATCCTAGACGTCGGTGCTAAGTTGGCTTCGATTGGCGGATTTATCCTCTCGCTTCTTGTGGCGATCGGTGGTTATGTTAATCACCGCCGGAATCGACGGAATGATGCGACTGCGCCAACATCTACATTTTACTCTATTGCCCGGCTCGTCAGAACAATGCTAATCGCCATCTACGTGTTGACCTTCTCAATGCTCGCAGCTTTTTTCGATCTGGATTACGTCATATTCTTGTTCTTTGGTGTAACGTCGTTCGTAATCGGTGACCTCTGCGGGCAGAGCCTGCTGGACTGGGTCAACCGGCCGGATGCCTTAGACGACCAGTTTGCAAGACACAGGCGCGCCGATTCAATCGCAACAATATTTTGGATTGTTCTATTGGTTGCACTCAACATAACCGCGATGGTTGCCCTGTTCAGTTACTTCCCGAGGGTTGGCATCCTGATGCAGGTGATTCTGACGTGCGTCTTTTGTACGGCGGTCACCTTTCTTCCGTACCATGCAAATATTCGAGCCGGTCGACACGACAGTGATCGACCTTTAGGTAAATAAGTACTTCCTCCCGATGTAACAGCTAGTGAGGTCGTGGTATTTATATGATGACGCTTTTGTTTGGTCATGAGCTGGGGAACTACATGGCTTGTGCAGGACAGACCCGTTGAGCAGCGGTTTCGGCTGACCGTGGTTAGCCGTGAAAGACCGTAGGTGCTCCCACATAGGGTACGTAGAGGGCACGGACTTCTTGCCCGCACACGGACCCTGCTCCTGCCCCGTTCCCTCGTCCTGGCCACCTTGCTCGTTGCGATGGTGGTGTCAATGGTGGCGTTGCGCCATCGCAGTGCGACGCCGTTAGGCGCCATTGACACCACCATCGCAACGTGGACGATCTCGGGCCGAGGGAACGTCAACCTTAAACCCAAGGATTCTCGGACCGTGGCCGTGGTTGTTTTTGGATAGTGCTGATTACCTGCGGCTTTGCTACTGCAACGCTAGTCGCCTGTGCTTGCTTGTGGTTATCTGGATGTGTTTTGTGACCATAAAGTGTCCAAACGATCATTGGCGCAGCAAGATCCTCACTGTGACGCCCTTCGGACGGCGTGCTTGCCACCAATCCCATAGCGTCCGGGCCGTGCTCACGCCGTTGAGCACCAGGCCGATCACCGCGATCACCAACTCAGGAGAACGGTCGACCTCCACCGCGGACACGGTCTCGCCCTCGCGAGCCGCGCCCGCCATCACCGCCCGCAACTCCCGCGCCAGCGCCTCAGCGTCTGGTCCCGACACCTCGATCGAGGCCGTCGTCACAATCTCACTCCTCACCCGTAGCCCGGCCGCCCGAAGGCCGCTCTGATCGCACATATTCTTGACGGACTTGTTCGAGTGTGGCGGTGTCGGATTCCAGGTCGGGGTGGCCGATCTGGCGGTCGAGTTCGATGACCTGCTCCAGCTCAGCGACCGCCCGGTCGAGTTGTCCCTGCCCGCGGTAGACCATCGCCAGGTTGAAGCGAGTGACGGCTTCGCCGGCGCGGTCACCGACCTCCCTCATGATCGGCAGGGCCTGCTGGTAGTAGTCGAGGGCCTGCTCACCCTGCCCCCACCGGTCGTACACGAGACCGATGTTGGTCAGCGTGGCGGCTTCGCCGGCGCGGTCACCGACCTCCCGACGGATCGGTAGGGCCTGCTGGTAGTAGTCGAGGGCCTGCTCACCCTGCCCCCACCCGGCGTACACGCCGCCGATGTTGTTCAGCGTGGCGGCTTCGCCGGCGCGGTCACCGACCTCCCAACGGATCGGTAGGGCCTGCTGGTAGTAGTCGAGGGCCTGCTCACCCTGCCCCCACCCGGCGTACACGCCGCCGATGTTGTT
>JAHEXI010000008.1:61678-208554 GCA_023252195.1 Pseudonocardiales bacterium
TCAGCGTGGCGGCTTCGCCGGCGCGGTCACCGACCTCCCAACGGATCGGTAGGGCCTGCTGGTAGTAGTCGAGGGCCTGCTCACCCTGCCCCCACCCGGCGTACACGCCGCCGATGTTGTTTAGCGTGGCGGCTTCGCCGGCGCGGTCACCGACCTCCCGACGGATCGGTAGGGCCTGCTGGTAGTAGTCGAGGGCCTGCTCACCCTGCCCCCACCGGTCGTACACGCCGCCGATGTTGTTTAGCGTGGCGGCTTCGCCGGCGCGGTCACCGACCTCCCGACGGATCGGTAGGGCCTGCTGGTAGTAGTCGAGGGCCTGCTCACCCTGCCCCCACCGGTCGTACACGTGGCCGATGTTGGTCAGCGTGGCGGCTTCGCCGGCGCGGTCACCGACCTCCCTCATGATCGGCAGGGCCTGCTGGTAGTAGTCGAGGGCCTGCTCACCCTGCCCCCACCCGGCGTACACGCGGCCGATGTTGGTCAGCGTGGCGGCTTGGTTCCCGCGGTGACCGGCAGCGCGGTAGAGCTGCAACGCCCGCTCTAAGGCGGTCAACGCCGCAGCCGGAGACCCGGTTGCTTGCTGGGCCCACCCGAGGTCGTAGAGGGCGTCGGGATCCTCGCCGAGAGTCAGGGTGGCCTCGGCCAGACGGGTCACATCAGCGAACCGGGACGTGGCCAGCCAGACCCGGCCCACCCGATTCCCCACCCGACGGGCGATGACCGCCTCCCCACCAGCCACAGCCAGACGATGCACCTCGACCCACCGCTCCACCGACGTCATCGCGGCGCGTCCCCGGCCGCTGCAGGGGCTGGGCCGACCCAGAGGCCAAAGAGGGACCGAGCGGCGGCGGCGCAGGCCTGTCGATGCTCCTCGTCACTGATCAACGGTCGGATGAGGGGGCGCAGGACGTTGGAGACGAAGTAGCGCGGCTCACCGGTCTCGGAATCGGTGCCTTCCTCGAGCAGGCCCAGCTCGCCGGAGCGGCGGATGTGTCTGTCGGCGTCGGGATGATCGTGAAGGGCGTGGACCGTCGCCGCGGGCACCGGCAACTCGACCACGTTGAGTTTGGCCAGCATCTTCTGCAGCTCGATCGGCTGCGCGGCGAGGAGTTTCTCAGCGAGGATGGTCTCCCGGAACCGGTCGGTCTCGTTCTCGATCGCTGCGATCAACCCCTCCACGTCCAACTCTGGGTCATTGACGATCTTGTCGAGCCAGTCGAGTAGGCGAGGGTTGCCGGCGGCAGCCTCGATCGACCGCCGGCGGACCGGTTCGGGCGTGGCAATCGCGTCCGGACGGAGGTTCGGCAGGTTCGCGATCTTCTTGGTCTGCTCGATCGCGGTGAAGGTCTCCAATGCCTCCACCCGTACGCTCGTCCCCACGGGCGCAGGGAAGCGGTACCGGCTGGTAATCACGACTCGGCTAGGGCTGTTGGTGTCGCGGATCGCGCGGAGCAGGGCTGGCAAGATCTCCGCCATCTGCACCGACAGAATGTAGCCGCCGTCGTGTTGATCGAGGTTGCCCTGCTCGAAGTCATCGAAAACCAGAAGGCAGGGGATCTGCGCCAACGGTCCGGCGAACAGGTATCGCAGCCGTATGACGAGATCGGCCCGCTCGTCACCGATCAGCGTCGCGGCCTCGATCTGCTGGTCCAAACTGCTGAAGGTGACCTTCTCGGTCAGTTCCCGCAGCTTGGTCTCGTCGACACGGCCGTACCAGACCAGACGCTGGTACGTCGGCATCCGTTCCAGCAGCCGGGAGGCCAGGGTGCTCTTGCCCAGCCCGCCCATGCCTTGCAGGACCAGTGCCTCGGCCGCGTCTGGGGTGCCGAGGGGGCGAGTAAGTGTGCGGAGGCATCGTTGGATCACCCGCCTGCGCCCGACGAACTGCGCACGGGAGGCCACCCGGGACAGTTGGGTCTGCGGGTCGAGGAATTCCTCACCGGCCTGACGGACTCGGATGCGTTCGCGGCCGGGCGTGTGGCGGGGAGTCACCATCGGCGTCAGTGGTGACGCGTCAGCGTACACGCGCAGCAGATGCCAGTTGCGGTTGTGCTGGGCGTGAAGCCGCCGGCGGGCGGTAACCACCGACCGATCCAGCGGCTGACCGGCTGCGAGCGCCCGATACAGCTCCGCGGCGAACTGCGAGGCCGCAATGTCACCGACCGGGAGCGCCCACCCCAACACCACTGACGCTCCCGCCTTGACCAGGCTCTCGCTCATCGACGGGATCGTCCCACCGTCAGGGGCGTTACCGGTCAAGCACCCGGACACGAACACCATCCGCGGCCACTGGCCAGCCATCGCCCGTGCCAAGTCGTCGGCGCCAGCCAGCAGCGGCCCCCCGAACTCGTTCTCGACCAGGAACGCCGGGCGCCCGGAGTCAACAGTGGCGTGCCCGCTGATGTGCAGCACATCGAAATAGCCCGCGCCGTAGGACTCGGCGGTGAAGCGCAACCCGTCCAGGGTCCCGCTTTCCTCCACCACCAGTTCCGTTCCGGTATCGGTCGTGGCCGCCAGAATCCCGGCCTCCTCGGCCTCGTAGCTCAGGACCGGTTCCACGCCATCCGGTGAGGTCGCCATGAACAGCACCCGCAGCGGTCGATTCCCTGGTGTGATCTGGCTACCTAGACTCGCAATCGGGCTCGCGGCCCGGACCGGCAACAGTGGCGCCTGTTCGGCCACGGCCAGGAACGCGCCATCGCGGGCCACGAGCTCCCACGGCAGATGACGCAGCCGCTCCTCGGCCGCGATCCGCACCACGACGCCACGGGGATCGGTCACCGTGTCGCTGAACCAGCGCTGATCCCCGTCGAGGAAACCGAACAGCCGCTCACCCAGCTCTCGCAGCGACGCAGAGCCGTACACCCGCTGCACGACCGAATCCTCGGTATACGCCTGCTCGACACTCCCGATCAGATCCTCGATCGCCGCACGATCCAAACCCCGGGTCTTCACCCCACCGCCGCCACGCAGACGCACCTCCGCGTAATCGGAGGTCTGCTCGAAGATCTCCAGCTCGAACACGTTCATCCCGCCCGCCCCTCCCAGGTTTCCCGGGTGTCACTTCCGCGGCTGAGCGGCTTGCCCCAAACCCGAAGCTGCACTAAGGCGGGAATTGCGCCGACCAGACTGCCAACCAGCGCAGCAAGTGCCGCAACGACGCCAACTATGACCGTTTCGCTCACGGCCGCAGTCTGCCGTCCACGAGCCCCTCACGGCTATCGTCCGAGGCGACGACTTTGCGCTGGCACGCGGAGCGCGAGCTTAAAGGTCGAAAAGCGGGACTCGGCAACACCCCCAACGAATCGCGCCTGCTACCGACGGCGTTACCTGGTCGAGGCCGACATCCAGGACGGCCCTACCGCCTCGCTGCGCTGGCGAACATACGACCACCAGCGCAGCACCTCCGCCTCCGCGGGTTCGCGCGCTGCCTGCTCGGCGACATGCCAGGCATGGAGGTGGGGCCGATCCGGAATCATTCCGGCGGCACCGTGCCACGACGTGTAGATCGAGAAGTCATCACGCACACCCAGCAGCCACGATAGCGTCCGCCACACGCCATATGCCTACGGGTATTGATCTCTACTGCCGCGGCTTATGCGCATATTTTTGTGAGTGATGTGATCGTGACCATGAGTGCCCGCCGGGCGGCCCGCGCGAGCACGGCCGACAGGCCGCGCGCAGCGTGCGGGATCGGCCCGGCGGGCAGGCGAGCCAGGCGCCAAACTCAGCCACGTCTGCGCCGCCACAGGCGGCGCCTACTTGATCCATTAGAGCCTAATTCGGCAACACACGTGGGTGTAACACAATGTAACTGCTGTGTAACCTCAAGTGACAAGTACGGCGAGCGAGATAGCTGGGGCGTCGTTCGGCAATTGTCGATCTTCGATCGATACAGACCACACGGCACAGCCTCTCGCTTGTAAGTCCCGGGCGGACCGTATGCCGCAGTGTGCACGTCGTGTCCCACCTCGAAGGATCGTCGGACTGATTTGGGCCGCGTGCTGGGGTCGTGGTGGGGACTCTGCTAGCGGCTGCTGGCCCGCGCCGAGGCAGCGACGACCAAGAAGTGTGGCCGTGATCCAATGACCTCAGGATGAACAGCCTGTGCTTCTTGTCCGACCTCAACCGCTGGGTCGGCGTGGCGACAGCGGTTGTCGGCTCCGTAGTCGTGGCCCCGAGCGGCACCATTCTGCTCTGGCGCTCGACGACGGACTGGCTGCGACAGCGTAAGCATCAACTCCGCGACCGGCTGGCTCGGTTCCTCCCTTTCCTGCGGCGAGACGTGACAATTCACGCGAGGAGTGCGACGGATGCCGCGTCGGCGTTCGACAGTGTCACGGCTACTGTGTCGGCCCGTGCCTGGCACCCGGACGCTCCGGTTGACGAGCGGATCGAGGCGCTCCGCCAGCACATCACCGAAGTCGAGGGCCGGGTCAACGAGGTTACCCGCAAGGTAAGGGAGGAGACGGCGAGCCGCGAACAGGTCGCCGCCGATCTCAAGCGGACGCTGAAGGAGAAGACAGTTGAGCTCCGCCGGCTTGGCGAGGAGAAAGAGCGCGAGAGCGCCCAAATTGACGCCCGCGCCCTCCCGGTTGTCGGCTTCGGCATTTTGCTCAGCGGCATCCCAGACGAGATCGCTTCCATTCCCTTCGGGCTCGGATGGGTCTTTCCGATCCTCGGTGCGGGTGCCGCCGTCACCGGCATCGTCTATGTGGTGGGACATTGGACCATGGAGGTCAGGTCGCGGCCGCGAGCCTGAACCCGCCCTCGGCCTGCTGCGCTCGTATATCCCACCATAACCACCGGCTGAGGGCAGTTCCGGTGTGACACCTGAGTTGATTCGATCGCTAGCGAACCCTTTGTCCCGAATCCGAATCCGAATCCGAATTGGGTTTGGTCGTTGAGGAGGTGCGTGTCACCTACGGCAGGCCCCTGGCCTGCTGACGATAGCCGGCCGAGGAGCCGTAGGGGCCCGGGGTCATCCCTGAAGCGGCGGAACCAGTCAAGGCGGATTTGTGGTCGTTGTGACCGTTTTTCGGGTCGTTTCCGGCGTGTTTGGGCGTGCGGCACCCGCAGCCGGGGTCCAGGCGCAGCGCCCGCAGCGCAGCGAGGACGAACGGCCTGGAGGCTGGCGAGGATGGCGCGATACTGATCCCAGCCGGGAGCGGGCGGGGCAGTAGGCGGTTTCAGTTGTCGGGTTTCGTCTTCATGGTTGCCGAAGATCAGTCAGGCGAGCCGAGGGTTGGGCTGCCGGTCATCCCTTCGCCGCGCGGGTGGCGGCATGAAGCGGTGCGGCTCCAGCAGGGCGGGATCAATCAAGCGGGCGACCACGCCACCGTGAGGTGGGAGTCATGACCCCGGCGATCACGCGTCCTGCTGGGTTCTAACCCGCTCACGCAACGCCTTTGGCCAACGCTCGGATCTCCCCGTCGCGTAGACCGTAATAGACATAGGTGAGCAGTTTGCGGGCCGCGGCGACCACACCGATGTTGCGTCCGCGCGCGGCGATGATGCGGGCGCGGTCGGCGGCGAGTTTGGTGCCCGCTCGGGTGCGTTGGCAGGCCTCGACCGCGGCCCAGCGCACCAGGGTGGAGCCCTGTTTGGTGATCGGGCCGCGGCGCACGGTGGTGTCGGACTCGCGATGACGTGGGGTCAGCCCGGCCCAACAGGTCAACTTCTCCGGACGGGCGAACCGATCGATGTCACCGATCTCGGCGATGAAGATCGCAGCAAAAGTCGGCCCGACCCCACTGATCTGCTGGATCACCCGATACCCACGGTGCCCGGTGAACCGATTGGCGATCATCGCCCGGAACAGCTCGACCTCCCCGTCGTAGGCATCGATCAACTCGAGAAGAGAAAGGAGTCGCTGGCGGTACACCAAATCCAGCGGCGCCCTGCGCAGCCACGCCATGCCAGCCTGCCCGAAGACATCCGAGACCTCTGGCAGCAGGCCCTGTTTGGCCAGCACCCCGTGCACTTGGGCTTTCAGCCCGGCCCGTAGCGCGACCAGCTTGGCCCGATGTCGCACCAACTCCCGCAGCTCCCGCTCGCCTGGGCTGGCGATATAGGCCTCGGGCAAGCGACCCATCCGCAGCAGATCACACAGATCAGCCGCATCTCGCACATCGTTTTTGACCCTGCGGTAGGCGAAACCCTTCACCCCCAGCGGATGCGCCAGATGCACCCGGGCGCCAGCGGCCTGCAACGCATCCACCGCCCAATACCAGCCATAGGTGGCTTCGAGCACCACCTCCGGATCCGGGCCGGCCTTGGCCAGCTCCAACCCCAACGCCACCGGATCGTTGTCAATGCGCACCCAGTCCAGCTGCTCACCTTCTGGGGTCATCCGCACGATCACACTGCGCCGGCGATGCAAATCAATCCCCACATACTGCCGACCGTCGTAGTCTGTGCTCACAGGGGCCTCCTTCGTCGTCGAAGTGAGCACCCCGAGACTGCCTCGGGACGTCACGACGAGCGAGGCCCCGCCCGCCGCTTCATCGCATCAAGCCGTTTACTCCTGATCCGCCCGGCCCCTCCGGACAGCAACGGACCGCACATGCCGCGACACGCTGCGTAATTCCGCCCGACAGGGCATTCGTGTGGGTGAGTCCGACTGAACAGCGCGGCAGTCGTGAACTTGAACCGGCAGACCTGTCATTGCCCACACCGTGGACCGTACCGTGCCACGTCCTCGTAATACGGTGGGTCTCAGCGCGACTCAGAAGGCGAATGGAGGCGTCGGTCGGTGCGTGAAGAGACGCGGGACCACTATGACCGCCTAGCGCCGGTGTATGACCAGAACTGGGCCTATAGCCCAGACTTCCTGGATTGGATGAGTGATTGCATCCTCGCTCGCCTGCGGGCGAAGTACGGCGATCGGGTCGTCGATGTGGGGTGTGGCACGGGGTTGTACGCGCGTCGGCTAGCGCAGCACACGGGCTCTGTGGTGTGCGTTGATCCGTCGGCGCGCATGCTGGAGCAGATTCCAGACGATCCGCGGCTGGTGGCTGTGCAGGCGTCAGCGGAGGATCTGGCCTCAGGGTTGACGCTGCCAGGGGATCGGTTTGACGCGGTTCTGGTCAAGGAGGCGATCCATCACGTCACAGACCGCGTAGCGGTCATAGATGGGTTGGCGAAGCTGCTGGCTCCCGGCGGTCGGCTCCTCATCGTGATGCTGCCGACCAGCATCGAGTATCCGCTGTTTCAGGCCGCGCACGAGCGGTTCCGTGAGCTGCAGCCTGACCCCCAGGCGATTGCTGCGGCGATGGGCGATGCGGGGCTGGCCGTAGAGCTGTCGTACGAAGATTTCCCCTTGGCGTTCCCGACTGAGCGGTATGTGGCCATGGTGAGTGACCGTTACCTGTCGTTGTTGTCGATGTTCGACGATGAGGAACTGGCCGCTGGGGTGGAGGAGATTCGCCGCCGTTATCAGGGTGAGTGGGTGGAGTTCAGGGATCGCTTCGCGTTCGTGTTGGGGATCGCGTCGTAGTGAGACGATCAGAGGCAGTCCCGGCGCCGGGGCTTGCGCGGGCTATCGATCCTCGACGGGGAAGGTGTAGACGAGGCCGGCGCGGTCGGCGCGGTGGACGAACCGGGAGACCTCGAAGGGTTCGCCGTCCTGGTCGAGGCTGGTGTGTAGAACTTCGAGGACGGGTACGCCGGGAGGCAGGTCGAGTGTCTGTGCTTCTTGGTGGCTGGCCATCCGGGCGATGATCTCGTCTTGCCCGGTGGTCATTGTGTGGCCGCGTTCTTCGAGCCTGCCGTAGATGCCGCCGGGTCCGGTCTTGGGCTGCAATAACAGGGTGTCCTCAGCGTCGGCCCAGCGGATGTAGGTGGTGACGACCTGTATTGGCTCCTCGTCGGCGTAGTAGGTGTTGCACCGTCGCAGTACCGACGGCTCCTCGGGTGAGGCGTTCAACCGTTCGGCAACGTCGAAGGGTGGGGTGACCTGGTCGATGGAGGTCACCTCTACTCGGGGGTTCTTGTTCTGACGGGCCATCTCCAGCCGGAACGGGGTAAGACCGGTCTCGCGGTAAGTGCGCCGTGAGTAGCGTTCGTTGCCCCACCGGAACATGCGCTGCTTCTCGCGGACGAAGACTCCACGCCCGTGCTGGGCGGTGACCAGGCCTTCTTCGGTGAGCAGTCGGATGGCCTCGCGGGCGGTGTTGCGCGCTGTGCCGAAGCGGCGTGCCAGCTCACGCTCGGAGGGCAACTTGTCTCCGGGCGCCAGCTCCCCCGCCGTGATCAGGGAGCGCACCGCGTCGGCGATCCGACGGCTCGGCAGCTGGCCCTCGACTGGGTCCAGGTTCATGCCACTCACTCTACAACTGGTTTAAGCCAGTTGCTTGACGGGTATAACCCTCTGTGCTTAGGTGGCTCAAGCCAGCACTGGCTTGAGCCAGTATCCGACGAGCGACACGAGGAGATTAGGATGGCCGTTCCCTACGGCAAGCGGTTCCCGATGGAGTTCGCCGAGTTGTTCCCCGAAGGCGCCTACGTCGTCGGAGAGGTCACTGCGGTGACGGAGTACTTGTCCCAGGAGGACAAGGCGCGTAACCGACCGGTTCGCCCGCGGATCGATGAGGCCAGCGGGCTGCCGATCTTCAAGGTCACGATCGCTGATCCCTCGGCCGAGAAAGACCGGGACAAGTCGATCACCGTGGAGATCGCCGCGCGGGTGCAGCCGGTGCCTCCCGCCGCCGCGAGCGGTTTGCCGTTTCGGCCGGTGGTGCTGGAAGGGGTGACCGTCCAGCCACGGGCGGAGACATCCGGACAGGCCAAATGGATCACCTGGGTGGTCCGGGCAACAGGCATGCACGCTGTCAACGAAAGAAGCGGCAAGGGCACCGACGCGAAGCCGGGCGCTGCCAGTTCCGTTGATGTCCGCTCCGCTGCGGCATAAGGGCCGGGTGGGAATCGTGGCATTCACGGTGACTTGCTCACCCGGCCGGGACGCAGCGGCCGGAGTACGGCAGATCGGTCCCGGCTGGGTCTCGCTCGTGCTGTCCATGGACCCGGGTCGGGTCGTGATCGATGTGCCGTCGGTCAGCGGGGGTGCGGTGGTGCTGGCCCGGTTCTGCCGTGAGCTGGCACGCGAGGCCTCCCGCGTTGCGTCCGACCTCGACCCCGGTCAGGCCATCCCCACTGGCAGCACGTCATGACCGGCAACAGGGCGAAGGAGGCAGGTGTGATGACCGGAAGCAAGCCCGCGCAACAACAACCGACGACGTTAATGCAGGCGCATGAAGCGTTGGTGCGCATTCGGCCGAGTCGAGACGCGTCATTGGAGGCATGGCAGTCGTATTACCAGCGGTCGGCGGCGCTGTATGCCGAGATCGCTGAGATCGATCGAGGCCACCATCACGAAGCCCTGTACTGGGCCGAACGAGAGCGGGAAAAAGCGAAGGAAATTTCCGATCTGATCAAGAAGGGAGCGACGTCCTGGGATCCGTTTAGCTGAATTCGCGCTGTGCACCAGCGGGAAAGGAGGTGAATGGCGATGAGGTTAAGCAGGCTTTGGGATGGCCTGGCCGTGCCACCACGGGCACGAAAACGGCGGGCCCGTCTGACCTGGCAGACCTGCCGCAGATGCGGAAGCTGCTCGTTCCAGCCGGCCCGTAGTGACCGGCTCTGTGGTGGCTGCCTGAGCCTGCAATAACAGACACCGAAAGAAGATTCGGAAGGAAGCACAACGCGCCCGGGGTGGTGTGGCGATGCTGCACGCCCTCATAAAACGAAAGACCGACGTACGCGCAGAAGCGGATTTCACGGCTACCAACCTGTCCGCTTCTGCGCTGTCCACACCAGAGTCCGGAGTGAACAGTGAGAAGGATAGAACACGGCGTCCTTAGTGCGCCAGTCCAGAACGCTCCTCGAATGGGGCACCTGATCTGTCAACGGTTCGCCTGGCCGCTGCCCTGCGATACAGCTGCTGTCTCGCGGGTGGCAAGGCTGCCGCTGGGCCTGCCCCGTGGGCGTGGGCGGTGATGCGCCCGGATGAGTACTCCCGATGGGTCGACCCGGCCCCGCTGGAGGTGGAACGACCTCGGCTGCCGTGGTGGACGATGCTGCCCCGCAAGCTGCTGCTCGCCGCCTCGCCGATCATCCTGGTGGCTGTCGTGACGACGGTGATGGTGCTCCTCGCCCGCCGAGTGTGGCGCTACCCGCTGTCTCTGATCGGGGCCTCGATCTTGGCCGGCTTGGGTATCGGCTATTCCTGGTGGGCGCCGGTCAAGCTGCTGACTGCGGTGGCGGTGCTGTGTGGGCTGTGGCTCTGGCAGCACCCCGACTCATTCAACCGGACCGTGCTGCGGCAGCTCCGCTCGGAGTGGCGCCGCGCGGTGGTCTACGCCTGGCCGTGGCGCCGGGTGATGCTATTCACGGAGCTGACCAAGCGCACCGGCCACGGCCTGCACCGAGTGCATTACCCACGCATCCGTCGGGTGCGGGCCGATGGCTGGCGTGATCGAGTATCGGTCAAGCTGCTTCACGGCCAGAGCGCTGCCACCTACGCCGCCCATGCTGATGAGCTGGCCAACTCCTTCGGCTCCAGCTCCTGCCGAGTTCGGGTGGCTCGGCCACGGCGGATCTGGTTGGACCTGATCCACGCCGACCCTCTGGCTCAACCCATTGCCGTCCCCTCCCTGGCGGAGCCGGGCTCGGGCGTGGATCTGGCCCGGGTAATCATCGGGCGCACTGAGACGGGCCGACCTTGGGTGCTGCGCCTGCTGGATCGGCACATCCTCGTTGCAGGGGTCAGTGACGCCGGCAAATCCTCGGTGATGTGGGCGGTGCTGCGAGCGCTAGCGCCGTGGATCCGCTGCGGGCTGGTGCAGGTGTTCGGCATCGATCCCAAAGGCGGCATGGAACTGGGCCGGGCACCGGGGCTGTTCCAGACACTGGTGTACAGCAACGGCACCGACGCCGTCGAGCTGCTGGAACACGTCGCCATCCTCACCCGTCAACGCGCCGAAGCCCTCCGCAAGCAGCGCACCCGCAAATGGTCATCAGGCTGCGGGCAGCCATTCGTGCTGCTCATCATCGACGAGCTAGCCGACGTAATCGCCTACCAACCCGACAACACCCTACGCAAACGCGCCAACGCGGCGTTGCAATCCATCCTCTCCCAAGGCCGGGCACCCGGGGTGTGCGTGATCGGACAACTCCAAGATCCCCGCAAACAGATCATCGACTGCCGCCACCTATTCCCCATCAAAATCGCCATGCGCCTGGACGAACCCGAACAGGTCGACATGGTGCTCGGCGACGGGGTCCGGGAACGCGGCGCCACAGCCCACGAGATCAGCGAGGACGCCCCCGGCGTGGCCTGGACCAAGATCGACGGCCTCCGCGATCCCCACCGCGCCCGCGCCTTTCACACCACCGATGCCGACCTCGACGAGCTGTCCGCGTACATCGCTGCTGGCCGGCACGACGCCCCCCGCCCGCTCACCGGAAAAGAGGCGGCATGACCACCACCACGGTTGACCTGCTGGACTCCCTCCGCGCCCACCTAACCGAGTTCGAGTTACCGGCACTGTGGTCAGTGAACCTCACGGCATCCTCGGGTGGACCGAACGTAAGCGGGCAACTCCCTTGCCACTACCCACCCGAGATCGCATCAGGACTGCTGGCTTGGGCCGACACGCTCACCGAGGTCACCGCTGAGGCGTGGCGGGTACCGAGCGGGGACACGGTGCACCTGTCGGTGATCGGCCGACTGCCCGGCGGCGCCTCCATCCGGGTCTACGGCTGTGTGGTGGTCACCGTGCGCGGGATGGGCGCCGATCTCGCACCCGGCGCCAGCACGAGCGTGCCGCTAGTGGTCCTGCGGGAGCGGGCCACCGTCGAGGAGGTGATTTTCTGATGACGACCACCGGCCCCGCCGTCCTCGACCTCGCGGCGATGACTCGGGCGCAGCGGACGGCACTGCCGCTAACAACGGACGTGGCTCGCGCGGTCGCTGAGCAGCACGGCGTCTGTGTGCGGCCGTTGGCGATGCGCCGAATCGACACCACCACCGGCCGGATGGATGTCGTCCCGGTGCCCTGCGGGTCCACCCGGGAGGACCAGTGTCGCCCGTGCGCGGACAAGGCTCGGCGGCTGCGGATGGCCCAGTGCCGCGAAGGCTGGCACTTGGAAGCCGAACCAGTCACTGCGCGCGCGACACCCACCGAGGAACACCAGAAATTGATGGCCCTCCGGGCAGACCTGGCCACCGCCTACACCGAATGCCAGGCCAACGGGGACGCCGAGGTGTGTGAGCAGCTCGCCGACTCCGTGGCCGAACTCGACGCCGAGCTCCGTGCTCTCGGTGTGCGCGGCCGGCTCACCCCGCTGGACCCATCACCGAAGCCGGTCCGGCGCTCGACCCGGCGCCGCCACGACGCTCCAGACCTACCCCGCCGACCCGTCGAGCGCCGCACGCTGGGCCGGGTGTTCGCCGGTCGCTACCGGCCCTCCACGTTCCTCACCCTCACCCTCGATTCCTACGGCCGGGTCGATGGCGACGGGGCGGCGGTAAACCCAGACTGCTATGACTATCGGCGGGCTGCTCGGGATGCGATCCATTTCCCGGCGTTGGTGGATCGGTTCTGGCAGAACACCCGCCGCTGTGTCGGGTGGGATGTGCAGTACTTCGGCACCGTCGAACCCCAGAAACGGGGCGCCCCGCACTTCCATGCCGCCATCCGCGGCGCTATCTCCCGCGCCGAGCTGCGAGCCATCACCGCCGCGACTTACCACCAAGTCTGGTGGCCCGCCCATGACCGGCTTGTCTACGAGGGGGAGCGGCTGCCGGTCTGGGACACCCGGGTCAAGGGATTCACCGATCCCGACACCGGCCAACCGCTGCCCACCTTCGATCAGGCCTGCGAAGAGCTAACCGAGCCTGCGCACGTCGTCCGGTTCGGGGAACAGCTGCACGTCAAGGGGATCCTGGGCGGCACCGAAGAAGCTGGTCGCCACGTCGGATACCTCACTAAATATTTAGCAAAAAGCATCGGACAGGCCGCCGGTATCGGCGAACACGCCACCGACGCCCAACGCGACCACGCCCACCGGCTCCACGCCGAGCTTCAGCTCACCCCGTGCTCACCCCGGTGCCCGGTGTGGCTCCTCTACGGCATCCAGCCCCGAGGCGCCCGGCACTCCATGACCGCCGGGCACTGTAAGGGCAAGGCCCACAAGCCTGAGCACTTGGGCATAGCTGGGCGCCGTGTCCTGGTTTCGCGGAAGTGGTCCAACAAAACGTTGGACGACCACCGCGCCGAGCGCGGCGCGTTTGTTCGGCAACTCCTCGAAGCCGCCGGGATCCAACCCGCGCACGGCCCCGGGGACGGGCCCTACGTGTGGGAACGCACCGCCCCCGCCGACCCCGACGTCCCACCCAGGCCCGTGCTGCTGCTGCACGCCGTCGCAGAGCGACAGCGATGGAAAGCCGAATACACCGCCGCCCAACTCGCCACCAGCGGATCACCACCCGACAACCGTTCGGCAACTGACGATCAAGCCGCGTGAGGGGAAGCAACCATGCAGAAGTACCTGACTGTCCC
Source organism: Pseudonocardiales bacterium (assembly GCA_023252195.1). GTDB lineage: Bacteria > Actinomycetota > Actinomycetes > Mycobacteriales > Pseudonocardiaceae. The sequence goes on from JAHEXI010000008.1 coordinate 75,241, forward strand.
TGAGACGGCCGATTACCTGAATACCTCCGAGCGGTTCGTGCGGCGGCTGATCGCAGAGCGGCGGATCGCCTTTCACCACGTCGGCCGGTATGTGCGCTTCGCGCTGACCGATCTCGACCAGTGGCTGGCTGCGAGTCGGGTGGAACCGCTCAGCGCCGACGCGATTGTGCGTGAGCTGCGGAGCGTGGCGTGATGGTGGACAAGAAGGCACGCCGCCGGTTCGGCAGTCTTCGTCAACTCCCGTCGGGTCGTTGGCAGGTCCGCTACCGAGGACCGGATGGCCAGCTGCGATCGATCCCCCGGACATTCGAGAAGAAGCGTGATGCCGAGCGTACGCTGAGTATGATCGAAAGCCAGCTCGCTCAAGATGACTGGGCCGACCCAAAAAGAGGCACGGTCAAGCTAGCGGACTATGCAGAGCAGTGGGTCACGGAGCGACCTGGTCTGAGACCGAGCACTACCCAGCTCTACCGCCGATTGCTTAAGAACTATGTCGTACTGCATCTTGGCGAGATGCCGTTGAATAAGATCACTACAGCGGTCGTTCGGGAGTGGCGGGCAACGCTCATCTCTGCCGGTCTGTCGCAGACCATGGCAGCGAAGGCGTACCGGCTGCTCCGTGCAATCTTGATGACGGCCGCGGTCGAGGATCGGCTGATTACGCGCAACCCGTGCCAACTCAGGGGAGCTGACAAGGAGCATTCCGAAGAACGCCCAGTGTTGAGCGTCGCTCAGGTCCTCGCGCTCGCGGAGCTGATGCCATACCGCAAGTACCGGGCGTTGATCCTCATCACGGCGTTCTGCTCGTTGCGTTGGGGCGAGGTCACGGCATTGCGCCGGTGTGATGTTGCCCTTGACGGGAGTTGGGTTCGCATTAGCTCACAGTTCATCGATCTTGTCGGGCGTGGACTCGTCCGCACGCCGCCCAAGTCGCGGGCGGGCGCACGAACTGTAACGGTGCCAGCGGCGATTCGGCCGGACGTGATCGCGCACCTGCGGGATTCCGTGGCCCCGGCATCGGATGCGTTAATATTCACCATGCTCCGTGGCGGCCCCATGCGTCGCGGCAACTTCAATCCTCTAGTGAAGTGGGCGAAGGTCGTAGCCGGCATCGGAGCACCCAATTTGCGATTTCACGACTTGCGTCATACCGGTAACACTTTGGCGGCACCCGGGGCGAGCCTCCGGGATTTGATGACTCGTATGGGTCATGACAGTCCGCGGGCAGCGATGATTTACCAGCACGCCACGACAGTTGAGGATCGGGCGATCGCGGACCGACTCAGTGGCCTAGTCGACGCACATCGCGGCGAGTCTGGTGACAATCCGGGCACGGATGATGAGGGCGACGAAGGCTCGTCCAGCGTTCTGGTCCCGGTGAGTTAGTGGCACGTGTATGGCACGCGAACGTTCAACACTGCTCATAACAAGGGAATAGGATGCCGCTGAGCTGGGTCTTTTGGTGGAGCGGGTGACGGGAATCGAACCCGCGTCTAGAGCTTGGGAAGCTCTCATTCTACCATTAAACTACACCCGCGGCGCGGCCTGAGCCTAGCATGGTCACGATCTGTAGCCGCCGAGCTGGTCTGCTGTCTGCCAGCTCATCCTCGCCACGATGTTACCTTCTGTGACCGTTTCTGAAGGACTGGCCTCAGTGATGAGGCTGTGGCCGGGTGGCGACCCACACCGCCGACTAGGGTGTCGGCGTGCTGCTGTCCGATCGGGATCTGCGGGCCGAGATCAATGCTGGGCGCCTGGGTATCGAGCCGTTCGACGTGAAGTTGCTCCAGCCGTCCAGCATCGATGTTCGGCTGGACCGCTTCTTCCGCGTGTTCGTCAACACCAAGTACACCCACATCGACCCTTCGTTGCAGCAGGACGAGCTGACCTCGTTGGTCGAGCCCGAGGGTGACGAGCCCTTTGTGCTTCATCCCGGCGAGTTCGTCCTCGGGTCGACGTTTGAGCAGATCACGTTGCCCGACGACCTGGCTGGGCGACTCGAAGGGAAATCGAGCCTGGGCCGGCTCGGGTTGCTGACACACTCCACGGCGGGCTTCATCGATCCTGGTTTCAGCGGCCACATCACCTTGGAGTTGTCCAACGTGGCGAACCTGCCGATCACGCTGTGGCCCGGAATGAAGATCGGGCAGCTGTGTCTGTTCCGGCTGTCCAGTCCTGCCGAGCATCCGTACGGCAGTGCCGGCGTGGGCTCCCGCTACCAAGGGCAGCGCGGGCCTACCCCGTCGAAGGCCTATCTCAACTTCCAACGCGTGGACACCCGCCGCTGAGTTCAGCCGTCAACCAACTCTTGACATGGCGGTTCGTCAAGTGATAGTTGACGCATGACACTAGACGAGCTCATCAGCCAGACCCGCGCTGAAACGCAGAGTCTTGACCCGCTTGATTTGCTGGCTGGCGCGGCGCGCCGGCAGCAGGAGCTGTTCGATGTCGCGGATAACCTGCTCAATTACTTCGTTCAGGAGGCACGGGCCGCCGAGTGCTCATGGTCCCAGATCGGCACCGCGCTCGGTGTCAGTAGGCAGGCAGCTCAGCAGCGCCACTCCGCGTTGCGTTCGTTGATCGGCAAATTTGTCGGCGGCGCAGAATTCGCCATGGGGCACATGTTCAAGCGGTTCACCTTCCGAGCGCGACGGGTCGTTGTGCTCGGCCAGGAAGAGGCCCGGATGTTGCGCCATGATTTCATGGGCACTGAGCACCTTCTGCTAGGTCTGCTCGCCGAGGGCGAGGGCCTTGCGGCGCAGACTCTCCAGCAGGCGGGCATCACGTTGGATGCGGTCCGGGCCGAGGTTGAGGAGATCATCGGCTGCGGAGCGGAAACGCCACGAGGACACATACCGTTCACGCCGCGGGCCAAGAAGGCATTGGAGCTGGCGCTGCGCGAGGCCCAGCACCTGGGCCATAACTTCATCGGCACCGAGCACGTCCTACTCGGCTTGATCCGCGAAGGTGAAGGCGCGGCTGTTCAGGTATTAGTCAAGCTGGGCGCAGACCTCAACGAGCTCCGCACTAACGTGCTGGTTCTGGTCAAGGAATCGCCGCCATCCGGAACCGAATAGCGGTTTCGGCCTCGCGCAAAACGCTATTCGGAACCGATTGGCGGTGTCGGCGCGCTGCGTTTGACGCTGGTGAGTAGGAGTTGGGCTACGTCGAGGACTTCGGTCTGGTTGGCGGCGGTGCCTTCGGCCTCCCTCGTGGTGAGGCCGTCGGTGAGCATCACTCTGCAAAACGGGCAGCCGGTGGCGATCGCGGACGTCCCGGTGGCGATCGCCTCGTCGACCCGGTCGAGGTTGACCCGCTTGCCGATGCGCTCCTCCATCCACATCCGGGCGCCCCCGGCGCCGCAGCACATCGAACGGTCGCCGTGCCGGGGCATCTCCGTCAGCTGCGCACCGGACGCGCCGACCAGCTCGCGTGGCGGTGAGTAGACCTCGTTGTGCCTGCCCAGATAACACGGATCGTGGTAGGTGACCGCGGGTCCGTCAGCCGCCGGGACCGGGACCAGCCGCTTGTCCCGCACCAGTTGGTTGAGCAGCTGGGTGTGGTGCACCACTTCGTAGTGCCCATCGAGCTGCGGATACTCCCGGCCCAGCGTATTGAAGCAGTGCGGGCAAGTCGTCACGATTTTTCGACGGCCCGGCTCGCGGCCTTCGAAAGCCATGTTGAGCACCTCAACGTTCTGTTGCGCCAGCATCTGGAACAAGAATTCGTTGCCTGATCGGCGGGCCGGATCCCCGTTGCAGGTCTCACCGTCCCCGAGCACCACGTAGTTGACCCCGGCGATGTGCAGCAACTCGGCGGTGGCCCGCACCGTGCGCTTGGCGTTGTCGTCGTAGGCGCCGGCGCAGCCGATCCAGAACAGGTACTCCACGTCCGCGGGCAACGTCTCGTCGGTCAACTGCGGGACCTTGAAGTCCAGGCCTTTCGCCCAGTCCATCCGGGCGGACTGGTTCTGCCCCCACGGGTTGCCCTTGTTCTCCAGGTTGCGGAACAGCGTGCCCAGCTCGGTGGGGAACTCCGCCTCGATCATCACCTGGTAGCGGCGCATGTCGACAATGTGGTCGACATGCTCGATATCCACGGGGCACTGCTCCACGCAGGCCCCGCAGGTGGTGCAGGACCACAGCACGTCCGGATCGATCACCCCGCCGGTTTCGGCGGTACCGACCAGCGGGCGGGTGGCCTGCTCCGGGCCCGATCCCGGAACCCGGCCGAAGCCCGACTCGGGCACGTGGTGCCCGTTGCCTGCGGCCAGCGCCAGCACGTCGACGTCGCTATGGTCCGGCACTGCCTGATCACCGATCAGGTAGGGCGCCTTGGCGAACAGGTGATCCCGCAGATCCATGATCACCAGCTTGGGAGACAGCGGCTTGCCGGTGTTCCACGCCGGGCACTGGCTCTGGCAGCGACCGCACTCGGTGCAGGTCGCGAAGTCCAGCATGCCCTTCCAGGTGAAGTCCTCGATCTTGCCGCGGCCGAAGACGTCGTCCTCGCCAGGGTCCTCGAAGTCGATCTCCTTGCCACCGGACTCCATCGGCAGCAGCGGGCCCAGCGCTTTGGGCATCCGCTTGGCCGCCACGTTGATCGGCGCGATGAAGATGTGCAGGTGCTTGGAGTACAGCACGATGATCAGAAATGCCAGCATGACGCCGATGTGCAGCAGCAGCCCGACGGTCTCCAGTATCTGGTTGGTCCCCGCGCCCAGCGGTGCTAGCAGCGCGGCTGCACCGTCCGAGGCGAACGCGCCGGAGCGGTAGGGGAAGGTGCCGTTGTTCACCTCGGTCCCCCGGAACAGGAACAACGTCCAGATCACATTGAAGATCATGAACAGGATCAGCCAGGCGCCACCGGTGTGCGAGCCGTAGAAGCGTGAGGCCCGCTGCCTGCGCTCCGGCGCCTGCCGAACCCGCATCACCGCGAACGTGATGATCGACGCCAGGACGGCCAGCGCGATGAAGTCCTGCAGGAAGCCCAGCACCGGCGAGTGCCCGATCAGCGGGATGGCGAATTGCTCGTCGAATAGCACCCCGTACGCCTCGATGTAGACGGTGATCAGGACAACGAAGCCCCAGAAGGTGAAAAAGTGCGCCAAGCCCGGGATCGTCCAGCGCAACAGCCGCCGTTGCCCGAACACCTCGACCAGCTGGGTCCGTAGCCGCGCGCCCACGTCCGCGGTGCGGCCACCCGTCGGCTGCCCCGAACGGATCAGGGTGTAAAGCCACCACACCCGCCGACCAGCGAAGACAAGCGTCAGGATGGTCAGCCCCAGGCCTATCACCAGTCGCACTGCCATCACGGCGTTCACCTCCCCGCGGTGCCCCACGTTGTCCTAGTCGCACACTACGGCTAGTTACTCGGTGGTAGCCAGGGCAGCTGGATGGTGTTGGACACGCTGTGCTGTTCCGGATCGGTTCGAGCGCCACCGAACACCAGTGATCACGAATTGGGAAGAATGAGCCGCGATCAGCGCGGCTCATTCTTCCCAAACAGCGATCATTATGTGGTCACCAACCGGTGAGCTGTGCTGCGCGCCGGCCCCAGACGTGAACCTGCAAGGCTTGATCTTCATGGCAGCAGACGTCTAAACTCTTGTCGCCTAATCGCCTTGATCGCGTTTCAAGATCGCAAATAGTGAGCAGTAACCGTACAGAATCGTACGGCCATCACTCAGCCCCGGCGATCTTGGCGCCGAGCAGGGTGATGCGCTGGTCATCGACAACGGTGGGCGGTTGGACGAGCCTCGAGTCGGCGACCTAGCGCCGCCGATCCGTCGTACACCTTTCGGCGGCAGCTTCGCCAGCCAGCGGGGCCATCGAGGAGTAGCGAGGGCGAGCGATGCGTATCGATATCCACCCCCACTTTCTGTGCCTCGACTTCGTCAAGCACCTGCAGGGTCGCAGCGACCTGCCCACAACCGTTCGCGACGGAGGCGGCTACGTCGTCCAGTGCGTCACGGGGATGAACGTGCCGGTAATCCCGAAGATCATCGACATGGAGCAGAAGCTGCGGGAGGCTGATGAGATGGGCACCGACGTCTCGGTGCTCACCCATGCGCTGCCACCGGATATGGTCGGCGCGCCGCAACCGACGAGTGGGCCATGCGCATCAACGACGACCTGACCCGCATCATCGATGCCTACCCAGGAAGGTTCGTTGGTTTCGCCAGCATTGGCTTCGGGAATCCGCAGCGGTCGATCGCCGAGGTGGATCGGTGCATCAACGAACTAGGCTTCGTCGGCGTCCAAGTCTTTTCCAACATTGCCAACAGGGTGCTCGACTCCGCGGAGTTTCTGCCCATCTTGCGGCATATCGCGACACTCGGGGTGCCAATCCATCTGCACCCTCATTCGGGGGCGCCGCTGAACCTCGTCGGCATGGATGCCCCTAGCCTCGTCGTATCCCTCGGCTTTGTCTACGACACCAGCCTGAATACTCTGCGGCTGATCCAAAGCGGCCTGTTCGACCAGGCCCCTACCCTGAAACTGATCGTGTCGCACGTGGGCGGGGTGCTGCCCTACCTCACCGGACGCATCGAGGCGGCCTTGGCCCATCCCTTCGACCATTACCTCACCAACTTGTACGTGGACAGCGTGTGCTACCACATCCAGGCACTCGAGTGCTGCTACGGCGTCATGGGCGCTTTGTACGGCACCGATCACCCGTTCGGTTCCCACCGAATCGCCGCCGAGCTCGTCGAACGGCTGGCCTGCTCACCGGCTGACCGGGAGCTGATCTATTACGGCAACGCTGAGCGGCTCTTTGGACTCAGCGACAGGACAGGAACATGACCGTTCATCAGCGTGCCCTCATGGATCATGGTGGGTGTGACTGCGACTCGTGACGTCGTTCTCGTATCCGGTGCTCCTGGCGCGGGTAAGACGACGCTTGCCGTTCCGCTCGCCGCGGCCTTGGGACTGCCGCTGCTGTCTAAGGATCAGATCAAAGAGGCCCTCTTTGACGCCCTGGACTTCCGTTCTGACGACCTTGAGGCGTCACGTCGCACCAGCGCGGTGGCCATGGAGCTGCTGTGGACGCTCGCTGAGACGTTCCCCTCGGTAGTGCTCGAGGCGAACTTCCGGCCGGACAGTGACTACGAGCGTTCTCGGATCAACTCGCTCAACGCGCGCCTCATCGAAGTCTATTGCGCCTGTCCGTCGGACGTGGCTGCCGAGCGGTACGCGACCCGGGCAGCCTCGGTGACTCACCACCGGGCGCACGTCTTGGCACACCTGTCCGACGACCTGCTCAACGAGTTCGATCAGCCGCTTGGAGTTGGACAGCTGATCCGGGTCGACACCACCGAGTCTGTCGACATCGCGAGCTTGGTGGCAACGATCCAGGCTGCGATCAGAGGCAGATCAGATGACGCTGTGGTGCTGGAGGTAGCGGAACATCCCGATTCCGGGCAAAACCGGTAGCCAGTAGGTCAGCAGCCGGGATGTCAGGACTGCGGCCACGGCCGCTGTGGGTGCGACGCCCACGGCTGTGAGCCCGGCGACGAGGAGGCCTTCCACCGCGCCCAGGCCGCCGGGGGTGGGTGCGAGGTGGCCCAGGGTCTGGCCGACCACGAACACCACGAGCACCACTATCAGCGGGAAGTGGGGTTCGAATGCGGCGAGGCTGGCGGCCAGACCGAGCGCGGAGATCGTCAGGTAGCCGAATGCGCCGCCGAAGAGTTGTGCGGCGCGCAGTGGTTGGCGCAGCGTGGACCACAGCTCGCTGACCACCTGCATCGATGGGCGGATGAGCTGGCGGCGACCGAATGGGGAGCCGACGACGAGCCCGGTGACGACCAGAGCGCTGGCCACCCCCACCAGCAGTGGCCAGCCGGTGGGGATCGACACCCCCCGCAACGTCCCCGAGGCGCCGACTCCCAGGACCCCGACCAGGCACACGACGGCGGCGACGGCGCTGGTGCCGGCCAGGCTCAACAGGGTCACGCCGACGGCGAGGGACCGGCGCATGCCCAGCCGCTCCAGGTACGCGATGTTGATCCGAAGAAGCCGGCCCCGCCGGGTGTGGTGCGGCCGGTGAACGCAGCTGCGACCTGCACAGCGACGGTGCGCCAGAACGGCAACGGAGCCTGGCTGGAGCCCAGCAGCGACACCGCCGACATGCCGATCGCCAGCAGTCCGCAGGCCACCGCCGCGGCGAGCCACCACCAGTTGGCCTCACGCAGCGAGTTCAGCACCTGCGTCAGGCTGGACAGCTGGGGCAGCAGCAGGTACACGGCGCCGCCGCCGAGTAGCAAGCCCGCAACGGTCCTGGGCCGCAGCGGGGAGCGGAATTTCGGAATCGGCCGGTCGATCCGGTCGGCGAGGGTCTCGCGCAGTTCGGTGAACAGGTAACGGCCCTGGTCGACCTGCTCGCGGATCCCGCGATGCAGCGCGAGTGGGTGCAGGTAGACCAGGGCCGTCGCGAGCTGGTCGACTGACAGTGACCGGCACGCGCTGCACACCGTGCGCTCGACCCCGACCAGCGACGCGAGCGAGACCAGTGCGTCGGCAAGGTCCTGGGCGGTGCGGGCGGGACTCGCGCCGGCCTGGCCGAAGGTGAAGTTGAGCACCCAGGGACGGCCCTGCGGGTCGAGGAGAATGTTCTCGGTTCGCAGGTCGTGGTGCGCGATCCGGGCCCGGGCCAGGGCGGCGACCTGCGCCCAGATCTCGTCCAAAACACCGAATCGGCGATCTCCGAGGGCGGCAACGTCGCGAGCCGGCGGCCCTCGATCTGGCGGTGGACCAGCAACGGCGAGCCGTGTTCGGTCTCGCAGGCCAGCACCAACGGCGGGGTGCGCAACCCGGCCCGTTCCGCGAGCAGGGTGACGAACGCCTCGTGCTCCGCCTCATGATGGGCGGTTGACAGCCGCGGCACGTCCTGAGCCTCGACCGAGGCGAGCAACCGTCTGAGCTTGTACCACGGGCCGGCACGACGGTGCATCCGCCGCACCGCCCGCGCCCGCAACGTCTCACCACTCGCCGTCGTGACCCGGAACGTCAGCGGCCCCAGCAGGTGCTGCCCGACCGCCACCACCTCCACCGGTGCCAACCCGGCCTGCTCCAGCGCCCGGTGCACCGCTAGCACCGACGTTCGCCGGCCCGGCGTACCCGAGACCAGACGAAACACCGTGGCGACTCCCCAGCCCAGGAAGACCCCGGCGAACACCCCGAGCGGCAGCGAGCCCTGGTAGACCTCGGCGACCCCGACAGCGACCGTGACCGCCCACCCGAGATAACGCAGCCCACGGGTCAGGTACGGCACCGCAATCGTCGCCAACGCAGCCGCGACGGCCACATGTGTGGCAGGGAACGCGAACCCGGCCGGGCCGGGAAGCCGCAGGGCGGAGTCGACCGACAACACCGCCGGTACCGGCCGGTTTCGCAGCAGCCAATCCATCACCCGCGCCAGGACCAAGGTCACAGTGCCAGCTCCGGCACACTGCAGCCCGATGCGGATGCGTTTGAGATACAGCGCCACCGCCGTGGCCCCGGCGATACCCGCCCAGGACCCGACCCAGAGCAACCCGGACCACACCGGGCCGGACGCTGGGGGCATCGCGTCCAGCTGCTCGAAGATCGCCACCTCGACCGGGTTGATCGCCGGGATCTGGGCAAGCAGCGAACACAGCGTCAGCACCGCGCCCGCGGCGACGACACACACGACATCACGGGGTCGCCGTCCGATCGACAACCGCAGCATCGACTTCGGACGGCTTCCACCAGCCGGCACCCTGCGATCCGCCTGGCGAGCATTCTTCGACTCCGTCACATCAACTCCCGCCCCACCACGACCACCGAATGATGGTCTTCCCGCACTGGCCGGTGTCCAGACTCCGAGGCATGGTCGGACGCAGCGGGCGGGAACAAGGCCGGCGACTCGCCCGTTAGACCCATCAGTTAGGTTGAGCGGGCTCCACTCAAGTTCGCTTGAGTCAGTTCCAGTCAAGTTCGAAAGGGTTGCTCACATGGCTCGTGCGGTCGGTATCGACCTAGGGACCACCAACTCCGTCGTGTCCGTCCTGGAAGGCGGCGAACCCACGGTGGTAGCGAACTCGGAGGGCTCGCGGACCACGCCGTCGGTGGTCGCCTTCGCCAAGAACGGCGAGGTGCTCGTCGGTCAGTCCGCCAAGAACCAGGCGGTCACGAACGTGGACCGCACCATCCGATCAGTTAAGCGACACATGGGGACCGACTGGTCGACCACAATCGACGGCAAGAAGTATACCGCGCAGGAGATCAGCGCGCGGGTGTTGATGAAGCTCAAGCGTGACGCCGAGGCCTACCTCGGTGAGGACGTGACCGACGCGGTGATCACGGTGCCGGCCTACTTCGAGGACGCACAGCGCCAGGCCACCAAGGAAGCCGGTCAGATCGCTGGCCTCAACGTGCTGCGGATCGTCAACGAACCCACCGCGGCCGCGCTGGCCTACGGCTTGGACAAGGGCGAGAAGGAACAGACCATCCTGGTGTTCGACCTCGGCGGTGGCACGTTCGACGTGTCGCTGCTGGAGATCGCCGAAGGTGTGGTCGAGGTCAAGGCCACCTCCGGGGACAACCACCTCGGTGGCGACGACTGGGACCAGCGGATCATGGACTGGTTGGTGGACAAGTTCCGCGCATCGCACGGCATCGACCTGAAGAAGGACAAGATGGCCATGCAGCGGCTGCGTGAGGCCGCGGAGAAGGCCAAGATCGAGCTGTCCAGCCAGTCCACCGCGACACTCAATCTGCCCTACATCACCGTCGACTCCGACAAGAACCCGCTGTTCCTCGACGAGACGCTGTCCCGGGCGGAGTTCCAGCGGATCACCGCGGACCTGCTGGACCGCTGCCGCGCGCCGTTCCGCAACGTGATCAAGGACGCCGGTATCTCGGTTGGGCAGATGGATCACGTGGTGCTGGTCGGCGGTTCCACCCGGATGCCGGCGGTGCACGACCTGGTCAAGGAGCTGACCGGCGGCAAGGAGCCGAACAAGGGTGTCAACCCGGATGAGGTCGTGGCGGTCGGTGCCGCGCTGCAGGCCGGTGTGCTCAAGGGTGAGGTCAAGGATGTCCTGCTGCTCGATGTCACCCCGCTGTCGCTGGGTATCGAGACCAAGGGCGGCGTGATGACCAAGCTCATCGAGCGCAACACCACCATCCCCACCAAGCGCTCCGAGACTTTCACCACGGCTGACGACAACCAGCCGAGCGTGCAGATCCAGGTGTTCCAGGGCGAGCGGGAGATCGCGGCCTACAACAAGAAGCTCGGCATGTTCGAGCTGACCGGGCTGCCACCGGCGCCCCGCGGTGTGCCGCAGATCGAGGTCACCTTCGACATCGACGCCAACGGCATCGTCAACGTCTCGGCCAAGGACATGGGTACTGGCAAGTCGCAGGCCATGACCATCACCGGCGGGTCTGCGCTGCCCAAGGACGACATCGACCGGATGATGCGCGACGCCGAGGAGCACGCCGAAGAGGACCGCCAGCGCCGCGAGGAGGCCGAGACCCGCAACCAGGCCGAGTCGCTGGTCTACCAGACCGAGAAGTTCATCAAGGACAACGACGACAAGCTGCCCGCTGACGTCAAGGACAAGGTGAACGCCGTACTGGGTGAGGCCCAGGAAGCACTCAAGGGCACCGACACCGCGGCGATCCGGGCCGCGATGGAGAAGCTGGCCACCGAGTCCCAGGCGCTGGGTCAGGCGCTGTACAAGGACGCCGGGGCGGCCGGTGGTGGCCCAGGCGGCGGTACGGGCGACGGCGCGGCCGCCGGCGGTCCGGCCGGATCCGCTCCGAATGCTGACGACGTGGTCGACGCTGAGATCGTCGATGACGAGCCGGGGAGCGCCAGGAAGTGAGACACGGGGATGGCACCTTCGGCGATGGCGCCGCTGGTGAGGAGCCCAGAGTCGTGGTGCGAGACAAGCGGAGGATCGATCCGGTGACGGGTAAGGTTCGGGTCCCACCGGCGGGCGAGCAGCCCGCCGGTGGCGGTGTTCACGTTGATGAGGTCGACCCCGGCGCGGTGGGAGCAGTTGCGAGCACCGCCGAACTCGATGCATTGCAGGCCCAGCTCGACGAGCGGACCGGTGACTTGCAGCGGATCTCCGCTGAGTACAGCAACTACCGCCGACGCGTCGAGCGTGACCGCCAACTCGTGATCGATGTCGCCAAGGCGCAGGTGACCAGTCAGCTACTCACCGTGCTCGACGACATCGAGCGGGCGCAGGAACACGGTGACCTGTCCGGGGCGTTCAAGGTCGTTGCGGACAAGTTGGTGGCGGCACTGCAGGCGCAGGGCTTGGAACCGTTCGGAGTGGTCGGGGAGGGATTCGACCCGGCGGTGCACGAAGCCGTGCAACACGACACCGCTGCGGACGTCTCCGAGCCGACTGTTACCGCCGTGCTGCGCCCCGGCTACCGCTTCGGGGAGCGAGTGCTGCGCCCAGCGATGGTGGCGGTGACCGACGCGGAGGCAGCCGTGGTGATGTTCCCGGACACCGAGGCATCGCCCGGTCCAGATGAACAACTGCAGGACGATTGAACAGTGATGAGGGAGGAGGTGTCCGGTGAGCGCCCGGGAATGGATTGAGAAGGATTTCTACGCGGAGCTGGGTGTCTCCTCCACCGCGTCCGCCGACGAGATCAAACGCGCCTACCGCAAGCTGGCCCGGGAGTTGCATCCGGACGCCAACCCCGGTGACGCGAAGGCCGAGGCGCGCTTCAAGTCGATGTCCGAGGCCTACGGTGTGCTGTCGGACCCGGAGAAACGCAAGCAGTACGACGAGGCCCGCAGCCTGTTCAACGGGGGCTTCCGACCCGGCGGTGGTTTCGGGGGCGGTGGGCCGGGCCCTGGCGGGTTCGATCTCGGTGATCTGTTCGGGGCTCAGGGCGGTCGCGGCGGTGACCCGGGCGGTCTCGGCGATCTGCTGGGCGGGTTGTTCGCCAACCGCGCCGGTACGCCGGGTGCCGGGGCCAGCCGCCCACGGCGCGGTACCGACGTCGAGACTGAGCTGCGGATCGACTTCACCGAGGCGATCCGCGGCGCCACCGTGCCGCTGCGGATCGCCAGTCCGGCCAGCTGCGGCAGTTGCGGCGGCTCTGGGGCTCGGGCCGGTACCGTCCCCCGGGTCTGCCCGGTCTGCGGCGGCACCGGGCTGGTGACCCGCAGCCAGGGCGCGTTCGCGCTGTCTGAGCCGTGCCGGGACTGCCGCGGTACGGGCCGGATCATCGAGGACCCGTGCACCGAGTGCGGCGGTCGGGGAGTGTCCAACCGGTCCCGCAGCCTCACCATGCGGATCCCCGCCGGGGTCGCGGACGGTCAGCGCATCCGGCTGGCCGGTCAGGGTGAGCCGGGGATGCGTGGCGCGCCCGCCGGTGATTTGTTCGTGCTGGTGCATGTCACCCCGCATCCAGTGTTCGGGCGCGCCGGTGATGACCTCACCGTGACGGTGCCGGTGTCGTTCCCCGAACTGGTGATGGGCACCACGCTGACCGTGCCCACCATGGATGGCCCCGATTCCAGCGGCACCGTCAAGCTCAAGGTCCCGGCCGGCACCGCCAACGGTCGCACCCTACGGGTGCGTGGCAAGGGCATCGCTGGGCGGCACGGGCGCACCGGTGACCTGCTGGTGACCCTGCAGGTCGCGGTCCCCACCAAGCTGGACCGGGAAGCGAAGGCGGCGCTGGAGGCCTACGCGCAGGCCACCGCCGGCGAGAACCCGCGGGCGGAGCTGTTCACCCGCGCGCAACCCGGAGCGGCGCGATGATCCCCCCGACGCCACCAGGTGCGGATCAGGACACCCCGGTCTTCGTGATCTCCGTCGCCGCTCAACTGGCTGGGTTGCACGCCCAAACCCTGCGCGGCTACGACCGGCTGGGACTGGTGTCCCCCGGCCGTAGTGCCGGGGGTGGGCGCCGCTATTCGGCGCGCGACATCGCAAGGCTGCAAGAGGTACAGCGGCTGTCCCAGCATCACGGCGTCAATCTGGCCGGGATCAAACGGATCATCGACTTGGAGAACCAAGTCGACGCGCTGCGCTCCCGGCTGGCCGAGATGGCCGCTGAGCTGGAGCAGGCGCGCGCTGAGCTGGCCCAAGCACAGGCGCTCGCCCAGCAGGCCGCGGCAAACGTGCATGCCTCCTACCGTCGCGACCTGGTCCCGCTGCCCCCCGGCACCGAAACAGCCCTGGTGATCTGGCGGCCCCGCAGGTAAGCCCTTGAAAGCGCCCGATTAGTCCAGGGTGAACGGGTCGTAGGTGATCCGGTCGAGCGCGGTGCCGGCGACCAGCATCCGCGAGACGGTGGCCCTGATCATCGCCGGAGAGCCGCAGACCAGCACGTCGCGGTCCGGCCAGGCGCCGAAGCGGGTGACCACATCGGCGAGTGTGCCGTGCTCCATCCCCACCATTCTCGGGTACGACTCCACCACCGGGATCACCTTCAGCCACGGATTTGTGGTGGCCAGCGCGGTGAGTGTGTCCAGGTCGTGGAGATCGGCGCGGGTCCGGCCGCCGACGAACATCGTCACCTCGGGATTGTCTCCCCACCGGCTGAGTTCCTCGAGGATCGCGCGCATGGGCGCCGTCCCGGTGCCGCCGGCGACCATCACGACGTCCCGGTCGGATCCCCGGTCCACCGTCAGCAGACCCATCGGAGCGCCGATCCGCCAGGTGTCACCGACCTGGGTGTGGCCGACGATCGAACGGCTGACCGAGCCACCCGGTACCGCGCGAACGTGGAACTCGATCGACCCGTCCGGGCGGGGAGCGTTCGCCGGAGACAGGTAACGCCACAGCCGGGGGCGCTGCGGCACCTCGACGCCGACGTACTGCCCAGGCCGGTACGGCACCGGCCGGTCGGGAGTGACCCGAACGACAGCCAGGTCCCAGGTCAGCCGGTGGTGATCGACGACCCGCGCGGTCCACCAGGCGGGACCGGGCTCCGCCTCGGCTGCCTCCTGCATCGTCTTGGCGATCAGGCCATAGGCGTCGCTCCACGCCTTCTCCACCTGCGGGGTCCACGCGGCACCCGCGTACTGCTTCAGCGAGGTCACCAGCGCTGTCCCCATCGCGTCATAGTGCTGACCGAGCACCCCGAACTTACGGTGGTCGCGGCCCAGTTGGTGCAGGAACGGCACCAGTTCGTCGGGGCGGTCGAAGTTCTGCACGATGTGCACTAGAGCGCGCCAGAACCGGCTGCGCTGCACCTCCATATTCGCCGCGAACAGCTCCCGGGTAGCCGGAGCGATCGCGAACAACATCGCATAGAAGAACCGGGTGGCCTCCTCGGCACGCGGCGCAACCTCCGCATAGCTCTCGCGGAGCAGACGCACCATGATCGCGGCCGTACCCGTGCGGTGCGGCTGGCGGTCGGGTGGCGGAATGGAGCTCCGCACAGCATCGGCTGTCATGGTCCGGGAGCGTCTTCTCCAGGGTCGATGGCGAGCAGTGGACCCGTCGGGCGATGCGAACTTCCTGAGGGTTCCGGAACCCTACCGTCATCCGCCACGACCTTCTTCGATCGCTCCTTCGAGTGTAGATCAGTGACTTTGGGTTGATCTACAGCCTTCAGTAAAGCCAAAAGGGGAGGTCGTGAACGAAGGTAAACCCGCGGCAATTTACCGTGCGCGGTACTTGAGCGGAACAGACTCAACTTTCCTCGCGTTTAACGCAGCAGAGGATGCAAGACGTCAGTGCGGAGGGAACGCTTCGACAATGGACTCCTTCAACCCCACGACCAAGACGCAGGCCGCGATCTCCTCGGCGGTGCAGGCCGCGTCGATGGCCGGCAATCCCGACGTGACATCGGCGCACTTGCTCGGGGCGCTGCTGGCGCAAGGCGACGGCATCGCGGCGCCGCTGCTGGCTGCGGTGGGTGCAGACGCCGCCGCGGTGCGAGCGGAGCTGGAAGTCATCACCCAGCGGCTGCCCTCGGCAACGGGTTCCACTGTGGCCGCTCCGCTGTTCGACCGCCAAGCACTCAAGGCGCTCACTGATGCGCAGAATCTGGCGACCGAGATGGGGGACTCCTACGTCTCCACCGAGCATCTGCTGGTGGGGCTCGCGGCGCAAGGTGGTGCGGTCGGGCAGCTGCTCAGCAGGCACGGCGCCACTCCGGACGCGTTGCGCGAAGCGTTCCAGGCTGTCCGAGGCTCAGCGCGGGTGGCCAGCCAGGACCCGGAAGACACCTACCAGGCGCTGGCCAAGTACGGCCTGGACCTCACCGAGCGCGCCCGCTCCGGCGAGCTGGATCCGGTGATCGGCCGCGACGCCGAGATCCGCCGGGTCGTGCAGGTGCTGTCCCGGCGCACCAAGAACAACCCGGTGCTGATCGGCGAACCCGGCGTCGGCAAGACCGCCATCGTCGAGGGCCTCGCCCAGCGCATCGTCGCTGGTGACGTGCCCGAATCGTTGCGCGACAAGCGGGTCGTGGCGCTGGACCTCAGCTCGATGGTGGCCGGCGCGAAGTACCGCGGCGAGTTCGAGGAGCGCCTCAAGGCGGTCCTGAAGGAGATCACCGACTCGGCCGGACAGATCATCACGTTCATCGACGAGCTGCACACCATCGTCGGCGCCGGAGCCACCGGGGAGTCCGCGATGGACGCCGGAAACATGATCAAACCGATGCTGGCCCGCGGTGAGCTGCGGATGGTCGGTGCGACCACCCTGGACGAGTACCGCAAGCACATCGAGCGCGACGCCGCGCTGGAACGTCGCTTCCAGCAGGTGCTGGTCGTAGAACCGACTGTCGAGGACACCATCGGCATCCTGCGGGGCCTCAAGGAACGCTACGAGGTCCACCACGGCGTGCGGATCACCGACGCCGCACTGGTCGCTGCGGCGACCATGTCCGACCGCTACATCACCGCCCGGTTCCTGCCAGACAAGGCGATCGACCTGGTCGACGAGGCCGCCTCCCGGCTGCGCATGGAGATCGACTCTCGGCCGGTGGAGATCGACGAGGTGGAGCGCGCGGTGCGCCGGCTGGAGATCGAGGAGATGGCGCTGGCCAAGGAGTCCGATCCGGCTTCGGTGCAGCGGCTGGCCACATTGCGGGCCGAGCTGGCCGACCGCCGGGAGACCCTCGCCGAGCTGAGCACCCGCTGGCAGAACGAGAAGACCGCCATCGAGGCCACCCGGGAGCTCAAAGAGCAGCTGGAGCAGCTGCGCGGCGAGTCCGAGCGCGCTGAGCGCGACGGCGACCTCGGCCTGGCCGCGGAGCTGCGCTACGGCAAGATCCCTGGCCTGGAGAAGCAGCTCGCCGAGGCGACCGCGTCCGCGCGCGACCCGCAGGTGATGCTCAAGGAGGAAGTCGGCCCCGACGATGTCGCCGACGTCGTGTCCGCGTGGACCGGGATCCCCGCGGGGCGGCTGCTGGAGGGCGAGACCGCCAAGCTCCTGCGGATGGAAGACGCCCTGAGCCGCCGGGTGGTCGGCCAGCCCGAGGCGGTGCGCGCGGTGTCGGATGCGGTCCGAAGGGCCCGCGCCGGCGTTGCCGATCCGGACCGTCCGACGGGGTCGTTCATGTTCCTCGGGCCCACCGGCGTCGGTAAGACCGAGCTGGCCAAGACGCTCGCGGAGTTCCTGTTCGACGACGAGCGCGCCATGGTGCGCATCGATATGAGCGAGTACTCCGAGAAGCACTCGGTAGCTCGGTTGGTCGGTGCCCCGCCTGGATACGTCGGCTACGACCAGGGCGGCCAGCTCACTGAGGCGGTGCGCCGGCGGCCCTACAGCGTGGTGCTGCTCGACGAGGTGGAAAAGGCCCACTCCGACGTCTTCGACGTGCTGCTGCAGGTCCTCGACGACGGGCGGTTGACCGACGGGCAGGGGCGCACCGTGGATTTCCGCAACACCATCCTGGTGCTCACCTCCAACCTAGGCTCGGCTGCCCTGGCTGATCCCACGCTGGATGAGTGGCAGCGCACCGATGCCGTGCTCGGTGTGGTGCGCCGGCACTTCAAGCCCGAGTTCCTCAACCGGCTCGACGACCTGGTGGTGTTCCACTCACTGTCCACTGAGGAGCTCACGGCCATCGTGGACATCCAGATCGGGCAGCTGGCGCGCCGGTTGGCCGCGCGCCGGCTGGTGCTGGAGGTCAGCGACGCGGCCAAGGAGTGGCTGGCGATGGGCGGCTTCGACCCGCTCTACGGCGCGCGCCCGCTGCGCCGGCTGGTGCAGTCCGCGATCGGCGACCAGCTCGCCCGCGCCCTGCTGGCCGGTGAGATCACCGACGGCGACACCGTCCGCGTCGACCTGGACTACAGCGGCGCCGGCGGCACCGGCGCCCTCACCGTCACCCGTGCCTAACGCCTGCCCGCGTCGGCGCTGTCCGTGAACTCGACGTCACCGACGTTTTTTGCTCTTGTTTACGTCGGTTTTGTCGAGTTCACGGCACTGGGCGTCAGGGGGTGAGGGTGGTGAGGAAGGCTTGCCAGGCGGGGGTGGGGATGGTTAGGGCGGGGCCGTCGGGGTTTTTGGAGTCGCGCACAAGGACTCGGTCCGGTGTGGGCGCGACCTGGACGCAGTTACCGTTTCCGCCGCTATAGCTGCTGGTGCGCCAGCCAACCTGGACGCAGTTACCGTTGCCGTAGCTGTAGCTGCTGGTGTGCCAGACAATGCTGCCCGGCTCACGCGCGGTCATCATGATCCTCTCCATCCGCGTAGAGCTCGGTTGCCAGGGCGGCAATCAGCTCCCGTGATTGTCCCTCGCTCAGTGCAGTATCCGCCAGCGCCGCCAGAATGCGCCGGTAGGCCCGAATTTCCTCCGGCCGTTCCAGAAACAGGCTGGAGGTCTCACTTTCCAGATACGCCACCGGCTTGAACTCGGCGAACTCCATCAGCCGGAACGCCCCGGTCATCGCCGCGTGCGCGCCGAGCACGATAGGCACCACCCGCACGGTCAGGTAGGAGCCACCTCCTCGGGCGGCACGTTGACGTTACGGCTGATCACCGCGCGGGCGTACTCGCCGGTCTGCAACAGGCCGGGCACGAATATCGCCTCGAAGTCGCTGATGGTGAGCGCCTTGTTCTCGTGGTCGATCAGCGTGACGAGCTGTTTGGGCATCCGGGAGCCGTGCTGCTGGAACCAGCCCGGGGTGTCCTGATCCCGGCACAGCGCCAGCAGCCGGTCACGCTGCGGGCCCTTGACCCGGCACACCCCGAGAAACGCCGCGATGTCCACCTCACTGGCCTGGCGTTTCCCGGTCAGCAACATCGACACGAAACTCGGTGACCAGCTGAGCATCGCAGCGGCCTGCTTGCCGGTCAGCCCCGCGGCCTCCATGGCCTGGCGCAGGCCATGACCCAGTTCCCGGCTGCGGATCGTCGGCTCGCGATGTGGGATGGTGACACCTCCCGGCGCATGATCATAGATGCCGTTGTCGCGAAATTCGGCCAACCATGCCGGATTCACCAGTGGTGAATACATTGCATGACCAATGGTGAACCGGTTACCTGATCGTCGGCGGGGTAGCGGACCTCGTCCGACCCCCGGGAGGTATCCGATGAGCACACTGTCACCCGCGTCCGCCGACGCTTTCGGCCTGCTGCGGGAAGACCTCTACATCCATCTGGAAGAGGCTGACTGCCTGGCGACTCAGGACGGCGAGTGGTCCGACGACGACATGCAGACGGCGCGCGGGCTCATCAGCGATCTGGTGCTCGCCCTGCGCGGATTGCTGGCCGAGCATCGACTACAGCCCACTGGGAACTGCCAGATCTGTACGTTGGTATGGCCCTGCCCGGTGGTGACCACCATTCACGCCATCGTCAAGGACCCGGAACGCCAGTTCGTCGCAATCCTTCGGGCCAGGTCGGATGACTGATCGCCTGACTGATTCCACAGCCACCGCCGGCGCGATAACCCCAGAGCTCCCGAACTCCACAGCAACGCTGTCCAGAGTCCGGCAAACAGCGCTGCTGTGGAGTTCGGGAGGCGCAGAGCGCTGAAGTCCTAGCGGTGGCGGCGTGTTCGCACTGGGATGCGTGCGGCGCGGGGTTAGGGTCGGGCGGTGTCGGTGTGGGTGTGGTTTGTGATCGCTGGGCTGGCGGCTGCCGGTGGTGGCGCGCTGCTCGCGGTCGATGGTGGGCGGCATAGCGCGCACCAGCGGGAGCGGCGTCGCTGGGCGTCGCTGCGGGGATGGCGGTTCGTCCTGTCCGACCCGGTGGTGGCCGATCGCTGGCGCCACGGTGTGATGGCTCGGGGCGGCGCGGGGCTGGCCAAGGACCTTGTGATCGGCAGCCTGTTCACCCCGCTGGGTCGTCGCGCGGTACAGATTTTCGACCACGAGCAGGGCGGCCAGGTGTCCAGCGTGGTCGTCGCGGTGCAGCGACGAATCCATACCGTTGGCCTGGTCGCCGAGCTGTGGATGCCCGACCAGCCGCTACCGCAGGATCCCGGCCTGAGCAGGCTGGGGCCGGTGGGCGACCGGGTAGCGCTGGTCAACGAGCCGGACCGGGCCGGCCCACTGACGTCAGCCGAATTCGTTCTCGCCGTCAAGGCGCTGGGCGGCGACATTTCCGTCGCCTGGATAGAACAGGACTGGGTGTTGGCCGCGGCGCCGTCCAGTGCCACACCATCGCGGTTGGAGCGGGTGCTGCGCGTCCTGGACGAGATCGCTGATTTGCTCGATGCCGCCGACCTCGACAACGCCGCTGAGCCCGCAGAGCTCGCCGATTTCTACCGTCCGAGCCAATAGTCGGTTGGCTGATTGGTGGTAACGCCGGGACGAAGTTAGCCGATCTTCCCCGTACAGCGCTTGAGGGGACGATCATGGCGGAATCCAATGCTGTCGGCGCACTCCCGGTCGGGGCGATTGCGGTGGCGCAGCGGTCGCTCGCGCCGGATCTGGCACGTGGCGCAATGCTGCTGCTCATCGCGCTGGCCAACGCCCCTCTCTACCTGTACGGGCCAGGTACCTTCGGGACCGGCGTGTGGGTCCACGGACACCCGGTACTTGACCAGGCGGTCTTGGCACTGCAGACGATTTTCGTCCGCGGTCGCGCATACCCCATGTTCACCTTGCTATTCGGTTACGGAATCGTCCAGTTGCTTCGGCGGCAGACCAGCAGCGGAGTCGATGAGCTGGCTGTCCGAAGACTTGTCCGCAGACGCGGATTATGGATGATGTTGATCGGCTTTTTTCATGCCCTACTGCTGTTTTCCGGGGACATCATCGGCGCTTACGGGCTACTCGCGGTCCTGCTGGCCGAGGTACTGATCCGGGCCCGGGACCGAACTCTGCTGATCATGGCCGCGGCGTGGACGATACCGGTCGTGGCGTACCGCACCCTGGACAGCCGGTTGACTTTCCTCAGCGCGAAAGCCAGCTCCACGCCGGATCCGCTGGCAGCGGCAGGCCTCCGGGTGCTGGAATGGGTGCACGGCAGCGTCATCGGCGCGATCTGGTCGCTGGTCCCCACCCTGCTGCTCGGAGTGTGGGCGGCCCGCCGGCGGCTGCTCGACGAGCCGCAGCGACACCGGCGGCTCCTGCTGCGCGTCGCTGTGTTCGGCGTGAGCCTGGCCGCCATTGGCGGACTGCCTTGGGCACTCGTGCGCGCCTCGTGGTGGGAACCGCCGTCCGAGGCGGTGGCCATGCTCGCGGGCGTGGTGCAGACACTGACTGGCTACGCCGGCGGTGTGGGCTACGCCGCGATCGCCGGACTCGTCGCAATCCGCGCAACTAGCGATCCGGAACGGTGATCACCGCGTTGGCGGCCTGCGGGCAGCGGTCGATGACCTGCTACCTGCTGCTGTCCGTGGTGTTCGTGGCGGTGCTGGCCGCCTACGGTGGTGGTCTCGGTAACCGGTTCGGGCTCGCCGAGATCGCCATGCTGGCCACCGCGACCTGGGTGCTGACGGTGTTGCTTGCGCAGGCTATGAGTCGTCGCGGCTACCGCGGGCCGGCTGAGGTGCTTCTTCGCCGCCTTACCTACGGCGCACCGGTGACCGCGTCGCGACGCTAGCCTGACGACCATGCCGACCGCGCTGATTACCGGTCCCACCGCCGGGATCGGGGCCGCCTTCGCCCGCAGGCTCGCCGCCGAAGGCTACGACCTCGTGCTCGTCGCCAGAGACCAGGAACGGCTGCGGAAGCTGTCCGCCGAGCTGTCGCAGCGCCACGGGGTGACCGTTGAGGTCTTGCCCGCGGACCTGGCCAGCGCTAGCGAACGGCAGCTGGTCGAACAGCGGCTGCGCACCGGTGACCCGGTGGACCTGCTGGTGAACAACGCGGGTGTCGGACTCGGCACCGAGTTTCTCGACGCCGACATCGCCGATCTGCAGGCCCAGCTCGACGTCAACGTGACCAGCGTGCTGCGGCTAACTCACGCCGCGCTGCCGTCCATGGTGGACGCCGGGCGCGGTGCGGTGATCAACGTCTCCAGCGTCTCGGCCTTTCTCCCCGGCCGTGGCTCTACCTACGGCGCGAGCAAGGCGTACGTCACAATGCTCTCCGAAGGGCTATCAGTGGCGCTGGCCGGCACCGGGGTACAGGTGCTCGCGCTGTGCCCGGGTTACGTCCGCACCGAGTTCCATGACCGCGCCGGGATGGACATGACCGGCAGCCCGTCAGCGTTCTGGCTGGACGCCGACACCGTCGTCCGCGACTGCCTGACCGACCTCCGGCGCGGCCGCACCATCTCGGTGCCAGGCCTGAAGTACCGGGCCCTGGTGGGACTGGTGGACGTGCTGCCTCGCAGTCTGGTCCGGCGCCTGGCCGGGCTCACCGCGCAGGGCCGCACATGACCCAGGCTCGGGTTCGACTGGCCGCGCTGGTCCGTCAGTTGGCGGTGGTGCACGGTCGGGTCACGCTGTCGTCGGGAGCGCAGGCCGACTACTACGTCGACCTGCGCCGCGCCACGTTGCATCACGAGGCCGCGCCGCTGATCGGGCGGCTGCTCCGGGAACTGACCAGCGACTGGTCCTACCAGGCAGTGGGCGGCTTGACGCTGGGTGCCGACCCGGTCGCCGCCGCCGTGCTGCACGCGCCGGGACCGCCGGTGGACGCCTTTGTGGTGCGAACCGCGACCAAGCCGCACGGGATGCAGCGGCGCATCGAAGGCCCCGACGTCGCCGGTCGTCCGGTCCTCGCCGTCGAGGACACCTCCACCACCGGCGCCTCGGTGCTCACCGCCGTGGCGGCGCTGCGCGAGGCAGGGGCCGACGTCGTCGGCGTGGCCACCGTGGTGGACCGCGACACCGGCGCCCGCGAGGCCATCGAAGCAGTTGGGCTGCCTTACCGCGCAGTCCTGAGCATGACCGACCTGGGGTTGCGGTGAGCTAGGCGTTTCGGTGTCCGCCCAGCCGTAGATGATCTCCAGTCCGCGCAGTGATCACCAGATGGGAAGAATCAACCGCGCTGAGCGCGGCTCATTCTTCCGAGATCGCGATCATGATCCCCATCGGTGCACCCGGCACGGCACCGCTCAGCGCGGCCGCCGGTCGGATCGAGTGCAGGATGACTAGGGTCGCCGTTGTGGGCAGCGAGTTAGCGGGTCTTGCGGGTTGTGGGGAGATCCGTGATTGATGGCATCGCGCCGAGGCCACCGCTGACCCACGAGCGCTACAGCACTGAACGCCACGCACAGCAGCCGCCACAGTCTGGCCCGACGGAGTGGGGCCAGCAGATCGGCGTCGGTCCCTGGCCGGGACCGTGGCCCGACGACGAACGCTACGATCCAGAGCTGCTGAGCGACGGCGACCGTCGCAACGTCGTCGACGCCTACCGGTATTGGCGCCGCGACGCGGTGGTTGCCGCGTTGGACGCCCGCCGCCACCCCGTGCACGTGGCGATCGAGAACTTCGGTCATGACCACAACATCGGCACCGTGGTGCGCACCGCGAACGCCTTCGCGGTGGCCGAGGTGCACATCGTGGGCCGCCGCCGGTGGAACCGCCGCGGTGCCATGGTCACCGACCGCTACCAGCACCTGCGCCACCATGACGACATCACCGGGTTGCTCACACACGCCGCCACGGCGGAGCTGACCGTGGTGGCGGTGGACAACTCTCCGGGTGCACTGCGGTTGGAAACCGCCACCCTGCCACGGCACTGCCTGCTGCTGTTCGGGCAGGAAGGCCCTGGCCTGACCGCCCAAGCCCGCAAGGGGGCCGCGTTGACCGTCTCGATCGCCCAGTTCGGCTCCACCCGGTCGATCAACGCCGGGGTGGCCGCCGGGATCGCCATGCATGCCTGGATCCGCCAGCACGCCGACCTCGGGACAGCCTGGTGAGCGTGTGGGCGGCCCGCGCGGCCGCCGCGGAACGCGCGGTGCACACCCGGCACCTGCACTGGCTGTGGAGCCTGCCGGACACCCGGTTGGGACGACCCGGCTGGCCGGGACGCTCAGCGCACTGGCATTACTGGTGGCAGGCGCACCTGCTGGACTGCACGCTCGACGCCTACCAGCGCGCCCCGACGCAATGGCGGCGCGACACCTCCGCCGCGCTGGTCCGCGGGGTGCGGGTGCGCAACGTCACCGGCTGGGTCAACGACTACTTCGACGACATCGCCTGGCTCGGCCTGGCGTTGCAGCGCAGCGCGACGCTGGCTGGGATCCGCAAGGCGGGCGCGGAGCAGGCCATCATGCGCCGGCTGCGCTTCGGTCGGGGCCCGAGCGGAGGGATGCGGTGGCGGGTCGGCGACGATTTCATCAACGTCCCGGCCACCGGGCCGGCCGCGATCTTCTACGCCCGCCGGGGCAACCTTGGTATCGCCGCGTCGCTGGCCAACTGGATTCTCGAGCAGCTGATCGACCCGAGCACCGGCCTGGTCTTCGACGGGGCGCGGGTGAACCCCGACGGCTCGGTGCGCACCGTCGAGCGCGCGCTCTACAGCTACTGCCAAGGCGTGTTGCTGGGTGCCTGCATCGAGCTGGGCACCGCCACCAGTGACCCGCGCTGGTGGCAACAGGCCGACCGAACGGTGCACGCGGTCGCCGGGCACCTCACCGATGGCGGCGTGCTGCGCGGGCACGGCGGCGGCGATGGTGGGCTGTTCAGCGGCATCCTGGCCCGCTACCTCACAGTGGCCGCAACGGCCCGGCCGGCCGAACCGTCCAGCAAGATCGCGACGCGACTGGTGCTGGACTCCGCCGAGGCGGCGTGGCGCAACCGGGGCGTCGCCGACGGCGGTCCGGTATTCGGCCCGCAGTGGACGGTTGCCGCCCAGCCGCCCAGCCCGGATCGCCCCGAGGGCGACCTGTCCGTACAGCTGTCGGGGTGGATGCTGCTCGAGGCTGCCGCCGTGCTGTCCCGCCGGCCCGAGCTGAGTTGACTGGTGGAGATCGTGGACGCGCAGCGGCTGTGGTCTGCCCAGCCGGGTTGGCTGAACACAGCGAGCTACGGGTTGCCGCCAACGCCGGCGTGGGACGCATTGCAGTCCGTACTGGCCGATTGGCGGTCCGGACAGACCAGTTGGGAGAAGTGGGGCGAGGCGACCGACCGCTCGCGGGAATCGTTCGCGCGTCTGGTTGATGTACGCACCGACCAGGTCGCGGTCGGTGCGACCGTCTCGGAGCTGATCGGGTTGGTGGCGGCGGGCGCACCCGACCGCGCCCGAGTGGTGACCGCAGAGGGCGACTTCACCTCACTGCTGTTCCCATGGCTGGTCCACGCCGATCGAGGCATCGACGTGCACACGGTCCCGGTGGCCAGCCTCGCCGACGCCGTGGACCGCACCACTACGGTGGTCGCGTTCAGCCTGGTGCAGTCCGCGACCGGCCAGATCGCCGATCTCGACGCCGTCGTGCAGGCGGCCCAGGCTCACGACGCGCTCGTCGTCGTCGACGCTACCCAGGCCTGCGGCTGGCTGCCGGTCACCGCCACTGGAATCGATGCGCTGGCGTGCGGAGCCTACAAGTGGTTGATGTCGCCTCGGGGCAGTGCGTTTCTCGCCGTCAGTGACCGGCTGCGGGATCGGCTGCGCCCGCTGCACGCCGGCTGGTACGCCGGCGAGGACGTGCACGCCTCCTATTACGGACTTCCGTTGCGGCTAGCCCGCTCCGCCCGGCGGTTCGACACCTCACCCGCCTGGTTCAGCTGGGTGGGCACCGCGCCCGCGCTGGAGGTCGTCGAACAGATCGGTGTCGAGGCGATCCACGCGCACAACCTGGCCCTGGCCAACCGGTTCCGCGCCGGTCTGGGCTTGGCCGATGGTGACAGCGCGATCGTGTCCGCTGCCATTCCCGACGCTGACCGCAAGCTCACCGCAGCCGGTATCCGAGCAGCGACCCGCGCAGGTGAACTGCGGGTCTCATTTCACATCTACTCCACCGAAGACGACGTCGACACCGCCTTGAATGCCCTCACCGGCTAACGCTGGAACGACAGCGAGTATGAAGGTGGCCCGTTCGGCTCGATCCTAACTCGAACGGTGATCACCAGATGGCGCCTGGCTGAGGTCGACTATGCAGAACGGATTGCCGTCCGGGTCTCCGAGGACGATGAAGTCCGGCTCCGGCGGATACAGCCCCCAGTCGAGCTTGCTTGCCCCTAGTCCGACGAGCCGGTCAACCTCGGCTTCCTGCTCGGCAGTGGTGTCCACGAACAGGTCAAGGTGGATACGCGGACGCGCCTCCACGGGCGACTCGCTGCGCTGTAAGCCGAGCGCTCGGCCGGACCCGTCTGCGTAGTACAGAGTGACCCAGTCGTCGCTCTGCCATTCCTCAGAGGCCACGAGGTTGAGCACCGCCGTCCAAAACGCAACGGCCCGGGGCATGTCGACCACACCGATCACCGCGAACCCGAGTCTGAGCACGGCTTTGAGCCTAGGACTCCGCTTGCTCGGTCGCTGGCCAGCGCCGGCCCATGCGTTGGGGACGTGACTGACCGCTCAGCGATCCGCGACCGGACGGGGCAGTTCGCCTGGCCTCGGTCAGTAGGGCTGCCCGAGGTACCACTGGGAGGCAACCGTCCAGCCGCTGTCCGGTAACCCGCGCGCCTGGGAGACGAGGCACAGCGACCGCGCGGATTGCGTGTGCCGGTAGGCGAACCCCCACCGGCTGTCTCTCAGCACGCGCGGGAGTCGAGGTAGCGGAGCAGGACCACGTTCCCGATCTGCCGGGTCTCCGCGAGTGTCATCGGATGCGCGGCGTCCTGGGGGAATTGGCCCGGATGCACGAAGCGGGGGGCACCGACGTCACCGACGAAGAACGGCGCGATCACGAGGTGGAGCTCGTCCACGAGTCCGGCAGTGAGGAACTTGGTATGGACGGTGCCGCCACCCTCCACCATCAGGCGCTCGACCTTGCGCTCGGCGAGGTCCTCCAGCACGACACCCAGATCAATCGGCGTTCCGGCACCGACCACGGTCGCGACCTTCCCGAACGCCTCACGAAGAGCCGACACTGCAGGATCGCGCGTATAGATGAGCTTTTCGCCGTCACCCGCGAAGAAAAACCGTGCTTCGGCGTTCAGATCACCACTAGCGGTCAGCGTCACCTTGATGGGATGCGGAGCAACGCCGCGGCGCACTCGCTCCTGCTGGCGCTCCAGGGAGCGGATCAGCAACCAGGGATTGTCACGGCGGATCGTGTTCGCCCCCACCAGAATGGCATCCACACTGGCCCGTACCTCATCGACCCGATCGAAGTCCTCATCGTTGGACAACATCAACCGAGCATCGCGCATATCGTCGATGTAGCCGTCGACGGACATCGCCACCGAGAGCAGAACATACGGACGTGCTGTCAAGGTGGCACCCATTGCCGATCTCCGACTATCTGCCTGGAAGCGTGCCCGGCGTCGGTGGTGTCGAGGCCCGCGCCGCGAGGCACACTGCGCCCATGGGATCGCGACGCCATGATCAGGTTTCTGCGCGAGATCCTACTCGGTGCCGCTAGCCTGGAGGTTCCTCGTCATCGGGATTCACGCCCCGGGGTAGCTCCCGGGGGCCTCGGTGAGGGGCCGGGGAGGAGTGGGCTCTCATGGAGGTTGAGGAAGCACGGACGATCGATGTGCGTGCTCGCACGATCCGCCGTCGTCGCGGGCTTAGTCTGGACGTGGCGGCTGGGCTGGCTGGGATCACTAAGGGCTACCTATCGATGCTGGAACATGGCCAGCGCGGGTTTAACCGCCGTGGCTTGCTTGAGGATTTGGCCGCTGCGCTCGGCTGTTCAGTGGTCGACCTGACCGGCCAGCCGTACCTGCCACCTGACCGGACCTCGGCCGAAACATTGGCGGCGCTGCCCGGTATCCGCGAGGTCATCTACGACTCGACCGTGGACAAGGCGCCTCAAGTTCAGGTCCGCCCGTCGAGCAACTCGGCGCCGCGGTCCGGCGCGCAAATGAGTTCCGCGACGCTGGACGCTACGGCCCTGCTGCGCGCGAGTTGGGAGCCCTTCTAGCCGAGCTGCACGCATACACGTCCGCTGGCGGCGATGCTGGCCGGGCGGCGTTGCCGGTCTTGGTGGAGGCTTGCCACGTGGCCGCAGCGGTATCCGAGGTGGTCGGTCACCAGGATCTCGCCCTGGCTTGCGCGGTGCGTGAAGCCGACGCGGCCGAGGCGCTCGGTGACGATTGCGCTCTCGCCTCGCTCTCGGCCCGCAGCCTCGGGCAAACGTGGTTGAAGGTCGGCGCCCGCAGACAGGCAGCGACCACCTTCGCCAAGGCCGTCGATGCGAGCACCAGCGCAGATCCAGATTCTGGGAACACGGCGGCGGCGGAGATGGCGGGCATGGTGCAGCTCGGTTCGGCGCTGCTGGGCGCCCGCACCGGCGACCGCGACGCAGTCACCACCCACCTAGCCGAGGCTGCTTCGCTGGCCGAACGAACCGGCGAACGCAATACCCAGCTACAACATTTCGGTCCGATCAACGTGGCGCTGTGGAAGGTCGCGCTAGCCGTTGAGCTGGGAGACGGGACCGCCGTCGTCGAAGCCCTTGAGGCCGATCCCATCCCGGTGAAGTTGCTCGGTAGCCCGCTGCGGTCGGCCAACCTGTCGTTGGACGTTGCCCGCGGATGGGCGCAAGCAGGAGGGGATCGCGACGAGCGCGCGATACGTGCGTTGGACGCCGCCGATCGTGCTGCGCCCGCCATGGTGCGCAACCATCCGCTCGCCCGCGAGCTGCTCGCCGATCTGTGCGGTCGCGTCCGGCGTCGCATGTGGGAGCTGGACAGCTTGCGGAACCGCTTCGACATCGACAACCAGGGTCCACGGAGTGCGAACAACTAGCGCGATCTTCACCGCATTGTTGTCGGGTGAACGCAGCAGAGCCGCCGCCAGGAAGAGAGGATCAGTCCCTCACGCTCGGTGAGGCGCTGGCGAAGCT
The DNA here is from genome assembly GCA_023252195.1 of Pseudonocardiales bacterium. Classification (GTDB taxonomy): domain Bacteria; phylum Actinomycetota; class Actinomycetes; order Mycobacteriales; family Pseudonocardiaceae. The sequence continues at coordinate 104,513 of JAHEXI010000008.1, forward strand.
GTTCCTTGATAACGCCGACCGGGGCGCGAACGCCGCGAACGACGAGCTAATCGAAGAACTCCAGCAACGAAGCCGGGCGCTCTGCAAGACCCGTAAAGGCCCCGACCGGCCGCCGGTGGAGCGCAGCCCCCCGTCAGCTCCTGGCGGCCGGTCGGCACCACAGTGGCCGCAGTGATCCCGGCCCCGGCGCGGTAGAAAGGCGGTGATCAGATGGGTGGCAACGGCAAGGACGATGATGCTGAGGCGAAAGACGGCGGCAGGCACGATGTGGGAAGGGACGGCGAAACTGGTAAGACTGGCGATGATATTGACCCTAGTAAGTACGGAACCTATGAAAACGACGACGAGTGACCACCGACATCACCGCACTGGCTGACACACTCCAGGCGAAGGGACATCTTCCGAACGACTGGGACGAGGCGTTTCGCTCGGTGTTACGGGAGCGGTTCATTCCGGACCGAATCTGGGTGGATGAGCACGACGACGGCCACGATGTCGCGCTGGACCGCGCCAGCGAGCCGCAACGGTGGCGGGCAGCGGTGTACTCGAACCGCGTGATCGTCACCCAGTTCGATGACGGTGACACGGTGTGGCCGGACGTGGGCTACCGGCCTACGTCATCGTGTTCGATGCCCTCAGCGGTGCTCGGGATGTTGGATGCCCTCGACGTGCGTGCGGGGATGCGGGTGTTGGAGATCGGCACTGGGACTGGCTACAACGCTGCCCTGCTGGCCGCGCGCCTGGGTGATGAGCAGGTGGCCACGGTCGAGGTCGACCCGGTGCTAGCCGAGCAAGCCCGGTCTTCGCTGATCGCCATCGGATGCACATCGACGGTGGTTTGCGGAGATGGTGCGGCGGGTTGGCGCGTTGGGGCCCCGTTCGACCGGGTCATCGTGACCGCTGCGGTGAAGCTCGGCCGAGTGCCGTACTCGTGGGTCAAGCAGACCACTCCTGGTGGGGTTATCCTCACCCCGCTCAAGACCGACTTCACCACCGGACCGTTGCTGGCTTTCGTAGTTGGCCAAGACGGCACCGCGACCGGCCGTGCTGTGCCGCTGCGTGTGGCGTTCATGGAAATGCGGGCGCAACGCACCCCGGTGATTAACTGGGACGGTATGCGCTGGGATGACCCTGACGCTGACCTTTCTCATACTGACGTGATGCCATGGACGACGCTGGGCAACGAAGCGCCGCGGTGGGCCACCGCCGTCGCCGTACCCTCGTGCCGCTACGAGCTGTGGCCACGCACGCCTGGTCGCAATCCCCGCCACGGCGTGGCGTGGTTGGGTGACCCGCTGTCGGGGTCATGGGCCAGCGTCATCCCAGCCGAAACCGACGACCGGTATGAAGTCCGCCAGAGTGGTCCCCGCCGCTTATGGGATGAGGTGGAGGCCGCCTACAGCTGGTGGCTGGACCAGGGCAAACCGACGTTGGACCAGTGGCGGTTCACCGTGTCACCAGATCGCCAGACGGCTACGGTGGCGACAATCGCTGACCACGGCGCTCTTCGTTAGCCCGTTGCCCTACGGCTCCCGAGCTCCACAGCAGGGTTGCTCTGGCGGTCTCGGACAGCTCTGTAGTGGAGTTCGGGAGCTGTGGAGCTGTGCAGTGACTGCACCAACTCGTCGGTCAGTGGATTTCGGCGCCACGCGGGTTATCGGGCGGCGTGGTCGCGAGCACAGCGTCCGAAGCCGACCAAGCTCTCGCGGCTACCAGGGTTGGCTGCGATGCCGCCGTCGGCGGCGGACCTGCCCCGGCGCGCGGCCGAGTTGGTCGCCAGCCAGTTCGACAAGGTCGCCGCGGCGGCCGAGGGATGTGACGTGCTGGTGGCGACCGGAGTGATGCCGACCGCGGCCAGCACGCGGTCGGTGGCCGAGAAACTGGGCATCCGCTCCGTGTCCGTGACCTTCCAGCAGCTCACCCTGCCGTCGCCGCACCACCCGCCGCTGGCGTATCCGGGCCGGCCGTTCCCGCCGGAGGTGACCGACAACCGGGTGCTGTGGGACCTAGACGCCCAGAACATCAACGCGCTGTTCGGTGCGGCGCTCAACACGAACCGGGCGTCGATCGGCCTGCCACCGGTGGACAACGTCCGCGACTACGTCATCGGCGACCAGCCGTGGCTGGCGACGGATCCGACCCTGGATCCGTGGCAGGAGACGGCGGACCTCGACGTCGTGCAGACCGGCGCGAGGATCCTGCCCGACGTTCGCCCACTCCCGGCTGAGCTGGTGGCGTTCCTGGACGCCGGCACACCACCGGTGTACGTGGGCTTCGGCAGCATGGCAATGCAGACCCCGGCACTGCGCGCCCCGAAGGACATCGCCCGGGTGGCCATCGAGGCGATCCGCGCGCAGGGCCGCCGCGCACTCGTCTCCCGCGGCTGGGCCGACCTGGCCCTGATCGACGACCGGGACGACTGCTTCAGCGTCGGCGAGGTCAACCAGCAGGCACTGTTCACCCGGGTGGCCGCCGTCGTGCACCACGGCGGCGCGGGCACCACGACGACGGCCACCCGGGCCGGCGCACCTCAGGTGGTGGTACCCCAGGCGGCAGACCAGCCGTACTGGGCCGGCCGGGTGGCCGACCTGGGCATCGGCACGGCACACGACGGTCCGACTCCGACCACCGAGTCCCTGTCAGCCGCGCTCAGGACGACCCTGACCCCCGAGACCCGTGCCCGAGCAACCGCCGTAGCCAGCACGATCCGCACCGACGGAGCAACGGTGGCCGCGACGCTGCTGCTCGACGCGATCAGCCGGGAAAAGCCGCCAGTGCCCGCGTGAACCACGCGGGATCGTCGAGCCAGGGAAAGTGCCCGGCGTTCGCCAAAGCGCTAAGGAGGGGGTTGCGCCACGCCGGGAACGTAGGGTCAAGGCATGCAGATGCCGCGGCTGGTCGCCACCGACGTTGACGGCACCTTGCTGGACCCGACCGACCAGGTTTCTGAGCGTACTCGGGCCGCGGTGCATCGGGTGGTAGCGGCCGGGGTGCCGTTCGTACTGGTCACCGGTCGGCCGCCGCGGTGGATCCCGCCGATCGTAGAGCAACTTGGCCACGCCGGGCCGGCGGTGTGCGCCAACGGCGCGGTGCTCTACAACGCTGCGACCGACCAGGTCAGCTACATGGTGACGCTGGATCCGATGCAGCTGCGGGATGCGGCGGAGGTGATCGCCACCGCGCTGCCGGGCGCGAAGCTTGCGGTCGAGCTGCCCGCCGCAGGCGCCGCGCGCAACGGTGCCGAGCAGTTCCTCGCCGAACCGGGCTACACCCACCCCTGGCCGGGCGGGGACTCCGTCGACGCGCCGCGCGATGTGCTGCTCGGCCGACCGGCGATCAAGTTGCTGGTCCGCCAGCCGAATGCCAGCAGTGACCTGATGGCCGCCGCGGTTCGCGAGCTACTCGGTGCCGCATCAGGGGGCCGCCTCGACGTCACGTACTCCACCGGCTACGGCCTGATCGAGCTCTCCGCGCCCGGCGTCACCAAGGGCACCGGGCTGGCCCGGCTGGCCGGGCAGCTGGGAGTCGCGCCGGCCGATGTGCTGGCTTTGGGTGACATGCCCAACGACCTGTCGATGCTGCGCTGGGCGGGGCACGGAGTGGCCATGGCCAATGCCCATCCCGCCGTGCTCGAGGCCGCCGACGAGATCACTGCGGGTAACTCCGAGGACGGTCTCGCGATGATACTCGAGAGGTGGTTCTGATCCGAGCTAGACGCCTCTAGAGCGGCTCGGCCGGGTCAAATGTGACCTGATTGTGATGAATTAGGGCGAACTGGTACGAGGGAGCCGGCGAAAGCTAGGCTGCTCCCTTCCACGCGACCGGTAACAGCGCGTGAGATTGAACTCCCACCAGCCGCTTGGAGGTTTTGTGCAGAACAAGATCGATGAAGGCAGGTTCCGAGAGCTCCTGGAAGAATCGGACGATCTGCAGTCCGACGCGATGCGTACTGCTCGGACGGGTCTGAATGACTATGTCGAGGCCGCTCGGGAGGCCTGTGTGTCCGCCGGCCGAGATGCTTCTCGCTGGGGAACCGTCGCCGCCGCGGCCGGTGTCGCCGGAGGGGTAATGCTGCTGAGCAGCCCGACGGCGTGGGCCGCGGCTGGTGACGACGTGGCAGCGTTGCAGACCGCAGCCGGCCTGGAGAACCTCGCGGTGTTGACCTACCAGACCGCGTTGACGTTGCCGTTCGTTGGCGGGAGTTCGGCGAACCCGGTAGTCAAAGCCTTTGCGACCAAGACAATGGGCCAGCACAGCGAGCACGCGATGGCGTTCAACGCCGCGGTCCAGCGGCTGGGAGGCAAGCCCCAGACGGGCTCGGACCCGAAGTACGCGGAAGTGGTGAAGGCAGCGGTGCCCAAGCTTAAGGGCGCGGCTGACGTCATCGGCTTGGCGATCACGCTGGAGGACGTGGCCGCGCAGACCTACGTCAAAGACGTCGGGCTGGTCACCACCGCGGAGTTGCGGCAGCTGTTCGCCAGCGTGGCCGGGGTGGAATCCCAGCACAAGGCGATCCTGCTAGCCGTGCAGGCGCTGGTGAAAGCCAATCAGCCGCAGCTGATCGCGCTACCCCCGGACATCGCGAAGCTGCCCGCCGCAGCGGGCAGCGTGGGCTTCCCTGACTCGTTCTACCCGACCACCATGGCCGCTCCGGTCGAGGAAGGAGCCATCCGATGAGCATCTTTCCCCACCGCCCTCGTAGCGCAGAGATGGCGATCAGCGAGCACGAACTGTCTGGGCTGACGCGCGAGCTCGATGACCTCCACGAGTCGACATTCCCGCAGGTACGCAAGGCTCTCGACGAGTTGACCGCGAACCTGGGGCACGTGGTGGCCAAGCCGTCCACCCGGCGTGGCTTCTTCCTCGGCGCGGCCGGTGCTGTCGCCCTCGGCGCAGCTGCGGCGTGCTCCGGCGGCTCCTCAGGGGCACCGAAGCCATCGGGCTCGGCGCCAGCGGTCCCGACCTCGCCCCCGGCCCCGCCAGAGACCTACACCGGGGACCTGAAGGTGGTGGCGCTGGCGACGGCGTTGGAGAATCTGGCCGTCAGCGCCTACAGCGGTGCGTTGCAGAAGGCCGGCGCCGGGCAGCTGGGGACGGTGCCACCGGCGGTGGCCACCTTCATCCAAACCGCGATGAAGCAGCACTCCGACCACGCGCAGGCCTGGAACGCGGTGCTGGCCAAAGCGGGGAAACCGACCATCAACGATGCACCGTTGTCGATCACTCAAGATCAGGTGAACATGCTCAACGCGGCGACCTCGGTGCCCGACGTGGCCAAGCTGGCGCTGAACCTGGAAAATGTCGCTGCGCAGACCTACACCTTCGCCACCGCGAACGTGACTGATGTCGGCGGGATCATGACGGCTGCCACCATCCAACCGGTGGAGACCATGCACGCCGCGATCCTGAACTTCATCCTGGGCCAGTACCCGATCCCAGACTCGTTCATCGGTATCGGCAATTCACTCAAGCCCGACATGTTGACGGTAAAGTGATTCCATGATTACCTCGCCCACCGCCGCGATCCGGTTGCGCCCAACCGCGATTGTGCTCACCATGCTGGTCGCCGTACTGGGACTTGTGCTGGGTTGTGGCGGTGGCGCGGGTAGCCCGGCGGGCGGGGGTGGCGGCCCAGCCGCCACCCCTAGCGCCCCTGACACGATAGTTATCAAGAATTTCACGTTCATGCCTGCCTCGTTGACCGTCGCGCCTGGAACGAAGATCGCGGTCATCAACCAGGATCAGGCGCCGCACACCGTGACTGCCGACGACAAATCCTTCGATAGTCGCACCATCTCCGGTGGACAACGTGGCGAAATCACCGCCCCCACCAAGCCGGGTAGCTACCCCTACATCTGCACCATCCACCAGTACATGAAGGGCACGCTGATCGTGCAGTGAGCGGGCCATCGTCGCCATCCGGGCGGTTTCGACACCGCCCAGTGAGCGAGGTCGTTGCTCGGGTCGTGGTCGCAGCCGGATTGGGCTACGACGCGTATGTCCACTTCGATCTCGCCGGTAATTTCGACGCAAATCGGGCGCTGATCAGCCAGGGCATACTCTTCCGCGTCGAGGCAGCGGCTGCCATCCTCGCCGCCCTGTTGGTGCTGCTCATCCAGCACCGAGCAGCGGTGTCGTTCGCCGTAGTGATCGCCGGCAGCGCGCTGGGCGCCGTGCTGCTCTATCGCTATGTCGACCTGGGAGCCCTCGGCCCGCTACCGGACATGTACGAACCAAGCTGGTACCCGGAAAAGACCTACAGCGCCATAGTCGAAGCCGCCGCCGTTTTCGCTGCGGCTGCGCTGCTCTTCTCAAGCGATGCAAGGCAGGTGCCCCCGCCCGACTGACGCCGGGCGGGGGCACCTGTGGAAGCGTCTCCGCGCTTAGAGAATGTCGCCGAGACCTTCGAGCAGTCCCTCGCGGTCGTGACGACCGTAGTGTTCCTCGCGGCCGTACCCGTTATGGCGACGGTAGCTGCTTTCGTGCCAGTTGTTGTCGCCATGCCGGTGACCGTGGTCATGGCCGCCGCCGCCGCAGTCTCCGCCTCCGCCACGTGAGAAGATGTCTGAAACCCTCATGTGCCCCTCCTCGATCGTTCTTTCCCTGGGACAAATCGTTTTCCCTGGGACACCTCTTCAGGGTGACGCAGTTGCGTTCCCCTGCTCGCGTCGACGTAACGTCGAACCGGCCCTCAGAAGATCATTTCTGACCGGCCGCAACGCCCCCAAGGCGGTCGCGCACGAACTTCCACACCTTTAGGCTTACTACCGACTTTCACGCCTCGCAACCCGAATTACTGACGTTATACTTCTGTAATGAAACAGAGTGTGAGCATACGTAGACGTTGAGTGAGAATTGGCTGTTACATACCATACAAAATCGCTGACCCCGAGGCCGATCGCCGGCGACTGAGCGCGTCACCAGGCCGGTGGGCAGCGGTCCGCCCTGCACTAGGATCGTGCCTGGAGTTCAGCAGGTTCTAGGCAGCGAAGGGGCCAGAGTGACAGTGCCCGAGGTGAGTGTGCAGCGTCGGATGTTGCGCCTGACAGTGCCGATCGGGGCGCTGGTCGCGGTGTTGGCCCTGGCAGCACCGGCGTGGGCGAGCACGGTGCAGATCCAGGACGACGCCCACGTCTTGAATGCCACGGTGGTGCAGAATGAGGCAGCCACCTTGCCTGTCGGCGTGTACATCTGGGCCACCACCCAGGACGCGGCCAGCAAGTCGACCTTCGATACCGACGTCCGGAACAAGGTCAACGCGACCTTCCCGATCGTGATCGGGATCAATACCCAGTCCCGGCACGAGTCGATCCAGATCGGTTCGCAAGCTCGGGTCCCGCAGAGCACCGCGGTGGCGGCGGAATCCGACGCGAGCAGCGCGTTTCTTGCGAACATGCAGACCAGCCACGACTACACCACCGCGGTCACGGCCGCGCTGGGCAAGTTGCGCACCAGTTTGGTGGGGGCCAACCGGGGACGTGTCCCTGGGCGGCGCGTTGCGACTCACAACTCCGGCGGCGGCCTCGTCGGGATCATGATCGTGCTGGCCGTGGTCGTCTTCGCCGTGATCGTGGTCAGCCGGCGGCGTCGCCGGTCCGGCTTCCGGATGGGGCCGCCCCTGATGGGTTCCGGGCCGCCCCCGATGGACTCCTACGGTGGCTACGGCCCCGGCTACCGGTCGGGAATGAGCCCAGGAGCAGCCGGCGCCATGGGTGCGGTGGGCGGCGGCCTGCTGGGCTACGAGCTCGGCAAGATGCAGGGCGAGAACCAGCAGTACCGCCAGGACGAGCTGATGGATCGAGGCGGCCAGTACGACTCTCCCGACCAGGGCAACTGGGTCGTCGGCCAGGATGGTGACTTCGGCGGCGGCTCAGACTCTTCAGGCGGCAGCGGAGACTGGTGAGTTAAGTTTGCCGCACTTCACCCGCGGGTATGCGTTGCCGTCCAAGCGGCCACCAACCACGACATCGAGCTGGCCGACGAGTTCGACGTCGACCGGGGCGTGTCGTCGCGCACTTCGCCACCGCCAAGGCACACATTTCGTCGTAGCCGGTGTTGGCCGACGACCTGCTCCGGGTGAGGGTGTCCGGCTAGGGTCGATCTAGTGGCGTAGCGGGTTGGTGAGGGGTCGACGGTCGGGGTTGATGATCGTGGGTGGTCGGAATTTGACGCGTCCACCGGTGATGGTGATGTCCCAGCCTTGCAGGTGTACTTGCTGGTGGTGGGCGGGGCAGAGCAGGCAGCAGTTTCCTACCTTGGTCTCGCCAAGATCAATCCAGTGTCGCACGTGGTGCGCGGCGCAGAGTCCCGGAGGCCGGTCGCAGCCGGGGAAACTGCACCCGCCGTCTCGGGTGATCAGGGCGCGGCGGATGCCCAGCGGGACGGTGCGCATCGCGCGGCCGACGTCGAGGGGTTCGGAGTCGCTGCCCAGGACCACTGGGATCAGTTTGCAGTCACAGGCCAGGCAGCGGGCGTCGCCGGCGCTGATCAGCTGCCCATAATCCAGGGTGGCGGCGCCCAGGGCGGTGCGCAGTGCGTCCCAGGTGGTGGTGACCGTCACATGCGGGGGCTCGCCCGCGGTGCTGGGGAACTCGTCGCTGGCGCGGGCCCGGTCGCACAGTTCGATGAGCGCATCAGCGTGGCGCTGCGGCACGGTAGAGGTGTCCGGCTCGCCGTCGGTGGTGGTGGGGCGGCCGGCGAGTTGCTCGATCAGGGCACGGACCATGCTGCCGTGCTCGGCATCGAGCCAGCCCTCCAGACCCACGCCACCGTCGCGGCGATCCCGCAGCCACAATTCGCCGCGGACCGGTGATGTCGCGGTGGGATCCGCGCTCGGTGGTGGGCCATCCGGATCCAGGGTGGCGACCAGCCGCTGGGCGATGATCCGCAGGCGTCGCGGGTCGAAGTCGCGTGCGTAGCCAGCCAGGTCCGCCTCCGCCCGCTCCCGCGCCAGCGGTGGGACCGATGCGGGCAACGCCGCGATCGTCTCGGTGATCACCCGTAGCTGCCCCGACCCGATCTCGCCAGCGGCCAGCGCGGCCGCGGTCGCCGGCAACCGCGGCGCCAACGTCTGCCCGGTGATCGTCCGGCGGGGGCCCACCATGGCCGCGTGCTCCACCCGCATCCGCGCCTCAGCCGCGGACAGCTGCAGCATCCCGGCCAGCAGCCTCTGGGTAGTGCTGAAACCCTCCCGGACTGCGATACCCCGAGCGTCGATCTCGGCGATCACCTCAAGCATCACCGACTGCGTTTGCCGGGACAGCTTTTCGATATCCCGCAGCGTCTGAGCGATCCCCTTGTCATCCAGGCCACCCAGCGTTTCGCGCACGTTATCCAGGCAGCTCGACATCGCCACCACGGATTCGTGCACTGCCACGGTCACAAGTCGATTCTCGCACCCACCCCTGACAGTCTCCGGGGCCTCGAACCGGAGCCGAATTCCCCGCAAAGCGAACAGCCGGGCCTCATCGGTGAATCTCTGGCGGTTGCGGTGCCCCAGGTCAGCGGAGGAGGCTGCGCCATGGCGGCAGCTTCGAGGACGTGCACCGGCCGACTTAGGCGCGGAGGGCGCCGTGACCTGTGAGCGTTTGCGTCGCTTTGGATCGACTCGGTTGGGGTCGTCGCTGGACCATTGTCGTCAGAAAGTGACCGCAAGTAGTGTATTGCTTCATCACCTATTCGAGGAGCTAGGGATGGTTGAATCACAGGACGTTGCAACGCAACTGCTGGAGGCATTCAACTCCGCTGACTGGGAGCGCTTCCGCGGCCTGCTCGGCCCGGATGCGGTCTATCAGGAGACCGGGACCGGTCGGCGGGTAACGGGCGAGGGGTACGTCGAGTTGTGCCAGGGCTGGAGGGAAACGTTCCCCGACTGCCTCGGGGAGGTTCGCACGACGATCGCACAGGGCAACCAGGTGGCGCAGCAGGTGCATTGGACTGGCACGCATCAGGGGGTCCTGCGGGGCCCGAACCTCGAGCTGCCAGCCACCGGGAAGAGCGTGGAGGTCGACGCGACGCTCTGGACCCGAGTCGAGAACGGCAAGGTCGTCGAGCAACACCATCACCTCGACGTCCTCACGATGCTCGGGCAGATTGGCGCGCTGCCGAGCTGACAAGACGGACCGCGCTGCTGGCTCGGGGTCGAGGTCACAGCCGACGCGTGCAGCCTGCGCCTAGAGTGGACTCGCGTGGGCCAGGCGGCCGCCGCCGCGGCCAGGAGATCGCTGCACCGTAATTGGCGCAGTCCCACCCGAGCAGCAGCAGGGTCGCCTTGCATCGCTGTCGGTCCGGTCTGCGAGGATCTGCGCGAAGTGGCCGACGCGCGAAAGGGATCTTGTGACAACCCAGGAAACGGTCGGTCCGGAGGGCCTGGTGATGGGCGAACCCAACGACCCGGTCGAGGTTCCGACGGCGATCGAGCGCGCCGCCCGGCGAGAAGCGGCGCGCACCAACGCGGCAGACAGCAAACTGTCCGACGTCAGCTCGCTGCAGATCGGTCCAGCCGCCGGGATGGTCGCACCGCAGCGTGTCCTGCACCGCGTGGTGATGCCCCGGGCGGATGATCCGCCGGAGGTACGCCCGCTGTACCTCGATGAACCAGAGACGTCACACGGACGCACCGCGGAGGTCGTCAACCGATCGACGGTGACCCTGCCGCCCGCCTGCCAACTGTCGTTCGCGACCTACTTCAACGCTTTCCCGGCCAGTTACTGGAAGCGCTGGACCCGGGTGGAGGAGGTGGCGCTGCGGCTGACCGTGCGGGGCGCCGGACGAGTGGACCTCTACCGCTCGAAGTCCAACGGCGACGTCGTGCACCTCGAAGGCAAGCAGCTCGACGCGGCGGCCGAGCCAGTCCAGCTGGAGTTCCGCGAGTCGTTGGCGCCGTTCGAGGACGGTGGCTGGGTCTGGTTCGACGTGGCCACCGAGCGTGGCTCGCTGACCGTCACCGACGCCGCGTGGATCGTCGACGAGCCGCTGCCGGCCCGTCCGCTGGCGGTGGCGATCACGACCTTCAACCGGCCGGCGGACTGTGTCACCGCGCTGGCCGCGCTGGCCGAGGAGCAGGCGGTCCTCGACGTCGTCGCGAAGGTATTCGTCGTCGATCAGGGCAGCGTCAAGGTGCGTGATCACCAGCGGTTCGCTGATGTCGCGGTCCAGCTCGGCGACCGGCTGGTGGTGATCGACCAGGAGAACCTCGGTGGCTCGGGTGGGTTCAGCCGGGGCATGCTCGAGGCGCTGCGCACCACCGGCGTGGAGCACGTGATGTTGATGGACGACGACGTCCGCCTGGAACCGGACAGTGTGCTGCGGGTCCATGCGTTCGCCAGCGCGACGTCATCGCCGGTGATCGTCGGCGGGCAGATGCTCAACCTGCAGGTTCGCAGCCAGCTGCACGCCATGGGTGAGATCGTGGACCTGCAGACCAGCTTCTGGCGGCCGGCACCCGGGTCGGTCTACGAGCACGATTTCGCCAAGCTGACGCTGCGCGAACAACGTTTGCTGCACGCCCGCATCCACTCCACCTACAACGGCTGGTGGATGTGTCTGTTTCCCCGCGAGGTGCTCGAACGCACCGGACTGCCGTTGCCGCTGTTCATCAAATGGGACGATGCCGAGTACGCCTTGCGGGCGGCTGAGTGCGGTTTTCCGACTGTCACCCTGCCTGGCTCGGCGATCTGGCACATGCCCTGGACCGACAAGGACGACGCGACCGACTGGACGGCCTATTTCCACCTGCGAAACCGGCTGATCACCCTGGCGTTGCACAGCCCGTATGACGTCCGCAGGGCGCTTGTGCAAGATGGCCTGCGTACCACCTTCAAACACCTGATGGCGATGGAGTACTCGACCGTCGCGCTGCACCACAAGTCGATCGAGGATTTCCTCGCCGGCCCGGAACGTCTGTTTGCGTCGCTGCGCGACGGGCTGCCCGCCGTCCGCAGCTTGCGCGAGGGTTACGACGACGCTCGGATCCTTCCGTCGGCCCAGCAACTGCCGATGCCGTTGTTCGATCCGGTTCGCATCGAGCGCCTGCTCGACCCGCCGGTGCACCCGGCCGCCATTGCCAAGCGTGCGCTGTCCACGATCGCCCATCACCTGCGTTCACCGGCACCGCCGACCCGCGACCGCCCCCAGATCAACGTGCCGGCCCGCAACGCCCGCTGGTTCGTGCTCGGCATGGTCGACTCAGCCACAGTCTCGAACTCCGATGGCAGCGGTGTCGCCTTCCGCAGGCGGGATCCGCAGCAATTCCGTGCCTTGCTCGCCCGCACGATCGTGCTCTACCGGCAGCTGGTCGCGGAGTGGAGTGTGACGGCGCAACGCTACCGCGGCGCGGTACCAGAGCTCACCTCTGTCGATTCCTGGGAGCAGATGTTCAAGGGTGGCGAACCGCCGCGGTGCCCTTGAGCTCGGCGGAGCTATCCGTCTCCTGAGGCCTTCCTCGCCAGGCTGGCGCGGACGGTGACGGCCATGATCACGACCACCACGGCCGGTCCGGCGAGTTGCGCCGCCACCGCGGCCAGCAGCGGGGCAGTCGGGGCGAACAGCAGCGCGCCGAAGACGACGGTGCCGACGATCCACGCCGACATCGCCGTCCGGTGCTCGCCCAGCGCCACCAGCGCGGGCTGCAGGACCTGCGCGATCATCATGATCACCGTGCTCAGCCCGAGCAGGGCGGCGACCAGCCAGGGGAGCTCGAAGGGAGCGTTGAAGAACACGCGAGCGGCCCAGGGGCCGGCGATCGCCGCGCCCACGACGCCCAACAGGCCGATCGCACCCGTCACGCCGACCACGGACCGGATTTGCCGCCACACCCGCGCGGTCTCTCCGCGCTCGACGGCAGCGGTGAGCGACGGCAGCAGGAATGCCTGCACGGGTGAGAACAGGAACAGCGGGATCCTGGCGAGCACGAACAGCGAGACGAAGCTGGCCGCCGTGCCGGGATCGTCGGTGAGTCGCGAGGTCAGCACCACCGGCGCGATGTTTGCCAGTAGCAGGGTCAGTGCCGAGGCGGCCGCGAGAAACCCGACGCCACGAGCCATCCGTGGCAGACCCAGCGGCGGTCCAGGGGCGCCGGGGCGGACCCCACCGACCGTCGCCGCGACGGCCAGCACCGTTCCGAGCGCGAACGCGAACCCGAACGCCGCCGTACCAGCTTCAGTACCAGCGATACCTACCCAGACCAGCACCACCGACGGGATCAGCCGGGCCAACCCCTCGGCTGCGAGGCTGGCCCCGTACCAGCCGTACCGCTGCTGCCCGCTGAACAGACCCCGGACAACGTGCACCGACGCGGACCCGGCGACGGCGACGACTACCGCGACAAGCAACGACCACGCCCCACCGAACACCCGGTGCACCAGCAGTGGAGACAGCGCGAGCAGCAGGGCGAGCACCGCGGCCGCGAGCACCGCGCTGGTCACCGTGGCGGACCGCAGCACTGGCCGAGTTGGGCGGTCGGTGGAGATCCGGCTGCTGACCTCCCGGCTGGTCTCCTGCTCGACAGCCACGAAGACGCCAGGTCCGACCACCGCAGTGAGCAAGTACAGCGACGCCACCGCCGCGTACGCGCGAGGCGCCAGCGCATGACCGGCGAGGCCGAGGAAGGCATACGCGGAGATACCGAGCAGGCCTAGCCCGGCGCCGACCGGTGCGACATCCGGGAGCCGCGCGCGCAGCTGAGCCAGCGCGGAGCTGCTGTTCGGGTCCAGCGCGGAGCTGCTGTTTGGCCCTAGTCGCAGCACGCCGCAACGGTACGGGATCCAACATTGAGGACCCGCGCGGCCAGTACCTGCTCCTGATCCGCATCGGTGAGGAGTGACCGGCTAATGTGCCGCGTGCCCGACGTACTGCTCCTGCTGGTGGCGTTGCTGGTCTGCTACCTGCCTGGGCTGGCGTTGATGGCGGCGTTGGGCGTGCGGTCCGGCGTGCTGCTGATGGGTCTTGCGCCTGCGGTGTCGGTGGGCGTGGCGGTGGTAACCGGCGTCGGGACTGCGATCCTCGGGGTGGCCTTCGGTGCCACCCCGCTGGGGGTGGTCACAGCCGTGATGTTCGCGGTTGCCGCCGGACTCGAGGTGCGCCGGCGCTCAAAGCAGGGACGTCAAAGAGGACGTGGGCGCCCCGCCACCGGGTGGGTGGTGCAGGCGGTCGGTGCGGTGCTGGTGGCCGCCGGCGCCGCCGCCGGCGTCGGCACCTGGTTGCGGGGGATAGGTCCATTGTCGACCGTCCCCCAAGAGCACGACATGATTGTCCATGCCGTGCTGTCGGCGTACATCCAACGCACCGGTCATGCGGCCCCATGGCAGCTGATGCCAGCCGATGTCCTGACCGGCGCGCCGGTGGTTTTCTACCCGGCGGGGCTGCATCTGCTGGTGGCGGTCGCTGGCGGCCTCACCGGTGGCACCGTACCGGCGCTCAACGCCGTGACCGTCGTCGTGCTGGCAGTGAGCCTGTCGCTGTCAGCGGCGACCCTGACTGTGGTGGCGGCCCGCCAGCTACGGCTAGGTCTCCCAACTGCGATGCTCGCGGCCGGCGTCGCGGCGCTGGTGGCGTCGGGGCTGTACCGGCCGACCTTCCAGCTGATGCACGACGGCGGCCTGCTCACCGGCGGCGCCGCTCTGGCGCTGACGCCGGGCGTGGTCGCCGGGGTACTGATGTTGCCTAGACTGCCGCGCAGATCGGCGGTGGCGGTCGGGGCGGCGTGCGCCGGTGTGGTGGCTGTGCATCCCAGCGCAGCGGTCTCGGTGGGAGTGACGGTCATCGCGTGGTGGGTGGGGCAGGCGCTGACCCGCCAGGGGCGCCAGCAGCTGCGCGGCCAGCGCCATCTGGTCGGGTTGCTGGTCACAGCCGGGACAGCGGTGATGCTCGGTGCCGGAACACTCGCAGGGGCGATGGCGGCCGGTGGGCGAACCAACGGGTGGCCGCCGGACATCTCGCCTACCCCGTTCGGCGATGCGGTGGGCAGCACACTGGCGCTGTCCTACGGCGGGCATCTCGACCCGCACCGCTCCCTGGGCCAGCTCGTGGCGGCCGTTCTCGTCGCGCTCGGCGTGGTCGCGGTGGTCGCGCTGCGCCGCGGGTTCGGCCCGGTGACCGCCTGGGCGGCGTGGAGCCTGGTGACGATCGGTGCGTTCCTGAGCCCCGGCTCATGGCCGGTGTCCCTGATCACCGGGTTCTTCTACAACGCACAGCTGCGCGTGTGGTCACATGTATCGCTGCTGGCACCGGTACTCGCGGCACTCGGAGTGGTGCTCACCGCGAACCAGTGCGCCGTGTGGTTGCGCCGGCACTGTCCCGTCCCGGTTTTGGCCCTTACCCCGGTCCGGGCGGCGGCGGCCATGCTCGTGGTGTTGGCCTGGCTGGGATATCTGCTGGGGCCGGCCTCGCGCTATGCCCACACCAACGTCACGGCGGTGGCGTCGCGCTACCTGACCCCCGACTTCGTCCGGGTGAACGCCGATGACCAGCGCGCCATCAGCTGGCTAGCCGGACACATCCGCCCTGGTCAGCGGGTTCTGAACTCGGCCAACGACGGTTCCACCTACCTGTACGTCGAGCGCGGCGTGCCGGTGTTGAATGTCAACACCCTGGGAGTGCAAGGCCTGCCCTACACATATCGGCTGCTGGAGTCCTTCCGCTCGTACCCGACCGACAGGCAGCTGCGCGCCGTCCTGCTGCGGTACAACGTGGCCTGGGTGTATGTCGACTCCCGGGCGCCGACGATCGGTTCCGCTGGATCGCCCGAGAACTGGGCGGGGACCGCAGGTTTCACCCTGGCGCCGGGTCTTGCCGATCTAGCCGGGCTGCCTGGGCTGGTTCCCGTGTTCATCAGCGGCTCGGTCACCGTCTATTCCCTCGACCTCAGCGTGCTGCGGACGCTATCGGGGCGCACAGTGCGCATGCGGTAGTGCCGGCACCAGGCGGGTTGAAACAGTAAGGTCCCCGCTAGCCTGCAAGCCATGCGGGCGGTGGTGACCGGGGGGGCCGGCTTCATCGGTTCGAACATCGTCGATGGTCTCGTTGACGCCGGGGCCGAGGTGCTGGTCGTCGATGATCTGAGCCAGGGTTCGCGGGCCAATCTCGAGCTCGCGCTCAGTCGCACCGCCCGCCTGATCGAGTTGGATGTCCGCGATGGTCTCGCTGTCGACGAGGTATTCCGGTCGTTCCGGCCGGAGCTGGTGTTCCACCTCGCCGCCCAGATCGACGTGCGGGTCTCGATGGACGAACCCGCGCGCGACGCGGCCGTCAACGTGCTGGGGTCGGTGAATGTGTTCGCCGCCGCCCACGCCGTCGGCGCGCGCCGGGTGGTGAACACCTCAACCGGTGGCGCGATCTACGGCGAGTCGGCAGTGGTGCCCACCTCGGAAGCCGTTGCAGCCGACCCCGTCTCAGCCTACGGACTGAGCAAGCTCACCGCGGAGCGCTACGCCCGCTGGTTTCACCGGATGCACGGGCTAGACGTGGTGACGTTGCGGTACGGCAACGTCTACGGCCCCCGGCAGGATCCCCGCTGCGATGCCGGTGTCATCGCGATCTTCTGCGATCGAGTCCTCGCTGGGCGCAGACCAATCGTCTACGGCGATGGGCGCCAGACCCGCGATTACGTCTTCGTGGCCGACATCGTGGCGGCCAACCTGGCCATCGCCCGGGCCGTTGCGCCAGCGCACCGCGAGTACAACGTGGGTACCGGCACCGAGGTCACGGTGCTGGAGCTGGCCCAGGCGGTTGCGACGGCGGCGGGCGTTGACCCGGTGGACTTCGAGCCGGACTTCGTACCTGCCCGCCCCGGCGAACTCCTCCGCAGCTGCCTCGACGTCACCCGCGCCCGATCCGATCTGGGCCTGCAGCTTCCCACGCCGCTGCCCGAAGGGCTCGCTTGCACCGTGGATTGGGTCCGCTCGGTGGACGTCCGCTAATTCCGACCGTACGTCGCTACGACTTCGTGTAGGCGCGACAGCAGGTGCCTATCGGCTGCTCGGGCCGCCCTGGCCCAGCCGTGACGAGTGAGTTCTGCGCTGATCTCCCGGTAATACCGGCGTTCTTCCTCGAAGCGTCGACCGGTGCGCGCTCTGGTCGATGAGTCGTTGCTGGCATGTCGACGGTAATGAAATGCGATCTCCGCAGGTAGTGCGATGGTACCGCCAACCATGAGCATATCGATCGTGTGGCTGAGATCGGAGATCGCATCGACATCGCGGTGTGCCCGGGTCCGTTCGATGACGTCTCGACGGAAAGCTAGGGAGGGAAGGTATGTCCAGTTCCCCCGCAGCAAGCTCGTGACGGCATCCTCGCCGCCGATCTCGCCACGGCGGCGCGCCGCCCAGGACGCAGCCCGTTTGACTCGATCCGCGAGTGGGGTGATGGGCTCGTCGTGTTCGCCGACGACGGCCACGCCCGGTTGAACGATGATGGCGCTCGGGTGGTCGAGAAATGCTCTCTCGATCACATCGATATAGTTGGGGAGGAGCAGATCGTCTGCGCCCAAGCTCGTGACATAGCGGGCTGTGCTCTCAGCACCAAGCTGGAATGCCCGGTATAGGTTGCCCGCTATGCCGAGGTTGCATTCGTTTCGTAGATACCGTATACGCGCGTCATCGAGTTGATCAATATGGTCGGCGGCCTTCGTGTCCGGGTTACAGTCATCGATGACGGTCATTGTCCAGTCAGCCCGATTGAGCCGTTGAGCGCTCGCGATCGTGGCGAACAAGTAGTGATCTGCGCCGTAAAAGGGTATGACGAAATGGACGGTGGCAAGGTTGCCCGAGTGCGGTGTCACGGCCGCAGGATAGAGCAACTCGCCTCGCCGGCTCCACCGCACCGAGTCGGATCTGACGCCGAGCAGGCGAGAGCGCTCACTGAGTTTTGGACGACCGAGTTTGGGACGACTGGGGCTCGGTGACCAGTGGCTCGGTGACCAGTGGCTCGGTGACCAGCCCGCGGTCGCGGTTGGTCAGCTCGGCGTCCCGCAACGCCACGGTACGAGCCAGATCGGTCAGGTGGTTGCTGATCTCGCGCTGGCGAAGGTAGGTGTTCAGCATGCCGAACACGAAGGCGACGACCAACAGATACACCACCAGATCGGTGCCACGCCCGACGCCAATCTGCTGCGCGGTCCACGTCATATCGTCGGGCCGCAGCACCGCGTAGATGTTCACCACGATGAACGCGAAGAACGCGATCCGCTTGCTCGCGCGGATGTGGACGTTGTGCGCCAAGCGTACGAAGTAAACTAGAGCGCCGAGTGCCGCGAGGACGAGAAGGACCTGCACGATCATGGCACGCTCACCTCTGGTCGCGCACGGCCAGGTCGAACAGGATGTTGATCCCGTTGATGAGGGGCTGGCCCTTGCTTGTTGAGTATTCGGTGTAACGGATCGTCACCGGTAGCTCCCGCACTGTCCACGACGACCGTGCCAGCAGCGAGACGAGCTCCGATGCGTGAGCCATGCCGTTCATCCTGATGCGCAGCTGCCCCGCGACCGCGCGGTTGAAGACCCGCAGCCCGTTGTGTGCATCGGTGAGGTGCATCTTGCGCGCCACCGGACTCAGCGCCACCACCAGGCCCAGCGTGATGCGCTTGAGCAGCGGCACCCGGTGTGGCCGGCCCTCGTGCTGATCGAGGAAACGGGAGCCCAGGACGACGTCGGCAAAACCGCTGCGGGCCGCGTCGACCATGCGGCCGGCATCGGCGACCCGATGCTGACCGTCCGCGTCGAAGGTCACGAAGAACCGACCGCCCGGACGGGCCAGCGCGTAGCACAACCCGGTCTGCAAGGCCGCACCCTGTCCCAGGTTGATCGGGTGCCGAACCAGGTGCGCCGCGGTCGTGGCGATCTGCGCCGCGGATCCATCGGTGCTGCCGTCGTCCACGCACACAATGTTGCGGAACGTCGTGTGAAGGTCGGCGACAACTTGCGCGATCACGGTCACCTCGTTGTACACGGGGATGATCACCCACGTGTCGTCATTGGCCATCTGCGACTCCTGATCGCCGGGCGAGGCGTCGTCGCGCAGGGTAGCAGTGTCGGTGCGGCCGCCCTGCCCGACGGGCGGCGCCCAGACTTGACGGGTGGGGTTACTGTCTCGCCGTGCCCGCTCGGCGGCTACCCTCGACGCCCGTGACGCCGATGCCCATGAATAGGCCACAGCCCGATCTGATCGTGGTCGGTTCCGGATTCTTCGGTCTGACTGTGGCTGAGCGGGTGGCCAGCCAGCTGGGTCGGCGGGTCCTGGTGCTGGACCGCCGGCACCACATCGGTGGCAACGCCTACTCCGAGGCCGAATCCGAGACCGGTATCGAGGTGCACCGCTACGGCGCGCACCTGTTCCATACCTCGAACAAGCGGGTCTGGGACTATGTCAACCAGTTCACCGACTTCACCGGCTACCAGCACCGGGTGTTCACCAGCTACCAGGGCCGGGTCTACCCGATGCCGGTGAACCTGGGCACGATCTGCGAGTACTTCGGCAAGCACCTGACCCCGGATCAGGCCAGAGCACTGGTCGCCGAACAGGCCGCCGAAATCGAGGGCAAGGACGCCACCAATCTGGAAGAAAAGGCCATCTCTCTGATTGGCCGGCCGCTTTATGAAGCGTTCGTCCGGGGTTACACCGCCAAGCAGTGGCAGACCGATCCCACCGAACTGCCACCGGGCATCATCTCCCGGCTTCCGGTGCGCTATACGTTCAACAACCGGTACTTCAACGACACCTACGAGGGTCTGCCCGTCGACGGGTACACCGCGTGGCTGCACCGGATGGCACAGCACCCGAATATCGACGTCCGCCTGAACACTGACTGGTTCGATGTGCAGGGCGACCTGCCACAGGTGCCCGTCGTCTACACCGGGCCGCTGGACCGCTATTTCGACCACGCCGCGGGTGAACTGGGCTGGCGCACCCTGGACTTCGAGCAAGAAGTACTCGACACCGGTGACTTCCAAGGCACGCCGGTGATGAACTACGCCGACTCCGACGTGCCCTACACCCGGATCCACGAATTCCGGCATTTCCATCCCGAGCGGGATTACCGCACCGACAAGACGGTGATCTTCCGCGAGTACTCGCGGTTCGCGCAGCGCGGTGACGAACCCTATTACCCGATCAACACCGCCGAGGACCGGACGAAGCTGGAACGCTACCGCGAGCTGGCCCGCAAGGAGACCGCAAACCGCAACGTGCTTTTCGGTGGGCGGCTCGGCACGTACAAATATCTGGACATGCACATGGCGATCGGCTCCGCGTTGTCGATGTACGATAACAAGATCGCCCCGTATTTCACCGAGAACCAGTCGCTGGACGACCCGTCGACGGGCCAGCAAGACAGTTGGTGAACTGCGGACACGTCATGGAGGGGTAGCCGACCCGTTACGGGTCGCTGCCGAGGGCTACCCTCTGGCGACGTCAACACCGAGTCCGTCACACCGCCAGTACTGGGGAGTCCATGCCCACCAGCACCGTCTGGAGCCCGGAAGAGTCGTTCGCCAGCGCGCCCGTCGAGCCGTTCTCGACGCTGCTGCAGCGCGTGTTACTGCCCCGCCGGGGAGACCCGATGGCCGTCCGGGCGCTGTACGTCGACGAGCAGTCGGCCACGGCCCGGCGGGTGTGGCCACCGGCCGGTGCTACCGGTGCCCCTGATCGGCGTGACGTCGACATCGAAATCACCCTGGCCAACCCCAACGCTCGGCGGGCGCGCGCGCTGTCGCGCACCAGCGTGGCAGTGCCCGAGCAGACCGAGGTGTCCTTCGCGGCGTACTTCAACGCCTTCCCGGCCAGCTACTGGCGGCGCTGGACCGCGCTGCGCACCGTGCGGCTGCGCCTGGACGTCGAGGGCGCCGGCCGGGTTGATGTCTACCGATCCAAGGCCGACGCCACGGTCATCCACACGCACGGCGAACTGGTCGAGGGGCGCCGCCAGCTCGACATCGAGCTGGACTTGACCCCGTTCGAGGACGGCGGCTGGTACTGGTTCGACCTCAGCACCGAGGACTCCGAGCTAATCGTGCACTCCGGCGGCTGGCACGCGCCGATCGAGGCGCCCGGGCGCGCCGCGGTGACCATCGGCATGCCCACCTTCAACCGCCCCACCGACTGCGTGGCCACCCTGCGCGCGATCGGCGAGGACGAGCTAGTCCGCTCCATCGTCACCGCGGTGGTGATCCCCGACCAAGGCGCCAACAAGGTCCGAGACCAGGGGGGTTTCGCGCAGGCGCAGGCCGTGCTGGGCGACCGGCTGCGGATCATCGACCAGCCCAACATCGGTGGCTCCGGCGGGTACGCGCGGGTGATGTACGAGGCGCTGGAGAACACTGACTGCGAGCAGATCCTCTACATGGACGACGACATCGTCCTGGAACCCGACTCGATCCTGCGCGCGGTGGCGTTCTCCCGGTTCGCCCGCCGGCCGATGCTGGTCGGTGGGCAGATGCTGCAGGCTCAGGCCCGTTCCCGGCTGCACGCCTGGGGCGAGATCGTCGACCGGCAGCGGATGCGGTGGAACAAGGCGCCGGGCACCGAATACGACCACGACTTCGCCCAGCACTCGCTGCGCGAGACCGCCTGGATGCACCGGCGCACCGACGTCGACTACAACGCCTGGTGGATGTGCCTGATCCCGCGCACCATCGCCGAGGACATCGGGCTGCCGCTGCCGCTGTTCATCAAATGGGACGACGTCGAGTACGGGCTGCGGGCGCGCGACGCCGGCTATCCCACCGCGACCGTGCCCGGCGTGGCGATCTGGCACATGTCCTTCGCCGACAAGGACGACGCCACCGACTGGCAGGCTTATTTCCACCTGCGCAACCGGCTGGTCGGCGCGGCGCTGCACGGCACCGAGGAGCGACCTACGGCGATGTTCGCCGACAGCCTCAAACACGCCCTGAAACACGCCCTGGCGATGGAGTACTCCACCCTGGCGCTGCAGGAAATGGCGATCCGGGACTTCCTGGCCGGACCGGAAGCGTTGTTCGACAAGCTACCCACGGCGCTGGGTGAGGTACGGGCCCGCTGCGCGGAGTTCACCGACGGCCAGGTGGTGGACTCCCAAGAGCTGCCACTGCCAGCCGCCGGGGCGGTTGCGGCGCAGCGGATGCTCAAACCGCCCACCAACCCGGTCACCATCGGGGCGACCCTGCTCAAGCGCTTGGCGCATCAGCTGCGCCCGGTCGATGCCCAGGCCCAGCACCGCCCGCAGCTGTCGCTGGCCCGGACCGACGCCCGGTGGTTCGTGCTCTCCGGGCTGGACGGGGTGACCGTGTCCACCGCGGACGGCCGTGGCGTCACCTACCGCAAGCGTGATCCCCAGGCGTTTCGCTCGATGCTGGCCCGATCGGTGGCGCTGCACCGGGAACTCGCCCGGGACTTTCCCCGGCTGCGCAAGCGCTACCGCGACGCCGCACCGGGGCTTACTGACCGGACCGGCTGGAAAAGGGTATTCGACGCGTGATGCTGCAACTGATGCTCCAACGGCGAGCCACCACCGACGACCAAGAGACCGCAGTGCTCGCTGCTGTGCAGCGCAGAATTGCGGTGCCGCAGGTGGTGGCCCTCGCCCGCGGGATGTCACATTTCGGCGAGCACGCCCTGGGCTGGTTGGCGCTGGGTGCGCTGGGTGCGCTAATCGATCGACGGCGCCGCCGGGACTGGCTGGTTTCGGTGGCCACGGTGGCGGCCGCGCACGGCACGTCGATCGCGGTGAAGCGGGTGGTGCGCCGGCCGCGCCCGGTTGATCCGTCCGTCGCGGTGCTGGCTGACACCCCGAGCCAGCTGTCCTTCCCCTCCTCGCATGCCGCGTCGACCACCGCGGCGGCGATTCTTTACGGCGGCTTGCTGCGTCGCCGGCTGACCCCGCTGTTGGTGCCCCCGATGCTGATCAGCAGACTGGTGCTCGGCGTGCACTACCCGAGCGACGTCCTGGTGGGCTCCGCGCTCGGCGCGGCCATCGGTACCGCGATGCGACGACGGTTGCGCGGCAACACTCTGAGAGGACGGCGATGACCACCACCGCGCCGGGTCAGATCCGGGCGACGCG
Source organism: Pseudonocardiales bacterium (assembly GCA_023252195.1). GTDB lineage: Bacteria > Actinomycetota > Actinomycetes > Mycobacteriales > Pseudonocardiaceae. The sequence continues at coordinate 127,545 of JAHEXI010000008.1, forward strand.
AGGCGACAACGCGCTGTTCGGGCTGGTTCGCACCATGCGGCCCCGGCAATGGGTGAAGAACGTCCTGGTGCTGGCGGCGCCGTTCGCTGGCGGCACCATCTTCCACCTGCCCGTTGTCATCGCCGTCGGGATCGCGTTTATCGCGTTCTCGCTCGCCGCGTCCGGCGTGTACCTGGTCAACGATGTCCAGGACGTCGAGGCCGACCGCGCGCACCCAACCAAGCGCAACCGGCCGATCGCCGCCGGAGTGGTGCCACCGCGGCTGGCCCTGGCCGTCGCAGCCGCGCTGTTCGTGGCGGCGATCGGGGTGTCTTTCCTGGCGTCGACCGACCTGGTCCTGGTCACCGTGGTCTACATCGCGGTGCAGCTGTCCTACTGTTTGTGGCTCAAACACCAGCCGGTGGTGGACATCTCCATCGTCGCGTCCGGCTTTCTGCTGCGGGCGATCGCGGGCGGCGCTGCCGCGGGGATCGCACTGTCCCAGTGGTTCCTGCTGACCACTGCATTCGGATCACTGTTCATGGTGGCCGGTAAGCGCTATGCCGAGATCCGGCTCGCTGAGCGGACCGGCGCGAAGATCCGCAAGTCGCTGGAGCGCTACACCGCTTCCTACCTGCGCTTCGTGTGGACTCTCTCCGCCACCGGCGTGATCATGACCTACGGTTCGTGGGCGTTTCAGCTCAGCCAGACCAACCACTCGCGCTGGCCGGTAATCTCCCTGGTTCCCTTCGTCATAGCCATCCTGCGCTATGCCGTAGATGTCGACGGCGGCAACGGCGGCGAACCCGAAGAGATCGCCCTAGGTGACCGCACCCTGCAGGTACTAGGCGCCGCGCTAGTCTTCACCCTCATCGCCGCCGTCTACTTCTAACGGGGCTGGTGCGTGTCGTGAACTCGACAGCACCGACCTTTTTCGTGCGCTCGCAGGTCGGTTTTGTCCGTGAACTCGACAGCACCGACGTTCTTGCTGCTGCCTGTGGATGGTGCGGTGGGTGTGGATAGGTTGGCCTGCTAGAGGGCGCGTTGGCGGGGGCGTGGTGCAGGGTCTGAGGTGTGATCGACGAACTGACCCTCGGCGCTACGCCCTTCCGGGGATCCGGTGCTGTGCAGCGCGGGCTGCTCACCGAGCGGACGCTCCGCGGCCCCCGGTACCGGCGACTGTTCCCCGACATCTACCTGCTCGCCGATGTACCGACTGATCTCGCCACCCGATCGCAGGCGGCGCTGCTGCTCGTTCCGGGGCAGCGCGTACTGTCCGGTTACTCGGCAGCCGAACTGCTCGGGGCGGGTTGCGCGCCAGCGGAGGCTAACGCCGAGCTGACGGTGCCTGGCGGTGACTTCCGGGAACAACCGGGGCTCACTATCCACCGTGATCTGCTCGCGAACGACGAGATCGGCGACTGCGGCGGCGTCCCCGTCACTACAGCGCTGCGGACGGCGTGGGACTTGGCCCGGTGGTTGCCCACAGTGGAGGCGGTGGTGGCGATGGACGCGCTGACCAGCGTTGGGCGGTTCACCTCGGCGACCGTGCTGCGCATCCAGGGTCGGTACCCGCGGGCGCGTTGGTGCCGTCGTGTCCCCGGGGTGATCGACCTGTCCGACCCCCGAGCCGAATCGCCCATGGAGACCCGCTCGCGGCTTGTGCTCGTGCTGCGCGGCCTGCCGCGTCCTGAACTGCAGTACACCGTGTACACGGCACTCGGGGAGTTCGTCGCCCGCCTGGACATGGCGTACCCGCTGCTGAAGCTGGCGATGGAGTACGACGGCCGGGGTCACCTCACCGCCTGGCAGCAGCAGTCTGATGCCCGCCGCCTCAACCGGCTGGACGCCTGCGGCTGGTCAGTACTCCGCTTCACCTCACCAGACGTCCTCCGCACCCCAGACGCCACAGCCGCCCAAGTCCGCGAGGCCATCGCGCGCCGCTCCCGGCGCTCCGTGTCGTGAACTCGACATTACCGACGGTTTTCGTGCGTTTATGCGTCGGTGGTGTCGAGTTCACGACACCGATCAGATGGGGAGGCGGCGGAAGATGGGGCGGGGGACGTGGCGCAGGACGGACATGACGTGGCGCATGGGGGCGGGCGCCCAGGCTTGCTCGCGGCCGTTCGCGACGGCGTCGACGATGACCTCGGCGACCTGCTCGGGAGTGACCGACAGTGGAGCGGCTTTCATGCCGGCGGTCATCTTGGTGTGCACGAAGCCCGGTCGGATCACCGAGACCTTGATACCCGCCGGGCGCAGCGCCTCGGTGAGACCGGTGTAGAAGGCGTCCAAGCCGGCTTTGCTGGCGCCGTAGGCGAAGTTCGACCGGCGGGGCCGTTCGGCGGCGGCCGACGACAGTGCGACCAGCGTGCCGTGGCCTTGCCGTTGCAGCGCCTCGGCGAGCAGCACCCCGACCGACACGGCGCCTACGTAGTTGACCTGCGCGAGCTCGACGGCGGTGGCGTGGTCGGTCCAGGCCTTCTCCTGGTCGCCGAGCAGCCCGAAGGCGACCAGGGTGAGGTCGATGTCGCCGTCGGCGAAGGCCTTCTCGATCGTCGCGGCGTGCGATGCGGTGTCGGCCGCGTCGAAGGGCAGCGTCGTCACCGTGGCGCCGGCGCGGTCCAGCGGCTGCGCGGCGGCGTCCAGCCGCGGCGACGGGCGGGCGGCCAGGATCACCCGCAGCGGCCGCCGGGTGGCGTAGCGCTCCGCGGTGGCCAGCGCGATTTCGGAGGTGCCGCCGAGCAGCAGCAGGGACTGGGGGTTGCCGACAGCATCGATCACAGTTCGAGTCTCCTGGAGAGGTCAGAGGCGAAGATCCCGTCGGGGTCGGCGGCGGCGCGGACCTTGCGCCACTCGTCGATCCGCGGGTACATGCGGTGCAGTGTGGCCGCGGACGTCCGTGACTCCTTGGCCAGGTAGAGCCGACCACCGGCGTCGAGCACCTGCTCGTCGAGACGGTCGCAGAACTCGGCGAGACCCTGGCGGATCGGGAAGTCCACCGTGATCGTCCAGCCGGGCTGGGGGAACGACAGCGGCGCCTGGCTGGCTTCGCCGAATCGTTTGAGCACGTTGAGAAACGACACGTGGCCTGATCGTGCGACCTGTTCCACGATGCCGCGGAAGGAGTCTTGCGCGCTCAGCGGTACCACGAACTGGTACTGCAGGAACCCCCGTGAGCCGTACGCCCGGTTCCATTCGCCGATCATGTCCAGCGGGTGGTAGAAGGTGGTCAGGTTCTGTACCTCGCCGCGGCGGCGCTTCGGTGCCTTGCGGTACCAGGCCTGGGTCAGCGCGCCGAAGATCGCCCGGTTGGCCAGGCCGTTGGGGAACGCGTTGGGTGCGGTGAGCAGTTGCGGCGCGTCGAAGGCCAGCGGGGCGCGGCGCAGCTTCGGGGGCAGCTCGTCCCGCTGGGCGATGGAGCCGCGGGTGAGCACCGCGCGGCCCAGCTTCGCGCCGGTGGAGATCGCGTCGAACCAGGCGGCGGAGTAGTCGTAGCGGTCGTCGGAGCCGTCGGTGAGCAGCGCCATCAGCTCGTCGAGGTTGGCGGTGCGGTCGGTGTCGACGACGAAGTACGCCGACTCGACGTGGGTGAGCGCGATCGTGGCGCGCACGATGATCCCGGTCAGCCCCATGCCGCCGACGGTGGCCCAGAACAGCTCGTCGTCGGGGGTCAGGGTAGCGACCGAGCCGTCGGCGGTGACCAGATCCAGGGACCGGACGTGATTGCCGAAGCTGCCCGCGCTGTGGTGGTTCTTGCCGTGGATGTCGGCCGCAATCGCGCCACCGACGGTGACCTGCCGGGTTCCCGGCAGTACCGGAACCCACAGACCGAACGGCAGCGCCGCGCGCATCAGCGCGTCGAGGCTGACTCCGGCGTCCACCACGGCCAGACCGCTGTCGGCATCGAGACAATGGATCCGGTTGTAGCCGGTCATGTCGATGACCAGCCCACCCGCGTTCTGTGCCGGGTCGCCGTAGGAGCGCCCCAGCCCCCGCGCGATCACACCCCGGCTGCCCGGATCCCGGACCGCCTGCTGAATCGACTCCAGAGTCGGCTGCACGAGCACCCGAGCACTGCTAGACGCAGTCCTCCCCCACCCACTCAACGCACGCACCACGATCTCAGACATCGCCCGCAGGCTACCTCCACCCCGACATGGGGGCATATCGGGGCTATCGGGCCTGGTATAGCCCCGACATGTCCCCATATCGGGAGGACGGGACGTGGCTGGTGGTGTGCTGGTAGGTGTCGTGGGCGGCGGTGTCGGCGGAGAGTTGTAGGGCGCCCCAGTCGACGTCGGGGTGGCCGATCAGGCGGGTGGGGACTTCGTAGAGGCGGCCGTAGGGGCGGATCGCGGCGAAGTCGCCACCCTGGTCCTGGGCCGTGGTGATCGCCGAGAGCCGGCCGAGGCGGCGGGGCGCCTCGATCACCACCCGGGGCGCATCGGCCAACCCGTCGGCGACCCCGACGATGTCGCGCACGCAGGGGAACAGGAATGCCTGCGGCCAGCTCACCAGCACCGGCCCGCGGCCTGCCAGGAACTCGTTGAACCCGACGACGCTGCGCAGCCGGGGACCGGTGACGGCCAGCCAACCGTCCGGGTCGGTGCTGGCATCGGTCGCGCGGATCCGGACGCGGTCCGCGCCGACCGGGATCTGCGCCGCGTCGAGCCCGATGGACCGCCACGGGAGATAGTCCGGTGGGCCGTCCAGATGGTCCTGGTTGAGACGTACCCGGTCGTACGGGACGCGGTCCCCCATCGTGGTGACGCCGCCGTACCGAGCGCGGCCGAACTCCAGAACCAGCTTGTTGCCCCGATCGGTACGGCCCGACACCGAGACCGCCACCCCACTGGCCGTTGGCTGCCGGAACCACGGGCTGGTCAGGGTTCCGGTGCTCCGCGGTCCGCCGACCAGACTTCCCCAGAGCTCGGTGGAGATCCCGGTGCCGGGCGCGTCCGGTGGTGGCGCCGCGGGATCGAAGCCGGCCAGGGCGGTGAACCCGGTCAGTTGCTGCGCGGGACCGGGGCCGAACACGCCAACAGGGGACAGTACGGGGCCGTCGGGCAGCACCTGGATGTCGTCGGCCAGGCCGCAGAACGGGCCGCCGGTCAGCCGATGCAGGTTCATTAGCGCGAGGGAACCGGCTGGCCGACGCAGCGGTGCGGCCAGCAACGAGCCGAGCAGTACCGCCACCGCGGTACCGGCCGCCGCCACCGCGAGCATTGCGGGCGTAGCGACCAGCGTTGGCCGGCTGACGCGGGCGGCGGCGAGCACCGCGTAACCCACCACCAGCGCGCCGAGCCACAGCAGTGGAGAGTCCAGCGGCAGCCCGATCGGGCGCACCGGGCCGGCTGCCCATGGCACGTCGTAGACCGCCGGCTGCCACCAGGCGTTCGGGCCGGCGAAGGCCAGCCCGGCTGCCGCGGCCACCAGTACGCCCCCGGCCACGCCGATCGTCTGGGACATCCGGTCGGCCCCCGGCGCCCTGGCGCGCCGCACCAGCAAGACCACAGCCAGCACCAGGAAGGATGCGAACAAGCCGGCCAGGGCGCCGAAGTGATGCGACCATTTCGACGGCGTCAACCACAGCAGCGCCAGTGCGGTGGCTACCACAGCAGCCGACCGCGCAGCGGCGCCGCCATAGACGTCGGCTCGCTCGGCCCGGCGGGCCAGCAGCACCCCGACCACCGGCAGTAGCGCGAGCGTGAGCAGAACCGGGATTCGTTTGGTAGCGCTGCCGTCCTGGTCATTTCCGAGCAGGAAACGGTACCGGTCCGGCTCCTGGTACCAGGGCAGCGACGGCCCGAAAAAGGTGTGCCAGCGGGTCGCGGTCACCAGCCCATACCAGGTCTGGTCAGCGAAGATCACGGTAAGGCCGACCGCGCCGACGCAACCCAGAAGCAGCACCCGCGCCGCCACCTCAGCCCGCCCGCGCGCCGACTCGCGCAGGATCGCCACGGTGCGCGGCGCGAACACCACGATCGGGGCGGCGACGAGCAGTCCGCTGGGGCTGATCGGGATGGTCAGTCCGGCGACCAGTGCAGCCCACCCCAGCGCGGGGAGTCCACGAGCTCGCCACAGCAGCGCCAGTACAGCGGTGACGCCGAACGCCACGTACGGCTCGGGGCGCACCCCGAGGTTGTAGGGCAGCCAAGCGGCGAGCAGGCACACCGCCGCCAGCAGCCGGATCCGGACGGTGCCCGCCACCGCGGGCAGCGCCGCGCCGAGCACCCCCCGGCTCAGCACGAACCAGGTCGCGATAGCCAGCACGGTGCTGGGCAGCCGCAGCCACAGCGGCGCCAGGCTGATCTGGGTCAGCGGGGCGAGCAGTTGCTCGGTCAGCGCGAACGGTGTCTCCGAGGCGTTCCACCACCGGTAGTAGTTGCCGATGTTGCCGGTCCGCGCGGCGTTGCGGGCGATCGTGGTGGCGAAGCCGTCGTCGTCGGTCAGCGGACCGATGATCGCCCAGCCGGCCAGTACGCTGAGCACTCCCACGTCGACCCAGGCCGTGCGCCACCAACCGATGCGTGGGCGCGCGGGATCCTTGGCAGCACGACGAGCGCGGGCCAGCAGGCCGAGCCCGATCAGCGCGGTGAGCAGTTGCGCGGCGATGAGAACGATCTTGACCCGGCTCGGGCTGGTGGCGAATGGGCTGGCGATGCGGGCGGTAACGGCCATCCCAGCGGCTTGCCCGGCGTCGAGGTCGGTACGGAAGGCGAACACCTTGGGCACCGGTTCATCGGCCAGCTTGATCGTCTTAGTGCTCCCGATGGTGATCACTGCACCGGTCGGGTCGGCGTGCACCTGGGTCCGGCAGTCGCTGAAGGTTCCGGCCACCGGCTGGGTGCTCACCACCCGGCGACCCAACACCAGCTGGGCCACGCCGGCTTCGGTCCGCAGCACCAACCCTTCCCCGTCCGGGCCGGTCGCCAGCACGGTGACGACACCGCCCCGGTCGGTCGCGGCGCGAATCGCCGAACACGGCACCGTCGCAGTCAGCTCCGCCGGCCGGTACGGCGCGAAAAACGCCGTACTCGACACCACGGGGTGCTGAGGCGCGGGCCAGGTCACCGCGGTCTGGTCCGCGATCACTGGCAGGAACGGCAGCACCAACGCCACCAACACCCCCAGCAGTCCCACCAGCAAGGCGAGTGCGGTGCCGGTAGACCGATGCGCAACCCTGGACAGCGCCAAGCCTCCCGCGGCGATCGTTCCTACCTCAGCTCTACCGTTCCCGAACTCCACAGCAGAGCTGCCAGATCCTCCTCAGACAACTCTGTTGTGGAGTTCGGGATGCTGAGAGTACCGAGAGGCGCGTCAGGCGAGGTTGGGGGCGAGCACAGGGGGCAGGTCGCTGGGGTGCACGATGCACAGCCGTTGCGTCGAGCGGGTCAGAGCCACGTAGAGGTCGTTGAGACCGCGGGGTGACTCGGCCACGATCGCCGCCGGATCGACCAGCACGACCGCGTCGAACTCCAGGCCCTTGGCCTGGTGCACGGTCAGCACGGTCACCGGTGCATCGAGGTCGTCGACGCCCGGCGCGCTCTGCTCTGATGACCCCAAGATCGTGCGCAGCTCGTCCACCCCAGCCGCCGGCGCGAGCACGGCGAGCCGGCCGTCGCCTACCGCGGTGGCCTCCTCGGCGACCACCGCGGGCAACTCGTCGGCCAACGAGCCCACCCGAACCGCGCGGGGCGCCACGCCGCTGCGGCGCACCGACCGCGGCGGCGTGATGTCGACGTCGATGGCGGCTAGCACGCGGTCGGCGAGCTCCGCGATCTCGGCCGGGTTCCGGTAGTTGATCGTCAGCTCTTCCAGGTGCCACCGCTGCGCCACGTACGGACCGAGCACGTCCTGCCACGAGGCCGCGCCGGCCCGGGACCCGGTCTGAGCGAGGTCCCCGACCACCGTCATCGAACGGCTCGGGCAGCGCCGCATGAGCACTCGCCACGCCATCGGGGACAGCTCTTGGGCCTCGTCGATGATGATGTGACCGTAGGTCCAGGTGCGGTCCGCCGCGGCGCGCTCAGCGGTACTCTCGTAGCCGCGCGCCCGCTGCCGGTCGGCCAGCCGGTCGGCGTCGATCAGGTCGGTGGCGCGCAGCAGCTCAGGGTCGAGGTCCTCGTCGAGGTCCAGGATGTCCAGCACGCCCTGGGCGTACTGCAACTCCGCGCGCAGCGCGGCGGCCTCCCGGGCGGCCTCGGTGCTGCCGTCGGAGCCGAGCAGCTCGGCGGTCTCGTCCAGCAACGGCACGTCGGCGGGGGTCCACACCAGCTCGGGGTCGACGTCCGGGCTGGGCGCGGATCGCGCTAGCAGGTCGCGTTCCTGGTCCGGTAGCACCCGGTGGGTGGCGCTGGCCAGCCGCTGCGGATCGAAGTAGAGGTCGGTGAGCAGCTGCTCCGGCGACAGCGTGGGCCACAGCGTGTCCAGCGCAGCGGTCAGCTCGGGGCTCCCCCGTAACTCGGTGCGGATGTCCGCCAGGTCGCCACGGTTCAGAACGTCGCCGCCCAGGCCGTTGGCGATGCGGTCGGCGAGTACCGTCACGACCTCCTGGTGAAAGATCCGCTTGGCCTCGTTGTGTGGCCGGTGCGAACGCCGAGCCCTGGTGCGAGCCGGCTGGCACACCGCGCTGTCGAGCTGGATTCGCTGGGCCTCGACGGTGAGCTCGATCGGTTCGGTGGGTACCTGCTGGCGGTCCCGGATCGCTGCGGCCAGCACCTTCGCCATCTCCAGGCGACCCTTGACGGCGGCGGTCTCGTCGGGCTCGACGCCGCGGGCGTGCAACCCCGGATGCAGCTGCGCCACCGTGCACAGCAGCACGCTGGTCTCGCCTAGGGAGGGCAGCACGTGCCCGATGTAGCGCAGGAACGTCGAGTTGGGCCCGACGACCAGCACGCCGCGCTTGGCGAGCTGTCGGCGGTGGGTATAGAGCAGGTACGCGGCCCGGTGCAGCGCGACCGCGGTCTTGCCGGTGCCCGGCCCACCCTGGACGACGAGCACTCCCTGCGGCTTGGCCCGGATGATCCGGTCCTGCTCAGTCTGGATGGTCGCGACGATGTCGGCCATCTGGCCGGTGCGGCTCGCCGTCAGCGCGGCCATCAGCGCCGCCTCGCTGGTCAGGCTGACCCGGGTGGCGCTGTGCTCGACACCACCGTCAGGTAGCACGTCGAGCACTTCGTCCTCGACGGCGAGCACCGTCCGGCTCCGAGTCCGGATGTGTCGGCGGCGGCGAACACCCTCGGGGCGCGCGGCGGTCGCGGTGTAGAACGGGCGGGCCGCGGGTGCCCGCCAGTCGATCAGCAGCGGTCGGTAGTCGTGTTCCTCGTCGAGCAGTCCGAGCCGCCCGATGTAACGCAGACCGTCCTCGTCATCGTCCTCATCACCGGAGCTGTGCAGGTCCAGCCGCCCGAAGCACAGGCCCTGCTCGACGCCGTCGAGGGTGGCGAGTTGGTCTGCGTACATCGCGGCGGCGGCGTCGCGTTCGCTGCGCGCTTGGGGGGTGTTCGCGTTGGGTGCTCTCAGGACTTGGGTGAGCCGCCCCACGGTGTAGCGGCGGCGCTCATCGAGATGCTGGTAGAGCAGGGTGAGGTAGTCCTGCTCTGCCGCCACCACGTCGGGCGTTGTTGTGGGAACCGACACGCGATGCAATCCACCTTCTGCGCTTCGACGGGGAACCTGGCACTAGAACCAGTGGGCGGCTTCGGGCATTCCAAGACACCGCGGGCCTTCAACTCTACAGTTCCCGAACTCCACAGCTGCAGGCCGAGGGCCTGCCAGATCTCCTCGAAAGCCGTAGGCCTAGCCGCCGCCTGAAGCAACCGTTGTAACGGCAGGAAGCCTCCTCATGTTCTGCACGCGGTCCGAGGTATCGTCGACTCGATACCACAGTAAACGGCCGGTCAGAGAAATCGGTAGTGATCTGTCGGTGGTGGCGGTTAGTGTCGGTGCTCGATCTACCAGCGCAACCTGCGCTGCCAACACCCCCATCGATGCCGTGAGGTGGCCTCCGCATGACCGAGCCGTCAGCGCTCGCTGCGCCGACACCCGACCCGGCCGCCGCGGTCAGCCGCCCCGGACTCGTCATCGGGCTGCTCGTGGTGTCCGCGTTCGTCATGATTCTCAACGAGACGATCCTGAGCGTGGCGTTGCCTCACCTGATTGTCGCCCTGGATGTCTCAGCCACTACCGTGCAGTGGCTGACCAGCGGTTTCCTGCTGACGATGGCTGTCGTCATCCCGACCACGGGTTTCCTGCTGCAGCGGATCACACCGCGCCAGGTGTTCCTGACCTCGATGACGCTGTTCAGCGCGGGCACGCTGATCTGCGCGCTCGCGCCGGGCTTTCCGGTGCTGCTCGTGGGGCGGGTCGTCCAGGCCTGCGGGACGGCGGTGATGATCCCACTGCTAATGACCACGGTGATGACGCTGGTCGCGGCCGAACGGCGCGGCGCCATGATGGGCAACATCACGCTGGTCATCGCGGTCGCGCCGGCGATCGGGCCGACGATCGGGGGTCTGGTCCTGGCCTCACTGGACTGGCGATGGATGTTCTGGAGCGTCCTGCCGCTCGCCGTCGTCATGCTCACCTTGGGTCTTGGTCTCATGCGCCTGAGCTCCGATACCCGATCGGTGCCCCTTGACCTCGTCTCCGTGCTGATCTCCGCGGCGGCGTTCAGCGGCATTGTGTACGGCTTCTCGGCCATCGGTGTGGCCGCCCAAGGCGGCGGGGGGGTGCCTCCATGGATCCCGATCGTCGTGGGGGTGGTCGCGCTCATGGTGTTCGTGGCGCGCCAGTTGCGCCTGCAGCGAGCGGAACGAGCCCTCCTCGATCTGCGGCCCTTCACTCACCGTCCCTTCGTGGTGGCTGTCGTGCTGTCCGGCCTGGTTTTCATGTGCTTGCTCGGAACCGCCATCCTGCTGCCGCTCTATCTGCAGAGCGTGCTCGGCGTCGGCCCGCGTACCACCGGCCTCGCCCTGCTGCCCGGAGGTCTCGTGCTGGGCTTGCTCGGGCGGCCGGTCGGACGGCTCTACGACCGGTTCGGGGCGCGTCCGCTGCTCGTCCCGGGCTCGATCGCGATGGCGATCTCGCTGTGGCTGTTCGCCGCGCTGGGCGCGGGCGCTGCGCTCGCCGCGGTGATTGCGGTGCACATCCTGCTTATGGCCGCGCTCGGGCTGATGATGACGCCGCTGTTCGCCGAGGCCCTCGCGGTCCTCCCGAACACGCTGTACTCGCACGGCAGCGCCATCATGGCCACGCTGCAGCAGGTCGCTGGGGCCGCTGGCACCGCGGCCTTTGTCACTGTCGCCGCCGTCGCCTCGAACGGCCCACCGGGAGCCCTGGACGCCACCGGCCTACGGGCAGGGTTCATCGCTGCGGGAGTCATCGGCCTCTTGGCGGTCGTGACGTCCCTGTTCGTCCGCGGCAAGCAGCCCGACGATCCGAGCCGCGAGGTGGATGCAGACGCGGGGGTGAGCGAGAGTCCGACACTGGTCGTCGGCCACTGACGCGCACCGGCGGGTCGGCGGCCAGTTCGGCACCGGGGTCGGCGGATCAGCCGGTGTAGACGCGGCCGGTGTAGCGCTGCCCGATCAGCGTGGGAAGCCGGGTCCAGCCGGCCCGTCGCAGCGTCTCGACGTGCAAGTCCACCAGATCCACGGGGTGGAGGTAGATCACCTCGTCGACGTGGCCCCAGCCCAGCGTGGGGGCCCCCGGCGGGGTGAGCTGGGAGGGCAGCTCGACGAACTTGGCGGTGCGGTCGACCTGCAGCAGCGTGCCGCCGTTGTCGGCGAACGTCGAGTTGTAGAGGATCGAGCCCTCCATGCCGTCCGCGGCCCGTAGCCGCAGCGCGGGAGGCTGCACCAGGCCGTCTCGCACGGCGATCTGCTGCTCGCAGGGCCACAGGGCGGCGGAAACCTGGTCGGCGAACACCGGCCGGCCAGCGATGATGTCGGTGACCGGGCGGGGCGCGGTCAGTCGGGGTTGCGCGATCGCCAGCCAACTGTTCGGACCGGCCACGCGGTCCTGGGCCACCACCCGCACCGCGGTCGGCGCGGCCAGACCGGCGTCGGCCAGCGCCACGGTCAGCTCGGTCCAGTCGGGTTTGTCCCCGACTGCGGGCAGCGGCACCGTACGCACCTGCCCCGGTGTGGCCGGATCGCCGGTGGTCGGATCGCCGGTTGTCACCTGCACGGCCAGCCACTGTTCCTGGTTGAGCTTGCCCCGCATCGGCACGGTCACCGAGGCATCGACAAGGTGACCGGGCAGCGGGTACCAGGGAGTCTGCAGGGACCCGGTGCCAGTGCCGCTGGGCACGTCGTCGTGCCACACCGTGCTGTTCGGCGGTGCGCGCAGCGGTACCGGCGTCGATTCCGGCAGCGGTGCTGCCCGCATGTCGCCGGTCAGCGCCGCGGTCCCGACCGCTGGCCCTAACCCTGGTTTAGCGGTGGTGAGTGCCTGCACCGCCGGGGCCAAGCCGCAGGTCCGGCCGGTGAGCGCTCGCAGGTTCATCAGCGTCACCGAGGTGCCCGGGTACTGACGCAGCGGCGCGACGGTGAACACCAGCAGCATCAGCACCACTCCGAGGCCGGTCGCGGTGACCAGCACGGCCCGGGTTGGTCCCAGCCGGCGCAGCCACCACCAGCCCACTGCGGCCACGGCCAGCCACAGCAGCGGGTTGCGCAACGCCAGTGGTCCCAACGACGGCGCGAGCAAGCTCTGGTCGTAGGGCCTGTCGATGAGCAGGTGGTTGCCGAAGGGCTGACCCCAGTCCGACAACGGGCGCCACAGGTTGGGCCCAGCGAAGGCGACCGACACGGCGGCCACCAGCCCGGCGCTGCCGATGGCCATCGTCGCGGCGCTAACCCGACGAGGTAGCGGTGATCGGATCAGCGCAGCGGCCAGCAGCACGGTGGCCGGCGCTGCGACGGCCTCGAAGTGGTTCACCCATTTCGTCGGAGTGAGCGCCAACACGGCCAGGCCCAGCGCGGTGATCGCCGCTGCCTCACCCAGTAGCCGGCCGCTGCGCCCTGCGGTGCCGGGACGCCGCCCCGCGCCCAGTGCCACGGCTAGCAGCACACCCAGCGTCAGCAACACCGGCAGCCGCTTGCCCCACGCCCCCCGCTCGTCGGGCACCAGCAGGTCGGCGTAGTGCAGGTACTCGTCGTACCAAGCGTATTGACGGTAGTACCAGCGGTGCACCGCAACCGATTCCAGCACGTCGCCCAGGGTGGCGTCGGCGAAAGCGACCGGGATGACGATCGAGGCGGCGGCGCCCACCAACAGCACCGCCGTGACCCGGCTGCGCGCAGACTCGGCCCGCCACCACTGCCACAGCCACGGCAGGCACACCACCAACGGTGCGGCGGCGACCAGACCGGTGGGCGACGCCGTCACGGTGAGCGCAGCGACGGCGACGGCGACGGCGAACACCCCCACCGACCGACGCCGGCGGGCCAACTCGGACAACACGAGCACCCCTGCGGTGCCCAGCGCGATCAGCGGTTCGGGACGCAGCGTCATGCCGTAGGGCAGCCACCACAGCAGGTGCGCGGCCGCCACCGCCCACGCCGCCAAGGATCGCTGGGCCACCCGGCCAAGCGCCGTTGCGACCAGCACCCGGAGCAGGGCGTAGGTCGCCAGCCCGTAGGCCAGCGGCAGCAACCGCATCCAGCCCAGGCTCCAGTCGCCGCCGAGGGCGCCCCAGGCCTGCATGACGTACTGACTGGCGACAAACGGGTTCTCGGTGACGTTGAACTGGTAGATGACATTGCCGAGGTAGCCCGACTGCATCGCGTTGCGAGCCATCAGCAGATACCAGGAGTCGTCGATGTTGACCGGTCCCGCTAACACCCAGAACAGCGACACCGCGACGACCACAGCATCGGCCCAGGACGGGCGCGGTCGGACCAGGCCGGGTCCGGCGCCGCGCCACCACCGCCAGGCCAGCACGAGCAGTGCCGCCAGCGCGAGACCGTGCGCGACCAGCAATGCCGTCTTGAGCAACGTGGGATGTGACTGGTACCGCGCGTCAGTGTGCAGCTGTACCGAAAGACCGCTGGCCCCCACCGCGTCCGTCTGCAGCTCAGCGACCTGCGGCACCAGCAGATCCGTCCGCGTGCCGATGCCGGCACCGTCCCTGGTCACTCGCACGCCGCCCGCATCGGCGAGCACCTGGTAGGAGCAGGGGCCGCCGGGCAGCGCCTGACGTAGCACCTCGGCACCGGAGGCGGTGACCGTCACGACACCCTGGTCCGCGGTCACCACCAGGCCCTCGCCCGGGGCGGTGCCCACGTCGGCGGGCACCGTGCGCAGTGCCTCACCCCCACCCGGGCGGGCGTCCAGCGCTCGCAGCGTCGCGCACGGAACCGTCGCGGTGAGCTGCAACGGGCGGTAGGGCGACAGTGGCAGCACCGTCGAGCTGGGTTGCTGTCCAGCACGTGGCCAGCTCACCACCGGATCGTCGGCGATCACCGGCGCGAGCATCACCAGGATCCCCAACACCCCGGTGACCAGCGCCAGCGCCGCGATCACCCATCCCAGCCGGCGTCGATCCCCGACGTCGCGGCCAGCGCGGATAGGCACCGCGGCAGGGTACGACTAACGGAGTTGTCCCGTGTGGTGGGTGTCGGTCGCGACGGGTGCGGTGGCCTAGGGTGAGTGGAGGTGCGCCGGGAAGGCTGGTCGGCAGTGGCTGTCGGATGTCTTCAGGAGGTTGTCGTGTCTGCCGCCTTGACCTGGTCGCCGGGTGATTTCGGGGTCTGCGGTGGATGACGTCGTCCCGTTCGGTGTGGTCATCGCCATCATCAGCGTGGCTGGGCTGCTGGCGGTGTTGTCGAACCGGGTCAGCGAACGGATCCGGGTGCCGGCTCCAGCGATCTTCCTGGTAGCCGCCGCGGTTGCTTCGGACCTGGTACCGGCGCTGGGGCGGGTGCCCATTCTCACGGTGCAGCGGGTGGTCACCGTGATGCTGATCTTGTTGTTGTTCGACGGTGGTATGCACATCGGCTGGCGGCGGTTTCGCGCCGCTGGCGGCGGGGTGTTGTGGATCGGTGTGGTCGGCACTGTGGTCACCGCGGTGGGGGTGGCGGTGCTGGCGCACCTGGTGTTCGGGTTCGACTGGCGGGCCGGGCTGCTGCTGGGTGTCGCGGTGGCCCCTACTGACCCGGCCGTGGTGTTCTCGGTGTTGGGCCGCCGGGAGATCTCCGGCCGGTCGGGCACCCTGCTGGAGGGTGAGTCCGGGGTGAACGACCCGGTCGGTATCGCCGCGATGGCCGCGCTGCTGGCTGCCGGAACCGCCGGTGGCTGGCACGCCGTGGGCGCCGGGGTAGGCGAGTTCGCCCTGGAGATGGTCGTCGGTGCCGCGATCGGCATCGCGGCCGGGTACGCGTTGTCGGTGGCGATGCGCCGGGTACCACTGCCCAGCGGGGCGCTGTACCCGCTGCGGACCCTGTTGGGTGCCGGGGCGATCTACGGGCTGGCCAACCTGGCCCACGGGTCGGGGTTTCTCGCCGTGTTCGTCGCCGGAATCCTCGTCGGGGACCTGCGCGCCCCGTACAAGGCCGACATCGAACGGTTCCACTCGTCACTGGCCAGCTTGGCGGAAATCGTCGCGTTCGCCATGCTCGGCCTGACTGTGTCCCTGACTGGGCTGGCTCACGGCACCGCCTGGTGGGTCGGTCTGGCCTTGGCGGTGCTGCTGGCCCTGGTGGTGCGCCCGGTGCTGGTCGGGCTGCTCCTGCTGCCCATCAAGATCAATAATGGTGAGCGGGTGTTCGTGATGTGGTCCGGGCTCAAAGGCGCGGTGCCTATCCTGCTGGGCACCTACATCCTGTCCGCCGGCGTACCAGGGGCCGACCGCCTGTACCAGATCGTGGTCGTCGTGGTGGCGTTCTCGGTGATCGTGCAGGGCGGCCTGGTGCCTACCGTGGCCCACCACACGGGAGTGCCCATGCGGGTCCTGCAACCCGAACCCTGGGCGCTGGGCATGCGTTTCCGCGACGAGCCCACCGGCTTGCACCGCTACGACGTCACCGCCGGCGCTCCCGCGGACGGCTGCACCATCGCCGACCTCGCGCTGGGCGAGGACACCTGGATCAGCATGATCAACCGGAACGGTGTCCTGGTACCCGTCCGCGGCGGCACCGTGCTGCAGGCCGGTGACGAGGTGCTGCTGCTGGCCGACCCGGACACCGACACCGACCCGCAGCCGCTGTTCACTCCGCGTCGCTCGACGTCGTGAACTCGACAGCACGGACGTTTCGGCGCCGAAAAATGTCGGTACCGTCGAGTTCACGACATGGACCACCGGCGGCTGGGTTTAGCGGATGATCTGGATGGGGATGTCGACGTCGAGGGCGGCCCAGGCAGTGTGGGCGGTGACCGTGGTCAGGTCCAATCTGGCGGCCAAGGCCAGGCAGCATCGATCGCCCAGAGACAACCCCGCCGCGCGGGTGCTCGTCCACATGCGCGCGGCGGTGACCGCGTCGGCTTCGGTGAGCGGTTCTACCCGAACCCCGAGGGTGCGCAACCGGCTGGTGGCTCGCCCGGCGTCGGCGCCATGCTGGTGGAGCTTTTGCCAGGTCTCTGACCAGTTCGCCGCAGACATGACCGCGACGGGGAGCAGCGGGTGCACCACGTTGGCGCCGGGTTCGTCACGCAGCCACGCCAGCACCGCTGAGGCATCCAACACGACCGTCACGATTGATCCTCACGGGTCGCTTCAGCGCGGCGGTCGGCGATGAGTTCGTCCACCACTGATCCCCCACCTGCCCAAGCGGCGGCGACGTCACGACGGATGCGGTCGGCCAGCTGCTCACGAGTTTCAATTACCACCCGGCCGTCTTCGACGTATGCCACCAACGGCACTCCAGCCTCGATTCCCGCGGCGCGGCGCACCTGTGCCGGGATCGTCACTCGTCCCTGCTCGTTGACAGAGATTTCGACACCCGGCCACTCTGACGGGATATGTGTCACAAGCTGAGAGTACCTGCCATGCGGCGGCTTCACGGTCAGTCGGTGGCGTTTCCGTGGTAGCTCTTGGCGGCGAGGGTGGGAAGGCGCGTCCAGCCGGCCCTGCGGACCGCGTGGACGTGCAGGTCGACCAGCCCGACGGGGTGGTCGTAGACGACCCGCTCGACCCGGCCCCAGGGCAACGTGGGCGGCCCGCTGGGCACCAGCCGGGCGGGCATCCGCACGGCAGTGCCGGAGCGGCTCACCGGCACCTCAGTGCCGCCCCGGTGCAGCTCGAACCCGAGATCGAGGAAGCCCCGGCCGAAATCCTCGTCGCTAAGCAGCAGCACCTGGGGGGCACGGGCGATGCCATGATCGACGCCGACCTGGTCGAGGCAGGGCAACAGCGCCGCGGTGAGCTGGTCGACGTACACCGGCCGGCTGGCGATAAACGTCGTCAGCGGACGCCACGTGGCCAGCCGCGGCTGGCCTACCGCAAGCCAGCTGTCGGCATCGGTCTCCATCCAGTCGCGGATCACCACCCGCACGCTCGACGG
Source organism: Pseudonocardiales bacterium (assembly GCA_023252195.1). GTDB lineage: Bacteria > Actinomycetota > Actinomycetes > Mycobacteriales > Pseudonocardiaceae. The sequence goes on from JAHEXI010000008.1 coordinate 145,034, forward strand.
CCGCTGCTTGCCGAGCCGGTCCAGGGCAACGGCTGCTTGGTGCCACTGGGTCCTGGGCACGGCCGGGTCCGGCCGCAGCGATGCGCTGCCCGCCACGGCGGGGTTGCGCCCAGCGGCGGTGGCGTACTCCAGGGTCAGCTGCTGGGCGGCTCGAGCGCCGAGCAGCGGGACCAGCAGGGTGCTGCCACCATCGGGTGGCAGCGCGAACCACGGCGTGACGAGCAAGCCCGCCGGGCTCGTCAGTGAGCTCGTGTCCGGGTCGCTGCGCAGGTCGGTGTCGACGGCGTCGTGCCAGACCAGCGTGCCCGGATTCGGCGCGGGCACTGGCTCGGGTAACGGCCGGTTCGCGGCAGCGGCGAACCCACCCTCGGTGATCGCCGATCCGACCGGCACCGGTTGTGCCGGTATGTCGACTAGGACCTGTGCGTAGTCGGCCAGTGAGCACGGTTGGCCTTGGACCGCCCGAACCGCAGACAGGGCCACCGACCAGCCCGGATACTGCCGCAACGGCGCCCACCAGAAGACCACGATGATCATCACCACCATCGCCGTCGAGCCGGTCAGCAACACCGCTCGGTCGGGAGTCAGTGCCGAGTCCCGATCGCGGCGCCGCCGCCACCACATCCATCCGCCTGCGGCCACCGCGACCGCCACCCAGACCAGCGGGTTTGCCAGCTGCACGGGGCCCAGCTTCGGGCGCATGCCCACCAGGTCGGGGTGGTCCGCGGACGCGGTGAGGTGGTTGCCGAAGGGCTGGCCGCGGTCGGAATAGGGCCGCCACAGGTTGGGCCCGGCGAAACTCCAGGACACCGCACCGATCATCAGCGCTGTCCCCACCGTGGCCGCGAGGACGCTGGCACGATGGCGCCGCAGACCAGCCTGCACCGCGGCCAACAGCGGGGAGCGCAGCAGCGCGGCGGCGAGCAACACCATGGGCGCGGCCGCCGCCGCCCCGAAGTGGTTGACGAACTTCGTCGGCGTCGGAGCCAGTAGCGCCAAGGCCAACGCCGAGCACCCCGCACTGCTCACCAGCAACCGCCGCACCGGATCGTCGCGGTCCCCGTTGCCTGACTCTGCGCTTCCCGAACTGCACAGCAGTGCTGTCCGCAGCCGGGTGAACAGCGCTGCTGTGGAGCTCGGGAAGCGCAGCGCACGTGAGCAGTTCAGAGCGACGACTAGCAGGACGGCGATTGTGAGCACCACAGGGGCTCGGCGGGCCCACTGGCTGGAATCCTCGAAGCTCAGGATCGTCTTGTAGTGGACGTTCTCCTGGTACCAGGAGAACGTCTGGTAGTACCACCGGTGCACTGCGGCGGACTCGAGCACGTCGCCGAGCGTCGCGTCGGCGAATCCCACCAGCACCAGGCTGGTGCTCGCGGCGGCCAGTACCAGGACCGCAGCCACCCGCGCCGCGGCGCGCTGTGCGCGCAGCCACCGCCACAGCCACGGCAGGGCCAGCACCAGCGGTGCGATGGCGACCAGCCCGGACGGGGAGACCGACATCGCTAGCGCGGCGGTGGCGGTGGCGGCGGCGAGCGCGCCGACCGAGCGGCGTCGCCGGGCCAGCTCCGCCAGCAGCAGCGTCGCAGCGGCCAGCAGCACGATCAGCGGTTCGGGACGCAGCGTCATTCCGTAGGGCAGCCACCACAGCAGGTAGGCCACCAGCAGCGCCCAGGTAGCCCGGCTGGTGTCCAGCTCGCGACCGAAACCCGCAACGAGCAGCAGGCGCAGCAGCAGCCAGGTGACCAGCCCGTAGGCCAGCGGCACCAGCCGCATCCACGCCAGGCCCCACCCGCCGAGCGAACCCCACAGCTGCAGCACGTACTGGCTGGCCACGAAGGGGTTCTCGGTAACGTTGAACATGTAGATCGCATTGCCGACCGACCCTGAGGCGTTGGCACCGCGGGCCATCTGCATGTACCAGGAGTCGTCGAAGTTCGTCGGAGCCAGCAGCACCCACATCGCCGAGACGACGACTAGCACGGCGTCAGCGACGTGTAGGCGAAGTCGCGCGGGTGCAGCGGTTATCGGCTGGGCGCCCCACCACCGCCAGGCCAACCCGAGCAGCATCAGCAGGGCCGCGGCGCAGGTCACTAGCAGTCCGGTCTTCAGCGCTGTCGGGGTGGATTCATAGCGGGCATCGGTGTGTAGCGACACCGCCAACCCCGACGCCGCCGGCTGGCCGTCCAGCTCGGTGGTCAGCTCGCTGACCTCCGGTACCTGCACCGACGCAGAGCCGCGTCGCAGCCCGTCGCGCAGTACCCGCACGCCGCCGGCGTCGGCCAATACCCGGTAGGTACACCCGCCGTCCGGCAGCACCTCGCGCAGCACCGTCCGGCCCGAGGCGGTCACCTGCACCGTGCCGCCGTGGACCGCGACGACCAGACCCTGGCTGAGCTGGCCCGGCTTGCCGGCGGTGGCGGGCAGGGTGCGCAGCGCGTCGCCGCCGCCGCGTTGACGGTCCAGCGCGGACAGCGCGGCGCACGGCACCCGGGCGGTCAGGCTCACCGGTCGGTAGGGCACCAGCGGCAGCACCGTGGAGCGCGCCGGCTGGCCGGCCGGTGGCCAGCTGACCACCGGGTCCTGGGCGGTCACCGGGGCCAGCAGCACTCCGATCGCCGCGACCAGGGTCAGCGCGGCCAGCCCGGCGAGCACGCCCGCTCGGGAGGTCACGGAGCGTTGCACGTCGGCGGCCGCAAGCACCGCGCGAGGGTAACCGGCCGCCCATGTCGGTACCCTGCTCGGACCGGATCACATCCGGCGAGAAGCCTGAAGGGAGACCCCGGTTGGCCGCACCGCAGCTGCAGGCGAGGTCGCGCCTGTCGACCCAGCTGACCCGTTTCGTCCTGGTCGGCGGGGTCGCCGCCGTGGTGGACTACAGCATCTACCAGGCGTTGCTGGCCACCGGCCTGTGGGTGCACCTGGCCAAGGCGCTGAGTTTCATCGCCGGCACGACCACCGCGTACCTGATCAACCGCAGGTGGACGTTCCAGGGCACGGGTGGGCGCGGGGAGTTCGCCTCGGTGATGGCGTTGTACGGCATCACCTTTGTCGTTCAAGTGGGCATGAACGCGGTGATGCTGGCGCTGCTGCCGCCGATCCGCGGCGAGATCACTTGCGCATTCATCGTGGCTCAGGGCATCGCCACGAGTATTAACTTCATCGTGCAGCGCACCGTGATCTTCCGTGATTGATCAATGAGAAACGCCCAGATGGGTGGGAACGGCGACGCGCCGCACCATAACGTACGCGCCACGCCGGGGTATCACTCGCATGGAGCATACCAATAGTGGCACAATGAGACATGCGGGTTCGGGACCCCCAGCCGGATCCGCCGCCCCTCGCGGAACACCTCCCCCTCGTTTCCGCGAGGGGCCCCACATGGGCCCGGGATTCCTTGAGTGAGTCACCTCCCGGTCGATCAACGGCCCAGCTGAGAGATCTCGGCGGTTTGACCCCCACTGCGTAGCGGTCCTGGAGACCACCAGCCGCTTCGCACGGCGGTGCCGGTCTGCAGCACAGGTGCCTCAGCGTCGGGTACTCGCGGCTGGATCACCATGAGCTTGCCCCAGTCGGTGTCCCAGTTCTCTTTGAGGTAGGTCGGCACCTCCTGCTGGGTGGCCAGGATCTGCAGCCAGCCGATCGGGCCACCCGCATCTGCCGCTGACCAGCTCTTGCTGTCGTTGGCCAGCATCTTGTCGGGGAGCAGCCGATATTGGGGTATCTCGGCGATGCCATTGCGGATCGCGAACGGGCGCACACAGGGGTGCACGAAGCCCACCGGCCAGTCCAAGAACACCGGTGGCGTCGGGGCCACCAGGTCGGTCAGCGAGCTCAGCACCGGTACCCGGGGCGCGGAGAACGCGAGCCACCCGTCATCGGTGACGTCGGCGTCGGTGGCGACCAACCGCACGGCGTCCGCCCCGGCAGAGGCCCGACCGGCCAATCCGAGGCGGTAGTCCCGCCATCCCGGCCCATCGGCAGTGGCGCGCCCGCCGATCTCCATGTGGTCGACGACGCGGAAGCCGCGGTCGGTGCGGCGGGCGAACTCGGCGACCAGCGGTGTGGTGGCTGACAGTCGACCCGCGACGGAGACCACCACCGGCGCGGTGCCTTGGCGGGCCGCGGCGGGCAGGGCGTACCAGGTGGAGCGCAGGATGCCGGTGCCGGGAGTGTCGGGGGAGAAGCTGCTCCAGATCGGGATCTCGGGACCACCGAGCCCGATCGGCGGTTTGTCAACGGGGTTGCTCCCGTCGTCGCCCGGCTTGGGTATGCGGTCGCCCCTGGCACCCTGATTGTCCGCCCGGTCGTTGGTCCCGGAGCCGGTGAGCTGGGAGGGCGGACTGGTTGGCAGTGCCTGCTCTAGCGGGGACCGGTTGGTTTCGAAGCCGCGTTGCAGCGGGATGTCGGCGAGCAGCGTTGTGCGCAACGGGCGCAGCGCACCGGCACGCCGGTCAGCCTCGACCAACACCGCATCGGTGAGGTTGCAACTGTGCCCGGTTATCTCAGCGAAGTTGGCTGCGCCCATGCTGTAGCCGTGGCGCTGCTTGACTATCGCCTTGGCCATGGCGCCGACCTCGGCGAGCACCAGCAGGCCGCAGAACACCGCCAGCGGGGCTGACCCGATCAGCAGGGCGCGGCGCCGCCCATTGCGCCGTTGCGGCTGTGGTGGCCCAGGTGGCGGCACAGCGCCCGGCTCGTGCCGCAATCCCTCGATCACCGCGATCAGGCCAGCCAGCACGGCGCCCACGATCAGCAGCGTGCTGGCTTGGATGCCATGCACCGAGGGGGGCTTGTCGTACCAGGGCACCCCGTACTGCGATACGTACCACGGTGCGTTGGGTCCGGTCGCCGACATCGCCAGGATCACCAGCAGGCCCGACAGGAACCACCACCGGTTGCGCGCTGAGCGCAGCACGCTGGAGCTGGCGGTCAGCGCGGTCAGCGCGGCCAGCGCGGCACCGATCGAGGCGAACGCCCCGAAGTGGTGCGTCCACTTCGTCGGGGTCAACGCCAGCAGCACCAGCGACGCTCCCGCGGTGCCGATCAGCCGGCGGCTCGGGCCCAGGCCGGCGCCCGGGATGCGGCCCCGGCGCAACAGCACCACCCCGGTAGTGCCCAGGCACAGCAGCAACAGCAGGACCGGGAAGCGACGGGCCAAGGCACCGTCGGGCAGGTTGCTGAACAGCTCCTCGTAGCGCATCGGCTCCTGGAACCAGGACAGGTTGGGACCGATCTCGGTGCGGATCCGGGAGGCTTCCAGCACCCCGGCCAGCGTCTGGTCGGCGAAGCACACCACGAGCACCAGCAGCCCGGCACCGAGGATCGGCCCAAGCACCGCGGCGCGGCCGGAAACCGTGATGTGTTGGCGCACCAGCCGCACCAGCGGCCGCAGCGACACCAGGAACGGTGCGATCGCGATGAAACCGGTCGGTGTCGCGGCGACGGTGAACGCTGCCGCCAGTAGCGCCAACGCCAGCGGCAGCACCCGGCGGGTGGCTACCGCGCGCTCCACTCCGCACAGCGCGAGCAGCGAACCGATGGCCACCACCGGCTCCAGGCGCAGCCCGTTGTTGTAGGGCAGCCAGAAGGCCAGGAACACCGCGGCGGCGGCCCATCCGGCGGCGGCGCTGCGGCGGACCTCCCGACCCAGTCGCGGCATCACCTCACGGCTGATCAGCATCCAGCTCACCCCGCCCATCGCGAAGGAGGGCAGCCGCAGCCACGGTGGCACCGTGCTGATCTGAGACCACAGCGCATACAGCTCGTAGGGCCAACTGAACGGTGCCTCGGGGGCGTTGAACCATCGGTAGTAGTTGCCGATGTAGCCCATCTCCGCACGAGTGCGGATCATCGTCAGGATGTAGCCGTCGTCGGAGGTGATCCCGCCGATGACCACCCAGACGGCGAGCACCGCGAGTACCGCGGCGTCCCGTCCGGTGGGTCGCCACCAGCCCGAGGGAAGTACTCGGGGAGCCCGGCGCCCGATCCGCCGGTCCAGTCGATGCATCAGGATCAGACTGACCAGCACGGCCAGTACGGCGGCCGCGATGGCAGCGAGCTTGATCGGGTGCGGGACGGATTGGAACCGGGTGTCCGCGGTGATCCGCACTGCCAGCCCACGGACCGGGTCGCGTTGGTCGATCAGGGCCGAGTAGATACCGGTCACCTGCGGCCGGACGTCCTGGTCGACCTTGACGAACCGCAGGGCGCCAGCCGACGCCGTGGTGCCCCGGGCGTCCGAGGAGACCTGGATCATGCACTGCCGCGGAGACGGCGGGATGGTGCTCAACAGGACGTTGCCCAGCGCCTGGCCCCGGCTGATCAGGGTCAACTTCCCGGCGTCGACCTGCAGCACCATCCCGACCGCGGCACCGTCGGTCGACCCGGGCGGGGTGGTGGCCAGCAGCGAGGCAGGCTGCGGCGACCGCGCATCCAACGAGACTGCCGCAGCGCACGGGATCGTGGCGGTCATGTTCTGCGGCTGGTAGGTGACCAGCGGCGCGTTGACCGGCGCGAGGTCTCCCGAGCGTGGCCAGGTGATCACGGTGGTGTCCTGGATCACCGGCAGCAGCGGCACCGCAATGGCGAGCAGAGCTCCGAGCAGGCCGAAGAATGCCGCGGCGAACCCGAGTAGCCGGGAGCCGCGGTTGCGCTTGTTGCCAGTGTCGGCGGTCGGATCGGTAGCGTCGCCGCCAGTACTCGAGCGGCGGCGCGAGATCTCGATGTGCCCAGAGGTCAGCACGCCAGGAGGCTAGCCCAACGGGACTAACCCCATACCCCCCGTCCCACTACATTGACCAGAACGTTACGACCCGCGCACTGTGGGCGCACCATCAGTGCCGGTAGAAGCGCTCCGCGCGCCCTTGCCGAAGCAGCTTGAGCCACTGCCGGAAGGCCCGCGGGTCCCGCTTGGTGCCCAGGAAGTACAACCCGAATCGGAACACTTCGAGCATTCCGATCCGTCGCATGCCGGGCTGCGACAGTAGGTAGCCGCGGTTGCGGTAGGTGTAGTAGCGCTTGATCTCGTCGGTGGGGTCCTGGGCGTGGAAGTGCCCACGCAGCATCGGCTTGAACTCCGCTGAGCCGTCCGGGTGCGCGTAGGAGGCCCGCAACGTCGTGCCGAAGCGCAGCCCGGAGCGGACCACCCGGCGGTGCAGTTCCACCTCGTCGCCCCGGACGAACAGCCGGTAGTCCGGCACCCCGACGACGTCCAGCGCGTCAGCGCTGAACAGCGCGCCGTTGAAGAAGCTCGCGATGCCGGGCAGGAAGTCGGTCCCCAGTTCGCTGCGGCGGCGCTTCCAGGTCAGCCCCCGGCGCAGCGGGAACGCCAGCCGTTCCGGGTCATCGATGTTGACCACCACCGGGGAGATCACCGCGAGGTCCCGGCGCTTGGCCTCCTCGAGCAAGGTCTGCAGGACCCGGACGTCGGCGGGGCAGCCGTCGTCGTCTGCCAGCCACACCCAGTCCGCGCCCAGGGCCAGGGCGTGCAGGATCCCCAGCGCGAACCCGCCCGCGCCACCCAGATTGCGCAGCGAGGGCAGGTACGTCGACGGGATCGGGCAGTCCGCGACGACGTCGTGGGCCGGGTCGTCCGGGCCGTTGTCCACCACCACCAGCTGGTCCGGTGCCCGGGTCTGCGCCGCGATCACCGCCAACGACTTCCCTAGCAACTCCCGCCGGTGCCGCGTCACCACAACGGTGACCACCATGGTCATCTGGTTGCTTCCGCGACGCGGGTGAGGGCTTCTGGGCTGAGGTTCTCGTAGGGGTCTTTGCCTTTGTAATGGGACAGCACTGCGCGCAGGTCGCCCTGTTCCCGGATCTGTCCGTGGTCGAGCCACAACCCGGAGCTGCACAGCTCGATGAGGAACTCGTCGGAGTGTGAGGCGAACACCAGAATTCCGGATCGCTCAACCAGCGCGGTGAGCCGCTCGCGGGCCTTCTCCAAGAACGCCGCGTCCACCGCGCCGATACCCTCGTCGAGCAGCAGGATCTCCGGGTCGATGCTGGTCACAACCCCTAGCGCGAGCCGGACCCGCATGCCGGTCGAGTAGGTGCGCAGCGGCATCGACAGGTAGTCGCCCAGTTCGCTGAACTCGGCGATCTCCTCGGTGCGGGCCTCCATTTGCTTGCGGGTCATCCCCAGGAACAGCCCGCGGATGATGATGTTCTCGTAGCCGGAGATCTCCGGGTCCATGCCGACGCCCAGGTCGAACACCGGGGCGACCTTCCCGACGATCCGGGAGACGCCCATGGTCGGCTCGTAGATCCCGGACAGCAGCCGCAGCAGGGTCGACTTGCCCGCCCCATTGTGCCCGATCAGACCGACCCGGTCGCCGTGGCGCAGCGACAGGGTGATGTCCCGCAGCGCCTCGATGACCGGCACCTTGGCGTCCATCCCGATCTTGCCGCCGGCCCGTCCTACGGTGCCCAGCAAGGCCTTCTTCAACGACCGGGTCTTCGCATCGAAGATCGGGAAGTTGACGCAGGCACCGCGCACGTCGATGGAGACCATGATCTTTTAACACCCAGTCCTGATCATACCCAGTAGGAGACTCGGGCCCGGTAGTTGCGCAGGATCAGTAGTGCTGCCGCCCACCCCACCACAGTGATGGCCAAGGTCACCACCCAGTGCCGGGGTTCGAACGACTGACCGATCATCGGGCGTCGCAGGATCTCGACGAAGTGCAGGAACGGGTTGAGCTCGGCCAGCCGGGCCCGCTCCGCTCCCGGACCGCCCTTGCTGATCAGATCCTGGTAGTTCCAGACGATCGGCGTCATGAAGAACATCAGGGTGACGACGCTGGTGGTCACCGGGGGGATGTCGCGGTAACGGGTCGCAATGATCCCGATCAGGATCGCCACCCAGGCCCCGTTGAGCACGATCACCGCCAATGCCGGCAGCGCCATCAGGCTGCCCCACCCCAGGTGCGTTCGGAAAATCACCACCAGGGCCGCCCAGACCAGCACGTTATGCCCGAAGAACAGCAGTTGTCGCCAGACCAGCCGGAACACATGCACACTCAGCGGCGCGGGCAGATGCTTGATCAGGCCCTCGTTGCGGATGAAGACCTCGGCGCCTTCGTTGATGCAGCTCGCCATGAACTGCCAGATAATCAGCCCGACGGCCAGGTAGGGCAGGAAGAACGCGATCGGTTGACCGAACAGTGCCGCATAGAGCAGCCCCATACCCAGCGCCTGGACTCCCAGGCTGATCGTGATCCACAACGGTCCGATCACCGAGCGCCGGTAACCCTGCCTGATGTCCTGCCAGCCCAGATGGCCCCACAGCCGACGTTGCTGCCAGCCGGCCCGCAGATCACCGAATGCCCGAGACCAGCTCCGGGATGACAGCGCCCGGTCCGCGGTGATCTCCGGTGCCGCTGCGGTGTACTGCATGGTCCGCGAGGGTACCCGTGCGGTCTCCGGACCCCCGGCCTGCGGGTGCGCCAGCCGCTGCCCGCGCCCGGTCCACCAAGCTTCCCGAACTCCACAGCGGAGCTGTCCGACGTTGATCAAACAGCGCTGCTGTGGAGTTCGGGACACCCAGAGTTCGGGGGACGCAGGGCACGCGAGTGCGGAGGGGGGAACTTTGCGCTTGGGTACCACGGTCGTCTCGGCGTTCAGCGCGCTGACGGTCGCGGCACTGGGACCCGGTGTCGCCCCGGGCGGCGCCGCTGCGCAGACGACGTCGACGTTCCAGCAGCGGCGACCCACGTCACGGCGGCGGCCGTGGTCGCGGCCTCCGCGGTGGTGGAGAAGTGCCCGCGGGCGGGCGGCAACTCGCTGGTGTCTTCGGCGAACACCGCCTATCCGGCGCACCCGGATGACGTGCAGCGCTTCTGCCGGTATCTGACCGAGGTCTGTGATAGCACTACTTCGGCTGAGGTGGTCGAGGCCTACGTCCAAGGGTTGGTCCAGCTGCCGGGGTGGCTGACCGGCCTGCCCGGTGGACGGCCACGGGGCTGCTCGCTGGCGGGTGCTGGTCAGCACCGCGCCGCCGGCTTGCTTTGCTTCCCAAATCGGGCCGGTGTCCAGGAGGTCAGCGCCTCCTCGCTCTGCTAACGGGAGTGTTGAACAGCTGCTAACGGATTTTTTGGCCGGCTGCTAATGGGCGGGCTCCTCGTTGACGTCGAGGTCGGGTTGTTCGGCGTAGCTGAAGGTGATGGGGGCGACCTCGGTGCGCGGGTGGTACGAGGGGTCGAGCCGGACGAGGTCCCACTCGTTGATCCAGGCCCGCACGTACTGGCGCATCCGGGTGGTGCCCAGGCGTTCCAAGCCGGTCACCTCCGGGGCGTTCCAACCGAATGCCTCGGAGTGCAGGGCCTTGAGCCGCTGGTAGGCGTAGTCGAGCTCGTCGGCGTCGGGGGTGGTGAGCAGCAGCATGTCGCGCTCGATCAGACCCATGGCGGTCTGCGCCCGGGTGGCGATCTCGTCCCATTCGGCTACCTGCTTGGCGCGCAGCTTCGCCGGGACCACCTCCCGGTCGTTCTTCGCCGTGAGCACCGCGGCGTCGAAGTCGTCGGTCATGGCCAGCACGGTCGCCAGCGGCGACGCGGGGTCGTCAGTGTCGGGTTGCAGCCACTGGGCCAGCTCGGCGTAGGAGCGGCCGCGTTGCTGCAAGGTGTAGCGCCCGATCAGCTCGACCTCGTCGAACAGCAGTACCCAGCCCTCGCAGCCGGCGGTGACGAGCAGCCGGGCCAGGAAGCGGAATCGCTGACGGGCCAGCTCCCGCGCGGGCACCGGGGCCAGCGCCGGACGTCCCAGCCCGGCGAACTTGGCGTGCCGGCGTACTTCAGCGACGGCCAGACGATCCCCGGACCAGAACCTGACGATCGCGTCGGCGAAGTTGTCCTCGCTGGCCTGCACCCGCGGGAACAGGGTCAGCGTCAAGGGAAACCACTCGTCGACCGGGGCGCCGGCGCCACCGGCCCAGCGCACCAGCTCGGCGAAGGCCACGCCGTCGGGATCCAGGCCTGCGGCTGCCTCGGCCATCGCGCCGACCGACCCGTCGGGCAACACCGCGGATTCCACCGCGGCGCGCAGCACCTTGGCCGGGTCGTGCAGCGGCGTCTCCTTGCTGACCACGATGCGGCTCACCGCGTACCCGCGGTCCAGGGCCAGGTGGGTCAGGTGTTCCAGGACGTGGCTCTTGCCCGCGCCGAACCCGCCACCGAGCAGCAGCCCCCGTGGTCCGGAGCGGACCTGACCGATCCCGTCGATCAAGGTGGTGAACCGGTCCTCGATGTCGGACTGGCCGCTGCCCAGCGCGGTCACCGCGTCCCTGCTGGGCACCCCCGCCCGCAGGGCCTCGACCGCGCGCCGCGCGGTGAGCCGGACCGACGTATTCATCGAACCACCTCCAGGCGGGTCTCCAGCCGGACCAGCGCGGCGAACGGGTTGGCGCGGCGGCGGTCCCGGATCTCGTCGACGACCCGCAGGTGCAGGGCGCTGTAGGCGGGCAGGCCACGGGTGTCGTCAGTGACCAGCTCAGGTGGCACCGTCACCGCGACGAACGCGCTGCGCAGGTTGTCGGTGGCATCGACGAGCTGGCGCAGCACCTCGTAGGCATCGAGCACTGCGGCCTTGCTGTAGTAGTGGCCGGCGCGCTGTTCCAGCGGGGGGCGGCGGGCAACTGCGAGCCGGCTCAGGTCGACGTCCAGTACCAGGCCCGACCCCGTGACGCGGGCCCGCCACGCCGCCAGCGACACCAGCAGCGACCGCGCGTTGTGCCGGGCGACCCGCCCGTACAGGGTTGCGGACTTCAGCATCCGCAGTGCGACCGGCTCGACCCGCAGCCAGGCCAGCACCGCATCGCGTTCGGTGTCGAGGACGTCGCCGGTGGCGAGCTCGCACTGGCACAGCCGCAATACCGCCAGCCGGAACTCCCGGTCCAGCGACGGGTCGCGCAGCAACGCGGCCTCCAGGTGCCGGCGCATGCTCCGGGCAGCCTCCGGCACGGCGACGTCGTGGTGCGCGGCGACCGTGGCCACCGCCAGCTCGTCAGGCGCGGACGGGGGCAGACCCAGCGATTCCCACCCGGCGCGCACCTGGCGTCGTGCGAGATCGCACCAGTCGACCTGGCGGGCGACGGCGGCGAAGACCTGATCGATCAGGTGCACCCGGTGATCCGCCGCGTCCACCGCGACGCACAGGTAGCCCTCTGCGTCGGCGATGGACGCCAGGCTGCGGTGCCAGCGAACCGCAACCTCGTCGCTGCCGGCCACGACGAAGCGCACCGCGGCCCCGCCAGCGCGGACGTAGTCGCCCAGGTACTCCTTGGCCACGAATTCGGCGTACTCCTCGGGTCCCAACCCGATCCCGCCCGCAGGCAGGCCGCCACGGATCTCGCTCACCCTGTGTCCTCCTCACCCCGACCGGACTCACTGCCGGTAGGGCCCGACTCGACCGCGATGCCCCAGTACCGCTGTTGCTGCCCGCTCATGGCCACCGTGGTGAGTACACCGGCCTGGCGGGTGCCCGAACTCGCAGCCCAGCGCAGCCGCCGCCCGCCGGGACCGGCGGTCTCACCGCTCTGGTCGAGCAGGTACAGATCGCGGGCGAACTCGGCGCGGGTGTAGTCCCGGGACTGCCCGGGCAGCAGCGTCAGAGCGTTGTAGACCTCAAGCAGCCGCACCACCGAGCCCGGCGGCTTGGCCTGCCCGGCGACGACGAGATCGTAGGCGCCGACCAGGCTCGCCAGGAACGGCGCCGGCTTGAACCGGGGCCCGGCCCGCTGTGCCTTGGCGAGCTGTGCGACCACGACCGATGGTCGGATCCCGCGGGCCCGCTTGCGGTCGATCTCCAGCGCGAGGTCGCCGGGCAGCACCCGCACGATCGACGGGTAGCACAGCAGCCGGTCGTCCTCGGCGAACATAGCGACGTCCGCGGCTTCGGCCTCGGCGAGCAGCTCCTTGGCGTAAGCACCAGAGCCGAGCATGTCGACTTCGTCGACGTCGTAGGCAGTGGCCGCAGCGCCCACTCGCTGCACGACCTCACCGGCCATCGCCTGCACCGCGTCCAGGGCCCGGCGCAACTCCCTCACCTGGCCCGACGCGGCCGCAGCGTGGGCCCGCTTCAGCTCGCGAGTCAGCGAGGCGACGGCCTTGCTGCTGGTCTCCACCGCACGCTCCACCCTGGTGAGCGCGCCCTCCAGACCGGCCGTGTCCTGGCTGCTGCTTGCTTCCTCGTCCTGCATGGGCGACAGGGTATCCACCAGCTCGCCGCACGATGCCCCGCCCACATGCCTGAGTTGAGATTGCCGCTCGACGCGGGGTCTTCGGCAGCGTCGCCCCGAGATCGTCGGGGTGCGCCGAAGACGGTCGCTGCCGTGAACTCGACGGTACCGACATTTCGCTGGGCGAAAAGGTACGTATTGTCGAGTTCACGGCAATTGGGTACCGGGAGGTGTTTCTCAGCGGCGGCGCGAGTTACTCGATAGGGCGACCGAACGCATAGCGTTTGACGGTGCGGGTAGTCGGCTGGTGCCGTGCTTGCCGACGTCGGGGGGTCGATCTGTGGTGAGACGGGTCAGCAGGTCTGTGGGGCGCGCGGGGACGACCCTGGCCAGCTTCGCTCTGGTAGCGGGTCTGCTGGCGTGCTCCGGTCCCAGCGGTGGCATGGGGTGGCCGCCGAGCACCGGGGCGGGGCCATGCCAGGTGACCAAACAGGCCGACGTGCCAGCGCGGATGCGTGATGGAATCGTGCTCAAGGCCGATGTCTACCGGCCTGCGGTACACGAGGCAGTGCCGGTGATTCTAATGCGCACCCAGTACGGCAAGGCCGGCGCGGACATCCAACCATCCCGGCTCCAGACGCCGTCCTGGTTCGCCTCGCAGTGCTACCTGGTCGTGGTGCAGGACATCCGCGGCCAGGGTGCTTCCGGCGGGACCTTCTACGAGTACGCGAACGACGCCGACGACGGCTACGACACCGTGGAGTGGGCCGCAGCGCTGCCGGGCTCGAACGGCAAAGTCGGCATGTACGGCACGTCGTATGTAGGCGCCACCCAGTGGCTGGCGGCGATCCGTACTCCACCGCACCTGGTCACGATCGTGCCGACGAACACCTCATCGGACTACTACCAGAACTGGACCTATGAGGACGGCGCGTTCCGGCTGGCGTTCATCGAACCGTGGACGATGGGCTCGATCGCGCGCAGCGCGGCCCGCCAGCGCGGCGACCTGACGACTGTCGCCGAGTTGACCGAGGCGGTGCACAACGCGGCGAGCTGGGAGCACTACCGGCCCTACGCCAGCTTCCCACCGCTACACCCGGACGACCCGGCGGTGGCGCCGTACTTCTTCGACGCGATCCGACACCCGACCTACGACGAGTACTGGAAGCGCTGGAGCATCCGCGGGCACTACGACCAGGTGACGGTCCCGGTGTTGCACTTCGAGGGCTGGTACGACGCCTTCCTGGCCGGCGGGGTGGAGAACTTCGCCGGGATGGTCGCCCACGGCGCAACGGCTGCGGCACGCGCCGGGCAACGGATCGTCATCGGGCCGTGGGACCACATCGGCTGGGGTCGGCCCGGCAGTATCGAGGCGCCGATGCTCAAGGACATCGGCCCGGTCGCCAACAGTCCGATCAACGAGCTGATGCTGGCCTGGTTCGACCACTACCTCAAAGGCCAACCCAGTGGCGTGGCCGGGTCCGGGCCGACCGTGGACTACTTCGAGATGGGTGCTAACCGGTGGCGATCCAGCACCGCCTGGCCGGTGCCGGGCACCCGATTCACCCGCTACTACCTGGGCTCGGGTGGGCACGCGAACACCTCCATCGGGAACGGCACGCTGTCGGCGCAGGCACCCGGAGCCGGCGGCCCGACCGACACCTACCGCTACGACCCGTCTGATCCGGTACCCAGCGTCGGCGGGCACTCCTGCTGCGCGGCGATTTCCGGCCCGCAGGGTCCCTACGATCAGGGACCGGTCGAGCAACGTCCGGACGTGCTCGTCTACACCACTGCGCCGCTGACCGAAGACACCGAGGTGACCGGACCGATCACGGTCACCCTGTATGCGGCGACCTCCGCACCGGACACCGACTTCACCGCCAAGCTGGTGGCCCTGCGCGCGGACGGGACCGCGCTGAACCTGAACAATGGCATCCAGAATGCCCGGTTACGGACCTCACTGGAGCGTGCCGAACCGGTCATCCCTGGCCAGATCAACGAGTACACCATCCACGTGTGGCCGACCAGCTACCTGTTCCCTGCCGGGAGCCGGATCCGGCTGGAGATCTCCAGCAGCGACTTCCCGCAGTTCGCGCCCAACCCGAACACCGGTCAGCCCTTCGGCACCGACGCAACCTGGCAGGCGGCCGACCAGACGATCTACCACGATCCCGCCCACCCGTCCTCCGTGCTGCTGCCGATCGTGCCGCCTGACGACCCAGCCGTGCACACCTCAGCCACCTTCCCGATAGACGAGTAGCGCGAGCGCCGCGCGAGCCGGCCAGTGACGGGGGCCGTCATGCGCTCACACTGTGGATCGCGGCGGCGGCAACGACTTCGGCAAGGCTTCCGCCGCGCCGCCACACCGCGCGCTGCAGCGCCGAACCGTTGCCTCGGCCGAACACTGTGTCGGTGAGGTCCTGGACAGCGGCAACCTCGCCGAAGTCTTCGAGGGCCGGTGTGACGTGCTCGATCAGCGCCCGCACCACACACCGAGCCGGAGCGGGCTGGCCGTCTGCACCGATGAGACTGCCGTCGAGGCCGGATCGGGCGGACCGCCACCCCGCCAGGCGAAGCAACTCCACTCGCATCGGAGTCGGGGGCTGGTCCTGCCGCCACGCTCGGGCCGCGGTTTCTACCAGTGCTCTGGTCAAGCCAGCAACCAGGACCGCGTCGTCGGAGTGCAGACAAACATCGGCCACCCGCACCTCGACCGTGGGATAGTTGTGGGACAGGCGAGCGTTGAAGTAGATCATTGCTTCGTCGAGGAGCACTCCAGACTCAATCATGGTCTGCACTGTGGCGTGGTAGTTCTCGGCAGAGCCGAACGGCTCGGTGGGTCCAGCACAGGGCCATCGCTGTTGTAGCCGCGACCGGAAGCTGGCGTAGCCGGTGTCCTGTCCCTTCCAGAACGGGGAGTTGCCGCTAAGCGCAAGCAGCGTCGGCAACCATCCACCGATGCGGTCCAGCACAGCCACGCCTTCCTCGTCGGAGCCCACCTCCACATGGACATGGCAAGCGCACGTGAGTTGCTGGTCCGCGACCGAACCGAACTTGTCGATGATCGCCCAGTAACGCGCGTTAGGTGTGACGCTGGGCGCCACCGGTAGTGGGCAGGTTGCCAGGGCGGCCACCTGGGCACCGCTGAATTGAGCTGCCTGAGCGGCTGTTCGCCGCCATCGCCGCAACTCCGACCCCAGTTCCTCCAGCGACGTGCACGGTCGAGTATTCGTCTCGATCTGCTGGCGGGTGAACTCGCCGCACAGTCCCTCACCGCCCGGCTGTTGGCCGGGAACCACGGCGCGACCGAGAACCGTGCTGGAAACTGCCAGCGCCCGACCGTCTTCCGGATCGACCAGTAGCAGTTCCTCTTCCACGCCGACTTTTCGTGGCTCCATACCGCCGGATTACCCGCTGACCCCGCGATCATTCCCGCCGGACGATAATTACGGTACCTCCCTTATCCGGTTGAATGAGGCCTGTGGATGCATTATGTGCACCCCGGCATCATTCATCGAATTCGCGCGGATGGTCCGGTTTCGGGAGTCGACGCTTAGAGGTATTGGCCGGTGCCGCGGGTTCCGGGTTCGGCCTGCGGCATGCCGGGCTGCATTTCGGGTGGGATCGCGCCGGGAGGTAGGCCGCGGCGCATCTGCTCGAGCTGCATTCGGGCGGCCATCTGCTGGGCGAACAGGGTGGTCTGGATGCCGTGGAACAGGCCCTCCAGCCAGCCGACCAGCTGGGCGTGCGCGACCCGCAGCTCGGCGTCGCTGGGTGTGGAGTCGTCGCTGAACGGCAACGACAGTCGCTCCAGCTCGTCGCGCAGCTCGGGGGCCAGGCCCTGTTCCAGCTCGCGGATCGAGGACTGGTGGATCTCCCGGAGCCGGTTGCGGCTGGCGTCGTCCAGCGGCGCGGCCCGCACCTCTTCCAGCAGCTGCTTGATCATGCTGCCGATGCGCATCACCTTGGCGGGCTGCTCGACCATGTCGGAGACGTCCGCCCCGCCGCGATGATCATCGACAGTGCCGGCGGCCACCGGTTGGCCGTCCGGCCCGATAATGATGATCTGCTGCTCGTGCGGTTCGCTCATGACTCCATTGTCCTCCACCCTGAATCCGCTCAACAGCGGGTGGTCAACAGGATCTTGCCGACGACGCCGCCGGCTTCGAGCATCTGATGAGCCTGCGCAGCGTCCGCCAAGGGCAGCGTCGCGTGCACCACGGGGTTGACCCGGCCGTCGCCGAACATCGGCCACGACCGGGCGACGACGTCGGCGCAAAGGGCAGCTTTTCCGTGCGGACCGGCCACCGGCCGCCCGCGCAACCCGATAGCCGCGACGCTGGCCCGCTTGGGCAGCAGCGCGCCGAGGTTCAGCTCGGCGCTGGCGCCGCCCTGCAGGCCGATCACCACCAGCCGACCGTCCGGGGCGAGCGCCGCCAGGTTGCGCGATAAGTACTTGGCGCCCATGTTGTCGAGGATGACGTCGGCGCGCCCGGCGAGCTGCTCGGCGAAGTCCTGCTCGCGGTAGTCGATCAGGATCTGCGCGCCCAGCTCCGCGCAGCGCGGCAGTCGCGCCGCCGAGGCGGTGGTCGCGACCTGCGCGCCCAGCGCCCGACCGACTTGGATCGCGTGTGTACCGATGCCCCCTGACCCGCCATGGATCAACAGCAGCTCTCCAGCGGCGAGCCCGGCGTGGCGCACCACCGTCGACCACACCGTGCAGGCCACCTCGGGCACTCCGCCCGCGGTGATCAGATCGACCCCGGGTGGCAGCGGCATCACCTGCCCGGCCGGTGCGGCCACCCGCTCGGCGTAGCCGCCGCCGGCCAGCAGCGCGCACACCTCGTCGCCCACCGCGAACCCGGCCACCCCGTCGCCGAGCTCGGCGACCGTGCCGGAGCATTCCAGGCCGAGGATCTCGCTGGCCCCGGGCGGCGGGGGATAGCGTCCTTGCCGTTGCGCGAGGTCGGCCCGGTTGACTGAGGTCGAGGCGACGTCGATCAGCACCTCGCCGGGCCCGGGCCGGGGATCGGGTTGTTCGGTGAGCTGCAGCACCGCGGGGTCGCCGAACTCGGTGATCGTGATCGCTCGCATGGTGCCTGACGGTAGTCGCCGGTAGGTGGCACGGTTGCAGCTATGCTCGAGTCCTGGCCACTGCGGCATCTGGTGCTGCGCACTCCCCGTCTGATGCTGCGCCCCGACGACGATGCGGGCCTCTACGAGCTGGCCGCGCTGGCGCTGCGCGGCGTGCACCCGCCGCAGCAGATGCCCTTCGTCACCCCCTGGACTGACCAGGCACCCGACGACCTCGTGCGCACGTCCATGCAGTATTTCTGGCGCGCGCGTGCGCAGCTGACCGCGTCGGACTGGAGAGTCCACTTTCTGGTCCGCCACGACGGCCGGGTCATCGGCATCCAAGAGCTGTACGGGAAGGACTTCGCGATCACTCGGGAGGTTTCCACCGGCTCCTGGCTGGGCATCGCTCATCAGCGGCGCGGCTTCGGCACCGAGATGCGCGCCGCTGTCCTGCTGCTGGCCTTCGACCACCTCAACGCCACCATCGCGCGCTCCGGGGCGTTCGCTGATAACGCAGCCTCGCTGCGGCTCAGCGAGAAGCTGGGCTACTGCAGCGACGGCGCCAACACCTTCGCCAGGCGTGGCACGGCAGCCACCGAGATCCGGCTCGTACTGGAGCCGTCACGCTTTGTCCGTCCGGAATGGACACTGCAGGTGGACGGGCTGGACGGCTGCCGGCAGATGCTGGCCGTGTAGGTGAGAAGGACCTACGACCACCACCCGCGACACCGCCGCAGGCAACAGCCATTGACGGTGCCGCGGCCACCTACCTACAGCAAACCAACCGGGGAACTCACGGGGCAGGGAGAGGGAGAGTTGGTACGGGAGTGGTAGTGGGCGGGGGCTCTGGCTGATCTGAGCCCAGTCCCTGGGCCGAACCGCCGCCCGAACCGTCCGGCTGGGCCATAGCAGGACTAGCCGTCATTACCTCCACACCTGCAACGCCCGATGTCGTCGTTAACACAAGAAGGGACAAGGTCGCTGCCCTGATCAGCTTACGTGCCGTGCTCTGCTCCATGGTTACTCCTTATGGTCGTGTGATCTGGTCGGTCATTGCGCGTTGCTGGCGGCGTCTAGCTCGCCAACTGCTGACTGCGCCGGCCTGGTAGCTGCGCTCCTTTGCCGATCGGGACGCACCGCGGTCGGCTATGCTCCGAGACGCCAATGTGATCATCGCGCGCGGGAGTTCCCCCCGTTACGGCTATGAGCTGACGCCGTGGGGTACGTTGTCGGTGAATGTGAAGTGCTTCCGCAGTCCGGTGGTCTCCAGTGCCCAGTTTGCGGTCTGGGAATTGCACGCCAACCGCAAGTCGCGGCCTTCCCGAGTCGCAAATTCGTTCGCCTCGAACAGCGCGCGCAAACCTGCGGAAGACAAAAACCGCACACCATTAAGGTTCACCACCACGACTCGGGCAACGATCAGCTGCGCAGTCACAAAAGCGGCGAGTTCTGGCGCAGTCAGCGCGTCGATCTCGCCCACCGCGGTGACCACACGAGCATCGGCACCGTGCTCGGCCACCTGTAGATCCAGGATGTCGGATGACAACGGTCCCGCCCTGCTCAGCGTGCCAGGTAGTAACGCCATCTCAATCTCCCTTCTGCAACTTCGGTGGAGCCCCGGCGGGACGCCGGATCTGCCCTGACGGACCGGCGTCCCACGGGAAGCTCAGGGATCGCTGGTAGCACTCAGTTACCCGGCCTCACCTGACAGTAAACATCGCTTCTCCAGCGGAGAGCCTGATTCGCCGCCAGGCCTATAGCCGCAGCCTGTGGAGCCATGATCTTTTGGTGATGCGTACTGGGGGTGGCGTCGATGCGGCTGCTGGGGGACGGACGCCAAAAATGGGGCCCTTCCGGGCCGTGAAGGACCGGAGCGGATCAGGTCCAGGCACGTAGCACCAGTGCGTACCCGATACAGTCCGCCGTCGGGCGGTGAGCCCGATCAACCTCTCGCCGAAACACTCGGTCGGCCCAGGTGAGTGCAAGCAGCAGTTTTTCGCCGTGAACTCGACACCACGCACGTTTGCATCGAACGAAACGTCGGTGGCGTCGAGTTCACGACATCGCCCCGCCGAGGATTACTTGACGACCACGTTCACGAGCCGGCCGGGGACTACGATCACCTTGCGGATGGTGCTGCCATTCTGCGCTGTACGTACGACGTCGCTGTCGAGTGCTGCCTGCTTGATGGCATCTTCTGGCGCGTCCGACGCAACCACCAGTTTGCCGCGGTTCTTTGCATTGATCTGCAAGGCCAGCTCGACGGTATCGAGATGCAGCCATGCCTCATCGGCGACCGGCCACGGCTGCTTCCACACCTGGTTGCCGGTCAACTGGTGGTACACCTCACTGGCGACATGCGGCGCGAAGGGCAGCAGCAGGGAGGCGATCGTTTGTACGGCCTCGGCCAGGGTCTCCCGCTTGATGCCGTTCTGCGCGGCGAGGATGCAGCTGTTGTTCAGCTTCATCAGCGCCGCGATCGCGGTGTTGAACGCGAAGCTGCCACCGGACATGTCCTCGGTGACTTTCTTGATGGTGGCGTGCATTTCGCGCCGCAGGTCGTCCTCACGCGCTTGATCAAGCGCGGTGCCGAGGATGGCATCGTGGCTGCCGGCTAGGTCGAAGGCAACTCGCCACAGTCGCCGGAGAAAGCGATAGACGCCTTCCACGCCCTCGTCGGACCAGTCTCCGCCGGCTTCGGGCGGTCCCATGAACAGGACGTAGCAGCGGACCGCGTCGACGCCGTACTGGTCGATAAGCGTACTTGGAGAGACGACGTTGCCCTTCGACTTCGACATCTTGGCGCCGTCTTTGGTGATCATGCCTTGGGTGAACAGCCGCTGGAATGGTTCCTGCATCGATAGGCACCCGAGATCGCTCAGCGCCTTACACAGAAAACGGGAGTACAGCAGGTGCAAGATGGCGTGCTCGATACCGCCGATGTATTGGTCGACCGGCATCCAGGTGGTAACGGCCTGCTCACTCCACGGCGCCTGCGTATTGTGCGGGTCGCAGTATCGGAGGTAGTACCAGGAGGAGTCGACGAAGGTGTCCATGGTGTCGGTCTCGCGCTTGGCCGGCCCGGCACACTGCGGGCAACGGGTCTGGACCCAGTCGATTGCCGCGGCCAGCGGGGACTTGCCCTTCGGCGCGTAGTCCTCAACATCGGGCAGCAGTACCGGCAATTGGTCTTCGGGTACCGGCACCAAACCGCACGACTCGCAATACACCATCGGAATGGGACAACCCCAGTACCGCTGGCGCGACACCAGCCAGTCACGCAAGCGGTAGCTGATCGAGGCCTCGCCCGCACCGCGCTCGGCGAGCGCAGCGACGATCCGTCGGGACGCGTGCGCTGACTCCAGACCGTCGAACTCGCCGGAGTTCGTCGTCACACCCTTGGCCACGAACGGCAGCTCGTCCGTTGAGCCGGCTGCCGACCCGATGACCTGGCGGATCTCGAAACCCAGCGTCTGAGCTGCGGCATAGTCGCGCTCATCGTGGGCCGGTACGCCCATCACGGCGCCGGTGCCGTACTCCATCAGCACGTAGTCGGCCACCACGATCGGCACCTTGGCGCCGCTGAGCGGATGGACGGCGTGCCGGCCGGTGAGGATGCCGGTCTTGACCCGATCGCCACCGCGGTCGGCGTGACTTTCTCGGCGGGCCTGATTGGCGTACTCCTGGATCGCCGGCTGCGCTGGTGTCCCGGCGATCAACCGGTGCAGCTCGGGGTGCTCCGGCGAGATGGCCAGGAACGTCACGCCGAACAGCGTGTCCGGTCTGGTGGTGAAGACCTCGATATCGAAGTCGACCTCGGCGCAGTGGAAGGTGACGCTGGCGCCCTCTGAGCGACCGATCCAGTTGCGCTGCATGGTCTTGACGTGCGCAGGCCACTCCACAGCGTCGAGATCGGCTAGCAGTCGGTCCGCGTAGTCGGTGATCTTGAAGAACCACTGCTCCAGATTCTTGGACTCGACCAACGTGCCGCAGCGCTCACAGCGTCCGTCGACGACCTGCTCGTTGGCCAGCACAGTCGCGTCCTTGGGACACCAGTTGACCGCGGACCGCTTCCGGTAGGCCAGCCCCGTCTTGTAGAGCTGCAGGAAGATCCACTGCGTCCAGCGGTAGTAGCTAGGTTCGTGGGTGCTGATCTCCCGCGTCCAGTCGATCGAAATGCCCCACTGCTTGAACTGCTCACGGAAAGACGCGATCGACTCATCGGTCGACACCCGGGGATGCTTGCCGGTACGGATGGCATGATTCTCCGCGGGCAGCCCGAAGGCGTCAAAACCCATCGGGTGGAGCACCCGCTTGCCCTGCCTACGCATGAAATGCGCGATGGCGTCGCCGACGGCGTAGTTCTTGAGGTGGCCGACGTGGGGTTCACCGCTGGTGTAGGGAAGCATTTCCAGGACATAGACCGAGTTCGCTGCGTCGGCGTTGTTGTCCACTACCCAGGACTGCTCTTTATCCCACACCTGTGTCCAGTACGCATCAATAGCGTGCGGATCGAATTCTTGCGGTGTGTCCGTCGTCGCCATCAGTACTCTCAGCTTCCTCTGGCTTTCTTATGTCAGTCCACTTAGTGTAGTCGCGCCAAAGCGGTGGCCCTGGCTGGGGGGCCACCGTATATCGTCCCGGTATGGCGCATTTCGGTGACCTGGCGAACGAGATCTACTCCGGTGGCCTCACCGGGCAGCGGCCGGAGCTGCCGATGACCGCCGACGGGGTGGAGGTCGCGGCGCGGGAGGTGTTGCCGGCTGAGGCGTTCAGCTATGTCGCCGGTGGGGCATCCACTGAGCGCACCATCGCCGCCAACCGTGCGGCGTTCGCCCGGTGGCGGATCGTGCCACGGATGCTGCGCGGTGTCATCGAACGCGATCTATCCACCACGGTGGTGGGCACGCCGATGGCGGCGCCGGTGCTCACCGCACCGGTCGGGGTGCTCGGCCTCGTGCACCCCGATGCTGATCTCGCCGTCGCTCGCGCGGCCGCCGCACTGGGACTGGTCAGCGTGCTGTCCACTGCGGCGTCGACCACGTTGGAGGACGTCGCGGCGGCGGCGCCGGCGGCGGCCCGCTGGTTTCAGCTGTACTGGCCGCGGGATCCGCAGCTGGCCGAGTCGCTGGTCCGCCGCGCCGAGATGGCCGGTTACCAGGCCATTGTGGTCACCGTCGACACCTGGTCGTTGGGTTGGCGACCACGTGATCTGGCGCTGGCGCACATGCCGTTCGTGCAGGCCAAGGGCATCGCGAACTATCTGGCCGATCCGGTGTTCCGGGCCCGGCTCGACGCGCCACCCGAGGAGTCGGCGCAGGCCATGCAGATGGCGGTGCGCGCTTGGGCGGAGGTGTTCGGCAATCCGGCCCTGAGCTGGTCGGATCTGGCGCTGTTGCGCCAGTGGACCCGGTTGCCGGTGCTGATCAAGGGGATCTGCCACCCCGACGACGCCCGGACCGCGCTCGATCACGGCGTCGACGCCCTGGTGGTGTCCAATCACGGCGGCCGGCAGGTCGATGGGGCCCGGGCGGCGCTGGACTGCCTGCCCGACGTGGTAGCCGCCGTCGACGGGCGGGCCCCGGTGCTGCTGGACTCCGGGATCCGCTGCGGCGCCGACGTCCTGATCGCGCTGGCGTTGGGTGCGCAGGCCGTGCTGCTCGGGCGACCGTGGGTGTACGGGCTCGGGTTGGCCGGGCAGAGCGGGGTGGCCCACGTGCTGCGAGCCCTGCTTGCTGATTTTGATCTCACCCTGGCGCTGGCCGGTTACGCCAGTCCCGCGGAATTGGGCGCGCACAGCGTCGTCCGGGACGTGATCGGTTAGCCTGCCTGGGTGGACGGGGAGCCGTGTTGGCTCGATGCCGAGGAGATGCGCGCGTGGCGCGCGTACGTGGTCGGCAAAGCGGTGCTCGATGCACAGCTCAACCGCGACTTGCAGGAATGTCACCAGCTGGCCTTGGGGGATTACGAACTGCTCGTCCGGCTGTCCGAGGCGCCCTGCGGACAAGCCCGGATGAGCACGCTGGCCGACCAGGTCGCCTCGTCCAAGAGCCGGATCTCCCATCAGATCAGTCGGATGGAGAAAGCCGGGCTGGTGCGCCGTCAGGAGTGCCCGGGGGACCGGCGGGGAGTGTTCGCGGTGCTCACGCCGCACGGTGCGAACGTCCTGCGCAGTGCGGCTCCCACGCATGTTCGAGGCGTTCGCGACAACCTGGTCGATCTGCTGTCCGCCCAGGAACGACTTGTGCTGACCGAGGTCTTCGAGCGGGTGCACCGGCACCTGCGCAAGCCTGCTGTCGGTAACCAACCTGATCCGGACTGTTAGCAAACCCTCCTCGCCGCCGACCCACCCCCTCCCGGCAGGCTTGCGCCGAATGGGGTAGTAGGTTCGCCGAACCCAGCCCGGTCTTCGGGGGCGGACGGGCATCCCGCGCGGCGCAAGTGGTGGAGCTGATGACAGATCCAGTAGCACGGGTAGCAGCCAATGGGTCAGGGGCCGGCCCCACGCTGAGCCCGGAGCGCAGGCCATCGGGGGAGCGTTGCGCGCCTTCGCCGCCCCGCTTGAGGGTGCCCGGTCAGGTACCTGAGCTCACCCCGGACACCCCGATGCAGAAAGTCGTGCTGCCGGGACTGGTAGATCTGACCCTAGGCAACGTGGTGGTGCCGGGACGCTTTGACCCGAACCGGATCGCCGGTTTCGTCACCCGACTGGAGGATGTCCCGGCGAGTCCGTCTGCCGAGCTTCTCCACCGGTATGGCTTGGACCAGGTCCCCGGCTGGCCGGTTACCGACGACCTGCATGTGCTGCGTTTCTACGCGCACAGCCCGCAGCTCTACATCGCCCCCTTCGACTGCCGCGTTTACCAGGTGGATCTCATCGAGCTCCCGGCCGGCACCGAGATGTGGCGCATCGATTCCGCTGGTGACGAGCAGCGTGTGGGCGCCTACCTGCACCGGCAGGTCGGTTGGATCAGCACCGGGTCCGCGATGTTGGGTCCGGCGGGGTGGAACCGCCCGCCGGTATCGGCCCGCCCCACCGTGCGGCGCGGCCTGGTCGCGGAGTATCACGGCGCCGACTTCGACGCCGACTTCGGCCCCCGCCCCGGGGAGGTGACCCTGCACCCGCTAGCCGGCAGCCAGCCGCCCGCGGAGTTCCTCGACCAGGCCGGCGCCTACGCGCTCGCCGTGGCGATCGACGAGCTCGACTCGCTTGACGTCGTATGCTGGCGCGGCGGGTGGCACGGTCTGCCGGTCGAATTGGTGGACTCCTTGCCGGAGCAGGCCGTGATCCACTACATCGGGGAGAACGGCCCGCGGGCAGCTGACTTCGGCCTCGCGGAAGTCGACTACCGGGTCTGGCGCGGCTGCGTCCCCCGCGCCGAGCTGACCGACCTACAGGAACAGCGCACCGCGCTGCTCCCCTCCTAAGCCCCTGGCTCGGGATGCGCGGGGTGCTCGGGACTCTGCGCCTCCCGAACTCCACAGCAGAGCTGTTCGGCGGCGCTTGGGCAGCTCTGCTGTGGAGTTCGGGAACGGGAGGGCTAGCGTGCACTCGGAAGCGTGGCAGAGCGGTCTAATGCACTCGCCTTGAAAGCGAGCGTACCGAAAGGTACCGGGGGTTCGAATCCCTCCGCTTCCGCCCTCCTACCAGGAGAAACGTCAATTCGCGTCAGCGAAGTGAGCCTCGCTCTTGTTAGCCCTGCCCTCGGAGGACTTTCTGTACGGTTTCAAGCCGGGCCGACACGGGCCCGGACGCGCCGCCGCTACATCCGGCCATGCGCACGCTGCCGCTCCGCTCTGCGAGCGCGCTGGGCGGCTGGCGCGCGACACGGTGGCCCAGGCGTGAACATGCAGTGGTTGCGTCCGGGCGAGAGAGGCGCACATTGTGCGGAGCCGCCCCCCAACGTCAAACCCCCGGCTGGTTGGGATAGGTCCATTTTCTGGTGATCAGGCGACGGTGCCAGGCCAGCAACGTCGTCGGGGTGACGATCCGATGGCGACGTAGATGGCGGGGGAGCAGGCGGGTCAGGGCGGACAGGATCGCCCGCTCCGGCCAGCCGGGCCGCGGTCGGTTGATCTGACGGCGCAGCACCGTGACTCCATGGCGCAGGACCAGAATCTCCACGTCCTTGACGGCGCCACTGCGAGCAAGCAACCGCAGCCAGCCAAACACCGTGACACCGATCAAATACAGCAGTCGGAACAGCACGGCCTGTGATCATCCTATGATCACAGGCAGCCTCTGAACCCCACGTCAACCTATGAGTGACGCATTTTGGCACCGTACACGGTCAGACCAAGCAGCCAACACACCAGCCGATACAAGATCTGCAGCATCCGGCGACCATCCATGACCGACCGGAACACAAAGACCGCAGCCCAGACGCTACATCGAGTATTCGAGCCCCACAGGGTGCGCCGGCCGCCGCTTCGCTGGCCTCGGGGCTGGGCCCATTAGCGTCGCTTCACCAAGTCCCGGTGCCACCGCAGGATCGTGGCCGGGGTGACGATCCGATGCCGTCGACAAACGGGGGACAGCAACCGGGTCAGTGCCGCGAACACCGCACGGTCCGCCCAGCACAGTTGCGGTCTGCTGACCTGGCGGCGTAACACGGCGATTTCGTGACGGAGCACGAGGATTTCCGCGTTCTTTGATTGTGCGCTGCGGGCCAGCAGTCCCAGCCAGGCCACCAGCTGCCGGAAGATCAGATACCGCAGTCGTACCGCCACGATCGACGATCATGCTCCACGACCACTGGCCAGAGATGCCGCAGGTCACCGCCGTGGATGACCAGTTCGGCACCCACAGGCTCGGCGCGCGCCTTCAGAAGAAATCAGCCGCCGCACCGACATCGTCGGCATCTTCCCCGGCTGCCTTTACTTTATCCGCCTGGTCGGCGCCGTGCTCGCCAAACAACACGACGACTGGACCGAAGGCCGGCGCTACGTGAGCCCCGAACTGCTCGCCAAATCCAGAATCCGCATCGTCACCACCGAACTCGGCACACCACCCACCAAGCCCGCCATGACAACCGGCCTGCGCACCACTTTAAGTAATCACCGGATCACGTAGGGTTATCCCATACACCACTTCACCGGACATGACCCCGATTCTCTCCGCGCCCCGTTTCCGACTCGCCGGTTTCGCCAGCAACGCACGAGGTGTTTAGTTGGCTGGCCGGCGTATGCCTCGAACCGAGGCCGCACCATGGACGAGAATAAGACGAGGGGTGGGCGAAATGCCCGGAAAACACCGTAGAGAGCCACGTGCGTGGCACTGGCCAATCCTGCATCGCCGTGGGGGGCTCGTGGCCGTCATCGCCGCTAGCTGCCTGCTGCTCGCCGGGCTCGGAGTCGGCCTCGACTGGGGGTTAACCGGCCCCGAACAGCCACCCGCGGCCGTGCCTGTGCTCGCCACACCCCACCAGGCCGCCCTCGGTGTTGAGCACACCGCCTCCTGGTCCCTACCCGGATCACCAACCTTCATCTCCCTATCCCCAGACGGGCGTACCGCTTACGTCACACGCGAAAACCCCTCCCAGGTCGTGGTCCTGGACACCACCACCGGCCACCAGATCGGCACCGTTCCCATTCCAGCAGGACCTGCCCAGTTCGTGTCCGCCAGCCACGACGGCAAACGCATCTATGTCAGCGTGTTCGAGGACACCCCAGAGTCCCCCGTTCACGAAATCGACGTGATTGACACCCACACCCTCACACAGACCGCCGCCATCGCCCAAACAGCCAGGCCCTTCCGGGTCGCCGTGTCCCCCGACGACAAGCGTCTACTGGTACCCAACCACGACATCGCCCAGGTCTCCGTCGTCGACGCCGCAACCAATCAGATCACCGGCGTCATCGACACCCCACCGAACCCGCACTGGGTCAGTTTCAGCCGAGACGGGAAACTCGCGTTCGCCGCCAACCACATGTCCAACATCGTCTCTGTGATCAGCATGGCCACCCAGCGGGTCCTTGCGATCCTCCCGGTCGGCATCTCACCGCATTCCATCGCAGCCAACCCCCGCTACCCGATCATGGCCAACACCGACTACAACGGTGACGACGTCACCATGTGCAACAGCGACACCCTCCGGGTCGTCGCCACCATCCCGGTCGGCCACAACCCGCAGGACATCGTCTGGTCGCCAGACGGCCGATTCATGTTCGTCGTCAACAACGGGTCTAACAACGTGTCCGTGATCGACGCCTGGTCGGCGAAAGTCATTGACACCATCCCAGTCGGTTCGGGCCCCACCAGCATCGCCGTAGGCCCCGACGACCGCGCCTACGTCACCAACCAGAACAGCAACAACCTGTCAGTCCTCCAGTTCGCAACCACCTAGGGCGGCCCGGATGGACTCACCTGATCTTCTCATCACCGGCAGCAACCTGTTCCAGAAGCTCGACGTCGCCGTTGAAGAGCGTACCGGTTCGCGGCATCTGGACATCGTCGTCAACAACGCGGCGGTCACCGCCCCGGGCGGGCTCGCCGACGTGACTGCGGGCGGATTCGACGATCTGTTCGCGCTGGACGTCCGCGCACGCTGTTGATCACGCAGGCTGCGGTGGCGCGGATGGGCGACGACGGGCGAGTTGTCGCGGTCACCGCGCTGCCGACCCGGGTCGCGGCACCGAACTAGCTGCTCTATGCCATGGCCAAGAGTGCCCTCGAGACGATGACGCGCACCCTGGCCAAGGAGCTTGGCCCGCGTGGCATCACGGTTAACGCGGTCATGCCGGGCATCGTCGACACCGAGATGAACGCGAGCTGGTTGCGCTCCGACGAGACGCTGCGTCGGGCAGCCGCCGCGACGTCCGTGCTCGGATGCCTCATCGAGGCCCGCGACGCGGCCGACGTGGTCGCTTTTCTCGGGTCCGACAGTGCACGCACCGTGACGAGTCAGGTGCTCGACGCGAGCGGAGGCTCGACGCTCTGATCCGCAGCCCGAACGAGCGGGACGGATGAGCCCACAGTTCTGTTCGGTGTCGTCGGGGGCGAGCAGGTTGACGTATCCGCCGGGCAGGGCTTCTGGGCCCAGCGCGGTGTGCACGCGGTCGGCCCAGTCACGGGTGCGAACGCCGGTCCTCTGCGACACTGTAAGTATCCAGTCAGCCGCTGCGCCGGGAAGAGGAAGCTACGTGCCAGCGGCGAGAAACACGCGGCGTAGCTGTCACAGATTGGGCTGAGACGGGCCTCAGAAGTGGATCGCGTCCAGTGCTTGCTGCCAGGGGTAGTCGTCGAGCACTCGTCCGCCGGTGCAGGGCGGGTGGGGCTCGAACTCGCCTGGGCCAAACAGGACGCGTACGCCCGCTTGGCGGAGTTGGCCGATGCTGCGAGCGAACACGGAGTTGGCGGCGAGTCCTTGGTTGACGAAGGGCACCACGACGATCCGGGCGCCCAGCCCGGTCAGCTCGGCGAGCTGAGTGAGGACGTAGTTGTCGGCAATTCCGGCGGCCCACTTGTTGATCGTGTTGTAGGTCGCGGGGGCCACCAGGATCGCGTCCGCCCGGGGCAACGCTTCACCGTCGGACGTGCGGTAGATGCTCCGTACCGGGTGGCCGGTCAACGTCGCCAGTTCGGCCACGTCGAGATAGTGTTCGACGGCGGCTGGCGTCGCCAGGCAGTACACCGACCAGCCCTGGCTCTGAGCGAGCTCGACCATGATGTCGATACGGCTGGCCGGGCCAGCGGCGCAGACGACGAGGTACAGCACGCCCTGGCTCACGCCGCGACACCTGCTCGCGCCGCCATCTGCCGCAGAGTGCGGCTAGATTCCCCGCTCGTGGTGTCGAGAAGTGACCGCAGCAGGCCGTGGGCGAGGGGACGGCAGCGGACCTCCTCCGGGGCCACGTGCTCCGCTTGCGCCAAGGATCGCGTCGCGTCGTCATAGTGGCCGACGTGCGTGTGTGCCTGGGCGAGGTCAAGAAGGTAACTCGCCTTACGTTCCGGCGTCAAAGTGCCGATGAGCGTCGGGGCGATACGGTGGGAGTACTCGAGAGCCCTGCCGCCTTCGTGGAGCCGGACCAGGGCAGCGACCCGGTGCACCGCGACGTTGGCCCGGCCGAAAACCGTCCGGTGCGTGTCATGGTCAGGCCCCATGCGGTCAGCCGCTTCGGAGGCTTCCTCGTGCATCTCCAGGGCCAGCGCCGCATCGTCCTGTGCCGCCGCTGTGATCGATGCAGCGAGAAACAGCATCCCGAACAGTGACAACAACTCGTGTTCCCGATCGGCCAGCTCAGGACGTATACGGTC
Organism: Pseudonocardiales bacterium; assembly: GCA_023252195.1. GTDB lineage: Bacteria > Actinomycetota > Actinomycetes > Mycobacteriales > Pseudonocardiaceae. The sequence goes on from JAHEXI010000008.1 coordinate 175,549, forward strand.
GGCCATACCGATTAGCGCCGTGACAGCAGCAGTCCGCTGGCCGCTGCGGCTCATAGCCCGCGCAACGCTGCGAGTCGAACGGGCGAGCGCCACCGTGTCGTCGATCGCGAGCGCTGTCTGCATCGCCCGATCAGCCGCAAGCCATGCAATATCGTTCGCGTCGAACTTCATCAGCATTGACGAAGCTAGACGGTAGGTGATGACCAGCATCCGGTGCGCAGTTAACTGGTCTGCTGCCGATGCAGTCACCGCGAATAACTGAGTATCTGTAAGTAGCCTCGGCAGATGACGCGCGACGACCGTGAAATGCGATGATGACAAGGCGTGCTCAACGTATGTCAACTGACCGGCGATTGCTTGACGAAAAAGTGCTTCCCGGCCGCTGTTATTCGGGATGTCGAAGACCGCATAGCGCCCAAGTGCGGCTTTTATGGCCTGTACTTCTATGGTGTCGACGCAGTCAGCGGCACGCTGTGCGGCTGAGCTGTCGGTCAACACACTGACGTCGATATCGAGTGCTGCGGCCACCCGGTCCAACATCGGCAAACGCAACAGCGAGCGCTCGCCCTTCTCAACCTTGTCTAGCCATGACGTGGAACGGCCCACCATATCGGCGAACCGCTGACGGCCCAGATTGCGCCGAAGGCGCCAGTACCGGACGCGCCGGCCGATGGCACGTGCCTGGTCGTCCATGCCCTCCCACCCCCATCGCTCAGGAGCATCTCGGGCCAGCCTAGCTATCGCCATGTCACACACATTTCGTACAACATGCATCCGCCTGTGGCCCGTAGCGTTTCGGCCCAGCACTCGGAGCTGGGAGGAGCTCACCAGGCAATCGGGCATCCTCGACGGCCGTACCAGCGGCAGGCCCCTGCTCCGGGCTCACAGCTCACGTAGGGGGGACAACAGCGGTGGAGGCTCCCGATCCTCAGGTCGAGATCGAGGCCACCTGCGAGATGCACCACGGCTCCGGTCGTCTGGTCATCAGGCGTGAGGGGGACCGGATCGTGCTTGACGCCCGCGCTGATCTGATGGATCGGCTTGACGAGCTCGCCGAGCACTCCGGCGGGGTGTACCGCGCGCAGTGCGGCCACGTGTTGCTGGCGGTGACGCCGCTGCGCGTGGTGCCGGCCGGGTGGGTGTGCGATGGGTGTAGGGCCGGGTACTCGGATCCTGGATCACTTGTGGCGGGCGTTGCCGGGTGAGCCGTTGTGCGGTGGCGATTGCCTTCTGGTGGCCGAGCACGGACCCGACGTCGAGGACGCTGGGACGCGACGGCGTCACCTGGCGGTCAGCGTGAGCGATCCGATGCGACCGCCGATCGACGCGGCGACGGGTGAGCTGCAGCAGCCACCCCTAGACGATCCGATGGCGGACCTGGACCCGTGGACCGCGGGATATATCCGAATGCGGCAGTTCCTGGAAAGCGGTCACCCCTCCAGGGCGGAAGTTGAGGACCTAGCCGAGGCGATCAGGACAACGTTGCCGTTCCCCGCCCCACCACCGGACATTGCATTGATCATCCAAGCGGACCTGTCGCTGGTGGGAATGGATGCACCGGACACACCGCTGAGCGGCAGGTTGTGGACACCGCCGCCAATAGAAGAGGAGTAGAAAATGTCAACAGCGCAAGCTGTACGGCCCAATGGTCACCTTGTTCCCGAGGAGACCTGGGTGTATCTGGTTAACCAGATTGTGTCGGACAACCCTGCCATGACACGGGAGGTTGCCGAGCGCATCCTGGGCCAGGCGCTGGGATTCATGCAGGTGTGTGCCCTGCGACGGAACGGGCGACTGATTTCCGCTACCCCGCCCGACGAGATCGAGGCGCTGAGCCCGTCGGGAATAGTGGACAAGGGATGGCACGCCATCATTGTGACGGACACCAACGCCTGCATGGCCATCCACGCGCGGCTGGGCGTGTCCTACCTGCACCACAAGTCCTACAACGCCGAACAGAAGGCGGTGCGGAAGACCGGTGGTGTGATCCCGGGGCTACCCAGTGGCGCGGGTGATCTCGCCTTGACCACGGACCTGATGCACCGTAACGGCATCACCGTCGATGAGGCGCTGTGGCGAGACGAACTGCCACAAGATCTCGCCGACATGGTGGCCGCCTGGCACGGCAACCAGCCGGATTGCTACGAGTGCCCCGGAACTGTCTTCCCTGCTGAGGACACCCGGGTAGCAGCCGCCGGTTGGAGCAGCCCCCGGTTCGAGTTCCCGCCGGCCGACCGGACCCCCATCGATCAAGCACTCGGGAGGTGAACGCGGTGGAGAAGTGGTAGATGCGACTCGCTGGGCAGCGAGGACAGCGCCCGGCTGCTAGAGAAGATCTTCGAGCCCGCCCTCGATGGTCATGCGCTGATCAGCCAGTCCCGCGGCGACACGGCGAACCGGCATGGTGGCTGCGTTTTACCCAGGTGACCAACAAGACCTGGTGCCAGGCGCTACCAAATGCACCTCGCCACCCAAATCCCCGCCCTACGCATCGCCCAGCGCGAGTTTCACTCGATCCGACGACGGTACTTCGCCCGCCGGCGAGGGAACTGCTCTCGCGCTGTCGACCGGCCGCCCCCGGCGCCGACAGCCCAGCGACATGATGACAGTAGAACGCCGCCCAGGTGGGGGACCATGGGCGGCGGGGAAACGGCTTGACTGGCCAAGGCGAGCCTAACACCGGGACTGGGTCAGTCAATGGGTCATCGACGGGCGGTGAATGCGAAGCGGATCCGTTGCTGGGTAGGTGCACCGTGAGCCAGAAGATTAAGCTCGGTGAGGATCTGCTCGCGCTCGGGCTCGTTGAACACTTCGTGGTAAAGGCCCGCGAAACCTACTCGGAGCCTGGGCCCTGCCCGCCACCCGCCTCGCCGAGATAAGTCCACCCTAGATTCCTGAGTAGAGAGCACCTCGACCATGACTGTCCCGGCACCACCACAAAGTGCCGACACCGAGGAGGTGGCCACGCCACCCCGACACCTGACTGGCGTGGCGACACTGGTGCTACTGGTCGCCACGGTGGTGGTGATGGCCCTGGGTCTCGGTGCCTGGTTCCGCGGGTCGATGACCGCTGGACGGGGAGTCTTTCTGACCGGTACTCGGGACGGCCCATGAGCGCGGGCGTCGAGGTGGTGGTGGAGGGGCTGACGAAGTCGTTCGATCAGTCTGTCATCTGGTCTGACGTCACGCTCACCCTGCCAGCGGGCGAGATCAGCGTGCTACTGGGGCCGTCCGGCACCGGGAAGTCGGTATTTCTCAAAAGCCTGATCGGGTTGCTTAAACCGGAACGCGGCTCGATTCTCATTCACGACACCGATCTGGTGCACTGCAGCGAGCGCAGGCTGTATGAGATCCGCAAGCTGTTCGGGGTGTTGTTCCAGGACGGCGCGTTGTTCGGTTCGATGAATCTCTACGACAACGTCGCTTTCCCGCTGCGCGAGCACACCCGCAAGTCCGAGCGTGAGATTCGCGCGATCGTCGGCGAGAAGATGGAGATGGTCGGGCTGACCGGCGACGAGCGCAAGTTGCCCGGTCAGATCTCTGGGGGAATGCGCAAGCGTGCAGGCCTGGCCCGCGCGCTGGTGCTCGATCCGGAAATCGTGCTGTTTGACGAGCCCGACTCGGGGCTGGACCCGGTCCGTACCGCGTACCTGAACCAGCTGATCGTGGACCTCAACGCGCAGACCGACGCCACGTTTCTGATCGTCACCCACGACATCAACACCGCCAGCACCCTGCCGGACAACATCGGCATGCTCTACCGCAAGCGGCTGGCCGCCTTCGGGCCCCGCGAGGTGTTGCTGACCAGTACAGAGCCGGCGGTCGCGCAGTTCCTCACCGGTCGCCGCCAAGGTCCGATCGGGATGTCGGAGGAGAAGGACGCCGCTCAGGCTCAGCGCGAGATGGCCGAAATCAAGGGCGAGCCGGCGGGGCTACCCGAGCTCAGACCCCAACTCACCCCGTCGCCTGGGCTACCCAGGCGTAAGGCCGTGTCCCGCCGGATGGATCGCGTCATGGGCATGCTGCACGCCCTGCCCAGCGCCGCCCAGGACGCCATCCGGGACAGCCTCCCCGACCCCCATCGGCGCGAGGTCCTGTGACGAGCGGGTTCCCCGGTCGGGGCGCGCTGGTGCAGACCGGTCGGCTGTTCGCGCTCGGCCTGGACGTGACGCGGAGCCTGTTCCAGCGCCCGTTCCAGGCGCGCGAGTTCATCGGACAGGCCTGGTTCATCACCAAGGTTTCCGCGCTGCCCACCGCCCTGTTCACCATCCCGTTCGGCGCAACCATCGCGCTGCTGCTCGCTGAGCTGGCCCGGCAGTTCGGTGCTCAGTCCCAGACCGGTGCAGGAAGCGTGCTGGCGATCGTCCAACAGGCAGCGCCGATCGTCACCGCATTGCTCATCGCCGGCGCCGGCGGCGCAGCGGTCTGCGCAGACCTCGGGGCGCGCACCATCCGCGAGGAGATCGACGCGCTGGAAGTACTCGGCATCTCACCGATCCAGCGCCTGGTGGCGCCCCGGGTGCTGGCGATGATCCTGGTTGCGGTGGTGCTCAACGGGCTGGCCACGGTGGTAGGGATCGCCGGCGGCTACTACTTCAATGTCGTGGTCCAGGGCGGCACCCCCGGGGCCTACATCGCCAGTTTCAACACTATCGCGCAGGTCTCCGACATCTGGATCAGCGAGCTCAAGGCGGCACTGTTCGGGCTGTCCGCGGGGATCGTCGCGGCCTACCGGGGGCTCAACCCACCACCGGGACCAAAGGGAGTGGGGGAGGCCGTCAACCAATCCGTGGTGATCTCCTTCGTGCTGGTGTTCCTGATCGACCTCGTGGTCACCGCGATCTACCTGCAAATCGTGCCCCCGAAGGGGGGCTGAGACTGCTGACGTCGATTCCCACCTTCTTGCGGCGGGCCGCGCACGCTCCGCTGGATATGCTCGATGACTTCGGCGACCAGCTGTCGCTCTACGGCCGGGCGATCGGCTGGATGCCGCGGGCCCTGCGGCGCTATCGCAAGGAGATCGCCCGGCTGCTGGCCGAGGTCAGTTTCGGCTCCGGTGCCTTGATCGTCATCTTCGGCACTGCCGGCGTGATGGCAGCGTTGTCGCTGTTCGTCGGCAGCCTCGTGGGCGTGCAAGGCTTCCGGGCCTTGAGCGCCTCGGGTACTGAGGCGCTGACCGGGTTGCTCACCGCCTACTTCAACACCCGCGACATCGCCCCGCTGGTCGCTTCGATAGCGCTGATCAGCACTCTCGGGGCGGGCTACACCGCGGAGCTCGGCGCGATGCGGATCTCCGAGGAGATCGACGCGCTCGAGGCGATGAGCGTGCCCAGCGTGCCGTACCTGATCACCACCCGAGTGATCGCCGGATTCATCGCGATCATCCCGATGTACACCATTGGGCTGGCGATGTCCTACGCGGCATCGCGGCTGAACGTCACGTTGGTCAGTGGGTTGCCCGCCGGCACCTACGACCACTACTTCTCGCTGTTCCTGCCGGTCAGTGACGTCCTGTGGTCTTACGTGAAAGTGCTGACGTTCGCCTTCGTGATCATCTTGGTGTGTTGCCACTACGGCTACCGGGCCAGCGGTGGGCCGGCTGGGGTGGGCATCGCGGTGGGACGCGCAGTGCGGGCCTGCATCGTGATCGTCGCTGTCATGGACTTCTTCCTCACCTTGGTCATCTTCGGCACGTCCACGTCGGTGCTGGTGGCCGGATGACCAGTGCGGTGATCCGGCGCAGGGTCCACGGCGTCGCCTTCCTGGTCATCGCCGTGTCCTTGATTGCGCTATCCATCGCGAAGTATTCGGGTGCCTTCTCCGACGGGGTACCGGTGACACTGCGCGTCGACCACACCGGTCTCCAGCTGGACAAGCACTCAGACGTCAAGGTCCGCGGGCTGATCGTCGGTGAGGTCACCAGTCTCAGCAGCTCAGGCGCCGCCGCCACGGTGGCGCTGCGCCTGAAACCCGAGATGGCGCACCTGATCCCGGACAACGTCAGCGCGCGGCTGCTGCCCAAGACGCTGTTCGGGGAGAAGTACGTCGCGCTGATCCTGCCCCCGCACCCGTCCGGGCGGTCGCTGTCGGCGGGCGATGTCATCCCGCAGGACCGCAGCCAGCCGGCCCGCGAGCTGGATGCGGCCTTGGACAGCTTGCTGCCGCTGCTCCAGGACGTCGCGCCGCAGGATCTGGCCAGCACGCTGGGCGCGATCTCCGGCGCATTGCGCGGTCGCGGTCACCAACTCGGCGACACCCTGGTCCGGACGCAGCAGCTGGTCAGCGGGCTGACCCCGGCGCTCCCGCAACTGCAGGAGGACATCACCCGCACCGCTGATCTGGCCGACACGTACACCCGAGCCGCGCCCGACCTGCTCGCCGCACTGGCGGATCTGTCCAGCACCACCCGGACCGTCGCCGATCAGCAGCAGAACCTGGCGCAGTTGTGGACCTCGGTCACCGGCGTATCGCAGGACCTTCGGGGCTTCCTGCAGGACAACCGGGACAACCTCATCGCGCTGGCCGCCGACAGCAGGCCCACCTTGGAGTCGCTGGCCAGGTACGCCCCGGAGTACCCCTGCCTGCTGCACCAGATCGCCGGGCTGGTGCCGCAGCTGGACCGGGCCTTCGGGGTGGGCACCCACCATCCTGGGTTGCACATCTACCTGGAGGTCACCAACAACCGCGGCAAGTACCTGTCGGGGGTGGACGAGCCTCGATACGAAGAGGACCGCGGCCCGCGCTGCTACCCCGTGCTCGACGGCACGAAGTTCCCGGAGTACCCGGGCGGCCCGATCCACGACGGCTCGACGTCGCCCCCGATCGGCCGCGGGGATCCTTCGCCGGGCGTCGGACCGGTCAGTACCGCACCGGTCAGTACCCCACCGCAGGTAGCGATGGGACTGCCGAATTCCCCGGCCGAACAGCAGTTCCTCTCGGCGCTGCTGGCCTCGGCCGACGGCGCGCAGGGTGCCGAGATGCCCAGCTGGACAAGCTTCCTGCTGGGCCCGTTGCTGCGCGGTACGGAGGTGACGCTGAGGTGAGGGGGGTGTTCGCGCCACTGACCAAGCTGATCGTGTTCACCACCGTCATCGCGCTGGCCACCGGCCTGGTGGCGCTCACCATCGCCAACGTCACGCTGACCGCCACTACCAGCTACCTGGCCCGGTTCACCGACGTCAGCGGTCTGCTGGTGGGTGACGACGTGCGGATCGCCGGGGTGCGGGTGGGCTCGGTGGACTCCATCAAGCTGGTCGATCGGCGGGTCGCGCAGGTGGGCTTCAGCGTGGACGCGAGACAGCACGTGCCGGCGTCGGTGACCGCCTCGGTGCTGTACCGCAACCTGCTCGGGCAGCGCTATCTCGCCTTGGCGCGGGCTCCCGGGCCGGTCGGTCAGACCCTGCCTCCCGGCGGGTTGATCCCGATCGAGCACACCACACGACCGCTGAACCTCACCGTGCTGTTCAACGGTTTCAAGCCGCTGCTGGTAGGGCTGGACCCGGCGCAGCTCAACCGGTTGTCCTGGGAGATCGTGCAGGTGCTGCAGGGTGAAGGCGGCACCGTGGAAAGCCTGCTTGCCAGTACCTCCTCGCTGACCAGGGACATCGCCGACCGGGACCGGGTGGTCGGTGAGCTGATCGCGAACCTCAACGCCGTCCTGGACACCGTCAATGGCCGCGACGAGCAGCTGTCCGCGTTGATCCTGCAACTGCAGCGGCTGGTCTCGGGTCTAGCCGCGGACCGGGAGCCGATCGGGCAGGCAATCGTCTCGATCGATCAGCTCGCCGGCGCCACCGCCGGGTTGGTCAGTGACGCCCGGCCGGCATTGCGCGACGACATTGCCGGGTTGGGTGCGCTGTCGACGAACCTCGCGGACAGCGACCAGGTCATCGACGGGGTGCTGCGGTTCCTGCCGGAGAAGCTCACCAAACTCAGTCGGGCCGGCAGTTACGGCTCGTGGTTCAACTTCTACCTCTGCGGAGTCGAAGGGACTATCACCGTCCCGGTCACCAACGCTCCGCTGGTCGTCCCGCTGACCACGCCGCCGCCCGCCGCGAGGTGCTCGCAGTGACGCTGTCACGCCCGCGCCACCCGATCGCGATCGGGATCGTCGGCCTGATCGTCCTCGCGCTGCTGGCCACTGCCGCGTACAACGCGGACAACCTGCCCATCATCGGTGGCGGCACTGTCTACACCGCGCAGTTCAGCGACGCTGCCGGGCTGCGGGCCGGCGACCCGGTGTACATCGCCGGGGTCGAGGTCGGCCGGGTCACCGCGGTGAAGCTGGCCGGCGACCGGGTGCAGGCCTTGCTCCGCGTCCGCGACGCGTGGCTCGGTGACCAGACCAACGCCGCCATCGAGATCAAGAGCCTGCTGGGCGCGAGATCGGTGAGTCTCGACCCGCGGGGGCAGCGCGCCCTGGACCCCCGCACGCCCATCCCGCTGGCCCGCACCGCCTCGCCCTACGACGTCGTCGAGGCGCTGAGCGGGTTGTCCGGCACGCTCCAGCAGATCGACACCGCACAGCTGGAGCAGAGCCTGCAGACGCTGGCCGACACCTTCCGCGCCACCCCCGCCGATGTCCGGGGCACCCTGAACGGGCTGTCCCGGCTCTCGGAGACCATCGCCAGCCGGGACCAGCAGATCCACCACCTGCTGGCCGGCACCGAGGCGCTGACCGTCGTGCTGGCCGGCCGCAACGCCGAATTCGAGCGGCTGCTCGCCGATGGCAACCTGCTACTCGCCGAGGTCCGGCGTCGCCGGGAGGCGATCAGTGCGCTGCTGACCGACGTCCAGGTGCTGTCGGTGCAGCTGCGCGGCCTGGTCGCGGACAACAGCGCCCAGCTGCGTCCGGCACTGCAGCAGCTCGACCGGGTCGCCGCGGTGCTGCAACGAAACCAGCTCAACCTGGACCGGGGATTACAGCTTGAGCCGGTGTTCATCCGGCTGTTCACCAACACGCTGGGCAACGGGCGGTGGTTCGACAACTACATCTGCGGGCTACTGCCGCCACCGACTGCGCTGGGCCCGCTCACCATCAACGAGCGGGGGTGCTGAGCATGCCCCGCTGGCTAGGCCGGGTGATCGCGGCTGGCTGTGTGCTCGGGGTGCTGGTGGCCGCCGCGGTGTGGTGGCTGGCACCGCGCCCCGGGCGCACCATCACCGCCTACCTGCGCTCCGCGGTCGCGGTGTACCCGGACAACCCGGTCCTGATCCTCGGCGTGCCGGTCGGCCGGATCACCACGGTGACGCCGCAAGGCCGCCAGGTCAAGGTTGTGATGCGGATCGACGACTCCGTTACCGTGCCAGCCGGCGCTTCGGCGGTGGTGGTGGAGCCCAGCCTGGTCGCCGGCCGCAGCGTCCAGCTGACCCCCGCCTACACCGGGGGCCCGGCCATGCCCGACGGCGGTGTCATCCCGGTGCAGCGCACCGCGGTCCCGCTCGGCATCGACGACCTGACCCGAGCCACTAACGACCTCGCCACCATGCTCGGGCCCACTGGCGCCAACCGTAACGGGGCCCTCTCGGACGTACTCGACGTCGGCGCTGCCAACCTGCGAGGCAACGGGCAGGCGATCAACGACACGATCGGTAATGTGGCCGCGCTGTCCGAGACGCTGGCCGGGTCCCGAAAGCAGCTGTTCGGCACCGTCACCCAGCTGCAGTCCTTCGTGTCCACCCTGGCCGCCAACGACGCACAGGTGCGGCAATTCACCACCCAACTCGCCGACGTGTCGAACTTCCTGGCCGCGGAGCGCGGTGACCTCGGTGCGGCGCTGCGGGAGCTATCCCTCGCGCTGGGCGAGGTTGCCGGCTTCGTGCAGGACAACCGGGCGGTGCTGAAGTCGAACGTGGACCGGCTCACCGAGGTGACCGCCGTCCTGGTGCGGCAACGGGAAGCGTTGGGGCAGATTCTCGACATCGCGCCCACCGCGCTGAGCAATCTGAACAACGCCTACAACGCCTCGTCCGGCACCCTGGACACCCGTCTGAACATCGAGGAGCTGCGGGCCCCACCGATCCTGTTTGTGTGCGAACTGCTGCGGCGCAGCACTCCGCGGCAGGTGCCGGCCACCTTGGCGCGCACCTGCGCAGCGCTGGATCCCCAGCTCACCGGGGCTGTGCCGCTGCCCACGGCGGCCCAGGTGATCACCGCGTTGCAGGCCGGGCAGCCGCCGCCGCTGCCACTGCTCGCGCTGCCCACGGTCCCCGGAGGTCGCCGATGAACCGGTGGTGGGCCGCACTGCTGCTCAGCGCGTCCATCCTGAGCCTGGCCGGATGTGGCGTGCTGCAAGGCGGGCTGCAGAACGTACCGCTGCCCGGCGGCGCGGACACCGGAGCAGACCCTTACCAGGTCACTGCGGAGTTCTCCGATGTGCTGGAGCTGGTGCCGCAGTCACTGGTGAAGGTCAACGACGTGTCGGTCGGCGCGGTCCGGGCGATCCGGCTCGCCCCGGACACCTGGCGAGCGATCGTCACGATGGAGGTGAACCGCAGCGTCGCACTGCCCGCCAACGCGGTCGCCCGGGTGCGCACCACCAGCCTGCTGGGGGAGAAGTTCGTCGAGCTCGCCGCGCCCGCCGGCGAGCCATCACGGGGCCGGCTGGCCGACGGTGCGGTGATCCCGCTGGACCGCACCAGCCGGGCCACCGACGTCGAGGAGGTGCTCGGAGCGCTGTCGTTGTTGCTCAACGGAGGTGGTGTCGACCAGATCCGGACCATCGCCACCGAGCTCAACGCCGCATTGTCCGGGCACGAGCCGCAACTGCGGACGCTGCTAGCCGACCTGAACACGCTGGTGTCCGGCTTGGACGCGCGCAAAGCAGAGATCAACCGGGCGCTGGATGCGCTCAACCGGCTATCGGCCACCCTGGCCCGGCAGCGCGGGCAGATCTCCACCGCGCTGGACGGGCTCGCCCCGGGACTGAAAGTACTGGCCGATCAGCGCACGCAGCTGACCGGCACCCTGCAAGCCCTGGACCGGCTGTCGGTAGTCGCCACCGGCACGATCAACCGTAGCCACGACGACCTGGTCGCCGACCTGCAGCTGCTGCGTCCCACATTGGCGCAACTGGCCGCCGCGGGCGCAGACCTGCCCAACGCGCTGGAACTGATCGCCACTTACCCGTTCACCGATGGCGCCGCCCGCGAGGCCTTCCAAGGCGACTACTCCAACCTGTACGTCAGGGCCGATCTGAACCTCGGCACGGTGCTGGACAACCTGTCCTCCTCTGGGGAGCCACTGATGGGGGTGCCCCCGTCGCTCGGGGAGCTGCTCGCCCCGGGCCGGCCGCCGCTCGGGCCGCTGCTCGAGGGCCTGTCAGGCGTGGTGCCTCCACCACCGTCCGCCTCCGGCGGGCCGGGTGCGGATCCGGGTGGTATGGGCACGCTGCTTGCCCCGCTGCTGCGGCCTGCGCTGCGGGGGGCACCGGCATGATCAGCATGAGAGTTCGGTTGCAGCTGCTGGCGTTCGTGATCGTCACCGCGCTGGGGGTGGGTTATGTCAGCGTCCGTTACCTCGGCGCGGGCGCGCTGTTCGGTGCCGGTCCCTTCCCGGTGACCCTGCAGCTCACCGATTCCGGTGGGATCTTCACCGGCGCGGACGTCACCTACCGCGGCGTCAGCGTCGGACGCGTCGGGCCATTGCGGCTGACCAGCCAGGGCGTCGATGCCCAACTGGAGATCGATCCGGACGCCCCGCCCATCCCGGCCGACTCCGACGCCGTGGTGAGCGACCTGTCCGTGATCGGCGAGCAGTTCGTCGATCTACGGCCAGTACGCGGGGACGGCCCGACGCTGCGCGCTGGGTCGGTGATCCCGGCATCCCGGACCAGCACGCCGGTGCCGATCGGGGACCTCATCGCCCACCTGGACACCTTCCTGCGGTCAGTGCCGCTGGACTCCCTGCACACCGTGGTGCATGAACTGGGCACCGCCTTCACCGGCACCGGAGCCGATCTGCAGATCCTGCTGGACAGCACCGACGCGTTCACCCGAGACGCCATCGCCGCCCTGCCGCAGACGGTGACCCTGATCAAGGACGGACGGGTGGTGTTGCAGACGCAGAACGAGCAGTCCAGCTCGATCGTCTCGTTCAGCCGGGACCTCGCGTTGCTCGCCGCCCAACTGCGCTCCTCCGATCCGGACCTGCGCCGGCTGATCGTCACCGCGCCGCAGTTCGCCGACCAGACCAGCGGGTTGCTCCGAGAAAGCGGTACCCAGATCGGTCAACTGCTGGCCGACCTGCTGACGGTGTCCCGGGTGACGCTGCCCCGCCAGGCCGCACTGCGTCACCTGCTGTCGGTCTACCCCGTGGTCACCAGCGGCACCGATTCTTCAGTGGTGCCCGACGATGGCTTTGTCCACCTCGGGCTGGCGCTGAACTTCTTCAACCCGTACGCCTGCGTGCGCGGCTACCAGGGCACCATCAGACGTTCCGGAACTGATACCACGCCGATTCCGGCCAACCGCGATGCGTTCTGTGCGGAGCCGCCGGGCAGCCCGACGGACGTCCGCGGCGCGCAGAACGTGCCGCGCGCCGGCACCCCGGCCGCAGTGTCACCAGGAGGATCCACCGGCGCGCAGGTCAGCAGCCTCGCGTCGATCTTGGAGGAGGACAGCGGAGGGTCGCGGTGAGTCACCCAGCGTGACGTCTCTATCGTCGCCAACCATGACCAGCGCCGCTGCCGCCCGTTCTGTTCTGGGCGATTCGCAACGCCGGGTCACCGTCGGGATCGCAGTGCTCGCGACCCTTGCCGTGGGCACTGCCGGCTGGTTCGGCGTGTCATGGGACCGGGCGGCTCACGACGGGTCCCTCGCGGCGGGCATCGCCCGGGACACCGTGCTGCAGGATGCCCAGCAGGCGGCGATCAACCTCAATACGCTGGACTACCGGCGGATGCAGGACGGGTTGACGCTGTGGGAGCAGTCAGCGACCGGTTCACTGCTCGATGAGGTGCGAGCCAACCGGGCTACCTACGCGCAGGTCATCGCCGACTCGAAAACTGCGACCATCGCAGGGACCCTCGACGGCGCGGTCGCCGAGCTCGACGAGCGCGCCGGTACCGCGCGGGTGCTCGTCGGGGTGGATGTGACGGCTGTCCACGACGGGGGGCAGGCCAGCTGCGTACGCCGGCGCCTCCAGCTTGAAATGCGTCGAGCCGGCACCGTCTGGAAGGTCGACAAGCTGGCGCCGGTCGGCGCGGCGAACCCGGTTCCCGGAGCGTGCCCCTCGGTCAAGGCCGCCTCAGCAGAACCTGGGCCAGCAGAACCTGGGCCACCGAAATCTGGACCACCGAGATAGGAGGCCGATTGTGCCGGTACAGCGTCCGCGCCCGGCCCGCCGCCGGCCGCGGGTCGCCGGCAGGCGACATCTCACCGATCGGTCCGGTGACCTCCACCAGCGCGGGGACCGCCTCGGGGCGATCGCGTTGGACGATCCAGTTCCCCGTGTGCCGGATCTCCCGCCAGATGAGGAGGTCGTGCAGCCTGCCGCGTGCTCCCGGTGGTGGAGCCCGGTACAGGTGGCGCTGGTCGCGGTCCTGGTCATCGCGCTGGGTCTGGCGGCATGGTTGCGCAGCGAGACCGATGGCGTCCTCGCGTCTGCGACGTCGAGCAACCGTGCGTTGCTCGACGTCGGCGCGACCGCTGAGGTATCCGGGCAGGTACGTGATGCGGTGGAACGGGTGTTCTCCTATGACTTCGCCCGGCTCGATGACAACGAACGGGCTGCTGCGGCCGTGATCACCGGGCCGTTCGCCCTCGACTACCAGCACCAGTTCACTCGGGTCCGGGAACTGGCGCCTGGGCAGCAGGCCGTGGTGGTGGCGACCGTGCCCGCGTTGGCCGTCAAAGTGCTTGATGGCGATCGGGCGATCGTGGTGGTGTTCATCGACCAACAGGCCAACCGTGGTGGCCAGGCCCAGCCACTCGTTGCCGCGGGGAGGCTGCGGGTCACCGCGCAACGGGTCACCGGCAGCTGGAAGATCGCCGACGTGGAACCGTTCTGAGGTCCAAGAGGCGACGGCCCGAGGTCGGTCGACCACACCGATCACCACGAACCCGAGTCTGAGCACGACCTCGAGCCTAAGACTCCGCGCGCTCAGACGCCGCCAGCGCGCCGGTGATCACGTTTGAGCATCGAATGGGCCGTCACTCGACCGTTCCCCACTGGTGTCCGGCGCGGCTGACCAGAAACTCGGCCCCGGGTCTCCAGGATGGCTAGCCCGAGCGGATTGATGCCGGCGCGGAACAGTAGTCGGATCAGCGGATTGATCGCCCACCGCTGCAGCATGCGCACGATCAGTACCTTGGTTCGGCGGCTGCCTGCGGTGAGCGCGAGGTTGGCCAGCAGCAGGATGGTCTGCGCGATCGGTGCGGAGATGCCCGGCCACGCGCCGGTGTTCACCGCGAACAGCGCCCAGACCAGCGCGATTGCCGCGGCCGTGCCCATGATTAATCCCCGCGGCTCCCAAGTGCGGCACAATTTGTCAGCTGTATTTCGCGAGCTGCTCCCCCTGGACGAGGAGCGTGCCGCGGAGTCCCGCATTGTGCTGGCCTTCGCCGCTCGGGCAGCAACTTCACCAGCGCTTGCCACCATTCAACAGACCATCCTTACCGAAATCATCGATGCACTCACCGACGCCTTCACGCTCGCTGCCGCAGGTCGTGCGACGGCCGCCCACTGCAGACTGGCAGCGCACGTCGCACTGGCCGCCGCCGACGGCCTGGCGCTGCACGCTGTGAGCTCGCCCGGTTTGATCGCGATAAGCCAACTGTCCGCCGCACTCGAGATGCTGCTAGACAGACTCCTATCTCCGTGAGAGGCCCTCCTTGGCCGTTTTCTGCGTGTCGCAACCGCGGGGGGCGTGAAGGCTGCGACATAGTCTTCATACGCGCCGGGCGCAGCCACGTCGCTGGTGCCCGACGAAACTGCGGCCACCGTCAATGAAGACCATCAAGGCAAGGGATGCACCGATGACTACCTCGGCAGTGAAGAACCGGCGGCGCCAGGGCATCGACCGTACCCGCGGGCAGTTCGACGACATCCTGGAGGAGTTAACCCACAGGATCGACGTGCCGGCGCGGGTCAGGGACAAGGTGCACGACGCCAAGGAAACCGTGCAAGTGAAGACCGACGAGGTCGAGCAGCAGATGCACGAGACCGAGGAAACCGTGCAGGTTAAGGCCGAAGAGGTCGAGGAGCAGGTATCCGAGATCGCGGAAACACTCGAAGTTGCGGAAACCCTCGAAGTTACGGCAGACGAGGCGGCGTGGCAGATCGAGGAACTGGCTGATGAGGTACGGGAGGAAGTTCCCCCGCAGGTGGTCGCCTACGTCGAGCCGCTGACGGTCACGGCGAGGCAACGACCACTGCCGATGGTGGCGATTGCCGTGGCGGTGCTGTTGGTGCTGTTGGTGCTGCGACGCCTGCTTCGAAGGAACAGCTGACCGGAAACAGGTGCACCACCAGCGCGGCGGTGTCCGAGCACCCGTCCGCTGATTACGCCTTGTCGACGCTTGGTGTCGGCAGCTCGCTGCAGTGGCCGTGTTCGTCGGCATGGTGGGCTCGGGTGATGGTGAATAGGTCGGGCGGTGGGTGGTCGAGTTGCAGGGTGACGTGGGTGATCGCGTAGTCGCGGGCGAGCAGCTTCTGCAGGTCTGTGCGGACAGCGTGGCAGTCCCGGCCGGGTGCGACGAGCACATGCGCAGATAGGGCGGGCTGGCCGGAAGTGATCTGCCAGACGTGCAGATCGTGGACCTCGACGACGTCGGGGTGGGCGGCGAGCCGGCCGCCGAGGGCTCGGGTGTCGATGCCGGCCGGGGCCGCTTCGAGGAAGATCCGGCCGGACTGGTGCACCAACCCAACCCCGGCGCGCACCATCAGCGCGACCACGATCAGGGCGGCGATCGCGTCGGCCCGAGCGAACCCGGTACTCAGCACGATCGCGCCGGCGATCGCGGTCGCGACGAATCCGTACAGGTCGGTCAGCAGGTGTTGGAAGGCGCCCTCGACGTTGAGGCTGGACCGGTTGGCTTTGGACAGGCACCAGGTCGCCGCGATGTTCACCACCACGCCGACCAATGCGGTGACCAGGACCAGGGCCCCGGCGACCGGCGGCGGGTCGATGAGCCGGCGGATCGCCTCGTAGGCCAGCCACGCGGCGAGCAGCAGCAGGGTGAGGCCGTTGGCCTGGGCGGAGAGGATCTCGACCCGCTTGAGCCCGTAGGTGTACCCCCCGCGCGGCGGGCGTGCCGCCAGGCGTATAGCGATTATCGCCAGCACGATCGAGCCGGCGTCGGTGAGCATGTGCGCGGCGTCGGACAGCAGCGCCAGCGACTGCGCCACCACGCCGACGACCACCTCACCGACCATGAACACCACGATCAACGCGAGCGCGATGCTCAACTTTCGGCGGTCGGTGTCCTGGCCGACCCCGTGACCATGGCCGTGCCCGTGCCCATACGCGTGCCCAGCAGCGTCACTCACGGCTGTGACCTTAACGAATCATTGCCACATGCGCATACTTGATACAGACGCATCCGATACGGCTATCCAGGATTGGGCGTGTCTTGCTCGTCGAGCGGTATGCTCCGGTGCTCTCGCCGCTGCCGTACCTCCACGTGCATCTCGACCGGAGTTCGCGCCAGCACCGCATCGACGAGCGTCGCCAGGAACGTCGCCGCAGTCAAATCATCTGGTACGGCGTCATGACGTAGGCGGACGCCGGCCGCAGGATTGGCGTCGCTCCACTCCGCGACGAGCAGGCAGGTGGCATCGTAGACGTCTGCTTCTGCTTTGAGCTTGCGCATCATGTCTATCGCCCGCTCTACCGTGCCGGGCTCGGTCAGCGCGGTCGAACGCAGCACGAACAGGAAGCCCATCGCCACCAGCGGGTAGCGGCCCCGGAGGTTCTTGGCGTCGCCGTAGGCCTCTTCGAACCGGTTGGCGAGATTCTTGCGGAATGACGCGACCATCGTCTTGGTCGACACCAGCAACTCCGCCCCACGCGACCACTGTGCGATCAACACGTCGACCTGTTTGACGTATGCCCGGCCAAGTATGCGGGCGTCCGACGGGGCGACTGCCCGGTTCCGCGCGAGGCAAGCCTGCGCGACACCGCGGATTGCGGTGGGCAATGACTCGATGAAGAGGTTGACCTCCCGCGGCAAGATTCTCGGTGCCGTCAGCCGCGGCCAGACTTCGTCCGTCCCGAAGCCGGTGCGCCGGAGTTCGTGTGCCACCCACGCGTCGGTCGCCTTGGCCAGCCGACCGGACTGCGAGCCGGCGCCTTCGCCGATGGGAACCCCCAGCATGGCTTCCAGCAGTTGGTAGTCCGGAAAGTACTGCATGATCCCTGGGGAAAGGCGGACCCATGGATTCATTTCGGGACGCTCGGCGACGAGCGGCACGAGCAACGCGTAGAGGTCATCAGGTACGGACGAGGGCACGGCTGGCACCTCCTCGGGCGGCGCGGCGGGCGGCCAACTCGGCATGCGCGTCGCGCAGCGACTTCACCTCCGAAGCAGCGATTCCGAGCTCACCGATGAGCAGGATGTCGTCCACCAGCGCCACCGCCTCGGTCAACCCCCCGGGGCTGCTCAACCGAGCGGCGACCTGCGGGCGGATCGCAGCCAGCGCGGTCCGGGCGTCGCGCAGGACACCTGGCTCGGGAACCGCCAGCCGATCAGCCTCCTTCGGCTCGAGCTTGAGCATCCCGCCGCCGTAGGCGCGACCGACCGTCTCGGCGCTCAGCAGGGTCATCGAGGTCAGCGCGCCCAGCGGCAGCAGGTCGATCCCCAGCTCGCGCAGTTCAGGCCGCAGGTACACACCGTGCACTGAGTTGAGGTGGTGAGCCCCGGCGTGATTGGCGCACAGTCGTGGGCTGTCGGCGTTCATGTAGGTCAACAACACATCACACGGCGCCACAAGCGGCACCCGCCACCAGGGCGAGCGAACCCGGCATTTGTAAGCGGTGTGCACCCCGAGCCGCTCGCCCGCCCGGATGTAGCGGCTGGCCGCGTGCGAGGGCTGGCCTGTAGGACGGAACAGCACGGTCGACGATCCAGTACTGGTCAGCTGCTGATGCGCAGCGACCGGGTAGGTCAGATTCCGCAGATGGCGCGACCCGGGCGGAGATAGCGGCAGCAGTTCGTCGCGGCGCAGACCCAGCTCGCCGGCGCGATCTGCGGGCAGCGCGAAGTACTTGTTGTTGCCGGTGACCATTCCGAGGGTGGTCTCGCCCCACGATTGCAGTGTGGTGAAATACCCGCTTCGTTCGACGGCCAGGTGCGTTTCCAGCGCCGTGGTAGAAAGCAGGGAACGCGTCCACTTGCCTTCGACCGGGTCCGGTTTCCAGGTCCGGATCAGCGGCGCCACTCCCGCCAGATCCGCAGCGCCGCGGACCTGCTGCAGCTCGCAATGGTCGGCCGGCCCCTGGCCATACCCGTCGGCGAGTAGCAGAACGACCTCCTCCTGCACGCCCGGAAAAACCCGCTCGGTGAACAGCGCCAAGCGGACCCGCGCGAACCGCTGCATGAGAAATCGGCGTACTTCAGCCGCGTAATTCACTGACAGCAGTTCGGCCGGAAGCACCAGCCCCAGCCGACCGCCAGGCCGCAAGAACAACGCACTGTGCACCGTGAAAGCGGCCCACGAGGAAGCCAGACGGGTCAGCAAGACGCCGGCTCGCAGTGCCGCCTCGCGGCTGCGCGACCGTGCTTCTCCCGCGAAGTCCTGATACCGAACATAAGGGGGGTTGCCGATGACCGCGTCATAGCGTCCGGTCGGCGGGACGAGGAAGAAGTCCCCTGTGAGTACGCGCGCTTGGTAACCGGCGGATCGGACGAGCGCCTCTGCCTGGCGAGCACTGTCTCGGTGCAGTTCGACACCATGTAACTCGATTCTCGGCAGGCCGCTCCGGGTCTCGCCCGCCAGCGCGGTGAGCGCGTCGAGCCGCTCGCCGGCGGCGAGCAGGAACGCCGCTTGCCCACATGACGGCTCCAGCACTTCATCCGAAGCCGACCTGATCGCCCAGTCCGCCACGTAGCTGCACAGCTCAGGCGGCGTGAAGAAGGCTCCACGCGCCTTCCTCGCCTGCGCAGTATCGGAGGTGAGCCCCAACGTCACCCGACGGAGTCTGCCTTAGGACCACGACAGCCTCCGGGACGCTCGCCGTGGACGGGTCCTTCGCCTGATCCGCCACAGTCTGCGCTTGATCCGCCACGGTCTGCGCTACGTGACCCCTGGCGTTGTTCGCCGATCGGCCGACGCCAGCCGCCTTCACCCAAAGGGCGCGATGAGTTACGCAGCGAATAGCGGCCATTTCTGGTGTGCTGTGCTGTTGATACAGCGAGGAAGGGACGAACATGCCGGCCGAGAACGTCGATGTCGTGGTGATCGGGATGGGACCGGGCGGAGAGGACGTGGCGACCCGACTGGCCACGGCGGGACTGACCGTCGTCGGAGTCGAGGCGCGGCTGGTCGGCGGTGAGTGCCCGTATTACGCGTGCGTGCCGACGAAAATGATGATCCGCGCCGCCGACGCGCTGGGCGAAGCCCGCCGCGTTGACGAGTTGGCCGGCTCAGCACAGGTGCACGCGGACTGGGCGCCGGTCGCCGCGCGCATCCGGGCCGAAGCCACCGACGATTGGAATGACACCGTCGCCGTCGAGCGATTCGAGAAGACCGGCGGCCGGCTGGTCCGCGGCCGAGCGGCCCTGACCGCGCCCGGCGAGGTCACCGTGTCCACCCCGGCCGGCGAGCGGGTTTTCCATACTGCCCGCGGGATCGTGCTCAACCCCGGCACCGAGCCGACCATCCCGCCGATCGACGGCCTGGCCGGTACGCCGTACTGGACCAACCGGGAAGCGGTCGCAGTGACGCAAGTGCCGGAGTCCCTGATCGTCCTGGGCGGCGGCCCGGTGGGCTGCGAATTCGCTCAGATCTTCGCTCGGTTCGGCGCGCAGGTCACGGTGCTGGAGGCCGAATCGCAACTGCTGCCCGGTGACGAGCCCGAGGCCGGGGAGCTGCTCGCCGGATCCTTCGCCGCTGAGGGAATCGACGTCCGCGCCGGGGTCTCGGCAGCACGCGTGGGTTACCAGAACGGTCAGTTCACCGTGGCGCTCCAGGGAGGTGAGGTGCTGGCAGCGCAAGAGCTCCTCGTCGCGACCGGTCGGCGCACCGATCTGGCTGCGCTGGGCGTCGGTGCGGCCGGGCTGGACGACCAAGCACGCACGATCGAGGTGGACGAGCGGATGCGGGCCGCGGACCGGCTGTGGGCGATCGGGGACGTCACCGGCAAGGGTGCCTTCACCCACATGTCGATGTACCAGGGGCGGATCGCCGCTGCCGACATCCTCGGCCGGGACGGCGAGACCGCTGACTACCGGGCCGTGCCCCGAGTCACCTTCACCGATCCCGAGGTCGGCGCCGTGGGCCTGACCGAGGCCATCGCCCGCCGCGACGGCCTGCGGGTGCGCACCGGGCTGGTCCGGCTTCCGTCCACGGCGCGCGGCTGGATTCACAAGACCGGCAACGACGGCTTCATCAAGCTGGTCGAGGATGCCGACCGGGGCGTTCTCGTCGGCGCCACTTCGGCCGGGCCTGCCGGTGGGGAGGTGCTCAGCGCACTCGCTGTCGCGGTGCACGCCGAGGTGCCTACCGAGCGCCTACGGCAGATGATCTACGCCTATCCGACCTTTCACCGCGCCATCGAAGACGCGTTGCGCGAGCTGCGCGACTGATCGGACTCGTTCAGGACCGGCCTTCGCGCCGGCCGCGAAGCCGACCCAGCAGACCGCCGGCCTCGCCTTCGGTTTCGCCCTCGACCTGCACACCGTTGCCGAACGCCACGTGGTCGGTGATCTTGCGGGCCAGCCGGCTGGGTTTGGGGTAGTACCAGGCCGCGTCCGGGTTGGTTTGTCCATCGACCCGAACCGTGTAGTAGTGCGCCTGGCCCTTCCACGGGCACACCGTCGTGGTGGAACTGTCCACGAGATGCTCCGTGCGCAATGACTCCGCCGGGAAATAGTGGTTGCCCTCGACCCGCACCGTTCGCGGTGCCTCAGCGAGCACCACACCGTTCCAGACCGCCCGCATCATCGACGCGCCACCTCCTGCGCTCACCGACCCGATGCATCTCCATACGCCGAAACTGCCAGCACGGTTCATCGGGTGGTGTCGTCGAGGCTGCGGGAAGCCCGTACGGCGCCGCGTCTGAGGGCGGTCGGTTGATCGGCGCCGTACGGACTTCCCGTTGAGGCTCACCTGGCGCCCGTCGTCATCGCCACTTGAGCCCGCGAGGGCCGCGCCCGCTCAGCGCGACCCACGATCGTCCGGGTACGCGAGAGGCTACCGTTATCAAACCGTGATCGTGTGGCCGACGCACCGATCGCTACCTTGAATCACCCATAGTGCGCACCTGCCACTACTGACTGCGACGACGATCCGGGGCTCGTCGGCGGCCAATCGCTCCGAATGCCCCCCACTAGCCGTAATGGTCTAACCCTGCGTGCTCTCCACGCCCCGTACGCCAGGCCCTTCTCGAGCGGTGATCGCCCACCATTAGGTTCCACTTGGCGGTTCACGACCTCGTGAGACGTGTAATTGGTTCCACTTGGCGGTTGATCCGGGAGGAGGCTGCGTGCGGCTCAGCGAGCGGATCGCGGACGAGCTGGGGGTGGCTGGGTGGCGGGTGGGGGCGGCTGTCGGGTTGCTTGATGGCGGGGCCACTGTGCCGTTCGTCGCCCGGTATCGAAAGGAAGCCACCGGCGGCCTTGACGACGCGCAACTGCGCACCCTGCAGGAGCGGCTGGACTACCTGCGCGAGCTCGAAGAGCGCCGCACCGCGATCCTCAACTCGATCCGCGAGCAGGGCAAGCTCGATGACGCGCTCGAAACGAAGATCATGGCGGTTGACTCCAAGGCTCGGCTGGAGGACCTCTACCTGCCGTTCAAGCCCAAGCGCCGGACCAAGGCGCAGATCGCGCGGGAGGCCGGGCTGGAGCCGTTGGCCGATGGCCTGCTCGCCGATCCGACCCAGGACCCGCAGACTGCCGCCGCACAGTACGTCGATCCCGAGGCGGGCGTGCCCGACGCCGCCGCCGCGCTCGACGGTGCCCGCGCCATCCTCGTCGAGCGCTTCGGTGAGGACCCCGACCTCATCGGGTCCCTGCGCGAACAGATGTGGTCGCGCGGCCGGATGGTCTCCCGGGTGCGGGACGGCCAGCAGGAGGCCGGGGCGAAGTTCGCGGACTACTTCGAGTTCTCCGAGCCCTTCCCGAAGTTGCCCTCACATCGCATCCTGGCGTTGTTCCGGGGCGAGAAGGAGGGCGTGCTGGACATCTCCCCGGAGCCCGAGTCGGCCCCCGAGACGCCGGGGCCCAGCCGCTACGAGCAGGCCATCGCCGCGGCCTTCGGCGTCGACGATCGGGGTCGCCCCGCTGACCGTTGGTTGGCGGACACAGTGCGCTGGGCCTGGCGCACCCGAATCCTGCTGCACCTGGGCATCGACCTGCGGATGCGGCTGCGCCAGGCGGCTGAGCAGGAAGCGGTCCGGGTCTTCGCCACCAATCTGCGCGACCTGCTGCTCGCTGCGCCCGCAGGTGCCCGTCCGACCATGGGCTTGGACCCTGGCTACCGCACCGGCGTGAAGGTCGCCGTCATCGACGCCACCGGCAAGGTGGTGGCCACCGAGACCATCTACCCGCACGTTCCGCAACGCCGCTGGGACGAGGCGCTGGCCGTGCTCGCCCGGCTCGCCAGGACGCACCACGTGGAGCTGATCGCGATCGGCAACGGCACCGCGTCGAGGGAGACCGACAAGCTCGCCGCCGAGCTGGTCAAGCAACTCGGTGTCACCAAGGCTGTGGTGTCGGAGGCGGGTGCCTCAGTGTATTCCGCCTCGGCCTATGCCTCCCAGGAGCTACCCGAGCTGGACGTGTCGCTGCGCGGCGCGGTGTCGATCGCGCGCCGGCTGCAGGACCCGCTGGCCGAACTGGTCAAGATCGACCCCAAGTCGATCGGCGTCGGCCAGTACCAGCACGATCTGCCCGAAGGCGCGCTGTCCCGCTCGCTGGACGCGGTGGTGGAGGACTGCGTCAACGCCGTCGGCGTCGATGTCAACACGGCGTCCGCGCCGCTGCTGCGGCGGGTGTCGGGCATCACCGTCGGGCTCGCCGAGAACATCGTGACACACCGCGACGCGCACGGCCCGTTTCGCACCCGCCGGGCCCTGGCCGGCGTCCCGCGGCTGGGCCCCAAGGCCTTCGAGCAGTGCGCAGGCTTTTTGCGCATACCGGGCGGGGACGATCCGCTGGACCGCTCGGCCGTGCACCCCGAGTCCTACCCCGTGGTGCGCCGCATCCTCACCGCCGCCGGTACCGACATCACCACATTGATCGGCAACACCACGCTGCTGCGGTCGCTGCGCCCGGCCGACTTCGTCGGTGTCATTTCCGGGGCGACCATCGGCCTGCCTACCGTCACCGACATCATCGCCGAGCTGGAGAAACCGGGCCGGGACCCGCGTCCGGCCTTCGCCACCGCAACCTTCGCCGAAGGCGTCGACAAGATCGCGGATCTGAAGCCGGGTATGGTGCTCGAAGGCATGGTGACGAACGTCGCCGCGTTCGGGGCTTTTGTTGATGTAGGCGTCCATCAAGACGGCCTGGTGCACGTCTCGGCGATGTCCAAGACCTTCGTCAAGGACCCGCGTGATGTGGTGAAGCCGGGCGACGTGGTGCGGGTGAAGGTGCTCGACGTGGACGTGCCGCGCAACCGCATCGGCCTTACCCTGCGCCTCGACGACCCCGCCGAGCCCAAGCCCGCCGCCGGCAGTTCGCGTCAAGCCGCCGGCAAGCCACCAGCCGCCGCCCCCCGCAAAGCCACCAAGCACCCGCCAGCTCCCACCAAACCTGCCGCCGGCGGCGCGCTAGCCGACGCGCTACGCCGCGCCGGCTACGACGAGCGATGATCCCGCGCCCGCGCCCCGAACGCCGATCGGACCGGTTCGGCGGGTGCCGACCGAACCCGTCGGACCGGTCCGATCGGCGTTCAGGCTGACGACACCGGTCCCATCACGGCGAACACGGCGCCGTTGAGGTCCGTCAGGAAGGCTATCCGACCGTACGGCGTGTCGTGCGGGCCGGCGAGAGCGGAGCCGCCCCCTGCGGATGCCGCCGCGACTGCAGCGTCGGCGTCGGCCACCGAGAAGTACGCCACCCAGTGCGCCGGCGTGCCGTCCGGGGCTCCCATCATCCCGCCCATGCCGCCGAGCGGGTCGCCATCAAGATGGATGGTGGTGTAGTCCGCCGGAGCGCCGTCCACCGGTTGGTAGCGGTAGCCGAAGACGTTCGCGTAGAACTGCCGGGCGGCGTCCGGATCCGGCTGGCGGGAGTCGCTCCATACCAGCCCGCCGGGTTCGTTGTAGATCTCGATGCCGATTGTGGCGGCGGCCTGCCACACGCCGAATGCCGCACCCGCGGCGTCGAGCGCCACGCACATCCGCCCGGCGCCCGGTACGTCCATCGGCTCGGCGAGCAGTGTGCCGCCATTGGCCGCGATCGACTTCGCGGTGCCGTCCACGTCGTCGCTGGCCAGGTACGTCGTCCACGCGGACGTCTGACCCTCGGCCATGAACGGGGCGATGGCTGCGGCCGCACGGCCGTCGACTTGGCAGATCTGGTAATGGCCGAAGTCCGGTCCGAGATCGAGGAACGACCAGCCGAACACGGCGCCATAGAATTCCTTCGCGGCGTCGAGGTCGGGGGTGGAAAGATCGACCCAGCACGGTGTGCCGGCAGGCCACGGCTGTGAGCGGGTGGGCATCGTCGGGTCCTCTCGTGAGGCGGTTCAATCGGATGACTGCATGTCTACATCCCCACCCTGACAACAACCGGGACTCGCGCGCTTCCTGACACGAGTCTGACGATCTGTCACGCTGCCGGTACGACGGTGCAGATAGCTGTGAAGCTTGACGACCGGCTCGCCGGGCAGGTCAAAGCTGCAGCGGCAGACGCGGGGACGACCCTATCGAGTGGGTGCGGTCGGCGGCTGCGAGACGCCCAGGAACGTGCATTAGGTTCCACTTGGCGATTCGCTGGCAGCAGACCCAGCCCGCTACCAGGTCTGCCACACGTCGAGGTTGTAGAACTTCGCTGGGCCGTCGCACAGCTTGGCCATCGCAGCGGAGAACTCGCTGGTCTCCGGGCGCTGGGAGTTCTCCATCGCGGCTTCGTAGGAGTCGAACTCGACAATGGTGAGGTAGTAGCCAGGGCGGTCCCGGTCGGCGGTGGCGGTCACCCGTCGCACCGTGTTGCCGGCCTCCAACTGGGGACGCCGCTCATCGATGAGGGCCTGGACCTCTTCGATGCGCGATGTCTGGTACTCGACGATCTGAACGAACCCGGCCATGGCGGCCTCCTGCCTGTCGTTGCGGCTTCCCGCTGTCGGGAAAGCCCACAGAAGAGTCGCCCCGCAGCTAGCACCGCACAAGCGGCCAAACCGGGGGAGCGCACCCGGTAGAGGTCCTCCACACTGGCAGTCATGAGAGCCGTCATCACAGCGGTTGTGCTCGCCACCGTCGCGGGTTGCGCGGCCCCCGGCGTGGCTCCGGCACCACCGCCGATGAGCAGTGCTCGTCCCCCGGGAGCGGCCCCGCCAGCCGCGATCGGGGCCGTCGACTGGCCGACCTACCACCACGACAACGCCCGCACCGGCGTCGCCGATCAGCTCGCCCCGCTCGGGACGCTCCGCACGGCGTGGCAAACGAAGCTCGACGGCGCTGTGTACGGCCAACCACTGGTGATCGGTGACCGGGTGATCGCGGCGACTGAGCACAACACGGTCTATGCGCTGGCGGCCGCGGACGGACACGTGTTGTGGTCGGCGTCGCTGGGTCAGCCGGTACCAGGATCGGACCTGCCCTGCGGCAACATCGACCCGCTCGGGATCACCGGCACGCCGGCCTACGACCAGGCCAGCGGGCTGGTGTTCGCCGTCGCCGAGACCCAAGGCGGCCGACACACCCTGGCCGGCGTGGACCTGGCCAGCGGCGCGGTCATGCTGCGCCGGGCACTGCCGCCGCCGAAGGGCGACGAGATCGCCCACCAGCAACGCTCCGCGCTGACAGTGCTCGACGGCTGGGTGTACGTCGCCTACGGCGGGTTGTTCGGCGACTGCGGCAACTACATCGGTTCGGTGGTCGCCGCGCCGACCACCGGCACTGGACCGCTGCGAAGCTATGCGGTACCCACCACCCGGGAAGCCGGTATCTGGGCACCCGGCGGCGCCGCCGTCGGCAACGGACGGTTGTACTACGCGGTCGGCAACGGCGAGTCCACCCAGGACTACGACCACAGCGACTCGGTACTCGCGCTGACCCCGCAACTGACCCTGGCGGACAGCTTCAGCCCCGCGCAGTGGATGGCCGACAACGCCGCCGACCTCGACCTGGGATCGGCCAGCCCGGCACTGGTTGGTGACCGGGTGCTCACGGTCGGCAAGCGCGGCGTCGGTTACCTGCTGGACGCGGGGCAGCTCGGCGGTATCGGCGGCCAGCTCACCAGGACCCCGATCTGCCAAGCGTTCGGCGGCCCCTCGACGGCCGGCTCAACGGTGTATGTCCCGTGCGCTGACAGCACCCGCGCGGTGGACGTCGACTCCGTGGGCGGCTTGCGGGTGCGGTGGACGGCGTCGGTACCGGCGGACGGGTCCCCGGTCGTCGGCGGCGGCGCGGTCTGGGTGACCGACACCGACCACGGCATCCTCTACGCCCTGGACCCGGCCACCGGCACCCCCCGCCAGCAGATCGACGTGGGCGACCTCCCGCACTTCGCCTCCCCCACCCTCGCCGGGGCACACGCCTACCTAGGCACCAACACCGGTGTCACCGCGATTAACGTCCGCTGAGTCCAGATTCGGCTGATCGACCCTGGTGTTGCAGTGTCCACCACCAGGCGTCGCGTAGCCTTGGGTTGACGACGCGCGCACGATCGGTGCCCGGCTGCGGCAGATCGAGACGTCCCCGAGCCGCTCGATCAGGTCGACACGGCGGCGCGCTGTCGAGGTTGCGGGGGCGTGCGCTACTGCCGTTTCTCCACCCGCACCACGTTGCGGGTGTGTGTCGTGAACTCGACGCCACCGACGTTTTCAGGGCGGTGGGATGTCGGTGGTGCCGAGTTCACGACATCGAACTGCGCCTGTCTCTCGACGCCCGGGGAGCCCGTTATTCGGGTGCCGGTAGCCCCGCTGAGCCCGTTGAATGCGGATCGGGACGGGGGGTGGCGGCGTCGAGATAGCGCAGGAGTTCGATCGGGAAGGGCAGGACCAGGGTTGAGTTCTTCTCTGAGGCGACCTGCACGACGGTTTCCAGCAGGCGTAGTTGCAGGGCACCGGGGGTATCCGCCATCGCAGCGGCTGCTTGGGCCAGCTTCTCCGACGCTTGCAGCTCACCCTCGGCGCTGATCACCCGGGCCCGCCGTTCCCGCTCAGCTTCGGCCTGGCGCGACATCGACCGTTTCATCGACTCCGGCAGCGCGACGTCCTTGATCTCCACCCGGTCGATCTGCACGCCCCAGCCCAGCGCGGGGCTGTCGATCAACAGTTCCAGCCCCTCGTTGAGCCGCTCGCGGTTGGACAACAGATCATCCAGGTCGCTCTTGCCGATGATCGAGCGCAACGAGGTCTGCGCGACCTGGGAGACGGCTTGGAGGTAGTCCTGCACGTCGACGACGACCTTGACCGGATCAACGACCCGGAAGTACACCACCGCGTCGACCCGGACTGAGACGTTGTCGCGGGTGATGCCGTCTTGGGCAGGCACCGGCATGGTGACGATCTGCATGTTGACCTTGCGGAGTTTCTCCACCCCCGGGGTGACCCAGGTCAACCCGGGCTGCCGCGGTGTGCTGGTGACCCGACCGAACCGGAACACCACGCCCCGCTCGAACTGGCTGACCACCCGTGCACCGGAGAGTAACCACATCGCCCCGATGGCCACGATCGCGATCAGCACCGCGATGATGGTGACGGTCATAGCGCACCTCCGCTCGGGAGGAAATCTGGCAAACCACCTCACGGTACGCCGTGGCTTACGGTTTGGGTTGGACACGTAGCTCGGGAGTGTCGCCCCCGAAAGAAATCGCTACTGTGGTGTCATGCGGGCGATATGGAAGGGCGCACTGGCCTTCGGGATGGTCAGCATCCCGGTTCGGCTGTATTCGGCTACCGAAGATCGTGATGTGTCCTTCCATCAGGTGCACGATGAGGACGCCGGTCGGGTGCGCTACCAGCGGATGTGCACGGTGTGCGACCAGGAGGTCGCCTACGCCGACCTCGCCAAGGGTTTCGAGCTCCCCTCAGGTGAGACGGTGATCCTCACCGACGAGGATTTCGCCAACCTGCCGCTGCCCACCACCAAGGTCGTCGAGCTGGTCGCGTTCGTGCCGGCTCACCAGGTCGATCCGCTGGCGTTGGCCCGCGGGTATTACCTGGAGCCAGATCCGGCCGGCCGCAAGCCTTACGAGTTGCTCCGAGCGGCGCTGGACCGCACCAGCCGGGTGGGCCTGGCCAAGATCGCGGTGCGGAGCAAGGAATCGCTGGCCGTGCTGCGACCCCGGGGTGACGTGCTCGCGTTGCAGACGATGGTCTGGCCCGATGAGGTGCGCAAGGCCCAGTTCGACGTGCTGGACCGCGAGGTGTCGGTCAGCGACGCGGAGCTGAAGATGGCCGACACCCTCATCGAGGCGATGTCCGGCGACTTCACACCCGAGGCTTACCAGGACGGGTATCGCGAGGCGTTGCTGTCGGTCATCGAAGCCAAGACCGCTGGCAAGGAGTTCGTCGCCCCGCCGACGTCGGCGCAGCCCGCCCCGGCGGTGGACCTGATCACCGCGTTGAAGGCCTCCGTCGAGGCTGCCAAGGCCGCTCGCGGTGACCCACCGAACGTGCCGAGCCAGCGCCAGTCCGGTAACAAGGGCAAGTCCGGTGATAAGGGTAAGCAAGCCAGCCGTCGAAGCTGAGTCGACGATGTCAGAGCTGGTGCGTCCGATGTTGCCGACAGCGGGTCCGCTGCCGACGGGCCCGGGCTGGGCTTTCGAGTTCAGCTGGGACGGGATCCGCTCGCTGGCGTGTGCCGAGCCCGACCGGATGTGCCTGTTCAGCGGCAGCCACCGCAGCATCACCGCCGCGTACCCGGAACTCGGAGCGTTCGCGGGGCGGCGTCGGATGCTGCTCGACGGCAAGATCGTCGCGTTGGACTCCTGCGGACGCCCCAGCTTCGCGCAGCTCCACCGGCGGATGAACGTGCAACGTCCGACCGCGACGGTGTTGTGCCGCTCACCGGTCACCTACTACGTGTTCGACCTGCTCAGCCTGGACGGCCGGTCCACCGCCGCGCTGCCGTATCAGCGCCGCCGGGAGCTGCTGGCGGAACTCGAGCTCGCCGACGGATCGGTCGTGCTGCCGCCCTTTTTTCTGGATGCCGACGGCCAGACGGTGCTGGACACCGCTGCCGAACACGGTCTGCGCGGCGTGGTCGGCAAGCGGGTGGACTCGCCGTACCAGCCGGGCCGGTCCCGTAGTTGGATTCAGACCACGTTGCGCCAGTCCCAAGAAGTGATCATCGGAGGGTGGGTGCCCGAACGTCACCGCGCTGCCGGGATCGGCGCTCTGCTGGTCGGCGTCCCCACCGAGCAGGGCCTGCGATACGTTGGCCAGGTCGCTACGGGTTTCACCGAAGCGGCCCGCCGGGAGCTGCGCGACCGGCTGACCGAGCTGGCCCAGCCGGCCAGTCCGTTCAACGATGAGGTGCCCGACCGGGATGTGCACTGGGTGGCTCCGCGACTGCTGGGCGAGGTCTTCTACCGGCAGTGGACCGCCCACGGTCGCCTCGGGCACCCGACCTGGCGCGGTCTGCGCCCCGCCAAGCACGTGGCGGCGGTACAGGCGCCGGTCGTGCTGCGGGCCCGCGAAGGTGGCCGCGAAGAGGACCAACAGTTGCTCGCCGAGCTGGACCGCGCTGTCGCGCAGGTTCGCGCCGAACTGCGGACGCTGCGCGGCCAGATCTCCCCGCACTTCCTGTTCAACACGATCAGCACCATCGTCGGCCTGGTCAGCACCGACCCGCCGCGGGCCCGGGACCTGCTGATCGTCTTCGCCGAGTTCACCCGGTACTCGTTGCGTTCGGTCGCCCACACCACGCTGGCCGAGGAGCTGGAGAACATCGACCGCTACCTGACGCTGCAACGGTCTCGCTTCCGCGATCGGCTCCGAGTGCAGCTCGACGTCGCGCCGGCGGCACTGCCCGTAGCGCTGCCGTTTCTGGCGGTCCAACAACTGGTCGACAACGCGGTTCGCAACGGCATCGAGCGCAAGCAGCTCGGCGGTACCGTCACGATCTCCGCGCGCATGCAGGGTCCGGACTGCCTGATCACCGTCGCCGATGACGGGCCCGGGAAGCAGGACGCAGACGTCGGGGACATCCTGGGCACGATCGACGATCAGCTGCGGGACTCCTTCGGCGAGCGGGCCAGCGTGGTAGCCGACTTCATCCCCGGCACCGGAACCACGATCTCCATCCGGGTGCCGAGCGTTGCGCGATGACTTGCCCGACAACGGCGTCGCTTCCGCCGCCGGCGAGTCGACCAAACGAGTGACATCACGCTCCTCTGCCGGGGAGTAGAGTGATCAACTGGGTGGCTACGAAGCCACCCGGCGACCGGGGGAATAACCAGGACATTCCATTGCGTGACTTCTGCCTGGACTAATAATGCACGAAGCTGAGCAACGCGGAAAGAAGCATACTTGTGACGGACAACTCGCACACGCCGGTGCAGGAAAGGGCTGTGCCTATCAATACTGCAGTAGCGCACTCCGCTCGGTTCTGGAACTATTTGCTGGGTGGTAAGGACAACTATGCGGTCGATCGCGAGCTCGCGGAACAGATTATTGCTGTCATCCCAAGCTTCCGCGATACTGTCCGCGCCGAGCGAAGATTCCTGGCCCGCGCGGTCCGGTATCTGGCAGGCAGTGCAGGGATTCGTCAGTTCCTCGATATAGGCACCGGTCTGCCCACAGCCAACAACACTCACGAAGTCGCTCAAGCGACCGCACCGGAGTCTCGGGTTGTCTACGTCGACAACGACCCCATCATTATGGTACACGCCCGCGCCCTGCTCACCAGCACTCCACAAGGCAGAACCGATTACATTCAGGCAGACCTTCGCGAACCAGAAACGATTCTACGAGAAGCCGCCAGGACGCTCGACTTCACCCGACCAGTCGGACTCATGCTGTTAGGAATCTTGAATTTCATTACAGATACGGACGAGGCGCACGCTATCGTGGACCGGCTCCTGGACGCGTTGCCGTCCGGTAGCCACCTCGTGATCTCCCACCCCACGGCAGAGGTCGACGGTGAGGCGATCAAAGAGACCATGCGGCTGTGGAATAAGCAGGGAGCAGCACCGATAGTGGCCCGCAGTCGTCAGGAGCTCATCCGTTTCTTCGATGGTCGGGAGCTAGTGGAGCCCGGCGTGGTCTCGTGTTCACTGTGGAGACCTGACTGCAGAACACTCGGTGTACCTGTGGAAGTGTTCCACTTCAGCGGTGTTGGACGGAAACTCTGACGCCCGTCGGTCAGTGGGCCTTGATCCCGACGGTGAGCCCGGCGGCGGCAGTCTCCCTGCACACCGGCGGGCTGAGCGCTCGCGGACGGCGGAGCGTAGCTATCCCTCGCTCAATGCGAGCAGATGCATGTGCATTTGACAGCTGTAGGCGTACGTCGGTAGCGTTTTTTCATGCAGTGCAACTTGCACCTCGGCGCAGTTTAGGTTGATTCGAGGATGGTGAGCGCGCCTCGGTGGACTGAGGATCTGAGCGGTGGGCCGGTTTCGGGGCGATCGCCGGGGCCGACCGCGCTGCGTATCGTGTTGGGTACTCAACTGCGTCGGCTGCGTGAAGCGCGTGGTATCACTGCGGCAGTGGCCGGGCACGGGATCCGGGCGTCCCACGCCAAGATCAGTCGCATGGAACTCGGCCGGGTCGGCTTCCGGGACCGCGACGTGGCGGACCTGCTCACCCTCTACGGCGTCACCGATGAGCAGGAACGCCGAGCGTTTCTCACCCTCGTTCGGCGGGCCAACGTGCCCGGCTGGTGGCATCAGTACAGCGACATCGTGGCGAGCTGGTTTGAGATCTACCTCGGCTTAGAGCAGGCCAGCTCGGTCATCCGCACCTATCAACCACAGCTCATACCCGGCCTGCTACAGACCGAGGACGTCGCGCGTGGCGTCATCGAACTCGGGCACCCACGCCCCTCCGACGACGATCTCGAGCGCCGGGTCTCCCTGCGGATGGCACGCCAAGAGATCCTCACCCAACCCGCAGCGCCCCAGTTGTGGGCCGTCATCGAAGAGGCCACGCTATGGCGGTTCAACGGGCGCTCGGTGATGCGGGACCAGATCGATCATCTGATCACGATGGCCGAGCTCC
The DNA here is from genome assembly GCA_023252195.1 of Pseudonocardiales bacterium. GTDB lineage: Bacteria > Actinomycetota > Actinomycetes > Mycobacteriales > Pseudonocardiaceae. Next base: position 208,043 of record JAHEXI010000008.1, read on the forward strand.
CCAACGTCGCACTCCAGCTGATACCGATCCACTCCGGGGCACACGTCGCACTAGGCGGTCCGTTTACGATTCTGCGGTTCGCCGAACCCGACCTACCCGACATCGTCTACCTCGAACAACTATCCAGCGCCCTCTACCTGGACAAGAGTCAAGACGTCGATCACTACTTGCAAATCATGGATCTACTCTGTGTGCAGGCGAAATCCCCCGCCGAAACGATCAAGTTCCTGGGTGATTCATTCAAAGACCTTTGAATTCCGGGTGCTGCGGGCTGACGCCTGGCGGTGTGCCGCCAGCCTGGCCGGCGGGTTTGGTTCGGTCGGCAAGGTTGTCGTACCCGCTGAGCAAATTGCACGGCACGGGGCACCATATCACCCGGTCGTCCTAGTCATTGGAGCTAGTTGCTGTGGCATTGTCTGGCCCCATGGTCTCCGTGCCTACTATCCGAAGGCGTCGCCTTGGGGCGGCGCTTCGGCGGCTTCGCGAGGCCAGTGGCATGAGCCTGGAGGCTG
>JAHEXI010000030.1 GCA_023252195.1 Pseudonocardiales bacterium
CCCACAGCGCCGACCTCGACCACACCATCGACCACGACCACGGCGGACCCACCACCACCGGGAACTCCGGACCGCTCTGCCGCCACGATCACCGCCTCAAACACGTTGGCCGGTGGCGACCGCACCAACCCACGCCCGGCCACTTCACCTGCACGATCGCGCCGGGCTGGGTGTTTCGACCGCACCATCGGCCTGAACGAGGTCCCCGACGGCTAGTGCGCCATGGCCGACCATGAGCGCTGAAGGGCCTCATCCGCCTCTGATCGCCGTGCCGTTCGTTAGGGGATCCACGAACGCATCAGTGCCGTCTGAGCGGCTGCGTTGCTAGGCCGGCTGGCTGTCGCTCGCAGCCTTGTCAGCGGCCCGGGAGTAGTTCGGGTCGGTGCGAAGCCGGCTGTGTCTGGCGCCGTAGGCGAAGTACATGACGAGCCCGACGGCCATCCACACGGCGAACCGGATCCAGGTGGCCGCTGGCAGGTTGAGCATCAGATAAAACGATGCCAGCACCGCGAGGATGGGGACAACTGGGACGCCGGGGCAGCGAAACGCGCGGGGCAGGTCGGGACGGGTGCGGCGCAGCACCAGGACGCCGATGGCGACGAGAATGAAGGCGAACAAGGTGCCGATGTTGACGAGTTCGGCCAGCTCGCTGAGCGGTACGAACGTGGAGATGAGGGCCACCGCGACACCGGTCGTGATGGTGGTGCGGATCGGGGTGCCGAAGCGCTCGCTCACGGTGGAGAACCCCGGCGGCAGCAACCGGTCGCGGCTCATCGCGAAGAAAACCCGGCTTTGACCCAGCAGCAGGATCATCATGACGGTCGTCAGGCCGAGCAGCGCCCCCACCGAGATCACTGTCGCGAAAGCCGGTTTGCCGACCGAGCGGAAGGCCTCCGCCAGCGGTGCGTCGATCTTGATCGAGGTGTACTTCACCATCCCGGTGATCACCAGCGACACCGCGACATAGAGCGTCGTGCAGATACCTAGCGCGCCGAGAATCCCGATCGGCATGTCCCGTTGCGGGTTCCTGGTTTCCTCCGCGGCGGTCGCGACGATGTCGAAGCCGATGAACGCGAAGAAGACCAGCGCGGCGCCGGTGAAAATTCCTGTGACGCCGAAGGAGCCGGGTGCGAAGCCAAGATCCTGCAGCAGCGACGGCGTGCTTTGCGCACCTCCGGCGGGCGGCGAGCCGGCCGGCGGGATGAACGGCGAGTAGTTGCTGGCCTTGATGTAAAACAGTCCGGCCACGATCACGAACAGCACCACGGCGATCTTGATCGTGACGATCACGATATTCACCTGCGAGGAGACCTTGATCCCCAAGCAGATGATGCCGGTGAGGACCAGGACGATCACCGCGGCGATCAGGTTGTGCCCATTGCCGTAGGCCCAGCCCGGGATGGTGATGCCCAGCTGCTTCATCACATCGGCGAAATAGGTCGACCAGCCGACCGCCACCGTGCTGGCACCGAGAGCGAGCTCGAGGATGAGGTCCCAGCCGATGATCCACGCCACCAGCTCGCCGAGACTGGCGTAGGAGAACGTATACGCGGAACCGGCCACCGGCACCGTACTGGCGAACTCCGCGTAACACAGCGCGGCGAGCGCGCAGGCGATGCCTGCGAACACGAACGACAGCGCCACTGCCGGCCCCGCCTGGACCCCGGCGGCCTTGCCGGTGAGCACGAAGATGCCGGTACCGATGACCACCCCCACCCCGAAGACGGTGAGGTCGATCGGGCCGAGTCGCTTACGGAGCTGGTGCGTGGGTTCCTCGGTGTCCGCGATGGACTGCTCGATGGTCTTAGTACCCCACAGATTCATGGCCTACCTCCTCGGCGGGTGGCGACGGCGGTGCGGGCTCGGACGCGGCCGCGCCAGCCGTCAAAGTCTCCCATCGTCGGGGACCGGCACGCCTCGGCGCGAGGTCCGGCATGGGGTCCTACCGCTGGTGGTCGGAGACCGCGGTCTCGTGGTGCGCGCCGAGGTTGAACGTGTGCCGGTCACGGAACGACAACCGGCGCGACCCGGGGCGATCGAAGCGGAGCCTCGTCGCCCGCCGACACCGTGGTATGCCAGCGTAGAACCATGCAGACCGTCTACGAGGCGGCCGGGCGCGAGAAGGGTCTACTCCGCCTGGCCTGCGCGTGGCACGAGCGGGTCATGGCCGACGAAATCGTCAGCCACGCGTTCAGCCACGCCAGGACTGAGGAGAGACAAACCGCAAAACCGCACTGCTCTCGCTCGCCGATCCGCTTGCGTACACGCGTTGCAGCGCGATGAGTTTCGAGGCTGACGAGAGTCGACACTGACAGCGATCCACCTGGAGTAGCGCAGCACCGGCTTGCAGCGAGGAGGAAGCTATGACTACCCACGCATCACCGCCTGTTGTCGATGCCGGCACCTGGCAGCGCCACCTTGACGAGCTGCGGGTTCGGGAGAAGGCCGCGACCCGGGAGCTCGATGCAATCGCAGCGCAGCGTCGCCGCATGCCGATGGTCAAGATGCCTGACTACACGCTCGAGGGCGAGCAGGGACCGGCTGGTTTGGTCGACGTCTTCGGTGGGCGGTCACAGCTGATCGCCTACCACCACATGTGGTTCGCTGGCGAGCAGTGGCAGTGTCCGGGCTGCACCTGGTTCACCTCGCAGTTCACCAGGTTGGAGTTCCTGGACAACTACGACGCCCGGTTCGTCATCGTCACTCAGGGACCGATCGACGAGGCGCTCGCGTACAAGCGGCGGGTCGGGAACACGATGAGCTGGTATTCCACGGCGAACAGTTCATTTGGGACCGACGTCGGCGCGCCGCCCAGCGGCGGGTTCGCTGTCAACGTGTTTCTGCGCGATGGCGACACCGTGTATCGCACCTGGCACACCAACGGCCGTGGCACCGAGCAGCTCAGCCACAGCTTCGCGCTGATCGATCTGTTGCCATACGGGCGACAGGAGGAATGGCAGGACTCGCCGGAAGGCTGGCCGCAATCGCCCACCTATAGCGGTTGGGCCAGCTCGGAAGCCGTCGCCGCACTCTACGGCCCGTATATGTGAGTGCGCCAGGTGCCGTATAGAACGGTTCTGTTGCAATCAGCGCGCGAAGTCCAGGGCCGCCAGCCGTTGCGGGTCGGCCAGGATGTCGATCTCGACGATCAGCCCGTCGGCGACCGTGAACGCCAACACCGCCGTCGCCTGCCCGGCGACCTTGGCCGCGCCCTGCACGAGTTTCGAGCCGGCTCCGCTGGTGTCGACGCGCAGCACGGCGTCCGGGTGCAGGAGCGCGACCAACCCCGCGAAGTCGCCGCCGCGTGCGGCCGCGCGCCAGGCGTCGACGATCTCGCGGAGCGCCTCCAGCACGACCAGCAGCGCGAGGCTCACGGAGTCGGCGAGGACACCCTGCTCGGCCGGGTCGACCCCGTCGCCGGACTCCACGACTGGGTCGGGGCACCCACACGTCCAGCAGGTCCTCGCGCCGGGTCGCCCGCGAGCGCAGCATGTTGAGGCACTGCCTCGAGACGAGCGTCGTGAGCCAACCGCCGATGTTCTCCACGTCGTCGCCCGACGCGCGCGAGACTCGTAGCCAGGCCTCCTGCACCGCGTCCTCGGCCTCGGCGAAGGAGCCCAGCATCCGGTAGGCCACTGCCCGCAGGCGGGGTCGGTGCTCCTCGAACTGCGCCGCCCAGAATTCTTCGTCCTGCACTGTCACATACTCTCGATCCGGCGGGTCACCCCTATGACCCGCCGGACGGGGCGGACGTGACAGCGGGAGGACATGATGCAGGCTCGGATGACCAACCCCGTGATGGTGCTGCCAGACGCGATGAGGGCGCTGCTCGCGCTGGGCAAGGCGGCGCAGTCGGGCACCGTTTCCGTGACGACGCACAAGCTGATCGCCCTGCGGGTCAGCCAGATCAACGGCTGCAGCCTGTGCGTCGACATGCACGCGAGAGAGCTCAAGGAGGCCGGCGAGAAGGACGAGCGGATCTGGGGCGTCGGGCGTGGCGGGAGTCGCCGTACTTCAGCGACGCCGAACGTGCGGCGCTGGCGCTCGCCGAGTGCGTGACCCGGCTCGCGGACCGGCCCGACGCAGTCCCCGACGCCGTCTGGGACAACGCCGCCGACCACTACAACGAGAAGGAGCTCTCGTCGCTGCTGTTGTCGATCGCGGCGATCAACGTCTGGAACCGGTCGGAGTTGTCCAGGTGTGTGACCCACTCGTGGTGGGGGTCACAGCTGCTCACGTGCAGGGTCAGGGCACGAGCATCGGGTGCAGCTCGACCCGAGGGAGAGGCTGCGCCATCGGGACGGCGCCGGGCATCACGGGCATCACGGGCGCCGCAGCCGGTGACGACGCGTTACACTCGCGGCGTCAAATGCCTGTTCGATCAGACCGCGCCAGTCTGGTCAGCGGTCAGGTGGCCACGTATCGCTGCGAGGCCAGATGGTCCTGGAGCTCCGGTCGAGCAACTCCGTGCGAGCGGCACATTCCAACCGCGAGCCCGACCAGCGGGGTCGAGGAGTCCGCCGCTGCTGGGCATCTGCTCATGGACTCGGCCGACGACGCGAACCTCAAGTCTTAGCGTGACCAAGGATCGCTACAGAGCTGACCGGCCACTGCGACCGACTGCCCCAGCATGGCACGCGGGCCGGTTCACAGGGGCGTCCCGCACGGATCGGCTGCCGGGCTGCCCGGCTCCAGCCCGGCAAGCCTTCTCGACTCCGGCCCGGATATGTCACCCAGGGCGGCTCGTGAGAGTGGGCGTAGATGTGGATTGATCGGCATCGTCAGCCTGCCCGCTGCGGCATGATGGGCCGTTCAAGGCGATGAGGTTGGGAGCTCGGGATGACTATTAAGCGGACCGACGCTACTGCCGCGGCAGAGTTCACCGCCGATCCGGCCGCTGCCGCGCTGGAAGCTGCGCGTGCGCTGGCGCCGGAGATCCGTGAGCGCGCCCGAGAAGGAGAGCAGCTGCGCACTATGCCACCTGACCTCGCCGATCGGATCGAGGCAGCCGGACTGTTCGCGTTGTGGTTGCCCCGTTCCTTGGGTGGGCTTGAGCTGGACCCGGGGACCATCGTCCGGATCATCGAAGAGATCAGTTACGCGGACGGCTCTGCCGGCTGGACCACTCTGATCGGCGCGAGCACTGCGTTTTTCGCTTGGCTGGAACCTGACGTCGCTCGAGAGCTGATCGCGGGTCGACCCTACAGCGCATCGACGAACATGATCGCCCCTGCTGGTTCGGCGATGCCGGACGGTAAGAGCGGGTACACCGTTAGCGGGCGGTGGGCGTTTAACACCGGTGTTTGCCACGCCCGGTTTTCCCAGCTGGCCGCGATAGTACTCGACGCACACGGGGAATCGCGGAGGAATGAGGGTGGTGGCCCTGAGTGGCGGATGGCATACCTGCCGACCGACCGGGACTGGATCCTCGACACCTGGGACAGCGCTGGCCTGCGCGGCAGTGGTAGCCATGACCTGGTCCTCGACGGGGTGCAGGTGCCGGCTGAGCTGTTCGTCAACCCCTTCGAGAGCCAACCACGTCACGACGGCCCGCTGTGGCGGTTTCCCATGTACGCCAATCTCAGTGTGACCCTGGTTGGCTTCCCGCTCGCGGTCGCCCGCCGGGCACTTGACGAGTTCACCGAGCTGGCCCGCACCAAGACCCGCGGGCCGGAGCGGCTGCGGATCGCTGACGATCGGTATGCCCAGGTGCAGCTTGCGGCCGCTGAGGGCGGTTTGCAGTCCGCGCGAGCGTTCGCATTCGATGTCATCGGCGAGGCGTGGGACACCGCGTGCGCCGGTGACCCGCTCAGCGTTTACCAGCGCGCTCGGCTGCAATTGGCCGCCCACCAGGCAGCGCGGGCGGCGATCGCGGCGGTGGACGGGGTGTTCCGCTTAGCCGGTTCGAGCGCGGTATACACCGACCAACCAATTCAGCGTTGCTTCCGAGACCTGCATGCGCTGGATACGCACGCCTTCCTGAGCGCCAACGTCGCGATTCGGTACGCCAAGCACCGGCTCGGCGTCGCCCAGCCGCCACACCTGCTGTGAGTCCCGGCTAATTTGCTGGTATTCAGGCTGGTGGTGAGGGTGGGCGGGTGGGGGTGAATAGCCAGGTTTGGGCGATGTTGTCGACGTTTTTGCCGGAGACTTGCTGGAGGAGGGCGAGAAAGTCGGCGACTGAACCGTTGCCGCCACGTCGCTGGGTGGTCCAGGTGCGCAGCGCGGTGAAGAAGTCCTTATCCCCGACCGCTACTCGGAGTGCGTGTAGGGCCATCGCGCCGCGGTCATAAACCGCTGGCTTGAACATTTGGTCGACGCCCGGCTCGCCCGGTGGGATCGTCCAAAAATCGTCGTCTGCGGGGTGGCGGGCGTAGGACCGTGCGGCAGTTTGCTGTGCGCTGTAACCCCCGGTGTGCTCGTTGTAGAGCCATTGGGCGTAGGTGGCGAAGCCCTCGTTGAGCCAGATGTCACTCCAGTGCTGCACCGAGACACTGTCACCAAACCACTGGTGCGCCAGCTCATGCACCACTGATGTGGCGCGCTCACCACTGGTGAACTGTTCCGAGGCGTAGAGCGGGCGGGTCTGGCTCTCCAACGAGGAGCTCAGGGTTGGAGTGTCAGGAACTACACCACCGAGTTGGTGGAAGGGGTAGGGGCCGAAAATCCCAGATAGGAACTCGATGATCTGTGGTGTTTGCTCGACGGAAGCTCGGGCGGCGCTGGCGACCGGCGCGGGAAGCCTTCGGTCGTAGGCGGCCAGATACGGGCCGAAGGCAGTGTCTCGCCGCGCGATGTCGTAGTGACCGATCGCGACGAACGCCAGATAGGTGGCCATCGGCTCGCTTTGCTGCCAGCGCCACCGCTGCCAGCCCGGCTCCACCGCTTCCGGACCACCGAGCAACGCTCCGTTGGAGATCGCCTGCAGGTCGGTGGGCACTACCGCGGTGATCGTGAAGCTCGCCTTGTCCGTGGGGTGATCGTTGCAGGGGTACCACCACGGGGCGATATCAGGTTCGCCCACCGCGACCGCGCCATCGGCGGTGCGCAGCCAGGGCGAGGCGCCACAGTGTCTGCTCGGGATGGCCGAGGGCACCCCTGTGTAATCCACCCGGACCGTCATCGGTGCCCCGGCCCGCACCGCTACGGCCGGGGTGACCTGCACCTTGCCACCGTCCTGGCGGATTGCCGCCGGCCGGTCATCCACCGTGACAGCACCGGCCGCCAGCCGCAGGTCGAGCTTGAAGCTTGACAACTCTTCAGTGGCCCGAGCGGTGATCGTGGTGTGCCCGTGCACCCGATCGGTGACAGGCTCATAGCGAAACTGGATGTCATAGCCGGTGACGTTGTAACCGCCGTTACCTGAGCGCGGAAAGTAGGCGTCTCCAATCCCGTCCGCGCCGACCGGGTCAGCGGAAACGCCGGTGAAGTACGACACACCCGGTGCAGGAGGGCAACCCACGAAAAACCGCGGGAGTACCACCACCGCCACCGCCGCCAGCACCAGCACCAGGCCCAAACCCAGAGCGGCCCGAACCACCCACTTGCGCATCGTCACCTCCCACGATCAGACCTTAACGACGGTTGATCGTGCGGCCCACCAGAGGGCCCTGTCTGTCAGGCTCGTCTGAGACACCTTGGTGTCAGTGGTTCACTGCAGAGGGCGTGATCGGAGACCCTGGTGTTTGTGTCAACGGAGGAGTGTGGCGGCGGAGTTGCCGGCGGCGGGCGGGGTGAGTCGTCCTCGCCGTCGGGGCCGCGGTCGGCGGAAGGACCGTCGCCGCGTCCGGTGCGTCGCTCGTTTAGCCCGGAGTACAAGCTGGCGATCGTCACGGAGTATGAGAATGCACCGAAGGGGGAGAAGGGTGCGATCCTGCGTCGGGAGGGCCTGTATTCGTCGCATGTGGTTGAGTGGACGCGCGCCCGTGATGCGGGAGCGTTGGAAGGGGTAGCCGATTCTCGGCGGTCGGAGAAACGGCCGAAGCAGACGGTGGAGCCTGCTGAGTTGGGACGGCTCCGGGTCCGGAACGCGAAACTCGAAGCTGAGCTAAAGAAAACCCGGATCGCGCTGGATATCATGGGACAAGCACACGCGCTCTTGGAAGGGCTGTCCGAGAGCGCGGACGATCCCCATCCGTATGCCCACCCGGCCCTCCGAGGTGTGGTTGATCGATTCAGGTTGGGGAGTGTCCGCTTAACGGCCGGTCATCGGTTAGCAGCCGGTGGGCTGCGTTCTTGTCGCGCAGCCCAAGCCCTCGGAGTCTGGGGGAGTCGTCATCGTCTAAGGGTTCGGAGCACCGATACTGGGACACATGAAGCGCGGCCGGCGGCGCGAGGCAGCTGGTACTCCGCGGGCACCGGCGGTGGCAGCAAAGGCGGCGGAGACCCGTGCAGCATTGATTTCCGCAGCTCGGCGATTGTTCGTCGAGAAGGGGTACTTCGCCACGGGTACCGAGGAGATCGTGGCAGCTGCAGGGGTCGGTACCCGTGGCGCTCTCTATCACCATTTCGAGGACAAGCGTGCGCTGTTCCTGGCGGTCTTTGAGCAGGTGGAAGAGAACTTGATCGCTGCCGCCGGTGACATCGCACCGGTAGGCGGCGCGTTCGAGGTGCTCCGGGGTGGCCTGGTGGGCTTTTTGGACGCCTCTCTGACACCCGAGGTGCAACGCGTTGTTCTCATCGACGGACCAGCCGTACTGGGCTGGCAGGAGTGGCGCGAACTCGAAGAGCGCTACGGGCTCGGCGTCATCCGCTCCCTCCTGGAGCTCGCTGTGTCCGACGGGACTCTGCCCCCGCAGCCCATTGACGCGTTGGCCCACATCTTGCTGGCAGCCATCGATGAGGCAGCCCTGTTCATCGCCAACGCCGAAGATAAGCGAGCGGCCAAGGAACAAGCCGTGGGCACGGTCGACCGGCTCCTGCGTGGACTGGTCACACCAGCCGAATGACGGCTTTCCCGGGACCGCGGCTTGTCCTTGCGCGGGTTGACGGTCTCCAGCGGCGTTCCATAGGGTGAAGGACATACAGCCTGTATGTCCTCGGCTCGCTCGGGCGTCGACCGAGCTTGACACCGGAGGGAACGCACATGAGGACCTGCACAGTCGACGGTGCTCCGGTCGCCTACACCGACATCGGCCAGGGCCCCGTGCTGTTGTTCGTGCACGGCATCTACGTCACCGGAGCGTTGTGGGATGACCTCACTGCGCGGCTAAGCGATCGGTTCCGGTGCGTTGCCCCGACCTGGCCGTTGGGCGCGCAGGACCAGCTGGCCGGTGATGCCGACGTGGGCGTGGCAGCGTCCGCGCGCCGGATTGCCCACTTCGTTGAGCAACTCGAGCTGGACGAGGTGACGATCGTTGTCAACGACACCGGCGGCGGCCTCGTCCTGACCATGCTCGGCGACCAGACACTCGATCTCTCCCGGATCGGAGGGCTGGTCCTGACCAACTGCGACAGCTACGAACACTTCCCACCTGGATTATTCCGCCCCATCGTGAAGATCTGCCGGGCCAGCGCCGGCATCGGTGGTGTCATCCTCGCCGGATTTGCGGGCAAGCGAGGCCAGCAGGTGTTCCTCAAAGCCGTCTGCAAAAAGCCCATCAGTGCCGACCGACAGGCTGACGTCTTCGGCGCCTTCGCCACCAGCAAAGCGAGCCGGAAGGAAGGTGTGCGGACCACCGCAACCCTCGACCCCACGCTGACCCTCGCCGCATCCGAGGCCATCGAGAGATTCGACAAGCCGGTCCTCCTGGCATGGGCGACCGACGACGACCTGTTCTTCCCCCTCTCCCACGCCGAACGACTTCACGACGCCTTCCCGAACTCGAACCTGGTCACGATCCCCGACAGCGCCACCTACGTCATGCTCGACGCCCCCGACCAACTCGCCGCCGCCATCACCGAGTTCATCAAGCCAGGCCGAAGGCGCGACTGAGTTCAGCGGCTGTACCGGGGCCATCGTTGACGATGACGAAGCCACGGTCCGCAGCGAAGAGCAGTTTTCGTTTCGTGGTGATGCGGTAGCGAATCGGGCCGGTGGACTGCTCGACGCGCGGCACCGTGACCCGCTTGGTGAGTCGCTTCGCGCGGTACCAGCGGCGAAGGATACGGTCGGCGGCGATCCCGACCTGCGGGATGACCTGGCGGATGGCCCGGACGGGCTTCAGCCCGCGGTAGCCCCAGAAGCGCCGGCAGGGAAGTTGGTCGCGCCGCTAAACCCACCAGTCCCATTGCCCAGCAGCGCCGACACGCTACCCGGGGAAATACCCGCGTTGAAGTTGGCGACGGCTAGGTCGAGGTGGCCGTCGCCGTTGACATCACCCACCGCCACCGAGAGGGGATTGTTGCCGACGGCGAAGTTGGTCGGGCCAGTGAACGTAACTGGCGAGGGTGCACCCAACGCTGGCTGCGCGCCCAGCAGCACCAACACCGCTACGGCGATCGCACCCAGAGCTGCCCCAGCGCCCGTGACGGCCGCGAGCCCCCCGACGACAGAGCGTCCGGTCACCCGCGAAGCCGGACAGTGGCCCACCCACCCCACCAGGCAGTGACACCACGAAACACCCCCACAGCTGCTCGCAGCCAGCACACAATGGATGGCGTATCAGCCCACCCTGACCGAGGTGTGATCGGTCAACACGCAGTGCCGCGTCGACGCTCAGGGGATTAAGACAAGCTTTCCGCGGACGTGGCCGCTTTGGCTGATGCGGTAGGCCTCGGCGGCGCGGCTGAAGGGATAGGTCTGCACCTTGATGACCAGCTTGTTGTGCGCCAGGAGGCTGGCGACCTCGGCCAGGGCCTGCGTGGGGTTGCTGTCCGCGTCGCCACCGGTGACCCGGGCTCCAGCTTGACCGGCCGTGAAGTTGGCAATGGACAGCACCTGCGACGGCTCGGAGACCAGGCGGATCAGCTCTTCGATGGCAGTCTTGCCTGCGACGTCGAAGACAGCATCGACCCGGCCGGCAGCGGCGGCCTGGACCCGATCGGCCACGCCCTGTCCGTAGCGCACCGGGATCGCCCCGATCTCCCGCAGGTAGTCCTGGTTGGCTCCGCTCCCCGACGCGATCACCCTTGCTCCCCGAGCTAGCGCCATCTGCACCGCGACCGCTCCCACGCCCCCCGCGCCACCATCGACGAAGATCGTATCGCCGGCCTGGACGCCGAGCAGACGAAGACCGCGTTCACTGGTCTCCCCGGCCACGCCAGCCGCCGCGGCTACCACCCAGTCGATCGACGGCGGCTTGCGCGCCCAGGAGTCCAGCACGCCGTAGTCAGCCTGCGTGTTGCGGCCCCGGCCGAACACCTCATCACCCACCGATACTCCGGTGACCCCCTCGCCGACCTCGTCCACCACCCCGGCGGCGTCGTATCCCAGGTATCCCGTCCCGACCATCGGCTGGCCACCCGACATCGCCCCGGACAGCACTTTCCAGTCGAGCGGGTTCACGCTGGCCGCCCGCACCACGATCCGGACCGTGCCCGCGCCGGCATGGGGATCAGGAGCCTCTGCCCACGTCAGAACCTCCGGGCCACCGTAGGCTACATATTGCAGGGCTCGCATCCGCCTAGCCTTGCAGATCAGCCCGGCCCACACGGGAGAATCGCGAGGCCGATCGCCGGGGAGCTGCCGCCGCGGGCGCGGAGCTCAGCGACGAGTACAGCCCGGACACTCACGATCTGTCGCCCTGTTGTGATCATGTGCGGGGGACAACCATGGCAGATATGAAGCTCAAGCTCGATCTGCACGACATCTACAACCGAGGTGGTGACATCGATCGCACACTGCGGGCGATCAACAACGAGGCCGTTGCCACGAAGGCACCGCTATTGGAGATCATTCCTGGGAAGGGCTCCGGCGCGCTCAAGAAACGTGTGCTGCGCTTCTTGGAGCAAAAAGAGATCAAGTCTCTGTACCACCGGGTGGAGAAGGACTCGAATAACTTCGGCCGGATCTTCGTGCATTTCCGCTGGAAATGACCGACACCACCACGCCCGACAACGCCACCCACGTTGATCTGGCTGTCCAGTTGGGATCCCTTTGCAGGACATCCGGCGCTCAGCCTCGCTAAGCGTCCGGCCGCGGCCATCGACCCGCGGTCAGCTGTTCTTCAGCTCCTCGGCGAGCATCACGATGATGCCGCTGGGGCCACGGACATAGGTGAGTTTGTAGACGTCCCCGTAGGTCGCCACGCCGCGCAACGGGTGGCAGCCGTGCCTCGCGGCGATCTCGAGGGCCTCGTCGATGTCGTCGATCGAGAAGGCGACGCGGTGCATGCCGATCTCGTTGGGCCGGGTGGGCTTCGTCTCGATCGCGTCGGGGTGGATGTACTCGAACAGCTCAAGGCGACCGTTGCCGTCTGGCGTCTGGAGCATGGCGATGTTGGCGTGGTTGCCGTCGAGGCCGACGGCAGTGTCGGTCCACTCGCCACTAACCGTGTCACGGCCGAGGACGGTCAAACCGAGGTCGGTGCAGAAGGCGATCGTCGCTTCGAGGTCGCGCACGGCGATGCCGACGTTCTCGAGTTTGATGGGCATGCCTTGCACGCTATCGAGTCAGGGCGATTCACGGACCTGCTCGACGCGGCACGCAAGTTTCAACCTCAGCGACGACGACACCCTGGTCCTCCAGCAGGATTACCTCGAAGCAGATCCGACCCTGAGCTGCTTTCCGCACCTCCCGGCTGTCGCCCCCGGGATGGCCCTGCAGCGCAGCGCGAGACGTGTCCGCTGGGGAACCCCCCTCAAACGGACACCCGCGCACACGCAGTGGACACTGATATGAGCTGGGCTAGCGCCGTCTCACATAGCCGGTACGAATTGATTCTCACTCAGCGGTAGCTATCTGTTACCTTCCGATCATGTCCGTAGCCTTGATCGGCTACGCCCGCTGCTCCATCGACAACAAGACCTCACCGCGCAACGCGATCGGCTACGCGAGCTCGGCGGACCTACTGAACAGGGCTACCTCGACCATGGCGGCGCTCCTGGGCCGAGCCTCGCTGGGTGGAAACCCGAATGTGTGTTATTACCCGGGGGTCGTCTGGACCACCCCGCTAGGCCGCACCTACCACACCCAGCCCCCACCAATCCTCAACAACCTGCCCGAACCCCGACCCAGACCCGATAATCCCGACCCCTGGCCACTCGCCAGATCCCACGACGACAGCCCCATCCTGGACCGACCACCACCCCCACCAGACCCGCCACCCCCCGCCACGCCACCAAACCCCGACCAGCCGCCACCCTTCTGAGGATGGCACCGGCTCACGCCGCACGTGAGCTAAACCTGCGCGGTAGCCGCTCCACTGGCTCGATCGGCACGTCGATCAGTAGCGCCGTGCCGCAGATCAAGCAGAACCATTCAGGGCAGTCCGCGCCGTGCCCGTCGACGCAGGGCGGTTGTTCAAACGCCTCGAAATCGGCGCATTCCGGGCAGCACAGCTCGATCACCGCTGGTCTGAACTCCACCTCTCGACCGTGCCACCAGCGGCACCGGAGGTGGCGGAGGCGAGCCGGCGTGTCTTCACCGCGGCGTATCGGAGCGGACTTGACGGCGAGCCGCGATCACCAGATCTTGACGCGGTCACCCGGAGGGCGGAACAGCTTGTCGCCCGGCTTGACGCCGAACGCCGCGTAGTACTCGGGGAGGTTGCTGACGACGCCATTGGCGCGGAACTTATCGGGGCTGTGCGGGTCGCTCAGCAGTTCCACGCGTAATTCCTGGTCCCGCGTCTTGCCGCGCCACACCTGCGCCCAGCCAAGGAAGAAGCGTTGCTCGCCGGTGAACCCGTCCAGCACGGCTGTGGGGCGACCACCGAGGGACAACTGATACGCGCGGTGCGCCACCGTGAGGCCGGACAGATCGGCGATGTTCTCGCCCAGGGTCAGTTCGCCGTTGATGTGCTCGCCGGGCAACGGCTCGTAGGCCGAATACTGCGCGGCGAGGGCGCTGGTCCGGGCGGTGAAGCGTTGCACGTCCTGCGGGGTCCACCAGTCGCGAAGATTGCCGGTGCCGTCGAATTTACGACCCTGGTCGTCAAACGCGTGGCTGATCTCGTGGCCGATCACGGCGCCGATTCCACCGTAGTTGACCGCATCGTCAGCGGCCGTGTTGAAAAACGGCGGCTGCAGGATCGCGGCCGGGAACGTGATGTCGTTGCGCGACGGGTCGTAGTAAGCGTTGACGGTCTGCGGCGTGGTGAACCACTCATCGCGGTCCACTGGCTTGCCGAGCCGGTCGAGGTTGCGCTGGTATTCTAGCTGGGCGGAGCGGACTATGTTGCCCACGAGATCGTTTTGGGCGACTCGCAGTTTCGAGTAGTCCTTCCACTTGCTCGGATAACCGATCTTCACCGCGAGTTTGCTGAGCTTGTCCCTGGCTTCGGCTTTGGTCGAGTCGCTCATCCAGTCCAAGCCGTTGATAGACGTGCGGTAGGCGTCGATCAGCTTGTTGACCAGCGCGTCGATCCGCCGTTTGTTATCCGGGGGAAAGTAACGTTGCACATATCGCTGGCCGAGTAGATCGCCCATTGAATCGTCGACCGCGGTGACACCCCGCTTCCAACGTGGTCGCTGCTCCTGCTGCCCGGCGAGATCATGGCCGCGGAATTCGAAGCGGGCTGTGACGAAGTCATTGCTCAGGTAGGGCGCGAAGTCGTCGATGACCTTGAACTTCAAGTACGACTTCCAGTCCGCAACGGGCATGGTGGTCAGTGCGCTGCCCAAGGCGGTGAAGAAACTGGGCTCTGCGACGACGAAGTCGGGGGTCTGCACGCCGGCTGCGTCGAGGTAGGTCTTCCAGTCCAGCCCCGGTGCGCGCGCAGTGGCATCGGCGACGGTGAACTTGTTGTAGGTCGCCGTCGCGTCGCGGTCCTGCGCGGCGGTCCACTCGACCTGCGCGAGGCGGTTCTCCACACCGACCACCTGGCCGGCCGCGGCATCCGGATTGGCGACCCCGGCCAAACCCAGCATGCGCGCGACATAGGCCCGGAACTGGTCCCGGACCGTCACGAACTGCGGATCCGATTTCAGATAGTAATCCCGGTTGGGCATGGTGAGCCCGCTTTGGAAGACGTTCGGGATGTAAGCCGATGCGTTGCGGGCGTCCTGGTTGACGGACAGCGCGATGGGGCTGGGCGTGCTGTCCGCTGCACTCACGCCGAAGTACCGAACGATGTCCGAGGGACTGGCGAGGGCATCGATGCGGTCCAGTGACGCCTTCAGTGGAGCGGCCCCGAGCGCGTCGAGCCGCGCGGTGTCCATGAAGCTCGCGTAGAAGTCGCCGATTTGCTGGTCTGGTGAGCCGGCGGCGCCATGCCGGGCCCCGCTGTCCTCGACGATCGTGCGCAGCTGTTGGTCGGCCTCGTCGGCCAGGATGTCGAAGGCGCCGTAGCGGCTCCGGTCGGCCGGGATCTGGGTGGTGCTCAGCCACTGACCGCTGGCGAAGGTGAACAGGTCGTCTTGGGGCCGCACCTGGCGGTCGTACCCGGGTAGCAGTAGCCCCGATCCCAGCGGCGTAGGCGGGGCGCCCGCGCAGGCTGTCACGGCCCACACCAGCACCATGGCGAGCGCACCGAGGCGCCACCGAGACCGAGTCACCAGATTCCCCCCAAAGAGACGTCGTGATCGACGCGACCATAGAACCAGAGGAGTAAGAACGGCATGACGTCACGGGCCACCTGCTCGTCGTGCCCGATCGTCTGCCGTACCGTGCAACCGGCCGTGCGCCACAACTCCAGATCGCGTTCTCGAGGAGACTCGCATGTCCCTGCGCCCCCGCTTCCGGCGCGTCGCTGCTCTGGAGCGCCGCTTCGTGAACCGGGAGAGCGTGCTTGCGGCGTTCGCGGAGGAGTTGAGCCGGATTGCCGATCAGCCGCGGGTGCTCAATGTGGTCGGCGTGGGCGGTATCGGCAAGTCCCGGCTGGTACGCGAGCTACGCAACCGGGCCGCTGCGTCGCAGGGATGCCGTACGGCGGTGTTGGACCTGCAGGTTCCGGCGATGCGGCAGCAGGAAAATGCGTTGGCCGTGCTGCGGACCGAGTTCGGTCGACAGCAGGCCTCCTTCGACCGGTTCGATATCGCCTATGCGGTGTTGTGGCAGCGACTGCACCCGAACCTGCGGCTCACCGGTCGTGACCTGCCGTTCCTAGCGGAAAGCGAGGTGTTGACCACGATCTTCGACGACGCCTCGGGACTGCCGGTGTTCGGAACGGCGATCGGATTGCTCAAGCTCGCCGATCGGGCCACCGCGTGGATGCGGCGCAAGCGGGCCGTGCACGCCGATGAGGTGCTCCAGATGCTCGACGAGCTGGAGAACACCGAGGTGCTCGACGCGGTGACCTATCTGTTCGCCGGGGACCTGCGGTCGGCTAGTGAGCAGCGGCCCTTCGTCGTCTTCGTCGACGCCTACGAGGCGCGGGTGCCCACCCCGGTTCGAACCGGACGAGCCTCGGCCGCCGACACCTGGCTGCGTGATCTGATCGGCCAGCTCGGCAGGGGCCTGGTGGTGGTCGCGAGCCGAGAACCGCTGAATTGGCGCCGCCGCCACATCCTTGCAACAGGCCCGTGATTGCTACCAGGGTTCGGGCGCTGTGGTCGGGCTCGCCAACATCACCACCAACCAGGTTGAGCTGCTGGCGTGGACTGAACCTGCCGCCGCGCTGACCGCTGCGCCGGCCGCGCTGGAGGCTCAGCACGAGCTGGGCGCCCTGCACGAGCTCGGCAAGACCCACACTGCGATCGCGATTGCCCAGATGAGGCTGGGCAATGAAGCCGAAGCTGCCGCATCGTTCGACACCGCCTGCACCTATCTCAAGCGCGCCCGGTACCGGTCCGGGCTGGCCCGCGCCGAGTTCTTCCGCGGTTTCCTGTACGCCCGCCAAGGCCATTTCGGCCGGACCGTCGACTCCTTCACCTGGGCGGTCGACGAGTTCGTCGCCGCCGAGGTCTACCCCAGCCTGATCATCCTGGCCGCCCAAGCACTCGACGACCTCGGGCACTGCGACCTACACATCACCCAAGCCGCCGCCGCCGCCCGCGCTCGGATCGAACCTCTCGATTCGGTTTCTCAACTTGAAGAACGGGCAGCAGCGTTGATTGCCGCGATGCTCCGGGGGAGGGGGTGACCCAACCGTGGCAGGACCTCTATGCCACCGGCGCCGCTCACCTGGAAGCGGCGGCTGGCTATTACAACAGGAACGTCCGCGTCGACACCTCCACCGGCCCCGTCAACGTCCGCATTCCCATCCACGGTGCCGACATCATGGACCTGCGGCTGTGGCGCGAAGAAGAGATCCTGCCCGCCATCACGCCCTACATCCAGCACGCCCCTCGCCTGCTCCACGCCAGTGCCGAGCCTCGCTACCAGGTCCACGAATTCATTGACGGGCCGGTCCTCAACGCCATTGCCCCCCGCGGCGTCGCCGTTCCGCCGCACGTGCCGGCCGATGTCGTGACGCTGCTCACTGAACTCACCACCATCCCCCGCAGCAAATTGCCCGTCACACCGGCCGATTGGCCGCATGGTGACGACACGATTGCCTTTGCTTGGCGCCTATCCGGCCTGACTGAGCAGGTCCATGCGACCTACCGTGATCAGTACGGCGCGCAATTCAAGGCTTTCGGGTTTCCCGCCGATCCGCTCCGGGTCGTCGAAGCGGCCTGGCCCTCGCTCACCCGGCGGCCGCTGGTATGCGTCCACTCCGATATTCACCGAAAGAACATGATTATCAAGGACGGGGAGAGCTACTTTTTGGACTGGGAACTTGCCCTTTGGGGTGACCCCGTCTACGACCTCGCCGTACATTTCCACAAGATGGGCTACTCCCCCGCCGAACGCGATCACGTCCTGCATCTCTGGCCGGCGGCCCTAGACTCGGAGTACATCGAAGGCTGGGAACACGACCTGGACATCTACCTTGCTCACGAGCAGATCAAATCCGCCATCGTCGACACGGTCCGCTACTCCCAGGCCTTCATCGACCCCAGCTACGCACCCGAACCCGAACCCGTGCTGGTCGACAAACTCACCGTCAAGCTCAACAACGCCTACCGGCGCTGGGCGATCACCGATCGGGTGGACGCCGCCACCGTCGAAGCTAGGCTCCGCGACTGGGCGCAGCGCCGATCAGCTCAGTAATCTGCGCCGATCACTGGTGGCGCGGTGGGTGGCAGGTCTCCGACGATCGCGTTGGAGTCCTCGTGGATGAGGTATTTGCTGCGGTGCTCGCGGTCTCGCTCGCCTTGCTGGTTGGCGGCGCCCCCGAAGGGCTGCCCGTATCCGGCCTCGCCGGCGTTGCGGGTGGCGGCGGCTGGGCTGGCGCCACCGCGGGTGGGGCTCATCTCGTCGAGGGCCGGGTGGGCGCTGGTGGTCGGGCGGGGGCCGAAGCCCGTGGTGGGCCGGGGACCGAATCCGGTGCGGCCGCCGTCAGCGGCGCCGCCGAGCCGTACTCCCGCAGCCGAGCCGCGTGCGGCTACTGACCGGGGTGATCCGGTGCCGCCTTCGGCGAGTCCGGTGCTGATGGGCAAGCCGCCCGGCATCATGCCCTCGCCGAGGGCCCCTGGATTCGACGGTGGCGCGAAGGTGCTGGCAGCTGCGGCGGGCGCGGTCGGGGCGAGCTGTGAGATCGTGGCCGCCGGTTGGTAGGGGGCCCCTTGGTGGGCTGCCGGTGGGATTGCCGGTTGATGAGCGGCGCGAAGCTGGCTGGGTGTGCCGCCACCGGCGATGGCGATGGCTGGTGGGGCGCTATTGGCGGCGTCAATTCTGGGATTGGTCAGCGGTAGTGCCCCGACGCTGCTGTCCAAGGCCTGCGGCGGGGTGAACGCTGGGACGACGTCGATGTTGCCGTTGGAGTTGGACTGGTACACGCGCATTGCTTGGCGGGCCTGCTCAGCGGCGTCCTGCTGGCGCTGCTGGGCTTTCTCCTCGTCGGAGGTGATCCCCGGAAACCAGTCCATTTTTTCGGCGGCCCACTCGCCGGGATCGCTGGAGAAACCAGCCGATTTCGGCGTCGGCGGCACCGGCGGGACGCTGTTCTTGGCGTTCACCCAATGCTCGGCTTGGTCCTGCGTCCGCTGCGCCACGGTGGCGGTGGTCTGCACGACGGTGTTCATCCACGGCAGCATCGCGCCGGTCGCCGCAACCGCACTGTCGGCGGCGGCGCCCTGTCGGGAGTCCAGGAGGACGCCGATCGCGCTCTGCAGGTAAGACTTGCAGGTCGTTCCGACGCCGTCACCGAGCCGCTGCCACGACTGGGAGATCTCCTGCAGCGCGTCGGAGCCCGCGCCCCCGTTGATGTGGTCGAAGATGACCTGATGGCTGGTGTCGTCGTAGTTGAAGTCCGTCCCCATCGCTGCTCCCCCCTCAACTCTTCGGCGGCAGGTTCATCAGCACCGCGGCGGCGATCTGCTTGCCCACCTCGCACGACTGCTGCGGATTGTTCTTCAGCGCTTGCTCTTGCGACTGGTAAAACACTGTGAAGCTCTGACGCTCCGCGGTTTTGACGTCGATGTCGCAATGGGCGATGTCCGCGTTGGTCCTGGTGACGATGGCTGGGTAGCCCGCGATCTCGGTCAGCTCGAAGAACGGCAGACCACGATGGTCCTTGCTGTAGCCGACCTCCAAGGTTGGATTGTTCGTGAACATCGAGAGATCCACTGATCGAACCAACTGTCGGGAACGCGTGGTTTTCCTCCACTGGCAATCCAGGGTGCCGAACAAGCCATCCGACTCCTCCGGTGGGAGATCGAACCCTAACGCCGTCGCCTGCTGCGCGGTCAGCAATTCACAGGGCCGCCGCGACATCGCTGCGACATCGCGCGGATTTTTCACCGGCGGGATCGGACTTGCCGCCAGTGCGGGACTCGGTTGCGCTGGCGCCGCACCCGTACCGCTACCGCACCCCGCCGCCACGATCACCGAACTCGCCACGATCACGCTAGGCAGGAATCGGGTCCTCATAGTGACCGCCCCGAATCGGATAGGGGCAGTCCCGGGCTGGCGTTCGGGATGTTCAGCTCCTCAACCTGCAGGTAGGTCTGCAGGTCCGCGCGCAACTTCTGCGCCAGATCCCGGAGCTGTTTCGCACCGGCGAGAAGGTTCGCTTCCAGGTTGTTGGCGCCGCTGTCCGAGGCCCACTTACCGATCTGGGCTACCGCGTTCAGGCTGACCCCATCCAGCCCAGGAGCCGGGATACTCGCCAGGCGCTGTGCGACCGCCGCCTGGGCCTGGAGGTAGTCAGCGGCGTGCTCGAGGTCGGCGATGGACTGCGGGACGCGCTCGTAGTTGATCGAGAAGCCGGCCGCCGCGCCGTTGCCACTGAGCAGAGCACCCAGCGCGGTGCCCTGCAGCACGTTGCCGGTGTCACCGGCGGCGCCGGCGACCTGGTCCTCGTCACTCATCGCGTTCCCCTTGACCAGGTTTGCACACAAGTGCGCAGAGTCTGCCACACCAACCCGTGCGCGGAGGCGACGCGCCCGCCACCGGGGACGAAGTCGCTTACCGGTACGCGTCGCGGCGGTGCGCAACTCCCAGGACGGTTACGGTTGTCAAGGTGTCGTCGATCTCGTACACAATTCGGTATTCACCGATACGTATGCGCCAGTCGCTGTGGCTACCGACCAGTTTCTTGACACCGGCGGGTCGCGGATTGTAGGTAAGGGCGATGATTGCGCTCAGCGCTGCGGTAAAGACTGCGCGAGGCAGCTGCTGGAGCTGCTTGTAGACGTCGGGATGGAACGCGACGTTCACACTGCCAGCTCTGTAAAGTCATCGAGAGATACGCCAAGTTCGGTGAGCATGTCGTCCAGCGACATCGTGGTGTAACCACCGGCGGCACGCATGTCTCGTAAGCGCAGCGCGTCAGCGACGTCGGCGTGCTCATGCAAGCGCTCGTAGTCGTCCAAGCTGATGATCACAGCGACCTCACGGCCGTTGTCGGTGATGACCGCCTCATGGCCGGTGTAGGCGACTTCGCGCACCACCGCGCCGAGGTTGTTGCGCAGGTCGCGAAGGCTGAGGGTACTCATGGCACACAATGGTACCCCAGCAGCCGCGGGTCAGCGGCGAAGCAGGCTGGCGGCACGAGTCAAGACGACCTGGAGTTCGGCGACGCGCAAGGCGCGTAGCGCGATGAGTAGGACAGCGCCGCCGAGCACGCTGGCGGCGGCGAGTTCGGCGGCGGCGCGCAAGGGGGGCAGCGCGTGCGGCAAGGCGAGGTGGCCCAGGCTGATCACGACCAATCCAACCGCTGCGGCGACGCATGCAGCCACCGCGATACGGACCACCGCGCCCGCCACCCGCCGGGTGTGCAGGCTGCCGAGCCGATGCCACAGCCACACCTGGCCGGCAGCGCCGCCGATGACGAAGGACGCCGAGTTGGCCGCGGCGAGCCCGATGACGACCTGCTGCGGAGCCAGCACGACGGGCGCAAGCAACGACAGACCGATCTTCCCGGCGACCATCAGCGCCATGATCACGGTCGGAGTCCGGGCGTCGCCCAGTGCGTAGAACACCCGCAGCTGCAGCAGCACCACGGCGTAGGGCAGCAGGCCGAACGCCGACGCGGCCAGGGTGTGGCCCAGTCGGTCGGCTTGAGCGAGGTCGGAGTGGCCGTAGGAGAACAGCACAATGGCGACCTGCGCACCAGCCACGGTGAGCAGGGCCGAGATCGGCAGCAGCAGCAGCGCCGACATCCGGGTACCCAGAGACAGGTCGGCAACCACTTCGTCGATCTTCCCGTCGGCGGCGCCGCGGCTGATCCGGGGCATCAGCGCGGTCAACACGGAGTTGCCCAGCACTCCGTAGGGCACGATCAGCAACGTCCAGGCGTACGCATAGGTCGACACCCCGCCGCTGGCGGTGGCACTGGCGATTCGGTAGGTGATGACCAGCCCGAGCTGACCGGCCAGCACGTACAGCGCCACCCAGCCGGCCAGCCCGCCGAACGACGACAGCCGCGGATCCCAGCCCCACCGCCAGCGCCACCGGAATCCCGACCGGCGCAGCGCCGGCAGCAACACCGCCGCCTGCACGACGATCCCCAGCGTGGTGCCCACCCCCAACACCCACAGTTTGGCGTCGCCCATCAGGCTGGGATGCAGGCTGATCCGACCGGGGGTGATCGCGTAAGCCCCGATCACCCCGATCACGATCAGGTTGTTCGCCACCGGGGCCCACGCCGGCGGCCCGAACACGCCGCGGCTGTTGAGCACCGCGCCCACCAGCGCGGCCAGCCCGTAGAACAGGATCTCCGGCAGCAACAGGTAGGCGAACGCGGTGGCCAACGCGGGGTTGGCGTGCGGACCGCTGGTCACCGACAGCCGGATCAGCAGCGGCGCCGCGGCCACCGCACCGATCGTGCCCACGAGCAGCGCGATCGTGCTCATCGTGAGCAGCCTTTGCGCGTATTCGTGACCGCCGTCGGGGTCGGTGCGCTGAGCGCGGACCAGCACCGGGATCGCCACGCTGGACAGCACCCCGCCCAGCAGCAGCTCATAGACCATGTTCGGCAACTCGTTGGCGATGTTGTACGAGTCGTTGAGCACCCCGAAGCCCAGCGCCGCGGCCAGCAACAGCCTGGCCACCAACCCGGTCACCCGGCTGACCACCGTGGCCACCGCCATCGACCCCGACGCGCGCGCCAACGACGGTCCCGGCAGCGCTGGTGCCGACGCGGCCGGAGCCGGGGCCACTGAGGACACCGGTGGCAGACCCGGCGCTGGCGGCAGTGGGTTCATCGGCGGCACGCCGACCAGCACACCACTCCACCTCCCGATCGCCCAAAGCGGGGCCACGCCCGCCTTCGATGGCGCCCAGCATCCGCGATCGTCGGAGCTTGATCGTCGAAACTGAGCCCCAGCTGTGCGAATCCGCACGGCCACGCCTCACTTTCGACGATCACAAGTGGCGGGACCCCTTCACACCGTGGGTGGGGCGTGGCTGCTTGCATGACTCGATGACCTCCTCGTCGAGCCAACCGATCACCGGCACGGCCGCGGGCGTTCCATTCACCGCCCTCCCGCCGCCGGAGGATCGCGCGCACGCGCCGCTGGTGGTGATCTGGCACCTCCTGGATCCGCCGTGCACCGACTCCGCGATGGCCGCGGCACTGCCGATGGCCGCATTTCCCGCGTGGCGGCTGTACCTCGGACTGCCCATGACCGGGCGTCGGTTACCGGCAGGCGGGTCCGAGGAGATGATGAGGCTCGGTCTCGCCGACCCGGTGTTGAACTTGTTCGGCCCGATCCTGTCGCAGGCGGCCGATGAGGCACCGGCGGCGGTCGCTGCGGTGCGTTCCCAGCTCTGTGTCTCGGACGGTCCGATCGGGGTGGCCGGCGGCTCGCTGGGCGGCGGGGTCGCGATGGAAGTGATCGCCGCCGGAGCTTTGCCCGTGTCGGTCGCCGCGCTGGTCAACCCGTTCGTGCGGATGCCCAGTGCCGTCGCGGCCATCGAGCGGGTCTTCGACATCCACTACGGGTGGACCGACGCCTCGCGGGCCGTTGCCGGCCGGTTCGACTTTCTCCGCAGATCTGCCGAGATTGCCACCGCAGAGCCGGCGTTGCTCCTGGTCAGCGGCGCGGACGACCACCCGGAGTTCCGCGCCGACGCTGAGGCGCTGGACTGTGAGCTCGCCTCCCGCTATCGGGACCGCTCGCGCGTGCGGTTGCATCGCGAGCCTGGCATGCCGCACCACCTGGCGGAGCCGCCCGGCGTCGAACCGGCACCGCAGACTGTGCACGCGGCCGCCGTCGACGCTGCATTCACCTCATGGTTCACCGAACACCTGACCAGACCGGCCCACTGATCGCGAGGTCCGATCGCTCTAGTCTGCGGCTATGACTGATTGGCGCCGTGATCGAGTCGGTGCTGCTCTGCGGGGTGCCAATCCCACGGTTATCGCCCGGGTGCCGGCCGGCTTTGCGGTCATGGGCGATGTCCAATGGCTTCCCGGGTACTGCGTGCTGTTGACCGACGACCCGGATGCCCAACGGTTGTCGGATCTGCCTCGTTCCGCGCGAGCCGAGTACCTGCACAGCATGGCTTTGCTGGGCGAAGCAGTCGAGCTCGCCTGCCAGGAGGCCGATGACCGGTTCCGCCGGGTCAACCTGGAGATTCTCGGCAACACCGACAGCTTCCTGCACGCGCACGTCTGGCCGCGCTACGACTGGGAGCCCGCCGAACTGATCAGCCGACCAGTGTGGCTGTATCCGCCATCACGATGGCGCGACACCGAGACGGCGCTGGGGCCACAACACGACACCCTCCGAGCATCGATCCGGCAGCATTTCCGCGACCTTCAGGCTTAGGCGGGCTGCAGAAATGCGCGCATTCGTGGTGGGTGGCTCGGGTCTGGTCGGTCGGGCGATCAGTCGCCGGCTCATGTCGGCCGGTTGGGATGTCGACGTTGTCGGCCGGACGGCGGGCCGCTTGCCGACCGATCTTGCGGCCCACAGCCGGTTCTTCGCCGTTGACCGATCCGACGGCGTCGCCGTTGCCGCCGCATTTGGCGCCGGAGCCGACCTGCTGGTCGATTGCGTCTGCTACACGCGCGCGCAGGCCACAGCGCTGTTGCCGCTGGCAGGCAGTGCCGGGTCAACCGTGATGATCTCGAGCAAGGCCGTCTACGCCGACGCGGCGGGCCGGCACTCCAACTCCGACGACCCCCCGCAGTTCAACGGGCCGATCGCCGAGACCCAGGCCACCGTCGCCCCGAGCGACATCGACTTCAACAGCCGCGAGGGCTATGGCCGCAACAAGGTGGCGGCCGAGAATGTGCTACTGGACAGTGGGCTGCCCGTGTCGATACTTCGCCCATCCAAGATTCACGGCGAAGCTGCCCGGCCGCCGCGAACGTGGGTGTTCGTCAAGCGCGTGCTCGATCGGCGCGAGGTGGTGCTGCTGGCGGGCCGCGGCCGGGGCGTCGATCACCCGAGTGCTGCTGTCAACATCGCGGCGCTCGTCGAGACTGTCGCGGCGAAGCCCGGTCAACGAATCCTCAACACCGCGGATCCGGATGCCCCGTGCGGTGCCGAGATCGCCCGCGTGGTCGCGCGTCACCTCGGCCACGCGTGGCGGGAGGTCCTGCTTGACGACGACGTTCCCGCTTCACTCGGCTGGCATCCATGGAGTCGCAGGCACCCTGTTGTGCTCGACATGAGTGCAGCGCTGAATCTTGGTTACGTCCCGGTCGGTGACTTCGCCTGCACTGTTCGAGATGAGATCGACTGGCTTACGTCAATCGCCGAGCGCGCAGGGGGAGCTCGACTGCCCCACGACTGGGACGACGGACGTCTCGACAGCGCCTTCGATTACGCCAGCGAGGACCGCTTCCTGGCTAATCGTTAGCTCGCGGGCTGCCGATGGTGGGCTCGACCACCATGAGGTCGGGGAAGTAGCTGCGGTAGAAGCCGCGATCGCGGGTCAGCAGGCGGTCGGCTTGCAGGCTTGCGTGAGCACCGATCAAAAAGTCCGCGACCACGCGCTGCCGGGAGCCACCGCGCTTTCGATAGTTGCGCCACGCCTGGCCGGCGCGGTCAGCGCTGCGGCGTTCCAGCGGGCTGAACGCCGCACCGAGGGTGTCCATGGCAGCCTCGGCGCTATCCGGTTCCGGGAAGAAAGCGCTGGTTTCGGCCCATACCACCGCGGACACGAGCACTGTGCCTCTGGCGAGGCATGCACCGAGGCTGTCCCGAGACGCCGGTCCGAAGGTGGTGTCCGCTGTGAACACGTCGAGGAGCACGCAGGTGTCGACTGCGGTGATCACGGCAGTTCGGCGGGACCGCGGAGCTGCGTGATGAGCTCGTCAGTGGTGCTGGCGACCCGCAAGATCCCGTAGACACTGTCTAGTGGAGCTCGTCGCTGCTGCTTGACCGCGATGAGGCGACCGCAGTCCTCCTCGAACTCCAGCACTTCTCCCGGCCGGATACCCAGCCGGTCCCGCAACTGCTTCGGGATTGTGACCTGGCCCTTCTCGGAGACCACGGCTTTCATACTATGAGCGTAAGAATTCTTACCTATGATGTCAAACTGCGAGTGTGGTAGCTGGTGTCGCTGTGTCGCCACCGCAGTGTCGTCGCGTGCGAAGAGCCACGCACGGCAACTTTCGCCACAAGTTGCCATCTCCGGCACCTCGGCAACGGATCCACCCACTTCCGGAGTGGGGCAGTAGAGGTTGATGAGACGAACGAGTCGGTCAGCGGACTCCGGCCATCAGCCGGCGGACCATCGGGCTGAGCCCGATGACGATCAGTCCGACGACGATCGCGACTGCGCCGAGAATGCCGAAGTACGGTGCCTCGTGCTGCGGGTTGTAGTAGCCGGCGAGCGATCCGGACATGGCCGTGCCGAGGGCAACAGACAGGAAGTACAGCGCGACCGTCTGGCTGCGGAACGCACCCGGGGAGATCTTGGTGGCCAGCGACAAGCCGACCGGGGAGATCAGCAGCTCCCCGATCGCGAAGACGAGCAGGATGAGGCCGACGGCGAGCAGCGGCGTGGTCGGTCCGGTGCCGCCGGACCACAATAGGAACAGTAGGAAAGCCAAGCCCATGATCACGGTGCCGAGCGCGAATTTGATCGGTGTCGAGGGCTGGCGGGACCCGAGCTTGATCCACAGCAGTGCGAACATGGGTGCGAGCAGGATGATGAACACGGGGTTGAACGACTGCACCCACTCCGTGGGCATCTGCCAGCCGAAGAGGTTTCGGTCCGTTCGCCCGTCGGCGTAAATCTCCACCACCGTGAACTGCTGCTGATAGAGCGACCAGAACACGGCGTTGGTGACGAACAGGGGGATGAACGAGAGCATCCGGCTGCGCTCCACAACTGTGATCTTCGAGCTGGTCAGAATGACCGCGAAATACACCACTGCAGCTACCGCACAGACGACAACGACGACGTCAGACAGGTTGGCGGCGGTGATCACTCCGGTCACCACAAGAAAGACCACCACGGCAGCGACCACTGCGACGAGGCCGACGACCATGGTCCATCGCGCGCGGGGCAGCGGGTTGGGGACGATGCTCGCCTCTGTGCCCAAGTTGCGGCGCCCGATCGTGTACTGGATCAGGCCGGCGGCCATGCCGATGGCGGCTACGCCGAAGGCGTAGTGGAAACCGAGCGTGGTTCGAGCGAGCCCGGTCAGCAACGGACCGATCAACGCGCCAGTGTTGATCCCCATATAGAACAACGAGAAACCTGCGTCGCGGCGGTCGTCGTTTTCCGCATACAAGGTTCCGACGACCGCGGTGGCGTTGCCCTTGACTCCGCCACTGCCCAGCGCGACACACGCCAGACCGACACCGACGCCCGCGAAGCCCGGCAGGATCGCCAGCGCGATGTGCCCGAGCATCACCAGAACGGCGCTGTAGAACAAGGTCCGTTCGGCGCCGAGCACCCGGTCGGCCGTCCACGCGCCGGCGATGGTCGAGACGTAGACCAATCCGCCGTAGGCACCGACCAGGCTGGTGGCCGTGGACTTCGGCAGCCCGAGGCCGGGGTTGCTGCCCGTCGCCTCGTAAAACAGGTACAGCGTCAATGAGGCGAGCATCCCGTAGTAAGAGAAGCGCTCCCACATCTCGACGCCGAACAGGTTGGCCAGCCCGCGCGGATGGCCGAAGAACGCCCGGTCGGCACGGGGGTCAGCGATGGTGCTGCTCATCCGCGCAACTCTGCACCAGGGCACCGTCGGAGTGCCAGCACTTCGGTCCAGTGCGCGGCGGCCTACAGTCTCAGCGCTCCGGGTGGCACATCCGCTCGGCCCCCGCCGGGCGACGGGGGCCGAGCGGATGGTGCAGCCGGTGTCAGCCGACCCCGGCCCGTTTCGAACAGGTTGGCCAGGCCTTCCAACCCTGTGCGTGGAGCACTTTCTCGGCGATCGTGATCTGCTGCGCCCGGGTGGCCCCGCTGGCGGAGCTTGAGTAGGCCCCGCCACCGTATGACCGCCACGTGCTGGGGGCGAACTGCAGCCCACCGGAATACCCATTGCCGGTGTTGGTGCTCCAGTTACCGCCGCTTTCGCACGCCGCCACGGCATCCCACGGATCCTGGTGCGTCGGGGACGCCAGGGCCGGGGCTGCCAATACCAGCGGAGCCGTCAGCGCGGCCGCAGCGATACCAATACGTGCGAGTAATCGGGAGGTCTTCGTCATGTTTGTTCTCCGTGAAACGC
Source organism: Pseudonocardiales bacterium (assembly GCA_023252195.1). Taxonomy (GTDB): domain Bacteria; phylum Actinomycetota; class Actinomycetes; order Mycobacteriales; family Pseudonocardiaceae. The sequence goes on from JAHEXI010000030.1 coordinate 28,167, forward strand.
GCACACGACTGCTGGTGTCGGTAATTGCGTGGGATTCGTCGATCCCGCGTCGACCGATCGCCAGGCTGCGCCCCCGTCCCGATTTCAGGGGTGAGCTTGCGGTATCCGGGACCGAGGGACGGGTTTGCGCACCGGGTCCGGATTCCCGCACCAAGGTGGCTCCTTCGAGCAGGACGAGTTCGACCGTACGGATCGCCATGGGCGATGCAAAGGGTGACAGCAGGACCCGTCAGGCGGGGATCGCAGTGCAAAAACTGTTACTCAGCGCTACAAGACTGGACGTTTCCGCAGGTTGAAGCACGGATGAAGAAGTGCCTTTGCGAACGCGATATGCCGGATTTGTGAACCGCTCTAGGTGAAGTTAAATCACCCGATCGGGCGCGTACAAAAGGTTTAATCGGGCATCCCAGCCGCCTCGGCGCGCCGCCGTTGTAGCGGACCACCGCCGCGGTGAGCGTGACAGCCGTCACCATTGTGGGGGAATCTGCCCAGCGCACCGCGGCAGACCCACCAAGATCACGGACTGTGTGACTGAGACGACAAGAAATGTCGCCGAAGTCACGCAAATCGTGATCACGTCACTATTCATTCGGTATCCCGGTTTGGATCGCGAAACATCTTGAGTCAGCAGGGTCAGGCAGGCGGGCGATGACGTCGACGGTGGGGAAGTAGGTGCGGTAGCGGGCCGGACCCCGGGTGAACAGCTGCACCCCGAGTATCTCGTCGGTGGTCGTCGGTCTGGGCCCCATGGTGTACGCAAACGGTGGCCCGCACGGCGCATTGATCGAGCCTGGCTGGGGTATGAAGAACTCCAAGCGGCCACATCGGGGCCCGGAGGAGGCAGCATGGCTGGACGCGCAGATGCGACAGAAGCCGGCACGACAAGTAAGGCCAGCTCTGAGTCAGACCTGCTCGGTATCTACCTCAACGATCATCTGGCCGGCTTGACTGTGGAGGTCGAGTTGGGGCGCCTGAAGCCGAACGGCTACCTCAGGGGTCGCTCTCCGCTGAGCATCGTCGTGGAGCTGGAAGGCCTGCGGCTCGCAGCGGAGCACAAAGCGTTGGGCTGGTGCACGCTGCGCGAACTGGCGCAACACGACAGCCGCCTGGACCTCGGGCGCCTGGATCGGCTACTGGACCGGGGCCGCCGGCAGGCCGACACCCTCGAGGAGCTTCGCGCCCGCAAGGTCACCGAGGTCTTCGGCGCTGCTGGGGTGAATTCCTAGCTGCGACGAGCTGCTGCACTCGCGTGCAGGTGCCGGTGCAGCAGCCGAAGCGCCTCGGCGACCGCTACCCACCGCGATACCCGGGCATGCCGTCAGCGACCACCGCATCGCGTTGACCCATCGGCCGCGGCTGCCCGATGGTGGTGTCGCGCTCGGTCTGGTATTCGGACTGGGCGTTGATCTCGGCCCCGAGCAGGACGATGTAACTGGTGAGGAAGAACCACAGCAGGAGCACGATCACGCCGGCCAACGCGCCGTAGGTCTTGTTGTAGTTGCCGAAGTAGTTGACGTAGAGACTGAACCCCACGCTGCCGAGCAACCACAGCAGCGCCGCCAGCACGCTGCCCACGCTCACCCAGCGGAGCTTCGGCGCATTGCGGTCCGGTGCCACCCGGTACAACACCGCCAACCCGACGATGATCAGAGCAAGAAGCAGCGCCCACCGCAGCAGTTGAGCGAGGACTGTTCCGAGCGGTCCCAGCGGCACTAACTGCAAGACCACCGGCACCACTGCGATCAACGCCAGGGTCAGCATCAGGAACACGACCGTACCCAGGGTGAGCAGCAGCGCGATCCCGCGGAGTTTCACAAAGCCCCGCGTCTCCTTCTCCTCGTAGGCGATGTTCACCGCCGCCATGAGGTTCGATGTCCCACTCGATGCGCTCCACAGTGCCGCAAGCAGCGAGACCACCAGCCCAATGGTCAGCGCGCCACCGCTGCTCTGGGTGATCGCATTGAGCTGGTCGGAGATCAGCTGCCGAGAGGCCGGCGGGAGCCCCGCGGTGAAGCTCTGCACCTGCTGGGTGATCTGCGCGGGATCGGCGATCAGGCCCACCAAAGTCACCAGCGCGATCAGCGCCGGGAACAATGCGAGGAACCCGAAAAAGGCCACCCCCGCGGCCAGCATCGACACGTTGTCTTCCTGGCTCGAGTGCCACGCACGGCTGAGCACCTGTCGCCATCCCCGCACCGGAATCTGGGTCGGCGAGTTCGCCCGGCTGCCCACCTCGCTATCAGTCACCGCACAGATCTTCCCCAAGACGGAACAGTTCATGCGGCAAACGGGGTACTTGTTCGGGGTCCGATGTGCGCCAGCGAGGAGGTTCTAGTGCGGTTGCGACGCGTCGAGCTCAGCGATCCCGGGTACTCCCGCCGGCGTCGTGGTCGGGGCTTCAGTTACCACGACGAGGACGGCGCTGCACTCACCGATCCGGGGACGGTGGCCCGGATCCGCGCTCTCGCGGTGCCACCTGCCTGGCGCGATGTGTGGATCTGCGCGCTACCCGGAGGCCACATTCAGGCGGTCGGTACCGACGCCGCCGGGCGGCGCCAGTACCGTTACCACGACGAGTGGCGACGCCGCCGCGACGTCGCCAAGCATGACCGGGTGCTACGGCTGGGCCGGCGGCTGCCCGCGGTGCGGGCGCAGATCCGCGAGCAACTCGACGGTCGCGGGCTCAGCTGTGATCGGGTGCTAGCCGCGACCTTGCGGATGCTGGACATCGGCGCGTTCCGCATCGGCGGCGATGAGTACACGCCGGGATCCGACGCGGACGAGGGCAGCTTCGGCCTGGCTACGGTTCGCCGCGAACATGTGCGGCTGCGGCGCGACACCATCGAGCTGCGGTACCCGGCCAAGGGCGGCATCGATCAGGCGATCACTTTGCAGGACCCGGCCCTGCACGCGGTTGTGCGCGCCTTGCTCCGGCGACGTGGCGGCGGGGAGGACCTGCTGGCCTACCGGACCAGGCAGGGCTGGCACGACGTGTGCGCCGCGGATGTCAATGCCCGGCTCAAGGAGTTGGCCGGTGCCGAGTTCAGCGCCAAGGATCTGCGCACCTGGAACGCGACGGTGCTCGCCGCGGTCGCCCTCGCGGAGGGCGCCGCCCGAGGTGTGCCCAGCTCCCAGCGCAGCCGCACCCGGGCGATCAACGTCGCGCTGGAGGCGGTCGCCGAACACCTGGGGAACACCCGGGCGGTGGCGCGAGCGTCCTACGTGGATCCGCGCGTGCTGGAACACTACGTCGAGGGCCGAACGATCCTGGCCGCGGTGCGCCGCGCCGGAACCTTCGACCTGCTCGACGAGCAAGTCCGCACCCGTCTAGAACGAGCCCTGCTCCGCCTGCTCCGAACCTAGAAACCGCTCTCCTTAGTGCGCTCATCCTCCGTAGGGTTGATTAGGGTTGCAGGAGGATCTTGATGGCGCCGTCCTGCTTCTTCTGGAAGATCTCGTATGCCTGCGGGGCCTGGGTCAATGGCAGTGTGTGGGTGGCGAAGCCATCCACACACTGCGGGTCGCCGTCGGTGAGCAACGGCAGGATGTCGGGCACCCACCGCCTGACGTTCGCCTGCCCCATCCGGAGCTGGATCTGCTTGTCGAAGATCGTCAACAGCGGGAGCGGATCGGTCATGCCGCCGTAGACGCCGATCACCGAGATCGTGCCGCCCCGGCGCACGATGTCGATCGCCAGGTAGAGGGCGTTGAGCCGGTCGACTCCGGCCTGCTGCATCAGCGGCGCCGCCACCGCATCGGGCAGCAGCCCGGCCATCTGCTGGGCGATCTTCGCGCTGGGGGACCCGTGCGCCTCCATCCCGACGGCGTCGATGACCGCGTCGGGCCCACGGCCGCCGGTCATTTCACGGATCACGTCGCCGAGATCATCCCGGTGCTCGCGCAGGTCGAGCACATCGATGCCGTGCAGCCGAGCGCGCGCGAGGCGCTCAGGCACCAGGTCGACGCCGATCACCCGTTGCGCACCCCGATGCCGGGCGATCCGGGTGGACATGTCGCCGATCGGCCCGAGACCGAGCACCACGACGCTGCCGTCCTTCGGGATCCCGGCGTACTCGACCGCTTGCCACGCGGTGGGCAACACATCGGAGAGATAGACGAACCGCTCGTCGGGTAGACCTTCGGGCACCACGATCGGCAGCGTGTTGCCAAACGGAACCCGCAGGTACTCGGCCTGGCCGCCCGGCACCTGCCCGTAGAGCTTGGTGTAGCCGAACAGCGCGGCACCCATCCCCTGGTCCCGGACCTGGGTCGTCTCGCACTGTGACTGCAGTCCCTGAGCGCACATGAAGCACGTTCCGCAGGAGATGTTGAACGGGATCACCACGCGTTGACCGGGATGGATCTCGGCGACGCCGGGGCCAACCTCTTCCACGATGCCCATCGGTTCGTGGCCGAGAATGTCGCCCTCGCTCAGGAACGGACCGAGTACCTCGTAGAGGTGCAGGTCGGATCCGCAGATCCCGGTCGTCGTGATCCGCACGATCGCGTCCGTCGGATCTTCGATCTTCGGATCGGGGACCGTGTCGATTCGGATGTCGCGCTTGCCGTGCCAGGTCACTGCCTTCATCTGCGTCCTCCTGCGGCTCCGGTCGGTTAGACCGGGCATACCCGCTGCGGAGCACGGGTACTCGGCGGGTATGTCAGATCTGGCGGAGCTGCGTCGGAAGGCAGCGGGGTGCACGGCATGTGAGCTCTACGCCGATGCCACGCAGACGGTCTTCGGCTCCGGGCCCCCCGGTGCGTCGATGCTGCTGGCCGGCGAGCAACCCGGCGATCGGGAGGACATCGCGGGTGAGCCGTTCGTCGGCCCAGCCGGTCGGGTGCTTGACCGAGCGCTGGAGCAGGCCGGGGTGGCCCGGACCGACGTCTACGTCACCAATGTGGTGAAACACTTCCGGTTCCGGCGGGAGGGGCGCGAAGGAAAGGTGCGCATCCACCGCACCCCCGGCGTCGAACACGTCCGGGCCTGCCTGCCCTGGCTGCACGCAGAACTCGCCGCGGTAGGTCCGCAACTGCTGGTGACACTGGGGGCGACGGCGGCCAAGGCGTTGCTCGGCTCATCGTTTCGCCTCACCCAGCACCGCGGCGAGGTACTGGCGTACGCGGAACTGCCGCTGGTGGCCACGATCCATCCGTCCGCCGTGCTGCGCGGCCCCAAGGACCGCCAAGCCGAGATGTTCGACGATCTGATGGCCGACCTGCAGTTGGCCGGCCGCACTGTCAGCGGCCTTAGCGGAGCTGGTTAGCGGCCGAATCCGGGGACTGGTGCTCCGCGGCGTACTCACGCTGGCGAAGCGGAAGCAGGAACCACAGCACGCTGAAACCGACAACGGTCAGCGCACAGGCCAGTATTGCCGGCCAATCGCCGAGTACCACATCGGCCAGCAAGAAGATGGTGGCGCTCATCGCGATGGCCAGACTCGCCAACCCGGCGATCGCGAACCCGTTGGACACTCGCAGGATCTCCCGGCGTTGCCGCTGCCGGAACAACATCCGATGCCATGCCGCCGGGGCGGTCATCAACGCCACCGCGATCAGCGCGAAGGCTACCGCCACCAGGTGCGCGCCGTGCTGCACGTCGGTGGCCCGTCGATAGGTGTCGGTGAAAACGATCGAGAGCAGGAAACCGAACAGGATCTGCACACCGGCCAGCGCCACCCGCAGCTCTTGGAGCAGGTCGTTGATGTTCCGCGCCAGCCGCTGAGGCTCGTCTTCAGGAACACCGGACATACGCCACCTCGCGAGAGCTGTTCACAGTTGACGCCGCAACACGGGTAAACCACCCCGATGCCGGGTATGTCGTTGAGACTACGGGCGAAGGGCCAAGGAGGAGGCGATGACGATTCGCGAGCAGGGGCAGACCAGTGGCGCTGACGCATCTGTCGGTCAGCTGGTGGAGCAGCTATCCGCACAGATCTCCGCACTGGTGCGCGACGAGATGGCGCTGGCTACTGCTGAGATGAAACGCAAAGGGGCCCAAGCCGGTATCGGTATCGGTATCGGGGGCGCCGGCGCGGTTGTGGGATTGCTGGGGCTCGGCGCGCTGGTCGCAGCGGCGATCCTGGGATTGGCGATTGTGCTAGCGGCATGGCTGGCCGCGCTGATCATCGGTGTGGTGCTGTTGGTGGTCGCTGGAGTGATCTCGGCAGCCGGGATCACGCAGGTGCGCAACTCGGCGCCGCCGGTGCCTGAGAAGGCCGTGCGGAGCACGAAGCAGGACATCGAGACGGTGAAGGAGAGCGTGCACCGATGAGTAGCCGCGAGCAGCAACGACTCCAGGAAGCGCAGCTCCAGGGAGAGATCGAGGAGCTGCGTAGCGACCTGGGCGAGACCGTGGAGGCCTTGGTTCATAAGGCCGACTTGCCCGCTCGAGCCAAGGAACGCGGCAATGAGCTGAAAACCGAAGCCATCGAACGCGGCACCGAGTTGAAAGAAGAAGCCATCGGACGTGGCATCGAGCTGCATCAGCAAGCGGTCCAACGCGGCACCGAGTTGCTCGAACGGGGCAACGAGTTCAAAGGCCAGTTGCTAGAACGCGGCAACGAGTTCAAGGGCCAGGTGCTGGCGCGGAGCGGCGAGCTGCGTGACCGGGCTGTCGAGGCTGCGGAGCGGGCTCGGGAGGGTGTGAGTCAGGCCCCAAAAGAGCGGTGGGTCAAGCTGGCCTGCGCCGGGCTCGCATTGGTCGCCGTGATGGTGATCGTGCGAAGGGTGCGAGCCTCGTGATTCCCAGGAGCAAGACGACTCATAGACTGTTGGGCATCGCCAGTGGCGTTCTCGGCGGGGCACTGGCTGGTGCCGTGTTCAAGAGATATTGGCGTGGACTGTTCGAGGACTCACACGAAGTGCCCGAGCCGACAGCGCTGGACCGCGATATCCGTGAGGTATTGGTTGTCGCGGCGTTGCAGGGGGCGGTCGCCGGCGTGATCAGAGCGGCACTAGGTCGGATGACCGAACACGGTTACCGACGGTTCAGCGTTGAAGAAGTTGAAGAATTGGAACGCTGACCAGCAGACGCTGCGCAGCGTCGCTCCGTCGACTTGCGTGCCTCGCAACCGGCTACCCGGCCGATCTGGGCGCCAAACGTGGCCGCAGCGCGACAGCTGGGACCAGATGGTCGTCGAGGGTCAGCCGAACATCTCCGGAGCCGTCGCTGATCGGAACCCACACCACGCCGTACCACTCGCCCCGGGAGCCACGGACCCAGCGTTTCAACATGCCGGGAACCCGGCCGGTGAGGTCGAGGCCGTCGGCGACGACTCGCCGGCGGTGATCGGGAGGTAGCGGGAACATCATGTCGAGGTCGATCCATACCGCCCGGGCGCGGATCGCCTGACCGCCGGTGATGCCCTCACCGCCATTAGCGCCGATCCATCCGAGCGTCACGCGCGGCTCCCTGGTCGACTCGTGCTGAGGTTCTCAGCTGCTCAGCCGAGCGCGGGGGAGCGCGCCTACGTCAACCCAGTATGTCCCGCCGAAGCCGACGGCGTCGACTACGAGGGTCGACTATGAGGGGATGCGGGCCAGGTCGGCGGCACCAACGAGGCCGGCGTCGGGACCCAGTTGGGCGATCCGTAGCTCAGCGAGCGGTCGGTATCCGCGGCCGGTCAAGGATGCGGCGAACGCGGCGGCCGCGGGAGCGCGCAGCACCTCACCGGCAGCGGATACGCCACCACCGATGACGAACAGGCCGGGGTCCAGGATCGCGGCCAGCCCGGCCAGCCCGCGGCCCAACCACACCCCGACCACGTCGAAGCACTGCAACGCCATCGCATCACCGGCGTGCGCGGCCTGGGTGATCATCGCGCCGGTGATGTTCTCCGGCCGGCCACCGGCCAAGCGCAACAGTTCCCCTGCTCTGTCGGGGACGTCACCGGCGAGCTGCTGGGCTTCCCGGACGAGTGCTCGACCACTGACGTACTGCTCCCAGCAACCCCGCAAGCCGCATCCGCAGCGCCGCCCGTCCGGGACGACTGTGATGTGGCCGAACTCTGCTGCGGCGCCGAACTGTCCCCGCAGCAGCCGGCCATCGCCAACGATGCCGCCTCCGATGCCGGTTCCCACGGTGACGGCCACCACGTGGTCCACCCCCCGGCCGGCGCCGAACCGGGCCTCCGCCCAGGCAGCAGCGTTGGCGTCGTTCTCGACCACCACGGGTAGCCCCAGCCGGCGCGCAAGCGTCGCCCGCAGCGGCTCGCCGCGCCACGCGAGGTTCGGGGAGAACATCACCGTGGCGCGCTGCGCGTCGATGAAACCGGCCGCCCCGACGCCGACCGCCGCGACGTCGTACTTACTGGTGAGATCGCCCACTGCGGCGGCTATCACGCTTTCGATCAGCGACACGTCCTCGGCGGGAGTGTCGCGGTGCGCGGTGGCGACGATCGTGCCTTGCTCGTCGACGACACCGGCGGCGACCTTCGTGCCACCGATGTCCACCCCGATGGTCAGCGTTCCCATCGTCACGGTTCCCATAGTCACAGTTGGGTGTGCGCCAGTGCGTTCAGAAACTGCTGCACCTCCGCGGTCGACTCCAGAACGAAATCCGCGGCGGTGGCCCGACCGGCCTGTTCGGGGTTCCCGAGGTCGGCGACGACGACGCCGATGCCCGGTCCACTGCTGGATTCCTTCAATGCCCTGAAGGCGTCCTCATCGGTGATGTCGTCGCCGAGATACAGCGCCACGTATTCTTCGCCCTCGACTCCCAAGGCGTGGCGCAGGTACTGAACGGCCTTGCCCTTGTCCCAGTCGACCTTCGGTTGGATCTCGTAGACCATCTTGCCGGGGGTGACTTTGAGCTGGTCGGGATATTCGGCCAGCAGCGTGTCCACGGCCGCGGTGACCGAGGGCCGATGCTTCGGCGCCACCATTCGGTAGTGCACCGCGACCGAGAACCGCTTCGGCTCGATCGCCGCGCCCTCAATTGCTCCGACTTCGGTGTTCAGCCGGTCGGTGACGGTGGACAGCAGGTCCTCGAAACCGGTGACCGCATCGTGGCGGACCGTACCGTCGCGGTGCCCGCCGATGTCGAAGCCATGGCTGCCTGCCACCACCAGGCCGTCGACACCCATCCACTGGTCGATGATGGGTCGATCCCGGCCGCTGACCACGCAGACCGTTGTGCGCTCTGCGAGCCTGCGTACCGCGTCTCGCATGCTGTCGGAGATGATGGCGTCCTGTGGCCGATCCACGATCGGCGTCAGCGTTCCGTCGTAATCGAGGAACACCGCCGGCCGGCGACCATCCAGGCGCTGGGCGAACTGCTCGCTATCGTGTAGCGCGTGTGGCAGGTCTGCGATGCGCGACAAGAGCACTGCGTGAGCCTACCTGTCGGCGGCGGTGCGTTCGCCATAACCGACTGGTCGCGTGCATCGCAGCGAGCCCGATCAGCAGCATCGAGCTGCCGGCGTGCCACGGTGTCGCCGCTGCGAGGCCGGCCCATTGCGCGAACCCGGACAACGTCACAGTGACAGCGCACCCGATCAATGCCGTGGTGGCTACTACCCGCCGGCGCCACCCGTGGGCCGGCGGTGCCGACGATTGAGCCGAGCGCAGCAGGCCGGCGTAGATCCGGCGGCGGCGCACCACATGGATAGCGGTAAGTGTGGTCCAGGCGATTGCAGTCACGACGTGTGGCACCGGCAGTGGAATCGTGACGAAAGAAACCAGCAACGCCGCCAGCACCCCGAACTCCACGGTGGCGCGCATTCCATCGTGCGGTCGACGTCGTGAACTCGACCGTACCGACATTCCGCCGCGCGGAAACGTCGGCTTGATCCCAACCGGTCGAAGCAATTGATCTTGGTGTAGATCCTCGGCGAAGTGTGATCGCCGAGGAGGAGCTGAGTGGCCCAGCGCAGGATGCTGACTGAGACTGATCGTGAGGAGATA